>NZ_VULR01000021.1 GCF_009696605.1 Anaerosalibacter bizertensis | reverse complement strand
GATAGTGAAAGTCTTAGGGAAAATAGATAGTTTTAATGCGTTGTAACTATATTTAATATAGTGAGAGTATTAAAGAAATCTATATAGTACCTAAGAACCCCATCGGCTTTAGCCGTGGGAGTTTCAGTTCTGGACTTATGTATTATAATTTAAAAGAATTGAATCTGCCTGTAAGTATATATAAATTGGGAATGGTTTATCCAATATCTACAAGAAAGGTGAGGGAATTAGGCGAAAGGTATGAAAAGATAATAGTACTGGAAGAGACTATGCCTTTTATAGAAAATGAACTTAAACGTAAAGGTATAGAATGCGAAGGAAAACGATATTTTTCCTTTACAAAGGAGCTCCATATTGAAGATATAGAAGAAGGACTTTTTAATGCTGGAGTAGTTAGGGAAAGACGTCTTACAAGGGTAGAGCCAATGGATACTGTATCTCGTCCACCTATGTTCTGTGCAGGATGTCCTCATAGGCCAATATTTGATATATTGAAGAAATCAAAAGTCAAAGTTATTGGGGATATTGGATGCTATTCAATGGCTGTATTGCCTGCATTTGAAGCGGCTCATACCAATATAAGTATGGGGGCTAGTGTTGGTATGATAAAGGGAATGAATAAGGCAATGAGACAGAACAATGATGATGAACCAATAGCTGCTGTTATAGGTGATGGGACATTTTTTCACTCTGGACTTCCTGGGTTTGTAAATCTACTGCACCAAGCTGATGAAGAGGACAATATGACTTTGATTGTTCTTGACAATAGGACTACTGCTATGACTGGAGGACAGCCAAATGCTAGTTCTGGTAGGTATAATGTAGATGATGATATGGATGCTTCTATTAAGGAAATATTAAATGCTATGAGAATTAAAAATGTTATAGAAGTAGACCAGTTTGATTATAATAAGACGAGGGAAATAATAAATGGGGAATTGAAAAAGAAAGGATTGTCTGTGATTATAGCTACTAGACCTTGTGCTCTTAGATACAAGATCAAGGAACCATATTTTTATGTAGACCCAGAAATCTGTATAGGCTGTAGATCTTGTGTAAAGACCAATTGTCCACCTATAAGGATGAAAAAATATGAAGGTTCAATATCATTACTTTAGATGCTGAAAAGGAGGCTAAAAGTGCAGGAAATATTAAAGTTGCCAATACTATTATGATTGGAGTATTATCTAAATATTTGCATATAAGGACAGAAACGTGGAAGAATATCCTTAGAGAAAATGTCCCTGCTAAATCTATAGACGAAAATATAAAGGCTTTTGAGATAGGGAGAAATTACTCTAATAATAAGTGAATTCCACTCCTTAAATTGTTCTACAATATATATTATTAAAATTGACATAATTTTTTCATTGATATAAAATACTATAGTTAATGTAATTAATTTTAAGGAGGTTTTTTGGCATGCCTACTAAGCATATATTTGTTACGGGCGGTGTTGTTTCATCATTAGGTAAAGGTATTACGGCAGCAAGTTTAGGTCAGCTTTTAAAAAGCAGGGGACTTAAGGTAACTATTCAAAAATTTGACCCATACATAAATGTAGACCCAGGTACAATGAGTCCTTATCAACATGGGGAAGTATTTGTTACTGATGATGGCGGAGAAACTGATCTAGACCTAGGTCACTATGAAAGGTTTATAGATATAAATTTAAGTAAAAATAGCAATGTAACTACAGGAAAAATATATTGGTCTGTACTAAATAAGGAAAGAAGAGGAGAGTATTTAGGCAGAACAGTACAAGTAATACCTCATATAACCAACGAAATCAAAGAAAGAATGATGAGAGCGGAAAAAGAAAAAGAAGTAGATGTAGTAATAACAGAAATTGGAGGAACTGTTGGAGATATAGAAGGATTACCATTTTTAGAAGCCATAAGACAGTTTAAAAATGATATAGGAAAAGAAAATGTTATGTATATCCATGTAACATTGGTTCCTTATCTAGGAAAAGCAGGGGAGTTAAAAACTAAACCTACTCAACATAGTGTGAAAGAACTTAGAAGTATAGGGATACAACCAGATGTTCTTATATGTAGAACAGAAAGACCAATTTCTCAAGATATGAAAGATAAGATTGCACTTTTCTGCGATTTAGAACCATCAGAAGTAATACAAAATTTAGATGCAGATACATTATATGAAGTGCCACTAATGCTTGAAGAAGAAGGTCTTGCTGATCTTGTAATAGACCATTTGAACTTGAAATGCAATGAACTAGATTTAAGTGAATGGAAAGATATTGTAGAAAAATCTAAAAACTTAGAAGGAAAAGTAACTATAGGATTGGTAGGAAAATATGTAGAACTTAGGGATGCTTACCTTTCAGTAGCTGAGTCATTGGTTCATGCTGGTATAGCTAATAATGTAGATGTAGATATTAAATGGATCCATGCAGAAGAGGTAAGTGAATCTAACTGTGAAGAAATACTAAAAGGTTTAGACGGTGTATTGGTACCAGGTGGCTTTGGAGATAGAGGCGTAGATGGAAAGATCTGTGCAGCTAAATATGCAAGAGAAAACAATATTCCTTACTTTGGTATATGTCTTGGAATGCAAATGGCAATAGTAGAATTTGCAAGAAATGTAGTTGGACTCAAGGATGCACATAGTTCTGAACTAAATGAAAATACTCCATATCCAGTAATAGATCTTATGCCAGAACAAAAGGATATAGATGAACTAGGTGGAACTATGAGGCTTGGACTTTATCCTTGTAAATTAAAAGAAAACTCAAAAGCCTATGAAGCCTATGGTGAACAACTAATCTATGAAAGACATAGACATAGGTATGAATTTAATAATGAATATAGAGATAAACTAGTAGAAAGTGGACTTATAATATCTGGTGTTTCACCTGATGAAAGACTTGTGGAAATAGTAGAGTTGGAAGATCATCCATGGTTTGTAGCAGTACAATACCATCCAGAATTTAAATCTAGACCTACAAAACCACATCCACTATTTAGAGATTTTGTTAAGGCAGCAAAAGAACATAATTGTTAATAATTCAAAAGGAATTCTTCTATAGAGAGTTCCTTTTTTAAGCTTTAAATTAACAGAAATTTCTTGATATACTACAGTTAGTTATATCGATTTGCTACAAAGGAGTGGGGAAAAGAGATGAAAAAGAAACTAAAGCTTGTGGTTCTAACTATTTTAGCAGTATCTTTATTTACAGGTTGTACTTCAATATTTGAAAAAGATAAACAAGAAGAAAAGGCAAAGGAAGACTATATACCTGTAGAAGTGGAAAAGGTAATAGTTAAAGGGCAGGATTTCCTATCTAATGGCTCTAAGGTTAAGGTTGTTAGAGGTGATAAGAAATGAGCCTATATAGTTTTTCAGTTAAGAAACCTATTACCCTTTTAATGATAGTATGTGTAGTTATTATAACAGGTATAGTGTCTTTGACTAAGATACCACTAGATCTTTTGCCTAAGATAGAAGTTCCTGTAGCAGTAGTTAGTACTAGTTATAAAGGGGTTGGATCAGAGTCAGGAGGAAAAGAGAAGGAAGTCAATATATCTTTAGAAGAAGGAGAGCTTGAAAAATATGGCTTAACTATAGATAAATTGGTTCAGCTAATTGGAGCTGAAAATTTAAATCTACCAGCTGGCCAGATAAAAAAAGGTAATAAAAAATTATCGTTAAAGACAGTAGGAGAGTTTCAATCTATTGAAGATATAAAATCTATGCCTATACCTTTGGCTACAGGTGGTGTTATACATTTAAGAGATATAGCAGATGTATCTATAGAAGATAAAGAAACTACTACTGTTTCTAGAATAAATGGAAAAGAAGGTATAAATATATCTATCCAAAAACAGTCTGATTCTAATACTGTTAGGGTTAGTGAAGAGATACATAAGGAGTTAGAAGCTATAGAGAAGGATTATCCAGACTTGGATATGGAGATAGTCCTTGACCAAGCTGAATACATAAATATGAGTATAATGAATGTATTTAAAAATGCTATTATAGGGGCAGTATTGGCAGTAGCCATACTTTATCTGTTTTTAAGGGATTTAAAAACTACCCTTATAATTTCTGTGTCTATACCGACATCTATTATAGCTACATTTATATTATTATATTTTGGCAATATTACTTTCAATATAATGACCTTAGGTGGAATGGCTTTAGGAATAGGGATGCTTGTAGACAATTCTATAGTAGTATTGGAAAATATATATAGACTAAGAGAGAATGGTTTAGATAGCCAGTCTGCTAGTATAGAAGGGGCCAAAGAAGTGAGTATGGCAGTTTCAGCTTCTACCCTTACAACTATTGCAGTATTTGCACCTATGGTATTTGTAGAGGGAATTACGGCTACTATTTTTAAAGAATTAGCTTTTACTGTAGCTTTTTCATTAGTCATATCTTTATTAGTTTCTTTGACTTTAATACCTATGTTGGCTTCTAGGTCCCTGAAAAAAGAGGTGGAAGAGAAAAACAATGGGTTCTCTAAAGTTTTTCGAAGTGTAAGAGATGGATATGAAAGTATACTTTCATGGGCATTAAATCATAAAGGGTGGGCAATTTTTATAGCTGTAGCTATATTTGTAGTCACTATTTTCCCCTTATTTATATTGGGAGGAGAGTTTTTTCCTCCAGTAGATGAAGGAACCTTTATTGTAAATATAGATTTGCCATCAGGTTCTAGTTTTCAAGAGACTAATAATGTTATTGAAAATTTAGAAAAAGATATATCTAAAATAAAAGAAGTAGATACAATTAGCATTGAGAAGAGGAGAAGGCTCTGAAATACAAAGTCCTATGGCTGTAGCTGTAATAGGTGGACTCTTTTTTTCAACTTTATTAACTTTAGTATTTATTCCAGTAATGTATATTGTATTTGATAATTTAAGAAAGACTAAAGAGGATATATAATATATGGCAATTAATTTTGAAGACTATTATCATAAAAGATGGTATAATAATGAATAAGAAAAATTAAAATAATATACAAGGTGGTTTAGCATGGATAAAATAGTTATTAAAGAGAGTGAGAAAAATAGAAGGTTAAAGATAGTTGGTCTTTTCATGGGAATTATTTTAGTGATTGTAGGCATTAAAACTAAAAAGACACGAGAATTGTTCATAGGGCTAATATTTCTTTATTTTACTGTATATAAGAAAGAAAATACTGTGACTAAAGATGGTGTAATATATAGACATAAAGGGATATTTGTTGATCGTAAAGATAGTGTGGATTTTTCTACATTAGATAGAATAATTGTCTACAGGGCTAGGGATGGTAAATACATTTTTTATTTTGACAGGGAAGAAGATCCTAAAGGTATAAAGGTAGAAAGAGAATATGCTGAGTCTATAGTGAAATTGATAGAAAGTAGAGAAGATAAAGTTCCTATAGAATATGCCTGTGAACCTTTTGGAGAAGAAGATGATGGGGAGTAAATAAATAAAAAACAACTTTTGCCTATAGAGGTAAAAGTTGTTTTTTAAGTTAGTGCCTGTTTTTAGGCAGTGGAAATAGCTCAAAATTTGGCGAAAGCAAAAGATTGGTTAAAAATAATCAATCCATTTTTCATGTATAAAAAACTTAAATGGCTATATTTAGCCAATACGGTATATATTTTAAATTGTGGCATATTTGTTGCATAGTATATATATTTGTGAAAATTAAGATGTAGAGGCCGTATTAGCTAAAAATTTAACAAATAAAATAATTAATCAAATATGAAAGGATGATTTAGATATGAAAAAAGGATGTCCTTATGGAACACACAGAGTTTTAGAACCAAAGGGTGTATTACCACAACCAGCATTTAAAATCAGTAACGATATGGAAATCTACGACAATGAAATACTTATTGATGTACAAACATTAAATATTGACTCAGCAAGTTTTACTCAAATAAGTGATGAAGCAAAAGGCGATGTTGAAGGCATCAAGAAGATAATGAAAGGTATAGTAGATGAAAGAGGTAAACACCAAAACCCAGTAACAGGTTCAGGTGGAATGCTTATAGGTACAGTTGAAAAAATTGGTCCAGCATTAGAAGGAAAAACTGATCTTAAAGTAGGAGATAAGATAGCAACATTAGTTTCCCTATCCTTAACTCCACTAAGAATTGATGAAATATTAGACATAAGACCAGAAATTGACCAAGTAGATATCAAAGGAAAAGCAATACTATTTGAATCAGGACTTTATGCAAAGATCCCAGAAGATCTACCAGAAAACTTAGTATTATCAGTACTAGACGTAGCAGGAGCACCAGCTCAAACAGCTAAAATGGTAAGCCCTGGCGATACAGTAGTAATAATAGGTGGAACAGGAAAAGCAGGAATGCTTTGCTTATATGAAGCAAAGAAAAGAGCAGGAGTTACAGGAAAAGTTATCTGCCTAGACTACAGTGAAGAAGGATTAAAGAGAGCTAAAGCAGCAAATCTAGCAGACGAATATATCCAAGCAGACGCAACAGATGCAGTAGCAGTAATGAATAAAATAGATAAAGCAACTGATGGAAAAATGGCAGATGTAACTATAAATATAGTTAATATACCAAATACAGAAATGGCAAGTATCTTAGTAACTAAAGATGAAGGACTTGTATACTTCTTCAGTATGGCAACAAGCTTCACAAAAGCAGCATTAGGAGCAGAAGGAGTAGGTAAAGACGTAGACATGGTAGTAGGAAATGGATATACTAAAGGTCATGCAGAAATTTCACTACAAATCATGAGAGAATCAAAAGAACTAAGAGAAATCTTTGAAAAACTATATGCTTAATATTAAGCAATTAAATTGTAAATGGAAAAGAATATTTAAATAAATAATTCTTATGATATAATAAGAATTGTTGCAAATTAATTTGCCAATAAATTAATTTAAATAATTGAATGGAGGTATTATACTATGGAAAATGCTATGATTAGAGTAAGAATGAGTGCTGGAGATGCACACTATGGTGGAAATTTAGTAGACGGAGCTAAAATGTTACAATTATTTGGTGACGTAGCTACAGAATTACTTATTAGAAATGATGGAGACGAAGGACTATTTGTAGGATATGACGATGTACAATTTTTAGCACCAGTTTTCGCTGGAGACTATATTGAAGCAGTTGGAAAAATAGTTAAAGTTGGAAACAGCTCAAGAAAAATGGAATTTGAAGCTAGAAAGGTTATCAAACCAAGACCAGACCTAAATGACTCAGCATGTGATGTATTAGAAGAACCTGTAGTAGTTTGTAGAGCATCAGGTACTTGTGTAGTTCCAAAAGACAAACAAAGAAATAAGTAATTAAGGCTTATTTGAGCGGACAAAATATTGTGGCAAGGAGTGATATATGATGGAAAAGTTAATCATAACAGCTGCTATATGTGGCGCTGAAGTTACTAAAGAAAACAATCCAAATATACCATATACTGTAGAAGAAATTGGAAAAGAAGCAGAAGCAGCATACAAAGCAGGAGCAAGTATCATACATTTACACGTAAGAAATGATGATGGTACTCCAACTCAAGATAAAGCAAGATTTAAAGCATGTATGGATGAAATCAGAAAGAGATGTCCAGATGTAATCATTCAACCATCAACAGGTGGAGCAGTAGGTATGAGTGATGAAGAAAGACTTCAACCAGTAGAATTAGGACCAGAAATGGCTACATTAGACTGTGGAACATTAAACTTTGGTGGAGACGAAATATTTGTAAACACAGAAAATACTATCAAAAACTTTGGAAAAGTTATGATAGAAAAAGATGTTAAACCTGAAATAGAAGTATTTGATAAAGGAATGGTTGACTTAGCTATTAGATACCATAAACAAGGATTTATCAAAGCTCCTATGCATTTTGACTTTGTACTAGGTGTACAAATGAATGCAACAGTTAGAGATTTAGCATTTTTAGTTCATAGCCTACCTGAAGGATCTACTTGGACAGTATCAGGAGTTGGAAGACATGAAATGCCTATGGCTGTAGCAGCAATAATCATGGGTGGTCATGCAAGAGTAGGATTCGAAGACAATGTTTATATTGAAAAAGGTGTTTTAGCTGAATCAAATGCACAATTAGTTGAAAAAGTTGTTAGATTAGCAAATGAACTAGGTAGAGAAGTTGCAACACCAGCTGAAGCAAGAGAAATATTAGGACTTAAACCATTAAAGTAATTAGATAGAAATTCAAAAAAAGGAAGAGGCTAGCCTCTTCCTTTTTTTGAATTTAGAAGAATAATATAGTTAGATAATAAACAAATAATAAATTGTGCCGATAATACTTATGTCGACATTATTCATGACATTATTTATACAAGGGGGAGAAACAAGATGAAAAGTATTAAAGGTAGAATTGCTCTTTTTTGTTGCATCATATGTATAGTAAGTATTTTTGCGGTGTCTTTTATAAATTATAAGACATCTTCTAAACATATAATTGATGGACAACTTGGAAGGCTAGAAGAATCAGGAAATAAGTATGGTAAAGAGATTGATGGTTGGCTCAGGGTACAAGGTAGGATAATTGAGGAAATAGAAAATGAACTAAAGTATGCATCGAAAAACAAAGATATAGACGTATATAGTGAGAAATATTTAGCTGATTATTTAAAATATAAGAATAGTACAAATTCAGATATATTAGAGTACTATGTAGGATTTCCTGAAAATAGAGTAGCTACATATCAAGGCAATATGCCTTTGCCAAAAGGTTATAATGTGAAAGATAAAGACTGGTATATAAGGGCAAGTGATAGTGATAAGGTTATTTTATCAGAACCATATGTAGATTTTGAACATGAAAAAGTTGTAGTAACTGTAGCTAAGGCCGTTAGGAAAAATGGAAAGATAGAAGCAGTAATTGCTTCAGATATATTTATAGATCATCTTATCGATCTTGTATCCCAAGCTAAACCTATGAAAGGTGCTAATGGATTCTTAATAGATGACAATGGAAATATATTATCCTATTATAATAAGGATTTTATCTATTCAGAGGAAAAGGGTTTTACATCTGCTACAGATGTACTAGGTAGTGGTATGGAAAAACTTATTAAGAATGGTTCTAAAAAGGGAAATGTAGAAAAAATGAAGGATTATGATAAAGTAGATAAATATTTCACAGCAGCACCAGTAGAATATTCAGGTTGGACAATAGGTTTTTCTATTCCAGTAAAAGATGTGGAGAAACCTTTAAATGAAATGGTAATGAGATCTTTAATTATAGGAGCCATTTTATCGATTATTGCAATAGTTGTTACATATATAATTGGAAACAATATATCTAAGCCTATTGTTGAAGCTACAGATTTTGCAGAAGAAATTGCAAATTTAGATATTAGAAAAGATGTAGATGAAAAACAATTGGAAAGAAAAGATGAAATAGGTAGGATGTTTGAATCCTTTGAAAAAATTTCAAATAATTTAAGGAAGTTTACTATGGAGCTTTCTGGTGCTAGTGAACAAGTAGCTTCTTTTTCAGAAGAAATGGCTAGTACTTCAGAAGAATCTACTGCAGCCCAAGAAAATGTAGCAAGTTCAGCTTCCAATGTAGCTGAAAATAGTAATGAGCTACTTAAAGATATAACAAATGTAATGGATTCAATGGAAAATGTAAGTAAAAGTTTAGAAGAAGCATTGACAAAGGGTGAAAATATAGCAAGATTAAGCCAAAAAGCCAGTGAGAAATCGGATATTGGAAAGAATGATATTGGAGAAGTAATAGATAGGATGGAAAGTATAAATAATAGTACTTCTCAGGTTTATGATTCCCTAAAGGATGTAATGAATAGCTCAGAAAAAATAAGTGAATTTGTAGATATAATCCGTTCTATAGCAGAGCAAACTAATTTACTTGCACTAAATGCAGCTATTGAAGCTGCTAGGGCTGGAGAAGCAGGTAGAGGATTCACTGTAGTAGCGGAAGAAGTAAGAAAACTTGCAGAAGGTGTAGAAGAAGCTTCAGATGAGATAAGTGGATTGATAGTTCAAAACAACGACATCATAGATAGGACAAATATATTGGCAGGAGAAAATATAAAGAATGTAGAAGAAGGATTAGGAGTTGTAGAAAGCACTGGGGAAGTATTTGGAGAAATAATAGGATTGATAAAAGAATTAAATGATGATATGGCTGATATGACAAAATATATAGAAGGTATTGTAAAAGATGGGGATGGAGTAATGGAGGCAACCAATAATATGCAAGAAATAAGTGTAGATGTATCTTCCCAGATTCAAAATGTATCTGCAGCAACAGAAGAACAAACGGCAGCTATGGAGGAAATTGCTTCTGCTAGTGAAAGCTTAGCTGAACTAGCCCAAGAACTACAAAATCTTATTGCAAAAGTGAAATATTAAAAATTAGACAAAGTTAGGTAGGAAGGACTATTTTCCTACCTAATAATTTTTATTTGAAAAAATATTCGACAAATAGAAGGAATTAAAAAGTTTATGAAGAATTAAAAAAGTAGAGGAGGTGCTTTATATGGTAATCCATGGGCATAAAACTCTACTTGTAAGATGTCATATATGCGGTAGAATGAGGATATACAACCTAAATATATTTGGAATTCCTAAAGAAGAAGAAACTGAATACAAATGTATATGTGGGGAAACTAATATTTCTATAAAGACTATGGACTATAAAACTTACTGGCTAAAGTTAAATTGCTTTGCTTGTAATAATAAACATATATATAGATATACTCTCAAGGAACTACTTGAGAAAGATAATTTTATTTTCTGTGCCAATAAATTAAGGGTATGTTTTATAGGTGAGGAAGAAAAAGCTAAAGAATTAATAGATGAAGATATAGTAGATTTTGAAGAACTACTTAAGAACTCGGGATTTGACAATTATTTCGAAAACCTTAAAATATTAGGTGAATGTTTAAAAAAATTAAATAAATTAAATAAAGAAGGCAATATTAGCTGTGATTGTGGAAGCAATAGTGTAGTAATAGAAGTTTTTTCAGATAGGGTAGAGTTGAAATGTTTAAACTGTAATAGTATACAGATAATATATGCAGAAACAGAAGAAGATCTGGAAGTGTTAATGAGGAAGGAAAAAATACTTATGCAGAAGCATAATATTGCTTATATAGACTCTATAATTGAAAAAAATAAAAATACTAAAGAGAAGTAGTGTGTAATAAAAGAAAAAAATGATATAATAGGTATGACATATGCAAAAGTGGCAAATAAAAAGGAGGTATTTTTTACATGTTAGTAACAGGTAGTGAAATATTACAAGATGCGCATAAGAATGGCTATGCGGTAGGAGCCTTCAATATAAACAATATGGAAATAATCCAAGCGATTATAGAAGCTGCCGAAGAAACTAAATCACCAGTTATACTACAAGCTAGTCAAGGTGGAATTAAATATGCTGGAATAGAGTATATTTCTGCACTAGCTAAAGTAGCAGCTGAAAAGGCAACAGTGCCAGTAGCTGTTCATCTAGACCATGGTACAGATTTTGATCAAGTTGTGAAATGTATAAGATATGGTTTTACATCGGTGATGGTAGATGCTTCTAAATATCCATTGGAAGAAAATATTGCAATGACTAATAAAGTAATAGAAATAGCTCATGCAGTAGGTGTATCAGTAGAAGCAGAGTTAGGAAAAATAGGTGGTACAGAAGATCATATTAAAGTAGATGAAAGAGATGCTACTATGACAAATGTAGATGAAGCAGTAAGATTTGTAGAAGAAACAGGTGTAGATTCTCTTGCTATAGCTGTAGGAACTGCTCATGGGGTATATAAAGGAAAACCAGAATTAGATTTTGATAGAATAAAGGCTATAAAAGAAAAAACTAATATACCACTAGTACTACATGGTTCAAGTGGGGTAGCTTATGAAGATCTTGAAAAAGCAGTTAGTTTAGGAATAAATAAGATAAATATTGATACAGATGTAAGGATGGCTTTTGCAGATGCAATAAAAGATTTCTTGAAAGATAATATGGATGAAATCGACCCAAGAAAGATCTTAAAACCAGCAAGAGCTAATATGAGCAAAGTTGTTGCAGAAAAAATGCGTGTATTCGGTTCAGCAGGAAGAGCATAAAAGGAGGCAAAATATGAAGCTATTTATTGATACTGCCAATATAGATGAAATAAGAGAAATAAATGATTGGGGAGTTATATGTGGGGTTACTACAAATCCTTCATTAATTGCAAAGGAAGGTAGAGATTTTAAAGAAGTTATAAAAGAAATATCTACCATTGTAGATGGACCTATAAGTGCAGAAGTTATTTCTCTTGAAAGTCGCGGTATGGTTGAAGAGGCAAAAGAACTTGCAAAAATTCACAAAAATATTATAATAAAAATACCTATGACAAAAGAAGGACTTAAAGCAGTAAAAGTATTAAATAGCGAAGGTATTAAAACCAATGTAACCTTGGTATTTTCACCTAGTCAAGCATTACTTGCTGCAAAGGCTGGAGCTAGTTATGTAAGTCCTTTTATTGGTAGGATGGATGATATAGGAAATGAAGGTATGAATATTATAGAAGATATAGTTAAAATATATAATAACTATAATATAAGCACTGAGGTAATAGCTGCTAGTGTTAGACATCCTATGCATGTACTTGAAGCTGCTAAAGCAGGCTCGCACATTGCTACCATACCTTATAAGGTATTTGAACAGATGGTTAAACATCCTATGACAGATCTAGGGATAGAACGGTTCTTAAAGGATTGGGAAGGGGTAGACTCAAAATAAGGAGTGGTTACAATGGACAGAAATCTGGCTTTAAACTTAGTCAGAGTAACAGAAGCTGCAGCATTGGAAAGTGCTAGATATCTAGGTAGAGGAGATAAAATAGCTGCTGATCAAGCTGCTGTAGATGGTATGAGAAAAATGTTTGATACTGTAAATATTGATGGAAAAGTAGTTATAGGTGAAGGAGAAATGGATGAAGCTCCAATGCTATATATTGGAGAACAGATAGGAAAGGCTAAAGAAGGATGCCCAGAAGTAGATATAGCTGTAGATCCATTAGATGGAACTACTTCAGTGGCTAAAGGTCTTTCAAATGCACTATCAGTTGTGGCGGTAGCACCTAAAGGTTGTCTTCTTCATGCACCAGATATGTATATGAATAAAATAGCTGTAGGGCCAAAGGCTAAAGGATGTATAGATATAGATGCATCTGTAGAAGAAAATTTATCAAATGTGGCTAAGGCTTTGAATAAGGATATTTCAGATTTAACTGTAACTGTAATAGATAGACCAAGACATGAAGACCTTATAAAAAGGGTTAGGGCTGTAGGAGCTAGAATTAAATTATTTAGTGATGGAGATGTGGCAGCAGCCATAGCTACATGTTTTGAACATTCTGGTGTAGATATACTTATGGGTGTAGGCGGAGCACCAGAAGGTGTAATAGCGGCAGCAGCATTAAAGTGCATGGAAGGTGAGTTTCAAGGAAAGTTATGCCCAATGAATGATGAAGAAAGAAAAAGATGTAAAGACATGGGTGTAGATGTGGATAAGGTATTGACTATGGAAGATTTAGTTCGTGGAAATGAAATATTATTTGCAGCCACAGGTATATCTGATGGTGAACTTTTAAAAGGTGTAGTATATTATGAGAACAATATGGCAACAACTTATTCTGTAGTTATGAGAGCTGAAACAGGTACTATTAGATTTGTAGAGGCCCTTCATAAGCTAGATAAGAAACCTGAGTATGCTAGATAGATATAAATAAATTCCTGTAGTTCATTCTACAGGAGTTTCCCTTTCTTTTTTCCTTTTCTTTTTTCCTATGTATTCCAAGTGGTAAGGTTTTTTAATTATTGTGGAGGTGGAATGGTTGACCCAGACAGAACTAGAGGGTAAAAAAATTGGAGAGTTACGTGAGATAGCTAAAAACATGGACATTAAAAGTCCTTATAAATACAAAAAAAGTGAGTTGATTGATTTGATACAGGAGAAAAATGATTCGAAAGGGGTAGAAGATCATAGGAAAGTAGAAAACTATAAAGGAAAAATAAAACTCAAAGATATAAATACATCTGTTTTACCAGATAAAATTACAGAAGAATTAGAACAGATGGACAATATAAATGCAGCTGAAGGAATACTAGAAGTACATAGTGATGGATATGGTTTCTTAAGATGTGAAAACTATCTTTCTGGAGACGAAGATATATATATATCTCCTTCTCAGATAAGAAGGTTTAGGCTTATGACTGGAGATAAGATATATGGTATTACAAGACCTCCAAAACAAGGTGAGAAGTATAAAGCTCTTCTATATGTAAAGAGTGTAAATGGAATGCATCCAGATACAGCCCCTAAAAGGCCAGACTTCGATACTTTAACTCCTATCTATCCAAGAGAGAGATTAAATCTTGAAACAACTTCCAATGAACTTTCTACAAGAATGATAGATTTAATGGCTCCTATAGGTAAAGGACAAAGAGGAATGATAGTTTCACCACCTAAGGCTGGAAAAACTACCCTTCTAAAGAAAATTGCCAATGCTATTTCTATTAATCATCCAGAAATGGAGATAATAGTACTTTTAATAGATGAAAGACCAGAGGAAGTAACAGATATGAAGAGGTCTGTAAAAGGTGATGTAGTCTATTCTACATTTGATGAACTTCCAAAACACCATACAAAGGTGGCTGAAATAGTCTTAGAAAGAGCAAAGAGACTTGTGGAACATGGGAAAGATGTAGTGATACTTCTTGATAGTATTACAAGGCTTGCCAGAGCTTATAATTTAACTATCCCTGCAACAGGTAGAACCCTTTCAGGAGGATTGGATCCAGGAGCATTACATAAACCAAAAAGATTTTTTGGAGCTGCAAGAAATTTAGAAGAAGGTGGAAGTTTGACCATTCTTGCTACTGCATTAGTTGAAACAGGAAGTAGGATGGATGATGTTATATTTGAAGAATTTAAGGGTACAGGTAATATGGAGATCCATTTAGATAGAAAACTTTCAGAAAAGAGAATATTCCCTGCTATAGATATAAATAAATCTGGTACTAGAAGAGAGGAACTTTTATTAAATCAAAAACAACTTGAAACTATTTGGGGAATAAGGAAAGCTTTAGGCAATGCACCTACCCAAGACGTGACAGAGACTATAACAGAAGACCTTATGCAAACAGAAGATAATGCTACTTTTATAGAAATTATGAGGAAAAAAATTTGGTCCTAAAAAGTTGAAATACATTTTTTATTATGCTATAATATACAGGTTGAAATGTGTAAAAGAGAGGTGAGCATCATGAAAAAGGAATTACATCCAGAATACTACGAAGCAACAGTACATTGTGCTTGTGGAAATACTTTTAAAACTGGCTCAACTAAAAAAGAATTAAGAGTAGAAGTTTGTTCAGCATGTCATCCATTCTTTACAGGTCGTCAAAAATTCGCTGAAAAAGGTGGACGTGTTGAAAAGTTCAAGAAAAAATATGGTTTGGAATAATCTTTTTCAAAAAAAGGTTAGATGCTTACATCTAGCCTTTATTTTTGTCCAAAAATTGGTGTATTTTGTCTAAATTGTGTCTAATAATCTTTATATGGTATAATAACCTTACAAAATATTTGGAGGTATTTAAATTGAAAATAAAAGATATAAAGAGGATACCTAAACATATGACTACTATTGGAGGTCAAGCCCTTATAGAAGGGGTTATGATGAGAGGACCAAGAGATATAGCCATAGCAGTAAGGAAACCAGACAATGAAATAGAAGTAAAGAAGGAAAAGGTAGATACTGTATCTTCTAGAAATAAATTTTTAAAACTACCATTTATAAGAGGAATGGTAGGCCTTGTAGAGTCTATGGTTATAGGGACTAGAGCTTTAATGTATTCTGCAGAGTTTTATGAAGAAGACATAGAAGATGAATCTGAAAGTTTTTTTGAAAAGATTTTTAAAGATAAATCTGAAACAGCAGAAATAGTTTTTTCTCTACTTTTTTCATTACTTATAACAATAGTAGTTTTTATGGCTGGACCAATGTTTTTAACTGGCCTTATTAAAAAGACTGTTAAAAATCCTATAGCTTTAAATCTTATAGAAGGTTTTATAAGAATAGTATTTTTCTTAATATATGTAATAGCTATTTCTAAAATGGAAGATGTGGAAAGGGTTTTTGAATATCATGGTGCAGAACATAAGACTATTCATTGCTATGAAAATGAAGAAGAATTGACAGTGGAAAATGTAAAGAAATATCCTATACTCCATCCTAGATGTGGAACTAGTTTTTTATTTATGGTTATGATAGTAAGTGTTTTAGTACTGTCCTTATTTGGATGGCCAGATCCTCTTAAAAGATTTTTGATAAGGCTTCTTATGCTTCCTGTAATAGCTGGGATATCTTATGAAATAAATAAGCTTATAGGCAGGAGTAATGGAACTTTAGCTTATATATTATCCTATCCTGGACTTATGTTACAAAAAATTGCTACAGTAAAGGAACCAGATGGTGAACAAATAGAAGTGGCAATAGAAGCATTGAAAGGGGTCTTAGTTGAGGATAAGGAGGAAGATTTGTGGTAATAAATGAGCTTTTGCAATTAGGAGTTGAAAAACTAGGAGAAAGAGAATATTTAGATCCTCTATTAGAATCTATAATAATACTATCTTATCTACAGAATGTAGATAAAAGCTATATTTATACACATGGGGATAAGGAAATTCCAGAGGAAATTGTGGATAAATTTTTAAATTTCATAGAAAAAAGAAAAAAAGGATATCCATTAAGCTATATTTTAAAAGAAAAAGAGTTTTATGGATTAGATTTTTATATAGAAGAAGGGGTACTTGTACCTAGACCAGATACGGAGATATTAGTTGAATGGATTATAAATAAGGTTAATAATGAATTTAAAGATAAACCTTTGAATGTAGTGGAGTTAGGCACTGGTAGTGGCTGTATTCCATTGACCCTTGCCTATTATTTAAAGAACATAAAGGTTTTTGCAGTAGATATAGATGAAGTGGCTTTAAAAGTAGCCAATATAAATAGGGATAATCTGAATTTAAATGATAGGGTAAGTTTTTATAAGGGAGATTTATTCAATGGAATAAGTTCTTTACAACTAGAAGGAAAAATAGATATAATAGTATCGAACCCTCCTTATATACCTACGAATGCTATTCCTGAACTTCAAATAGAAGTAAGGGAATATGAACCTAAAAAAGCATTAGACGGAGGAGAAGAAGGGCTTTTGTTTTATAAAAAAATAGTGCCAGAGAGTAAAAAATACCTTAAATCTGGTGGAATATTGGCTTTTGAAATAGGTTATGATCAAGGGATGAAAGTTAAGAAATTGTTGGAAAAGAATGGGTTTAAAGATATATCTATAATAAAGGATTTTCAGGGATTGGATAGAGTTGTGGTAGGAAGATTGGGATAGAGGAGGAAAGCTATGTATTTTGAAATGTTTAAAGCTTTTTTTAAAGTAGGAGCTTTCACCATTGGTGGTGGGTATGCTATGCTTCCATTTATTCAAGATGAAGTTGTAGAAAAAAATGGATGGCTTACTACAGAAGAGTTTTTAGATGTATTGGCAATAGCAGAAGTGACACCAGGGCCTGTAGCAGTAAATACAAGTACCTATGTAGGATATAAACTTAAGGGTGTTAAAGGAGCAATAGTTTGTACTTTAGGGACTATTCTTCCTTCATTTTTAATTATGCTTTTGATTGTAACATCTCTTTGGAAATATAGGAATAATCCTATAATAGATAAAGCATTTTTAGGCATAAGACCAGCAGTGGCAGCTTTGATTTTTACCGCCGTATATAAGCTTGGAAGAAAGATGGATATTAGTAAATATATGCTAGTTATTAGTGTTCTTACAGTTTTAGCTGTAGCATTTATAGATATAAGTCCTGTAGTTGTCATACTTGTATCAGCTTTTGGTGCTATAGGATATTATAAGTTTAAGGAGAATAAATAATGGAATTATTAAATCTTTTCTTATCTTTCTTAAAAATAGGAGCTTTTACCTTTGGTGGCGGATATGCTATGATTCCACTGATTGAAAAAGAAGCGGTAGAAATCCATGGTTGGCTTACTACAAAGGAGTTTATAGATATACTGGCTGTAGTAGAGATGACACCAGGTCCAATTGCTATAAATTCTGCTACTTTTTTAGGATATAAAGTGGGAGGAGTACTAGGTTCTGTATTGGCAACTACTGCTGTAGTCCTTCCATCAATAATTATAATAATTTTGATAGCCCATTTCCTATCAAAGTTTAAAAATTCCCCTTATGTAGATTGGGCATTTAAAGGTATAAGACCAGTAGTCTTAGGCCTTATTGTATCAGCTAGTATCAGTGTGGCAAAAAATGCATTTATAGATTTTAAAAGTGTTATAATAGGAGGAGTGTTGTTTTATTTAATATCTTTTAGAAAGCTTCATCCTATATTAGCAATTATATTAGCGGGAGTAGCAGGAATGCTAGTTTATTGAGATTATGAGTGTATTAAATTATATATGAAAATATTGTGGAGGTGAAGATATGTTAGATAAATTAGATTTTTTGGAAAAGAAATATAAAGAGCTTAGCCTGAAGATAATTGACCCAAAAGTAATGGAAGACACTCAAGAGTGGCAAAAGCTTGCTAAAGAACATGCAGAAGTAGAGCCTATAGTTATGAAATATAGAGAATTTAATGAAGCAGCTAAGACTTTAGAAGAAGATAAAGAAATGCTTAAAGAAAAATTAGATGATGAATTTAAAGAAATGTTAAAAGAAGAAATAACTGAATTAGAATCCCAAGTTGCAGCTTTAGAAGAAGAACTTAAGATACTTCTTATACCTAAGGATCCAAATGATGATAAAAATGTTATTGTAGAGATAAGGGCTGGAGCAGGTGGAAGTGAAGCAGGACTATTTGCAGGAGACCTTCTTAGAATGTACTCTATGTATGCAGAAAAACAAGGTTGGAAAGTTGAAATGATGGATTCTAATAACCAAGGTATTGGTGGATTTAAAGAGGCAATATTTATGATCAAAGGTAAGGGTGCCTATAGTAAATTAAAATATGAAAGTGGTGTTCACAGGGTTCAAAGGGTACCAGAAACTGAAGCAAGTGGTAGAATACATACATCTACCGCTACTGTAGCAGTCCTTCCAGAAGCTGAAGATATAGATTTGGAAATCAATCCAAATGATATAAGGATAGATGTATTCCGTTCTTCAGGAAATGGTGGCCAAAGTGTAAACACTACTGATTCAGCAGTTAGAATCACCCACTTACCTACAGGAATGGTTGTATCCTGTCAAGATGAAAAGTCCCAACATAAGAATAGGGACAAAGCTATGAAGATCCTTAAAGCTAGACTTTATGATCAGCTTATGACAGAACAAAATCAAGAAATAGCCGAAGAAAGAAGGAGTCAGGTAGGTTCTGGAGACAGAAGTGAAAGGATAAGAACTTATAATTTTCCTCAAGGTAGGGTAACTGATCATAGGATCAATATGACTATCCATAGACTAGAATCATTTTTAGATGGGGATATTGAGGAGATAGTAGAAGCACTCATAACAACAGATCAAGCAGAAAAATTAAAACATGTAGGCTAAAAGATTGTTAACATACCTAGTATAAAGCCTATGATTATCCATATGGTAGAAGCCCTTCCACTGTGAAGGGTTTTTGCATTTGGTATTAAATCATTACATATTATATAGAGCATAGTTCCCCCTGCAAAAGATAGGCAGAAGGATATGAGATAATTGGATACAGTTCCAAGATAAGCCCCTATAAAAGCTCCTACTCCAGTAGGAACCCCTACAATAAGAGCGATTAAAATTATTTTCCAATTAGGTAGTTTTCCTGCTTTAAGAGGAGCAACTAAGGCTAGACCTTCAGGAATATTGTGAACAAGTATAGCAATTGCTAGAGTAATCCCCATTTCCTTATGGGCCATGAAACTAGAACCTATGGCTAATCCTTCAGGTAGATTGTGTATTCCCATACTTATACTCAGTATAATTCCACTTTTCATAAGTTCATTATAATCTTTTCCAACAGTTATTTCTTCTACAGAAATAACTACAATAATCCCAAGTAATATTCCTATTATTTCTGTTATGAGGCCTCCTAATATATAGGATTGAGGTAGAAGTTCAAAAGCCACAATACTAAGCATAAGGCCTCCAGTAAGACCTAGTAGACAACTTAGAAGCTTTTGATTTTCTTCTTTAATGAAAGGGGCAAATAGCCCTCCAAGTCCAGTACCAGCTACTCCAACAAAAAAACCTACTAGAGTAATAGTATAAATGTCTCCCATAGCTTTCCTCCTCTTTAATATTCTATCTACTTTATTAATATTCTTGTGAAATAGTATAAAGAACTAAAAAACCCTACTTAAGACTAAAAAAATCATGTATAATATATATTTAGAAGAAAAAGATAATACAAAAAGAAGGGATACAATGGAAACTATTGTAGTGAAAGTAGAAAAGGACAATCCAAATAGTGAAACAATAGAAAAAGCTGCAGATATAATAAAGAGGGGAGGGACTGTTGCCTTTCCTACTGAGACAGTTTATGGTTTAGGAGCCAACTGTTTTGATGAAGGGGCAGTAGATAAAATATTTATTGCTAAAGGAAGACCACAGGACAATCCACTGATCCTTCATGTAAGCAGCATAGAAGAAGTATATCCTCTAGTGGAAGATATAGATGAAAGGGCAAAGAAGCTTATGGAAAGATTTTGGCCTGGCCCTCTTACCCTTATATTCAATAAGAGTGAGAAGGTATCTAATAAATTAACTGGAGGGCTTTCAACTGTAGCTATTAGGATGCCAAAACATAAAATCGCTTCAGAACTTATAAAACATTCAAAAGTACCTATTGCAGCACCTAGTGCCAACCTTTCAGGTAAACCAAGTCCAACAAATGCAGAACATGTTATTATGGATTTAAATGGTAGGGTAGATATGATTATAGATGGAGGTAGTACTGGTATAGGGGTAGAATCTACTGTACTTGATATATCTCAAGATATACCTACTATACTTAGACCTGGAGGAGTGACTTATGAAGATCTTTTAGAAATATTTCCTCAAGTTAAATACGATGAAAGTATAATAAGTGATGATGAAAACATAGTGCCTAAATCTCCAGGACAAAAATATAAACACTATGCACCAAAGGCTGAAATGATAGTCTTCTCTGGAGATGTAGAAGATATGGTTTCTTCAATAAAGGAATACTCTAAAAAAATGGAACTAGAAGGTAAAAAAGTAGGCATAATGGCTACTGAAGAGACAATGAAAGAGTATGATGAAGGAATTGTATTGACAATGGGAAGTAGGAATGAAAAAGAGACCATAGCTAGAAATCTATTTAAAATATTGAGGAAATTTGATAAGTTAAATGTAGATATAATACTAGCTGAGGGAGTAGATAGAGAAGGCATTGGAACAGCTATTATGAATAGAATGAAGAAAGCTTGTGGTGGAAATATAAGAAGAGTATAAAGGAGAGAGAACCGTGAGGCAAGTTCTATTTGTTTGTACAGGGAATACTTGTAGAAGTAGTATGGCAGAAGGCCTTTTTAAGGATATATTAGATAGGAAGGAAATAAGGAATATAAAGGTAGATTCTGCTGGGGTATTTGCTATGGAAGGAAGTAGGGCAAGTAAGGAAGCAATAGAGATTTTAAAAAAAGAAGGGATAGATATATCTAGTCATAGGGCTAAAATGGTAAATAAAGAGCTTTTAGATGGCTCAGATTTGATACTGACTATGACTAGGTCCCATAAAGACGCATTAATAAATAATTATTCAGGAGTTCAAGGTAAGGTATATACTTTGAAAGAATATGCCTTTGGATTAGAAGAAGATATAATGGATCCTTATGGAATGGGACTGAGAGCTTATGAAGAGTCAAAAAAAGAGATAGAGGAAGCTTTGGAGAAAATTGCAGAAAAAATACAAGAATAGGAGGAATGGAAATGAAGGTAGGAATAGGTTCAGATCATGGAGGATATGAATTAAAAGAATATATTAAAGGTTTTTTAGAAGAGGAAGGAATAGAATATATTGACTATGGTACCAATTCTTCTGAATCAGTTGATTATCCTGAATTTGGAGAAAAGGTAGCTTTGGCTGTTAAAAATGGAGAATGTGATAGAGGTATAGTTGTATGTGGAACTGGTATAGGAATATCTATATCTTGTAACAAAGTAGCAGGTATAAGATGTGCTCTATGTGGTGACACTTATTCAGCTAAAATGTCTGTAGAGCATAATAATGCACAAGTTTTAGCTTTAGGCGGAAGGGTAGTAGGAAAAGATTTGGCTTTAGAAATTGTGTCTACTTGGCTAAGTGCAAGGTTTCAAGGTGGAAGACATGAAAGAAGGGTAAATAAAATTTCTGACATAGAAACTAAGTATATGTTATAATGTATAAGGATTTTTTATAGGAAAAAAATTAAAATATATGGAAGGAGTCTTGTTTATGGGAAAAGTAGTAGTTTTAGATCATCCATTGATCAAGCATAAATTAACTTTTATAAGGGACAAAAATACCGGCTCCAAGGAATTTAGAGAATTGGTAAAAGAAGTTTCTATGCTAATGGCTTATGAGGTAACAAGGGATCTTCCTCTTGAAGAGATTGAGGTCGAAACCCCTATTACTAAAACAAAATCTGAAGTAATAGCTGGTAAGAAACTAGGAATAGTTCCTATACTTAGAGCAGGTCTGGGAATGGTAGATGGTATGTTAAATTTATTGCCGGCAGCTAAAGTTGGACATGTAGGTCTTTATAGAGATCCTGAAACTTTAAAACCTGTAGAATACTATTGTAAACTTCCTCAAGATATTGAAGAGAGAGAACTTATAGTATTGGATCCTATGCTTGCAACAGGTGGCTCAGCAGTGGCAGCTATCCAATTTTTAAAAGATAGAGGAGCTAAAAATATTAAGCTAATGAATCTTATAGCAGCTCCAGAAGGACTAGATGTAGTTGCAGAAGCCCATCCAGATGTGGATATATATGTAGCTAGTGTAGATGAAAAATTAAATGAACATGCATATATAATCCCTGGTCTTGGAGATGCAGGAGACAGATTGTTCGGAACTAAATAAAGTATAAAAAAATCCACTTCAGTATGGAGTGGATTTTTATATATCCAATAATTAGATGCTAGCAATATACATGAAACTTTGATATAATTATCACATTACAACATAATGTAGAGCAATATCTTGTCATTATTTGCAAACCTTTCCATGACACTTTATGAAGGTTAGTGAAAAAACTTTTTAAAAAAAGTTTAAAAAAAAAGGGTTTCTATAAAAATTGTCGAATAGTATATACTGTGATTAAATAAAATAAAAAAATATTGTACTTTCGATACTATATATGTTAAAATATAAACGGAAAAGGGGGAAATAATAAAAAAACATTAAAAAAGTCTATTTTACCCAAAAATAAAAACGTTTTCAATTATTTTCTAGATAACTTTAATACTTTTGTTTCAAATAAAAACAAAATGGGGGAAGAAAATGCAATATCCATTTATTGAAGTTGACATTAAAAAAATAAAACATAATGCAAAGGTTGTTACAGATATATGTAAAAAGCATGGAGTAAATCCAGTTGGAGTAACTAAAGTATCTAGTGGTTCTATTGAACTTGCTCAAGCTATGATAGATGGAGGCATAGATACACTAGGGGATTCTAAATTAGACAACTTAGAAAAGTTTAAAGATTTGCCTGCAAAAAAGATGCTTCTAAGACTTCCTGCAATAAGTGAGGCAAAGAAATTGGTTGAATTTGCAGATATCTCCCTTAATTCAGAGATAAAGACTATAGAAGCTATATCTAAAGAAGCTGTAAAACTGGGAAAAACTCATGAAATCGTTTTAATGATAGATGTAGGAGATTTAAGAGAAGGAATTTTTTATGAAAATAAAGATACTATTATGGAGACGGTTGACCATATTTTAAGACTTGAGGGTGTGAAATTAGTAGGCATAGGTACAAATTTGACTTGCTATGGTGCTATTATACCTTCTAAAGAAAACGTTGGACAACTTGTAGACATTAAAAAGGAAATCGAGGAAAAATTTAATATAGAATTGGAACTTATTTCTGGTGGAAATTCTAGTTCATTATGTTTGATACAACATGAAGAGCTGCCAGAAGGTGTAAATCAAATGAGACTTGGAACATCGATAATTCTTGGACTTGTCGAGGTAACATGGACTATGATACCAGATACTTATAATGATGCCTTTAAGCTTAAAGCAGAAATAGTAGAAATACAAGAAAAACCTTCAATGCCTATAGGTGAAGTAGCTATGGATGCTTTTAGAAATGTACCGACTTTTGAGGATAAAGGTATGATGAAAAGGGCTATATGTGCTATAGGAAAACAAGATTGTGATCCTCAATTTATGCTGCCAGACGATGAAAATATATGTATACTTGGAAGCAGCAGTGACCATTTAATTTTAGACATTACTAATTCTGATAGAGATTATGAAATTGGAGACATACTAAGTTTCACTCTTGATTATGTAGCAATACTTAGATGTATGACCTCACCTTATGTGGAAAGGGTTTATATCTAAGATAAAATAAATATATTTTAAGCAATAATATTATTATCTAAAACATTAAACAGAAGGAGAGATATTAAATGGCGTTATTAAAATTATCACCAGTATTTTTAATGGCAGGGCTAATGATTGGAGGATTTGACGCACTTATAGCGGCACCAATAGCTACAATTTATGCAGCTATAATAGCTAGAGCAACTGCAAAAATTTCTTTTCAAGACAGCTTGAATTCAGCAATTGAAAGTGTAAAAGAAGAACAACTTGTATTCTTTATCTTAATGATGGCCTATGCAATGGCAGAATGTTTTATGTCCACAGGTGTAGGGGCAGCTATAATCAATATGGCTTTGAATCTAGGACTTACAGCTAAGACAGTAGCTGTAACTGGACTTGTTGTAACAGCAATACTTTCAGTAGCAACAGGTACATCATGGGGAACATTTGCAGCATGTGCACCTATATTCTTATGGTTAAACCATATAGTAGATGGAAATCTTTTATTAACAACTGCTGCAATAGCAGGAGGAGCATGTTTTGGAGACAATATTGGACTAATTTCTGATACTACAGTAGTAAGTTCAGGTATTCAAGGTGTAGAAGTTATTGATAGAATTAGACATCAAGGTGTATGGTCTATATTATGTTTAATATTAGCAGGAATAATATTCTTTGGAGTAAGTGTTGGAATGGGATTACCTAATGTAAAGGCAGATGGTGGAGAAGCTATAGACCAAATTCCAGAAGAAGTTTGGCAAAACTTAGAAGCAGAAAGACCTTCAGCTGTAACTCTTTTAAACCAAGTAAAAGAGGGAGTACCATATTATATGGTTATTCCACTAATACTTGTTATAGGATCTGCAATTAAAGGAGTACCAACACTAGCTTGTCTAGGTATTGGAATAGTAACATCATTGATATTGGGAGCCTTTGCAGGAACAGTTACCAATATTAGCGATGTTGTAGGAGATGAAGGATTAATATATACTGGATTTTCAGATGCAGGATCTTGGGTTATAGTAATGATGATGTGGGTAGGAGCTTTTGGTGGAATCATGGGTAGAATGGATGCTTTTGCTCCAATATCCAACTTTATTGTAAGAAAAGCAAAGAGCGTAAGACAACTTATGACTTGGAATGCACTACTTTGTCTATTAGGAAATGCAACTTTATCTGATGAAATGGCTCAAATAGTAACTATTGGACCTATTATCAAAACTATTACAGATAATAACGTTGAAGGTAGCGAAGAAGACATTTATAAGTTAAAACTTAGAAATGCTACTTTTGGAGATGCATTAGGAGTATTTGGTTCACAACTTATTCCATGGCACGTGTATGTAAACTTCTATATTGGAATTGCTTCAGCAGTTTATCCACTACACAAGTTCCAAAACTGGGATATAATTAAATACAACTTCATGGCTATGGTTGCAGTACTTTCTCTACTAATTCTTACTCGTACAGGATGGGATAAATTCATACCAAGATTTGGATTACCATCAGAACCTGATGTAAGACTTAAAAAAGAAGGTTTAGCAACTGGAAAATAAATAAATTTAAAAAAAGCTATCTTAAAGGGGTATACCTCCGATAAGATAGCTTTTTTAGTGAGTTGATTTTTTAAGTTAAACTTCAATTTATGGATTTTTATTTATTTTTATCTAACCTACAAACAAATGAGAAATAGAGGGTTTCTCTGTTTTTTACAACTGCTATTGCGTTTATTTTAACAATTTTCATTCAATTGACTTACGGGAAAAAATAATATAAAATCTTTAAATAGAAAAATTGGAAGCTTAAAGCTTCTTTTTTTAATTTAATAATTATTATTTAAATATGAGTGTATAGCCCTTAAATACTTATACTAATAATTATTTACTAGCACTTATGTGTACTTATTTTCCTATTCTGGAAAGGGTTTGCAGTTTAGCCTAAGTATCAATATTTATTAAATTTTTACCAACTAAAATACTAACTATCTAAAAGGGGAGATTTTTAAATGGCTTTGTTAAGACTTTCACCAGTATTTTTAATGGCAGGACTAATGATTGGAGGAATGAATGCACTAGTGGCAGCTCCAATAGCTACTATTTATGCTGCAGTGATAGCACATTTTACTGAAAAGATTTCTTTTGGGGAGATACTTGATTGCTCAGTAGAAAACGTTAAAGAAATGGAACTTGTATTCTTTATTCTAATGATGGCTTATGCGATGGCAGAATGTTTTATGGCTACAGGTGTAGGAGCAGCCATAATCAATATGGCTTTGAAACTAGGGCTTACAGGAAAAACAGTAGCTGTAACTGGACTTATTGTAACTAGTATTCTTTCAGTAGCAACAGGTACATCATGGGGAACATTTGCAGCATGTGCACCTATATTTTTATGGTTAAACCATATAGTAGATGGAAATCTTTTATTAACAACTGCTGCAGTTGCAGGTGGAGCATGTTTTGGCGATAATATTGGGCTGATTTCTGATACTACAGTAGTAAGTTCAGGTATTCAAAATGTAGAAGTAATTCATAGAATTAAACATCAGGGAGTATGGGCTATACTATGTTTAATACTTTCTATAGTATTGTTTTTTGTAGTAAGTGTTGGAATGGGACTACCTAATACAACTGCAAACGCATCTGAAGCTATTGACCAAATTCCAGGAGAAGTTTGGGATAGTTTAAAGGTTGAAAATCCTTCAGCTGTAACTCTTCTAAATCAAGTAAAGATGGGAGTGCCATATTATATGATCATTCCACTAATACTTGTTATAATAGTTGCAGTTAAAGGACTTCCAACATTGGCATGTCTTGGACTTGGAATAGTTTCATCAATGATTTTAGGATTAGTAGCAGGTACTGTTCCATCTATATTTGGGAAAGGTGGATTTTTAGAACTTATATATTCGGGATTTTCAGATGCAGGATCTTGGGTTATAGTAATGATGATGTGGGTAGGAGCTTTTGGCGGAATTATGACCAAGATGGATGCTTTTGCACCACTATCCAATTTTATAGCATCTAGGGTTGAGAATGTAAGACAACTTATGACTTGTAATGCACTTCTTTGTCTACTAGGAAACGCTGCCCTTTCTGATGAAATGGCTCAAATAGTAACTATTGGACCTATTATCAAAACCCTTACAGATGATAATGTGGAAGCTAGTGAAGAAGATATGTACAAGTTAAGACTTAGAAATGCTGCTTTTGGAAGCTCATTGGGAGTATTTGGTTCACAACTTATTCCATGGCATGTGTATGTAAACTTTTATATTGGAATTGCTTCAGCAGTTTATCCATTACACACCTTCAAAGCTACAGATATTATAAAGTATAATTTCATGGGTATGATTGCAGTTATTTCTATGATAGTTCTTACTCGTACAGGATGGGATAGATTTATACCAAATTTTGATATACCATCAGAACCTGATGTAAAAATTAAAAAGAAAGAAAGTTCTTTAGAAGAATCAGTTTTAAGACCATGTATAACTGAAGAAAGATAGATATAAAAAAAGGTAGAGTTAACTCTACCTTTTTTTATGTGTATATATATTGAATCACCATATACTTATATTATGGCTTCTTTATTGTGTTTAGTTGGATACAGCATAATCATTAGATATGAATTGGGAAAAGATTTGATAAATGGGAAAATACAAGTGAAAGATTTTAATGTTAAATTAATAAATAGGAAACTAGATGAAATTAATAAATGGCTTAAGGAAATGGAATTTCATTTGGTAGAAATACAGGAAAAGCTGATATTGTTGATTTTGTAATAGATAATGAGGAACTGATTATAAAATAAAAGAAAGTCTTTTTATATATTAAAACTTAATATATAATTGTTCACTATAAAGGATATTCATAGCTTATATAGAACAATATAATAATAAGTTTTGTTTCATTGACTTATAGATAAAACTAATATAAAATTTTAAGAAGTAACTCTCATGAAGGAGCGAATACAACTATGGAAAAAATTATAATACCATTTCTTACAGCAATATTTATTTCCCTGTTTATGACACCTGTTGCTAAAAAAATAGCATATAAAATTGGGGCAATAGATATACCAAAAGATAGTAGAAGGGTACACAAGAAACCTATTCCTCTATTGGGAGGATTGGCAATATATATAGCTACAATTGTTTCAGCAGTTATATTTTTACCATTGGATAAAACTTTAGTTTCTATAATAATTGGGGGAAGTATAATAGTAGTTTCAGGAATAATTGATGATTCAATGGATCTTAGTCCAAAGATGAAGCTTGTATTTCAAGTAGTTGCAAGTTTGGTTTTAGTATTGGGAGATGTTAAAATCGATTTTATAACCAATCCATTTTCAAAAGAGAATGCACTTTTATTTTTAAAAGGTTTTTCTGTTCCATTAACTATTTTTTGGATAGTTGGAATAACTAACACATTAAATTTAATAGATGGACTTGATGGTTTGGCAGCAGGAGTAGCCATGATATCTAGTCTATCATTGGTATTTGTAGCCTATAATGCAAATCATTTGATTAGTGATTCATATACAAGTATTATGATTATTTCAGCTATAATAGCTGGAGCTTGTTTAGGATTTTTGCCTTTTAATTTCAACCCAGCTAAAATATTTATGGGAGATACAGGAGCACTATTTTTAGGGTTTATGCTTTCAGCAGTAGCCATAGAAGGGGTAATGAAAAGTGTAGCAACTATAGCTATAGTTGTTCCTATAATTGTTTTAGGCCTTCCTATTTTTGATACTACATTTGCCATATTTAGAAGAATGTTAAATGGAAAATCTATAATGGAAGCAGATAAAGGGCATCTTCATCATAAATTACTTCAAAGAGGACTAAGTCAAAGGCAAACGGTTCTTATACTTTATTTAATAAGTGGAGTATTTGGAGTTTGTGCAGTAGCTATATCTAAGGCTAATAGTAGACAATCTGTTATTATAGCAGGTATAGTTATTTTATTTACTATATTTTTTGCTGTAAAATTAGGCCTTATAGACATGAGAAAAGGTGAAGACTCAAGTAATAGAGATAATGGGAGGAAATAATATGAGAAGATTAAAGGTTATGACTGTATTTGGAACTAGGCCAGAAGGAATTAAGATGGCCCCTATTGTTAAAGCAATGGAAAATACTGAAGAAATTGAAAATATAGTATGTGTAACTGCTCAACATAGGGAGATGTTAGATCAAGTATTGGATATTTTCAAAATTAAGCCAGATTATGATTTAAATATATTTAAACCTGGACAAACCCTAACTGGTATAACTACTAAGGCATTGGAAGGATTAGAAAAAGTAATAGTAGAGACTCAACCAGACCTACTATTGGTTCAAGGAGATACTACAACTGTATTTGCAGGAGCATTGGCAGCTTTTTATCAAAAAGTAAAAGTGGGACATGTAGAAGCAGGTCTTAGAAGTGGAAATTTATATTCTCCTTATCCAGAGGAAGCTAATAGGAAGCTAACAGGTATTGTAACCAATTTCCATTTTGCTCCTACTAATGAAAGCAGGGAAAATTTACTTAGGGAAGGATATCCAGAAGAAAAAATATTTATAACTGGGAATACAGTTATAGATGCATTGTTCCATGTAGTAAAAGAGGATTACATATTTGAAGATAGTCTTTTAAATAGTATAGATTTTGAAAACAAAAGGGTTATTCTACTTACTTCCCATAGAAGGGAAAACATAGGAAAACCTATGGAAAATATATTTACAGCAATAGATGAAATAACAAGGAAATATGAAGATGTAGAGGTAGTGTTTCCAGTACATTTGAATCCAAAGGTTAGAGATATAGCCCATAAGGTATTTGATGGAAATGAAAATATCCATTTAGTTGAACCATTAGACTATGAACCTTTTACAAATCTAATGTCAAAATCCCATATAGTAGTTACAGATTCTGGTGGACTACAGGAAGAAGCACCTAGTTTAGGAAAACCTGTACTAGTTGTAAGAGAAGAAACAGAAAGGCCGGAAGGCATAGAAGCAGGAACTGCAAAATTAGTTGGAACTTCTAAGGAGAATATTTCAAAAGAATTGGATTTACTTTTATCAAATAAAGAAGAATACAAAAAAATGGCTAATGCAGTAAATCCTTATGGAGATGGTAAGGCTTCAGAAAGGATAGTTAAGGTTATTCTTGAACAGGTGAGGTAAAACTTTGTAGAAAAATGTTTGATTTATAATATCTATATGTTATAATAAAGGTATATTACAATAAAAATTGAATATATTAGTAAAGTAGAACAAGTTAATTTTTTAACAAAGTCATAGAGTTTATATTTAAATAACAATATATTATAAATATTCTCAAAACTTATACTATAATACAAATAATTAATATAAAGTTGGCACATAATTTGCATATATTTATATGTGACACTTGTGCCATGCACATATAAATATAAAATAAATTAAATATAACTATAATAGGAGGTATTTTATTATGAAAGAAGTTGTTATTGCAAGTGCAGTTAGAACAGCAGTTGGAACTTATGGTGGTTCCTTTAAAAACGTACCAGCGGTAGATTTAGGAGCTGTTGTTGTAAAAGAAGCTATAAAAAGAGCAGGTATAAAGGCGGATCAAGTTGATGAATTAGTATTTGGTAATGTACTTCAAGCTGGATTAGGACAAAACGTAGCTAGACAAGTATCAGTTCATGCTGGCATTCCAATAGAAGTGCCATCTTTCACAGTTAATAAGGTTTGCGGATCTGGACTTAAAACTGTTGAATTAGCAGCACAAGCTATTGTAGCTGGAGAAGCAGACATAGTTATAGCAGGTGGAACAGAAAATATGAGCCAAGCTCCATATGTATTAAACAACAATAGATGGGGCCAAAGAATGGGCGATGGAAAAGTAGTAGACGAAATGATTAAAGACGGACTTTGGGATGCATTTAATGACTATCATATGGGTATTACTGCTGAAAATGTGGCAGAAAAATGGAATATTACTAGAGAAGAACAAGATCAATTTGCATTAACTAGCCAATTAAGAGCTGAAGAAGCTATTAAGGGTGGAAGATTCAAAGATGAAATAGTACCTGTAGAAGTTCCACAAAGAAAAGGCGATCCAAAAATAGTTGATACTGATGAACATCCAAGATTTGGAAGCACAATTGAAGGAATGGCAAAATTAAGACCAGCATTCAAAAAAGATGGAACTGTAACTGCTGGAAATGCTTCAGGAATTAATGATGGTGCAGCAGCATTAGTTGTTATGTCAAAAGAAAAAGCAGAAGAATTAGGAATAGAACCTCTTGCAACTATAGTATCCTATGCTTCAGCAGGTGTAGATCCAAGTATTATGGGAACTGGTCCAATACCAGCATCAAGAAAAGCTTTAGAAAAAGCTAATTTAACTGTTAAAGATTTAGATCTTGTAGAAGCAAATGAAGCTTTTGCTGCTCAATCTCTAGCAGTAGCTAAAGAATTAGGATTAGACATGGAAAAAACTAATGTAAATGGTGGAGCAATTGCATTAGGTCACCCTATAGGAGCTTCAGGAGCAAGAATACTTGTTACACTACTATATGAAATGGCTAAGAGAGATGCAAAACATGGTTTAGCTACTCTATGTATTGGTGGAGGACAAGGAACTGCACTAATAGTTAGAAGATAATTGTAGACAATAATGAATATTTTATAAAATTTAAATAAATTTTTAATATTAAACAATAGCTGTTATCATTATAGCAGCTATTGTTTAACTAAAATCATATAAATTTTTTGCCAAAAAAAGACAAAAAATTTGAAAAAAAATTAACAAATGTTATAATGTAATCAGAGAATAAAAAAAACATATGGAGGTGCGTATCATGAATAAGGTAGTGACTATAGAAGAAGCTATCAGCCATATAGAAGACGGTATGTCTATTATGATTGGCGGTTTCTTAAGTTGCGGTACTCCTTGCAAACTAGTAGATGCGCTAGTTGAAAAGGGAGTTAAAGACTTGACAATCATAAGTAATGACACAGGATTTGTAGATTCAGGTGTTGGTAAATTAGTAGTTAACAAACAAGTTAAAACTCTATATGCAAGCCATATTGGAACAAATAAGGAAACAGGAAACCAAATGAATGCTGGTGAAATGGAAGTACATTTAATTCCACAAGGAACACTAGCAGAACAAATAAGAGCAGCAGGAGCAGGACTTGGTGGATTCTTAACTCCAACAGGCGTTGGTACTGTAATAGAAGAAGGAAAAGAAAAAGTAGAAGTAGATGGTGTAACTTATCTATTAGAAAAACCATTAAAAGCTGATGTTGCACTATTACTTGGACATAAAGTTGATAAAAAAGGAAATATTGTCTATAGAGGAGCAACTAGAAATTTCAATACTGTAATGGCAACAGCTGCTGATTTAGTAATAGTTGAAGCTGAAAACTTAGTAGAAGTTGGAGAGATAGATCAAAACGAAGTTGTAACTCCAGGAATCTTTGTTGACTACATAGTTGGAGGTGACAAATAATGGATAAGAAAGAAAGAAAAGCTTTTATAGCTAAAAGGGTTGCTAAAGAATTACATGATGGTGACGTAGTTAATCTAGGTATTGGACTTCCAACAATGGTTGCTAACTATGTACCAGAAGGTATGGATGTTACTTTCCAATCAGAAAATGGATTTGTTGGTTTAGGACCAGCGCCAGAAGAAGGAAAAGAAGATAAAGATATAGTTAATGCTGGTGGTATGCCTGTAACTATAAAAGAAGGCGGAGTATTCTTTGATAGTGCTACATCCTTTGGTATAATCCGTGGTGGACACGTTGATATTACAGTTCTAGGTGCACTACAAGTAGACGAAAAAGGAAACCTTGCAAACTGGATGATTCCTGGCAAAATGGTTCCAGGAATGGGTGGAGCTATGGACTTAGTAGTAGGTGCTAAAAAGGTTATTGTAGCTATGGAGCACACAGTTAAAGGTAATGCAAAGATATTAAAAGAATGTAATTTACCTTTAACAGCTGCAGGAGAAGTAGATTTAATTATTACTGAAATGGGAGTTATGGAAGTAACTGATAAAGGGTTAGTTCTAACAGAAATAAATCCTGAATTCACAGTAGAAGATGTTAAAAATGCTACAGAAGCAGAATTAATAGTAGCTGATGATCTTAAAAAAATGGAAGCATAAGTTTTTAAAATATTAAATTATGCAGCATCTAATATATTAGTTGCTGCATAATTTAAATCAAAATCGAAAAAGAGTTTTGAATTTTCATATTATTGTAAATCTTTACATACTTTAACGTCTAATATAATTTTTTCAAAAAAATAAATATAATTTAAAAAGACCAGCTAATTAAAGTCAATAGATTTTAGCAAAATAATATTTAATGTTTTTTGGAAAAATTAATAATAAAAAAATGCACACCTAATAAACCAATAATTATTGGCTTAAAAAACGAAACTGTTAT
>NZ_VULR01000020.1 GCF_009696605.1 Anaerosalibacter bizertensis | reverse complement strand
CGTATAAGCCTTAAGTTTTAAATAAAATATTTGACCTTCTATTAAAAATTGATAGTATCTAGACCACTTTAATTTAAAACTTCTATGTCTACGCATTGTTTAAATCCCTCCGGATATGTTATAATAAGTTAATAATAAGTTTTCTTTAATTGACCTTTTCAGACTGCCATCTGAACTGGTCTTTTTTATTCTTTTAATCATTTTTTCTGTTTCTCTTTTAGCTCTAATCTGTCCCTTTCTAGCATTTGCTTTTTTAGCTCTATCTCTCTTTGACACTTGTCCACCTCCTAATCATTTTCCCTATACATATCTATAGCTAAAAGTATTAAATAAAAAATTCCTAAAATAAAACCTAATGCTGGACTCCATGGACTTAATACAAAGCTATTCACTTTCTCTCCTCCTTTTCCAGCAAAACTTTTCCCACTTCTCATTTCTAAGCCTTTCATTTAAGTCAAATGCTTCTTGCAATCTTCTTTCTGCATCTTCTTTAGTCAACAAACTTGAAATTGGCTCTACTTCTAAAACTTCATTTAGCTCTTTTTCATAACCTGTCAATGCTCTATTTAATATGTCCAGCTCTTTCTTAGTTAGACTAATTGAAATCTTGTCCATCTATTTGGCCTCCTTTCTTAATTCATTTTGTAAATAATCCATATAATTCTTTTCATCCCTATAGATAATTGATTCCTCTTCTTTTATTGTTATCCACTCATCTAAAGCTTTCTTTCTGAATAGATATCTTGTACCATTTCTAAAGTGTTTTACTTCTCCATCTTTTGCAGCCTGTAGAAGTACCTCTCTGCCAACTCCTACATAATCTGCTGCTTCATCTGTAGTAAATGTAGTCCTTTTAACTTCGTTTGATGTATCTATAGACTTAACTACTTCTATAAGATCCATCATTGTTTTCTGTAAGCTTTCAATTGATTTTTCAAGTGACATTTTTAGACCTCCTTTTTACATTTGTCCCCCTTTGTCTAATGTGGTAAAATTTTCTTGAAAGGGGGTGAGTCTTATTAATTTCAGAGAATACTCCGAGCTTATAAACCAAATTGGTAAACAACTAGAAGAAACCCTTATTCCAATAACCATTGCACAAAATCAAATGGAACAAGCTTTTAAACCATTTATTAACTTCCAAGATAGAATGGCAGAAACATTGGTTCCCATTATAAATATTCAAAAAAACATCTCAAAAATGTTTGAACCTATATATTCAATTTTCGAAAAATATAACGATATGATACAAGTATTTAGTGATAATATTTTGAAATCTATTCAGGCTCAGCAAGATATTTTAATTGATATTATGGATATTGACCCTAAGTTAATGGTAAAAAGCGTCTCTGATGAAAGTTCAAAAGCCATTACCCAAATTTCTTCTGAAACTATTAATAAATTTGATTTTTATGACTATCCAGAAGAAATAAGCGAATCAAGAGAAACTGCTATTGAAATATCTAGACAAAAGTCTCAACTAACCTGGGAACAAATTATGACTATAATTACTTTTATAATTACAGTTATAATGTTTATACAAGCCCAAATGCCTAATAAACAACTAACAAATCTAGAGGATTCTGTACAACAATTAATTGAGATTGAAATTGAGGAACTAAACATTCTCAAGAAGCAACTCGACGAATAACTTCATCTAGTATGTTTATTAGTTTATTAAACCTTGTAGATAAAGTGATTATTGTAAGACTTATCAACATTAATGAAATCCATATGAATCGTATTGTTTTACGCTGTTCTTGAATTTGGCCTTCAAGAGCAGCTACTCTCTTTTCCAAGTCCATCTTTCTCGCCCCCTACATCACCTTTTCTAAATTTAATTGTTTATTCATTTCCTCTATTTCTCTTAAAAGCTTGCCTTGTGGCTGCCAGTTATCTAAGAATTCTATGCCTTTATCAAATTCTTTTTTTAAAGTATCCCTATAACTCCCTATCATGAAATAATCTTTGTAATCTCTCCAAATGCCACTAAATACCTTAGACCTTATACTTTTATCTTTATAAGCATGACTTTCTATACCGCCCAAACTTTCTAAAGCTTTTGACTTTGCTTTATTTTGTAACCTTCGTTGTTGCCCAAAATCTACTGTCATATTATCCTCTAGATAGTCCACTCTTTCATCTATTTGTTCCACAGTTCCAAGTAAAGCCCCAACTTGTTCATTTACTAATTTGATTGCCTGTAATGAATTATTTGTTCTTGCTAAGTAACTGCCTGTTTTTCTGATTGATGGTAATACTTCTGATGTAACCCAATCTGTAAATTTTTCTGCTTCTGGCTTTCTAGATTGAAAAATTACCTTGTATAAATTACTCTCATCAATAAAACTAGCTTTTTGTCTTCTTCCTAGGCTATCTATGACCTCATTAGTAATGACCCCATCCTTATTAAGTCTTGTTTTTACCTGTGAAACATTATTAAGTCCTAAAACCTTACAAACATCTCTTAAAACTACATACGGTTTATTATCTATTTCTTTTCCTCTTATTTTTCCAAACTCATCATTCTTGAAAATCTGTAGTTTGTTATCCATTGTCTTTTGTCCCCCTTTATTTTGTTTTTATGGTTTTATACGTTTGGTAACTTTATTGTTAAAAAAAATTTCACTTGGTTCTTTATTGAAAATTTCACATATTATTTTTATTTCATTTTCTGTGAATTCGTTAAAACCATTTTCTTTTCTATTGTAAGTAGTCTTACCTATACCAATCATATCAGCTAAATCACTTTGTTTGATTTCATGTTCAATTCTTAAAGCTTTTAGTTTTAAGTTAGGGTTCCTTAATCTCACTTTATTTCTTCACCTCCTGTTATCCATTCGGTAACACAATTATAATAAACATTTGGTAACTTGTCAACTGTTTATTATAATTTTATTTTAATTTTGGTAACCCATGTTTTAATTTTGGTAACTTCATATTATAATTAAGTAAAAAAGGGGTGTTATAATGGCAACTTTTTCTGAAAGAATGAAAGCTTTAAGAAAGGAAAAGGATATTACTTTAGAAGAGTTATCGGAAATCTTAGGAACAACTAAAGCAACTTTATCAAGATATGAAAATAATCTAAGAATACCAAACGTTGATTTCATTGACGAACTAGCTAATTTCTTCAACGTATCAACCGACTACCTACTTGGCAGAACAGATATAAAAAACCCATCTGATGAAATATCTAATGCAGTAGAAGACGATCCAGAATTAATAGAATTTTGGAATGAATTAAAAGAAAGAGAAGATTTACAACTACTATTTAAGCAAACAAAAAACCTATCTCCTAAAGACATTAAGCAGATAATTAGAATAATAAAAGCTATTGAAGATGAAGAAGATATGCTAGATCAATAACACGGTTCAAAGGGGGAGATTACAATGAATATAGATATCTTAGATAAATCTTTACTTAAATCGCTTATAGATGGAAGTATTTCTTTTCATGAAGTAATGAATGCATACAATATTAAAACTTCTATAGCATGTAATATTTCTTCTAATGTACTAGGATTTGTTTATGTTAGTAGAAGAGGAAATTATCATTTAATACTAAATGGTAACGTTAACTATGAGACTCAATGCAAAACTTTTATACATGAAATTAAACATATTACATATGACTTGCCTAGCATGGGGTATATTATTGGTTTGGACATGCAGCATACATATTTTGAGGGTGAAGCTGATAGGGTGGCAGAATGTATAGCAGGATATATTTATGGAAAATAAAGGAGGATGATTATGATAAGGTTACATACTGAACATACAGCAATAGAAAAACAATTAAATATGTACATGAGTTCATTAAATACGCAGCCTTTTCTATTTATTGGTAGTGGCTTCAGTAAGAGGTACTTAAACACGCCTTCCTGGGATGAGCTTCTTGAACATTTAGCTTTTCTTGTTAAGCCCCTAGAAGACAGTCCTAAGTTAGCTTATATGCAATATTATAACAAAGCTGAAGTAAATGCTAAAAATAAAGAGTCTAAAAATGAATTATTTTCATTAATAGCTTCCTATATTGAAAATGATTTTAAAAATACTTTTTACAACAAAAATGAATTTAGAAATAATCACTTTACTAAGCAAGAGATAGAAACCATTCTTGAAGAAAATATCAATCCTTTTAAATTTTATTTGTGTAAATATTTTGCTAATACTACTAATAACAAACTTTTGTTAAAAAATGAGATTAATGCTCTAATTGAAAATAAAATTAAAATAGCAGGAATAATTACCACTAATTATGATTTGCTACTAGAAAAAATATTTACAGATTTCACAGTCTATAAAGATCAATTAGAATTATTGGGTAGTATGTCTTACCAATTTTCAGAATTGTATAAAATACATGGGTGTTGCTCAAAGGTTGATAGCATAGTTTTCACTAACGAAGATTATAGAAAAGTAGCTCAAACAAACAAATATCTGGCAGCAAAACTATTAACAATATTTGTTGAATTTCCAATAATTTTTATTGGATATAGTCTAAATGATGAGAATATCAGAAATATTTTTCAGGATATATCAAGATGTTTGACTGCTGAACATAGAAAAAAGATACGAAATAAACTTTTCTTTATTAGTAAAGCTAAAGAAAATGAAGGTGAGTATATCGATATAAAAACCGAAAGATTTGGTTCCCACGATTTTAGTTTTATTAATATTACTTTGCATGATTATAGCAAACTATATAAATCATTTAATAAAATAATACCAAAATATAGAGTAGATTTAGCAAGAAAATTATTTAAAGAAGTAAGTGAAATTATAATCACAAATGAAAAAAACAATAAAATATTTGCTACAGCATTACAAGACCCAAATATCAAAGGCGACGAATTAGCTTGCTATATTGGTTCTTATCAAAAGTTAGGAATGATGAGAAAAGGATATTTAGGTATTAGCATGTCTGAGTTATATCGTGACATTATATTTGATGATTTATTAATTCTAGATACTCAAATTTTATTAAAAGAAGTTTTTCCTAAATTAAAATCAAATAATGCAAGGTCTTTTTTTCCAATATACAAGTATAAGTTTCATAAAAATGATCAAAATATTCAATTCTTAGAAAGTAAAAAAATAAAATTTATAAAACAGGATGTAAGAGAAGTTTATTCATCTTGGATGAAAAAAGAATTAGAACGTAAGCCGAATCTAAAACATTTTACATCCATATCTGATATAAAAAAAGCAACAAAAAATAATCAACAAAAAAATTTTACATATATTATATATTCTATTTACAACCTTGAACTTCCAGAAGTATCAGAATATATTACAGAAATTTTGGAAAATAATGACACCAATTTGAGCAAAATAGAAGGAAGTACTGAGTTTAAAAAACTAATTGCTGTTTATGACTATATGAAAAACAAATAAAAATAAGGCGAACTAGCCAAAGTCGTGACTTCTTAAAGAAGCGACTATTCAGCATCGTGCGCCTAATTATGTATACTTTTAATATATCATGCCAGAAATACTTTGTCAAACTGTATAGCGGAACTTACGATTAAACATTCTAATCTAAAACTACTGTAAAACTTAAGTAACTGGCATAATAAGGAGAGTGATAATATGGCCGGATCTATAGAAAAGCGTGGCAAGAATAAATATAGATTAACTGTATCTATAGGAAGCGGAAAAAATAGAAAAAGATACAGAAGGACTGTAGAATGTAAAACTAAATCTCAAGCAGAAAAAGAATTAGCCAAATTTGTAGCTGAAATAGAAGGTGATAATTTTATAGAGCCTTCTAAATTAACATTTAAATTATACGCTAATAAATGGCTAGATGATTATGCAAGGCCCAACCTAGCACCTAAAACCGTATATGAATATGAAAGATTGTTAGAACTACGAATATTGCCTTTCTTTGGCCACATGAAACTAAATAAAATTAAACCCATTCATATATTAGACTTCTACAAAGCACTACAAAGGGAAGGCACGCTTTCTAATAACTCAATAATGCATTACCATAGACTATTAAGAAAGATGTTTAATGACGCTGTTAAGTGGCAAATATTAAATGATAACCCTGTTGTGAGAGTGGATCCTCCAGCAACAACTAAACCAAAGGCTAAATATTATGACGAAGAGGATATTGATAAACTAATGAAAGCCTTAGAAGGAGAACCTACTAAATATGTATGTGCTATACTTGTAACTATGGCATCCGGGTTTAGATTAGGAGAATTAATGGGTTTGCAATGGAAGCATATTGATTTTAAAAATAACACTATAGAAATAGAACAATCAAACCAATACTTGCCAGGAGAAGGAACCTTTACGAAAGATCCCAAAAATGAAAATTCAAATAGAATAATATCAATACCAGAGCCAACTATGAGAATTTTAAAAATACATGAAACCAATGAAAAAGAGAAAATGCTTAAATGTGGGGAGTTATGGGAAGGAGGAGACTTCCAAAATAATTTTATATTCACCCAATGGAATGGAAAACCTATGCACCCTGGGACACCATCAAAATGGTTTTCTCAATTTATAGAGAGAAAAGGATTAAAGAAAATAACATTTCATCAATTAAGACATACATCAGCTACTATGTTAATACATGCAGGACTAAATATAAGGGCCCTATCTGCCAGGCTAGGACATTCAAATACCTCTACTACACTAAACATATATTCACATGCCTTAAAATCTGCTGATAAAGTAGCAGCAGAAAAAATGAAAGATATAATGTTTGGAAGTGAAAAAAAGTGAGAACGAAAACACAAAATAACTTAAAATGTCCCCAAAATGTCCCCAATATCACATTATGTAAACTAGTTTTAAGTAAAATAAAAACCCTGCAACCATTAAGATTGCAAGGCTTCAACATGGCACACCCTGAGGGACTCGAACCCCCAACCGACTGATTCGAAGTCAGCTACTCTATCCAATTGAGCTAAGGGTGCATACTTTCTACTCTCTTATTATAAATATAAATAGATATATAGTCAAATTCAATTTATTTAATCTCTATAGCCTTGAAAGGACAAATTGCCACACAGGTCTTACATTTTATACATCTTGTTTCATCTATTCGAGGAATATCCATCATTTCTATTATACCAATCGGACATACTTCAACACATTTTTCACAACTTTTACATCTATCATAATTTATTTTGATTAACATGCAATCATCTCCATATAAAATAATAATATAATTATATTATATATTATTTTAAAATTAAATAAAATATAAAAATCCTAGATTATCAAAGATAATCTAGGATTTTTCCCCTTTAGTCAAATTAGTCTACAATGATATAGGAACAGGCTTTATTTACTTTATACTACCTATAATAATTAATTGCATCAAGGGCTTGGACTAACCCTGAGCCGTAATGATTTGTATTTCCCAATCCTCTAGCAGTTCTAACTAAACTTTCACGAACCTGAACATTACTTAATTTTGGATTTGCTCCCCAGACTAATGCAGCAGAACCAACTACATGTGGACAAGCCATTGAAGTTCCACTCATAGTTGTATATCTATTGCTTGGATAAGTGCTATAAACATCTACTCCTGGAGCCGATATTTCAATATCCGGTCCATGGGCTGAAAAAGAACCACGTTTATTACTAGAATCTGTTGCTGCCACTGCCACAACTGAAGAATATCTTGCAGGATAATCTACCGTATCTCCAATTCCTGCTGCATTACCGCTATTACCTGCAGCTGCTACTACTAGAAGACCTGAATCATATGCAAGGTCACACCAATCTTTTAATATTGATGAATGAGTAGAAGTTCCTAAACTCATATTTAGAATATCCATATTGTTTTTTATAGACCATTCTATACCTTTAGCAATTCCAGAAAGAGAACCTGAGCCATAACTATTCAATACTTTTACTGCGTATAACTCCACATTATATGCTACACCTTTGACACCTATTGAATTATCAAGAGCAGCTATTGTACCTGCAACATGGGTACCATGTCCATTTCCATCGCTATAAGGACTATCATTAAATACTGAATATCCACCTCTAACATTTAAATCATTATGTCTACTATCAATTCCTGAATCAAGTACTGCAACTTTAACACCTTTTCCAGTATAATTGTATCTATGAGCATCTATAGCTTGAACTCTACTTATTCCCCATGGTATTGTTTGGGCTGAGGCTTTAAACTCAATATTAGGTTCAATATTTTTTATATTAGAGTCTTTTTTAAGAGCTTCTACTTGTTTCTCATCTAGTTTTAAACAATAAATTGGAAGTAAATCGTAGGTTTCTAAAATATCTTTTTCTTGTATATTTATAGAATTTAAAATACTTTTTTCTTTGGCTACAATACTAGCTTTAGGTAGATTTTCTATGCCTGGAATATCAAACTGTACTAAATATTCTTCTTTTGCTAAACTTATGTCTTCTAAGGCTGCCTCTCCTTGAAATCCAATAGTTCCTAAACATATTAACAAACTTAACAGTATTGATAAAGCTTTTTTCATTTTAATTCCCCCTAATAATATATATTCTAAATTTTCTATTAATTTAGGATATTGTAATTGTAGATCTCTATTCCTTTTTATGCCTGTTCCTTATTTGGGGATAAAATAATTATGAAAAATATATACTGTTATTATTATAATAACACAAAAAATGGAATTGTAAATAGCTTTTTCCATTATTTGTGTTGTTTGAATAAAAAAGTTTTTATAACTATATAGTTATAAAAACTTTTTTATCATGATATTACTTATTTGCACCCTATTTAAAAATCGAATAGGGAATACACTATTTCCTAAACCACTATCTATATATAATATGGAATTTTCCAGTTCAAACAACCCTTTGTCATATTTAGGAAAATATCCTTGACCTGGAGCTATTACTGCTCCTATTATTGGTAATCTTACTTGACCACCATGGGTATGACCAGAAAGTATTAAATCTTCTTTTCCATTTAAATATCTTAAAGGCCTATTTGGAGAATGGGAAAGAATTATATTATAATCTTTCTCATCTATTCCTTTTATAGCTTTATTATAATCTTTCTCATCTATAAAAAAATTAAGTCCAATAATATTTATTTTATTATTAGCTATTTGGCACTTTATATTTTCATCGTCTAATACAATAACTCCTATGTTTTTTAATTCTCCTACAAATTCTTCTCCTTTAGTATTTCTAAGCTCATGATTTCCCCATACAAAATATATTTTTTCTGTAATATCCATTAAATCTTTTACGATATTCAATGAATAACTAAAATCTTTTGTTTTAGCATCTATTATATCGCCTGTTAAAAAGATTACATCTGGGTCTATATTCTTTATTTCTTCAATTAATCTATTCTTATTTATAAGTTTATTATTATGAAAATCTGTTATTTGGACTATATTTAAATCATTAGATATTTCATCATTATTTAATATTACTTTATTAATTTTAAAATATTTAATTTGAATAGATATATATATTAAAAATATTGCTATAATGGTTAACAAGATATATGTCTTTGTACTCATCCCATAATTTTCCTCCTGGTTTTTTATAAATAAAAAAATTGGCTTTCGCCAATTTTATCTGGTGCGGGAGAGAGGACTTGAACCCCCACGTCAATGACACTAGATCCTAAGTCTAGCGCGTCTGCCAGTTCCGCCACTCCCGCAAGTGGTGACCCATCGGCGACTCGAACGCCGGACTCCCTGATTAAAAGTCAGGTGCTCTGCCAACTGAGCTAATGGGTCAAAATGGGGTGGATAGTGGGATTCGAACCCACGACCTCCAGAGCCACAATCTGGCGCCCTAACCAACTAGGCCATACCCACCATAGTATTTAATTTGTTCATCCTGGTGCACCTAGGAGGATTCGAACCCCCGGCACACGGATTAGAAGTCCGTTGCTCTATCCAACTGAGCTATAGGTGCGTTATACTTTTTTGGAGCGGGTGAAGGGAATCGAACCCTCGTAGCTGGCTTGGGAAGCCAGTGCTCTACCACTGAGCTACACCCGCAATACAGTTAAAATTGCGATAGCCCTAAATATAAGTGGCGTATAAAAGTTATACCACTAAGCGATTCACACCAAATCATAGATTTTGGTTCTCTGCTTATACCACTGAGCTACACCCGCGATTACTTCCCAAGCTTTCGTCACGCTTTCTTGCTGACAATTTAAAATTATAGCAGATGCTAGCACGATTGTCAATAGAATTTTTATTTTATTTTAATTATTTTTCTTTCTATTTGTTTTCCTACATCTAAAAAGCCAAAAGTCTTGCCTTCTGTTCCCTTAGGAAATGAGGTACTTCCAGGATTCACAAACAAAATACCTTTCTCTTCAAAAATTAATGGAATATGTGTATGTCCAAATAAAACTACATCTGCTTTTTCTTCTCTAGCCTTATAAAATAAATTTAATATATCTATTTTAACATGATATCTATGACCATGTGTAATAAATATTCTTTTTCCATTTAAATTTAAAATTTCTTCTTCTTTTGTTTTTCTTTTATCTAAAAAATCACAATTTCCCTTTACTACAATTGTATCTATTCCCATTCTTTTTTCTATTTCATAACCATCTTCTGAATAGTCTCCTAAATGTATAATAAGATCTGGTCTATCTAATTTTTTTGCAAAACTTATAAATTCATCAATATTTCCATGGGTATCACTTACGACAAAAATTTTCACATCAATCATCCCCTGCTAACTTTTCCAATTCTTTTTTTAGTTTTTCTAGTGCTTTAGCTCTATGGCTTATCTTATTTTTTACTTCTTCACCTAACTGAGCAAAAGTTTTTCCATAGCCATCTACTATAAATAACGGATCATATCCAAATCCTTCACTACCTTTAACTTCAAAGCCAATTCTTCCTCTGCATTCTCCATAGACAGTTTTTATTTTTTTATCTTCTGTAACTATAGCAATGACAGTTTGAAATTTAGCAGTTCTTTCTTCTGATGGTGTACCTTCTAACTCCTTTAATAACTTTCTATTATTATCTTCATAAGAAACATCTTCTCCTGCATACCTAGAAGAATATACTCCTGGAGCACCATTTAATTTATCTACAAATAATCCCGTATCATCAGCTATGACTATCCCATCTATCCTTTCTGAAATTGCCATAGCTTTTTTTATTGCATTTTCTTCTAAAGTATCTCCGTCTTCTTCTACTTCTAAATCTCCAAGACCTACTTCCTTCTTTGAATATATAGAAAAAGGTAAATCTTTTAAAATGTCTTTTATTTCTTCTATCTTATCAATATTTCCTGTAGATAATATTATTTTCTTATTTTTCATTTTTATTTTCACCTTCTACTTTTTCAGTTTTTCCAATCAATTCAGCAATTTCTCCCAAAGCTTCTTTTTGCTTTATAATAATTTCTTCATTTCCCTTTTTAGCTAAACTTAAAAGGGTATCCAACTCATCTATTGAAAAAGTACTTTCTTCTCCTGTACCTTGTATTTCTACAAATTCATTCCTATCGGTCATAACTATATTCATATCTACTTGAGCTCTATAATCTTCTTCATAACATAAATCTAAAATAGGTTCTCCTTCTAATATACCCACACTTACTGCAGATATAAAACCTGAAATTGGAATATGTGGTATTTGACCTTCTATGTATAATTTATTTAATGCGTCTACTAAAGCTACAAAAGCTCCTGCAATGGAAGCAGTCCTTGTACCTCCATCTGCTTGTATAACATCGCAGTCCAGCCATATAGTCCTTTCACCAATAGCCTTTAAATCTACTACTGCTCTAAGGGACCTTCCAATAAGTCTTTGGATTTCTTGAGATCTTCCTTCTATTCTTCCCTTAGCTGAATCTCTTATCTTCCTCTTTATAGTTGAACCAGGCAACATAGAATACTCAGCTGTTATCCAGCCTGTATCAGTTCCTTTTAAAAATGGTGGTACCCTATCTTCTACCATAGCCGTACATATCACCTTAGTTTCTCCCATTTCCATAAGTACAGAACCCTGTGGATGTTTTAAAAAATTTCTAGTGATTTTTACATTCCTCAATTCATTATATTTTCTTTTGTCTATTCTCTTCATTTAATCCATCTCCTATATCTAATCTTAAACTTAATGATAACAAAAAAAGTTTTACTTTTCCATAAGTAAAACTATAACAATATTAATATTCACATTTTTATTTTTTATTATTAATAAATAAGCTGCCTTAAGGCAGCTTTAATACTCATTTGCAAATGTAGGTATTGATTCATCATATTCGAAATCCATTCCAGCCTCTTCTAAGGTTTTTCCATCTATTAATAATTCTACTTTTCCTATCTCATCAAATTGGCTTAAAGTAAGACCTACACTTTTATATACTTCTTCTAATACATCTTTTTTATTTTCTTCTTTTAACGAATCAAAGGATAAATCTACATAGGCTATTCCATCTTTTACCTCTACCCCTTGTAATTCAGCTACTTCATATACATTTGAAGAAAGTCCTGTGTTCTCAGGAGGTCCTTGGAATAATTCTTCCAGTGCTGTGAATACATTAGGCATAGGTGCAAGTGTAGGAACTGTAACTGGTACAAAATATTCATATTCTTCATTATCCTCACCTTTAAAATAAACCAATACCTTAGACCTAGCCCCTTCCAAGTTCTTTACAAGATTAATATCTTCTCTTCTCAGACTATCTTCCACTTGAGTTCCATACTTCATTGTAGAGACAGCCTCTCCTTCTACAAGTATCTGTACCTCTCTAATTGTTGGAAATTCAGTTAAAGTATATACTACACTCTTAATTAGATTGCTCTCATCTTTTTCAGATTCATAGTTTAAAAATTCATTATTAAAATCCACCTTACAAACTCCTGTATCTTCATCTATAGTCATTCCTCTTATTTCTGTACCTGCTGGAATTATAGGTTCAAGTCCTGTAGAATTTAAATCTTCTCTTAATGTGGGGGTATCTATCATATTTTTTAAAGCTATTTTGGCAATTCCTTCTTCCCAAGGTAATTTTCTCATTACTGGAACTAAGAATCCTTCACTATTTTTAAAATACATGACAGTATTCCTTAATCCATCTTCTTCAGTTATATCTAACTTCTCTTCATCGCTTCTTATTATTTCCACATTATCATCTTTTTTAGAAAATAGTTTTTTAAAAGCATCTTTTCCTTTACATCCACCCACATTTATACTAATAGATAATATAAGTACTATAAGTAAAAACTTTTTAAATTTCATCCTCTACTCTACCCCCCTCTTTCTACTCCTAATACATTATATTAAGGGATAGAGAATACTATGATTATTTCTTTTTAACCGATGTAAAATATCCGCCACTAATAGGTTTTGTAGTATTCACTGTAATAAAAGCGCTATTATCATTTTCCTCTAATATATTTCTTAAAACTTCCAAATCTTTCCTATTTAATGTAATATTTAAAACTTCTCTACTACCTTCTCTTCCATATCCTTGCAATACTGTAACTCCAAATCCTTTCTCTCTCAATATATTTATTAACTCCTGGTTTTCACTACCTTTTAATATTACCTGAGCAGTTAAATTTCCTAAAGCTATTTTCTCTTCTACAAATATTCCTATATAATTTCCACAAGCAAATCCCAATGCATATGCAAGTAGATTACCTATATCATTTAAACCACTAACAACTTTACCCAATGCCGTTACATATATAATAACTTCAAAAAAGCCTATAATAGCTGCTTGTCTTCTCCTTCCCTGAACCACCATCAAAGTTCTCATTGTAGCCAATGAAACATCTGATATCCTAGCAATAAATATAAGTAAATACCCTAAAACTTGATTCATCTTTATCACCCCTAGTTTTCTATATATAAATAAGCGTAAATAAGCGGAGAATCAATCCCCGCTTATTTATAATTATATAGTATTTTTTCCTATTATATATCAGTATATCATCTATTTCAACAGATTATCCATGACATATTCTATTAATATATCAAAGTTAATCTATTATATTCTCTTTACATAAATAACCTTTTTCCAATATTTATTTTGTACTTCTAGAAAGTGCTGTATATAGTTCATCGCTTGAAGGTGGTTCTATCTCTTCTAAACTTTCACCTTTTTCCATATAAATTCCATTGTCTATTATTTCTCCTATAACAGTCACTTCTATTCCCTCTTCTCCTAATCTTTTTTCTATAATATCTATTTTTTCATCCTCTGCAACTATTAGCATACTTCCACTAGATATAAGTCTATATGGATTTATGTCTAGTATCTTAGATATGGCATTTGTTGATGCCTTAATTGGTATAGATTCTTCATATATTTTAATACCTTTTCCAATTACCTTCCCTGCTTCCCATACTGCTCCTAGTACACCTCCTTCCGTAATGTCATGCATATATTTAACTCCTATATTGCCACAAATAGTTCCTTCCTTTACTACACTAATTTTTTCTCCAAGGCCTATAGCTTCATTTAATAACTCTTTTGGCATCTTTCCACTAATACTATCTTTAAGCTCTTTTGCTATTATAGATGTTCCTTCAATACCTGTCCATTTTGTCATAAGTACCTTGTTCCCAATTTCTGTGGTTTTAGGATCTATAAGCTCTTCTTTCGGAAGTTTGCCTACTACGGTAGTTGAAATAACTGTTCTATTTACAGCATCCGTTATTTCTGTATGGCCTCCCATTATTTCTACATTTAACTCAGAAGCAGCTATTCCAGCTTCCTTCATAATATCATTTATATCATCTTCAGTAGTATTTGGCGGAGCCATAATAGTCATAAGTACACCTATAGGCTCTGCTCCACTACTTGCCACATCATTACAAGATATATGTATTGCCAAATACCCTATATCCTTAGCTGTTCCCGTTATAGGGTCTGTAGAAAGGACGCATACATCCTTACCAAAATCCATTATAGCATTGTCCTCCCCTACAGCTGACCTTACAAGAACCTCTTCTCTTTTGTTTTTTATATTATCAAATACTATTTTTTCAAGTACGTCATTTGGTAGTTTCCCTATTTCCATCCTTATCTGTCCCCCTTAAATATTGATTTCCACTCATCTATAGTAAGCATCTTGTGATCAGATACTATATATAATGGTATTATATCTTTAGGCTCTATGGAATGGAATATTAAAACTTCTTCATCATAATCTTCCCTTTTATCCATCCTCTTAGAGAGATTATTCACAAAGCTTAAAGATGTTTCCCAATATTTTCTTCCTTGTTTAACCCCTATATTTTCAATATATTGTTTTGCAAATTTAAAATCTTTTATATCCTTTAAAACTAATGGTTCATACAAAGAATTAGCTAGGTTTTCATTTGCTATCCAACATTTATTTATATCGACTTTTAATCCCAATACTACACTATGAGAATGAAAATAATGTTCTCTTTTGAAATTCATACTAGCAAATATAGCTTTCTGTCTAATAACCCAATCAGGAATATAATCTGGCTTTAGCAAATCAAAAAACTTATGGAACTCTATATATCTATCTCTATAAGTTGATTTGTGATCATATGTTATTCCTTCTTCAAGTATATCCTTTAAATCGTTAATATTAGCTATATGATAAACTAATCCAGTAAAATTATAATCTTTAAAAAGCAAATTCAGTCTCCTTTCCTAATCTTCATTATACATTAATATATATTTTACCAGATTTTTAGCCTTTTTACACATCATAATTTTAAATTTAATGGACAAAATATATGTATAAATTAATTTAGGAGGTATTCTACCTTTGATTATTAATTGTTCAGAGAATTGTATATATGAAAAGGAAGGAATATGTAATTTAAAACATGTAACTTATTCATCTGGAACTCCAGCAAAAGATTGTCCCTATTTTAAGAAAAAACAAAAACCTAAAAACAGGGATTAGAAAAATCTAACCCCTGTTTTTTATACTAAATATTTTATTCATGTTCTATTATATATGTCCATTTATAATCTGTATCTGCTCCTACTGGGAATCTAGCTATACCTTTTACATATGGTTTTTCAAGGAAGTTTCTTGCATCATAGAATATAGGCATTATAGGTAATTCTTCCGCTAAAATCTTTTCTGCTTCAATCATTGCATCTATTCTTTCATCACTTTCACCTTCAATAGCTGTCTTAATAGCTGCATCGTATTTCTCATTGCTCCAGCCTGTATCATTATTTCCTCCATCTGTTACCCATAGGTCCATAAATGTCAATGGGTCATTGTAGTCTCCACCCCAACCTGCAAAAGTTGTAGTGTAGTCCTTACGATTATATCTATCAATACGAATCTTAAATGCAACAGTTTCAATTTCAACTTCTATACCTAAATTTTGTTTCCACATATTTTGAATAGCTGCAGCTTGTTTCTTAGCTACATCTGATTCACCAGTTAGGAAGGTTAAATGTCCTTCTAATTCTTCTTTAGTAATTCCTAACTCTTCCAATCCTTTTTCTAGATATTCTTTAGCTTTTTCTGGATCATATTTCGGCAATACATCTCCACGGTTTTCAGCAAATTCTTTACCATCTTTTCCTGGCAATAATGTAGGAGTTAATCCCTCAGCTACGATGGAACCATTTGCTAATACATTGTCAACAAAACTTTGTCTATCTATAGCTAAGGACAATGCATATCTTAGGTTTTGATTCTTTAAGTACTTATCTTCACAATTGTATTGGATATACCAAGTAGTAGCTATTGCTAAATTTTTAAATTCAGGAGAATCCTTATAGTTATCTAAGAATTCAGGTGCAACACCAGTTACATCTAATTCTCCAGTTTCATATAAGTTAATAGCAGTACTATTTTCTGTAATCATATCACCATGAATTTCTTCAAGTTTTACATTTTCAGCATCCCAATAGTTTTCATTTTTCTTTAGATTTAGTTTTTGCTCATGTTCCCATTCACTTATTACAAATGGTCCACTATATACCATTTTATCTGCTTCTGAAGCAAATGCATCTCCAAATTCTTCTAATGCAGCTTTTTGTACTGGTATAAATGTTGGGAAAGATGTTAGACTTAAGAAAAACGGTACATTTCTTTCAAGTTCTACTTGGAAAGTCTTCTCATCTACTGCCTTTATCCCTACTTCTTCTTTATCTGTAATTTCACCTTCAAAGAACTTACCTGCGTTCTTTATTCCAACAGTATCAGTTAATTGGTAAGAATATTCTGCTGCAACCTCTGGATCTATCGCTCTAAACCAAGAGTATTCAAAATCCTCTGCAGTTATTGGTGTTCCATCTGACCATTTTGCATCCCTTAAGTGGAATGTATAGATTACTCCACCATCTTCTGTTTCTTCTTCATCCCATTTTTCAGCCAATCCTGGTTGTACATTTCCATCTTTATCTAATCGTACAAGTCCTTCATAAGCAGCATTTATAATCCAAAATGAAACCTGGTCTGTAGTAGTTTGCGGATCTAAATCTGGTGGTTCTGAACCCCAATTCACCCTGAGTATTTGCTCTTCTGCTAACTTCTCCTCACCATCATCTTTAGTCTCTTCCTCTTGATTATCATCAGTTGCAGCTGGCTTAGGTTTGTCTTGCTTACCACAACCAGTTAGAGCTAAAGATAGCGTAAGTACTAATACCAATAATAATAATAGCCACTTTTGTTTTCTCATAAAGCTTTCCCCCTTATCATTATTTTTAAATATTAAAATAAAAATTAATTTTATGAAATAGTTTTTATTTTAATATTTTGATAACTTAATATATTTTTATTATTTAAATAATTCTATGTTTAATTATATATTCCTTTAATTTTCTAAAAATTAAAAATAAAACAATAATTATATTTAGACTTTTTTTTAAAAATAAATTACTTTATTGTAATTAATCGTTTATTTTATTTACATCTTGTTAATAAAAGTATAAATAAAATTTAATATATTGTCAAGATAAAGTAATTACTCAATATACTTTATGTTATAAACTTTCATTAAATGACTTTTTATTTAACTACATGACATGCTACAAAATGATTTTTACCTTTTTCCTTAAACTCAGGAGCAACTTCTCTACATATAGGTTGAACATATTTACATCTACCTTGGAACTTACATCCAGGTGGTGGATTAATAGGACTAGGTACATCACCTTCCAGTATTATTCTCTGTCTACTCTTTTCTATATCAGGATCTGGTATAGGTACTGCTGAAAGCAATGCCTGAGTATATGGATGAAGAGGCTGTTCATATAAATCATGGCTATCAGCAAGCTCTACCATAGCACCCAGATACATTACAGCTATCCTATCCGATATATGTTTTACCATACTTAGATCATGGGCAATGAATAAATAGGTCAAACCTAAATCATCCTGTAAATCTTCAAGTAAATTTACTACCTGTGCTTGAATAGATACATCCAAGGCAGATATAGGCTCATCACATACAATAAATCTAGGTTCAATAGCAAGTGCTCTTGCTATCCCTATACGTTGTCGTTGTCCTCCACTAAACTCATGGGGAAAACGGCTTGCATGTTCTCTACTAAGCCCAACTACTTCTAAAAGATCATATATCCTTTTTTGCCTTTCTTTACCTTCATAAAGCTCATGAATGTCTATACCTTCCCCTATAATATCTGTAATAGTCATTCTTGGGTTTAAAGAAGCATATGGATCTTGAAATATCATTTGAGCTTTTCTTGTAAAATGCTTTTTCTCTTTCTTATCTAGTTCCCCTACATTCATACCATCAAATATCACTTCTCCATCTGTAGCATCATAAAGTCCTACAATAGTCCTTCCAACAGTAGATTTACCGCAACCTGATTCTCCTACAAGTCCTAAAGTCTCTCCTTCCTTTATAGAAAAAGATATACCATCAACAGCTTTAACAACCTGACCTCTACCTATATCAAAATACTTTTTTAAATCTCTTGCAACTAATAATGTATTCTTATCTTCAGCCATATTAATTAGTCCCTCCTTCTGCTAGAGGATGTTTAACTTCTGGTGCCATTTCATGTTGCAACCAACAATGTACATGATGAGTATCTGTAATTCCAAATTTCTGTGGATATTTTTCTTTACATATTTTCATAGCATAATCACATCTTGCAGCAAATGGGCATCCTGCTGGTGGTGAAAATAAATCTGGTGGTGTTCCATAAATAGGAAGTAACCTTTCCTTGCGCTCTAAATCAAGCCTAGGTACAGATTTTAAAAGTCCCCAAGTATAAGGATGTTTAGGTTTATAAAATATTTCATTACTAGTACCACTTTCAACTATTACACCAGCATACATAACTGCTATCCTATCAGAAATCTTTGCAACTACACCTAAATCATGGGTAATAAGTATAATAGCTGTATCTAATTTAATTTGTAAATCCTTCATAAGCTCTATTATTTGAGCTTGAATAGTTACATCAAGGGCTGTTGTAGGCTCATCTGCTATTAAAAGTTTTGGATTACAAGCTAGTGCTATAGCTATCATAGCCCTTTGTCTCATCCCTCCACTAAATTCATGAGGATATTGTTCCGCTCTTTTTTCCGGTGTAGGAAGTCCTACTAATTTCAACATTTCAACTGCTCTTTTCTTAGCTTCCTCTTTAGACATTTTCTGATGTTTAATAAGACCTTCCATTATCTGTTTTCCTACTTTCATTGTAGGATTTAAAGAAGTCATAGGGTCTTGGAAAACCATACTTATTTCCTTTCCCCTAACAGATTCCATCTTTTTATCACTGTACTTTGCTAAATCATTACCATCAAAAATTATACTGCCCTTTTTAATCTTCCCTGGTGGCATAGGAATTAATTGCATTATAGTCTGAGCAGTTACTGATTTACCACATCCTGATTCACCAACTATGGCCAATGTTTCCCCTCTATTTACATGAAAATTAACGCCTCTAACAGCCTTAACTTCACCTGCATAAGTATCAAAAGACACATGTAGATCTTTTACCTCTAATAATAATTTATCTTTATTTAATTTTTCCACTCTTTTCCCCTCCTTATTGTCTTAGCCTTGGATCTAAGGAGTCTCTAAGTCCATCTCCTAAAATATTAAAGGCAAGCATAGTAATAGAAATCAAAAGTGCAGGATAGAGTAGTTGGTATGGATGAATTAAAAGCATTTTTGTACCTTTTTCAGCTAATGTCCCCCAACTAGCTGTAGGTTCAGGAATTCCCAATCCTATATAGCTTAGCATAGCTTCAGTGAATATAGCCCCAGGTACTTGGAATGTTAAATTTATAATAATAGGACCCATAGCATTTGGAATTAAATGTTTTAAAATAATTCTTGAAGTATCTGCTCCTAATGTTTGAGCCGCAAGAACAAATTCCATCTGCTTCAATTGAAGTACTTGACCTCTTACTATTCTAGCCATTCCACCCCATCCAGTAATAGATATAGCTAAAATTATAGTTCCCAAACCTTGGCCTAATACTACCATAAGTAAGATTACCCATAACAATACTGGTATTGAGTATATTATTTCTATAATACGCATCATTATTAAATCTGTTCTACCACCAACATAGCCTGATATTCCTCCATAGACAACTCCTATAGTTACATTTATAATTGTAGAAATCAACGCCACAAATAAGGAAATCTTTGCACCATCCCAACATCTTACAAATATATCTCTTCCTAAATCATCAGTTCCAAACCAATGTACACTATCTGGTGCTTTATTTATGGCAGTAAAATCTTGATCATCGTAAGCCCATGGTCTCATAAGAGGACCTATAAATGCCATAACTACAACAACTATTAGTATAATTAAACTCATGATTGCCAATTTATTTTCTTTAAGTCTTCTCCATGCATCTGCCCAATAAGTCAAACTAGGTCTAACTATTTTATCATAATCTTTTTCATCTTTTCCTATCCTTTGAAACATATCCTCAGTAAGTTTCAATCCTTCCACTTGTTCTGTTTTAACTTCTGACATCTTCTTCCCTCCTCTATTCAAGTCTGATTCTTGGATCAACAATACCATAGAATATATCTATTAAGAACATCATCACAACTAATATGACAGCATAGAATACTGTTGTTCCCATGATTAGAGTATAATCTTGATGGGTTATACTTTGAACAAAATGTTTACCTATACCAGGTATAGCAAATATATTTTCTATAACAAATGAACCTACTACTATTCCTGCTATAGAAACGCCTAGTATGGTAACTATAGGAAGAATTGCATTTCTTATAGTATGTCTCCATGTCACTTGAGTACTAGAAAGACCCTTAGCTCTAGCAGTCCTTATATAGTCTTGATTTAATACATCAAGCATACTTGTCCTCATCATCCTAGCTATATAAGCTACATACCCTATACCTAATGCTAAAACTGGCATTACATAATGGGCTGGTGTTCCCCATCTAGCCACAGGAAACCATTTTAATTTAACACCAAAAACATATTGGAACAAGGCTGCAAATACAAAACTTGGTACAGAAACCCCAATTACCGCTAATATTATAACTAAGAAGTCAAAAAATTTAGCCCTATTTAATCCAGCTATAGTTCCAAAGGTTATTCCTACTACAGCTGCAAATATTATAGCTAACATTCCAACCTTGAAAGATACTGGAAATCCTTCCTCTATGATACTATTTACTGACCTATTCTTATACTTCATAGAATCTCCCAGATCTCCCTTTAATATGTTCTTAAGATATTTTCCATATTGGACTACAAGAGGTTGGTCCAGTCCATATTTCTTCTCAAGTTTCTCCATAATCTCTGGTGGAATTTTCTTTTGATCTGTAAATGGATCACCAGGTATAGAGTTCATTAAGAAGAAAGTAATAGTTACTACAACCCAAATAGTAAGAATTGCCATTAAGGCTCTTTTTAAAGTATACTTTAACATTTAATTTTAGCCACCTCCATGTTTAGTTTTTGGAATATTGCGATTATTATATTTGTTCCCTCCCTTCTAAATTTTTAGAATATATCATTTTGATTAAAGGGTTTCCTCTCTTCTTTTATAGAAGCTTGAGCAAACCCTAATAAAAAACTTCCTTAATTCTAATTTTCTGAATCTTTCTATTTTTCCAAATTGGTTATTAGTATTAATAATACTTAATACTTGCAGTTTTTACAATTACAAAACCTTTAAATTTTCATTAACTTTTTGTAACATTAGAATAGATAATATCACTTTTCGTCAATTATTTCAAGTATTAATTTATTTGCTAATTGAGGATTAGCTTTTCCCCTTGTTTCTTTCATTATTTGACCTACCAAGAATCCTAGGGCTCTATCCTTTCCATCTTTATAATCTATTACTGACTGTTCATTTTTCTCTATAACTTTTTCGACAATTTCTTTTAAAGCCCCCTCATCACTTATTTGAATAAGTCCTTTTTCTTTTACTATTTTATTTGGAGATTTTCCTGTATCAAACATATCTCTCAATACTTTTTTCCCTATATTATTACTTATTTTTCCTTCTTCAATAAGTTCTAATAGATCTCCTAAGTCTTTTGGTGTGAATTTTAAATCTTTAATATCTAATTCCTCATCATTAATCCTTCTTAAAACATCTCCCATAACCCAGTTACTTACTTGTTTTGGATCTTTAGAATATTTAACTGTTTCTTCATAAAAAGCTGCTAAAGCTTTTGATTGGGTAAGTACCCCTGCATCATATTCAGGAAGATCATATTCTTTCATGAATCTTTCTTTTTTATCATGAGGAAGTTCTGGTAAATTATTTTTTATATCTTCAATCCATTCTTCTTCTATTTCTAATTTTATTAAATCTGGTTCAGGAAAATATCTATAGTCAGCTGCTCCTTCTTTAATTCTCATAACTATAGTTTCATTATTTACTTCATCCCATCTTCTAGTTTCCTTTAGATTTTCTTTACCTTCTTTTAATAGGGCTATATGTCTTTTTTCTTCATATTCTAAAGCCTTTACAACAGCTTTGAAAGAATTTAAGTTTTTCAATTCACTAATGCTAGTCTTTTTCCCTGTTTCCTCGTCAACTACATTAATATTTACATCGCAACGTAAAGAACCTTCTTCCATCTTTACATCAGATACTTCAATATATTCAAGGGTAGCTTTTAATTTTTCTAAAAACTCTTTAGCTTCCTCTGGAGAATTCATATCTGGTTCTGTTACTATTTCTATTAAAGGTACTCCACTCCTATTATAGTCAAGTAAACTTCCACCATCTTCTGAATGTAATGATTTTCCTGTATCTTCTTCAATATGAATCCTTCTAAGCCTTATTTTTTTAGGTCCATCTTCTTTTTCAATTTCTATGAACCCTCCACTACAAAGGGGTATATCATCTTGGGATATTTGATATCCTTTAACCAAATCTGGATAAAAATAATTTTTCCTATCCATCTTAGTTTCTCTAGCAATTTTTGAATTAAATGCAAGTCCTGTTTTTATACCATATTCTACTACCCTTTTATTTATTACTGGCAATGCCCCAGGAAGTCCTAAACATACTGGACAACAATGAGTATTCGCATCTCCACCAAATTCTGTAGTACAATTGCAAAATATTTTAGAATTTGTCATAAGCTCTGAATGTATTTCAAGACCTATGATAGTTTTATAAGCCATTTTCTTCACTCCTTAAACTTGGTATTTTCATGTCAATACCTCTGTTCTTTTCATAGTTATAAGCAAGTCTCAATATCTTCTCTTCTTCAAATTCATTACCTATTATTTGAAGTCCTACTGGCAGTCCATCTACATATCCACAAGGCACAGATAGTGCACAAGCACCTGCTAAATTTACTGATACGGTAAGTATGTCTGACATATACATAGCCAATGGATCATCTATTTTTTCTCCTATATTGAAAGGTAGTATTGGTGATGTTGGAGCCAATATAATATCGTATTTTTCAAAAGCTTTGTCGAAGTCATTTTTAATTAAAGTTCTTACTTCTTGAGCTTTTCTATAATAAGCATCATAGTACCCACTACTCAAAACATAAGTACCTACCATTATTCTTCTCTTTACTTCTTCTCCAAAACCTTCACTTCTAGAATTTTTATACAACTCTTCTAAATTTGAATACTCAGCTGATCTATATCCAAAATTAACTCCGTCAAATCTTGACAGATTAGAACTGGCTTCTCCATTTGCTATTATATAATAACAAGCTAGTGCATATTCTGTATGAGGAAGTGAAATTTCTTCAACTTCTGCTCCTAAATCTTTTAAAACTTCTACAGCTTCTAATACTTGATTCTTCACCTTTTCATCTACATATTCAGTGAAATATTCCTTTGGAAGGCCTATTTTCATCCCCTTAATATCTTCTTTTAATCTTTTAGTATAATCAACTTTCTCCCTGGAAATAGATGTAGAATCTTTCTTGTCATATCCTGCTAATACATTTAATAAAAGGGCTGCATCTTCTACATTTTTAGCAAAAGGTCCTACTTGATCTAAAGATGAAGCATAGGATACAACTCCATATCTAGATACTAATCCATATGTAGGTTTGATCCCTACAACACCACAAAAACTAGATGGTTGTCTAATAGAGCCACCAGTTTCTGAACCTAAGGCCAATGGAACATCACAAGCTGCCACAGCTGCTGCAGAACCACCACTAGAACCACCTGGTACCTTATTTAAATCATATGGATTTTTTGTAGTTTTAAAATATGATGTTTCAGTAGAAGAACCCATAGCAAACTCATCCATATTAGTTTTACCAATTATAATACCGTCTTCTTTCCTTATATTTTCAATCACTGTAGCATCATAAGGAGGTATATAGTTCTCCAACATTTTAGAGCCACAAGTAGTCTTTAAACCTTTAGTTGAAATATTATCCTTTATAGCTATAGGTATTCCTGACAACATACCTACTTCTTCACCATTTTGTATTTTTCTATCTACTTCTTCTGCAGCTTTAAGTGCTTCATCCTTATTTAATGTAATAAAAGCATCTATCTTATCCTCAACTTCTTCAATTCTATTTAAATAGCACTCTACTACTTCTTTGCTACTTATTTCTTTATTAAGTATCTTTCTTTTCAACTCAGTTGCTGAAAGATTTATTAAATCCAATATACTCACCTCTCTAGTCTAATATTTTAGGCAATTTAAAATAGCCATATTGTTTATCTGGAGCATTTGAAAGAGCTTCTTCATTAGAAAAACTTTCTTCTACTTTATCTTCCCTCATAAGCTGAATATTAGGGTTAACTTGATAAGTAGCCTTTACATTTTCTGTATCTACCTCTTGCAATTTTTCCACATAGCCAATTATTTCTGAAAACTTTTCAGTAAAATCTTCAATTTCCTTTTCATCAAACTTAAGTTTTGCAAGGTTTGCTACATGTTCTATTTCCACTTTAGAAATCATATTTTCTCCTCCTTCTAATCTTACTTAAATGAGATTATGTCTCTATTTTACCACTTATTTAAATAAAAAATCAAATTGTATATTACCTATTATATTTGCCAAGTATCTGATAAGCTTGTTCTTCTTTAGTCATTTTCCCATCTTTATTTAGAATGAAAAAGTACATTGATATTCCTATAACTATCCACACCCCTAAAAGCACCCATTCTGTAGGCCAAGATAATGAAGATGGAAAATATGGTATCAGAATTATACTTAATATAAATAGGCATACAAAAGTTGCTATCCTTTTCACAAATAAATTTTCTTTTTCTAATTTAATAGCTGAAAGACTTATAGATAGCCAAGTTATTACAAAAGCCAACGCTCCTATATTTACAGCAGGTATAAGTCCAGACTTTCCAATAAAAGGTCCCAATATAGAAACAAATCCTGTAAATAATGCTGCTAAATATGGAGTATTATACTTTGGATGGAGTTTCCCAAGCTTACTTGGAAGTAGTCCTCCTCTCCCCATAGCAAACAATATTCTAGTTCCTGCAAAAAAGCAGCCATTCCAAGTACTTAAAAGCCCTAAAATAGCACAAGACATAACTAGATTTTTAAATTTACTTCCAAAAGCACTAGTAAATGCATATAAAGTAGGCATAGAGCTACTTACAGTTTTCTGCCAAGGATTTATTAGTGAAGTAGCTAAAGTAGTTGTACAATAAAATAAAATCCCAACAGCTATAGCAAGAATAATTATTGCCCCTATTTTTTTAATACTCCTATTATCTTTAGCTTCCTCTGCTGCCAATGGAATAGCATCAAAACCTGCCAAAAAAAATGGCGCCATACTTAGTACTTTAAATATAGAAATAAAATTATTTTCATCTGGTGCAAAATAAGGCTTGATATTATTTATACTGCCTTTATATATAGATAAAATTAAAAACACTATAACCAATATTATAATTGTAGTACTTACAACAGTTTGGAAAATCTTTGTAAATTTAACACCCTTATAGTTTAAATAAGTAAATAAAAGAGAAAGTGAAATTCCAACTATTAAAGAGGGTAGATAAATGGTATACCCTCTTATTGTATATAGTGGCAATACTTTAAAACTAGGAAACATGTATTCAATGACTAAAGATACTGAAATAGCTTCATAAGGACATACTATAATATAAGCTAATGCTAAAAACCATCCTGTCATTGTTGCTATAAAAGGTCCAAAAGCCTTATAGGCAAAAGCAATCTCTCCTCCAGCTACTGGCATCTTAGATGTAAGGTCTCCATATACAAGACCTATAGGCATAAGCATTAGACCACAAATGATAAAACCTAGTATTGAAGCTATAGGCCCATGTTTAAGCCATCCTCCAAGAGTAGTTATCCAAGCTGCTCCCCCATATATACCAAAAGCTAAGAAGAAATAGTCTTTAACCCCCATAGTCTTTTTAAGTTCTTTCCTATTATTCATTGTTTTCCTTCTTTCCATTTTCTATATAATTGTCTTTAATTTTTCTTCATCTATTATTTCAATTCCTAATTCCAATGCTTTTTCATACTTTGAACCAGGATTCTCTCCTACTATTACACAGTCGGTTTTTTTACTTACACTTCCTGTCACTTTACCTCCCATATTCTCAACTATTTCCTTTAAATCCCTTCTTCCATATCCATCTATAGTTCCAGTTATAACTACAGTTTTTTCACTAAAGAAAGAATTCTCTACTATTTCTTCCTCTTCATAAACAGGCTTTACTCCTTCACTTAGAAGCTTATCTATTCCTTCTAATAGCTTAGGATCATGGAAAAACTCTATAATACTTTTAGCTATTATATCGCCAATATCTGGAATAGTTATAAGTTCTTCATAGGTAGCGTTAATTATATTGTCTAAAGACTTAAAATGGTCTGCTAGATCTGAAGCTGTTCTCTTTCCTACATTAGGTATTCCCAATGCATATATAAAAGAATCCAATGTAGTGTTCTTGCTATTTTCAATAGCATTAAGTAAATTGTTAGTCTTTTTATCCCCAAACCTTTCTAAATCAATAAGGTCTTCATACTTTAATTCATATATTTCTGGTATATCCGTTAAATTCAATTCTTCAAATAACTGTTCTGCAGTTTTTTCATTAAATCCTTCTATATTCATTGCATCCCTACTAGCAAAATGTACCATTCTAGATACAAGTTGAGGTTTGCAAGTTAGAGAATTTGCACAAAACAAATGGACCCCCTGATGAGCCAATTCACTACCACAAGCAGGGCAATATTCTGGCTTTTCTATTGGGTAAGTTTCTTCTTTAGTATCCATAGTTCCCATTATTTCAGGAATTACATCATTAGACCTCCTAATTAAAACCCTAGAATTCAACCTTACTTTTTTTCTCAATATATCATCCCAATTATTTAAAGTAGCCCTTCTAACTGTTACTCCTCCAATTTCCACTGGTTCCAATATTGCTGTAGGTGTTACCTTTCCAGTACGCCCTACATTCCACTGTACATCTAATAATTTGGTAGTAGTCTCTTCCGCTTCAAATTTATAAGCAATAGCCCACCTTGGAAACTTTAAAGTATATCCTAATACTTCCCGAGTCTTCATATCATCTATCTTTATAACTACACCATCTGTTAATACATCTAGTTCTTTCCTTCTTTCATCTATTTTCTCTATTTCTTCTATTACTTCATCTATAGAGTTACAGATTTTCAAATAATTATTTACAGGAAGTCTATTTTCTTTTAAAAAATCTATCATTTCTATATGGCTTTCAAAACTTCTACCTTCTATATATCCAATATTATAAAAGTAAGCAATAAGATTCCTTTCCTTTGTGACCTTTGGATCCAAGTTCCTAAGAGCACCAGCAGCTGCATTTCTCGCATTTTTTAGTGGCTCTTCATGGGTTCTATTATATTCTTCTAATGCAGATAGAGGCATCAGTCCCTCTCCCTGAATCTCCATTGTACCTTTGAATGGTATCTTCAGCGGTATGGAATTTATAGTCTTTACTTGGGGCAATATAGCTTCCCCTACTACACCATTCCCTCTAGTAGCCCCTTGAACAAGCTCTCCATTTTCATAGGTAAGATTTATTGTTAGTCCATCAAATTTATATTCTGTAATATAAGTAGGTAGTGGAAGTTTATCCTCATGATCCCTATTATAATCACCAATCAGCCTTCTAACCCTTTTATCCCAATTCTTCAATTCTTCTATACTTTGACTTTTATCTAAACTCCAAAGGTTGCCACGATGTATATACTTTTCAAACTTTTCAAGTGGCTCTCCCCCTACCCTTTGAGTAGGGGAATAAGGATAAACTATTCCTGTTTCACTTTCAAGCTTTACTAATTCATCATAAAGTACATCATATTCTTTGTCACTTACCTTTGGATTGTCCAAAGTATAGTAATGATAACTTAAATCATCTATTATATCTATAAGTTCTTTAATTCTAGCCTTCTTATCCATAAACACCACCTCAGTTTAAATTATTTCTATAGGAGCTACAGAAAGTAACAATTTCTTTATCCCTTGCTCCTTAAATGCTACAACTATTTCCATATCTCCACTTTTTTCTTTTACTTGAACTACAGTACCTTCTCCCCATTTTTTATGTCTTACTTTTGAACCAATACTTACATTTTGTTTGTTTTTATTCATTCCTCTTAACTTATCTTTCTTTCCTATTCCCCCAAAACTTAAATTGGAAGTTTTAAACCCTTGGGTATTTAGTCTTTCTTCATTTCCATCTTGAATAATAGCTCTAGGCATTTCTTTTAAAAATCTAGAAGGTGAACTATAAGTTGTATTTCCATATATAGTTCTTAAATTAGCATAAGTTATATATAACACTTCTTCTGCCCTAGTTACAGCCACATAACAAAGCCTTCTTTCTTCTTCTAACTCAGATTCACTATCTAAGGCCCTGCCCATAGGGAATAGACCTTCCTCCATACCAACTAAGAATACTACTGGAAATTCCAATCCTTTAGCACTATGAACTGTAAGCATAGTTACAGACTCATTAGCTTCTTCCATATTGTCTACATCAGATAATAATGAAATATCGGCTAGAAAATCTTCCAATGTACCTTCTTCATTCATCATTTCAAAATCTATAGCTACAGAAATAAACTCTTTAAGGTTTTCTATTCTTGTTGTAGCCTCAATAGTATCTTCCTTTTCTAATTCATCTATATATCCTGTGTCATTGACTACTTCTTCTATAAAATCCTTTAAATCCATAACTTCCTTCATAGCAATAAATTTATTTATCATGTCAGTAAATTTAGTTAGATTGTTTACAGCTCTTTTTGAAAGACCTGGTATATCTTCTACATCCAATATAGCACTATATAAACTTTCTCCAGTTTGAGATGCATAGTTTTCAATCTTCTCTATTGTAGCTGCACCTATTCCTCTCTTAGGTACATTTATAACCCTTCTAAAAGAAATATCGTCTACTGGGTTTTGAATAAGTCTTAAATAAGCGATTATATCCTTTATTTCTTTCCTGTCATAGAATTTTAATCCACCAACTATTTTATAAGATATATTCCGTCTCATAAATACTTCTTCAAAAGCACGAGATTGGGCATTGGTTCTATAAAGAATTGCAAAATCTGACGGTTTATACTTTCCACTATCAACTAGTTCCCTTATAGTTTCAGCTACAAAATTAGCTTCATCCCTTTCATCAAAGGTTTTACTAAGTATAACTGGACTTCCATCTATATTATCTGTCCAGAGTTTCTTATTTTTTCGTTCATTATTATTCTTAATTATAGAATTGGCTACAGTCAATATATTCTTAGTGGAACGATAGTTTTGCTCTAATTTTATTATTTTAGCATCTGGAAAATCCTTCTCAAAATCAAGAATATTCCTTATATCAGCCCCTCTCCACCCGTAAATGGAATTGTGAACTACTACTCCACCAGATATATATTGTCTAAAATGGGGTACTGAAATATCATAAACACAACCTTTATATTCTTCTATATCTACTTCTTTTACTATATCTTCAACTATTTCATCATTTTCAAATACTGCTATACTCATAGTTGGTTTAATATGAGAAGCTGGCATATAATTGAAAATTTCATTCTCTGTCAATCTAGCTCTTCTAAGAACCTCTAAATCATCAGACAATTTTTCAATATCTTTTATATATTCATTAGCTTCATCATATTCTTTTCTTTCCGTTTCAATCCTCCAAGTATCCCTATTCCCATCTCTTACTGGGAATCCTGCATTTCTATACTCCTCTTTTAATCTATCTCCAGTTGTATTGAAATGAATCCTATGACTATGCCATCCTGAATCCTTTCCAGTTTTTCTGCCTCCGAAGAAAGTTAAATTTACAACACGTCTCAGTGTTTCACCTCTTATTACAGCATTAGGTCTATGATGAGGATATTCTTCAAATATTAAAAGATCATCCATCAATTTTATAACATTTTTCTCCGTATCTATTTCATTAAACAATCTATCTATACTTTCCTGAGTTAAAGATAATCTTCTTCCCTTACCATGAAATGCAGTAGTAGGTATTCCATATTTAAAAGAATAAAGTTGTTCATAAAAACAAGCTTCTTCTTTACTTTTACATATTTTTAAAATCCAAACCTTATCTCCATGTTCTTGATTTGTTCTAACCATCAGTCCATTTACATACTGATTTTTTCTTGACCTAACCCCTTGAGTTTGCCCTACCCTATAACCTAATCCTTTTTTATACATTAAATATACAATATAGTTGCCTGGTTGAGGATTTAATTTCCCAAACATAATATGGTTAGGGGTTGTTCTAATAGTTTTACCACTTTCTGTTTTTATCTTTACTACAGGCCCTTCATACTCTTTACGAATCACTTTATTTATACTACCTTCCATTACCTCTCCCCAACCAGAAGGCGAATAAACCCTATCCCCTTCTTTTAAGTTTTCTATAGGTATGTTCCCTTTTGGAGTATTGACTGTCATTCCCTCTACAAGACATTGGTCATCATCGCCAACGACACATAGATTTTTATATCTTCCAGAAAATAATTTTATAAGTTCGTATTGAGCTTTATTTGTATCTTGGTATTCATCTACAAATATATATCTAAACTTCCTTTGATAAAGTTCTAATACATCTGGGTTTGTCCTAAGTAGTTGGATGGTTTTTAAGATTAGATCATCAAAATCTAGTGCGTTGTTCTTCCTCAACTTCTTTTCATAAAGAGCATATATTTTTCCCACAGTTTCATTATAATAGTTTCCTTCATTAGCTTTAATATAAGTATCTGGGCCTTTCATTTTATCTTTTAATGAACTTATTGTACCTAATATAGTCTTTTCCTTAAACATTTCCTTATCTACATTCTGCTCTTTTATACATTCTTTTATAAGGGTCTTTTGATCTGCCGTATCATATATAGTAAAACTTCTATCATATCCTATTTTATTTATATTCATTCTAAGAATCCTTACACATATAGAGTGGAAAGTTCCTATCCAAATATCTTCTATCTTATCCCCTACAAGACTACCTACCCTTTCTTTCATTTCATTAGCAGCCTTGTTTGTAAAAGTAATAGCTAAAATATTGTTTGGAAAAACTTCCTTTTCTTCTATCATGTAAGCTATTCTATGGGTAAGTACCCTAGTCTTTCCCGAACCTGCTCCTGCCAATATAAGAAGAGGCCCTTCTGTATGTAGCACAGCCTCCTTTTGTCTATCATTTAGTCCTTCAACAAAACTCATCTTTTCACCTTCCCATTAAAAATAATCATATCCCATCAATCATATATTCTATTACATTAGAAGACAAATAGAAAGACCATGTACTAAAAACATACATGGTCTTTTTTGAAAAATTATTTATTTTTACTCTTATTTGATTACTATTAATGTCCTGCAATTATTATATTTGAATAAGCTATAAGAAAAGATAATAAAACACCAAATAATATATTGATATTTGCCTCTTTGTTCTTTACTATTTTCTTTAGTAAAGATACAAAGTTTAGAAAAAATAATACTGAAAATATTATATGGCCAAAAAGAAAAAAGGTTGCCATTTTATATCCCCCCAAAAGTTGAATAACTATTAATTTTAAGTATATCAAAAAAATTACTTTAAATATATAATTTCCAAATTACCATGACAGATTATGACAAACTTTACTATATACTCGTTATATAATTACCTTAAAAAGAAAGAGGTGCTTTATATGGGATATTTAATAAGTACATTGGGCGTTTTAGGTAGTGTTTTTGAATTTATTAGCTATATAGTTTTCTTCATACTTGCCTATAGACTTCTACAAGCCATTAAAATATATATTGATAAAAATAAGATGTTGTAAATCCTTCCTTCATATACTGTTTTTTTAATATTTATGATATAATTCTCAGTAGAAAATTTAGTCATAGGAGGTACTAGGATATTGAAAAATAAATCGCTAAAGAAAATATTTAAAACTATAGGCAGTATGCTCTTTGGAGCTATTGGAGGATTTGGAATTATAATGTTCATCAATAATATATCTAAAAATATGGATGTATCTATATTTCCCATGTTAGCAATAATGATATTAACTTTTTATATTTCCATTACACTACATGAACTGGGACATTTTTTCGCTTTCATTTTAAATGGGATACAGATAAGGATGCTTACCATTTCTATATTCTCTTTTATATTTGACGGAGAAAAATGGAGATTAAGATTAAATCGTAATAATATTGGGGTTGGAGGAATTGCAGTTCCAAATCTAACTGTTATCTCCAATGAGGAAGAATTTAAAAAAGCACAAAAAGGCTATGCAAATGCTATAATTGCTGCTCCAATGGTTACTCTTCTACTTGCAATAATAGGAGCTTTATTACTTTTAATTAACTTTTTAAAATATAGAATAATCAATCCATATTTATTAATATTTGGTGGAACTTTGTTATTAATTAATATGTTTTTATTTTTTACTTGTTTTGCAAAGTCTGAAGCTGTATATGGCGATTTTAGTGCATATTCTTTATATAAAAATGATGATTTTTTTGCTGCATTAATGATGTATCAATATGCTATGTTTTCAATAGATTATGAAAACACCCGTATAAATAATAATTATTTAAAGGAAATCCTGCTAAGAGGCTTTGAAGAAAGGGCAAAAGATAGAAAAACAGATTTATTTACAGTTTCATGTGCTACTACCTTTATTGACGAATATCTTATTGGAATAATGGATGAATTACCAAAATCAATAGTATATTATATAGATTATTATTATGAAAATAAAAATCAGATTATAGAAAAACAAGAAACAGAACAACATAGATTATTGTTATTACATATAGCATATTATTTTGAAAAAGAAGGGGAACATGAAAAAGCAGTAGATATATATGATAGTTTCATTAAAACACTATCTAAATCTCCTGTATTTGATTATTGGAAAATTCAAGGGGAACAAATTATTTTTAAAAAAGATAATTCCAAATATTTACTTGATAAAAAAAATATCAAGCCAAGTTCAATATATAGTGTATTTAAACAACTTGATGGCCTTTATCATGATGAATTAATATTGAATCAAATGCCTTAAATTGCCTTGTATGAATAGATATATTGTGTAAAAAATACATATGAGGTGATAGTTTTGAAAGAAAAACAGAAGAATAAAAAAAATGATAAAAACTTTTTTAAACAGATGAATTATGAAATCGCCGCTGAACATGGAATAACTGACAATGAAGATATGAAAGATAATAAAAAATCAAAGAATAAAAATAGGAAAAAATAAACAAAACCCTAGCTATTACTTAATTTGTAATAGCTAGGGTTAATTAACTAAAGCAAGTACAATTAGTATTGTTGCAATTCAACCTTAAATAATTTAATACATAGTTTCTTTATTATAATCATGTGTGATTGTCCAAAATGGTTAAGGGGCTAAATAGATAACGTCAGTTTTGATTATTAAAAGATAGAATTACTGAAATATACTTATTTCTACACTATATTAATATGATATAAGTCCTAGCAAAAAGCAAACAAAAGATACTATTAAAGGCAGATAAAAATGTATATACGATTTTGTATATAAAACGCTAGGTTTATCTATATAATATTTTATACTTTTTATATCTCCAACATCTGCTGCCAGCGACATTTTAAGTTGATTTTCAGAAATATATCTCTTCCCATCCACATAATATTCAAATGTAGCTAACTTTACATTTCTATTCATCATTATCTCTGGAAAAACAAGTTCAATATTTACTATTTTCCCTTGGGTTTCTGCTATTTTATTTCTATCTAAAAATATTGTAATTGATGTTTTTATAGCATATGCCAAAGTCATAATTGATAAGAAGAAAAAGAAAATATTTTCTGTATCCATGCTTTCAACCTCCTATTTTAAAGTAAAGTTCTAATTTGGGGCTAAACTTATTTCATTAGTGTAAAAACCACATGTTTTAATATTATCGTTATAATTCTATATCCATGGAGATAAATTATTCACCTAGGAAACTTGAGCCTAATATAATAATTCTAAAATCTAATAGCTCATATGTACTTCTCTTAATATGTTTTTAATTTAAATAATATTTTTTCAGAAAAAACGGATAGTTTTTGTTGACATTTAATTAATTTGACAAATTTGAATAAAATCATTTTTAGGGAAAATTAAATAAAGTTAATACTTTATAATTATGAAACTTACTCATTCAATATCTCGATTACTTATACATAATGAAATATAATAAGATATAATGAAAATTATTAATGATATTATAAGCAAAATTAGTAAATATAAGGTATAACTTATTTTTATATTTTGAATTTTTATGTTGAAATGTCTTAGAATAAATGCTATAAAAGTTGGTAAAGTTACAAATATCATCATAATGTACTTACAATTATGCGTTCCAAATTTAATCGCTATAGGAATAATAAATGAATTATAAATAATTCCACAAGAAAAACTTAAAATAATATAAAATAATAAATTGTTATTGGTGTTTTTAAAAATTAAATTTAGTAACCCTCCAACTAATGTTACCATTATGGATGATAAAATTGCTAGAATTAGAGCAAGTAGATACTTAGACAAAGTAACCTCACTTACAGATAATAGCATAGCCAGGGTAAGTTTATTCCAATTTGTAGATTCATCAAAGCTAATTGTTTGCAAAACTTGCATTGCAAATAACAAACTAATTGTTAAACTTATGATAGGTATCTAGATAGGCTATACTAAATAGGACAACTAAATTCCGAACAATGATATAATATAAAATATAAAGAATTGGGAGGAATTAAAATGGCAAAAAGGTATACGGAAGATTTCAAAAAACAAATAGTTAGCCT
>NZ_VULR01000002.1 GCF_009696605.1 Anaerosalibacter bizertensis | reverse complement strand
GTACATATGGGTTCCTGCAATCAAGATTTTAATTGACTAAGTTAAATCGAAAAATATAGCACCAATCCTTACGAAAATTGGTGCTAATAATTTAATATTTATGGGACATTTTTAAAAGTGCTTGACAGTATATATTTTTTTAAAAACCTATTATTGACAATAAATTAAAAATAAATATACTATATATTATATAGGATACTTAGAGTGTCTAAATAATTTTAGGTGGTGAGTAAATGGCCCAAACCAGTGATGAATTACTTACAGGTGATTTACGGAAAAATCTTTTAAAAGTCTCTGTCCCTACTATGTTTGGATTTGTGCTCCAAGCAGTATACGATATTGTAGATATGATATGGATAGGACGTATATCTTCTTCAGCTGTAGCTGGTGTTACAATTTTTTCCACTGTCTTTTGGATAGTATCAGTTTTAAATGAAATAATAGGTTCTAGTTCCATTTCACTGATTTCTCAAAGTTATGGTAGTGGAGATAATGAAAGAACTGTAAAGGTAGTTGAACAAACCCTTACTTTTAAAGCCTTAGTTGCTATAATAGCCGCAATTATAATGATATTTACATTAAAACCTTTGTTGGGCTTTTTTACTAATGAACCCGAAGTATTAAAGTCTGCCTTAGACTATGGGTACATAAGAATATTTTTTCTACCTATTATGTTTTCTTCTTATTCAGTCAATACCTGCTTACGCTGTTTAGGCGATGCTAAAAGACCAATGTACATAATGATAATAGCCGCAATTATTAATATATTTTTAGATCCATTATTCATGTTTAGCTATTTTCCTGGAACCAATATTCCTGGTCTAAATTTAGGAGCTCTTGGTGCGGCTCTAGCTACAGTTATTTCAACTACAATAGCTTTTTCAATTGGTTTTATTATATTGATTAGGGGAACAGATAAGGTGAAGATAACCCTTAAAGGCCTTTTTACTTTAGATTGGAAAATAGACAAAAAACTTTTAACTATAGGTCTTCCATCAGGTATAGAGGTTCTTTCAAGAAATTTAGCAAGTGTATTTACCTTAAAATTTGTTTCATTGTATGGGACAAATGCCGTTGCTGCTATGGGAATAGGTGGAAGGCTTTTTAATTTTGCCTTTATGCCTATATTTGGAATAGTCATGGGTAGCAGTGCTATAATTGGTCAGTGTTTAGGTGCTGAAAATATAGAAAGAGCAAGGGATACTGCAAGATTTGCTGCATTACTTAATTTTATAATAATGAGTATTATATCTATTGTTGCCATATTGTTCCCCCAACAAGTTATGAAAATCTTTATTGATGATCCAAATGTAATAGAAGTTGGCAAATCTATGATTCAAATTATGATCCCAGCCTTGGCCCTTGGTGGGGCAGCTATGGGACTAGGCTCTGTTTTCCCAGGTTCTGGACACAATATTCCATTCCTTCTATCTAGTTTAATTTCTAGATGGGGAGTTCAGATACCACTACTGTTCCTTGTTACTAGAGTTTTAAATCTATCAGTCTTGTATGTTTGGGGAAGTTTTATTATAGCAGATGCTATTGAAATGATAATAGTATATATAGCTTATAAAAAAGGCACTTGGAAAACTAAAAGGGTTTAAAATAAAAATTAGAATATGCAAAAATATAGAAAGGACCTTCCATTATAAAAGATCCTTTCTATATTTTGAAATTTCTGTAATATACTAAATTAATTCTTTATAATGTTTACCTAAATTATCTGCAGCTATAATAGCATCAAATAACTGATCAGGTGTTACTCCACCAAGTATATAATGTATTGATTCCCCTTCATCACAAGCTGCTTTTGCTGCCTTCATTATTTTTTGCTCATCTATTTCTTTTATTCCTATTTCTTCTAATGTTATAGGCAATCCTATGCTTAAACAAAAATCAATAACATCTTCAATTTCTTCTGTTGGACTACCTTCTAATATAAGTTGTACTAGTGTTCCAAATGCAACTAACCTGCCGTGAGATGTATTTTCACATTCTTCAAGAACTGTAAAACCATTATATATTGAATGGGCTGCAGCAACGCCTCCATTCTCTGCTCCTACTCCGCTTAAATAAGTTGTTGCTTCTACTACTTTTTCCACTGCTGGAGTTACTGTCTTCTTCTCCACTGCGAGTAAAGCTTCATATCCAAATTCTAATAGTGTCTCATAGCATAGCTTTGCAAGTGCGAATCCTGCCTGTGTTATTCCCCCAAAAACTAAATTTGGAGAATTAGATCTTAAACATGCTCTAGCCTCAAAAAATGTACCAAGAGCATCTCCCATTCCATCTACTAAGAATCTTGAAGGAGCGTTTGCTATGACTTTTGTATCTACTATTACTACTTCTGGATTGGTTGGATAAAATAAATACTCACTAAATTTTCCTTCATCTGTATATACAACTGAAAGGGCTGTACATGGAGCATCGGTTGCCGCTACTGTAGGTATTACAACAATTGGTATTTTTTCGAAATGGGCAACTGCTTTTGCAGTATCTATAGTTTTCCCTCCACCTACACCAACTATAACATTACTACCATTTTCTTTAACTAGATCTCTAATTCTATTTATTTCATTCATAGAACTTTCTCCATTAAAAGTTTCAAAAACAAGTTTTACATCAGTTCCCTCAAAACTTTTCTCTATTTTAGGTCTAGTGACTTTCATAGCTGTTTTACTTGCAATAATGTAGAAAGAATCTCCAAACATAGTAGTATGTTCTTTCATTTTCAATATAACATCCTTGTCTTGAACATATCTTGATGGTGCTCTCATTAGCTTTTCCATTTTATAACATCCCCTTCCATTTATATATTTTATTTATACAAATTTAGTATTAGTATACCATATTGGTATATTTATATCAATCTTTTACCCCATAATATGTTAATAAAAAATAAGGCCAGAAAAAATGATATGATACTTCCAAAGTAGACAGTCTAATTAATTAAAATTAGATTATCTACTTGGAGGTATTTTTTTATGGGAAGAAAGCCAAAGTATAGTAAAAAAATAAAAATTAAAGCTTGTGAAGATTATGAGAAAGGCTATGATAGTTTTGGTGGAATTGCTGATGCGATTGGGACTACAAAGGAAGTTGTACGTCGATGGTATATAACATATAAAGAACATGGACCAAGTGCATTTGAAACATCAAATAAAAACCGTTCATATAGCAAAGAGTTTAAGTTATCAGTAATAGAAGAATATACTTTAGGTAATTATTCACTACCAGACTTATCTGCTAAATATAACATTTCCGCGGGAGTAATTAATAATTGGATTAACAAATGGTATAATGGTATAGAAATAAATGCTTATGATCCTAAAGGAGATGTCTATACCATGAAATCTAGAAAAACTACATTTGAAGAGAGATTAAAAATAGTAAAATGGGTTATTGAAAATGATATGAGCTATAAAGATGCGGCTGATAAGTATGCAATTACTTATGCACTTGTATATAAATGGACAAGGGCATATATAAACAAAGGACCAGAAGCTTTAAAATATCAAAAGCGTGGACCAAAGCCAAAGTCAGAAATTGATGAAAGTAATTTAACTGAAGTTGAAAAACTAAAGCTTGAACTTGAAAAAGAAAAAGCATTAAGAAAAAGAAGAGAATTTGAAATTGAAGTTCTTAAAAAAAAAGAGGAATTCGAAAGAAAGCTTTGCTCTCCAAAGTAAGACAGGAAGCAGAATACAAAACAGTAGATTTTTTTAAAGATAAAGGTTATCCAGTAACCAAACTATGTGAGGTTCTAAATATTTCAAGAAGTGGATACTATAAATATAAAAATAGAGTCAAACCTGAAAAAGAAAAGCAAGATGAATTGATATGCTCATTAATTAATGAATATCATTCAACATTTGACGGAATTTTAGGGTATAGAAGGATGACCATGTTCATTAATAAACTAAATCATAAATCATTTTCAGAAGGATATATACATAGGCTTATGAATGTTTTAGGTATTACAGCTAGAATTAGAATAAAGAAAGTTAATCGCATTAGAGTAAAGCCGGAGTATACAAAGGAAAATATATTAGCAAGAGATTTCACAGCTAAGGCTCCTAATGAGAAATGGCTAACAGATGTAACTGAATTTTCAATTCCTGGAGATAATAGAAAGCTTTATTTAAGCCCAATTATGGATCTTTATGATAATAGCATTATTGAATATAAACTTTCCTTTAGGAACAATAATAATCTTGTATTTAGCATGTTTGATAAAGCAATACAAAAATATCCTGATGCAAAGCCAATATTTCATAGTGATAGAGGGTTTCAGTATACGAGCAATATTTTTAAAAGTAAGATTGAAAAAGCTGGAATGACCCAAAGTATGTCCAGAGTTGGTAAATGCATAGATAATGGTCCTATGGAAGGATTTTTTGGTATATTAAAGACTGAAATGTTTTACGGTAAGAAGTTTAAATCACTTGAAGAATTAAAAGGTAAAATAGCTGAATATATTAAATTTTACAATGAAGAAAGATTTCAAAAAAGACTAGGATGCATGGCTCCTTTAGAATATAGAAACCATGCATCCAAATGTGTATAATATTTTAATTAAATTACCTGTCTACTTGACAAGGGTCAGTTCAAAAAATCTGACCTTGTTTTTTATTTATATTTAATTTTATTCAAGCAATTCATAGTTGCTGTTTATCATTGGCATCTTTAATTTATCGAGGACTTTTTCTAATAAGATTCCTTCCCTTGCTGGATATGTGAAACCAAAGCTTTCTCTGATTCCCAATGCAATAAATTTTACACTTCTATCTAATGCTATAGGCAAACTGTCCCCATTTAGCAAACTACCTATTAAAACACTAGTAAATGTATCTCCAGTTCCAGGAAAATCTGATGGAATATATTTACCTCCTATTTTCCAAAATTTATTATTTTCTTTATCATATGCAAAGACATCTATATTATCTGTTATATGAGGATCTGGAACAGATGTTATTACAACTATTTCAGGTCCCATATTAGATAAATCTACTAACATTTTTTTAATCTGATCTTCTTCAATATTTTTAGTATATTCTTTTCCAAGCAAATATGCAGCTTCTGTAAGATTGGGCGTGATTATATCTGCTTTTCTTATTAAATCCCTCATCTTATGAACCATATTTTCATCTATAGTAGTATAAAATTTACCATTGTCTCCCATAACAGGATCTACAACTACCATATTTGAATCAGTCTTAAAAACTTCTATAAAATCTAATATTATATCGGCTTGTCTTGCAGAGCCTAAAAATCCACTATATATACAGTCAAATTTTATATCTACCTTTTTCCAATGATTCATATAATCTTCCATTGAATCTGTTAAATCTACAAAGGAAAAATCTTTAAATCCCCCAGTATGACTTGACAGTACTGCTGTAGGAAAAGGACATACTTGAATACCCATAGATGAAAGTATTGGTATAATTGCTGTAAGTGAAGCTCTACCATATCCAGATAGATCGTGAATAGCTGCAATTTTTTTTACAGGATTTTTCATGATTGTTTCTCCTTTCATTTCAATCTATATGTATAGTAATCTTTATAATTTACTACTTCTATTTTTGAATCATTGGATAGTCTATTTAAAAATCCTTCTATATCTTCTTCTCCTCTTTTATCTAGAAAAGATTTTATTTCAAATTGATTCATAGGATGTCTTTTTATAATACTTAGAACTGCTTCATAATTATCTTCAACTTCACTATAAAATCCTTCAGAGGATAATTCATCTATAGATATACCTCCTAGTATTGATACAGCTTCTTTAATAGATTCCTTTGATGGCTGTTCTACAGACTTTTCAGCTGGTGGTCTTACTGGAGAGTTAATATACAACCTATGGTAGCTTATTGTATCAAGTAATTTTTTAAAATCTAAGAAAAATTCTCTATTATCATTAAGGTCTTTTATAATCATTGTTTCAATCCATAATTGGCCATCATACTCTTTAGAAAAAATTCTTAATCCTTCAACTATTTCATCAAACTTTATACTTCCATGGGGTCTATTTATTTTTTTAAACATTTTCTCATCACAGCCATCTAGTGAAGGAAGTACTATATCTGCATTTTTCAATTCTTTTCTTACTGAACTATCTGACATTAGTCCCCCATTTGTTATGACTGCTATAGGCTTGTCTGTAAGAAGTTTTAATTCTTTAATTAAAATACCTAATTTAGAATATAGGGTAGGCTCACCTTCCCCTACTATTGTAACTACATCAAAATCAATATCATCTTTTAAATATAACTTAAACTCTTCAATTATTTCATTACAATTAAAATACTCTTCCCTTTCATTTCCCATGTTTCTTGTTCTTCCTAATTGACAATATGTACAAGAATAATTGCAATGACCTTTAGCTATAGGACTTATACCTATGGAAAGTCCCATTCTCCTTGAAGGAACAGGTCCAAAAATATATTTAAAATTTTCCAAAATCATCACCTCTAGAAATAAAGTATCTACTTAAAATGTATTTTGTATCGGTTTACTTTTAACTGTATCTTTTATACCTATATTATATAAACACAGTTTTTTATTGTCAATGTGAATATATCTATACTTTATAACCATTAATACATAAAATGGATATAATAAAATGTTTTATTATATCCATTCATAGTATTAGTCAATGTGCTGAGATCCATTTCTTCTATGTCTGTGCCTTCCTCCAAAACATGGAGAACATTTTTTATGATTGGCATCACATAGTACATAGTCTCCACCTTCAATTTTTAATATTTTTCCATTAATCAAACTATCTGCAATTTTTTTCTTGGCATTTGAATACATTCTTTGAACTGTGGAACGTGCTACATCCATCCTTTCTGCACACTGTTCTTGTTCAAGGCCTTCCAAATCTATAAGACGAATAACTTCATATTCATCTACTGTTAATAATATAAAATCATCTTGATTAATTGTACCATTCAAAGGTCCAAATACTTTAAAATTAGGCAGACTACATACTCTTCTTCTTTTTCTAGGCCTAGGCATTTTATCACCTACTTTCAGTTAAATATATTTTTTTGTACAATTATTGCATAAACCATGAAACATAATATCAACATCATCTATTTCAATATTATAATTTTTTTCAATTAAATTATTTATCTTTAAATAATTTAAAATTATTTCTTTATCAACAATGTCTTTAATCTTCCCACATTTTTCACATTGGAGATGTATATGAAGAGGTTTTCTTGCATACATTTTTAGCTCATAATAGCTTTTATTATCGACTCTAAATTCTTTTAATATGTCTAAATCTACAAATATATTTATATTCCTATATACTGTTGAGATTCCAATTCCATTATCTTTTAGCATGTCATAAACTTTTTCTGCACTTAAATGATTATTTTTATTTATAATAAATTGAGATAATATTTCTCTTCTTTGATAAGTCATTTTATATCCATTATCTTCTATTAATTTTTTAATCAATAAATAGCTTTCTTTCTCATGTGCATTAAATTCTTTCATAGCATCAACACCTTTTAAAATAATAGAAAATATAACTATTTCTTATGTATCTGAGGAAAATAGAATTCTATTTTCCCCAATATACTACTCTTCTTCGTTTTCTAATGTATCTAGGGCTTTATTTATATACTCAAGTCTTTCCTCAAGTATTACTTTTTCATCTTCAAGAAAAGATTTTTCACTGCCATCTAATCTTCTATTGCAACCTAATCCATATCCTAGTCTTCTTGGTCGTCTATCGTCAAATTTTTCTGTTCCACATCTCCCTAATCCTCTTCCTGTCCTTGGTCCCATGCCTAATGGTCCAGTTCCATTTCTTCCAGCCATTTTAATAGCCTCCTTTTTTAATTTTGGGTTTATGTTCATTATAATTACATTATATATGATTATGGGCATATGTCAATAACATTTTCCTATTCTATATTTTAAAACTAAAAAATAAATTAATATAATAGTTTGAAAATATACTTAAATTAGTTTATAATTTTAGAGAATAATAAAAAAATTTGAACAAATAAAATATTCAAATTCAAATATAGAATACATTTGCTTAATAATAATGAGTCAAGGAAAAATCCTTGACTCATTATTACTTGATTTTAAGGACAATATCTAGTCCTATATCATTTATATTTTCAATAAGCCCCTCACCACTACTTTCCAAAGAAATATTATTAAATATAAATTTAATCTTTACTTTTTCATTTTCATCTTCAAATGTCATGTCTTCAATGTTTATCTCACTATTATCTAATTCATTGTTATACTTATTAAATATAATTTTTATAAATTCTTCTATATTTTTTTCATAGATTATATCTTCGCCATCTTTTATTTTTAACACATGGTTATATACTGTACAATTGATTTTTTCTGATATTTTAATTTCTACTCTACTATTAATTAAGTCATTTATACTAACTAAATAATCATAGTCTTTTATTTCAATAGTCTTTTCTAATTTATCGCTAGCAAAGTAATGATATTTTTTCCCATAGCCATTTTCAGCGAAAGTATAAGGAAAACCAAAAACCTCTGTCATATCATCTGTTTCAAAATTATTAGGAAGATATTTTACATTATTTAAACTATGTTTATCCTTAAAATATGATAAAATCATGCTCATCTCTATTTTGTCTTTTTCTGGTAACTTGGCTTTAGGCTTAACTATCTTCCCATTGTAGAGCATATTATTCTTAACTAATATTTCTTCAAACCTTTTATTCTGGCTATATTTAGATATGGAAAAACTGCTCAATGGTCCGAATACTGCGTTTAAAACTATTATTGAAAGAGATATAGGAATTATTATATTTTTCATTTTTCTTGCTGCTGAAAAATATATCATAATACCTAGAACCCATATTCCTAGAACAAGTACAAAATATCTATTTTCTGTTATACCATATTCTCTTATTCGAATTCCTATAGAGACAAACATCATGAAAATTATTGGAATAATAATCTTTGGAATCCAAAATGTAAAAACTTTAGCCAACTTATTCTTATCTACTAATGGATGAATAAAGAATACTACACCAACTGTTATGACTGAATACCATAAAACCAAGTGGGACACCAAACCCTCTGGCCAGTTTCTAGTTACAATTATCTTTATAAAATAAGCATAAAGTATGGTTGTATATATTGTAATAAGAGGGATTACTATATATAGTAACAGTACTTTGAGAGCTTTAGGATAATCAACTTTTGAAAAGTCATGATTATTATAAGGTATCTTAGCTAAAAACATAGATGGCATAAGAACTATGAATACAATAAGGGCCATATAATAATATATTTTCCATTCTATGTTTATTGAAAAAAGCTTGTCTATAGTAAAAATTATAGCTGAAAATCCAAAATAGATTACTACAGCATAAATAACTGTAAGAAAAAAGTTTCCCAATACCTTTATAATATAGTTTTCATAGTGCTTTTTATTTCCCAACCATGGTATATAGAGAAATCCAAGGTATAAGAAAATGCTTAGTCCTATATATCTTATTATGCTTGTGTCCTTAAAATCATTTAATAAATAAAAATAATATAATACTAAAGCTCCTATTCCTAGAATATAAATAAATACTTCATTTAATTTTTTCATGTCCTTCTTTTCAAATATCAATTTAAAACACAAGGATAATGGTATTCCAAGAGATATTATCATATTGATTCTTTGAATAATTTCAAAAGCTTCTTTACTTAAATTAGATTGATTTTCATTTGTTATAATAAGCATTATAACAAGAAGTATGCATACTCCTATAGTTATAGGAAATCTTTTAGTGCTTTCATATATAGATTTTACACTATCTTTTAAAAAGTTTTTTAATTTTATATTGACCAACCCCTTTCCCTTTATTTAATATTGTTGTGTATATTTTAATTGAAACAAAACAATAATACAAGAAATACTTATTCAAATAGGAAATCCAACTTGTAATCTTAGACATTTTTAAGAATCTCTAGTAAAATAAAAGGTGTGAAGAATTTTTACGCTAGAAAAAGGGGTGAAAGCTATGAGGAATAAACAACAGAGGGGACATGTAATAGCATTTATATTAGTAGGAATTTTAATATTTAACTTATTTCCATTAAATTTATATGCTGAAGGTGAAAATACATATGATATTGTAATTAAAGGTGGTACTATATATAACCCTTCTACAGAGCATGAATTGAAAGGATATAATTTAGGTATTATAGGTGATAAAATAGCAAGAATAACTATGGAAAATATTTCTGGAAAAGAAGAAATAGATGCCAGTGGTCTTGTTGTATCTCCTGGATTCATAGATCTTATATCCTATGATCCTAATCATGTAGGAATTAGATTAAAGGTGCTAGATGGAGTAACTAGCAACTTAGCTATGCATGGTGGCACTGATGATGCTGAAAATTGGTATAGAATCTGGTCTAAAAATAAAGTAATTACTAATTTTGGTGCCTCGTCATTTGTTACTAGACATCGCTGGCCTATTATAGGACAAAATGTAGACGCTACCATTGAAAATGAGGAAGATATTAATAAAATAGTAGAAGATGTTAGAAAAAATATTGAAGCTGGTGCCCTTGGCATATCCTTTAGCTTGGAATATGTACCAGGAGTTAAAAATGAAATAATTCCACTACTCAATTTAGCCAAGGAACTAAATGCTCCTACCTTTTTCCACCTAAGATATTCTGATGAAAAAAATGGACTAAAGGGAATAGAAGAAGTGGTGAACTATGGAAAAAAGACTGGAGCTCCTATACATATTATGCATATTAATAGTACTGGTGGTACTTTTCATATGGATAAAGCACTGGAAATGGTTAATGATGCTAAGAATGAAGGATTAGATATTACAACCTGTGTCTATCCTTATGATTTTTGGGCTACTTATATTGATTCAGCCCGTTTTAGACCTGGATGGCAAGATAGATTTAAAATCAGTTACGAAAATTTGCAAATTGGTGGAACAGATATAAGAATAACTGAAGATACCTTTGATAAATATAGAAGTCAGCATTTGTTAGTAGCTGCTCATGGCTCTTTACCTGAAGATGAACTTATTATGTCTTTAAAAGACCCAGAAATAATGATAGGTAGTGACACTATCATAGAACCTTCTGGAAATAACCACCCAAGAGGTTCTGGTACTTATAGTAGATTATTTGGTAGATACGTACGGGAAAAACAGGTCCTATCTATGATGGATGCTATAAAAAAGACATCCTATTTACCTGCAAAAAGAATGGAAGATATTGCACCTTCCATGAAAAATAAAGGTAGGATTGAAGTCGGCTCCGATGCAGATATTACTATATTTAATCCTGATACAATAATAGATAAAAGTACTGTTAAAGAATCAGATATGCCCTCTGAAGGGGTGGAATATGTTATTGTAAATGGTGTAGTAGTAAAAAATAGTGATGGAATAGTAGAAGGAGTCTATCCAGGGAGACCTATTAAATCATATTTTGCTGGTGGTATTCCTGAAAATAAACCTATAGACTTTAGTTTGAACATCAATGATAAAGCAGGAGATTTAAAAAATGTATATAAAGTCAATGATGAAACTTATATATCAATAAAAGAGCTTTCAACGGCTTTAGACTTAAATATTAAAGATGATAAAGACGGCAATATAAATTTAAATGACTCTTTAAATATTAAAATAGGGAATAGGAAAGCAGTCTTAAAAAATAAAGATATAAATTTAAAAACTGAGCCAATTATATATAAAGGTAATGTATATATTAACTCTTCAGATTTGGATACTATACTAAATGATAAATACAATATTGACATTTCGAATAATACAGTTTCTTTAAAATATAAGGAGGAGGAAAGTTCAGAAAAGCCTTCAACTTCTGATAATAATAAAAAAACCTATCTAGGTATATCAGCTTTTTCAATACTACTTATTGCCTTTGTCTTAACTCTTGATAAAAACAAAAAGTAGAAAAAATTCGCCTTAATTATATAAGGCGAATTTTCATATTTTATTAAAGGTTTATTTTTACTTCGTATTTGTTTCTTAGTTCTTCAGTTTTATTTAAATATTTTTCTTGTTGTTTCATAGCAACAATTTGTTGTGAAATTTGGTCTTTAACTTCTTCTAAAGTTCTAGTACTTGATTCTTTTTTATATTGAACTTTAATTATATGGTATCCAAATTGAGTCTTTACAGGTTCACTTAGTTTACCTTCTTCAATACTGAAAGCTGCTTCTTCAAATTCTGGTACCATCTTGCCTTTAGTAAATTCTCCTAAATCTCCACCATTGTCTTTTGAAGGACAAATAGAATACTTTCTAGCAGCATCTTCAAAAGATAGACCGCCATTTATTTCATCAACTATTTCTTTAGCTTTTTCTTCTTCTTCAACTAGTATATGACTAGCTCTAGCTGATTCTGGCATTTTAAATTGTTCTTTATTGTCTTCATAAAACTTAGATACTTCTCCTTCTGTAGCAGATATATTTGATAAAAGTTTATTTATAGAATATTGTTTTAAAACAAATTCTTTAACTTTCTCTAATTCTGCTTTAAAAGTTTCTTCTTCATCAAGTTTGTTTTCAATAGCATCTAGATACATAACTTCTTGGTTCACTAGCTCGTCTACTACTTTTTTTATACCATCTGGTGATTGAAATTGCATAGCAACTTGTGGTCCTAATCCATTTATAAAAGTATGTACCTCTTGTTCTGTAATTTCCTTGCCATTTACTGTTGCCAATACTTTATTTTCTTCCATAATTTAAATTCTCCTTTATTGTTTATTCGTCATAATTTTACTGCATATAAAACGTATCATATAGGATTTTCATTGTCAAATAACAAATTATAATATCTTAAAATTTTGTTGTCTATATCCTGTATGCTAATATGTCTAGCTTCTCTTATAGTCTCTTTTCCTTCAATGAATAAAAGTATAGCAGGAATAGTAAAAATATTATAACTGGCTGCTATCTTTAAAGATTTTTCCACATCAACTTTAAGGCTTTTTATTTTAGGATATTTTTTAAGAATTTCTTCCACCTTTGGTTGCATATCAGTACATACGCCACAATTATTGCTTCCAAAATAGAGCAATACTATTTTATTTTCATTTATTAACTCTTTTATAACTTCATTTGAATCAACAATATCCATTTTATAACCTCCTTTTAGCAATTATAAAACCTTCTACCCATTTTTAGAAAAGTAGAAGGTTTTAAAAATATCTATATACTACAAGGACTATAACCACAAGCTGGACAAACAAAACATCCACCAGATGGAGCCATCATACTTCCACATTCTGGACATGTATTTTTATTATTTCTTCTAATATTCTTAACTTTTTTTACTTTTGATTTAGCTTTAACCACACTATATTCCCCTTTCAAGTTTAAACTGTACTATATATTGTATATTATTTCAAATACCCTATCAACTCTATTTTAAACTTTTATAAAAAAAGTCTCAGATATTATTTTCTGAGACTTTTATATCTATATTAATATTCAACTATATTTACTCTCTCCATTACTACTGGCTCTATTGGTCTGTCATTCATATCTGTATCTACCTTTGCAATTTTATCTACTATATCCATTCCTTCAAAGACCTGACCAAATACTGTATGTCTACCATCTAGCCAATAAGTACCTCCAACTTTTTCATAATTTTCTATTACAAAATCAGGATAACCATTCTCTTCTCCTAATTCTTTCATCTGTTTTATAATATCTTTGTCTACTTTGGAGTTTTGTACTATAAAAAATTGGCTTCCATTTGTATTGGGACCTCTATTGGCCATAGACAAAGCACCTTTAAAATTTCTATAGTTTAAATCAAACTCATCTTCAAAAGGACTACCCCATATACTTTCTCCACCTGCTCCTGTTCCCTCTGGATCTCCTCCTTGAATCATAAAATCTTCAATAACTCTATGGAAAGTAACACCATTATAATAATCATTCTTTGCATGAGTTTTAAAATTTTCTACTGCCTTTGGTGCTACATTTGGAAAAAACTTTATTTTTATAGTCCCATAGTTTGTTACTATTTCTCCTATTTCTTCACCTTTTTTCGGTAAATCAGTAAGTTGCATTTAATTTTCCTCCTCACTTTAATTTCATATATGTTCTATTATATCCAATGAAATCCTATTATTACAGAGTTTTTTTATATAGTACAGAAATACTATAAAGAAGCCATATATATATTTAAGACATCTTCATATGTAAGAGGTTTAAAAGAACCTACTGTACCTTTATTGTGATCAACAGCCGCTTTAGCCATTTTTTCTAAGTTTTCTTTTCCAATGCCCACTTCTTTCAAAGTAGATGGAAGTCCCAATGAATTAAAATATTCTCTAGTCTTATCTATAGCTTCATTAGCTATAACATAGTCACTTTTATTTTCATCTATACCCCATATATTAACACCATATTCTACAAATTTATATACATTTTCGTCATCTAAAACATGTCTCATCCAATTAGGATATAGTATTGCAAGACCTACTCCATGTGTAATATCATAATAGGCACTCAGTTCATGTTCTATGGCATGAACGCTCCATCTGAAATCTTTCCCTTTACCATAACCTAATAGTCCGTTTATTGCAAGACTTGAAGCCCACATTATATTGCTTCTTGCTTCATAGTTTTCAGGTTCATCTATAGCTATCTTTCCGTATTTTATACAGGTTTTCAAAAGTGCTTCTGCCATTCTATCTTGTAAATAAGCCTCTTTTGTCCTACTAAAGTAGGATTCAAATATATGGCTCATAATATCTGCTACTCCTGCTGCTGTTTGACTCTTTGGAACTGTAAAAGTATATGTTGGATCTAGTATTGAAAATTTAGGAGCCATACTTGGATGACCTACACTTAACTTTTGATTTGTTTCCATATTAGTAATTACTGCGCCAGCATCCATTTCTGAACCTGTAGCAGATAATGTAAGTATCGCACCTAATGGAAGAGCTTTTTCTACTTTTGCTTTTTTAATTAAAAAATCCCAAGGATCTCCCTCATAATAATAGCCTGCAGCTATAACTTTTGCACAATCTATAGAACTGCCCCCACCTATAGGTAATATAAAATCTATACCTTCTTCTCTACAGATTTTTATTCCTTCTCTTACACTTGTTATTCTAGGATTAGGATCTACACCTGCCAATTCCCAATATTCTATATTATTACTTTTAAGTATATTTACTACTTCATCATATATACCAGTCTTTTTTATACTCCCTTTGCCATAAACAAGGAGAACTTTTGAACCATATTTTTTTATTTCATTACCTAGTACTTCTATCTGTCCATCTCCAAAAAATATTTTTGTTGGAATAGAATAATTAAAGTTTAGCATATTGCCAACTCCTTTCTAGATATTTAAACAGTATCTATAATATATTACCCTATTTTTTAAATACAAAACTCCCTTTATCTAAAAGGGAGTAACTTTTTAAGCGCTTATAACTTTTTCTTGCCAATTTTTCTTCTTATAAATAAATATTCCATATAAACATATTATTAAATTACTAAAACTCATGGAAAACCATATTCCTGTAGGACCTGCCTTTGTAAAATGCTTAAATATAAGTATCATAGGAAGTCTTACAAACCAAAGTCTGCCTACCTCCATTGACATAGAATACTTAGTATGACCTGACCCCTGGAATATTCCTTGAAGTACACTAAAAATCCCCATAAGTGGCATAGAAAAAGAAATATATCTAAGATAATTAATTCCTTGGGATATAACTTCTTTATCATCCTTTGAACGTATAAAAAAATTAATTATTTCATTATCTTTCCATAATATAAATAAAAGTCCTACCAGCGAAAAAGAAATCGTTAATATAAGTGATTTTTTAAATGCTTCTCTCACCCTGTCTAACTGATCTGCACCTATATTTTGTCCTACAATAGAAGTTAGTGCAGCTCCAATCCCCATAGCCGGCTGTGATATAAGTGAAGTAATTCTATTGACCATTCCAAAAGCAGCTATAGTAGCCGTTCCATAAGAAGCTATAAAACCATTAAGAACCATAAAACCCAGTGCTGATCCAGACTGCCCTAAAGAAGCAGGTAGTGATATATTTAAAATTCTTTTTATTATATTTTTATCAAATTTAAAATTTTTAAAACTTGGTTTAATTGTCTTTGAATGTTTTAACAATATGTATATACTAGCTAAAGCTAAGAAAACCCTTGAAATTATTGTTGCAATAGCAGCTCCTGCAATTCCCTTATTAAAATTAAATATGAAAATAGGATCTAATACTATATTCATTATGGCACTAATACCACTAATTATAGTTGGTAAAAGAGTATTTCCTTGAGCGTTCATAATAGAATTAAAATTAAAAAATAAAAACATAAAAGGTAAATCTATAAAACTTAATCTTAAATATATATTACTATATTCAGCTAAATCACCTTTCCCTCCCATTAACTTAATTACAAGAGGTGTTATTACATATCCAATGATAGTAAAACAAATAGCAGCTAATACAGATATTGCAATAAGTTGGCTAGAATATTTATTAGCTTCTTCTTCTTTTGAAGCTCCTATCAATTGTGACAAAATAGAAGTTCCAGCTACAGAAAGTCCTATTCCTATAGATATAAATAAATATAGTACTGGCCAAACAAAAGCTGTGGCTGCAAACTGGACTGAACCTAATTTACTTACCCACATTCCATCTACTAGATTATAAAGAGTTTGAATTAAATTGTTAATCATAATAGGTAATGATAGCGTAATAATTACCTTATACAAATTTCCCTTGAGCATAAGCTCTTTTCTTTGACCCTCTTTCATATAATTCCCCCAATTATAATTTATTTAGATACTCGAAGTAATATTTATATTATATCACTTTTTATTAAAAATTGCTTGGAAAATAATAAAAGACCACCTTCAACAATATAAAATAACTCTATACTATTAAAGGTAGCTTTTTATTTTAATAATCTTTATTCTCATATTTATTATATATACGTCTATAAACAATGACTAATATAAACAATCCTAATGTAGCTGATATAGCTGAAATTATTCCGCCTATATTGCTATCAAATATCAATGAAATTATAGCCGATATAATGAATATTAAGCCATATATAATCCACATAATCCCATTAGCCTTATTATATGCTTTTATATCAGAAATTTCTTCAGTTTTCACTATTGTTCCAGACCAAAAATGCATTGGTGTTTTTTTTTTTAATGCATATATGCCAATACAAATAAAAACTATAGCACATATAAATAAAATTACTGCTAATGGTATTATAGCCTCCATATAAAACACCTCTCGTTTAGGAAGATTTTAGGTTTTCTAACCCATTTTCTATTATTCTTTTTAAATAAGCCTTTTCTTCTTTAGGTAAGAATGTAGCTTCTGTTGAATTCTTTATAAGTTTTATTATATCTTCAATAGAAAATCCTAACTCATTTATTAAAAGCTCATATTCTTTATCCAATGAAGTATTTGAAACAGTTGTATTATCAGTATTTACCGTTACTAATATGTCATTATCTAAGAATTCTTTTATAGGATATTCATCTAATGACTCTACTGCTTTAGTCTGTAAATTACTTATAGGGCACATTTCTAAAAATATATTTTTATTTTTTATAAGTTCCATTACTTCTGGACTTTTTATAGCTGCTATTCCATGACCTATTCTCTCAGCATGTAAAAGTTCTATTGATTTAGTTATATTTTCATGTCTTCCAGTTTCCCCTGCATGGACCGTTATATTATATCCCTTTTTATAGGCAAGGTCAAAGGCCTCCTTGTGATTTTCTGGTGGAAACCCTTCTTCTGCTCCTGCTAAATCTACTGCTACAACCCCTTTTCCAAGGAACTTTTCTCCTTTTTCAACTAGTTCTATACTTTTCTCTACACTTTCATGTCTCATACATACCAGTATAGCATTTGATAGTATATTAAAATCTTCTTTAGCCCTTTCCATTCCCTTCAATACACTTTCTACAGATTCATCAAAGCTAAGTCCTTTTTCCATAAAAAGAAATGGAGCAAATCTTATTTCTACATATTTTACATTTTGTTTACTTAAGTCTTCTAAAAGTTCATATGTGATTCTTTCTATATTTTCTTTTCTTTGCATAACTTTCAAAGGATAAGAAAATCTTTCTAAATACTCAACTAATGAATTACACTCATCTACAACTTTAGCCATCTTCTCAAATTGCTCCAAGGAGATATCTTCCATATCTTCTCCTTCTTCTAATAACAGTTCATACATAGTTTCTGGTCTTACACTTCCATCTAAATGACAATGTAATTCGATTTTAGGAAGTTTTTTTAATATATCTTTCATAATTTTCCTCCTAGATTAATTATATTTTATGAATAAGTTCTTTTATATAATACTTTTTTTATGTCTAAGTACGAAATACTATCTGGTAATTTTTCTTTAATAGGTTTTAAATAACTTGAGCCTACTTCATCAACTACTTCCAGCACTTGTTTCTCTATACTTTCATCTACCATATTTGACCAATCTACTTTTTTTCCTTCGTTTTGGCATTTAACTAAATGATTAAAAATTGTTTCCTCAACTAAATTTCTTTCTTTTGCAATTTCTTCTATTGATTTTCCTTCAATATATAAATTATAGCTTATTTCATGGCTTTTTATTTTTCCACTATTTGATTTTGCACTATTATCTTTTTTCAACTTCTTAGGCGCATCTGAACCTGTTTTTTCCCTATACTCTAATATAGCATCTAAAAATATTTCTCCATATCTTTCATACTTTACATTCCCTATACCTTTCATAGTAAGCATTTCTTCTTTATTTTCTGGTAAATAGGTACACATCTCTCTTAGAGTACTATCTGAAAATATAACATAAGGAGGTACACTTTTTTTCATAGCTATTTCCATACGAATACCTCTAAGCTCTTTAAATAGCTCTCCATGTATAGGTAAATCTCTCTTAGGCAATTCTTCTTCCTTTTCTACTCTTTGATATACCTTCTTCTCTCCCTTTAGTATCTCCATAGATTTAGGAGTTAATTGGACAACAGGAAATTTTCCTTCTGTCATATGGAGGTATCCATCTGCTATAAGGAGTAAAATCATATCCTTTATAACTTTTTCAGTATATTCATCCATAATTCCATAGGTTGATAGTTTGTCTAATCCAAATTCTAAAATTCTTTTATCTCTTGAACCCATGAGAACTTTAGCAACCATAGTAGTGCCATATCTTTGTTCCATTCTATATACACAAGAAATTATCTTCTTTGCTTCTAAACTAATATCTTTTAGTTCCCTATCATCTAAACAGTTGCTGCAAAAATTACAGTTTTTATTTCCCACTTCATCGCCAAAATAATTAAGAAGCCTTCCCCTTAAACAATCTCTAGTATGGCAATAGTCTATCATATGTTGAAGATTTTTATATGATACTTCCTGTCTTTTAGGGTTATAAATACTTTGTTCAATAAGATATTTCTGTTTTATAACATCTTGAGGTGAGTATAGTAGAATACAATCACTTTTTTCTCCATCCCTTCCAGCACGTCCAGCTTCTTGATAATAGGCTTCTATATTCTGGGGCATATTGTGGTGGATTACAAATCTAACATTAGATTTATCTATACCCATTCCAAAGGCATTTGTTGCAACTATGACTAAAATTTTATCATATATAAAATCCTCTTGGGTTTTCTTCCTTTCTTCATTTGTTAGGCCAGCATGATATATGCCTACATTAAATCCTCTTTCACTTAAAAAGTTTCCTACACTTTCTACTTCTTTTCTAGTAGCACAATATATAATTCCCGATTCCTCAGGACTTTTTTCTAAGTAATTTAATATAAAAGATTTTTTATCTGAAGACTTTTTAACTTCAAAATATAGATTAGGACGATCGAAACCAGTTATTATCTTCAGTGGATTATTAAGATTTAATATCTTGCAAATGTCTTCTACTATTTCCTCAGTAGCCGTAGCAGTAAAAGCTCCTATTACTGGTCTATAATCTAGACTAGATATAAATTTAGGAATCTCCCTATAACTAGGACGAAAATCATGTCCCCATTGACTAATGCAATGGGCTTCATCTACAGCAACTAAAGGTATTTTTACCTTTCTAACGAAATTCAAAAATATCTCAGAATTAAGCCTCTCTGGTGCTATATATATAAGCTTGTATTTCCCTTTTATACTTTCATCTATTCTTAAGTTCTGTTCCTTTATAGATAATGTACTATTTATAAAAGTAGCAGGAATTCCAAATTCATTAAGTGCATCCACTTGGTCTTTCATTAAAGATATTAATGGGGAAATTACTAATGTGATGCCATCTAATAATAGAGCAGGAATTTGATAACATAATGATTTCCCTCCACTAGTAGGCATTATACCTAGTACATCTCTTCTACCTAAGGCCCCTTCTATTAGTTCTTTTTGTCCACTTCTGAATTCTTCAAATCCGAAATACTCCTGTAGTACTGCTTCTGCCTTCATTTAAATTTTCCCCCTTATAACCATAAAATAATACTAATAACTATTGTATCAAATAACATTTAAAAATAAAATAAGCCTATATCCAACAGGGTAACATTTCATTGGATATAGGCTACTAGGCCAGCTATTTAGCCTCTACTTGAAATTCTTTGTTCTTCTCCATTATTTTTAAAATAACTAAAGATAATATACTTCCTCCTATACTACTTAAGATAAAAGGATATATGAAGAAAAATGCTCCTACTTCATTTCCCATTATATATTTTGCAATTGGAAAAGCAAATAATCCTCCAAGGATTCCTGTCCCAAATACTTCTCCTACAGCTGAAATATATTTGTTTTTTGTATATCTATAAAGTACTCCAGCAAGAAATGCACCTATCATACTACCTGGAAAAGCTAATAGACTTCCTGTACCTAATATATTCCTTAAAAAAGATATTGAAAATGCTATTCCTACACTGTATAACGGACCTAATACTATAGAGGATAGAACATTTATAGCATGCTGAACAGGAAAACATTTTGAAACTCCAACTGGAATATATATTAAATTTCCAAGGGCTACTCCCATGGCTATGAACATTCCAGATATAGCCAACCTTTTACTCTTCTTTTCTACCATTTAGACCACCTTCAATTTATTAATCATCGTTTCTTAAAATATTTATATCTTTTCCGTCCATTATCCTATTCATATTCCTCACAGAACACATCTTTCCACACATTGTACAGCTATCCTCATGTTCTGGAGTAGATTCTTTTCTATATCTTCTTGCCTTTTCTTCATCTATTGCTAAGCTAAACATTTTCTCCCAATCTAATTTTCTCCTTGCTTTACTCATTTCTAAATCCCATTCTTTCGCTCCAGGTAATCCCTTAGCTAAATCCCCTACATGGGCCGCAATCTTTGAAGCAATAATTCCTTCCTTCATATCATCTAAATCTGGAAGTCTTAAATGTTCTGCTGGTGTTACATAGCATAGAAAATCTGCTCCACTACTTGCAGCTATAGCGCCTCCAATAGCACTAGTTATATGGTCATATCCAGGTGCTATATCAGTAACTATTGGTCCAAGAACATAGAAAGGAGCACCATGGCATAGTTTTTTCTCTAACAATACATTTGCTTCTATTTCTTCTATAGCTATATGGCCTGGTCCTTCTATCATAACTTGTACATTCCTTTCCCATGCTCTCTTTGCCAATTCTCCAAGAACTATAAGTTCTTCTATCTGTGGACCGTCTGTACCATCTTCAATACTTCCAGGTCTTAAAGCATCTCCAAGACTTATGGTCATATCGTATTCTTCACATATATCTAAAAGCTCATCATAGTATTCATAGAATGGATTTTCTTTATTATTTAATTCCATCCAAGCATATAAAAGTGATCCTCCTCTTGATACTATATTGGTAACCCTGTTATTCTTTTTAAAAACTTCAGCTGTCCTTCTATTCATTCCTGCATGAACTGTTATAAAATCCACTCCATCTTCCCCATGCTTTCTTGCTACATCTAAAAATTCCTTTGAAGTAATATCTTTTAATTCCTTATCATAAAAACCTACAGCATCATATACTGGAACAGTTCCTACTATAGCAGAAGACATTTCAACCAATCTTCTTCTAAATTCTTCAGTTTTTCCAAAAGAACTTAAATCCATTATGGCTTCTACATCCATATCTATAGCAGATTTTACTTTTTCAAGTTCTGCATCTACATTTGGACAATCTCTGGAAATACCTAAATTTACATTTATCTTTGTTTTTAGTCCTTCACCTATTCCCTCTGGACTTAGAGAATTATGTTTTTTGTTAGCAGGTATAACAATCTTGCCTTCAGCTATTCTACTTCTTAAAACTTCAATATCCATTCTTTCTTTTTCTGCTACCACCTCCATTTCCTTTGTAATAATTCCTTTCTTAGCTGCATCCATTTGAGTTGTATAATCCATTTTGAAACCCCCTTATTTATTTTTTAAAATCTGTTTCATCTTTCTTCATATTTAAAAAAACTTTCTTTTCCAATGTATATACTCTAAATCTTAATTCTTCATAGGCTTTTGATTCTTCATAATATTCTATGATTTTTAAGCATTCTTCAATGCTTCTTAACCCTTCCTCAACCCTTTTAAAATTAGAAACAATTAAATCTTCTATACTTCCTTTTCTATCTAAGCTACTTTCCTTTGAAGTTTTAAGTCCTACATCTTTTGAGGCCTCTCTACTTTTGATTAACTCTGTACTAGGAAAACCTTTCCTTACTAGATGGCGTATTTCCCTTAATTCTCTTGATATTTCAGCATCTTCAAATATAAATCTTTCTATATCCTCTATAACCCTAAGTCCTTCCGATACCCTGTTTATATTGGCATCTATTATCCTATATACACTCAAGTTAACACCTGCCTTTCAGACAAATAAAAAACTGTATATTCCAACAGAATATACAGTTAAGTATCAAAATAAATATAAAAAAACTGATCCCTCCGTTGGAATTACCCAAATCAGGTTCTTAGGGTCAGGAATAACATTCCTATCTCAGCCTATCAGTATAAGCCCCCCTTTAAGTTCCATATTAAGTTTTAATTTTAACAACTCCATCATATCATCTTTTAAAGATTATGTAAAATTAAATATATTAAATAAAAGATATAGTTGTATATTGATGTAACATATTTCCTAGGTATATGAATATTATATAAAGATACATATTATTTTGATTGGAGATATTTATATGACTAATAAGATTGTAATATCCATTATAATTTTAATATCTTTTCTAGCAAAAAATAAATCTATGGTTTTTGCTGGATTTGTTATTTTGTTGTTATCTTTTTTAAATAATGATAATTTAAATAATCTACCTAAAAACTATTTTTTAAACATAGGAATGACTTTTTTAATGATTTGGATGCTATCCCCTTTATTAGATAAGGAAAACAATCTACAACTATTAAATATGAAAAGCTATTTAAACATAGAAGCTATCGTTTCTTTCATAGTTGGTTTTTTTATTGTAATTATTGCTGCAAAAGGACTAAATTTTTTAAATAATAATCAATCTGTTTTAACCGGTGTAATAACTGGTTCTATTATTGGAGTAACCTTTTTTGGTGGAATCCCTGTAGGTATATTAACTGCTTCTGGTATAACTTTTTTAATAATAAAAATTATTAAACATTAACACTTTCCCATTAAAGAACATAGTCTTATAGTAGGAATTGGATTTTCCTATTCCTTATCAGGGGGTGTTGAGAGATGGCAGATAAACAATGTGGATGGAATAGAGGTTCTCCAGATACCTCACTATTATTCTTCTTTCTACTGCTAGTTGTTATTTTCTGTGACTATTGTTACGGATATTAGTGAAAAAAAGGGTCAGAGGCATATGAGCTATATGCCCTGACTTTTCTTTTTTTATTTTTATAAATGATAATAGTTATCATTTACATTAAGTTACTAATATGGTATACTATTATCGGTTTCAAATTATCGCGGCAAATATATTATTGGAGATGATAATTTGGCAACTATGCAATATCCTAGATTTAAACAATCTAGAAGATTAGGATTAAATGTTTGTGGTCATCCAAAAGCTATGAACAGGGCTCATAAAGGTACTTCAAGAGATGATAAAAAGCTTTCAAATTATGGAATGCAGTTATTAGAAAAACAAAGACTTCGTGCTTATTATGGAGTAATGGAAAAACAATTTCTAAGATATGTAAGAGAAGCAAAAAAAGCCGAAGAGCAAACTGGTCACGCTCTAGTTAAAATACTAGAGTCTAGGCTGGACAATTTAGTATATAGATTAGGATTTGCTTCATCTATCAGACAGGCAAGACAAATGGTTGTACATGGTCATATACTATTAAATGGTAAAAAGGTAGATATACCTTCCTATAGAGTAAAAATAGGAGATACTATTTCTTTGAAAGAAAAATCACAGAATGTAGAACTATTTAGGGACAATTTTTACTCCAGTTTCCCTATTAACTATCCTTATCTAGATAAGGATAAAGAAAATTTCTCTGGTAGATATTTAAGATATCCAGAAAGAGATGAAGTACCTATTGAAATTGATGACCAACTTGTAGTTGAATACTACTCAAAACTTATATAAATAAAAAAAGCACTTGGAGATTCCAAGTGTTTTTTTATTATAATTTATCTTTTGATTCTAATACCTTTTTTAGTAAATTCTATTTGTCTTTCTTTTAGTAGTCTTCCTACTGCCCTTTTAAATGAGCTTTTACTCATATTTAATTCTTTATAAATTTTCTCTGGCGAACTATTGTCATTTAATCCTAATTCACCATTGTTGCTTCTCAACTTTTTCAAAATTCTAGTTGCATCTCTGTCCATTTGTTTATATGATTTTTTTCTTAAACTTAAATTTAGTTTCCCATCCACTCTTACCATAGTTACCCTAACTTCTACTTCGTCACCAATCTTATATACACCATATAATTCATTTTTAGGAATTAGTCCATCATATTTATTATCAACAGCTACAAAAGCTCCCATATCATGGTTTATTCCATAGATTGTACCTTTGACCCTGTCATTTTCCTTATAAGGGGATTTGCTACTTAATATATTTTTTATTTTCATAGTAGCACAAGGTCTATTGCTTTTATCTATATATACTCCTACTAAATATTCTCTTCCCTTTTCAACTTTACCTATTTGCTCAGTAAAAGGAAGAAATAGATCTTTGTCAATTCCCCAATCTAAAAATGCACCTATTTTGGTATTTTGAACTACTCTGAGAAGCCCTATTTCACCAACAGTTAATTTAGGCTTCTTTGTTGTGGCTAAAATTTCATTCTTAGTTCCTTTATATATAAATACTTCTATCATATTTCCTTCCTTAGTATCTTTAGGCATTTCCTTTTTAGGAAGAAATATATCATCTTTGTTTTTCTCATCTTTAGTATTTAAATATAATCCTGATTGTGTTATTTTTACAACTTCTAATTTTTGTATTTTTCCAATTTCTATCATAATTCACCTTCTCTTTTTTATACTCTTATATAGCATTACATATTATAGAAAAATTATCAAGATATTTTATTTCCTATGCATTCTTTTAGAAAAATCTATTATTTTTCTATCATATTCTTCATACATTAATGGAGATGAAAGTAAAAAGTCTGCTGTCGATTTATTAGTTGCAATAGGTATATCATAGAGAACTGCAATACGAAGCAATGCTTTCACATCTGGATCATGAGGTTGGGCTGTCAATGGATCCCAGAAAAAAATCATAAAATCTATATCTCCCTCAACTATGCGGCAACCTATTTGCTGATCTCCCCCTAAAGGACCACTATTAAAAGCTTTAACAGGTAGATGGACTGCATTTGTAATCATCTTTGCAGTAGTTCCAGTTCCACATAAGAAATGTCTGCCAAGTTTGTCTTTATTAGTACTTACCCATTCAATTAAATCTTCTTTTCTATTATCATGAGCAATAAGAGCTATATGCTTTTGTTTTTTCATAGTAACTATTTGAAAATCCTTATCTACTTTCATATAAGTTCCCCCCTATGTAAGACTCCTTAATCACATTATACTATATATTTTATCTAATCTCCCAAAAATTATATTCTTAAGGAATAGTAAATAAATTTTATACATATAATCTTATGAGTATGTATCAGGAGGAATAAAATGATTGTTTTTATAAGGTTAAAGAAATTAAAAATTTTCTTTCTAGTTATAATCATCATATTATCTTGTCTACTTGGAGTCCATTTGTTGAATAACTTTTCTAAATCTTCAACTACATTTGCTAATAAAGATTTAGATACAGAACTACAGGAAATCTTTAATACTAGAAATCAGGCTTTGTTAGAAAAAAATATAGATATATTATCAGATCTATATAATAAAGAAGTTCGAAATGGACTATGGGCTTATGAACACGAGCTAAAAAAAATGGAGTGCCTTAAGAAATGGTCTGATAGGCAATCTGTCCAGTTCAAAAGAATCGATTCAGAAGTTATTTTAAGAAATGCTAAGAAAAAAGAAGATGGATATTCAGTCAATCTATTAGTTTCTACAGAATATGAATATGTATATAAAGATGATATCAATACAAGTAATTCCTTTAGAATAGGTACATATCATTCTTTAGATTTAATAAAAAATAAAGATAAATATATTATTACAAGGGAATGGTATACAGATCCTTTTGCTGATTCATTACATTTAGATGAAATGGAAAGTAAAGAAATCAAAGATACTATCTTATCAGGTAAACCTAAAGATTTATCTGATTTAAGTGAAAGAAGAAAAAAGGCAGTAGAATATGCATATAAATATAGTGGTGCTGCCAATTTACCAAAGTATGGCTTCCAGTATAATTCTGAATATAGAAATTATAATAACGAAGGAGGCGACTGTACTAATTTTGCTTCCCAAGTATTCTATGAAGGTGGTGATTTTGAAAAAAATTATACATGGAACTATAAAAAAGGATCTGGTAGTAAAGCCTGGGTAAATGCCCAAGCCTTCCATAACTACATGATATATAGTGGTAGAGCTTCTATAATTGCTGAAGGTAGCTATAATGAAGTTTTAAAACATTCATATGAACTTTTGCCTGGTGATTATATAGCTTACAAGAAAAAAGGAAAAGTGGAACATATATCTATTGTAACTGATATAGATTCTAAAGGATATTCTTTGGTAAATTCTCATAACTCTGATAGACATAGGGTACCTTGGGATTTAGGTTGGAACAATAAAGATATAATATTTCACTTGGTCCGTGTTCATTATTAAAAAAGCTAGTCCATAGGACTTAGCTTATATTTTTTTGTTAATTTATGATTTTCTTCACAGTTTCAAAAAGAATAGGCTTCATTTCATCTATATCCGCAGGCTCATTTAATATTATAGAGCTATAACATACAGAACCTGTCAACTCTAAAATAATAAACAATATCTTTTCAATATCATCATTGTGTAATGGAGATTTTTCATATCCTCTTTCAAACATAAGATATATTTCATGTATTTCTTCATAATCATTATAAGCTTTTTTAAATACTCCCCAAGATAAATTTTTATATATCAACTTCAACATAAGCTTATCTTTTCTTAAATATTCAATTATATAATCTATAAAATATAAAAGTTCTTCCTCAAAATCCTTAAATTCTCTGGCCTTCGTATGTCTAATAGCCTCGCTTAATACATGAGTGCTTTTATTTAAAATTATTTTATCCAATATATCGTATTTATTCTTAAAATATAGATAAAAAGTCCCTTTCCCTACTCCTGCTTTTTTTATTATATCACTTATAGCTGTATCATTTATTCCCTTTGTAGTAAATAAATCATAGGCCGCCTTATATAAAGAACTTTCCTTTTGTTTCTTGTTCTTTTCAACTTTAGACAATAAAAGATTCCTCCTTAATTTAAAGTATCACCTATCAATAAATATTATATCAAATTAATTATCTATTAGGTATTATTTTTAGGTATTTGGGAAATAATACTTATATATATGGATGAAAGGAAGATATATATGAATCAAAAATTTGTTGTAATAACTGAGGGAAAGTTTTCTCAACCTATGTCTAGGGAAGAAGCTGTAAAAACTGTTAAGGAATATGATCAAAAAGATATTATAGCATATGTAGTATCTGAAGAAGAAGCTAATAGAATAAAAACCCCTGATAATTTTAATGAACCTAAATGGAAATAACAAAACTGGACATGAAATATTTCATGTCCAGTTTTGTTATATATTACTTATACAACCTGCCTAAACTATCTGCACCTAATATAGCAGAATATACATCTTCTGGTTTTACTTCAAAAGGCATGTTATAAATAGTTTCGCCTTCAGCACATGCCAATTCAGCTACCTTCATAATGTCATCTTCTTTTATTTCCTTTATTCCCATATCTTCTAATGTTACAGGAAGTCCTATTTCTAAGCAAAAATTGATTACTTCTTCTATTTCCTCTATTGGACTATTTTCCAAAACTAATTGTACTAAAGTTCCAAAAGCTACTTTTTCTCCATGATATAGGTCATGGCTTTCCTCAAGAGCAGTAAATCCATTGTGAATAGCATGAGCAGCAGCTAATCCACAACTTTCAAAGCCTATTCCGCTTAAATAAGTATTTGCTTCTATAATATTTTCTACTGCTTTTGTAGATGTTTTATTTTCTACTGCTAATTTTGCTTTTAATCCATCATTTAAAAGGGTTTCATAACATAGTTCTGCAATGGCAAAAGCTGCTTTAGTGGCTTTTCCTCCTGCCATAGTGTTAGCATCAGATCTAATACAAGCCCTTGCTTCAAAATATGTGGCTAGAGCATCCCCTATACCTGCAACTAATAATCTGGCAGGAGCCTTTGATACTATGGATGTATCTACTAAAACTACCTCAGGATTCTTAGGTAACAATAGATACTCACTAAATTCCCCTTCTTCTGTATAGATTACAGATAATGCACTCGTAGGAGCATCTGTTGAAGCTATAGTAGGTACTATAACTACAGGGACATCATTATAATGTGCTACAGCTTTAGCTGTATCAAATATCTTGCCACCACCAACACCTACTACTACATCACAATTATTATTCTTTAGTACTTCTCCAAGTCTATCTATTTCATTTCTAGAACATTCCCCGTTGAAAGGTTCAAATACTAAATCAATATCACTACCCTTAAAACTTTCCTCAATTGTAGCTCTAGTACGTTTTATTCCATTTTCACTAGCCAATATTAAAATCTTATTACCTAATGAATGAATATGTTCATGTAAATTTTTAAGCTCTCCATTACCTTGAATATATTTACCAGGAGATATAATCACCCTTGTCATATTCTCACCTCTTTTATATTTTATAGTTCAATTTATAATATACCCTCCGCAAACCAATTTATAAACTAAAAATATGCTTTTTAAACAAAATTTTATAATTTATAATAATTAATTTCTTCTATCCCATTTCTTTTTTACTCTATATATTGAACTTATAATTACAGCTATCATAGGTCCAACTAAAACACCTATTGGTCCAAGTACTAGAGAACCTAATATTGTTGCTGCAAATGTATAAAGAGGTCTTATACCAATTTGATCTCCAACGATTTTAGGTTCAATTGTCTGTCTAAAAATAGATAAAATAACATAGAGTATTGCTAATTGAATACCTGTATCTGTATTTCCTTTTATAAAATTAATTATTGACCAAGGTACCATAACAATACCACTGCCAACAACTGGCATAATATCAAGTATTGCTATCACCAGTGCTATTAGTATTGGCCAAGGCATTCCTATAATTATAAGGCCAATACTAAGGACTAAAAAAGTTATTGTCATAAGTATTAGTTGAGATTTAATATATCCTTTAAGACCTTTTCCAGTATCATTAATTATCTCCATTATTAAATCAAAAATATTATTCAATATAAAAGCCCCTTTCTCCCTCTTTAATATTAGGTTTTATGATGGTTAAACTTCACTAATAAATACCCTTTACTTTATTGGTTAATCAATGAGTTTAATATTTCTTTATTATTCTATGGTCTTTTTTATAAATTAAACTAATTTTATATATTGTACAAAAAAAGATCCTATAATAATAGACTTTTTTTAATTGTCTACTATATAGGATCCATTTTAAATCCTTTGGTCTTTTAATAATTCCTATAATGTAATTATTTCATAGTCCTTTGTACAAATCTTCCTATTTTATTTACTGGTATGGAAAAGTTATTTTTAAATTCTTCATATTTATCTTCTTCTATAGATACCAATACACAGGTTGATGGTCCTGCTGATTTTTTAAGGTCTATATTTATATTTTTCTCTAATTGGAAATCTATATTGTTTGTTTTAGCCATTTCTTCTAATTCATATAGTATCCCTTTTGAACCTACTGGAAGAATCTCTTTTATGTATTCTTTTTCTTTTAGCTCTAATAATCTTGAAATATTCATTATAGTACTATTTTTGTCAGCTATTATTTCATCTCCTATTTTAGGTATTCCAACTACTGCAGAAAGTAAACCAGCCTGTGTATATGGTCTTTCCCAATTTTTCCTGTCAACAATCCCTATTATAGTTATACCCATTCCAGTTTGAATTACTGGGAAATTTTCTTCTGTACTACCTGTTATCACACTAGACATATCAAAATCTAGAGGTTCTAAGGCTTTCTTTATTCCATTTATTATCTTTTTCCCTGTATCATCCATTTCTACAGATAAGGTGTTTACAATTGTAATAGGTTCGGCCCCAAATGAAAGAATTTCCATAAGGGATACTTGAGTTGCATAATACCCTGTAACCTCTGGAGACACTTTCACTATATCCTTTTCTTTATTCCCTATTGCACCAGAAGAGTCACAAGATATTACTAACATTTGATCTTTATTTATATCTACTAATGTTAAATCTCTGTGTTTAGTTATTTTCATATTCTCACCCTATCTTGCTCGCTTTTCTATTATTTTATATATAATGCATGCTAGTATAATATTTACTGCAGATGCCAATGATAATGGTACTACCATAGCCATAATAAAGACTTTCCCATTTAAAGGTAATTGTAACCATGTAGTAATAGGCGCAAGAATCAACACTGACCCTATCCCATTTAACAATATACCTACTATGGATGCTATAATACCGTTAGATTTTTCATATACTACTCCAAATATGTAAGCAAATACTGCCATTTCCAATGTTATAACAATATGGATAGGAACTGTTAATAAAAAACCACTTGTAGCTGCTGTAAGTATATGTCCCAATCCTGCAACTAACGCTCCATATACTGGGCCTAAAAATAATGCTGCAAAAAATCCTGGCATTGAATCAAGGGCTATACTACCTTGTATTTTTATTAAAGAACCAACAAATGAAATTGCTATTAGCATACCAGTATATACTAGTTTAGTTGTAGTACTTCTAAGCTTTACATTTCTAGAATTCAATATTATCCATCCTTTCAAATATATTTTCTTCTCCTCATATATCTATTTTATCAGCGAAATCCTTAACTATCAATTTTATTTTCAATAGGCATTAAATACCATTGCTTTGATTTGGTAATAAGTTATTGAATCTATATGTTATTTTTGATATGATATAAACTTAATAATCAAAAAATTGCAATTGTAAAAGGAGGATAATTCATGACGAAATGGTTGAATACTTTAGTAGAATCTGCAAATACTTTTTTATGGTCCTATATATTAATCGGTCTTTTAATTTTATTAGGAATTTATTTTACTATTAAAACTAATTTTGTGCAATTTAGATATTTCCGTGAAATGTTTAGATTATTATCTGAGCAAACAGATAGTAAAAATAATGAAGAAGGTATTTCTTCATTTCAAGCTTTCTGTATCAGTGCAGCTTCAAGGATAGGTACAGGAAATATGGCAGGGGTTGCATTAGCTATTGCAATAGGAGGTCCAGGTTCTGTATTTTGGATGTGGATTATTGCACTAATTGGAAGTAGCTCCAGTTTTGTTGAAAGTACTCTAGGACAGATATATAAAGTAAAAGATGGTGACGAATTTAGAGGTGGACCAGCCTACTATATTGAAAAAGCTTTAAACAAACGATGGTTAGGTATTATCTTTTCAATATTAATAACTATTTCCTTTGGATTTGTATTTAATTCAGTACAATCTAACACCATAGCCAGTGCTTTTCAACAAGCATTTGGAATTAAAACATCTATAACTGGGCTCATTTTAGTTGTTCTCTCTGGATTAATCATATTTGGTGGTGTAAAAAGGATTGCCAATGTATCTTCCGTAATAGTTCCTATTATGGCTCTAATATATGTAGGTTTATCTATCTTTATCATGATAAAAAATATTACTTTAATACCAGAAATGATAAAAGTGATATTTACCAATGCTTTTGGTATAAACCAAACTATTGGTGGAACATTAGTCGGAATCATGCTTCAAGGTATAAAAAGAGGACTTTTCTCTAATGAAGCCGGTATGGGAAGTGTGCCAAATGCAGCAGCTGCTGCTGATACAAGCCATCCTGTAAAACAAGGATTGATACAAACCCTTGGTGTTTTTACAGATACCCTTCTAGTATGTAGTGCTACTGCTTTTATTATACTTTTATCTGGAATTTATAAAAATCCAGGAAATTTAACAGGGATTCAATTGACTCAAGCTGCTGTATCATCCCAAGTTGGTTCTTGGGGAAATTCATTTATAGCTGTCTCTATTTTCTTATTTGCCTTTAGCTCTATTATAGGTAATTATTACTATGGTGAAACAAATATAGAATTTATTAAATCAAATAAATCTATTCTTTTTATTTATAGAATTATTGTTCTATGTATGATCATGCTAGGTTCTATAGCTGAACTTTCAACTGTTTGGAATATGGCAGATCTTTTCATGGGACTCATGGCTGTAATAAACTTAGTTGTAATAGCTAAGCTAGGACCTATTGTTTATGAATCACTTAAAGACTATACAAGGCAAAGAGAAGAAGGAAAAAATCCTGTTTTCAAAGCAAGTTCTATACCTGGACTTAAAAATGTAGATTTTTGGAAAGAGGAGCATAAAAAATAGTCATTCCAACTGGAATGACTATTTTTTATGCTCCTTGGTAACTTTCTTTTTTATTTGCTTTTTTTATAAAATAAACTAGTACTACTATAGCTACTACAAATCCTACTGGATATGAAATTTTAGAAGATAGCTTAAATCCTTCTGGTGCCATCATTATATAAGTAATACTTACTGCTGTCATAAAAGTTGCTGGCAAGCTGGCAATCCAATGAGGCTTTTTAACTTTAACTAAATATGCTGCTGAAGCCCATAATACAATCATAGCTAAAGTTTGATTTGACCAAGCAAAATATCTCCATATAATATTAAAATCAATCCTTGTTAAAAGAAATCCAACTGCAAACAATGGTACAGCTATTGACAATCTATTTTTTATTGGCCCTTGATCATAACCAGCTGCATCTGCTATTGTTAATCTTGCACTTCTAAAAGCAGTATCTCCTGAAGTTATTGGTGCTGCTATTACTCCCAACATTGCCAATAGTCCACCTACTTTCCCTAAAAGAGAAGTGGAAATTGTATTTACAACTCCTGCTGCTCCACCACCATTAGCCATTGCTTCTCCTAATTGTGGTACACCACCAAAGAAAACCATAGCCGCTGCTGCCCAAATCATTGCTATTATTCCTTCTGCTATCATTGCACCATAAAATATCTTTCTACCTTCTCTTTCATTGTCTAAACATCTTGCCATCATTGGTGATTGAGTAGCATGAAATCCACTTATAGCTCCACATGCAATAGTAACAAATAACATTGGCCATAAAGGCAATCCATCAGGATGTAAACTAGATAGGGTAAACTCTGGCAATGTATATCCATCTATTACAAGTGCACCACCTATTCCAACTGCCATTATAAGCAGTGCTAAACCAAATACTGGATAAAACTTTCCTATGATCTTATCTACTGGTAGTATTGTAGCTAAGAAATAATAGGCTAATACTATCCCTAACCAAATATTTGCATTTCCTAATCCAAATAACTTTAAATTCGCCAATAAATCAACTGGTCCCATCATAAATACTGTTCCAACTAGTACAAGAAGTACAACTGAAAATACTCTCATTATTTTCCTTGCACCTTCTCCTAAATAAATGCCAACAATCTCTGATACACTTTGGCCTTCATGTCTTAGAGAAAGCATCCCTGAAAAATAGTCATGAACCCCTCCTGCAAAAATACTTCCAAAAGCTATCCAAAGAAATGCTGCCGGTCCAAATAATGCTCCTTGAATAGCTCCAAATATTGGCCCTAACCCAGCAATATTAAGTAACTGGATTAAAAATACTCTTGGCCAACTCATAGGAACATAATCAACACCATCATTTATTGCATTTGCAGGTGTTTCTCTACTTTCATCTACTCCGAAAGTCTTGTCTACTAATTTACCATAAGTAAAATAACCTACTATTAAAACTATAATACCTAGAATAAAAAAAGACATTAAAAAACCTCCTTATAATTTATATATAATTCACATTTATAATTATATATCTTTATTAATTATATAGAGGTTTTTTAGACAAGATGTCTATTATAAAATCTAAAATGCAATAATAAAGGATAATATGCAAAATTTCAATCTATATTCATAATACTTTTAAACTCTTTAGACTGACTCCTACTAACTGGTATCTTCTCCACAATATCTTTTAATTTAAGATTAAAAGTTGAATTGAACCAGGGTTCAATAACTTCAATTAAATTTAAATTAATTAAATAGCTTTTATGGCTTCTGAAAAAATTTTCTCTCCCTAACTTATCAGAAAGCTCTCCCAATGTATAGTTTGTTTCAAATTTCCCTTTTTTGCTGAAAATAACAGTGTTTTTATCTTCAATAGTAGCATAGATTATTTCTTTTGCATCTAGGGGAATAATTTTTCCATTATCTGATACAGATATTCTAATTTTATTTTCTGTTTCTTTATCTTTTAAGGTTTTAATTAGCTTATCAATTTTGCCAAGATAATCGGATTTGCCTATATTTATATTATTAATAATCTTATTCATACTTTTTGATAGTCTCTCTATTGAAATAGGTTTTAATATATAATCTATAGCATTTACCTCAAAAGCTTCTAATGCATGTTCTTCATAGGCAGTTACAAATACTATCAACGGAATATGAGGTTCTTGTAATATCTTCCTCGCCACATCAATACCACTAATCTTGGGCATTTGTATATCTAAAAATATTAAATCTGGTTTAAGCTTTCTATTTAACTCCAAAACTTCTACTCCATGAGAAGCCTCTCCTATAATCTCAATATCTTTAAAATTTTGTAAGATATAGATTAATTCCTCACGAGCAGGTACTTCATCATCTACAACTATAGCTCTAATCACACAAATTTCCCCCTTTGTTTCTTAGGAATTGTCATTGTAACTATTGTACCCTTATTCAATTTACTATCTATTTTTAATCTATACTCTTTACCATATTTATTTTTTAGTCTACTATTTACATTATTAAGACCTATACTATCTGAATTGTTATCCTCATTAAATAAAGAAGATAGTGTTTCGGGGCTCATTCCTACTCCATCATCTTTTACTATAAGTTCAGTTTCTATTTCGTTATCTATAGCAGTTATTTCTACAGTACCTCCTTCTATCTTCTCTAAAACACCATGTTTTACAGCATTTTCTACAATTGGTTGCAATAATAATGGAGGTAGTAGACAGTCTATTTCCTCAGGAATATTATATATTATTTTTAGTTTATCTCCAAATCTTGCTTTCTCTATTTCTAAATAAGAATTTATATTTTCTATTTCCTTATGAAGTTCTACTTCATCATTTCCTTCTTGTAAATTGTTTCTAAAATAATTTCCTAAATGTATAAGTAGATTTCTAGCGTTATCAGGTTGAGTACGTATTAAAGATACTATAGTATTTATTGCATTGAATAAAAAATGTGGATTTATTTGGGCTTGTAGCGCTTTTAATTCTGATTTTACTAACATCTCTCTTTGAAAATCTACTTTGCTAAGTTCAATTTGAGTAGAAAATATTTGGGCTAGTCCTAATGCTAACTCTTTTTCTACTTTAGTAATGGAATTTTCTTCTGTTTTATATAGTTTTAATGTTCCAATAACTTTATTCCCTTCAGTTAAAGGTACAATTATTGCAGATTTAAGGCTACAATTTTCATTTTCACATCCTATCTCGTCTTGAAAATTAGCCACTGAATATTTACCTTTTTTTATTGTTTCCCTAGTTAAATTAGTTTTTATTGGACTTCCTGGAAAGTGGTGATCTTCTCCAACCCCTACATGAGCCAATATCCCTTCTCTATTGCTGAAAGAAACAGCCTTAACATTAGTCATTTCTTTTATTATTGTAGCTGTTTCATATGCAGTAGTTTCATTGAATCCCTTTCTAAAGTACTTTAAAGTTTTATTAGCTATTCTCAATGCTAACTGGGCTTGATAAGCAGCAGCCGTTTCTAAATCTTTAAAAATACTATCAGTTATAGCAATAAAAACAGCTATACCTATTCCATTTGTAATTATCATAGGTATACCTATGATTTTAACTAGGCTTAATGCTTTTGAAAAAGGTTTAGCAAAAATCAATATAATTATCATTTGTAAAACTTCTGCTGCCATTCCTGTAATTAAAGAAAATGCTAATTTATCTTCATATTTTTCCATTCTCTTTTTTAAAAAACCAGCCATAATACCTTCCATTAAAGTAGACAACGCACAAGCAAAGGCAGTAAATCCCCCTATATCTATTAAATATCTATGGCCTCCTGCTATTATTCCAGATAAAACCCCTACGAAGGGGCCTCCTAGCAGCCCTCCTACGAAAACGCCAACTACCCTAGCATTGGCAATGGCTCCACTTATAGGTATACCAGTATAAGTACCAATAATGCCATAGATTCCAAATATAAAAGACAATAGTATTTTATCTTTTACATTTATATCTTGTTTTGAAATTAACTTTCGGAACAATCCTATTTTAGACATGAAAAAAGCCAATAAAATTATTATTGCTACTCTATTAATCAAGCTTTTGAAAATTATTAATAACAATTTTCATCATCCTTAAATTTATATTATATACATACTATATCAATTGTAAAATAGGTGATAATATACCCATTATTCCTCCAAGAAGTGCACCTAGCCATGTTATTGCTTTTAATTCCTTACTTGCTATTTCAAGTATAATTTCTTCGGCAAAAGCTACATCAAATTTATTTATTTCATCTTCAACAACTTTTGAAATATTAAATGATTCGATAATATCAGGTAATTTGTTTTTTATAAACTTTTCAAATATGACCTTGGAAAAATTTATAATCTTTTCAACTGTAGTCTCCTCAACACTTTCTAACATATATGAAATAGGTTTTTCTACGAATTTTTTTAGACTGTCGTGTATGATTGATTTTATATTATTGTACAGTGTTTCGGAATTTAAAATTCCATCAATATTATCTGATATTAAATCTATAATACCTTCCTTAATATCTGATTCTGAAAATTTTATTTTTTCCTCTACTATGCTAAATACTTTTCCTTGATTTTCCTTATTTAAAATACGTTCTAATATAACATCTGAAATTTCCCATCTATTTTCATCATCAATATTTGATGAAATACTTAAAACTATATTGGATATCTCACTTTCTAGTAATTTATCTATTAAAGATTTAATTATTAATATAATGTTTTTATTGTTTTCTGGATTATAAATATACTTTTCTATGCTATCAAATATCTTATTTGAAATCATTTCACTGTTTATAAATATAGTTATAGCTCTACTTACATTTTGAGAAACAAATTTGTTAATGGATTCCCTAATTTTCATATTTATTGATGGACTTTCAAATAGGTCCCTCAAACTATTTGCAATATATTCACTATTTTTATCAATATATTCATTAATCGAGTTAACTACATCACTAGGTATTACTTCCTCTAAAGTTCTATCATCCTGTGATAATTCATATATCTTTTTATCTATAGTATTTTTAACTTCTACTCTTATTTCATCGGATTTGGATAGATTGGACATAAATTTCTCTACTTTTTTCTCCATAGGTTCATAAAAGTGCTCAATAGGTTTATGAGATATTCTATCTTCAATTAAATTCATTGTCCCATTTTTAAAGCTTTCTCCCTTTAACTGTAAATATATAAAATCTGTAATTTTCTTTTCTAAGATCTCTAATGACTTACTATAATTTTCATTGTCAAAATCCATGATAAAGTCTTTTATAGTCATATCACTTTCCTTTAATCTATTTATATTACATATAATCCAAGACCTTATTTGATTATTTATTTTATTACTAGATATAGCTTGTGTAACTACTTCAGGAGACAAAAGATAAACACCTATTGTATTCCCTACACTTTTAGCTATCCTACTTTTTTCCTTTGGAATAAGACCTGGTGTGAAAGGTACATGGATACCTAGAAACTTCTTCTCATAGTAAGGTCTAAATAACATTTTTATAGCAAGCCAATTAGTAATATATCCAATAACTCCTCCAACTAATATTGGTATTATGAATTTCATTTTTCCACTCCTTATACTAGTAGTATTTTATTTGTTTCCCTTTACAGATTACAATTATAATACTATCCCTAAAAAAATACAATTATCCAAATTAAATAACATATTTTAACCATCTTATTAGATATAGTATTGTTTAAAGTGGATAAATAAAATAAACTGTGCTAAACTATTTATAACAAAATCAAGGAAAATTTCTAATTAGAGGTGGCTATACTATGGATAAAAAAATACGAGTAGGAATAGTTGGATATGGCAATTTAGGTAAAGGGGTAGAGTTAGCTCTTAGGGAGAATAAAGACTTTGTACTAAAAGGTATATTCACTAGAAGAGATCCTTCACTTATAGATACAAATTCAAAAGTAATCCCCCTTTCTAAAGTATTAGACTATAAAGATGAAATAGATGTTATGTTTCTTTGTGGTGGTTCAGCTAATGACCTTCCCCAACAATGTCCAATACTTGCAGCTTGTTTTAATACTATAGATGCCTATGATAATCATAGTAAAATACCTGATTATTTCAATATGGTAGATGATATTGCTAAGGATTCTAATAAGGTAAGTTTAATTTCTATAGGTTGGGATCCTGGCCTATTTTCACTTAATCGTTTACTTAACCAAGCTATATTCCCAAATAGACAAAGTTATACTTTCTGGGGTGAAGGGGTGAGCCAAGGACATTCTGAAGCTGTTCGAAAAATAAAAGGTGTGAAATATGCTGTCCAATATACCATTCCATTGGAGGAAGCTATGGAAAAAGTAAGGTCAGGTAACAATCCTCAACTTACATCTAGAGAGAAGCATAAAAGGGTTTGCTATGTAGTACCTTTGGATTTTAATGACACTAATAGGATTGAAGAAGAAATAAAAACTATGCCAGATTATTTTGCAGAATATGATACTACAGTCCATTTTATAACAGAAGAAGAATTCCTAAAAAACCATTCTAAAATGCCCCATGGAGGATTCGTCATTTCTACTGATATAAATAAAAACAATCATAAACAAAGAATTGAATTCAATCTATCTTTAGAAAATAATCCAGAGTTTACTGCTGCTGTATTAGTTGCTTTTGCTCGTGGAGTTTATAGGATGTCTTTAGAAGGTAAGAAAGGAGCATTCTCTATATTTGATATTCCTCTTTCATATATTTCTCCAAAATCCAACGAGGAATTGAGAAAAGAATTGTTATAATTGAAAAAAGAATAATTTTATGATAATATATGAGTAACTTTGTGGGCGATTAGCTCAGCTGGTTTAGAGTGCCACGTTGACATCGTGGAGGTCATTGGTTCGACTCCAATATCGCCCACCATATTACTCTTTCATTTCTTTAATACATTCTCTTTTAAATCCAAACATAGTTTAGTATTAAATAAACAAAATACATTCCTGATAGAAAAGCACCTTCTGTTTTTGTAATTACCTCATCTTTATTTTTAGCAAATATATGGAAAGCAACCAGTACAATTAACATAGTTGGTATTTGTAATTTATAAAAATTAGTTGGTACCAATAGTCCTTCTTTTGTTACTGCTGCAGCACTTCCAATAACAAATAACACATTTAGTATATCTGCACCAATAATATTACCTACTGCCAGTTCTCCATGCCCTTTTCTAACAGCAGTAATAGCAGTTACAAGTTCAGGTAGACTTGTACCAAATGCAACTAAAGTTGCTGCTATAACGCTCTGTGGAATTCCTATGCGAATAGCTGCTATTTCAACACTTGGAATAAGCACTTTAGATGAAATAATAACTAAAGTTATTCCTATAACTAGTTTAATCAATTGTATAAATAAAGAACTTTCCTCTCCTTCAATTTCTGATGAAACTGCTTCATTAGATTTTTTTGCCCAACTAATTGTTCCTATAATATAGAGAATCAATAAGCCAATAAAAAGAAAACCCATCCACTGAGTAATTATTCCATCAGGACCTTTAGAAAAAAAGGGTAAACTTACAATAGCTAACAATATACCAGACATTAATTGTAGACTACCTTGACGTTTAATAGTATTTCTATCTATTGGCAATCTTCCTATCAATGCTGCAATACCAATGATTAGACCTGTATCTGCAATAATTGATCCAATTGCGTTTCCTAAAGCTAAATCTGGATTACCATTAATTGCAGCAAATACTGAAACAGTTGCTTCAGGTAATGTAGTTCCTAAACTTACAATAGTAGCACCTATAATCATTTTAGGAACGCCCCAACGAATAGAAAGACCAACAGCCTCATTAACTAAAATATCTGCTCCTTTACTTAATATGTATAAGCTAACCCCAATAACAATAAATAAAACCAATGTTGAAACTTCAATAAGAGTAGAATGAATTAACCCTTCCATTATTTTTCTCCTTTCATATTGTTAAATTTAAAGTACATAAAAAAACTCCACAGTTTATTTATATAAGAATAAACCGTAGAGTCTCACTAAGCCAAACTAACTAGCCACCAAAGCCGGGATACTATCCGTCATGACGACTTTGGTTCCATATAGGAAAGTTACTCCCTCTAGTATAGAGAATTATATAGGGTTTAAAAGTAGTTGTCAAGATAGCTTCTGTTAAAAGCTAGTTTCTATATAAAAAGTGTTCCCTTTTCTTCTCCACTTGCTAGCTTTTCTATTATATTTTCTTTCTTCCCATTGGCTACTATCATGTTTATGCCATATTTATTTACAAGTTTTGCTGCTTTTAACTTAGTTGATATGCCTCCAGTTCCAAAAGAACTAGACTTACCTATTGATATATGCTTTTCTAATTCATCTACATCATCTACTAGTTCAATTAATTTAGCATCCCTGTTTTCTACAGGACTTTTATCATATATTCCATCTATATCGCTGAGAATTATGAGTAAATCTGCATTCCATAATACTGTAGTTTGAGCTGCTAGCATATCATTATCCCCTATTTTTATCTCATCTACACAAACCGTATCATTTTCATTTACTATTGGTATAACCTTTTCGTCTAATAATGTAAATAATGTATTTCTTATATTTAATGTTCTTGCATGATTATTAAAATCTTCTCTAGTCAGTAATATTTGAGCAACATGGGCATTATACTTGTTAAAAATTATTCTATAGGAATCCATAAGTTCTACTTGGCCAATGGCACATAGTGCTTGTTTATAGTTTACATCCTCTTTTCTTGACCACTTATCTATAGTTGATACTCCTGCAATTCTAGCACCTGAAGATACAATAACCACTTGCTTTCCTTCATCTACTAAGGACTTTACCTGCTTAGCTAGACTATCTATAAATTCCTTATTTATAATTCCATCTTCACTAGTTATTGTACTGCTGCCAATCTTTATAACTATTTTATTGCTGTTTTTTATTATATTCTCTGCCATATAAATCCCTCTACTTTCTTATTTGTCCATCTCCTATTACTAAATACTTATATATTACTAACTGTTCTAAGCCAACTGGTCCTCTTGCATGGGTTTTTTGAGTACTTATCCCCATTTCTGCACCAAATCCAAACTCTCCTCCATCAGTAAAACGGGTTGATGCATTTACATAAACTGTTGATGCATCTACTTTTCTTAAGAAAATTTTAGAATTAGTAAAGTTTTCTGTAACTATTGCTTCTGAATGTTTAGAACCATAGACCCCTATATGATCTATAGCTTCATTAATATCTTTAACAACTTTCACCGCTATTATATAGTCTAAAAATTCTTCTTTCCAATCAGATTCTTTTGCTTCTTTTGCTTCTATTATTTCCCTAGTTTTAGTACATCCTCTTATTTCTACAGTATCTTTAAATTTATTATAAATCATAGGCAAAAATTCATCTGCTATAGCCTCATGGACTAATAATGTTTCACAGGTATTACATACTCCTATACGCTGTGTTTTTGCATTATTTACAATATTCAACGCCTTCTTAATATCTGCACTTTCATCTACAAATATATGACAATTGCCTACACCTGTTTGCAATGTAGGTACAGATGAATTTTCCACTACAAAATCTATTAACTCTTTTCCACCTCTAGGAATTATTAAATCAAGATATTCATTGGCCTTAAGCATATCATTAACATATTGCCTATCTTTTTCTTCTATAAATTGGACTACATCTTCCGATATATTACTTGCTCTTAAGCCTTCTTTTATAGCATTTACTAAAGCTTTATTAGAATGGATAGCACTGGAACTTCCTCGTAGCATAATACAATTGCCACTCTTTAAAGCCAAACTAAAAGCATCTACCGTTACATTAGGTCTCGATTCATATATTATGCCAATTACCCCCAATGGAACTGTCATCCTCGATATAGTTAGTCCATTTTCTATAGTCCATACTTTATCACTTTTCCATATAGGGTCTTGCAATTTAATTACTGTATCAATGCTTTCTATTATACCATCTAACCTACTATTATCTAGTTTTAATCTGTCTATTAATCCAGCTTTCATATTATTCTTTTCCGCTAGTTCTATGTCTAAAGCATTGCTTTCCAATATATCTTTTCTATGGTTTTCTAAGCTTTCAATAACTTTTTTAAGGGCCCTATTCTTATCCTCTGTAGAAGCTGTAGAAAGCTCTGTTTCTACTTTTCTTAACCGTCTTCCTTTATCAGATATATAAGTCATAATTTTTCCCTCCTTATTATTTTAATTTTATTTATTTCTCCTATTATATCAAAAATATTATAAATAACAAAAGCCTCTCAAACCAATAATATAGGCACTTTATCCTTTAGTTGATAAAATAAGTATATTCATATATAATTTGCTTATAATAATTTCTCATGTGGAGGTCAATATTTTGAAAAAAATAGTAGCAACAATATTGATAATAATTGGTATAATCCTAATACTAACCCCTTTTTTAACTGAACAGATAATTAAATACTATAATAAAAATATTTCTATAGATGAAATAAGTATGGAAAACATAGAAGCAAATGATAAATTAGAAGGAGAATTTGATTTTTCGAGTGTAGAAGATGTTGATATAAGATCTATAATAAATGGTACTATGAACTTTGATAAAAATCTTGTTGTTGGAGTACTAATAATTCCCGATCTAAATATCAACCTTCCTATACTTAAAGGATTAAATGATTCTAATCTTATGGTTGGAGCAGCTACAATGAAACCTGAACAATCTATGGGAGAGGGAAACTATACCTTAGCAGGACATCATATGAAAAATAAAGAGCTCCTTTTTGGAAGCCTTATGGATATACAAGTTGGAAGTAAAGTCATTATATCGGATAAAAAAAATATTTATGAATACAAAATATATGATACTGTTGTAGTTCCCGATACTGCTATGGATATGATTGAAGATGAAAAGGCAGAAAAAAAAGGTAAACCAATAATATCTTTAATGACTTGCTATCATTCTTCTAGGACTGGAAAGAGATTTTTTGCTTTAGGAGAATTAGTCAATAAATATCCTTTTGAAGATAATAATGCCATCAACTAATTTAACTTTGTAGTTATAAAAAACAGCCAACATTGGCTGTTTTTTTGTTGTCTTCACTTATTTCCTAACAGAGTGGGCTATTCTACTAGCTGCTGCCGCTGCAATTGCTGCTACTAAATCATCTAAAAATGTATTTACTTCTTCACCTTTAGCCTCATCTAACTCTTTTATTATTCCTATCTTCTTTTTATCTAAATATCCATAATTGGTTAAGCCTATAGTCCCATAAACATTTACAATGGATAAGGGAATAATTTCATCAATACCATATAATCCTTCATCTGATTCTACTATACTTTGAAGAGGTTCAGGTAGAAGTTTCTTCTCTGCCAACTCATCTAGAGCTATACCTGTTAAAATTGCATGAATTATTTCTCTCTTCTTAAGTACAGCTTCTACACTTTCTAAACATATTTCCAAAGTTAAATCTGGATAATAATCTTCTTGAAGATGTAATACTATTTCTCCAATATCCTCTAATTTCACTCCTCGCTTTTCAAGCATTTCTATTGTCATCTTATTCAATTCTTCCATATTATATCTTTCCATAACATACCATCCTTTTCTATTATTTAATAATATAAATATTTATTATAATTTCACACTAATTATGTATACCCAGTAACTACTAAACTATATTATAGTTTTAAACAATTTATAAAATATTATGAAGTAAAAACCGTTCTAATTTAATTGAAATTAAATTCTTTAAAAGATTCTATATAGCCATCACTTATTTTCTTTATTTCTTTTCTATCTTCCCTTGCAGATTCATCTTCTACACCTATTACATAAAAATTAGCTTCTTTAGCAGCTTTAATACAATGAAGTGCATCTTCATATACTATTATTTCATTTGGACTATATCCTAACATTTCTGAGGCTTGTAAATATATTTCTGGATTATCCTTAGGGATTCCAGTTTCTCCACTAGTCAATATAAACTCAAAGAAATCTAATACTTTAAGCCTAGTAAGTACAATTTCTGATAACGCCTTATCCGTTGCAGTAACAATACACATTTTAATATTTTTTGATTTTAGTTTTCTGAGATAATAGACTACACCTTCTTTAAGACCTATCTCATATCTATACTTATCTTCTACCATTCTATTAAACTCATATATTATCTCATCTACAGATAGATCTAAGTTGAACTCATCTATAAAATATTTTGAAGACTCTTGAAAGCTCATGGTCTTTAATGTATCAGAAAGATTTTTGGGTGGAATTTTTCCTTTAGATTTCAAAAACTCTTCTCCAATATTTTCCCATACAGCCATGGAATCTATAAGGGTTCCATCTAAATCAAAAATTGCTCCTTTAAACTTCATAGTCTACTATTCCTTCTGACAACTTTCTTAATCTCTTTGTAGCTTCAAAGATATTGGCCTTTGAAAATATTGCAGATATTACACAGATACCATCTATATTTGTTCCCTTTAACTCTTCTATATTCTCTTCATTGATTCCACCAATGGCAACTATAGGTATAGATATAGCCATAGATATTTCTTTCAACTGTTCTAAAGAAATACAATTAGCATCAGACTTTGTTGATGTTGGAAATACTGCCCCTACCCCTAGATAATCTGCACCTTCTTGTTCTGCCAATACTGCCTGTTCAACTGTTTGAGCTGAAACCCCAATTATTTTATCTTCACCAATTAGCTTTCTAGCCTCTTTCACACTTATATCCTCTTGCCCTACATGTACTCCATCTGAATCAACAGCTAAAGCTACCTTTATATTATCATTTATAACAAAAGGTATATTATACTTATCAGTAACCGTCTTTATTTCTTCAGCTTGTTTTACAAAGTCATTGAAGGATAGATTTTTTTCCCTCAATTGAATAAAAGTAGCTCCTCCTTTTATTGTATCTTCAACTTGATTTGATAAAGTTTCACCTTTAAGCCAAGTCCTATCAGTTATTGCATATAAAAGCATAGACTTTCTATCTAATTTCAATTTTAGCACCTCCATTTAATATTTCGCTATCCATCTTACTCATAAAATCAATAATATATGTTCCATAAGTTGAAGTGCCACCACCAACTTCTTCTAACTTGTCATGGCCTAATTCACCACAAATACCCATGGCACAAACAGCTGCTGCCGTTGCTTCAAGAATATTGTTACTATTTGCGCCACAGAAACTACCTATAACTGTTGTTAGCATACATCCTGTACCTGTAACTCTAGTCATAAGTGGATGTCCATTCCTAATTATATAAGTCTTTTCACTACTTGATGCTATATCAATCGCCCCAGTAACTACAATAACTGCTCCTGTTTTCCTACTTAATTTTTTAATAAAAGCTATAGTTTCATCAATATTTTCATCAGTTACTATATCATTTTCATCAACATCTACCCCTTTAGTTATACCTTTTCCTCTATAAATTGTTTTTATTTCCGATATATTGCCCCTTATAACTGAAAAATCTACCTCTTTTAATAAGTCAAAAACAAATTTTTTTCTAAAACTTGATGATCCTACTCCTACAGGATCAAGTATTACAGGATGTCCTAATTCATTTGCCTTTTTACCCGCTTTCAGCATCGCTTGAGTTGATTCTCCATTTAATGTACCTATATTAATAACAAGCGAATTAGCAATAGATGTTATATCTTCTACTTCATACTTACTATCAGCCATTATTGGTGAGCCTCCAGCTGCTAATATTATATTAGCGCAATCATTAACTGTCACATAGTTTGTTATAGTGTGGACAATGGGCTCATTCTCTCTTACATTTTCTAAAATTTTCTCAAACATAAGATATCCCTCCATTATATAAAATAGAGATCTGTATAATACCAATTTTCTAAAAAAATATGGAATCTACCAAAGGGTAAATTCCATTAAATTTCTAAAACTTTCCCTACGTTGGCATTATCCAAATCAGGTTTAGGGTCGAAGCTGCAATTAGCTTCCTCTCAGCCTGTATGCACAAGCTCCCCAATATTTATTTGTACTATATATATATTAACATAAAAATAGAACCAATTCTAATCTATAAAACCTTTTATTTATCAATTAATTGGGTAATAGAATTATAAGGTATATTAGAAGGAGTGATTTTATGGAAAAGAAAAAACTTCATGCTAAATTAAAAGGAAATATGGGATTTGAAATGGACCTTGATGGTCATAAATTCATTACTGATGCATCTGAAGAAATAGGTGGAAATGATCTTGGACCCCGTCCAAAACAACTTCTTTTAGCTGGATTAATTGGATGTACAGGTATAGATGTTATGTCAATTTTGAAGAAAATGAAAGTTGAACTAGATGATTTAAATATTGAAGTAGAAGCTGATAATACAGAAGAACATCCAAAGGTTTATGAAAATATTCACCTAACTTTTAGATTTAAAGGTAAAGATCTTCCTAAAAATAAAATAGAAAGGGCTGTATCATTGTCTCAAGAAAAATATTGTGGTGTTTCAGCTATGTTAAAAAAAGCTACACCAGTTACCTATGAAATAGTATATGAAGAATAATTTTAAGCATTGAGGATCTATTAAAAGACCTCAATGCTTTTTTTATTTCACTGTTTTTTCTTCTTTTCTTGAAAATCACATATAGTATATAGTACTAATGATACAATAAATAAACCTATTGCTATATACATTATTGGACGATTGTCGTCTATGGGACATACTCCCTGTGGCAATCCTCTTCTACTTATATAAATTTTATAAAGTCCATAAACTGCTACTAAAAGACCTGTATAAAAAATATAGTTACTTATTTTCTCTAAATTCTTTTTTACATAGTTTAGAATATTATCCACCGCCTCTCACTTCAACAAATAACTCAATAATCTTTCACTATTAGATCGTCTACATATTCATCACAGTTTTCACAATAATATTTAATTTTTACTTGCTTTCCACATTCTCTATGGCATAGGGTTCTATTACAATTATCTAAATATTTATTTGCCCAAAGTATCATAGAATTAAACACATGATTAAAATCTTTCCCTTTTTGTGTCAGCATATATTTATATCTAGGTGGATGTTCATTATATAGTTCTGAGTATATAAGTTCATTTTCTTCAAGGAGCTTTATCCTATTAGAAAGTATATTTGTAGGAATAGAATCTAAAGATTCCTGTAATTCTTTAAAAGTGTTTTTATTTTTAGATATTCTATGAAGAACTAACATAGTCCATCTATCCCCTAAAATATTAAGTGTTTGAGCTAGATTACATTCTAAATCATAAGTAACTTTCAAAATACCATCTCCCTTGTAACTCTATGTTAACTACCAATTTATATAAAATATATTAATCTGCAACATCTATAATATTCTCCATTGTTTCTTTACTCATAGCTCCTAAAACATAATCTACTATATTTCCATCCCTATCTATTATAAATGTAGTAGGTAAAGACTGGATACTATATGTTGCCATAATATCCCCAGTTTCATCAAATACTACTGGATATGTGTAGCCTTCTTCTTTTAAAAATTCAATTATTTCTTCTTTAGAACCTTCTCTTCCTAAGTTTGGACCTGCTACACCTAATATTATAACATCTTCAGCATTTTTCCCTCTTTCTTTATAAACCTCCTCTATATCAGGCATTTCCATCCTACATGGAGGACACCATGTAGCCCAGAAGTTTAAAAATACTACCTTACCTTTATAGTCACTTAGAGTATGGGTTTCACCATATTGGTCTACTAAAGTAAAATCTATTGCTGGAATTTTATTTTCTTCATTTTCTGTACTTTCTTCTGAAGGTTCTTCTTTATTAATATCTTCCTCAGTATCCTCATCTGTTACTTCTTGACTATATTGTGTTGGATTCTCTTCTGACTTTTTAAAATATCCTGCTATCTTATCAGTTCCTCCTAAAGCCATTACTAAACCAGTTATTATAAGAATAGCCCCTCCAATTTTTTGAATTGTTTTCATATTACGTTTCACGTTATCTACATATTTTAATAACCTATTATAAAATATAGAAATAATTATAAAAGGCAATGTAAATCCTATAGTATATACTAAAATCAATAGGTTCCCAATCAATGCACTATCAGAGCTTGAAGCCATAATAAGTGCAGAAGCAAGCATAGGACCAATACATGGACTCCATCCGAAGCTAAAAGTAAAGCCTAATAAATAAGCTGTCCATGGTTTCATCTCTCGTACCCCTACATTAAACTTCTTTTCTTTTTGGAGAAATGGTAGATTTAAATATCCTAAGTAGAAAAGTCCCATTATAATTATAAGAATTCCACCTATTGTAGTCATAATCTCTTTATTACTTGTAAAGAAATGTTTAAATGCATTTATTGAAGAGCCTAGTATAAAGAAAGTTGTAGATATACCTAGTACAAATAGAATAGTATTTTTAAGTAATGGACTATCTTTTAATTTAACATTTCCTTCTTTTAAATTCTGTACACTACTACCTGACAATATGGCTAGATATATTGGTAAAATTGATATGACACAAGGTGAAAAGAAAGAAAGTAATCCTTCAACAAATACAACAATAAAATTTATATGCTCCATACCCAAAGCCGCCTCCTTTTCATATTAAATATAGTATTAACTTTATTTTTCGAAGTCACTTTATTTTTTAAAGTTACTCTTCATTATAAATGTATTATATGATTAAGTCAATAATTTTATTATAAAAAATGGAAAATAAAAAAGAATGCTAAAGCTTTAGCATTCTTTTCACATAATTTTAAATTTAAACCTCTACATTGCCTTTCAATCCAATTTCATCTGCTACTTTTTGCATTCCCTTTATTGTTTCTTCCATAACTTCATTTAAATCCATTCCAAGCATTTCAGCGCCTTCAGCAATAACTTCTCTATTTACTCCAGCAGCAAATCCTTTGCTTTTCCATTTTTTCTTCAAAGATTTTACTTTAAGATCTAGTATACTCTTGCTTGGACGCATTAAAGCAGTAGCAGTTATGAGTCCTGTTAGCTCATCAGTTGCATATAATACTTTTTCCATTGTTTCTAAAGGTTCTACATCGGAACATATCTTCCATCCATGGCTCTCTATTGCTCTAATATAGTCTTCAGGCCAATTTTCTTCTATTAATATCTCCCTTGTTTTTTTACAATGCTCTTCTGGATACATTTCATAATCAAGATCATGTACAAGTCCTATTATTCCCCATTTTTCTTTATCTTCCTCATTAAATAGTTCTGCAAAGTGGAGCATAACAGCCTCAACAGCTAATGCATGTCTTATTAGACTTTCATTTTTATTGTACTTTTTCAGTAGCTCATAGGCTTCCTCCCTAGTTGGAATCTTCTCTACCATTCTCCATCCCCTCCTGTCTTTTAAACTAATACAATTTAATATTATTTATAATAATATCTGTTATGTCAAACTTTGTCAATTTCAATTAATATAAATTTCAACGTATAGGTTTATTCTTCTTCAAGACTGTTTAAATAATCTAATAGCTCCGACTTTTGAACCCTATTTACTCCACTATGTTCTATATCATAGGAAGGATCTATTTTTTCACCATATTCCCTTTCCATAACTTCAATAACCCTTGGCTTACAAAAATCACCTTGGCACCAGCCCATAGTAGCTCTAGTCCTTCTTTTCACTCCATCAATGGTCTTTACTTTTATACCTCTATGCAATGCATCTACAATTTCTTCCTCTAGCACTTGTTCACATCTACAAACAATCCTTCCTTCAGAGCCTAATGGAAGTTCTATTTTATCCTTTATTTCGTTAAATGGTTTTAAAGGCTTCTTAATTATAATCGGCTTCCTATAAGGATCGAAGTTTGGATTCTCTTCTAATTTCAATCCAGCATCTTGAAGAATTCCTATAACCATTTCAGCAATAGCTGGTGATGATGTTAGACCAGGGGATTGGATACCTGCTACATTAATAAAACCTTTAACTTTTGTTTCCTCTATAATAAAATCATTTGTTGAACTTCTAGCCCTAATTCCAGTAAAACTTCTTATAAATTGCTTAGGATTGATTTTATCATATAAACTCTTAGCTTGTTGGTATATCTTGGCTATTCTTTCCACATGGGTTGATGTATCTTCTCTTTCAATTTCATCATTTGCATCTGGTCCAATAAGAAGATTTCCATAGTAAGTAGATGTAACTAATACACCTTTCCCAAGTTTAGTTGGAAGTTGGAAAATAACTGTATTTATAGGATCACCTGTACCTCTAGTAAACAAAATATACTCTCCACTTCTAGGAAGAATTTCAAAATTATCTACCCCAACCATTTTAGAAATCTTGTCAGAATATAGTCCTGCAGCATTTACTACATATTTCCCATAGTATTCTCCCTTATCTGTCGTTACTTTAAATCTATCCTCTATCTTTTCTATATCTATAACTTCATTCTCAAGTTCTAATTTAACACCATTCTTTATTGCATTTTCAGCCATGGCAATAGCCATTTCATATGGTGAACAAACCCCTGCCCCTTTACAGTACAATGCCCATTTAGCATCATGGGTTAATTCTGGTTCAATTTCTCTTATTTCTTCAGAACCAATAATACTTAAATCATCTAGCCCATTTTTAATACCATTTTCCATTAGCTTTTCCAGTGGTTCTTTATCATCTTCTGTACTAACTACTAATGAACCAGTTTCTTCAAAACCAAAATTTAATTCTTCATTTAGTCTCTTAAATTGTTTTCTTCCTTTATAACATAACCTTCCTCTCAAGGTTGAGTGGCTTTCTGCATATCCTCCATGGACAATTGCACTGTTGGCCTTTGTAGCTCCCATGGATACATCAATATCTTTTTCAATGATTAATACTTTAGTGTTATATCTAGATAACTCTCTTGCTATATTAGTACCTATTATACCTGCTCCAATTATAATTACATCGTACATTTTTCACACTCCTTTTAATATAAATGCTGCTTTAATATTATATTTACACATGATTTCATAGCTTTTTACAAAAATGCTTATAAAAAATGCTTATAATTTATTAATAATTTAGAAGTATTTTTATCTATTGTTTCTAAGATTTTTTAATCATTACAAGTTTACATTTTGGACATGTAATAGAGATCTTCCCTTTTCCTCTGGGAACACGAAGGGTTTGCTTACAATTAGAACATTTAAAGTATTTATAGTCCTTTAAATCTTTTATTCTTTGAATCCTCTTATTTACTTTTCTTTTTATGGGATTCCAAATGTTTAAAAATTTAATATTTTCCTGATATCGTTTGGATATGTTTTTAGAAAATATCCTATAAATAACTATTACTGAAATAATTGTACAAAATATATTTAATATAGAACTATTAAAAAATCTCAATAAAATGGTACAAATCAAATTAACTACTATTAATGCAATTGACAACTGATCTACTCCGTACCTGCCTACCATAAATTTCCTTAGCCAATTCATCTATAACCCTCTTTTCTAAGACATTCTCCTATATCTTTCTATATTGCTATCACTTAAAAACTCATATGCATTATTTATCTTTTGAAACATAACTGTTGCATCTGGTGATTTATTTAAATCTGGATGGTATTCCTTTGCTTTTTTCCTATATGCTAGCTTTATTTCATATTTATCTGCATCATATTTAACACCTAGTAAATCACAACTTTCTTCATATTTCTTTTTAAATTCAATAGTTGGATCTTGGTACATATTTTGATTACTATTGCCAGCATTTTGTCCATACCATTCATAGTCAGAATAACCGCTGTTTTGTCTTTGATACTCAGACCATTGTCTAAACCTTTCTTCCCATACTCTCTGTTGTTCATTCCAACGTTGTTGCTGTTCTCTTCTCTTTCTCTCTTCTTCCATTCTCCTATATTTATCCTTATATTCACTAAATGATTCAAACTGATAACTTATTCCATCAATAAGATATCTTGCACGATCAAATAAAAACTCTGTCACAATATACTTTATATATTTTAAATAAGATACAAACTTGGTTCCCAATAATGGAAATATAACAAAAAATAAAATAGCAAAAAGAACTAAAGGATTCATTAAAAGTAAAAGACCAAGGGGACCAGAAAATATGAAAAGTAATAGACAACCTCCCATACCTATAAAAGCAATAAGCCCTTTAGTAACATTGCCTAGAACTGTCACTATAGCTTCCACTACTTTTATAAAAACATCCAATACTACTGATAATAACTTGGCAATACCATATAAAATCTTACCTGCTGCTTTTTTTAATATATTCATATATAACCCTCTTCACTTCTAATATTCATTCATATGTTTATAAATTATATCATATAGACAACATGTATTTCTAGCTTTTAAATAAATCCCTTAAATATCACTCTTATATTTGAGCTTATATATATAATCTGATAAAATTAGACTAAATATTGGGAAGGAGTGATTTTATGAACTTTAAACTTCAAAAAGGTGGAGAGGTTAAAATAATACCAGTTACTAAAGAAACAAAAGAATTAGAAGATGCTAATGAACTATATTCATATTTAATGAAAAAAGATTTATTCAAAGGTAATTGTGGTGAAATTTATTCAAATGCTTTATATTCTAAAGATAAAGTTATATTATTAGGACTTGGTGAAAAAAATAAGATAACCTGCAACTCTCTTAGGAAAGCTTTTTATAATCTGGGAGTAGAATTAATGGATTTAAAAATTGAAAGTGCAGATATTTCTATACCTATCTTTAAAAACATTGACTATAAAAATACAGTTCAAGCTATTGTTGAAGGATTATTACAATCAGAATATAGTTTTGAAAAATATTTAACTAAAAAGAAAACTATACCTAGTGTAGAGAATATTTATCTTGATATATTAGAAGAAAAGAAAGAAGAAACTATTGAAGCTATAGAAGAAACAAAAAATTTAATAGAAGGTATCTTTTTAACAAGAAATCTTGTAAATGAACCTGCTATGTATATGACACCTAAAGCTCTTGCAAATAATGCAAAAAAAGAATTAGAACAGGTTGGAGTAGAAGTAAAAGTTTATGGAGCAAAAGAAATTGAAGAATTAGGCATGGAAGCTTTTCTAGCAGTTTCCAAAGGCTCTTCACAAGAACCTCAACTAATTGTAATGAACTACAAAGGCAATCCTAATTCAGATGAAAAATTAGCCCTTGTTGGAAAAGGTTTAACTTATGACTCTGGTGGATACTCTATTAAAACTTCTAATGGCATGGTTACTATGCACTCAGACATGGCTGGTTCAGCATCTGTTATAGGAGCTATGAAATCAATAGCAATGTCAAAGCTTAAGAAAAATGTAGTTGGAATAATAGCTGCTTGTGAAAATATGATTTCTGGTAAAGCTTATAAACCAGGTGATATTATTGGCTCTATGTCTGGAAAAACTATAGAAGTATTAAATACAGATGCAGAAGGCCGACTAACTTTAGCTGATGCGCTATGGTATGCTGCTGATGTAGTTAAAGCTGATAAAATAATAGATATAGCAACTCTTACTGGTGCATGTGTAGTAGCTTTAGGAAATATAAACACAGGTGCCATTACAAATAATGATACTCTTATGAACAATGTTAATAAAGCTGCTGAAATTGCAGGAGAACCAGTTTGGGAATTGCCACACAATGATGAATATAAAGAATTAATTAAAGGAACTTTTGCTGACTTGAAAAATTCAGGTGGTAGAGGTGCCGGAACTATAACTGCTGGACTATTTCTTCAAGAATTTGTAAAAGATACTCCATGGGTTCACCTAGATATTGCAGGTACTTCATACCTTTCTTCTAAAAATGCTTACCTGCCAAAAGGTGCTACTGGAGTACCAGTTAAAACTTTATACTTTCTAGCAAAAGAATATTAGTATATAATACTTCCTAGTTAAGTGAAAGCTTAGCTAGGAATTATTGCTTTAAAATAAGTATATGATTAAAAAACTATGGTACAATATTTAATATAAATACAATATATTTTTAAAGAAAAGAGGAAATATTTATGAAAAAAAGGGTAATATTAGGCATGAGTGGAGGTGTTGATTCTTCTGTTTCTGCACTACTTCTTAAAGAAGCAGGTTACGAAGTAGTTGGACTTTTCATGAAAAATTGGGATGAAAAAGATGAATATGGTGTATGTACAGCAACAGAAGATTCTGACGATGCAAGAAAAGTAGCTCATCAACTTGGAATTGCCTATTATACTATAAATTTTGAAAAACAATATTGGGATAGGGTCTTTACCTATTTCTTAGATGAATATAAAAAAGGAAGAACTCCTAATCCAGATGTAATGTGTAACCAAGAAATAAAGTTCAATGCTTTTTTGGACTATGCTTTAAAGTTAGATGCAGATTATATAGCTATGGGACATTATGCACAGGTAGAAGAAAAAAATGGAAAATACTATCTTTTAAGAGGAGAAGATAAAAATAAAGATCAAAGCTATTTCTTATCTCGAATAGGACAAAAAGCCCTTTCAAAAACTATATTTCCTGTAGGACATTTAGAGAAAAAACAAGTTAGAAAGTTAGCTGAAGAACATGGTTTATACACTGCTAAAAAAAGAGATTCTACAGGTATATGTTTTATAGGAGAAAGAAACTTTGACGAGTTTTTAGATAAATATCTTTTAGCAAAACAAGGAGATATGTTAGCTGTAGATGGAAATAAAGTAGGCACACATAGTGGACTTATTCATTATACATTAGGTCAAAGAAAAGGTATAGGTCTAGGGGGAATAGGGACTGGAGAACCTTGGTTTGTAGCTGGAAAAGATTTAGAAAAAAATATATTATATGTAGCACAAGGAAAAAAACATCCTGCCCTCTATTCTACTTCATTAATTGGAGAATCTCCAAAATGGATATTAGAAGAAACTCCCAATATGCCACTAAAATGTACTGCAAAATTTAGATATAGACAATCTGACATACCTGTAACAGTAAACATATTAGACAATGGAAATCTCCATATAAAATATGACTATCCAGTAAAAGCTGTAACACCAGGACAAGTAGCAGTATTGTATCAAGACGAAGTATGTCTTGGTGGTTCTATAATAAAATCTATAGAGCCTTTGGACAAAAAATATTCATATTTAAATCAATAGTAAATAAACAAGATGCCCCTTTATGGAGCATCTTGTTTATTTACTTCTATCAATTTTAACTGCTACATAATAAAAGATTGGAACTGTTAAGTATAATATCCAGCCTGGATGCCATAATTTATATGAAAATCCCAGTATAAGATATATAATTGTAACCAATACTGGATAAGGAAACTTTACTAATTTTTTCTTATTATTTCCTTCTTCAGCATCTTTAAATCCATCTATATTAAGTAATTCATCCAATCCTATTCCATATATTTTAGAAAGTAAAATAAGATTATCAGTATCTGGACTTGCTTCTCCTCTTTCCCATTTAGATATAGCCTGTCTACTAATACCAAGTTGTGCTGCCAATTCTTCTTGAGAATAACCTTTTTCTTTTCTTAAATTTGTAAGTCTCTCAGCAATTTCTAAATTCATACTGTGTCTCCTCTCATTTTTATTATCGTGATTTTATTATATATTTATACTTTAGTTGCTACTACCAATTATAGTTTACATCTACGCAACTATTAGTTGCAAAGCTGATAGCATTCTCATTTGTATAAGTTATCTTTTTCTATTTATAAAGAAAAATAATATTAAAACCAGTCCTAATATATTTAAGGCTCCACATACCCCTATGGCTTTTTCCAATGAAACATCTGAAGCTCTACCTATGACTAAATTTGAAAGTCCCCCAATTATATTCCCTATCATAGCATAAACAGAAAGAATTGTAGCCCTATTAAATGTATCAATACTTTCATTCTGTATTGTATTTGATAGTGGCTGAGTTATAGCAAAAGCACCTTCTATTATAAATATCATAGCTATAACCAACAGCCAATTTCTAATATATATAAGCAGTATATTTGCTCCTATTATCATCAAAATTAGAATAGTATATAGATTCTTTGTTTCAACTTTCTGATTTAGCTTATATGCTTTTGCTGATAAAAGACAAGATATTTGCATAATTGCTGTCAAGATTCCAAAATATCTAATATCAATACCACTTCTTAAATATATAGGTTGATTTAAGAAAATACATAATGCATGGGTACTTTCTGAAATTAAAGCTATAGATATTATAAAAATAAATATGATTTTATTATGTTTTAAACTTTTAAAACTATCTATTAGACCAATCTTTTCTTCATTTCTATGTTGATGAATATCTACTAAGAAAAATGAAAGAATAAAAGCTATGCCATATGGAATAATAGTTAGAAATGCAGTTAGATCTAAAGAATATTTCACTATAAATGAATTCATAAATGAAGCAACTAAAAATCCACTTGTAGAAGAAGCAGAATAATAACTAAAAGCTTTATCACTATCTTCCCCATCTATAGAAGTATAGATAAGGGCCGAATCACAACCAGATATACCTGATATTGATATAGCTACTATAATACTTTCTAATAAGAATATACTAAAAGAATGGGCATTATAAAATATTATTTTTGATAAGAAAAATAGGAAAAAAGATACTATCAATGTATTTTTGTAGCCAATTCTATCGCCAATATATCCCCATGGCACCTCAAATATAAACATAAGAACTATGAAAATAGTCTCTAAAATAAAAATATTATTTAATGAAAGTCCTCTGTTCTGTCTAAATAGTGTAGCAACAGGTCCATAAAAAACTAACCCTTGCAAAAAAGCTATAGTACAAAGTAAATACAAATTTCTATTTCTATTCATTTTAGCACCTCCACAATTAATTGCATAACAAAAAAGCCTTATATAATAAGGAAATTTATAATGTTATTTATGCAATCAATGTTTAGATGCCGCCATAATCAGATTCTCCTTTAAATAATATCTAAATTCTATATATTGAAATTATAACATAATTTATAGATATTAAATCATTATTAAAGTATAATAAATTTATAATGTATTTAATATCAATTTCTTATAATTTCTTACCAATACTTATTATTAGACACAGATATAATATGGAGGTGTATAAATGCGTCAAAAATGGTTATGGACTTTAATCCATAGACGGATATTAATTTCTTTACTTCTAGTAGTTCAATTTGCAATTATTATATATCTTGTTTTCAGTAGTAGTAAAAATTCAATGTTTATTAACTGGGGACTGAAAGCAATTAGTTTATTAGCCGCTTTACATATTATTAGCAAAAAAGAAAAAGGCGCTTACAAGTTGACTTGGGTTTTCCTAATACTTGTTTTCCCAGTATTTGGAGGATTGTTTTACCTGTTATTTAATTTTCAAATCTCTACAAGAAAAATGAGCAGAATATTGTCATGTATTGAAAATGAAAGTAAGCCGCTATTCCTTATGTCAGGAAATATCTTTGAAGATGCTTGTAATGAAGCTCCTGAATATATACCTCAAATTCAATACTTACAAAACTTTGCTGATTTCCCTATATATAGTAATACGAAAACTAAATATTTATCTCCTGGAGAAGAAATGTTTAAACACCTTATAGAGGAACTAAAAAAGGCAGAAGATTATATTTTTCTTGAATTCTTTATTGTTCATGAAGGCATAATGTGGAACACAGTTTTAGATATTCTAATAGAAAAGGCAAAAAAAGGGGTTGACGTTCGTCTTATTTATGATGATATAGGATGTTTTTTCTTATTACCTAAAGATTATCCTCAAAGACTTGAAAAATTGGGAATAAAATGCGTTGTATTTAATCCTTTCCGTCCTTTTCTTTCAACAAAACAAAATAATCGAGATCACCGAAAAATTGCTGTTATAGATGGAAAAGTTGCATTTACAGGAGGTATCAATTTAGCTGATGAATATATTAATGCTGTTGAAAAATATGGACATTGGAAAGATGCAGCCATTATGGTTGAAGGGGAAGGAGCTTGGAGTTTTACACTAATGTTTTTACAAATGTGGGCTTTATGTAGTGGTATTGAAGAAGATTTTACACAGTATTATCCTTGGAAAAAAGAACCTTGTACAATAGAAAAAGATGGACTTGTACAACCATATGCTGATAGTCCTATGGACAAAGAAAATGTGGGAGAACATGTATATTTACATATTATTAATAATGCAAAAAAATATATTTATATAAATACTCCTTACTTGATTATAGATGATAGTATGCTTTCAGCACTAACACTAGCTGCTAAAAGTGGTGTAGATGTTCGTATAGTAACACCCTACTGCTGGGACAAACGTATCGTCCATATAACAACTCGTTCTTACTACAGAGACCTTATTGAAGCTGGAGTAAAAATCTATGAATATTCTAAAGGATTTATCCATTCTAAAACCTTTGTATCTGATGATAAGGTTGCAACAGTTGGCACAACTAACCTAGATTTTAGAAGTCTCTATCTACATTTTGAATGTGGCGTGTGGTTATATAAAAGCAAAGCTGTTATGGAAGTTCGTGATGATTTTATTGAAACTTTAGAAAAATGTTATCAAGTAACAGAAGAAGACTGTAAAAACAATGCTATTATCCGATTTATACAAGAAGTATTTCGTCTATTTGCACCACTAATGTAAAAATTCCACTTTTATAATTATACTATTTATATAAAAGTGGAATTTTTACAATAACTTTTCCACCGCCATTTACACTATTGGATAATATAAGTTCTCCATTATGTTTTTTTATAATAGTATCTGCTATATATAATCCTAAGCCATGATGCCCATTCCGCTTCCTGCTTTCCTTTCCCATTAAAAGCTGATTTTTTCCATCCTTTAACATCTTTTTAGAAAATCCTTCTCCTTGATCTATTATTTCAATAATCCATTGTGAATCATCTATACTATTACAATCCCTATCATAAATATTAAACTAGTAAATATAAGTAAAATACTAATATATAATATCTTACCTAGCCATATAGAACCTTTATCCTGTGGATATAGAAAAAGCCCTTTGTAAGAAAGGTTCTTTTCCCTTGTAATCACTTGGGCGGAAATAATAGCCAGCATACCAGGAAGAAACATAACATACCACCAGTTATATGCCCCATTTTGACCTCCACCCCACAAAAGACATAACAAAAATGTAAGTAGGGGTGTTACTATAATAAATTTATTAGTTGATGTTCTTTTACTCTTTTGAAATTCTGCTTTGATTATATCTATCATTAGTTTTCACCCCTATTTCTTTCTACAATTTCCATAAATAACTTTTCAAGATTGTCTTCTTTTTTTGATTTTTCCACTATACCCTATAACACCATTAGATATAATTCCTATTTCGTCAGCTACCTGTGCTGATAAAATATGACTAGATAGAATAACTGTCATACCTTTAAAAGGGAAAGACCTAATAAGCTCTCTTAACTCTTCAATCCCGATTGGATCTAATCCATTAGTAGGTTCGTCAAGAATAAGCAACTTTGGATTATTTATAATAGCCATACCAAGTCCTAACCTTTGCTTCATTCCCATAGAAAAATTCTTCACTTTCTTTTTACCTGCTTTCTCAAGCCCTACAATATTAAGGACTTCTTCAGCTCTCATCTTAGGAAGTCCATAAAGAGTACAGGCAAGTTTTAAGTTTTCCATCGCTGTTAAATTTGGATATATTGCAGGATTTTCAATTAATGCTCCAATATTTTCTAAATCTTTCCTAGTCCATATATGATTGTCAAATAATATTTCTCCGGCAGATGGCTTCATAATTCCTGTAATCATTTTTAATGTAGTAGATTTTCCTGCACCATTCGGTCCTAGTAAACCAAATACAGAATTTTTTCTAATAGATAAAGAAATATTATCTACAGCTATTTCATTTTTAAATTTTTTTGTTAATCCTCTGGTTTCTAAAATATATTCTGACATACTGATTCCTCCTAATTATCTCTTATATTAAATCTATAATTATAATATAAAGGATAATTATAAGGATTTTATAAGGATTAATTTTTTGTATAAAAAAAGACCTTTTATAAGGTCCTTTCTAAATATTTTTAAAACCTATCAATATAATTTTCTAATCCTTTTACTATACCATTAACTATCTTTCTTTGATATCTATGGGTCCCTAATAAATTTGCCTCATCTTCATTTGATAAAAAACCACATTCTACTACTATAGCAGGCATATTAGTTTGATTTAGTACTATTAAATCTTTTCTTTCTACTATCCCCTTACTATTAGCCCCAGTGTTTCTCAAAACTTCATCTAACACTGTTTGAGCAAATAATTCGTTATTTGTAGCTTTGTTACTAGGATAATATAAAACTTGAATACCATTAGCACTACTATTATTTTTAGCTGAATTGCAATGAATACTAACAAATATCTTAGCCTTTTCCTTGTTTGCCAACTTCGCCCTTTGAATATTTTCAATATATTCATCTGTATCCCTTGTTATAATGACTTCATAACCTTTCCCCTTTAGTTTTTTATATAATTTCTTTGATATATCTAAATTTATATCTTTTTCTAAACTATTGTTAATGCCTATGGTTCCAGGATCTTTTCCTCCATGTCCTGGATCTATCACTATAATATTGCCTTTCCTTGATAGACTTCCTATTAATGAAGAAACCCCACGGAATATTTGAAAGACCATAAATACTAAGACAATTGCAACCAATATATTTCGTATATTTAACTTTTTCATTTGTTTTCCTCCGCTGTACTTAATTTAATACTTCTCGTTCTGCAAAATATAATACAATCAATAGTTAACCTATTATGAGTATTTTAAATTTATTTATATTATATAGTTAAAGGGCTAATAAGTAAATTCCAAGATTAGTTTAAAAATTTTATTGAGATTAAAATTAGTTTACATATTGCTATTTTCAATATAATAATCTAAAGATTTTAGCAATTCTGGATAGAAAGATTCAAATGTAGGGTATATATCCCTGTTATTATCATATTCATCTAATTTTTCAAGTAATTTATCAATATATATAAATCCATTTTCTTTTTCCCATTCTATTGTATTATCCCCTAAACTTTTATCTTTTTTATAATTAAATCTAGCAGTTATGGCACGAATTATATGTTCATTCAAACAACTTTCCCAATCACCATATGCCTCTTTTTCCATTGTATCTTTTACTGGAATATATAATTTAGAATATTTTTTTGCTTCATTCCAATATTTTTCTGTTAGTGGATTTATAAAAGAATGGCTAAACTCATGTATTTGAATAGAGTTAAAATTTGTTTTTGAACCAAATCCTACATTACTGTTAGATACTGTTGGTCCTATAACACTATATATTTCATACCCTTCATCTGCAACAGTTCCTAATCTTATACCAAAACCAACTTCAGTATACAAGGAAACTAAAATTAAATTATAGCTCTTCTGTTTTATTCCATAATATTCTTCTAATTCTTTAATAATATCATTTTCGCCATCAATTGTATGTGAAACATTTTCTACTAAAGAAAAATAATATTCTTCATTTTCATCATAAAAATCATTAAATTTTGTGTCTCTAAAAAAATCGTATAAAGATTCATAAAACTCTTCTAATTCCTTTTTATTTTCTATCAAATACTCACTCATATCAATATCTTCACGTAGTTTAAATTTATTTGTCATATATAACATAGTTTCTGGAGGTATATGGTATAAAAAACCTTTATCACTTAATCTATCAAATAATTTTACTGCTTTATGTTCTTTAAAAGGTGTAAAATACTCATCTACTCTGCCCCTATATTCAAAGTCGTATTTTGTCATCAAATCATATTCTTCATCATAATTACTCAAATATTGAACTATAGACAATAATTCTATACGTGGATCAATCATAATATTTAATGAGTTCTTGGTTATATTTATAGGTTTCTTTAGACTTTCTTTATAATTATTTATTGAACTAATCTCTTTATCATTATTACAACCTATTATTAATCCCCCTATTAATATGGAAATAAAAATAATTATTGATATCTTACTTTTTATTTTATACATGACTTATCACCTCCTCTTTAAATCAAGTATTATTTTTCAATACTTGTGATTAATTTTTTATTGTTTTCATAGATTATTTAAAGTAAAATAAGCTTATTTAACATTAAATATCTATTTTAATCCTCACTTAATAAAAGTAGCATCTATATATTTTTTATGAACAGTGACTTTTCGCTCACTATATATAGTAGTAGAACCTCTTTCTAACAGGATTTATCTCCCAAACTTCCTTCGTCCAACTTAATCTATATGTGAGTCCCGTTATGCTCGTATGCAGGATTGTATCCTAATGGAGGAATTACAGGATCGTCACTTTTGTTGTTTTTATAATTGTAGATTTTAATTCAAGTTCTATTTTAGCTACCATATTTAAATAGAATCTTTTAAAACATTAATAACTCACATTTAATTCAATCCATTATATTGATAGGTTTAAGCAGCCTCGTTTAAGAATTCATCTGGATAACTTATTTGTGACATCATTTTACTTTCATCGTAATCAACATCTTTCATAATTATTGCATGAATTATTCTCAATAGTTTTCTGCATAATGCTATTATGGCTTGTTTTCCAGTAAGCTGATTTTTCCGTCTTGTAGTATAATAAATATACATTTCTTTAAATGCAGAATTTGTCCTTATCATCCCAAGTATTACCTGGTACAATAATCGACGGAGATCTTTACGCCCTCTTCTGCTTATAGATGTTGTACCTTTTACCTTACCTGAACTATTTTCTGTTAAAGAAAGCCCGGCCATTTTTATCATTTGTTTTGGAGTTTTGTACTTTCTAATATCTCCTAATTCAGCAACTATACCACTTGCTGTCACAATTCCTATACCCTTTATTTGAGTTATCTTTGATGTTTCATCTAGATTGCTACAAATATCAGTTACATAGTTATCTATTTCCTCTATCTGTTGTAGAAAACCTTCATATTTTTCTAATAGATAATTTATTTCTATTTTTGCAAATGAAAGTCCCTCTTTTATTCCTATACTGTTTTTACTAGCTGTTACAAGCCTTTCTATCTTCCCAAGACCTACACTTCTTCTCATCTTTGGGGGTAGCATCTCATAGATTTGATTTGGTGGTATCCTTTCAATTACAGACGGAAAGATATACTTTTTAATTATCCTTATAAATGATTTAGACTCCCAGCTGGCATATGCTTCTTTGTATTCTGGAAAGTATCTGTCTAGCCAATTGTGAATCTGGTTTTTTGTACGATTTAAATCCTTTACTACAACTTGTCTCAAATTCTTAGCATTCCTAAGTTCTTCATACTCACCTTCAAGTAAATTTGGAGTAGAATATCTTGCGTCTTTTACTAGCTGTGCAATTATCTTTGCATCTTTTTTATCTGTTTTTGTTTGAAGGTTATCATCTAACTCTTTTATCTTTTTTACATGCATTGGATTTACTGTAACCACTGTATAGTCATTAGCTTTAAGATATCTTGCAATATTTAGCCAGTAATGTCCTGTTGGTTCCATACCTATAATTACTTGTTCCTTCTCCTCAACCACTTTAATTTCGTTGATCCAACTCTCAAACTCTAGATATCCTGAAAGAGAATTGTTGAATTTAATTGATTTCCCAAACTCTATGCCTCTAACATCTTGTGCTCTTGCTACATGAAATTCTTTTGCTATGTCAACTCCAACAATTAAAGTTTCATCTGTTAATTGATTTAATCTATCATTTTGTTTATAATTCATAGTGAATCCTCCTTTAAATTAAGAAATTGTTTTCTCTCAATTACAATTATACCTTAATTTATTTGTGAGGATTTTCTATTTTTATCGTATCACAGGAAGCTCGTATAATAATGTTATAGTTTAAAAACTATATTTTCTTTTCTATCTCACTATTCTTGTGAGATAATAATTGTACAGATAGAGGTCGTAGATCACCTCCTTGAAGCCTAGTCTTCCTAAGTAAGGGTTGCGCCTCTTCTTTACATCTATATGCGAATGAGCTGGATAGTACCTAGTTACTGAATATCTAACGAGGTTGTATTGTTGTAAAGTAGAGAGGTCCTAGACTTTATCTGTAAATATATTAAAAGCTGGTGATTTTATGTTTTATGTTGGTATTGATATTGCTAAACAAAACCACGAAGCTTCTATTATTGATTCTAATGGTAAGCTTCTTGATAAAAGTATATCCTTTTCAAATTCTCAAGTAGGTTGCGATAAATTAATTGCCTTGCTTGAAAGATTTGAAGCTGATACTCCCAACACTGTTATTGGTATGGAAGCTACTGGTCATTATTGGGTTAGCCTTTATTCTTATCTATTGGATCTTGGGTTTTCTGTAAATGTTATTAACCCCATTCAATCAGATGCATTTCGAAAAATGTATATTAGGCAAACTAAAAATGACTCTAAGGATTCCTTTATCATTGCTCAAATTATGCGTTTCGGTGAATTTTCCACTACTTCTTTAGCTGATGAGGACATTATGGCCTTACGCCAATTATCCAGATACCGTCTCGCTTTAGTAGATGAATGCTCTGATTGGAAACGCAAGTGTATTGCTCTTTTGGATCAAGTTTTCCCTGAATACTCTAAGCTTTTTTCTGATACCTTTGGAGTAACTTCTAGAGAGCTACTCTCTAAATATCCTACTCCAGAGGATATGTTATCCATAGATACAGGGACTCTTTCCAAACTTCTATCCGAAGCTAGTAGAGGACGTTTTGGTATTTCAAAAGCTTCTGAAATACAAGAGTCTGCTACTAATACTTTTGGTATTAACTTTGCAAAAGATGCATTTGCATTTCAAATTAAGCAAATTATTGCCCAAATTAATTTTATCGAAGAACAGCTAAAAGAACTTGAAACTGAAATTTCTACACTCCTTCACCACACCAATTCAGTTATTACTACTATTACAGGTATTGGTGATGTTCTTGGTGCTATTATTATCGGAGAAATTGGTGATATTTGCCGTTTTGAAGCTGCACCCCAACTTGTTGCCTATGCAGGTCTTGATGTAGCCGTAAAACAATCTGGTGATTTTGTGGGAACACAGACTAAAATTTCTAAACGTGGTTCTCCATATCTTCGTAGAGCAATTTGGTTAGCTGCTACTGTCGCAGCCTTCAAAGACCCAGCTTTGTCAGTCTATTATCAATCACTTAGGGCAAGAGGAAAACATCATTTAACTGCTATTGGGGCTGTCGCTAGAAAAATGTGTAATATTATTTTCGCTGTTCTCCGTGATAACAAACCCTATGTGCCTGATATTAAGTAGGATTATGAAAAATTAACTCATATTTTCATCCTAAATTTTTTTCTTTATATTTAGGTTTATTTGTTTTGCCCAATTTTACATAAGAATTTATGGCAGGTTCTGTCAAGGGATGCTTTTCCCCTTGACGGGTTCTGACAGAAATTCTATAATCACAAAGGCAAAACAAATTAAATTATCTCTTGACTTTTAATAGCTGGTCTTATGTAAATAAACTTATTTTATTTTTAAACATGTGATGTTCCCTTTATTATACATAAATTTGGAAATATAGTCTAGAAGTTAAAACTTAAAATCCATCACAAAGGTACTGTCTTAAAATAATTGATTTCCATTATTGTTAAATAATGGTTGAATTTCTATATTAACTGACATATAATATATATTGATAATTATATAACAAATAATTTGGGGGGCTGTGTATGTTTACATTTAATTATGCTGAAGGAGCAACTTTATTTTCAGCTTGGGGTATGTGGTTTGTAGTATTTGCTACTTTGTTCCTATTTAATGAGTTTTCAAGGAGATCAAAAGCAGGTGCATTTATTAGTTTTATCGTTTTACCCACAATTCTATCTATCCTCTGGTTCACAGTTCTAAAAGAAAAAACCTATACTGATTGGTTCCATTTAGCAAAGGTTTATTCTGCTACTGCAGGCTGTATAGGATTTTGGTTTATAAGACACTATGAGAAAAAAGACAAAAATACAGGAGAAGTTTTATGGCGTCTCTCTGAGAAAAAACTAGCTCTTGCTTTCCCACCATTAATTCTTGCCATTAATATTATAGAAGCTGTAACTCGAGATTTTCAAATTGGTAGCCTTGGACTTATGAAAGATTTATTTGAAGGCGAAATCATGATGAGTGGTCCTTGGAACTATATGAATGGTATTGCAGGTATTCTTAATATTATAACTATCACTGGATGGTTTGGAATTGTTATAAGAAAGAAAACAGAAAATGATAAAAGTATGGATATGTTATGGCCTGATATGATGTGGTTCTGGATAGTAGCTTATGATATGTGGAACTTTGCATATACTTATAATTGTTTACCAGGTCATGCATGGTATTGTGGTTTTGCATTATTACTTGCACCAACCCTTTGTGCATTTACATTAGGAAAAGGTGCATGGCTCCAACATAGAGCACACACTTTAGCAATTTGGTGTATGTTTGCACAAACATTCCCTCACTTCCAAGATCAAGGAAAATATCAAGTAATGTCAACATATAATCCCAAAATTTATTTTATTGTTAGTTTCCTTGCATTAGTAGTTAATATTGCTGTATTTATATATATGATTTATAAAGTTGTAACTACAAAGAGAAATCCATATACAAGAGAACTTTATATTGATCTACCAGGATACCAAGAAGTTAAATCTCTTGGAGAACCTTCAATATTCGATTCTGAAACTTCATCACCAAAATCAAGTAAACAATACTCTTAAAATTATAAATAGAAACTAAACATAAAACTAACAATCTATAGTATATACAAGATAAACAATATCTTTAAACATATACAAGGGGATAGCTTTGCTATCCCCTAAGTATTCTTATTCAGTTTCATTTAATTCTAACATATCTATCTACTCTATTTTCTCCTTTAGCATAAGAGCCAAATATATAGATAAGTTTTATTCAATAATCGCAAACCATTTTATCGATATGCTTGTTTAAAACTTTTTCTACTTCATCAATTTTTAGTCAAAAATAAAGATATCTTCAATAGGAGTTTTTACTGCCCTTGAAATGTCAATTGCCAACTATAGGCACTTGATATTCAATACCTATAGTTGGCAAGCTTTAAATTTTATTTAATGGAGTACTAATACTATATTTAAACTAAAATTTAATTCTTTTATATTTTTTCCCCATAGTATTTTGGTATAAGGATCTTAGTTTTTCAATAGTTTCCTTATCCATATCTTTTTTCCTAATTAAAGAAGCCTGGTTCATATTAAAATAGGTAATAAAATAATTCTTTGACTCTAATACTTGATAAAACTGACTATACTTAATTTTAGATTCCCCTTCAAATACTGTACTCTTTATAATTAAAAAATCTTCATAGAAATCTAACTTTTCCTGTGAATCAAATACTCCTGTTTTGTCAGTTTTAATCCGTTGCTTATTTTTTCTTTCAACCTTAAAAATTATTGTAAGAATTGCTACAACAGCTAATACAATCCATGAAATAATAAATTCTGCTGTACTAAATTGGTTCTCACTATAAGCAAGAAAAGCAGCCATCAAAGCAGATATCAAAAGTATAAAAGGAATTATTATCTTTCTTCTAAAAAATGTAGCTATATATAAAAACTTATGATAATCCTCTTTTTCCATAATAGTTTTTACTGTAAATAATTTATTATCGTCCACGTTTCCACCTCTTATAAGAAACATTGATTTTTATTTTAAATTACCTTATAAATTGTTTGGATTTTCTCTATATCCTTCTAAAAGCTGATCATTCTATAAAGCGTCCTCATCTATGAATAACTCGCTAGAGTTTTTTGTATCAGGGTTGCTAACAGAAATCAGATTTTTCATTAAAGTAAAAGATGTAATTCCAGCTGATTTCATCGCTTTTTTCATAATTATGCTTCCCGTCTCTTTTTATAGATATATTCTTGTTTCTTTTACATTTATATTAACATAATTATGAATCAAATAATTTACAATTTTGTTACATTAACTATACTCATGTAAAATAATTTTATCTGTAGTAGCTTCCTAACACCAATCAGTCTGCCTTTGACTTCTTGGGCAAACCTTGCATGGGTGATACCAATTGCTTACTCCTTATCTTCGTTCCTTGTAAGCAAAGTTACACACTCCACATGCACTGTCCACGGGAACATATCCACTGGTTGCACTTCCATAACCTTATATCCATTTTCATCTAGATATTTTAAATCTCTTGCTAGTGTTGAGGGGTTGCAGGATACATATACTACTGTTTCTGGTTTTATTTTCACTATTGTTTCTAATAGTTTTTCATCACAGCCTTTTCTTGGTGGATCTACTACTATTTTATCTGCCTTTATTCCTTCTTTTAAAAGTTTAGGAGCTATTTCTTCACTTTTTCCTTCTATAAATTCTATATTTTTGGCATTATTTAGTTTTGCATTTTCTTTGGCATCCTTTATAGCATCTGATACTATTTCTACTCCATATACACTTTTAGCCTTTTGTGAAATAAATAGGGATATGGTACCTATTCCACAATATAAATCAAATACAGTTTCTTCTCCGCTTAGGTCTAAGTATTCTAATGCCTTCTTATATAGTACTTCTGTTTGAATAGGGTTTACTTGGAAAAAAGAGTTTGGGGAAATATAAAACTTAAACTTATCTATATAGTCTACTATCTTGTCTTCTCCATATAATTTTATATTTTTATTTCCTAATACTACTGGAGTTCTCTTTTTATTTATATTTTGATAGATGGATACTACTTCTTTTACAGTCTTTAAACTTTTTATAAGTTCATCTTTATAGGGGAGTTTTTCATTTGTTGTTACTATAATCACCATAGTAGATCCGTCTTTAGTCCTTCTAGTTACTATATCTCTAATGGTGCCTTTATTTGTCTTTTTATTATAAGCCTGTACATTATATTTTTCCATATATTCCTTTACTATCTTCAACACTTTGTCTACTACTTCATCTTGTATGATACATTCTTCTATGTCTACTACTTCATGGCTTTTGTTTTTAAAATATCCTATAGATATATTTCCTTCTTTTTCTCCTACTTTAAACATCCCTTTATTCCTATATCTAAAAGGAGTTTCCATACCTATAGTAGGATTTATTTTAACATCTTCAAGTTTTCCTATTCGCTCTATTGCATCTTTTACCATATTTGTTTTTATATCTAGTTGTGCTCTATAATCAAGCTCGTGAAGTTGACAGCCTCCACAAGTTTTATAATATTTACATTCTGATATCTGTCTTTTGGAAGATGGATTTTTTATTTCAACTGCTTTCGCTTCTGCAAAATTTTTTTTAGTCTTTTTAATTTCTGCTATTAATTCATCTCCTGGAAGTCCACCTTCAACAAATATAGTGAATCCTTCTACTTTACCTACTCCCAAACCTTGATTAGTTAAATCTATTATATTTAATTCTAACTTATCTCCTACACTAACTGGTCCTTTCATATATACACTCCTTTCCAAAAAAGAAGGCACACAAAAGTGTGCCTGCTGATAGAAATAGAATCAGTGTCCCTTTACCTTCTTATTTTATACTAAGATTATAGACGGATTAAATTTTTTTATGCGAAATATCATGAAATAATTACCACTTTAAGAATATTCCAGTACTTCCACGCCTAATTTTGTTTTTAAAGTATCTTTTTATAGCATTCTTGTATATTTGCCTTGTGCCAGGAAGTATCATAGTTATTCCTATTATATCTGTTACAATACCTGGTACTGCTAGAAATATTCCACCTATTAAAATACACAATCCTGTTAGAAGAGCATCACCTGGAACTGTACCTTGGGATAATGCTCTATTTATATTGGATAATACTATCTTTCCTTCACTTCTAGCTAAATAATAGCCTACAATTCCTGTGGCTACAATTAAAGCTATTGTTGGCCAAAATCCTACATTCTGAGAGGCCTTAATTAGGATATAGAGATCTATTATAGGTGTTACTATTATAAATAATAGTATTTTCCCCATATATCATTCTTCCTTTTCTAAAGAGTCTTGTAACAATTTCCACTCCTCTTTGAATTTTTTTCTAAATCTTACAGGCTTCAATGATTTGTCTACAAAAGCATGTTTAGTAAATCCTTCTACTAACAATTCATTATTATCTTTCCTATATATTTTATACTCTAATGTAAGCCTTACACCTTCTAGTTTTGTCAATTTTGTTTTTATTATAACTTCTTCATCAAATTTTGCTGAACTTATATATTTACAACCTGTTTCTATTACTGGTAGAAGTACCTGTTCTTCTTCTAGTTCTCCGCAAGTTAAGCCTAATTCTCTGAAGAATTCATTTCTCCCTACTTCAAACCAAGTGAAATAATTTCCATAATATACTATACCCATTTGGTCTGTTTCTTTATATCGAACCCTTATGGTAGTTTCCTGTATCATAAATTTTGCCCCCTTTATAGTACTCTAGCTTCTCCTTTATATATTGAGCCAGTAATACTATCTACCGTAACAATATCATTGTCTTTTAAAATTTCTGTTGCATTTTCTACTCCTACAATAGTAGGTTTTTCTAAGTTAAGTCCTACTATAGCTGCATGGGATGTAAGACCACCTTGTTCTGCTACAATTGCTGAAGCTTTTTCTACATATGGCATTATATCCTTAGCTGTACAATTACATACAAGAATATCTCCTTCTTTAAATCTACCTTCTAATTCTTCCTTTGTATCCCCTATAATTACTCTTCCTGAAGTAGCTTTATTTCCTATTCCTACACCTTTAAGAAGCACTTCACTTACTATATGAACTTTAATTAAGTTTGTAGTACCTGATACTCCTACTGGTATTCCTGCTGTAATAACTATTAAATCTCCTTGTTTTATATAGCCTTTTTCAAGAGCGCTATGTATTGAAAGGTCTATTACTTCGTCAGTAGATGTGCTTTTTGAAGATAGTACTGGATATACTCCCCAAACTAAAGCCATCTTTCTCATTACTTCTTCTGTAGTAGTAGCTGCAATAATTGGTGATTTAGGTCTAAACTTAGATACTGCACTAGCAGTAAATCCTGAGGATGTAGCTGTAACTATAGCACTTGCACCTAAATCTTCTGCTGTAGTACAAGTAGCTTTGCTTATAGCATTTGTTGTTGAAATTCCTCTATTCTTTGAGTTTTCCTTTAATATTCGTTTATAATCAAGGGAATGTTCTGTTCTAGTAGCAATATTGTGCATAGTCTTAACTGCTTCAACTGGATATTTTCCTGCTGCTGTTTCTCCAGATAGCATAATAGCATCTGTACCATCAAAAATTGCATTGGCTACATCTGTTACTTCTGCCCTTGTAGGTCTAGGATTTCTCATCATAGAATCTAACATTTGAGTAGCAGTAATTACAGGTTTTCCAGCTTCATTACATTTTCTAATTATTTCTTTTTGAATAATTGGGATTTCTTCTGTTTCAATCTCTACACCAAGATCTCCTCTAGCTACCATTATTCCATCGGAAACATTTATTATTTCATCTATATTCTCTACGCCTTCTTGATTTTCTATTTTAGATATTATTTGTATATGGTCTCCACCATTTTCTTCCAATATCTTTCTTATACTAAATACATCTTCAGCTTTCCTAATAAATGAAGCTGCTATAAAATCTATTCCATTTTCTATTCCAAATAATATATCATCTATATCCTTTTGAGTAACAGCTGGTAAATTTATTTTCACTCCTGGGACATTTACGCCTTTATGGTCTTTTACTGACCCACCATTCTTAACAATACAGACTATATCTGTCTCTTTGACTATTTGAATAACTTCTAATTCAATTAATCCATCATCAATCAGTATAGTGTCTCCACTTTTCACATCTTTAGCTAAACCTTCATAGCTTACACTAACTATTTTTTCATCTCCAGAAACTTCCCTTGTAGTTAAGGTGAACTCCTGATTGTCTACAAGTTCTACTCCACCTTCTTTAAAATTTTTAAGCCTAATTTCTGGACCTTTAGTGTCTAGCATAATCCCTATAGGGAGGTCTAGCTTTTCTCTCACTTTTTTTATAGTTTCTATTCTAGTTTTATGTTCCTCATGATTCCCATGGGAAAAATTTAATCTTGCTACATTTAGCCCTGATTCCATAAGCTGTCTTAGTATATCTTCAGTTTCAGACGCTGGACCTATGGTACATACTATTTTAGTCCTTTTCACTTTACTCACCTCATTTTTTATATTGAAAGTATCTTTGCTATATCATACATTTCTTTATCAAAAAATCCTTTACTTGAAAGAGCTTCATCTATATCCAAATCAATAACTTGATTTTCTTTAATACCAAGAGCTTTTCCTGCATCGCCTTTTAATAAAAGCTCAACTGCTTTATGCCCCATTTTACTAGCTATAATTCTATCAAAAGCTGTAGGTGTTCCTCCTCTTTGTATATGTCCAAGTATTGTAACCCTTGTTTCTGTTCCAGTTTTTTCTTCAATCTCTTTTGCATATTCATAAGCGTTTCCTGCACCTTCTGCAAGGGCTATAATACTATGAAGTTTTCCTCTATTCCTACTTTGAATAAGCCTTTTACAAACTTCATCTACTTCCATATTCTCTTCAGGTACTATAATACTTTCTGCACCACCAGCAAGTCCTGCATATAGTGCTATATCACCACAACTTCTTCCCATTACTTCTACTATATTTGCCCTACCATGAGAACTAGATGTATCTCTTATTTTGCTTATAGCATCTACTACTGTTTCTACAGCTGTGAAAAATCCAATTGTATAATCTGTATATCCCATATCGTTATCTATTGTACAAGGTACTCCAATAATAGGTACTCCTGCTTCATTTAATTTTCTTGCTCCTTTAAAAGAACCATCCCCACCTAGCACTATTATTCCATCTATATTAAAAATTCTTATTACATTCAATGCTTTTTGAAGTCCCTTTTCTGTTGTAAACTCATCACATCTAGCCGTTCTAAGTATTGTTCCACCTCTATGGATAATATCTGCTACACTAGAAAGATTCATTTCTTCAATATTACCATTTATAAGACCATTGTATCCTTGTTTTATTCCCATTATTCTTACATTGTTATAAATACTGGTCCTTACAACTGCTCTTATGGCTGCATTCATACCTGGTGAATCTCCACCACTAGTTAGAACCCCTATAGTCTTCATTTCTAAACCTCCTCTTATAATTAAATAATTCCCAAATCTAATAATGCTAATTGAACATCTTCAGCTTCAAGTTCTGGTGCCAGAATTTCATATAATAAAGTGTCTCCTTCTTTTGTAAATACCTCGACTTTAACTAAAAATCCTTCATCTATTAATTTATTTTCTATTTCTTTTGCCCTATTATAACTATCTACTACATGCACTGCAGTCCACATATTCTCGCACTCCTTAACAAGATATTATAAATAATATTATAGCATAATATATAATGTTTTTTTATTAGATTTGAGCATCTTTAACAAATTTTTACACATCCATCCCCTACTACCTTTTCTATTTCATATAAAATTTCATCTCCTTTTATATCTACCCAATAATCTCGATCTGCCATTACAACTTTTTTATCCTTTGCTAAATAAACATATACTGGTATATCTCCTTTATATTTTTCAAATATCTCTCTTAGATCATTAAAAGCAGTATTGAAATCCCCTTTTTCAATTTTTATATATAGCTTTTCTCTTTTGTATTTATTCAATGGTTTAATAGATTCACAAATTATTTTAGGTTCATCTTCTTCACTTATACTTAGTTTACCTTCAACTACTACTATACTATCTTCCTCTATATATTTTTGATATTTTTCATAAGTAGCAGGAAAAATAATTACTTCTACTGTACCATATAAATCTTCTAAAGTAGCAAAAGCCATCATATTATTATTTTTAGTTATTTTATTTTTCTTATTAACTATTATTCCTCCAATAACTATTTTTTGTCCATCCCTTAAACCTGTACCTACCATTTCATCAGATATTTGGAACAACTCCACAGTAGTGTTGGTGGAAATTTTTTTCAATTCTTCTTCATAAGAAGTTAAAGGATGGCCACTTATATAGATACCTAACTTTTCTTTTTCCATTGTCAATAAATTTTTCTCTGGAAATTCTTTTAAATCTGGTAAATTATCTTCTGAAACCTTGTCTTCAATACTATCAAATAGTGAACATTGTCCTTGTATATTCCTTTTCTTATCATCATGGACTCCATCTATTATCTTTTCAAATACAGCTAAAAATTGCGCTCTATTACCTCCTAGCGATTCCATAGCTCCAGCTTTTATTAGGCTTTCTATAGCCCTTTTATTCATAACTGTTCCATCTATATTTTCTATCCTTTGGCAAAACTCAGTGAAACTTTTAAAAGGACCTTCTTTTCTAGCCTCCACTATAGTTTCTATAAGGGCTTTGCCTACATTTTTAACAGCCATAAGACCAAATCTTATTTTCCCATTGGACACAGTAAACTTTCCGTAGCTTTCATTTACATCTGGAGGAAGTATTTCTATTCCTAACCTTTTACATTCTTGAATATATAAAGATACAGAATTAGTATTTCCCATAACACTAGTAATTAATGCTGCCATAAACTCTACAGGATAATAGTATTTCAACCAAGCTGTCCTATAAGCTACTACAGCATAGGCAGCTGAATGGGATTTATTAAAAGCATATTTAGCAAAACTTATCATTTCATCATATATTATATTTGCTGATTTCTCATCTACTCCATTTCTTATAGCACCTTGAATCTCTACTTCTCCATTTTCATCTAATTTTCCATATATGAAATGTTTTCTTTCTTCTTCCATTACATCCATTTTCTTTTTACTCATGGCCCTTCTTACTAAATCTGCTCTTCCCATAGAATAGCCACCAATATCTCTAACTATTTGCATTACTTGTTCTTGATATACTATACATCCATAGGTGACTTCTAAAATAGGTTTTAATTTTGGATGTAAATATTCTATATTGGAAGGGTCATTTTTATTTTCTATATATCTAGGAATTTGATCCATAGGTCCTGGTCTAAATAATGAGTTAGCAGCCACAATATTTTCAAAGCTATTAGGTTTTAATTCCTTTAAAAATTGTCTCATACCAGCACTTTCAAATTGGAATATTCCTAGAGTTTCTGCATTGCTAAACATTTCATATACTTTGGGATCATCATAGGTAAATTCTGAAAAATCTATTTTAACTTTATGATTTTCTTCTATTAATTTTACTGCATCCCTTATAACAGTTAGAGTTCTAAGGCCTAAAAAATCCATTTTTAATAGTCCTAACTCTTCTAATTCAGTCATTGTAAATTGAGTAGTTATAGAATCTTTATTCCTTGATAATGGTACATATTGAGTAATTGGTTCTTTAGATATAACTACTCCTGCTGCATGGGTAGATGTATGTCTTGGAAGACCTTCTACTTTTCTTGCTATATCGATTAATTCCCTTATATCTTCTTGTTCATCATAGATTTGCTTTAAATTTCTATTAACTTCCAACGCCTTATCTATGGTCATACCTAATTCCATAGGTATCTGTTTAGCTATAAAATCTACTTGTCCATAAGGCATATTCAGTGCTCTTCCTACATCCCTTATACTACCCCTTGCTGCCATAGTACCAAAGGTGACGATTTGAGCTACCCTATCTTTTCCATACTTCCTAACTACATAATCTATTACTTCTTCTCTTCTTTCGTAACAAAAATCCACATCTATATCTGGCATAGTAACCCTTTCAGGATTCAAGAACCTTTCAAAGATCAATCCATATTTCAATGGATCTATATCTATAATACCTAATGCATAAGAAACTAAACTTCCTGCTGCAGAACCTCTTCCTGGTCCTACCATTATGCCATTGTCTTTGGCATACTTAATAAAATCCCAGACTATAAGGAAATAATCTGTATATCCCATATCTACAATAGTATTGAACTCAAATTCAAATCTATCTTCTATCTCTTTAGTTATCTCATCATATCTTTCATTAAGACCATCTATACATAGTTTCTTTAAGTATTCTACATCAGTATAACCTTCTGGTACTTCATATCTTGGAAGATGTAGTGTATCAAAATCTATATCTACATTACACCTTTCTCCTATTAAAACAGTATTGTCTATAGCTTCCCTTACATATCCAAATAGATCCATCATTTCATCATAGGATTTTAGATAAAATTCACTTGTAGGAAATCTCATCCTATTTTCTTCATCTACAGTCTTACCTGTCTGTACACATAGAAGTACATCATGTACCTTTGCATCTTCTCTTTTTAAATAGTGAACATCATTAGTAGCAACTAGTGGAATATCTATATCTTTACTTAATTTAATTAATTCTCTATTAACAAATTCTTGCTCTCTAATTCCATGATCTTGCAGTTCTAAGAAAAAATTTTCTTCTCCAAATATATCCTTATATTCTAATGCTGCTTTTTTTGCACCTGCTAAATTTCCATTTAGGATTTTCTTTTGTACTTCTCCTCCAAGGCAAGCACTTAGCCCAATTATTCCGTCACTATACTTTCTAAGCACATCATAATCAACCCTTGGCTTATAATAAAATCCATTTACATAGCCTTCTGATACTATTTTCATAAGATTTAAATATCCTGTATTATTTTCTGCTAATAAAACTAAATGATATTGGTCTTTTTCCCTTGGATTTTTCTCTGTATATTTCCCAATAGATATATAAACTTCACATCCTAAAATAGGTTTTATATCCCTTTTAATTGCTTCTTTATAAAAATCTACAACGCCAAACATAGAGCCATGATCTGTAATAGCAATAGTATCCATTCCCAGTTCTTTGACCCTATCTAATAATTCTCCTATTCTATTGGCACCATCAAGTAGACTATATTCTGTATGAACATGAAGATGAACAAATTTCCCTTTTTTAGCCATATCTAAACCCTTTCTATATTATTTTCTTATATGATTATAATTCTATCATAAATTTAATGAAAATAACAAAACCCCTAGATTATTCTAGGAGTTAATTAAAAGTATTCTCTATTATTATAGATTTATTTTCTAACAAATCTATATAATAGGGTTTCTTTATTTCATTATTATATTGGTCATAATTTATCTTCACTATAGGTCTAGTAGGGACCCCTTTGTTTTCTTCTGCTACAATTCCTCTTTCTCCAGTATTCAGTATTACCTTCCTCCCTATAGAATAGGAAGCTACACTTTCAATAAATTTATCAACAATATTACCATCAAATTGTTTCCATTTCATATTAAATAAATATTCTACAGCTTCTTCATTTTTTATTTTATTTCTATAGACCCTATCGCTGGTCAATGCATCATAAACATCGGATATAGCCACTATTCTAGAAAACTCATGTATTTCCCCAGCTTTTAAATTATTAGGATATCCATATCCATCATACCTTTCATGGTGTGATAAAGATATATTTGCAAGTTCTTCATCTATACCTGATATTTTATTGAGTATTTCATAGCCAAAAGTTGTATGTTTTTTTACTATTTCATATTCTTCCTTCGTAAGTTTTCCAGGTTTATTCAAAATTTCTAAAGGTATAGATATCTTACCTATATCGTGAAGCATTGCACCTTTGCCAAGCCTTATTAATTCTTCTTTGTTATATCCTAAACTTTTACCTATAATAACAGATATTACAGAAACATTTACACAATGATCAAAGATATGATTATCTATAGTTTTTATATTTAGTATATTTTTTAGTATTTCTTTTTCACCTAAAAGCTCATCTATAATTTTTTCTTTAATAACTATTATTTCTTTAATATTTTCATCTTGTGAAAAAGGGAGTTTATCTATTATTTTTTTTGCAATAATTATTGCTTCTTTATTTATAGCACATTTAATCATACCTTCTACCGAGATTTTATTAAAACTTTCATTTTCTATGCAAATATTTTTAATATCATTCTTTTTAAGATTTTCTATATAAATATTTTTTAAAATAGCTCCTTTCTCTAATAAAGGTATACCATCAGAGCTATATATATTTTCAGCTAACACCATTCCCTCTACTGCATCCTTTATAGATATAATCATTTCTATCTCACCTTTAACTATTTAATTGTGCTATAAAGTATAGTATACATTATTTATCTTGACTTTTTTGATGTCCTGCTGAAAACGGGACTTCGGTCCTATGTTGTAGAATAATGTAGAATGTTAAAAAGAGTAGAAATCTACTCTTTTAAGCATCTAATATTCTATTTTCAATTAAATCTACTAAATCTTCAATAGCTTCAACTTCATCTTCCCCTTGGGCAATAATGGTTATTTCCTCTCCTTGAAATATTCCTAAACTCATTACCCCCATAATACTTTTACCATTTACTCTTTTTCCGTCTAACTCTATATATATACGGCTTAAATATTTATTAGCAGTTTGAACAAAAAGTGACGCAGGCCTTGCATGTAATCCTACTTCATTTCTTACTACAACTTTTTTTGATTTCAATATTAGCTCCCCCTTTCCTTTTTTAAATTATCTGCGATTTCTTCTATCCTTCTGAATCTATGATTTACACCAGATTTCCCAACCGGTGGGTTCAACATAGCTCCTAATTCTTTTAGACTAGCATCCCTGTGCTCTAATCTTAAATATGCTAAATCTGATAAATTTTTAGGCAATTTTTCTAGCCCCATAATTCTATCAATATATTCAATATTTTCTATTTGTCGTAAAGATGCGTCTATAGTCTTACTTAAATTAGCTGTTTCACAATTTACTATTCTATTTATGTTGTTTCTTACATCCTTCAATACTCTTATATCTTCTAATTTTAATAAAGCTAAATGAGCTCCCATAATATTTAGAAGATCTACTATCTGTTCTCCCTCTTTCAAATATATTACAAAATTTTCCTTTCTCAAGACAATTTTAGAGCTTAAACCAAAACTATTTATTAAGTCTGAAAGTTCTTTTCCATGTTCTTCGTTGGTAGTTACAAATTCTAGATGATAGGTCTTTTCTGGATTGCTAATAGAGCCTCCACCTAAAAAAGCTCCTCTTATAAAAGACCTTTTACAACATCTTTTATTTATTATATCTTGAGGTATCTTATAATCTACTTGAAAATAATCATCTCCATTTGTCCTTATCAGACCAATATCTTCAAGTATTTTTTTCGTAGACCTTGTATTTCTTACAACAATTAAATAGTTGTTATTCTTTTTTAACTGTTTATTCCTTCTTACCATTACGTCTACGTCTGTATTGTACATTGCCTTCAATAGTGAAAAAATTCTTCTGGCTATGGCAGCGTTTTCCGTAGCAAATTTAAGACTCATTCTGTTTTTACCATTTATTTGAATAATTCCATTCATCCGTACTATTGCTGCTAACTCAGCTTTTGCACAACATTTGTTTTTTATTGGTATTCTTGAAAGTTCATTTTTTGTAAAAGAAGAAAATGACATTATATCTCTCCTAAATCTTTATCACTTTAATATACTATACTTCATGTCCACTGTCTTGTAAAGAGTTTTTTATCTCATTTATAGCCTTTATTATTATTTTTTTCTCAGATAGATGCTTTAACATATTTTCTGCCCTATCTATATGGACAAATTTAGCTTCAATAAATCCTTCCTCTTTCTGTGGAGTACATTCCATATTTCTTACATTCATTAAAAACCAGTGTACAGTTTTGTTTATGGTTTCGTTTCCCCTTATATTGGTAAAATCATAGTGAATTTCACCTATATATTTTATTATCTCAGCTTTTACTCCAGTTTCTTCAAAAACTTCTCTTAAAGCTGTATCTTTTATTTCTTCATTTTTTTTAACCCTTCCTTTAGGAAGAACCCAATCTCCATTAAATCTTTTCAATAATAGAATAGTATTTCCAAATGTAACTACTCCTCCAGCGCTTACCTCTTTAACCATTGTTCCCACTCCTGTAATAATTTAAAACATTATAATATATATATTTATATTATAACATTTAATGAAGGATTTTTTTACCCATTATCGAATATTAACAAGTAATAATATTTTTAAGGAGGAATATATATGCAAATTTCAATGGATTATGTTACAGACATACTGTATAAATTATTAAATATACCTAGCCCTTCTGGAAATACAGCGAAGGCTATAGATTTTGTAGAAAATGAATTTAATTCTTTAGGTATAAAAACCTATAGAACTAATAAAGGAGCCCTTATAGGAACTATTGACGGGAAAGATAGTAACGAAGAAATTACCCTATCAGGCCATGTAGATACCTTAGGAGGAATGGTTAAAGAAATTAAATCCAATGGCAGACTTAAAATAACCCAAATAGGTGGATATCCTTGGAATTCTATTGAAGGAGAATACTGTACTATAGAGAGTAGTGATGGAAATTTATATACTGGTACAATTCTAACTACAAAAGCTTCAACCCATGTTCATGGAGACAAAGCTAGTAGTACAAAAAGGGATGAAGATAGTATTGAAATAAGAATCGATGAAAAAGTTAAAAACAATGAAGATGTAGAAAAACTAGGCATATCTGTAGGAGATTATGTGTTTTTCGATGCTAGGGCTGAAATCACTAAATCTGGTTTTATTAAATCTAGACATTTAGATGATAAAGCTGGAGTTGCTTCTATATTAGGTATTGCAAAATACTTAGTTGATAACAATATTGTTCCTAATTATACTACAAATTTTTTCATTAGCAATTATGAAGAAGTAGGTCATGGTGCTAGTGCTGCTATACCTAAAAAAACCACTGAATTTATTGCTATAGATATGGCAGCTCCAGGAGAAGGCCAAACTTCTGATGAATATTCTGTTACCATTTGTGCAAAAGATTCTACTGGCCCTTATGATTTAGAGCTAAAAAAACATTTAACCAAATTAGCTAAAGACAATAGTTTAAATTATAAAGTAGACATATATCCATACTATGGTTCTGATGGTAGTGCTGCATTAAGGGCTGGCCATGATTTTCGAGTTGGTTTAATTGGTCCTGGAGTTGATGCTTCCCACTCTTTTGAAAGAACCCATAGGGAAGCACTAGAAAACACTATTAAATTGGGAATACTATATTTAACTAAATAAGAATCATCCCTACCCAAGTAACCTCATCATCTTTAAACTCTATCTCTAGTCCTTTTTTAGCTACTGTTTTAATCACATCTATTCCTAGAGATTCTGATGAAGGTCGTGAAAGTTCAGGGTAGGGACATTTTTTATAACCTAGCATCTTTTTACAAGGGGTACATATCTTACAATTCCCTGCAATTAATGCAATAGATTTTTCAAATCCTAACTCTTTGCCTTTCTTTTCTATATCGAGAAGTATCTTATGTAAGTTTTTTGCTGGTTTAAAATATTCTTCCCTATCTTCTTTATTTATAATTTTATGTCTTGTTAAAACTATGATACAGGAATTAAATTCTTTTAATCTATTTTTAAAATCGTCTACCTCTCCTACATCTGGAGGGCATGTAAAATTCCTATTATATTCTCCACATCTATTATCCTTACAGTATCGCCTTACTTTTTCATCTACCACAATTTCACCTGGTAAAATATCTCCTAAATAAATGATATCCTTAGTCTCTATATATTCTGTGAGTTTTTTCATATTATACATAATAAAACTCCTTTGTTTTTTATTTTTGTATTTTTTTCTAGTTTATTTATAAAAATAATCCAAACAATAATATTAGAGGTGAAAATATGAACATAAATGAGAAATTTATTATAAATTTACAAGGAAAAAATTTTATAACCTATGAAGGTCTTTTAGATTTAGCTCATAAAAAAGGCTTGCAATCAATAAATGTAGAACTTATTCAGATTCCTAACTCTGAAAACAATATGACTGCTATTTGCAAAGCCAATGCTGTTACAAATAATGGCACCTTTTCAGATATAGGAGATGCTAGCCCTAAGTCTGTAAATTCTACTATAGTACCCCACTTAATAAGAATGGCATCTACCCGTGCCAAAGCAAGAGCTCTAAGAGATCTCACTAATATAGGTATGACTTCTGTTGAAGAAATATCCTTTGATGAAACTCAAGAAGAAAGCAAAAATATCTCCACAACTAATTTCTATGAAGATCCTCCTACACAAAGACAAATGGAAACTATAAAAAGACTATCAAATGAATTAAACCTAGCAATTTCCTATGATAACTTAACGAAAAAAACAGCTGGTACTTTAATCTCTAAAATGTTGGAGGAAAAAAGTAGAAAACATTAGATAAGAAAGCTTAAAAATAAGCTTTCTTATCTTTGTTTTTCTTTTGATAAATTAAATATTATCTCACTAGCTTTTAAACTATCATGACGTATATAATCTTTCTTTACTTCGATTAAATTATCTTTTATAACTTTTATATTTAATTTCTTTAATTTCTTTTCATCTTCTTCAGTCAATATAACTGGCTTAGAACCATCTTCCTTATACTTTTCTAAAGTCTCTTCTGGTATTTTTTCTACATTAACAATAATATAGTCTAACAAATCCTTGCACCCATGTTTAAGTATAGCCTCTGCATGATCAAATACTGTATAGTCATCGGTCTCTCCTGGTTGGGTCATTACATTGGGTATATATACCTTTGTAGCATTAGATTCACAAATGTAATCTGACATATCATTTACCAATAAATTTGGAATAACACTAGTATATAAGCTTCCTGGACCTAATACAATTATATCGGCTTCTTTTACAGCTTCCACAGCTTCTGCTAAAGGATAGGTGATTTCTGGTTTCATATATATTCTATCTATTTTACTTGATGCTTCTTTATTCTTTAAAGGTATATTAGATTCTCCCGCTACAATATCTCCATTTTCTAAAACTGCATAAAGAGTTACATCATCTAATGTCATAGGTAGAACCTTTCCTGTAACTGCTAATACATTGGAAGTCTCTTTTATAGCCAATTCAAAACTTCCATATATCTCATTCATAGCTGCTATAAACAAATTGCCAAAGTTTTGTCCCTTTAAGCTTCCTTCTTTAAATCTATATTGAAGTATTTTTTCCATAGTAGGCTCTGTATTAGCAAGTGCTAAAAGACAGCTTCTTATATCTCCAGGAGGAAGCATTCCTAAATCTTCTCTAAGAATACCTGAGCCTCCTCCATCATCTGCAACTGTAACAATAGCTGTAATATTTGATGTATACTCTTTCAATCCTCTTAAAAGTATTGAAAGTCCAGTTCCTCCTCCTATAGCTACAATTTTAGGTCCTTTTGATAACATTCTATCTTTATATATCATTTTATTTAATTCCTCTTTTCCAATGTTTCCATTTGGTTTATTATTTTTTACAGCATTTATTATTGATCTTATAGATATTTTAACTGAAATAAGAACTAATAATATTCCCGTTATTGTAAAAAACATTTTAAAATTAGTATGACTATTAGTCATAACTAGATTGTACATAAAACTTGATAATCCTAATGTTATAAAAAGTATTCCTATAACTCCTAAAAAAACCCAACTCCCTATAATTATTTTAGGTTTAATCCTCTTTCCCATATTAGATTACCCCTTTAATTAAGACACTCTTGCATCCCTATGATTTATTATAACCCTATTTCCTGCTTTTGCCAATTCCTCATATAGTACATTTGCTATAGTAACAGACCTATGTTGCCCTCCAGTACATCCTATTCCTATAACCAATTGGGTTTTGCCTTCTTCTATATAATATGGAATGAGAAAGTTTACCATATCTAATAGTTTATCAATAAATATCTTTGTTTGATCCCATTTCAACACATAATCCCTTACTTCTTTATCGTTTCCCGTAAATTCTCTCAATTCTTTTATATAATAAGGATTTGGTAAAAATCTAACATCAAATACTAAATCTGCATCCAAAAGTATTCCATGTTTGAATCCAAAAGAAGCTACTGATATAGTAAGTTTCTTTGATTCTCCTCCTTCTACAAACACCCTTCTTATTTCATTTTTCAGCATACCTATAGTCAATTTAGATGTATCTATTATATAATCTGATTTTTTCTTTACTTCCTGAAGTAACTTCCTCTCCTTAGTTATACCATCTATAAGCCTTCCGTTAAGACTTAGTGGATGAGGACGTCTTTGTTCTTTATATCTCTTTATTAACACATTATCTAAAGCGTCTAAAAAAAGTATTCTATACTTTAAGCCCTTTTTTTCTAAAGTTTCCAAACTATTAAATAGAGCATCAAAAAATATTCCTCCTCTAATGTCTACTACTACTGCTACTTTTTTAATATCTCTTTTAGATTCATAACAAAGTTCTGCAAACTCAGGTAATAGCTGAGGTGGAAGGTTGTCCATACAATAATAATCAAAATCCTCCAATGCTCTCATAGCTTGACTCTTTCCTGCTCCCGATAGCCCTGTGATTATGACAAATTCCATATTCAAATAAACCCACCTCCAATTTTACTCTACAATATTTTTTATTCTGTCTACAGGTACTTTTCCCTTTAGTGCCCTTTCTATTCCATTTTCCAGGTTTCCAACATTTTCTGGACTATGAGCATCACTATTTATATAGAAATAAACATCTTCTTCTAATGCCAATTCTATTTCTTCTACTGTTAAATGGCTATGGCTTGAATTTATTTCTAATGCAATATCTTTTTCCTTAGCTTTCCTAGCCAATCTTCTTATATCTACATACACTTTAGATCCTGGATGGGTTATTATATCTATAGGATATCTATCCATAGCCTTAATAAGTGCTAAAGTATTCATCTCCATCACATTTTTTCTCACCTTAGGTATTGCTTTAGATAAGAAATTCAAGATATACAGTTTATAACCATCTTTAAATGTTCCTGGCAATGCACCAAAATGATAACCAAGAAGGAGTATATCTAGGAACTCTATTATCTCATCATCTACATCTATAGTTCCATCATACCTTATAATATTAGCTTCTACTCCTAAAAGTATTTTTAAACCTTTAGGTTGAAATTCTTTGTTTAACTCATCTATTTCTTTTCTCATTTTTTTTATATCTTCTCTTTTAATACCATAAGTAAAGTGACCCGGTCCATGATCACATATAGCTATTTCTTTCAATCCCTTCTTGAAAGCTTCTTCTACATTATCCCTTATGGTACCCTTTCCATGACTATATATAGTATGAGTATGATAATCTCCTATAATATTCATAATTTTCTCCTTTTATTCTCTTCCTATAATCTTCAACTCTGTTTCTAATTCTACTCCATAATTATCCTTTACAATTTTTTGTACAGTCCTTATTAAAGTTCTAACATCCTCACTAGTAGCCTTATCTATATTTACAATAAAACCACAATGTTTTTCAGATACTTGAGCGCCTCCATGTCGTATACCTCTAAGGCCTGAATCATCTATTAACTTTCCAGCAAAATATCCTTCTGGTCTTTTAAATGTACTTCCTGCACTTGGAAGATGGAGAGGCTGTTTTGAAGTTCTCTTTTCTGTTAACTCTCTCATTCTTTCTTCTATAGTTTTATAGTCTCCCTTTTCAAGTTCCATTTCTACTGATAAAACTATAAGGCCTTCCTCTTCCACCCTACTCTTTCTATACCTAAATTTCATTTCTTCATTAGAATACTCTACTATATTCCCATCACTATTTAAACATCTAACTTTAGTTACTATATCTTTCATTTCGCCGCCATAAGCGCCTGCATTCATAGTTATGGCTCCCCCTATACTGCCTGGAATACCACTTGCAAATTCTAATCCAGTAAGGGAGTTCTTTAATGCTTTTTTGCTTACAACAGTAAGAAGTGCTCCAGATTCCGCTTTTATAGTAGTATCATTTACTACAATATCTCCAAATTCCTCTGAAATCTTTATTACAACACCTTCTATTCCTTTATCACTTACTAGCAGATTGGAGCCATTGCCCATTATATAATAATTTATATTATTATCCTTACATATTTTTATTCCTTCAATCAATTCCTTTTCATTTCCAGGTATAATCATAATATCTGCTGGTCCACCTATTTTAAAAGAAGTATGATTTTTCATAGGTTCATCTAAAAGTACTTTTCCTATATTTTTATTATCGCTAAATATCCTTTTTATATCTTTTTTATCCAACAAAACCACTCCTACTTTTATTTTTTCTTTCATATCTAATATTATACTTTATCTTGTCAAATTTTCTACTCGTCTTTTAGCTTCTTCAACAGCTTCTTTTGATGTCTTTTTATTTAATACAGCTTTTTTTATTTCATCTTGTAAAATAACATCTATAGATTTCCAATTCTCATCTTTAGGCACTATCTTAGTATAATATAGTGTTTCTTCAATTCTTTTCATCTTTGGATTATCTTTATACATATCATTTATTCCCTTTTTAACTGTAAATACTCCTAATTCTTCTAAAGTTTTTTGACTAGATTCATCTGATAGAAACTTTAAAAACTTAACACAAGTCTCTACCTTTTTTTTATCTTCTTGCTTAAAAATTCCAAAGGAAGCTACTCCATTGCTTAAAGCCATAGGAAGTTTCTCATCTCCCAATGGATAATTAGCTATATCAAAATTGAACCCTTCCCCTTTATTTTGAAGATCTTCAAGGACTTTAACTCCCCAAGATCCTGTTGGATATACAGCTATCTTTTTATCCTTAATAAACATATCCCAACACTCTTTTTCCCCTAAACTACCAAAGTTATCCGGGGTAACTTTATATTTATATTTTAAATCTACTACCCTTTGTACACCTTTTATTGCACTATCCCCATAAAATTTATATTTATTCTTTTTAAAATCCATTATTTCAGCACCATCACTAAGTATTATTCCCCAAAGATTATAATAATTAGGTTCTACAAAGGAAGTAAAACCAAAATGATCATTAATTCCATCATTATCAGAATCAAAGGTAAGTTCTTCTAGTTTTTTAACAAATTCTTCATAGGTCCAATTCCCATCTAATGGAGGGGATACCCCTCTTTCATTAAATAAATCTAAATTTAAATACATAGTATAAGTTGTCATCATAAAAGGTAAGCCAATTATATTCTCATTATAAATTACTGGCTTTAAAGTTTCAAATTTAAACTCATCTAACTCTTCTTTCTCTAAAAATTCATTCAACACTTCTAATTCATCTATCCAAGGAAAATTAAAACTAATAGGTACAATATCAGGTTTCTCATTAGATTTAATAGCTTCTTCTATTTTTTTAGGACCACTTTCCCAATCCAAGGGCGTAAAATCTATATATACTCCTGGATTCTTTTTTTCAAACTCTCTTATTCTTTCTTGAATCCAACTATACCTACTTCCTGTATCCACATTTAATCTTGGATAATCCCATACCCTTATAATACCAGTATAACATTCTTCTGGCTCTTCTGTTAGTGAATCTGGATCATTAAAATGTATGTAAAAAGACCAGAATACAATAAATGCAATCAATAACATTGCAACTATTCCTTCTCCCTTTCTCATTGACATAAATTCACCCCTCTAAATAATTATTCATGAGGGGCAAACTTTATGTAAAAAAAGTAGAGGCTTTCGCCTCTACTTTAATTTTCATTTAATTATTCAGCCATTCTCTTATATTTTTCATATCTTGCTTTTGCATCTTCTTCTGCTTTCTTGAATAGCTCATCTGCTACTTCTGGGAAAGTACGTTTTAATGATGTATATCTTACTTCAGTATTTAAGAATTCGATAAAGTCTCCTGTTGGCTCTTTAGAGTCTAAAATAAATGGATTTTTACCTTCTTCTTCTAATGCTGGATTGTATCTATATAAATGCCAATATCCTGCTTCTACAGCTTTCTTCTCTTGTTCTTGGCTATTGCCCATTCCACCTTTTATTCCGTGGTTAATACATGGTGCATAAGCTATAATAAGTGATGGACCATCATATTGTTCTGCTTCAGTTAATGCTTTAAGCAATTGATTCTTGTTTGCTCCCATAGCTACTTGTGCTACATATACATAGCCATAAGATGCTGCTATCATACCTAAGTCTTTCTTTCTAACCCTCTTACCGGAAGCAGCAAATTTAGCTACAGCAGCTGTTGGAGTTGCTTTTGATGATTGACCTCCAGTATTTGAATAAACTTCAGTATCAAATACTAATACATTTACATCTTCTCCAGATGCAAGTACATGATCAAGTCCTCCAAATCCTATATCATATGCCCAGCCGTCTCCACCAAAGATCCACATGGATTTTTTGATTAAATAATCTTTTAGCTCAGCTATTTCTGATAGAATTTTTTGTCCTCTTTCATTTCCCACTTCTTTTTCTAATAATGGTAGGATAGTTAATGTAGCTGCTTTTGATGCTTTAGCATCTTTCTTACCTTCAATCCAAGCTTTAAATGCTTCGTTAATTTCGTTATCTATATCTAATTCCATAAATTCATTCATTAATACTTCAAGTTTATCTCTTAATTGGTTAACAGCTGTTGCCATACCATATCCGTATTCAGCATTGTCCTCAAATAATGAGTTAGCCCAAGCAGGTCCTCTTCCATCTTTATTTATACAGTATGGAGTTGATGGTGCACTAGCTCCCCAAATTGATGAACAACCTGTTGCATTAGCAATTATCATTCTATCTCCAAATAATTGAGTAACAATTTTAGCATATGGAGTTTCTCCACATCCTGCACATGCTCCTGAGAATTCTAACAATGGTTGAACAAATTGGCTACCTTTAACATTGTTATTTGCCATTAAATCATCTTTTACTTCAACTTCCATTGCATAATCCCAGTTCTTAGATTGTTTTTCAACTAGCTCTTCTAATGGTTTCATAACTAGTGCTTTATCTTTTGCTGGACATACATTAGCACAGTTTCCACAGCCAGTACAGTCTAATGCACTTACTTGTATACGATATTCGAGTCCTTCTAATCCTTTTCCTAATGCTTTCTTAGTTTCAAAACTTTCTGGTTTGTTTTTAACTTCTTCTTCATTTAACAAGAATGGTCTAATAGCAGCATGTGGACATACAAATGCACATTGGTTACATTGTATACAGTTGTCAACTTGCCATTCTGGAATATTTACAGCAATACCACGTTTTTCATATGCTGCAGTTCCATGTGGGAATATACCATCTTCTTTATCTACAAAAGTACTTACAGGAAGTTTATCCCCTTCTTGTCTATTCATTGGTATTAAAACATCTTTAATAAATTCAGGTACATCTGCACTAACTGCTGTTTCTTCAGCTACCTCAGCATCTTTCCAGCTTTCTGGTATATCAACTTTAACTAATGCATCAATACCTCTATCTACAGCCTTATGGTTCATTGCAACAACATCTTCACCTTTTCTACCGTACGTAGCAACAATAGAATCTTTTAGATATTTAACTGCTTCATCTACTGGAATTACATTTGCTAATTTAAAGAATGCAGATTGCATTATCATGTTGATTCTGTTTCCAAGGCCTATTTCATTTGCAATAGCTGTAGCATCTATAATATAGAAATTAACATTGTGTTCAGCTAAATATTTCTTAACATCGCCAGGTAAATGTTTATCTAGTTCATCAACTGACCAATTTGTATTTAATAAGAATGTTCCACCATCTTTTATTCCATCTACAACACTATATTGATGAACATAAGATTGTTTTGAGCAGGATATAAAATCTGCTTCATCTATTAAGTAAGTAGATTTTATAGGTTCATGTCCAAATCTTAAGTGAGATATAGTAACTCCACCTGATTTCTTACTATCATATGCAAAATATCCTTGAGCGTACATGTCTGTATTGTCTCCAATAATCTTAATAGCACTCTTATTTGCACCAACAGTACCGTCTGAACCTAGTCCCCAGAACTTACATCTAATTGTGCTTTCTGGAGCTGTTTTGATTTCTTCTTTTATTTCTAATGATTTATGAGTTACATCATCTAATATACCTATAGTAAATCCATCTCTTGGTTCTTCAGCTTTTAAGTTCTCAAATACAGCATTTATTTGTGATGGAGTAGTATCTTTTGAACCTAAACCGTATCTTCCACCAACAATTAGTGGAGCGTTTTCTTTTCCATAGAACATTGAACGAACATCTAAGTATAATGGTTCTCCTACTGCTCCTGGTTCTTTAGTTCTATCAAGAACTGAAACTCTCTTAACTGTACTTGGTAATACATCAAAGAAGTATTTTTCTGAGAAAGGTCTATATAGATGTACTTTTATAACACCTACTTTTTCACCTTTTTCTATTAAATAGTCAACAGTTTCTTCTATAGTTTCAGTTACAGAACCCATTGCAACTATTATGTTCTCAGCTTCTGGATGTCCATAATAATTGAAAGGTTTATATTCTCTTCCTGTTAATTTTGTTATTTCTTGCATATAATCATTAACCATATCTGGTATTCTGTCATAATATGGGTTTGAAGCTTCTTTAGCTTGGAAGAAAATATCTGGGTTTTGTGCTGTACCTTTAGTATATGGACGTTCAGGGTTTAAAGATCTATTTCTAAATTCTTTAACTGCATCCATATCCACTAAGTTTTTAAGATCTTCATAGTCTATTAATTCAATCTTTTGAATTTCATGGCTAGTTCTAAATCCATCAAAGAAATGTACAAAAGGAACTCTACCTTTAATAGCAGTTAAATGTGCTACTCCAGCTAAATCCATAGCTTCTTGAACACTACCAGATGCAAGTAGAGCAAAACCAGTTTGTCTTGTTGCCATTACGTCTTGATGATCTCCAAAAATACTTAATGCATGGCCTGCAAGCGCTCTTGCTGATACATGGAATACACCTGGAAGAAGTTCTCCAGCCATCTTGTACATATTAGGAATCATAAGTAATAAACCTTGGGAAGCAGTGAATGTAGTAGTTAGTGCTCCTGCACTTAATGAGCCATGTACTGCTCCTGCTGCTCCTGCTTCAGATTGCATTTCTGTTACTTTTACTTCTTGACCAAAAATATTTTTTCTACCATGGGCTGCCCAATCATCAATTAGTTCTGCCATTGTTGATGAAGGTGTGATTGGATAAATTGCTGCCACATCTGTGAAAGCGTATGCAACATAGGCTGCTGCAGTATTACCATCCATGGTTTTCATAACTTTTGCCATTTATAGACCCCCTTTAAAATATTGCTTTTACATTGTAAAAAAATTGACATTCTTCCTTTATTAAGTAAGAATAGTATTTTTATATTTAACTATGTTTTTAGTATATTAAACATTATAAATAAAGTCAACCATCAAAAGAATAGTAATTAATGTCGTAATTGTTAATGTAAAAATGTTACATATGTTTCGAAACGATTTTTTTCGTTAAAATTTTATCACTCCTTAAACCTTTCCCTTCTTCTTTTTTCTATTTCTTTTTTGACTTTATTATCTAATGCTATTGCCGCATTATAACCTAACATTTTTTGTCTATTATTCCTAGTTGCTACTTCTACTATCATAGCAGTATTTCTGCCTGGTCTTACTGGTATAACTAGTTTAGGAACCTTTATTCCTAATATTTCAGTATATTCTTCATCTAACCCTATTCTGTCATATTCTTTTTCCTCATCCCAAAATTCTAATTCAATGACTAAATCTATAAATTCCCAATTCTTAACTGCACTAACTCCATAAAGTCTTTCAATATCTACTATTCCAATACCTCTTATCTCCATAAAATGCCTTATTAACTCTGGAGCTGTTCCTCTTATATCATCTTCAACCCTTTTTATTTCTACAGTATCATCAGCTACTAATCTATGTCCTCTTTTTATTAATTCAAGTGCAGTTTCGCTTTTCCCTACTCCACTTTCTCCTATTAAAAGTGCTCCCATACCATAAACCTCTACTAACACTCCATGGACAGTTATTTCTGGAGCCAGTACATAATCTAAATGATTTATTAAAAGATTTATAAATTTAGTAGTTGAATGCTCTGTTCTTAAAAAACTTACATTTTTTTTCTTTGCAAATTCTATCATCTCTGGAAAAGGTTCTAGACCTCTAGATATAACCATTGCTGGTATTGGATGGGAAAATAACTTTTCTATTCTTTCACATCTTATATCCTCAGGCAAACTATTTAGATAGTGCCATTCAACATTTCCAATTAACTGAAGTCTCTCATGTGCAAAATGATCAAAATAGCCTGCCAATTGAAGTCCTGGTCTATTAACATCACTTTTATTTATTTTAACTTCATCTATATTATTAGATCTGTAGATAATTTCTAAATCTAAAGCTTTTACTAACTCATTAAGGGTTATATAGTCCATTTTGGTTCACATCCTTTAATATTCTAAAGTTATTTTCGAAAAAAATTATATACTTCTTCCGCTGCCTTTTTGTTCATACTTTCTACAGCTATCAATTCATCTAAAGATGCTTTCTTTATTCCTTCGACACTGCCAAAAGCTTTAAGAAGAGCTTTCTTTCTTTTGGTTCCTATTCCTTTAATATCATCTAATACAGATTTAAACATTTTTTTGTTCCTTAAACTTCTATGATAACTAATAGCAAACCTATGGGCTTCATCTTGAATTCTAGTTATAAATCTAAAGGTAGTAGTATTTTTTTCTAATGATATTTCTTTGTTCTTATATATAATTCCTCTTGTATTGTGATGTTCGTCCTTTACAAGACCACATACAGGTATTTCTATCCCCATTTCAAACAGTATTCTTTCTGCTATATTTACTTGTCCTTTTCCCCCATCCATCATAATAAGATCTGGGAAAATAGAAAATCCTTTTACTTTTATATTATTTTCTTTTACTAGCTCTTTTTCTTCTAGCCCTCTTTTAAATCTCCTTTTTATAACTTCTTCCATACTTGCATAGTCATTTGGACCGATAACTGTTCTTATTTTAAACCTTCTATAATCACTTTTCTTAGGAATACCCTTTTCAAATACTACCATAGAACCTACTGGTTCTACTCCTTGAATATTAGATATATCAAAAGCTTCAATCCTAAAAGGTACTTCATCTAAATCCATAACTGTAGCCAACTCTTCCAATGGTTCTTCTCTTTCCTTCTTCTCCATTATAACATTTTGGCCATACTGATTTAAGGTATCTAATGCATTTTTTCTTACCATTTCCATGAGCTTACTTTTTTCTCCTCTTTTAGGTACCCTTATAGTTACCTTAGAACCTCTTTTTTCACTAAGCCATTTAGAAATTATACTTTCATCTTCAATTTCTTCTTCTACAAATATTTCCTTTGGCACATAGGCAGTTCCTAAATAAAATTGTTTTATAAAAGAACTTAAAATTTCAGCTCTCTCAGTTTGTTCTGTGTCTGAAATGAAAAAATGCTCCCTTCCCATAATCTTTCCACTTCTTATAAAAAATACTTGAATACAAACATTCTCTACCCCTCTTGCCATGCCTATTATATCTTGATCTACTAAACTATTAGTAGAAACTATTTTCTGTTTTTCAAGAATTACCTTTAGAGAATTAACTTGATCTCTATATTTAGCTGCATTTTCAAAATCTAAATCTTTAGCTGCGTTTTCCATCTTCTTTTCTATTACTTCTACAAGCTTCTCTTCTCTTCCATTTAAAAACATTATTATTTCATCAATCATTTTCATATATTCATCTTCATCTACATTTCCCTGGCAAGGGGCCAAGCATCTGCCTATATAATAATTAAGGCAAGGCCTATTTATAACCTTAGTTCCATCAAGTTTTAATTTACAAGTCCTAATTGGATAAAGGGTCCTGATTATATCTAATGTATCATTTACTGCATATCCATTAGGATATGGACCAAAATATTTAGCCCCATCTTTTAATATTTTTCTAGTCTTTATAACCCTAGGATATTTTTCATTAGTTGTTACCTTTATATATGGATATTGTTTATCATCCCTTAAAAGAATATTGTACTTAGGTCTATGTCTTTTTATTAAATTTGCTTCTAAAATTAAAGCTTCTACTTCATTGTCAACTATTATATATTCAAATTCACTAATGTTCTTAACCATAGCCCTTACCTTTGGAGTATTGTTTCTAGAAGACTGGAAATACTGTCTAACCCTTTTCTTTAAAGAAATAGCCTTTCCTACATATATAACTTCTCCAGTTTCATTCTTCATTATATATACTCCTGGTTTATCAGGTAATTTTTTCAATTCCTCATCTATATTAAACATAAAACCACCTTTCTAAAAAACCCTATATAAGTATATTATCACATTATCATAAAAAAATTGAAGTGAATTTTTATATAGGATATAATATAAATAATTAGAATATTTTAGGAGGTTTTTTAATGAGTAGAATGAAAAAATCTATGGCTTTTTTTCTGTCATTTATGGTTACAATTTTATTTATAACATTTATTACAATTTTATTAGACCCTATACTAAAGAATATATCAATGCCTTCAATTAAAAACACAATACTACCTCTTCTATTATCTCTAGGTCTATTGTTTTTTGCGTTCTTTCAAGGATTTTTAAAGTGGAAATGGAATAATAAAACATTGAAGAAAAATAAAGTCCTTTTAGAACTTCAGGGGGATAGCTTCACTAATATAGAGAAATCATGGATATATATTTTTCTAGTACTTATATACTTTAGCCAACTTTTTAGAGATTTTTCATTAAAGTCTATTACTTTAGGAAGAATTGCTCTTTTTATAATTTTCTTTATTATAATATATTTTCTTTTAAAATTTTCAGAAAAAACTATGAAAATTGTATTTACAAAGGATGGAGTAATAGTCAATGGATTAGATTTGAGAATCGATATACCTTTAGGACAACCTATCCACAATGCTACAGGCTATTACCCTTATAATAGTATAGATAGCTATTTGCCCCTACAAGATAAAATTGAGCTTTTCACAGAATTTGAACAAGGAAAAATTGTAGTAAAGGCTAAAGGTAAAGAAAGAAGCCAGATTTTATATATACTTAAGCAAAATAAAGTAAAAAAGAGGAAGTACGTGTAAAAAATAGATGTAATATTTTTATTTACTGCCATGGTCTTATATTTCTAATAAATAAAACATATACATATTCATTAGGGTATAATAACACACCTCTTTAGAAGTGTGTTATTATACCCTAATTTTAATGACAAAATAAAAGATATCAATATTAATATCTTTCAAGTAATTCTAATACCCTATCATCCTTCATTTGTACACTACAGTATTTATTATTAATTTTAACTATGTAATAATCCCCTTTGATTTTAAATGTTAGATTCTTTAAATCTTCAGCTGAATTTTCTTTTTCAATATTTTTTGATAGTTTTAAAATTTCCTCTGTCATTATTAATGAACCATTCTTATAGAATTTAATCTTGAAAGAAGGCTCAGATTTATCTACATATTTGTCTATTTTCTTTTTATTTATATCAACATTCCAAAGAGGATAAAAATTCATCACTATATCTCCTACATCCTCTTTATCTTCAAATATTATATTCTTACCTTCATAACCCATTACTTCAATTTTGTCTACCTCATGTAACCCTTCTAGCAAACCCATCCATTTTTCTATTTTCTTATTTCTAATAATACTTTTGGTAGATATTAAAATACTAATTAACAATATTATAATTAAAACTTTATTTGGTTTATTGTTTTTCATTTTTGACCCCCGCTTAATATGAAATTAAGATCTTCTTTGTATATAAATAAAGGCTTCTATCTTATAAATAAATTATAAAAGCACATAAGCTTTTTAGAATTATGAAAACTTTAACTTTACCTAGACTTCAATACATACCATGACAAAGCAAATGCAAATACATTCCTGCCTTCTTTTTGAAAGCAGGGATGTATTTATACCTACTAATTTTCCTATTTATCTTGATTGTTATTCTTAGCTAATTTAAAATGCTTTTTGCTTAATAAAAGTAATCCTACAAATAATATACCTATACCTACATATTTAATTTTATCTTCTGTTCCAGTAGCTGGTAATTTTCTCTTTCCTTTATTGTTTGGATTTTCCTTCTTATCATTTATGTCTATTACTTTGCCATTGCTTCCTCCTGTTTTGTCACCCTCTGGATCAATCTTTGGAGGTTTGTTATTATCATCCTTTGTATCTTTATTGTCATTATCTGGAGCTATATCTTCATCTAATTTATTTTTAGCTTCATCTAATATACCTTTTAATCTTATTACCTCAGAATCTTTCCTAAGTTCTTCTGACATATTGTTATATGCATTTTCCGCTTCCTTTACAGCCTTAATATTTTCTTCTCTTGCTGGTTTGGAAATTTCTCCAATATCCTCTACTAAGTTCCTAAAGTTTTCAATTTCCAATTCTTTAATCCTTTTTTCTGCTGATTCAAGTTTTTCAACATCTACTAATTTCTTTTGATCATCTGTTAAAGCTTCATAAGCTTTTCTGGCAACTTTAACAGCCTCTTTATTTTCATTTGTAAATTTATCTAGCTTTAAGCTTTCTATCTGCTTTATTACTTTGTCAGCTGCTTTTTTATTTCTTTCTTTTTCTTTATCTTTTTCTATAGCCTCTAGTTCAACTATTTTATCTTCTACTTCAATAAGCTTATCAGCATTAGATACTAGTTTTCTTTGTTCCGCTGTCAATTCATCATAAGCTTTCCTTACTTCTTCTACTTTTCCTTTATCATTTAGCGTTAATTTATCTATTTCTGGAAGTTTAGATATCATATTTTCTACTTCTTTTATAATCTTTTCATCTGCTTTTTTCATTGAAACATCTAACAATTTAACGCATTCATCAAGTTCTTCATCTGAAACTGTTACTCTTTGTATAGTTTTATAAACATAATCATAGACTTCCTTAAAAGTTTGGTCTTTTAACAGTTTATCTTTATTGGGTTTTCCATTTATTTCAGCAATTTTTTTAGTCAATGCTGTCTTATCTCCAACAGGAAGTGGTGATGTTCCTCCTGGGAAGTCTTGACCTAAATCAGCACCATACCCCCAAAGAGTAAAATGGACTCTAAATACATCTCCATCTTTAGGAGTATAGGCATTCATTCCTACATTAGGAAGTACATTGTTTACAGAATACATCCATCCCGACATTGAACTATAATCAAATTCACCTAATTGACCTGGCTCATTTAATTCACCATGGAATGATTGTCCATTAGTTGGATTCTCTTCTATCATACTTAACAGTTCTTCTGGAATATTTATTTCTCCTTTATCTGCTCCTTTTATAGCCTCTACATAATCATACTTTCCAATTACATTTTCTTTTCCAAGAATGCGGTCAAGTATATCCCTACAATTTTCCCCTTTATAAATTGGCACTTCCATAGGTTCTACAAAATATCCTTGCCCCAATGTAAATCTTTCTAATGCAAAGGTAATAGTACCAACTTGTCCATCATCTTCTGATTCTAGTTCTTTTATAATCTTTTCTGCTTCTTCTAAAATCTTTAGATTTTCAACTCCTACTTTTTCCTTTTGCTTTTCGTCCAATGCATTATAAGCATTCCTCACAGCTTCTACTGCTGGTTTATCTTCTAATGTTATCGTTATTGGCAATTCCTTTATAGCTTCTACAACCAATTTTACTTCTTTGTCTTCAGGTTCTTCATTTATCTTTTCTATTATGCCATCTAAAGTAAATTTAGCAGCAATAACTTCTAGATCCTTTTTAAGTTCTTTTGACATATTTTTATATGCATTTTCTGCTTTTTCTATAGCTTTAATATTTTCTTCCGTTGGTGGATTTGAGATACCCCCAAGGGCCTCTACTAAAGATTTAAAGTTCTTAATCTCTAATTCATCCATTTTCTTTTCTGCTGCTTCAAGCTTTTCAATATCTACTAGTTTTTTCTGTTCTTCTGTTAAAGCTTCATAAGCTTTCCTTGCAGCTTTAACAGCTTCTTTATTTTCATTTGTAAACTTATCTAATTTTAATTCATTAATTAATTTATTTATTCTATCTGCAGCTTCTTTATCTGGATTTTCTATTACTTTCTTTTCTATATCTTCTAAATGTTTTATTGTGGATTCTCTCATAGATTTACGTTGACGATCTGTTAATTTACTTCCTGGACCATTATATGCATCCCTTGCAGCTGCTACTTCTTCAGGAGTACTATCCTCTGTCAAAGATAATATTTGATTATTCACTGTTACTGTTGAAGTCTTAAGGCCTAAAGTATCTTCTAAATCTCTACAATCAAATATATGGGTTCGTCCTTCATAAGCTCTTACAACTGAATCAAAACCTCTAATTATTTGTCCTATTTCATAGGTAATCATAGGACTTAACATCTTATTTTCAAAATTAAAATATTCCCCTTTAAGATAAGGTTCCACTATAGTGTTTCCATTCTTAATAAACATAGGATCAAATGGGTCAAGTCCTGCTATATTTATATTCATATATACTTGAGCATTAGTCCATATATTATGAGTATCATTTGCAAATCCTCCCCAGAAAGTTCCTTCAGCTGTCTGATGCTCTGAAAAAGCTTTTTTCATAAGTTGTACTGCTTCCGTTACATCTTCATAACCTTCAACATTATTGAAATATAAAGAAGGTTGGTATGACATAACTACCATATCAGCAGCACTTCCACCATTTCTATCTTTTAAATATTTTGCTTGATCATGTATCATCTTCTCATCTTTTTCTTTTATTTCTTTACTCATAGGATAGTCTTGAGAATGACGAGCAAAGAAACTATATTGGGATGAAAAATATCCTGACATTTGTCTACCAGGCTTTGTTAATGAGCCTAATAGATCCCATCCTTCAATATCACGAATATCATACCCAGTTGCTGAAACAGCTAATATAAGTTTACTAATTGAATCTGCATGAATATCATCTACATCAATACCTTCTTCTTTTAAATTGGCCATAAATTTTTGTATTTCTTCAAACCAGTCATCATAAAATTCTGGATTTTCTTCTGGAATATAGCCCATACGTGCAGCTGAGAATACAAACCAATCATGGTCATCTAATATTATATTGTCTCCCCACTGATCTTTTTTTCTTTCATAACTCATCTCAGGTATATCCTTAATTAAAAAACCATGTCTATCTCGAATAGTATTTACTACATAATCTTCTAATTCCTTTAACTTTTCTATTTTTTCATCTTTTTCTTCTTTAGTTAAGACATTTCTTCCATTGTCCTTAAATTTTGCATATACTGGCAATACCTTGCCAATCTTAAATAAGTATTCTTGATTTGCATCATACTCAAGTTCCAATGATTCATAATCTACATTTACTTTGACTTTATCACCATGTATTGGATCAAAAGAAGGACTTTTGAATGGATTAACCTTCCAATTTAATTTTACATTGTACTTATCTATTAATTCTTCCATTTCAGGTGTTAAATTAGCAAAATTTATATCTTTTATATTGGTTTTTAGATTTTCTTTCATACTTAGTTTCTCATCATAAATTTTATCTTCTGCAATCCCTTGAACATCTAAATATATTGTTTCCTTTTTGTCTAGCTTTTTAGCATCTAAATAAGGGTAACCATCATTTATATTAGGATCTATACTCCAACAATATTCAAAATCAAAATTATGTTTTTCAGTAGTAAAAGTTTCTTTCTTTTTCATTTCCTCCGTTGTATATTTCTTGCCTGAACGACTCCCCAATAAGTGGAAACCACAAGTATCTTTATCATAGGCACAAGTCTCACCACTTTCAGCATTAGAAGCACTACAAGTTTTCCAAATTGGAGAATATATCTCTCTGTATTCACTTATGCTATTAGTACTGTATCCTTTAAAAGTTCCTGCAAAATAAGATCTAATTATTCCATTTCCACCATCATAAGCTAATCCCCCAATTTTGGGAGCTATATCACCCATATCTTTAGTATATTGATTGTCAAAATTTACACGACTATAACAATCTCTCATATTTCCATAATATATTTTATTACCATCATGTTTTTTTATATATACTTGAGATTCTCCTATTAAACCACCAATACGTATCTTTGCTAACTTATTCACAATACTGCCTGATGATGAACATCTCACTACCTCACCAGCACAAGAACTTGCTAACATACCATATCCTATGCTTTTCTTTGAAGTACTATTAGAGTCATTATAAACATCGAATAAAATAGCATCTGCATCATCTAATACTATATCTCCATGAATATTAAAGTTTCTCAGCACTGCATTTGGACCTACTACACAAAAAAAACCTGACACTTTATCATTATAGTTCTTAATAGAATATCCGTTTCCATCAAATATACCATTAAAAATCCCTACTACTTCTTCTCCATATTCATTAAGTTTTGTTTTAAAAGAATTTAAAGAAATTTTAGATTTAGCAATATCTATATCATTCAACAATTCTACAGTCAATCCAGTATAGTCAATTCCTTTATCAATATCTTCTCTAAAAGTATTAATATCTTCAACAGTCTTTATAATATATGTACCCTTTGCATCTTTAGACAGTGATGGTTCTTCGTCGCTTGGATCTATAGTTACAGTAGCCGCAAGAACCTCTGTCATTGGGAATATAATGGGTAGTAATAAAGTTACTAATAACAATATAGAAAATAATTTTTTATAACTTCTTATATTATTCATGCTAATTTTTCTCTCCTTTAATATAAAAATTAATAGAATTAAAGAGAGAATTTTCTCTCTTCAATTCTTAAGAATCCAATAACTAAATATTCTTACTTCCTAAAGAGAATCTGCAATTTCATCTACATCAGCTTGAGTATATTCTTCAGTTGTTAAATCCCTTAAAACTTTCATTGCTTCAAGGTATTCAGCACTATTTTTATTCTCATGATCTGCCATCTTTCGAATTAATTCACTTTTATCTACTCTAGTATTGAAGAAAGGTGGTGTTGGTTCTGTATTCCAATTATAGTATCCCCATTCATTTAGTGTGCCATTTGGCAAATATCCTTCTAAGCCTATGTCACATCCTACAGCCATAGAATATTCCCAACGTGTTACTGCGTTATCTGGTAGATCAGACAATTTAGTATCACCTGTATAATAAACATTATTAGCATCAACCATAGTATTATCTACAGTGAACATCCATCCTGAAATACCATTATATTCTTTCTCTGCTAACCATCCTTCTTCATTTACAATAGGTTGGTTTGGAATATCTGTTCTAAATACAATACCATCTGTAAGTTCTGACAATATTGCTTTAAACGGATACTCAAAATTAGACGTATCGTCCTTAAACGCTTCAATATAGTTTCCGTATTGAGTACTTCTAATTCTAACCCTATTAGCCCCTACTGCTTCTTTAGTAGCATCTGCAATTGTTTTATTTTCATCTAATACCACCTTTACTGGCTCTTGAATAACATTTTGCCCAGTGATGTTCTTTTCTACATCTACATATACCGTTTTTGTAGTACTAGAATTTGCTGCAAAATTTGGAACTGCAAATGCAAAAATCATGATTAGGCTACACAATAAAGCAACTACTTTTTTCCCATTTCTTTTAATCTCCATAATTTTTCCTCCCTTTTAATTATTGGTTTTGTCAATCCTAACCAAAATAAGTTCTCCCCTGTTTTAGTTAGGATGTGGTCCACCCTATAGGCTTGTACTCACTCCTTTCATTATAAATTTTATCTCGACTGGACATTAGAATTTTTCAAATTCTTTTTGCCCAGTTTTGATCAATTTCATATTCACCTGGGTTTTCTTTAAAACATTGGATATACTTTGGAGAGTTTTGAAGTGTTTTATAATCTGTGTATGTAGCTGAAATAAATATACGTTTTTTGACATTATTCAATGCTCCGAAATTAACTTGATTTTTTGAAGGATTAAAAGAATCAAATAAAACTTTGCTTATTTTTATAGGAGATTTCATATCCAAAAGCTTTCTTGTCATATCTTCATATATTTTATATCCAAGATAAGTTATAATTTTATCATTTAATTTAACCTCAAATATATATATCTTTTCAATAAGGTCCATCATATCTGAAACGATTCTAATCTTATACTCAGGATATAATTCTTCTGTTTTTTTTATTTTTTTATCATAATTTTTGTTTTTCATATTTAAAAATATAATATATTTTTTCTCCATATCTTTATAAACTATGGAATATATACTTCTAAATAAAATTCCACAATTAGGACATTTGAAATCAAATATACTTCCATTTAAAACTTTTGATTTCATTTCTACATTTGAAGTAATATTTAAATTATCATATACTTTTATCTTGAAAGTTTCATTACAGTTTGGACAAATGCGTTCTATTATTTTTGTAGTTGTTTCCATACGATCTCCTTCCTTTTAACAAGATATAAAATACAATTTTCTAATAAACAAAAAGAGCTTCTATTACAAGTAATTAAATACTCATAACAGAAGCTCTATATATGCTGTAGAACTTTACTTGAAACTATACCTATTATGCGAGGTCAGTTTTCCGTTTATCAAAGAATCTGTTCCCGACTTGATTATATATTTTTATAATCTCACGGTAGCGCATCTGCTCAGGATTTTCACCTGATTCCAGAAAGATAACAGCATATGTTATCCTGCTGAAAAAACATTCAGCTTTCTTTGAGTTTAAGTTATATTGTTAAACTTTGGCATATACTGCCAAGTAAAATATACTTATTTGAATTAATAATACCATATCTTAATTTAAAAGGCAAATAATTTGTAGCTTTTTGCCTTAATATTTCCAATGAAATTTATTCTTTTATATATAACTAAAAGGATAGGAGCTTTAAGTAACTCCTATCCTTTTAATAAAATTTATATTTCTTTCTGTTTTCTCTTATTTATCCATATTCCTATCGCTAATAAAGTAACTCCTAAAATACTTATCCACATCATAGAAGATTGTCCTGTCCTAGGAAGTAATGTTTTAGCTGATTTGTTTTGCATATTAGGTTCAGCTATCTCATTGTTCGGTTTATTTATTGTTTCTGGTTTATTTGGTTTATTTGGTTTTTGTGGTTTAGTTGGCACTCCTAGCTTTTTATCATCATTTTTATCTTTAGGATCTTTTGGTTCTACTGGATTCGTTGGTTCTTTTGGATCTGTTGGTTTTACTTTTAGACCATTTATTGCTGCTTTCAATAATTCTAAAGTTTTATTTACTTCTTCTTGGGTTGATGTTTTACTTTCAAAGATTTCTTTTCCTTTTGATATTGCATCATTCAAATCTTTTATACTTTCTACTGTCTTATCTTCTACCTCTAGCTTTTCAGCTTTACTTATTGCTGCTTCTAATCCTGTTTTATCTATTTCTGGCTCTGGTTCTTCTTTATCTTTTAGATTAGATATTGCTATCTCTATTTCCTTAACTGCATTATTTACTTCCTCTTGAGTCGCCTCTTTCTTTTCAAGTATTTCTTTTCCTCTTGATATTGTTTCATTTAAGGCCTTTATACTTTCTTCTGTTTTATCTTTTATGTCTATTTTTTCAGCTTTGTTTATTGTTTCTTTTAACTTAGTCTTATCTATTTCTGGTTTTGGTTCTGGTTCTCCTGGATCTTCTTTATCTTCTAGATTATTTATTGCTGCTTCTATTACCTTTACTGCTTTATCTACTTCTTCTTGTGTTATTTCTTCTTTTTTAATTACCTTTTCACCTTCTGATATAGCTTCTTTTAAAGCTTTTACACTTTTTTCTGTTTTACCTTCTATTTCTACTTTTTTAGCTTTATTTATTACTTCTTCTAATTTTGTTTTCTCTATTTCTATTTTTGGCTCTGGTTCTCCATCTTTTTTTATTCTTACAGTGCAAATAAAAGTTTTGCCATCTATAGTTTGAGCCTTTATTGCTACACCATTTTTATTTATTGGACTGCTTTCCTTTGGCATATTTTGATTTACTTTAACTAATCCTTCTTCATTGACAGTTAGCCAATATCCATTTTCATCCTCAATTATTTCACCAGAATTATCTAATTTAAATAAATGGGATGAATATTTTACATCTTTATATTTTTTCTTCACATCTTCAGGTGTATTCTCTCCAAATTTAAAAATTGGTTTTAACTGAAAAGTGCTTCCTAAAGCTAAACGAACTTCCTTAGTCTCTAATCTAAAATCAACCAAAGGAGATTCTATTTTATCATTTTTTTCTTTAACCTCTATAACAAATTCAGGTAATTCACATCTTGGCTTTATTTCATTGGAAGGTGCAATACCTCCTCCAGCCCAATCAGGAGTCTCTCTTTTATTATGATCACCTAATTCAACACCCCACCAGCCTTCATAAATTTTTCCATTAGAAAAAGTATGTTTACCAGCTTTTATATTTTCTATCTTTATTTGATTGTTTGTAGCTAAATCATATTGACCACCATGACTTCTAACTTTTCCTATGTCATTATTAACAACATATTCTACATATGGTGCTTCCTCTCCCTGTTGAGACCATATTGAATTCATAAAAGGATTATAATAGGTAGCTATTTTAGGTACTGGCAATTTAATTCCCTTGAAAGAAATACCTACATCTTGTCCATCATATATTTCATCTAAATCACTGCGAGTTAAGTTTTTTGTTTCTAACTCTATAAGTCTTGCTTCTATCATTTCATAATGGGTCGAAACCTTACCTTTATCATCTATTGCTATAATTCCTATTATATTTTGACGATTTTCTAAGTCTACTGTATATTTATTATCTGACGAATCACTAACTTTCTTTCCATTTATAGTGACTATTAATTTAGTAGCACCTGGTGCATTAACTTCAAAAGTATAAGGAGTAGTTTTAGAATCAACAAAATAAATAGTTTTAGCAATATTTGTTTCTATATCTGTTTTTATGTCTATATTTTGTTCTGCCCCTACACTATAAACTATATATTTAGTATTTACTTTAGAAGAAGGTGGAAAATACTTTCCTTTACTGTGAGTAAATTCATCATAAGTTACTTTAATAACTGTATCTCCTTTTTTCACAGCCTTTATATCAACAGTATCAGTAGTAGAATTTGATAACAGCTCTACACTATCACCTTGTAAAATTTCAAAATTAAAATTTGGTCTTTCCACATCATTATTTATATAATTAACAATGCCTTGTGGTATCCTCCAAGGATAAACACTGTCTACTTCTCCAATCTTCATCTTTATATGATCAGCATTTCCTTTTTTATAAGTAGACGTAAGCCAAATATCATTCTCCCAATCATCTGGAACATAGGATAAAGCTGGATCTCCTATATATGAATTAAACCCAAAATTATCTTGTTTTTCCCCTTTTTCATCTACATTTGTATTTAGATCCGTTTGAGCAAATCCAATATTAAAAAAAGATGAAATACTTATTAATAATGCTAAAAAGCTTGCCATAATCCTTCTTTTTTTCATATAAAGTCACATCTCCTTTTATATCATTTTTAGTAATTTATTAAAATAAAAGCTTTCTAACTTTCATTTCCAATCTCCTCCTAATTTTTATAATAAAAAAGCTTCTGTTATAAGTAATTAAATACTCATAACAGAAGCTCTATATATGCTGTAGAACTTTACTTGAAACTATTCCTTATATGCGAGGTTAGTTTTCCGTTTATCAAAGAATCTGTTCCCGACTTGATTATGTTTCTTATAATCTCACAGTAGCGCATCTGCTCAGGATTTTCACCTGATTCCAGAAAGATAACAGTATATATTATCCTGCTGAAAAACATTTCAGCATTCTTTGAACTTAAGTAAATTGTATACTTTTATTTAGTATGTGCAAAATTAAATAATATATATGTTACCATGTTCTTGTTTAAAAAGTCAAGCACTATACACCAAAATAAAATATAATTTTCTACACTATTACAAACCCACCACTTGGATTGATTACCTGACCTGTTATTAGTTTAGTTTCTTCTGTTGATAAAAGATATATCACATCTGCAATTTCTTCTGGTTTTGCAATTACTCCAAGAGGGGTTTCTTCCTTAAGCACTTCACGAATTTCTTCACTAATTCCTCCAATCATATCTGTATCTACTGCACCAGGTGCAATAGCATTAACTAATATATTAGAAGGCCCCAGTTCTTTAGCTAAAGCTTTAGTAAAGCTTATAATTGCCCCCTTTGTAGCTGAATAATGAGCTTCACAAGAAGCTCCAACTAGGCCCCAAATTGATGCAATATTAATAATTCTTCCTGACTTTTCACTAATCATTTTAGGAAGAACACATTGGCAACAATTAAACATCCCATTTACATTTACATCAAACATTCTTTGCCATTGTTCTTCTGTAACATCAGTAAACAAAGTCATATCAGCTATACCTGCATTATTAACTAAAACGTCAATGTTTCCAAATTTTTCATAACTTTTTTTAAACATCTCTTCAACTTGTTTTCTATCAGAAACATCTGCTTGTACTACAATTGCATTAGCTCCAAAAGAAAGTACTTCTTCCAATAGTGAATATGCTTTGTCCTTGCTTTTATAATAGTTAATTATTACATTATAACCTTCTATAGCAAATTTTTTTGCTGTAGCTCTTCCAATTCCTCTAGATGATCCTGTGATTAATACTGTTCTTTTCATATTCTATATCTCCTTACAATTTAAATTCCAATTATATTATATCAAATATTTTAGTATATAAAATCCCAGAATTTCATCTTCATACGTTGTAAAATATTTTTTGACTCTACAATATCATAAAGTATTTGATCCATAAATCTTATCATGTAGTTATATTGTTCTTCTGATATTTCATGATTACTAAAAACTGCTTCTTGGTTAATTTTTATTGCCTTCTCAAATATTTTTGCATGTTTTTTAGAATAATTCTTCTCTATGTCTTTTAGATATCCATAAGTAGAACCACCTCTTTTGGAAAGTCCCCCATAATGTATTAGAGACATAGAATAACTAAATATCCTAGGTATAGCTAATTTATAATTTGGATCTTCAAAACCTTTTTTCATTTCTTTAAGTTCTTTCCTCTTTCTAATTACATAAACAATATAAATTAAAATAGTTAACAATATTATTAAACCAATAGTAAATATAACTTTTTCTAATGTAGTCAATTTTCGACTAGGTTTATTGTTTGGATTGTTATTCGGCTCTTGTTCATCATCAACTATCTGTTGCTTTCCTTGTGAAGAGTTACCAGATGAATTGGTCTCCTTATCTTTCTCTAAATTGGCTCCACCAGGATATTCGGAAGTATCTGTCTGTTCCATAACATCGTAATAAGGTGGAGTTACTTCAATAGGTATCCAACCTATTTCATCAATATATATTTCCGTCCAAGCATGGGCATTTGTCCCTTTTATAACAATGGGTTTAGAATCAGAAACATTTTTTACATCTTTAGGAGTAATAAGGTAGCCCTCTACATATCGTGAAGGAATGCCTAAATATCTAAACATTGCAGTTGCAGCTGTTGCATAATGTGTCGCATATCCTTCCCTACTTTCTTCTAAAAAATATCTCAAAAAATCTTTTCCTTTTGGTGCTGATTTTGGTTCTACTGTATAAACTATATTTTCATCTAAATAAGACTTTACAATTTCTATTGCTTTTTCATATGGCATATGAGTATCTTCTGTTTCTGAGACTTCACCTAGCTGATTCTCCATTAAAGATTCTATATCCCTTGGAATTTTTGTATAGTTTTCATAAATAAATTCATTATAATGGCTTTCATGTTTAAGATATTCTTTTACTTCTGGTTTGTTCTTCAAGTCATATAGATTACTTGCTATTTCAGGATATTTTTTTACTAAATTTGTATTTGCCTTATACTTATAAAACCTGTTTCCCCAAAAAGATGTAGACATTACTTTGCTATCAGCAAATGTTTTTATATTTTTAAAACTATCTAATTCTATATCCGATTCATAAGGTATATACAAATATTTACTATTTGCATTTATATTATTAATTGTAATATTAGTCTTTTCATCTTTATTTTTTGAACCTTTTACCAAATTATTTACTGTGCTTAGCTGACTAAATCCACTAAATTCAGATTTGTTGAGCCAATAAAAAAGTCCATAAGAATCGTAATATATATTATCATCTAAGTCTGTCCAGCTTTCACTAGTATATTTAGAACCAACATATCCTCTTAAATAAAGAGAAGTTGGCTTGTCCATAGTAATTTTTAAAGCTGGAATATCCAATAGCTCTAACTTTTCTAGTTTTCTAAAGTTTCCTTGAGTAAAGGTATTGGTTTTCTTTTTTTCATATCGAAAATCCTCTATTTTATCTGCTACAGTGTTTTTTATATCTTTTGCAATAGAGTTCTTTGAATAGCTCGAAGCTGGCTTAAATTTATTTAATCCAAAAGAAAATACTATAAATAACGATAAAATTATGAAAGCCGTATATAGAATAATGCTATCTTTGCTTCTACCAAATAATTTATTCTCATTAGAACCTTTTATAAAGGAATTGTTTACTAATAAAATACTAGCTAAAAATAATATTAAATTGTGAAAAAATCCCGGGGTTATTCCCGACCAGGTTTCTAATAAAAATATAGGAGTAACAAAAATCCATAAAAATAAATTACTCCTATTTCTCACAGTCATGAAACAAACAAAAGCTATAATCAAAGAAAACATGCTCCAAAAATAATTAATAGAAATTTTGTACATTTCAGGTCCTATTGTTATCTTATATTCTTTTATAAAAAGACCTGTGTTTTTTCCTATAACACTTATAGCCTGATTTATTGTTAGAAGTAATCCATTTTTTATATATACATTACCTGAAATTATCATTATGAACAGTGCAATAATAATTAATATCTTCCAAATTCCTTTGATATTATCAAAAAAACAGCTTAGTGCAAAAATAAGTATTGAACCTAAAAATATAGTCATTGCAGACAATCCTTGTATTTTAAACATGGATATCAAAGTAAAAATAAAAGCAAGATGTAAAAGACCTGAAACAAAAATATCTCCTAAAGTTTGTAATGTTTTTTCTTTCCTACTATTCTCTGTTTTCTTAAATGAAACTTGTATTTTATTTTCTATTGATAGATCTCGAATATTATTATCCATTATTAAACACCTCTTATATCATAAGTTGGCGTAAATCTTCTTCCATACTTTCTGGAGTAAAAGTAAATACAGAAGTATCTTCCGTAACTTTTTCTCTCTTTTGTGTATCTTCACATTGTAAAACAGTTAATTGAGATTCATTTGCCAACTCTTTTACAACCCCTTCAGAGTACTCTGATGTAATATAAACAATATGTGAAAACACACTATCTTTTTCCATATTAATATAGTAATCCATACAAGAATATTGATTTTCTTTTCTTTCTATCTTTAATAAACCTCTCAACAGATTAGATAAATCATCAACTGTATAGATTTCAGCTATTAAAAGTCCTTCTACTTCAGGATCAAACCATCCTACTGAATGGATACGATCATTTTCTAATAAAGATTTTGATAAGGAAACAAAAGTCTCTATCATTGCATCTAAAGTTTTTGGTAGTTCTCTACCTTTACCAACAGGTGTAGAAGTCTCCAGTAATACTAAAATAGAATTATCAATTGGTGTGCTTAACTCTTTTACAATTAATTCATCAAATTTACTGGTTAACTTCCAGTGAATATTTTTTAAATTATCTTCTGGTGTATATTCTTTTATACCAAAGATTTCACTACTGTCAGTACCTTTTTGGGATATTGAGTAAAAAATACTTTCTGAGTTTTCAACTGTACTTTCTAAAAGTTCTATATTAATATAAAACATATCTGGCAGTACAATTATATTATTATGAGATAATATATTATTTGATGTGGAAAAAACTCCAAGATAATCATAATATACTACTTCTTCTACTTTTACTTCTATATCCCCACAAAATTCACTTCTTATATGCCAGTGAATATTTTCATTAGCCTTTCCATTTATTGAAAAATACACTTCTTCTTTGCCTTCTTCTCCAGTCATTAAATTCTTAAAAGATAGTCTACATTTTACTTTTGATATTGGTAAAAAACTAGTATTTTTTGCTTCTAAATAACAATCTCCTAAAGTATCTTTATTAATTGTATCAGGTACTTTTAAAGATATTTCCACCTTATTCTTTACAATTTTTGTACTAATACCTAAAAACAAAAGTATAACTACAGACATAATAAACAAAAATAAGGCAAAATAAGAATCAGAGTATATATATGCAAAAGATATTAGGATAAACCAAATTAAACCTTCAATTCTTGATTTTAACATACTTGCCTCCTATATATAATAATTTGCTAAGCCCTTGCCTTCTTTTGAATATCTGGTGTCTCTATTTTTTCTAAAATTTCTTTCAATATATCTTTAGCAGTATTGTTTGCTATTTTAGATTTATGTTCTAATATAATTCTATGGCTACAAGTATCTATAAAAACGTCTATTATATCTTCCGGTACTACATAGTCTCTACCTGAAACGAAAGCATTAGCTTTTGCTATTCTACTCACAGTTAAAGCACCTCTTGGACTAATACCTTGTAGTATAAGAGGATGATTCCTAGTCGCCTCAGTTAAATAAGTAATATATTCTAAAATAGGATCTGATACATAAATATTATTAACTTCTTCTTGCATTTTCAATAATTCTTCTTTTGTAATAACTTGTTTAACATTGTCCAAAGGTTGTTCAGACTGACGCTCTCTTAAAATCTCTACTTGGCTTTCAAAATCAGGATATCCAATACTTAGCTTCAACATAAAACGGTCTAATTGAGACTGTGGTAAAACTTGAGTTCCATATGAACCAATAGGGTTTTGAGTGGCAATAACTATAAAAGGATTGGGAACATCATAAGTAACACCATCTACAGTTACAGTTCCTTCCTCCATAACTTCTAATAGTGCAGCCTGTGTCCTACTAGAAGTACGATTGATTTCATCTCCTAAAAGTAAATTACACATAACTGCCCCTGGTTTATATACAAATTTTTCTTTTTCTTTATCATATATTGTAAATCCTACAATATCTGAAGCTACAACATCTGGAGTAAATTGGATCCTGTTAAAATCTAGTCCCATAACCTGACTAAAAGCAAGTGCTAAAGTTGTTTTGCCTACTCCCGGTATATCTTCAAGCAAAATATGTCCCTTTGCCAATATAGCCATAAATACCTTCTTTACAATTTCATCTTTACCTACAATTACCTTTTTTACTTCTTCTATAACCTCTTGAGATTTATTTAGCATTGCATATTTCCTCCCTTTCTATAAAATAAACATGTATTCATTATTTTGTTTTAAATTCCATACTTAGTTTTTATTCTCTCTAGCTTCTCACCAAAGGGCTTTATTGCAAGCATTAGGAAAACCACATTGGATACTGCATAAATAGCCATAACAGGAAGAGCAGTAGTTACTGCTGCAAGATAACGTCTTGCATTAAAAACACCATCCATGGCAAGTACAGTCCATACATCCATCATTAAAGAATATATTACACCTGCAAAAACCCCATAAATAGCTAATATAATTTTATTTTTCAACAGCAATTTTCGCATGAATGGTAACCCGGCTATGAGTCCAAGCATTCCCCACGAGAACATTTGGAAAGGGGTCCAAGGTCCTTGTCCAAAGTATATATTTGAAATAATTGCAGATAGTGAACCAGTTAAAAATCCTGCCTCAGAGCCAAAGTAAATAGCAGTAATAACTACAATTGCTGTAACAGGTTTAAACCCTGGAATGGCTGCAAAAACAAAACGACCTGCTACAGAAATTGCTACCATCACTGATAAAATCGTCATTTTTCTTGTGCTTGTTTTCCCTTTTTCAAAGGAAAAGAAAATAGGTAAACATGATAAAAAAGCTATTATAATAGAAATAAGATTATACTTTCTATCTTTAAATAAAATTACTCCTAAGGCAATTGATAGTGGAATTAGTATCATTATAATAAAATAGTTTATTTTTTTATTTCGCATGAATTTCTTTCACTCCATTTAATTTGCATATCTCAATAACATCTTCACAAGTTATAGCATTATTGTACATATGTCTAGATATACGATTAGCAGCTGTTGTATAGAAATTATTATCAGAAAAAAAGTCAACTGGTGTCCCCATAGAAATAATTTCTCCATCAAAAAATAATCCACAACTATCAGAAACTATAGCCGCAAATTCTACATCATGAGTAACCATTATAATAGTTACCCCTTGTCTTTTTAAATTTATTAAAATGTCGTGTAAAACACTTTTAGAAAATGCATCTATACCTTTTGTTGGTTCATCTAATAGAAGAATCTTTGGTTCTAGCAAAAGTATTTTTCCTAGTGCTACTTTCTGTTGTTCTCCTCCGCTTAAGTCATAAGGATGTTTATCTAATAATTTTTGAATAGACAACATTTCTGCAATCTCTTCTGTATTGTTTTTAATTTCTTCTTTCGTATACCCCATTACTTTTCCTATTTCTTTGTAATCTTCTCGAACATTAGATTTCAAAAAAACAGTCTGTGGATCCTGGGGCAACAATGCTATATTATGCCTATATAAATCTTTACCTTTATAGTCCCTTATTCTTTTGCCCCTAATTGAAATTTTGCCTCTATAAGGTCTGTGCTGCCCAGCCATGACACTTAACAATGTAGTCTTTCCAGAACCATTTCCACCTAAAATACTAATAATTTCTCCTTTTTTTGCCTGGAAATTAACGCCAGTTAATATATCTGGTAAATCCCTTTCATATCGAAACCAGATATTCTTTAATTCCAATATATTTTCATCCCTATTCTCATCTTCTTTTAAAGGTCTTTCCAAAACATTTATATGATTTTTATAATTATTAGATAAAAATTCTCTACCATCACGAACAGTTAATGGACTTTTCCCTTCAGAATCTAACCCATTAAAAATTCTAACAGCGCTAGGTAGAGCTAATAGCATTTTATGATTTTTGTCGATTTCCTTCAGCTTTTGCCCTATGTATTCAGGCTTATCATATAGGATCATACTTCCATTTTCCATTATCATTACTTTATCTGCAATAGGTATAACTTCTTCTAGACGATGCTCTACTAATATAATGGTTAGTCCTAAATCCCTATTCAATTTTTGCAAAGTAGTAATAAAATCAGAAGCCGCTATAGGATCTAATTGTGAAGTAGGTTCATCCAAAATAAGAAGTTCTGGTTGCATTGCCATAATCGAAGCTAAATTTAAAAGTTGTTTCTGACCACCTGAAAGTTCTGTAGTTTTTTTTCTAAACCACTGATGGATACCAAAAAAGTTAGCCATTTCACCAACCCTTCTGCGAATAACAGGGGTAGGAACTCCCATGTTTTCTAACCCAAATGCTAATTCATGCCAAACTTTATCTGTTACTATTTGATTTTCTGGATTTTGCATCACATATCCAATTTCACTTGCTGCCGTTCTATCATCCAGCTCTTCTAGCTCTGTTCCTTTGTAAAAAATGCTACCAGTCTTATTTCCATGTGGTGCAAGCTCTCTTTTTAGTAATTTTAAAAGAGTTGTTTTCCCAGAACCCGACTCTCCGCAAATCACTATAAACTCACCTGGTTCAATGGAAAATGATACGTCCTTTAAAGCTCTTGTCTTTTGCTCAGGATATGTAAAATCTAGATCTTTGACCTTAATAATTTCCATTGTATATTCTCCTTTACTTCAATAATAAAAGGTATAATCATTAGTATAAAAACAAACATATATTCTAAAATTCCAACCCCAGTTATTTCTAATGATGAAACTGCTGGATAATAATAGAAATCAAATATATTGAAGACAAAACCTAAAATTGCAGTTACTAAAATTAAAATAATAGCAATTAATAACATGCCATCTCTTTTATAAAATTTAAATAGTGAAAAGTTTGTTCTTCCTTTCAAACCATAACCCCTAGCCCTCATTGAATCTCCTCGATTTATAGCATTCTCTAAGGACCAAGTCAATACACTATTTAAAACTCTTATTCCACTTAAAATCCTATCTGTTATACTATCTGTAGTGTATAATCCAAGGGTTTTTTGAACTTGATTTACCTTTTTTATTTGCAGTTTAAGCATAGGTATAAAGCGTAAAGCCATAGAAAGAACTAAAGATAATTTAGGAATTGTCCTACCAAATAGATATACAAATTTATCTGAGGTCATTATTTCACTATAGGATTTACTCCAAAATATAACTGCAACTAGCATAGTAGCAATAGCTATTCCATAAATAATCGCTTCTAAGGTTACTGGATTATCATTAAGAAAAAAAAGTATTGTTTCACCATTATGGCTAAATATAGGATTTGTAATAGCTATAAGAATAAAAACTAATAAATAATATCCTATATCCTTCAACACTACTTTAGGGGAATTCATCATTGAGAAAAAAAGTATACTCCCAATTAATGAACATCCTAAAATCACTGGATTCATTGTAAACATGCTGATAAATATAACCGATAAATAATATAAAAATAAAACAGTTGGATGGAACGAAGAAAAACTTTTCATTTTTATCACCTTATCTTATTTTTAATTTTTACTTGAATTCGTAGCCTAAATCTCGTCCTAAATCACAAGTATAGTTAAATTCAATAACATCTCCATCTTTTAAAACATATTTACTAACCCCATAATCAGGAAATTTACCATTTACAGAATACATCCATCCACTTAATGGTCCACAAGAAAATTCATATAAAAAATTTATTCCCTGTATATAAACACTGTTGTAAGAATTCTTGTCTGCACCTTGGAATTCCATATGTATTCTATTGTGACGAACAGCCCTATCTAAAATATCAAATACAGTATCTCCTGGACGCAATACATATTCTGTTTCTTCTAATATAACTCCATCTTTTGGAACATACTTTTCAGATCTTAATTGAGGAGATAACTTGTCCCAATTGTCTAAAATAGTATCACAACGAATACTTATGGTAACCGTTTCTGAGTCTTCAGTTATTTCATCTATATGGGTCAAATAATATTCATCAACAGATTGAATCTTCGTACCTGAAGCTACTATAGCTATGAGTAGGATTATAAAAGCTAAAACTAATAAATCTTTTTTCAAGTTCTACTCCTCCTCATCACTAAATTCTTCAAATTCCTCATCATCTATTAATAACATTTTTTGTTTCATTTTTTCTCTTTTACGTTTTTTCATTCTACGTACAATGAAAAACATACCAATACAAATTATAATAACTATAACTATAGTTATAATTCGAGCACGAATTAAATTATCTACTTGAGTCTTAGACTTTATTACATCCTCATAACGAAGAACCTTTTTTTGATCATAGTTACTAAGCTTATTAAATCTAGATACTATTTCATCTACATTTTTCTTATCTTTTATGGAAAGCTTGTCAAAAGGATATAACTTGTCCAATATTTCATTGTTTAATAATTCTATTTCCTCTTTTATTTTTTCAATTTCTTTCTTTTTTACATTCAAATCATCTAATAGATTGATATATTCATCCTTATTTTTTGCTCTCTCTAATTTTTTAATTAATTTTACTACTTCTACATAATGCTCTGTAGTCAACTTTTCGGGCAAATTCTTAACTTTATTAACATCTTCTTCTGTAAATAAAACGCCAGAAGAAAGAGCTTCACTTCCATCAAATATAGGGGTAATTGCACCATTTCCCTTCTCATTTACTCCTATATTAGCAGCTATTGGTTCAGAAGTATTGTCTATCTTAAGAGATTCCATAGCATCTGATAATTTATAATAATTATAAACATAAGATCTTTCAGAAATAGGTATCTTTAAATATTCAGAAAAAATATGTTTTACCTTGCTTGCATCTTTAGATGACACTGAAGCTGGAATACTATCGATAGATTCTTGCACAGAATTAATTTGTGATTTTATATTTTCATCCATTTCAGGACGAAAATCATAAAGACTTCTATAACCGCCCTTATATCTGGATAAAGCTACAAGGGAATATAGTGCCTGCTCACTGGCCATAGAATTGGATTCATCTGGTTTAGATGTAGGATTTTCTGAATCATAAACTTTTGAATGTATAAATCCTCCATCTTCCATCCTATATTTCATTAATCCATCTAATAATGTATTACCATTCTTTATAAATCTTGCATCATTAATAGGATCTTTTCCAAGAGCACAAAGAGCCACCAATACTTGGGCTGTACTTTCAGAATTTTCCGCACCCCAACTTTCAAAATCTCCATCATCTAATTGAAGACTTGATAAAGTCTCTAATGCCTCATCTACTACTTGACGTACTGTTTTAGTTACCTTTTTATTTGTTTTTTTCTGAGTATAAGTATATTTTTGTTCACTATTATAATAAGGTGCAAAAGCCTGTAATACCATAGCTGTTATATCTGGATCAGCTTCCTCATCTTGAAGAGAAAAACCTCCATCGGCTAATTGCAATTTCATAATTTCTGTAATTATATCATCCCTAGTATAAGAGGCATCTTCTGGAGTAATATATCTCATGCTATCAAGGGCTATTAATCCCCAGGTCCATCCATTAATACCTTGGGCCCCTAAAGATTTTTCTCTATTATAAGTACCATCTGCAATAAGATTTATAGGCTTTCCTTTTGCATCTTTCCCTATATTTGTGGGATCCCCACCCATGGATAGGATAGCTAAGGATATCCTATGCCATTCAGTAGATTTATTCCCACTTAGCTTATCTTCCTCTAAATAACGCTGACTAACTTTGTCTTCAATTACAGCTAAATAAGCTTCATAATCATCTATATATCCTATTCGTCCAATGCCAATAGGATACCAATCTCCTATGGTATCCCCTGCATCTTCTAAAAATTTGTTATTTAATAGCGAACCTTCTTTAGTTACACCTGTAGATGATTTTTTCCAGTTTATAATCCCTTCAATTATTTCCAATATCTCTTCTTCACTATAATTCTTATGAATCGATTCTCCATAGGATATATGTGAAAATCCAGTCATCAATATTACTATTGATAATAGAACAGATATAATTTTATATTTCATCTTCAACACATTCTTTTCCATATTCAGCTACCTCTCTATCTTTCAATTACCATTCTTTATGCCAGTTGCTTCCACTACCTCCTAAACCTCCAGAGCCTCCAATATCTCTTCCATAGAATAGTGTAAATCTTATCCTCATTACATCTCCATCTAATAAATAACAATCTGAAAAACCATAATTTGGATAGTGACCATTAACACTGTACATCCAACCAGAACCATTTGAGAAATCAAACTCTCCTAAACTGTCCTGATTATAATCATCAGGGTTAAAACGATCTGCTTCCGCTTCTACAAGCTCAGCTAAATCTTCTGGAATCACAGGATTAGATACCAACCCAGGTTTAATAAGATGAGCTAAATAAAAAGCATTATCTATTTTCCCTTGGCTTTCATATTCAAATCCTTTTTCTTTTAATAACTTATCAATTACAGTAGAAGCAGGTTTTCCTTCACGTATTTCAACCTTAGTTGGCGGTACAATGTATCCTAAACCTATAGTTGTAGCTTCAATACTAATTGTGGCGTGACCAGTTACTTCCCCTTTATCTTTTACAATACCTTTAATATGGAACTCCTCTATAGTTATTTTCCCTTCAGAGTCATATGCGCTTATCATAATTGTATTTCCACCATTTCTTATAGGCAGTTTATAACTAGTCTGAACTCCATCTTCCCAATGGATACCTACTTGTTCACCATTACACATAACCCGCATTTGACTTGGATTTATCCTATTACCTTTATGATCCCTAGCTATTACATATATATCGTATATTGATGATTTAACAGTGATTCCATCTTTTAAGTTAGTCTCTATTTTAGGATTATTAGGATCTTCCCAATCATCATCTTCTCCACCTGGTGGCAATACTTCATATTGGATACGATATTCTTCAATAAGGGTCTCATCGCCATATTCAGCCACTAAAAGTATATAATTTCCCCCTTCTATTAAATCAGCTGTGTAATTCCCTTTATCATCACCAAATATGGGAGTGCCATTGATTTTAACAGTTAATTTAGCTTTGTCTTCGCCAAATTTTGCTATTGCATTAAACTTAATCTCATCAGTTGTAACATGTTGTTCTTTTAGGTTTGTAATTATTCTAAGCTTAGTATCTTTTTTTTCATAAATTATAAAAAAACTTTTCTCTTCAGTATTTCCGGAATCATCTGAAGCAGATACAATAACTTTATTTTCCCCTTCATTTAGAGTTACATTATAGCGATTTCCATTCTCACCTTTTACTTTCTGTTCATTTAATTTAACATCTATAGGTAGAGTCTTTTCTCCCTTTTTAGCCCATGCTGTAAAAGATAATTTGTCTTTTGTAACTTTCATTTCTTCGTTTAGACTAGAATATATAATAATATCTTCTGTATTAAGATGGACTGAATAAGTTTTAGACACTGAGAAAATTTTACCATCAACATCTTCATATGTTACTTTAACCTTAATTGAGTTTTTGCCCTCATCTAAAATAACAGTTCCTTTAAATTCTGGAACTAAGATATCATTTAAGAAGATCTCTGTCTTTTTAACTTTAAGATTAGGGTTTTTCTGCTTAATTATAAAAGAATACTCTTTTTCAGTAACTATTTCATTATGTATAATGCTAGTTGTAAAATATTCATTTATCTTGGATTTATCATTATTTTTATTAGCATCTTCAGGATTTAATATTTCAACATTTGAAGACTCTGGGTTGTTTTCATCGCTTTCACCATCACCCTCTTCATTATCACCTTCGTTTTCATTATTTTCAGCACCTTTTTTATTATCTTGAGTATTTTTATCTTCTGTTTCCTTTTCTGCATTTTCATCGTTAATTTCCTCTATTTCTACTAAAGGCTCGTCTTGGCTTGCTAATGCAACTTGAGAGTTATTTTCTGCAAATCCTTTAATAGGATTTTCAGGGTCTAACACATCTTGATTGTTCAAAACATTCCCCATATAGCTTATAGAGAAGATTATTAGAATTAGTGAAGTAAAATATCTAAAAAGTTTTGGTTTATCAGATATTATTTTTTTAAATTTTTCATAAATATTTTTCATGAATCAAACCCCTGCCTTATTTTAATATAATTTAAATAACAAAAATAAAAGAGCTTCTATCCTAGAGGTTTTTATTCCAAAAACCTAAGATAGAAGCTCTATATATGCTGTAGAACTTTACTCAAAACAAAACCTATTTGCGAGGCTTGTTTTCTATCATCAAAGAGCAGGTTCCCGACTGAATTTCACGGTAGCGCATCTGTTCAGGATTTTCACCTGATTCCCTGAGGATAATCTACATATCCTTCTCAATTTAGAATAAATTGAGACTTCCTTGATATAAAGTTAAATTGTAAAAAATACTATAACAATGTATTCTTATTAAAGTATAGCATATTTTATTTTTCAAGGCAAACTAATTTTAATTTTCTATATAGCTATTTTCAACAATATAAAAAGGATAAGAACTCTTAAAAGCTCTTATCCTTAATAACTTTATGCTTCTTTTTCTTTTCTTTTATCTATCCATAGTTTAGCTCCAACTACTAATAGGATTATTCCTAAAATACTTAGCCACAGCATAGAGGATTGTCCTGTTTTAGGAAGTGATGTTTTAGCTGGTTTATCTTCTACATTTGGTTTAGTTGGTTTATTATCTACTTTATCTATTGTTCCTGGTTTATTTGGTTTTTGTGGCTTAGTCGGTTTAATTGGTTTTTCTGAGTCATTGTCATTTGGTTTTTGTGGTTCAGTTGGCTCAGTTGGTTTAATAGGTTCTTCTTTATCTTTCAAACTATTTATTGCATATTTAATTGCTTCTACTGCACTATCTATCTCTTCCTGTGTTACTCCTTCTTTATTAAGAACCTCTTTTCCTGCTAATATTGCTTTATTCAAAGCTTTTATGCTTTCTTCTGTTTTCCCTTCTATATTTATCTTTTCAGCTGAATTTAGTATTTCTTCTAATCTTGTTTTATCTACTTCTGGTTTTGGTTCTTCTTTATCTTCTAAGTTAGATATTGCTGTTTTTATTGCCTCTACTGCACTGTCTACTTCTTCTTGTGTTACTTCTTCTTTAACAAAGATTTCTTTTCCTATTGCTATTGCTTCTTCTAGAGCTTTCACACTCTTTTCTGTCTTATCTTCTATCTCTAGACTTTCAGCTGAGTTTAGTATTTCTTCTAGTTTTGATTTGTCTACTTCTGGTACTGGTTCTTCTTTATCTTCCAAATTAGATATTGCTGTTTTTATCGCCTTTACTGCATTATCTACTTCTTCTTGTGTTACTTCTTCTTTAGCAAGAATCTCTTTTCCTGCTAATATTGCTTCTTCTAAAGCTTTTATATCTTCTTCTGCCTTTCCATCTGTATCTATCTTTTCAGCCAGATTTATTATTTCTTCTAGTTTTGCCTTATCTACTTCTGGTACTGGTTCTTCTTTTACTATTATTTTAACACTTACTTCTAGTTTTTCTCCTGTTACTCCTTCTGGTAAATCATAACTTCCTATAAATGTATATTCTCCTACTTTATTCTCATCATACTCTTCACTTGTCCAAGTTACATCTACTTCTTCTTTAGTTCCATTGCTTAAGTTTAATGTAATTTTTGTTGGTAATTTTTCTATTACTTCTTCTTTGCTTGTTCCAAAATTTACTTCCACATCTTCTATTTGCTCAACACCTGTTATTGTAACAATTTCTACTTCTGGTGCTTTTATTGTTAATATATATTCTTTCTCTAAGCCATATTTTTCAATAGTAAATCTTGTCGGGCTATCTATTCCTACTGTATTAATTTTTCCAGTTGACCAATCACCACTAGCACCATTTTCTTGTTTTATATTTGCTTCTTCTGTAGCAAGAATTTTTAAAGTATAAGATCCAAGGTCTATCTTTTCAACTTCGCTTTCCGGGAATCCTTTTGGTAATTGTATTATAATCTCATTTCCATTTATTTCTCCTTCAGCTATTATACTATTTCCTTTTAAAATTTCTACTTTATTAATAGCTAGATTTTCCACTTCATCTCTTAAAAATACTGGAGTAATTTTTGTCTTTCCATCTTCTCCATTATAATCAAAGGCATTTTCTTTTATATTTACATTTACTTTATTGTTATTAATTCTTGCATTTCCTTTTAAAATATTATTGTTAGCAAATGCATTGTCCTTAATGTTTTTCACACTATTTGGAATATATACTTCACTTAATTTATTATCTTTAAAAGCATTCTCTCCGATATCTGTAGCTTTTTCTGATATCTTTAATGTTTTTAATTCATTTGATGAAAAAGCATCATTCCCAATAGATACTACACTATCTGGAATATCTACTTCAGTTAAGTGATTTTCAGCAAAAGCACTGGCTCCAACATCTATTATACCATTAGGGATATCAATAGTCGCTAACTGATTTTCATAAAACAAACCACTTCCTACTTTATTTATACCTTTAGGAATATTTGCTTCAATTAATTTATTTTGACTAAAAACATAATCTCCTAATTCTAATACACTATCTGGAATATTCACTTTAGACAATTGATTCTCTCTAAAAGCACTATGGCCAATATTCACTATTCCTGTAGGAATATTTACTTCTATTAATTTATTATTTCTAAAAGCGTTACTTTCTATCTTTAATACATTTTTTGAAATATTTATTTTACTTAATTTATTATCTCTAAAGGCACCGCTTTTTATATACATAGTACTATTTGGAATGTTTACTTCAACTAATTCATTTCCTGCAAAAGCTTCTCTTCCTATAGCCATTACACTATTTGGAATATAAATAGTATTTAAGTTTTTCTCCTTAAAAGCCCCTTCTCCTATTGTCCAAACAGGCACACCATCAATTTCTTTTGGTATAACCACGTCCCTATCTTTTCCTTTATATCCTGTTATTGTATTGGTGTCCTTATCAAATTCTAGTTCAGATTCTGGAATTTGTTTTGATACCTTAACTATAGTTTCAACTTTTAATTCTGTAGGTGGGTCTGTTTGTTTCACCCCTTGTGGAAGTTCAAAAGTTCCAATAGCTATATAATTTCCTATTTCGTTCCCATTATAATTTTCTATATTCCATGTTAATCCTACCTCATGTTCTTCATTTTCAAAATCTATAATCTTTGTTGCTTTTGACAGTTGTTCTTTTGCTTCTTCCTCTGTTGTACCTATGTCTACTAATATATCATTTACTGGTTTAATCTCTTTTATTGCTGGAAATTCTCCTTTATTTCTATATTGAGCATATAAAGTAATTTCGTGTTCAGGCATTGATAAAAGTTCTCCCGCCTTATAGGTAGTTCCGCTTCCATCAGCCTTTGTGTTCCAATTTTTAAATATCTTTTCTTCAGTAGAAGTTCCTTCCGGAAGCTCTATTGCTGCATATGGAGACATTTTTTCTGTTCTAGTTTCTTCCTCTAGTACATAGTTTATATTATAAGCTTTGGATTCTCTATATTCATCAGAAAGCATATGTCTATATTCACCATTTTTCATATCTGTCATGTCATATAAGGGTTTTTCACCTTTTTTATAACGATCATAAGCAATTAGTCCATAAAGAGCTTGGTCTGTTGCCATAGCATTAACGCCTGTACCTGAGCCACCGCCACCATCATATCCTGTTGTTACATGTTTAAATCCTCCTACTTCTGGTGATGAACCACTTCCCTTAGCCCAGAAAGTTAGTAAAGCATCTATCATATTATCAGTATATACTCCATCTCTTACAGATCCTGATTTAATAAAACCACATTTTTTACCTATATGAGGTAAATTTACTTCTTCTGATAGTGGGTCTATATTAAGAGCTGTAAGCGCAACAATAACTTGTACAGTACTTTCAGCGTTAACATTTCCCCAAGCATTATATCCACCATTATCTATTTGCAATTCTGAAAGGGTATAAATACCTCTTTCCACTGCTTTTGCAAATTCTTCATAGGATGGTGAATCTTCTTCACGAACCTCATTATATTTATTTTCATCTAAGTAATAAGGGGCTAATGCTTGTAAAGCCATACCTGTAATATCAACATCTGGGAATTTGCCAAAGAGAGACCATCCTCCAACTTTTCCATTTTCTTGGGTAATCTCTTTTTCCAATATAAAATTAATCATTTTTCCAAAAGTATTTACATCCTTATTATCAGGTTGCTCATAAAATTTGTATCCTCCTGTATTCATAGCTATTATTTCCCAGATTGGTCCATTGATTCCTTGTCTAAGAGAAAAGCTATGTGATTTAGACAATCTTTCAATAAAATCATAACTTGCTACATCTGTAATATCATAGCCTAATGATGTAAGAGTAAGTATAAGACGAGACCACTCAGTGGATTTAGAACGATCCAGATTACCTTTTTTATCTCTAACATATTCTTCGATTCGTTTTAAATAGTCTTCAAAATAATTATTGGGAATATGGTTTATATAGTCATAACCTGTATACATTCCTCGCAGCAAATCCATAACAGACCATTCTCCAAAGGTAGAACCCATTTTAGGTTCAGGGACTGTTTCTATTATATATCTTGATGCTGCATTAATATAAAATCCAATATCTGGCTCTTTGTCTTCCCAAAATCTTAGCTCCATATTTTCATAATCTGTTTTGGGATTATAAGCTTCTGCAGAAGCTATTTGCGGAAATATATTTACAACTAATGCAAATATAAGAACAAAAGACATTATTCTAGCAGTAAGCTTTTTATTAGAATTTTTCATTTTTCTCCTCCTTGTCCTAATTTTTTATAATAAAAAGCTTCTGTCACAAGTAAATAATTTACTCACGACAGAAGCTCTATATATGCTGTAGAACTTTACTCAAAACAAAACCTATTTGCGAGGCTTGTTTTCTATCATCAAAGAGCAGGTTCCCGACTGAATTTCACGGTAGCGCATCTGTTCAGGATTTTCACCTGATTCCCTGAGGATAATCTACATATCCTTCTCAATTTAGAATAAATTGAGACTTCCTTGATATAAAGTTAAATTGTAAAAAATACTATAACAATGTATTCTTATTAAAGTATAGCATATTTTATTTTTCAAGGCAAACTAATTTTAATTTTCTATATAGCTATTTTCAACAATATAAAAAGGATAAGAACTCTTAAAAGCTCTTATCCTTAATAACTTTATGCTTCTTTTTCTTTTCTTTTATCTATCCATAGTTTAGCTCCAACTACTAATAGGATTATTCCTAAAATACTTAGCCACAGCATAGAGGATTGTCCTGTTTTAGGAAGTGATGTTTTAGCTGGTTTATCTTCTACATTTGGTTTAGTTGGTTTATTATCTACTTTATCTATTGTTCCTGGTTTATTTGGTTTTTGTGGCTTAGTCGGTTTAATTGGTTTTTCTGAGTCATTGTCATTTGGTTTTTGTGGTTCAGTTGGCTCAGTTGGTTTAATAGGTTCTTCTTTATCTTTCAAACTATTTATTGCATATTTAATTGCTTCTACTGCACTATCTATCTCTTCCTGTGTTACTCCTTCTTTATTAAGAACCTCTTTTCCTGCTAATATTGCTTTATTCAAAGCTTTTATGCTTTCTTCTGTTTTCCCTTCTATATTTATCTTTTCAGCTGAATTTAGTATTTCTTCTAATCTTGTTTTATCTACTTCTGGTTTTGGTTCTTCTTTATCTTCTAAGTTAGATATTGCTGTTTTTATTGCCTCTACTGCACTGTCTACTTCTTCTTGTGTTACTTCTTCTTTAACAAAGATTTCTTTTCCTATTGCTATTGCTTCTTCTAGAGCTTTCACACTCTTTTCTGTCTTATCTTCTATCTCTAGACTTTCAGCTGAGTTTAGTATTTCTTCTAGTTTTGATTTGTCTACTTCTGGTACTGGTTCTTCTTTATCTTCCAAATTAGATATTGCTGTTTTTATCGCCTTTACTGCATTATCTACTTCTTCTTGTGTTACTTCTTCTTTAGCAAGAATCTCTTTTCCTGCTAATATTGCTTCTTCTAAAGCTTTTATATCTTCTTCTGCCTTTCCATCTGTATCTATCTTTTCAGCCAGATTTATTATTTCTTCTAGTTTTGCCTTATCTACTTCTGGTACTGGTTCTTCTTTTACTATTATTTTAACACTTACTTCTAGTTTTTCTCCTGTTACTCCTTCTGGTAAATCATAACTTCCTATAAATGTATATTCTCCTACTTTATTCTCATCATACTCTTCACTTGTCCAAGTTACATCTACTTCTTCTTTAGTTCCATTGCTTAAGTTTAATGTAATTTTTGTTGGTAATTTTTCTATTACTTCTTCTTTGCTTGTTCCATAGTTTACTTCTATTTCTTCTATTTGAGATATTTCTTTTATTGTTATTACTTCTTCTTTTACTGTTACTTTTACATTTACTTCTGGTTTCTTTCCTGTTACTCCTTCTGGCAATTCATAGCTTCCTACAAATGTATAATCTCCTGCTTTGTTTTCAGCATATTCTTCACTTGTCCAAGTTACATCTACTTCTTCTTTAGTTCCATTGCTTAAGTTTAATGTAACTTTTGTTGGTAATTTTTCTATTACTTCTTCTTTACTTGTTCCATAGTTTACTTCTATTTCTTCTATTTCTTTTACTGATACTACTTGTGATACATTGTTTATAGCTGTTTCTAAATTTTCTAAAGTTTTATCAATTTCTTCTTGAGAAACTCCAAATGCTTGTAGAACTCTAATAGATTCATCATAAGCATCCTTAACTCGTTTTACTTTTAAATATTCTTCTTTTCTACTATTACTATTTATTTCTGCTACTTTTTTAGTCAATTCATCTTTATTAACTTTAGGGAACATATTGTTCTCATATCCTCCACCCATGGCATCCGCGCCACCAATATCATTGCCATAAGCTAATGTAAATTGTACACGCATTACGTCTCCGTCTTGAAGATATTTATCTGCAAATCCGACATTTGGAAATACATTGTTTACTGCATACATCCATCCTGACATAAAATTAAAGTCAAATTCGCCTAATCCCCATTCTGGATTATAATCTTCCTCGTCATATGGAACACTGTTTTCTTCTAACTTTCTTTTTAATTCATCTGGAATTCTAGGTTTAACTTTATAAATTTTATTTTCACCATCTAAAAGAGTTGCTAAATAAAAGCTACTTTCAAGACTCCCTGTTTTTTCATATTTATATCCATGTGTTCTTATTATTTCATCTAATTCTTGAGCCGCATTCCTTCCTTTATGAATATTAACTTGAATAGGTTCTATTAAATATCCTAAGCCTACCGTAGAAGCCTCCATACTAAAAGTAAATGTACCTATTACTTCCCCATCTTCTGCTTCTTCACGAATTAAAGTATAATTTTCTACATAATCTTTTCCATTATAATTAACTTTAATCTCAACATTGTTTGTTCCTATTTCTAGATTTAAAGTATAACTAGTTTTTTCCTTATCATCCCAATTAATACCGACTGGTTTTCCATTGTTTGTAACTTTAACATTTGAAGTACTTATTTTATTCCCACTAGGATCTTTTGCCCATAAATCAAAAGTAATCTTGTCTGCTTTTGTAGTCATACTTTTTAAAGTAGTTTCAATAGTTGGAATTTCATCTACAACTTGATCTTTTACAATACCTTTAATTTTCTCAAATGTTAATTTGATTCTATTTCCTTCAGAATCCCGTACAATAATATCAACTCTATTAGCGCCATTTCTTATTGGAAGATCATAACTGGTTTGATCTCCGTCAGTCCAATTAATAGACACTGGTTTCCCATTGCAATATACTATAATATTACTTGCATCTATATTATTTCCTTTATAATCCTTAGCTATTATCCATATATTGTGAATTGATGATTTAATAGTAATTCCATCTTTTAGGTTGGTCTTTACAGTAGGCTTAAAACGCTCGTTGTCAGCCCCATCCCCTTCACCTGGCAATTCTTTATAATAAATTGTATATGTTTCTTGTACTATATCCTCACCATGAATAGCTATTAAATTAATATATTGTCTTCCTTCTTCAGTAAAGTTAAGTGAATAATTACCTTTATCATCTCCCTGTATATATTTGCCATGATGTTCAACTTCTAATTTTACTTTTTCATCGTCTACTTTTGCTATAGCATTAAAAGAAAAGTTTGGATCAGTAACCCATTGTTCATCTTCTAAATTAGTAATTATCTTAATCTTTGTATCTTTTAAAAATATTGGTGTGATTTCTGTTTTTCCATCAGTACCATTGTTATAAAATGCTCCTTCTTCTATATCTATATCTTTTTCATGCTTATCTATAAGGGCATTTCCTTGTAAAATTCTATTATTGCTAAAAGCTCCTTCTTCAATAGTTTCAACACTACTTGGAATATTAATTTTGCTTAATTGATTATTATTAAAAGCACCATTTGCAATAGTTACAACACTACTTGGAATATTAACTTCTGTTAATTGATTATTAGCAAAAGCACTCCAATACAAGATCTCTACACCATCTTGAATAACAAGTTCTTTTATTTGATTATCTGCAAACGCATGATTATCAACTTTTTTAAGACTTCCTGGTATAGTCACTTTCTCTAGTTGATTATTTGCAAATGCATGGTAACCTATGTCTTCTAAATTATCTGGAATATTAGCTTTTGTTAATTTATTGTTTTGAAATGCACTTCTATCAATATTTTTTACACTATTAGGGATTTCAACTTCTTCCAACTTATTATCCTTAAAAGCTTCAACTCCTATATTTGTTAAATTCTTTGAAAACTTAACATTAGTCAATTCACTGTCTGCAAAAGCTAAATTATCAATACATGTGACACTATTCGGGATTTCAACTGACTTCAATTTATTCCCTAAAAAAGCACGCTCTCCTATTTTCTTTACACCATTTGCAATAGTTATAGATTCTAATTCTTTACTTGCAAAAGCTCCATCACCAATTTTTTCAACTTTAACTCCATCAATTTCTTCTGGTATAGTTACAGTTTTGCTGGAACCAATATATTTTATGATAGTGCCTGTTTCTTTATCAAATTCAAATATATTTGGTTTTGCTTCTTTTACTGTGTCTTTGTCTACTTCTAGTCCTTCTGCAAATGAAAAACTTATTGTTGAAAAGATCATTGTAAATGCCATCAAGAAAGATAAACATTTTCTTATACTCTTATTTTTCAATATAAAACCCTCCTTAATTTTATAATAAAAAGGCTTCTGTTCTAAGTAGTTAATCCCTTAAAACAGAAGCTCTATTTATGCTGTAGAACTTTCCTCAAAACAAATCTAATTAATATTTAGATTCATTTTCTGTTATCAAAGAAACTATTTCCGACTAAACCTTTATTTTCAATAAGGTTATCACGGTAGCGCATCTGTTCAGGATTCTCACCTGATTTAATAGGATAATATATACTATCCTGCCTTATAAATAAATTTTTGGCTTTCTTTGATTTAAAGTTAAATTGTTAAATGTATTCGGTTTTGATACCGAACTTTTCACAATAATTATCTACATTTGATCCTTCTCTACACCTTACAGTTGTATGTAGGTTCACAATTTTATCCCCAATGTCTTCTAAATCATGAGGTATTTCTATAGTTTTCAATCTTCTACACCCGCTAAATGCATCTTTGCCAATCCTTTTTACATTTTCAGGTATTCTAACACCTACAATATATTTGCAATTTTTAAAAGCAGAATCATCTATTTCTTTGACCTTATCTGGTATCTCAATATTTTCTATTCCTGATAAATAAAAAGCTTCTTTACCTATGTACTCTAAATCTTCTGGTAATGCAATTTTCTTTAATGATTTTGTTCTATAAAAAGAGCGGAATTCAATCCTTTTTACAGCCTTTGGCAATTGGATATATTCCAGTTTCTCACAGTTATTAAAAACATCTGAATCTATAGTGTTTATTTCACTTTCTGTGGAAATAAACACTTTTTTTAAATTATTACAACCTTTAAATATATTTTTATTTAGCTTGTCCATTCCATCTGGAAGTTTAACGATTTTCAAACTTACACAATCTCTAAAAGCTCCTTCCTCAATAGTTTTTACAGACTCTGGTATATGTATTTTTTTTAAAGATTTGCATTCCTTAAATGCATTCTTACCAATTAGGACAAGGGTATCTGGCAAAACAACTTCTTTTATTTTTAAATTTCTTTCAAAAGCATTGTTTGAAATCCTTACATATTTTTCATTTATATCAACAATTTCTTCCTTATATTGCTTTGCTCTATTCTTATCTAGTGTAAAAATAATATTTTCAGAATTCCAAACCCGTATCCTACTCTTTGCCATCTACTTTTTCCCCTTTCAGTTGCATTGTTATATCGTTTGAATATTCATAATTTTATATCCATTGTATTGAATCCTATCTATATATTTTCTTAGAAAATAAAAAAATCCTACACAGTAGGATTTTTAGCATAAGACATTTAAATAAATGAAAAACAAATTTTCAAAAATATATAATCGTACGCTTAATTTCCCACCGAAATTAGCTTTCCGTTATATCTATGGCAGGTCTCCTGACTTAAAGCTTCTAACCCAATACCCTTATCTTCCCAAAATTATATTCAGTGATATTATCAGAGTATTAGTAGCTTTTACAGTAGCGGGGGCTGTTAAGGTCTCTCACCTTATTCCCTATTATTGCATAAGCAACCATAGAATCTATTTAATTATAGGTATATATTACTATATAAAATTTTTATTGTCAAATTGTTAATTTATACATAATCTCCTCATTTTATGTCAAATTATAAGTTTTGTTGCTTTTATTTACTCCCTTCAATTATAGGTTCTGCATTTTTGAATTCAATTTGTTTATTGAATTTTGGTATGGTTATATTGTTACTTTTTGTTATTTTTATATCAAAATATTCATCATCAACTAAATGCTCTATTATTTTATATAAATCGCTTGAATTTCCAATTACTTTTATTGAAAATGGTGTATTTGTAGATACTCCATTTATTTCAAAATGTCTTCCTGCTACTTCTATTTCTGTATATCCTGTAATACGAAGATCATTAATTGAAATAGCTTCTGCATTTGCCATTCTTAAAATATTAACAATAAAAGTCAATAATTCCTTTTTCTCTACCAATACCTGATCATCAGAATAATATAAATAATCATCATATAAATCATTAATTTCAATTATAATTCCCGGTCCTTCTATTTCTTCGTATCCAGATATCATTTTATATTTCTCTGTTTCTTTTATCAAACCTTTTGTTTTTTCATCCATTATACTTTTTTCATATTTTTTCAATAACTTACCACGTTCTTTTATCTCTTCTTCTAAACTTTCTTTTTCTTGACTCAATTTCTCGATTTTTAAAGCTATTTTTTCTCCTTCCTTTCCAGGAGCCATACTAGCTTCTTTTACACTATCTACAGTATTAAACTGAAATCCAATTAAAACACCTAATATAGTGCTAATAACAAAAAATATAATCTTATCTTTTTTCATTTCATCGGTCTCCTTAATTTCCTACTATTTACCTTTATACCCTAATAATCGTTTAACAATAAAGATTTTAGACTCTAATTTAATTTTATGATAATATAGACTATATATTATATTCTAATATACTTTACTTAAAATATCATCACATGAAAGGATTTTTTTATGAAAATAACAAAAATAAAATCTCAAAACAATAAAGATAGAGTAAATATATACTTAGATGGCGAATTTGCCTTTGGTCTGAGTTTGGAAATAGCATATAAATATAATTTAAAAGAAAATATGGAAATAGATGAATCTTATATCGAAAACGTGCTAAAATCTGAAGAGCAAAATAGGGCCAATGATTATGCATTAAAGTTTTTATCCAACAGATGGAGAACAGAAAAGGAAATTGTGGATAAAATGATCAAAAAAGGTTTCGATGAAGAAGTAATTAATGAAACCCTAGCTTATTTGAAAAAGTATAACTTTATAGACGATAGAAGATTTGCTGAAATTTACACTGAAGAAAAAGTTAGATTGAAAAAACTAGGAAGTTATAGAATAAAACATGAATTACAAAATAAAGGTGTAGATGAAAGCATAGCAAGTGAAATAGTAGAAAAATATTCTGACAACGAATATGAAAGAGCTATGGAATTAGCAACAAAAAAAATTAAATCTTACAAAAATGATGATAAAAATGCTATCTATAGGAAATTAGGTGGATATCTTCAAAGAAGAGGGTATTCTTTTGAATGTGTTTCTAAAGTTTTAAGAGAGCTAGTAAAATAGCTCTTTTTTTATTTTAGTATTTTTCTTAAAATTATGAATAATAACTTAAAATAATTCTATAATATGGTATTATATATTCAATGGGGTAAATATAAAACAGGGGGTGAAAAGTATTGTTTTCTAAAAAATTAAGACATTTAGGGATAGAAGTTGAGAAACTAGAAGACGATGCTATTTACAGCTGTAAAGTAAGAAACAAGAAAAAAAAGGAAGTGGAAGAACCTGTTGAAATCTCAGGCAAAGAGTTAAAAATACTTGCTGAAATGCAAGGGCAAAAATACGGAATGATAAAATATAGTAGCGAATTATTTTACGATGTAGTAGATAAAAAAGAAGAAGCATCTATTTAAATGAATAAACTACCAATATGAAAAAATGCTCTTTCCTGCATGAATAAGACAGAAAAGAGCATTTTTTTAACTTAAATATACACTAATTTCCATTACCTTCATATTTTTTAAGGCCTTTATTAAAAAATATTTTTGATACAATAATTAGAATACATAAAATAACTCCTTCTGCAAAAAAAATATTTACTTTTATAGTTTCCTTATTTAAAAAATAATTTGCAGGATAGTAGCTTAGAAATCCTAAAGGTATAATAAAGGTTAAAATTTTCTGAAATACAATTCCAAATATTGAGATTGGATATTTAGTAAACTCAGCAAGGGAAAAAATACTATCAATAGGTGTAAAACTATATCTTGTATAAAATAAAATAGATTCAGCAATAATTGCTATAGCTCCAAAAATTAGACTTCCTAATATCATAAATAAAATAATAATTATTGTATTTATAAAATTAAACGAAATACCTAAATTATTCATAGCATAAAATATAATAATGAATCCTAATATTATTTCAAATATAGATTCTTCATTAAATCCTGATATAAGAATGTGTAAAATTGGTGGTATTGGTCTTGTTAACATTATCTCAAATTCACCTGAGTACAAATACGCTTTAAGACTTCTCAATTTCCCAAATAAAAATATAAAAAATCCACAGTTAAGAGTATAAAATCCATATACTAGTAAAATCTCATGCAAATTCCAACCATCTATTTCAGGTACTGCATCAAATATTAAATAAAAAAAACTCAAATTCAAAAATTGTATAATTAATAATAAAAATACTCCTAAATAAAAATCCACCCTATATTCTGAAAGCTTCTTTATATTAAACTTTATAAAAGTAATTATAATAGATATATAATATCTAAAATTCCCCATGTTTTTTTAACCTCCATTTATAAATACATGATTCCTTGCAATATTAAATATATATCTACCTATTAATAATAATATAATAATCCACCCACTCTGTTGAATCAAATACATCAAAAAATCATTAGCACTCCAATAATTCTGGTAGATGTCTATAGGAGTATAAATTATTCCAGAGAAAGGGAGTATTTCTATAAATAGATATCTAAAGTTTTTAGGAAAAAAATCAAGAGGAATTAATCTGCCTGAAAAAAAAGATACTATGGCAAATTCTAAAGTAGATACTCCCCAACTATTCTCAGTCCAAAAACAAACCATACCTAAAATAAAATCAAAGGTTATTACAGTCAACAATGACAAAAATACACTTATAACAAAATAAATAAAATTAACAGGCATGTCTATACTAAATATAAATATTTGAAATACTAATACTGAAAAAATTGATATTACCAGTATAGGAAGTACAATTCCTATATTTTTAAATATAAATTGCATTTGATAATCTATAGGTTTAAGCAATGTGTAGGCGATATTTCCTGATTTTATATCCATTGACATAAAATAAATATTGGGATATACAAAAATATTAGATATTCCTACACTAAGAATTATATAATTTATCATTTGTTGAAAATTCCGTCCATTTAATATTTTATTACTACCATATATTCCTTTCCATAAAAAATAAGATAAGAATATCTGAAATATAAAATTAAATATATTCTCTAAAAGAATCCCACGATCAAATAACTGTATTTTTGCTCCCATTTTTAACCACTCAAAATATTTAGATATTTTTAATCTCTTCATGTGGTTCACCCCTATGATTTAGCTTCTATTGTATAAATATTTTCTATTATGTTTTCAAATTTAATAGAAGATATATCATAATCAGTTATTTCGCAAACTTTATTTATTTCATTTAAAATATTCTTCATATTGTGAATTTTTCCATCATTAATAAGTAATTGTAAACTATTGTTGCAAGTGTTTAATATCTTCCCAGATTTTTTTAATACTTTTATCAAGTTTTCTTTATCATTATTTCCAATATAATCAAAAGTAATAGATAATATTTTTTGATTAGTATAAGAAGCCTTTAATTTTTGAGTTTTCCCATCATAGATTATTTTTCCATTATCAATTAAAACCACTCTGTCACATAAATCCTCAATATCCTGCATATTATGAGTTGTAAATATGATGGTTTTTCCACATTTTTCATTTAATTTCTTTATTAATGACAAAGCTTTTTTCTTAGTTAATATATCTAACCCTATGGTAGGTTCATCTAAATAAATTATACTTGGCCAGTGGATAAGACTTCCAGCAAACTCACATCTCATTCTTTGCCCTAAGCTAAGTTTTCTTACTGGGATTTTCATAATCTCTCCTATATTAAGTTCATTATCTAAAAATTCTATCCTCTTTTTATAATCCTCATTAGAAACATTATAAATCTTCTTTAGCAATAAAAATGAATCTTGTACTGGCAAATCCGTCCATAGTTGTCCTCGTTGCCCAAATAATACTCCCATATTCATATTATTTTCTCTTCTATTTTCAAATGGATCTAAACCATTTACTTTAATACTTCCTGAATCTGGCTTAAGTATACCACACAACATCTTTATTGTTGTGGATTTTCCAGCACCATTAAGGCCAATATATCCAATCAACTCACCTTTATCTATAGAGAAACTAATGCCCTTAACAGCTTCTTTTCTTATATATTCTCGTCTCATAAGGTTCTTTAAAAATCTCCCATCTTTCTTCACAGGAATTACAAAACTCTTTTTTATATTATCTACTTCTATCATAATTATCCTCCAATATTTTGGCTATACTTCCCATTTAGGACAATAGGGATCTTTATCCAAAATACTGCTATAAAATGCATCAGAAATAGCTGGACAACCTCCTACACATGTTCCATCAATATAAGAATCACAAAGTAAACAACTATTTCCAGTTTTAAGATTTCTCATAAATAAAAATTGAGCATTGCTATCCCATATGTCCTTCAATGGTTTCTCAAAAACAGACTCGGAATAAACCTTTCTTTTATTAAAAAAATCTTTCAAATGTACACAAGGAATTAAGTCACCATTTGAAGATATAGTTATAATATAAGAACCAGCTCCACACCTCTCCAATCCTAATTCTTTTCGAATTTCATCTTTTTCTAAAATAAATTTGCCCTCTGAAGTAACAACATCACCGAACACATATTGTGAAGATGATGATTTAATTGCAAATTGTTGTATACTTTCTTTAGCTTTTTTAATTTTATGTTTCCAAAGACTACTATTCAAATTTATTAGATTAATTTCACTATCAGCTGCTCTGCCTGTTGGCATTATTAAAGAGAAAGAAACATCTGTAATTTCATTTTCCAATAACATATCCAAATATTCGTCTATAGTATCTATGTTATAATTACTAATTACTGTATTAATACCAAACTTAAAATGATTCTTCTGTAAAAACTTAATCCTATCCATTACTTTTGAAAAATTTCCTTCACCCCTAACTTTATCATGTGCTTCTTTTATTCCATCTAATGAGACTGAAATTCTAAAACATTGATCACTATATTTAGAAAATGTATTTATAAATTCATCATTTATAAGTAAACCATTAGTTGTCATTTGTATAGTAAAACCTTCTTGTATTATTAATTCAACTATATCATATATTCTTGGATGACATAAAGGTTCTCCACCTGTAATACTTATCTGAGGAACTCCTAAGTCATTTAATTGCTTCAATATTTCTCTTATATTTTTCATATTCATTTCATTACCCTTTCCAAAATCTCCAAAACAATGATCACATTTTAAATTACAAAAATCAGTAATAGTTAAATATGCTTTTACTGGTGCCGATAATGATTTTTCAGTTGGTTTATTTATTATAATATCAGCATCAATTTTATTACCTTTAACTAATCCAAGTTCATTTAATTCTTTTATATAAAAAGTAACACTATCTCTTTCGTCATAATCATAAAACTCTATTGTTCTTTGGATACCAAATTTATTAATATTTAAAATTATTTCAAATCCAAACTTATCAATAAAATAAAATTCAAAATTTTCTCTATCATATAATATTGCACCAAAATTTTCTTTTCTTAACATAAATCTTAATCCCATTTTCTTTTTTTCTTTCCTATTTCACTTATCTTGTGAAATAATAATTGTACAGATAGAGACCATAGTCCACCTCTTTGAATTCCAGTTCTTCCTAATAAAAGATTGCACCTCTTCTTTACACCATATTCTAATTAGGAGAACATTACCTAATTACCGAATATACATAGACTTATATCAATAGAGTAGAGAGGTTCTAAACATTAGGTTTTATAAGTTAAGTGTTTTCTATTTATTTATATTATGAAATAATTATTGTATAGATAGAATCCATAATATACCACATTAGAGGCTAAAACTCTTAGATAAATTATACTTCTTATTTATCTATACGAAAAAATTATATAATATTCAACTGTTAAATATCTATCAAAAGTATATTATTCAAAAGGTAAAAATTTTTAATCTTTATCCATTAGTATTTTAAAGACTGTAATCTTAATATTTTTAAACAAATTCTAGAAATTTCTAATGTCATTATTAAAAACTATAGACTTATTATGAAAAATGCTCCTTTCTTAATCATATTGTAATAAATTCTCTATCTTTATCTATATTAAGGTTAACTTTATTAAATAACCATTTAGTTAGCTATTATCAACATACATTCTGATTTTTTCAGATCACTTGAATACTATAACAACCTAAAAAATATAAAACACCTTTCAATGAATAGCGTTATAATTCACACTATTCTGACTTATAATCTTGCATAAGATTATAAATGATAAGTTGTTCTATTTCAAGAAAAAGCATGCAAGGAATTTTGACATATTTTTATATAACTTAAAAATTTCTCACTAATCTAATATGTATTGCATAATATTTGTCGAATCGAGTATGGAAAAATAAATTTTCCCTCTCACACCACCGTACGTACGGTTCCGTATACGGCGGTTCAATTAAATCTTACATTACGCCTGTGTTCATAATAATCTAATGGACTTATTAACCCTCTTCGGGTTAATATATCCTTTGAAATTGCTCTTGATACACAGGTTTTTGTTGCTACAAAGTAGTACCTATCCCACAATATGAGGTTAATCTTGCTAAGTCTTTATTAATTCCTAACTTTTTGTAAACCCCACTGTCTCTTTGCTGCTACTTTACTTTTTACTGTTATAATACAGTGAGTAGACCTAAGGAACCTCCCCTTAAGTCTCTCTCAGAACCGTATGTAAACCTCTCAGCTCATACGGCTCCCATTATCCAGCCGTTGGTAATACTCCAAATTTCCAGTGTACAAATAATTTCACATCTCTTTTGGCAATGTTACCTAACCAATATTCTGATTTTCATCTATGTTTTCATTTCTTGTATTTTCTTGTTAAACATCTTTGATATATCCCATATGTCTTTATCAACTTTTAATTGTAGCTTCCAGCTTCTTACTTCCTTACAAATTGCTTTCTTTACCTTTTCAGATATTGCTGGAAGGAAATTTGTGAAAAATTTTCCATATTTACTGCTTGAATGTCTTGGTCTAAATACATATCCTAGAAAGTCAAAAGATATATTTTCATAATTTCCTTTAAGGTCATCATCTTTACAGTACACTATCTTCGTTTTCTCTAGATTTAGTTCCACTCCACATTGTTTAAACCTTTCTTCTAACCTTCTTTGTAGGTATTTCGCTTGCTTTAATGATGTACAATGTGTTACTCCATCATCAGCATATCTCTCCCACGGTATTGTTGGAAACTGTTTTACCATAAAATCATCAAATGTATAGTGTAAAAACAAGTTTGCAAGTACTGGGCTTATGACACCTCCTTGAGGTGTTCCTGCTGTTCTTAGTATTAATTCTCCATCTTCCATTTGAAATGGTGCTGTTAACCATCTTTCAATGTATAGGATTATCCATTTCTCTTCAGTATGTCTTTTTACTAATTCCATTAGATAATCATGCCTGATATTATCAAATAATCCCTTGATATCGAATTCTAGCACCCAATCCTTCCTCCAACATCTTATTCTTGTCTTTTCTATTGCTTGTATTGCTGATTTATTTGGTCTATATCCATATGAGTCTTCGTAAAATATGGACTCTACCTTTGGCTCAAAGTATATTTTAGCTACCATTTGTGCAATCCTATCTTCAACAGTGGGTATGCCTAGTATTCTAGTACCACCATTCTTCTTAGGTATTGCTACTGCTTTTACAGGTTTGGGAAAGTAACTTCCTGATGACATTCTATTCCAGATTTTGTATAGATTGTTGTTTAAGTTTTTCTCAAAATCTTCAATGGATTGTTCATCACAGACGCCTGTATTAAGTTCATGCCACCTTTGTGCCGTCCACCATCTAGGCAGTAAACAGGTTTCCCCTAGACTTATCCCAGATTAACGACTACCCCCTGGTTTTGATGGAATCTCTACGCTTTCGACACTTTCGTAAGTGGTTCACTTGTTCGTTCATCTCCTTAACACACACTTGACAGTTTAGATACTGCCTTTTCCTTAACGCTCAATACCATGGCTTTTGACCACAGCACCTTAAGGTAATTTGAAATCTCCACCTGTATGGCGATTTCGGCGGGCCCGCCGCCATCATCTGTACAGTATAGCTGTATTCAAGTAGCTACGCTACTTAGACGCACATTCGTGGCACACAATCATCTGCATAACGGACAAAATTAAGTTCACGACTTTCTAACTCTTTATCAAGCTCATTTAGCATTATGTTACTTAAAAGAGGGGATAAATTTCCTCCTTATGGTGTACCTGTTTTTGATGGTTGAAATTCACCTCTATCCATGACTGTAGGTATGCCCAATTTTCTGGTGCCACCATTAGGTTTTGGAATTTCTACTCTTAAGACTGGTTGTGGTTTGTAACGTCTTTCTTTTATTTCGACTTTTATTCTTTGCCAGTTTTCTCTAATATATCTGTCGATTTCGTCAACAGTTATCCCATCAACTCCACTTGTTCCTTTGTTCGAACATACTCTTCTAAAGGCTTGATACATATTTTGTATGTCAAAAATTTTGTCTAATAAATTTGTCATAATGTGAATCCTACTCCTTTTTGCTAGTTTAGAAATATCTTAATTTAGCGACCTTGGGTTCCTTTTACGTTTTCACCTGTATCAATCATATTATCTAAACTACACCCATTTTATATTATGTTCTTTAATTGTTCAGTCCTTCACTAAAAAAAATTTAATTACTATGACCTCTGCTGACTTCTCATGATTCGTTGTTACTACTGTATCGTTCATGAGACCTCACGGTGTGAAACTTACAAGTTGCTATTAAGTTCTTTGGTAACTACGCCCCTTAGGACTTTCACCTTAAATATATGACATGCCCGTCAAACATAAAAAATAAATGAGAGAATACTTGGCAAGTATTCTCTCATTTATTTTATCATTTATATACTTCTAGTTTCGTTTTTCAACCATTCTTTTTCATCTTTATTTAAATATGGAGATAATTTTTCATATACTTCAGTGTGATAGTTATTTAACCACTGTCTTTCACTTTCATCCAATAGATCTACATCTACTCCTTCTAAATCTATTGGACAATAGGATATAGTTTCAAATTTCATAAATTGACCTGACTCAGTTACTATGTCTTTTCTTACTACTATATCATTTTCTATCCTTATACCATGTTTCCCTTCTTTATATACTCCTGGCTCTATGGTCACTACCATTCCCTCTTCTAATTTCACTTTATTAGGGATTGGTGCAAATCTATGTGGACCTTCATGAACATTTAAGAAAAACCCTACTCCATGACCTGTTCCACATTTATAATCAATGCCTTCCTGCCATAGTGGAAATCTAGCTAAAACATCTAAGTTTGAGCCTGTAGCTCCATATAAAAATCTAGCTTTTATAAGATTAATATGCCCTTTTAAGGTTAAAGTAAAGTCTCTCTTTTCTTCTTCTGTTATAGGTCCCAATACTATAGTTCTAGTTATATCTGTAGTTCCATCTAAGTACTGTCCTCCTGAATCAACTAAAAGCATACCTTCATTTTTTAATGTGTAGTCTGACTCTTCAGTAGCACTATAGTGCATCATAGGTGCATGGTCTTTATATGCAGCTATAGTACCAAAACTAGGTTCCACAAAATCTTCTTGCTCTCTTCTAAACTCTTCTAATTTATCTGATACAGAGATCTCAGACATTGGAGTTTTCCCTAAGTTTTTATCTATCCAATACAAGAACTTAACTAACGCAACCCCATCTTTTATATAGCATCTTTTCAAGTTTTCTATTTCTACAGAGTTTTTTATTGCTTTAAGATTAGTTGTTATGTTGGTTTCCTCAACTATTTTACATCCTTTTGGTATTCCATTATATAACCATCTATTTACCCTACTTGGATCTATAAATACCCTACTTCCATCCTTTATTTTTTCAACATAATCTCTTACTTCATTATATTCTCTAATCTCTATACCATTTTTATTTAAAAAGTTTTCTACTTCTTTTGGAACTTTTACCTTATGGACAAATAAATAAGCTTTATCCATGGAAATAAGAGCATAAGAGGTAACTACAGGATTATACTCTACATCTTTTCCTCTGATATTATAAACCCAAGCTATATCATCAAGACTTCCTAATATATAATATTCTACTTCTAATTTTTCCATTTCTTTTCTTACATCTTCTAATTTTTCCTTTGGAGTTTTACCTGCATATTTTACATCATGAATAAATATTTCATCCATTGGTAGCTCAGGTCTATCTGTCCATATACTACTTATTAGATCATATTCTTCAACAATTTTTATCTTCTTATTTTCAAGCTTCTTTTGCATCTCCAGTACATCTGATTGTGGAAATAGCTTTCCATCAAATCCTACAGTTTCTCCTTCTTTTAGAGTGTCTCTAATCCATTCCATATAGGTTGGATAGCCAGGTATACCCATCTTAAATAATTTTATTTCACTACCCTTTAGCTGATTTTCAGCTTGAATAAAATATCTTCCATCTGTCCATAGTCCTGCTTCATCTTTAGTTACGACTACAGTTCCAGCAGAACCTGTAAATCCTGATATCCACACTCTAGCTTGCCAATGTTCACCTACATATTCACTCTGATGTGGATCATATGTAGGTATAATATAAGCGTCTATTCCCTTTTCATTCATAAGTTTTCTTAAACTTGAAAGTTTTTCATTTACATTCACGTTATTCACCTTCCCATATTTAAATACTTAAAACCATTATAACACGACTATAAAAGTCTATGTTATTCATTAACTTGACTTTTCTTTAAAGAACTTTGTGTCATTAAGCTAACAATAATAAGACATATTATTGATAATGGCCCTGCAATTACAATACTATTTAATCCCATTGGATTTTTCAATACTATCTCCCAAATAAGTACTGTAAGCCCACCTACTATAATTGAAGTGAGACCTCCTGCCTTAGTTGCTTTATCCCAAAATAAACAAGCTAAAAAAGCCGGAGTTACTGCAGCACCATATATTGAATAAGCATACATCTGCATACTTAATATTGAAGGGAAAAATTTTCCTACTACCAAAGCTATTATTCCTAATACAACTATTGAAACTCTAGTAACAATAAGTTTTTCCTTATCAGAGGCATCCTTATTTATAAATCTTGCCCAGAAATCATAAGTTACATTTGTTCCTGCTGATAATAAATATGAATCTGCTGTAGTTATAAACAATGCAACTGAACTAGCAAGCATAAAAGCTCCTATTATTTCAGGAAGTCCCATGGCTACTTGAAAAAATGCGGTATCAGGATTTTCCAAATTAGGATAAAGTACTATGCCTGGAGTTACTAATCCCAATATCAATATATCCAATAAAAGTCCAAGCCAAAATAATCCAATACCTGATTTTCTGGATTCTTCAACATCTTTAGCTGAACCAAAACGTTGATATAAGTTTTGTTCTCCCAAAACTAAAAATATAGTAGGAAGTGTATATCCCAATAATTGAACCCCACTTAATTTTCCTGTAACCGAAAGCTGTTCTGCTGGAATTGCTGAGATCATTCCAGATAGTCCTCCTGCCTGTTTTACAGCAATTGGAAGTCCAATTATCATTGCAATAAATATTATCAATGTTCCTACAGCATCTGTATAAGCAACAGAAACCAGACCGCCTACTACTGATAGAAATATAATAATTATAGCACTAATTAATGTTCCTATTTCTACGTTTATTCCAGTTGTAATATTTAATATATATCCTCCTGCTTGAAACTGATATGATACTATCCCAACATAAGAAAGGATTATACATATAGCTAATATTACTCTTGCTACTGGTCCATATTTTATTTCAATTAATTCAGGAATGGTGTAAGATGTTTTTTCTCTTGCACGCTTAGCTAAAAATAATGCTACAAGTAATAAACCTAAAGGTTCTCCTATAAGATGAATCAATCCTGCAATAGGACCATATGTATAAATAAAGTTTGCTGTGCCAGTAACCATTCCACTACCCATCCAAGTGGCTAGTAAGGTACCAATTAATATTGGAAGAGGTATTCTTCTACCACCTGTAACAAAATCATCACTAGTTTCAATATGCTTTCTGTTTAAATACCATCCATATACTGCAATTCCCAATATATAACCTAATATCACTATTAAATAAATATTTTTCACTTTTATCCCCCTTTTTTTGTTTTATATGTACATAATATAATATTAGATTTATGTTAAAATTATAACGTATAGGTATATAAGTATAGGTATATGGCAAGCTAGCCCTATACCTATATTGTTTTGTGTCTTCATTTATTTTGACATTTCTTTTGACTTTTTAGTGCAAGCTTTCATAGCTGAAATAACAGCATCTCTAAATCCTTTTTCTTCAAGGGTTGCAACTGCTTCAATAGTTGTTCCTCCTGGAGAAGATACCATATCTTTTAAGGCTCCAGGATGCATTCCTGTTTCTAATACCATTTTAGCTGAACCTAATACTGCTTGTGCTGCCATTTTATAAGCCTTATCTCTTGGCAATCCATCTAATACTGCTGCGTCAGCCATAGCTTCAATAAATATGTAAACATATGCAGGTGAAGAACCGCTTACAGAAGTTACTGCATCCATAAGATATTCATCTACAATTTCAGCTTCCCCAAAACTTTCAAACATATCTACTATTAACTTTAACTCTTCTTCTGTAACTGATTTGCTTGGACATAGAGCAGACATACCTTCCCCAACAAGAGCTGGAGTATTAGGCATAACTCTAACCACTTTTATATCTCTACCAAATTGTTTTTCTGTATCTTCTATACATTTTCCAGCTGCAATAGTTATTATTATTACATCTTCTTTCACACTATCTTTTATTCCCGATATTATAAGAGGATAAAGATTTGGTTTTACTGAAAGTATAATAATATCTGCTTCCTTGGCAACATCTTTATTATCTACTGTAGTTTTTACACCATGTTCTTCTTTTACTTCTTTAAGGCTCTTTTCATTAATATCTGAAACTATAATATTTTCTGGTTTGAAAAGTCCAGCTTTTATTATACCGCCCATCATTGCTCTACCCATATTTCCATTTCCTATAAATCCTAGCATTTTATTCATATATATTCCTCCTGTAAATTATTTTATATTTTTATGAAATAGAGAAGAATAAAATTATTATTTTATTCTTCTCTATAAGTATCTACTAGAAGCTTTGTTCCGTTCTCTCTATTATTTCATCTTGAAGAGCCTTATCAAGATTTCCAAAATAATCACTATATCCAGCAACCCTAACTATTAAATTTTTATATTCTTCTGGTTTGTTTTGGGCTTCAATAAGGGTTTCTTTACTTATTACATTAAATTGTATATGATGTCCATCCATCTTAAAATATGAACGAACAAGATGTGCTAAATTGTCCAATCCTTCTTCCCCTTGAACGACAGAAGGTGTAAACTTTTGATTTAATAAGGTTCCGCCTGTTATTATATGATCCATCTTAGAAGCTGATTTTATTACTCCTGTTGGTCCATTTTTATCCGCTCCTTTTGATGGAGAGATACCATCTGCTAGTGGTGTATTAGCCAATCTGCCATCTGGAGTAGCTCCAATTACAGAACCAAAGTAAACATGGCATGTAGTTGGAAGCATATTTATTCTATGGACTCCACCTTTACCATTAGGGCGTCCTGTAACTTCATTGTAATATGCATGGAATACTTCGGTCATTATTTCATCTGCATAATCGTCATCATTTCCATATTTAGGAGTTTTGTTTTTAACAAGATGGAGTATATCTTCATGACCTTCAAAATTGTCTTTAACTGCATTTAACAATTCTTCCATTGTTATTTTCTTATTGTCAAATACATTGTATTTTATAGCTGTTAAAGCATCTGTAATATTTCCTATTCCAACCCCTTGAATATAACTAGTGTTATATCTTGCTCCTCCAGCATTATAATCTTTACCTTTTGATATACAATCATCTATTATTACAGATAGGAAAGGTACAGGCATCTTTGTAGCATATAGTCTTTCTATAACCCTATTTCCCCTAACTTTTATATCTATAAAATGTTTTAATTGTTTCTTATACGCTTCAAATAATTCTTCATAGGTTTTAAACTCAGTTGGATCTCCTGTTTCTATTCCTAATTTTTTACCCGTTTCAGGATCTATACCATTATTTAGTGTGATTTCAAGAATTTTTGGAAGGTTGAAATATCCTGTTAGTATATAAGCTTCCTTACCAAAAGCTCCGGTTTCAACGCAACCACTAGTTCCTCCATCCCTTGCATCTTCAACAGTTTTTCCTGCTCTAAGCATTTCTTGAATTACTGCATCTGTATTAAATAATGAAGGTTGGCCCCAGCCTTTTCTTACAATTTTAAGTGCTCTTTTTAAGAATTTTTGAGGTGTTTTTTTACTTATTTGCACATTTGAACTTGGTTGTAACAATTTCATTTCATCTATAACATCAAGTACAAGATAGCTTACATCGTTTACTCCATCAGAACCATCTGACTTCAAACCACCACTATTTATATTAGCAAAATCCGTATATGTTCCGCTTTCTTTAAGTGTAACCCCTACCTTTGGAGGTGCTGGTTGGTTATTAAATTTAACCCAGAAGCATTGAAGATATTCTTTAGCTTTTTCTTCTGTTAATGTTCCTGCTTCTGTTTCTTTTTTGTAATATGGATATAAATGTTGATCAAGTCTACCTGGGTTAAATGAATCCCATGGATTCAGCTCTGTAATTACACAAAGATGAACAAACCAGTACATTTGAAGTGCTTCTCTAAAAGTTCTTGGAGCATGCGCAGGTACCCAGCTACAAACTTCTGATATCTCAAGAAGCTCTTTCTTTCTTTCAGGATTTTCCTCTTTTTCTGCAAGTTCTTTAGCATATTCTGCATAGCGTTTTCCTAATATCATTATAGCATCACATGCTATACTCATAGCTTCTAATTGATTCTTCTTATCAAGAGCTTCATGGTCATTTAAAAAGTCAAGTTCTTCTATAGCTTTTTCTATATCTTTTTTAAAATCTAAGAATCCTTTCTTATATATCTTTCCATCTGCTACTGTATGACCAGGACCTCTTTGTTCCATAAATTCAGTAAATATTCCTGCTGCATAACATTCTTTCCATTCATCAGTCATATTTTCAAGTATATGATATCTCATAGATCTTTTTTCCCAGTAAGGAATTATTTCCTCTTTTTGAATCTTTTTAGCTTCTTCATTGACTTTAAAAGATATTTTTTCACGTTTATCCATTATTTCAAAATCTTCTATTGTATGGCAGCATAGTTCAGGGTATGTTGGAGTTGCTGCAGGTGCTTCTCCTCTTTCTCCAACTATAAGTTCTCCATCATTGATACAAAGTTTTTTAGTTGACATTATCTCTTTAAGTACAAGAGCTCTTAGTACTGGTGTTGAAACTGCACCTTCATACTTTTTATAAACCCTATCAACTGCTTCTGCCCTTTCCATTGAAATATAAGGAACTGCATTAAGACTTTGTTCTCTTAATTTTTTAACCCTTTCTGTCATCATTTTTTTAGCCCCCTATCTTTACTTTTATTCCTTCCTTCTCAAATTTTTCTTTTAATTCTTCCATTTTTTCATCAGCAGGTTTCTCCATACCTGAAAGCTTATAATCCATATTTAATCTTTTATATTTATCCATTCCCATACTATGATAAGGAATTAGATTAACCTGCTCTATGTTATTTAAAGTTTTTATAAACTTTATACTCTCATCAATATGGTCATTATCATCATTGATCCCAGCTATTATAGGCATTCTTACAAATATTCTTTTCCCTAATGATGATAACTTTTTAAGATTTTCCAAAATTAACTTATTGGAAACTCCTATATACTTTTTATGCTTTTCATCATCTATAAGCTTTAAGTCATATAAAAACAAGTCAACTTTATTAACTATTTTCTCTATATTTTCCCACTTTGTATATCCAGAAGTATCTAATGTTGTATGGATATTCTTCTTATTGCATATATCTAAAACCTCACTTAAAAAATCGACTTGCAAAAGAGGTTCTCCTCCTGAAAATGTAACTCCTCCTCCTGATTCCTCATAAAAAATCTCATCTTTTTGAATTTCTTTAAATAATTCTATAGCTCCTATCTTTTGACCTACATATTCTCTTGCTTCGTTATAGCAAAAATCTGTACAATTTCCACATAAAATACATTTAGTCTTATCTATTGTAGGCTTCATTTCCCTCATAGTAATAGCTTCCTCTGGACATCTTTTTACACATATTCCACATCCAGTACATTTCTGTTCAAAAAACATTATTTCATTTTTAGTACTTTGACTTTCAGGATTGTGACACCACCAGCAACTTAAAGGACAACCTTTTAAAAATACTGTAGTTCTTATTCCAGGGCCATCATGTATAGAATACTTTTGTATATTTACAATTGTTCCTTCCATATATAACACCTCTTTTTATTCCTCTTTAAGAGTATTAGGAATATTCACTGCTATAAATTTCACAACCTTATTTGTATAGTTAGCCCAGTTATGAACATGCATGGAACTATAATGAGCACTATCACCTGGATATAAACTATATTCTTCATCATCTACTACTAAAGTTAATATTCCTTCAAGAACATAGACAAACTCTTCTCCCTTATGCTTATACGTTTTTATGCTTTCAATCTTTTCCATAGGAAGAATGTGTATAAGCCTTGGAAGTAATTCTCTTTCATTAACATCATTTATAAGATTGTAAATTATATGGTTATTTACCACTTGATATACTTCTTGTTCGTAACTACGCAATACTGTTTTTTTCTGTTCTCTAGGTGGTGCTAAAAAATATGTTAAATCTACACCAAGTTCTTGTGCTATTTTCTCTAAAGAATCTATTGCTATAGTTGTTAATCCTCTCTCAAGCTGAGATAAAAAACCAATGGACAAATCTGTCTTCTCACTTAATTCTTTTAAAGTCATATTGTTTCCTGTTCTCAGATCCTTTATTTTTTTTCCTATATTATTCATACCGTTTTCCTTTCCCTTCCTTTTAAATTTTTATCTATTAAAATACTTTTATCATTATTATATACGATTTAATTATACTTTTTAGGATTTGTGGTATAAAAAACTATATCTAAGCAAAACGGTATTACTTTGATATGTTTTTAACTTAATTATACTTCATAATTTAAAAAATGTCCAGTATTTTTTAAGTATTGCTAAACTTTTTTTATGCTTATGAAAAATTATTTTGTAAATCCTCATATTATATGTCTATAGTTCATTTATATGAAATATACGGCATTTGTTTTTTATCTTATATTTTAACTTCCTGAAATTCTAAATCCTTCTGGTAGAGGATCCTCTGGATCTAATACTAATTGATTAAATCCTGATATATATGCTGTTCCAGAAACTTCTGTTATTACAGCATCATATTCTCCAACTTTTGTATCTTCAATAATTTTTGCTTTCATAGTAGTATCTATAACACTGTTATTTATAAGTATGTCTTCCTTATTCATTTCACCTTTACTGTAGTGTAACGCTACTCTACCACCTGTTCCTGTTCCTGTAGGTGATCTATCTATTTGTCCTTCTGCAAATATACATATATTCTTTGTATAAAGTTTCTTACCGTTTCTTATCAATGGCTCATAAAATATAGTTCCATATAACCAGTTTACTCCTGAAGTAGGATGTTTAAATTCCATTTTTGCCGTTACTTTATTCTTTATTTCCATACCTATTCTAACAAGTTCTTCTGCATTTTTAGGATTTACCTTTAAACCTACTTGGTTTACATCAAGATATACATAAAAAGCCCCACAATACACTACTTCTCCAGTTACTTCTCCTATACCATCTACATATACTTTTACATTTTTCTCATACACAAAACATGGAACATTTTGAAACCTTACTTGTTCTACTTTACCATCTTTTAGATCTGCATAGGCAGTTATTCTTCCAGCAGGAGAATCAATCTTTACAACTTTAACACCATTTTCTGCAGGAATCATTCCTGTCTCAATAGCTACTTTAGTCACTGCAATTATGCCATGTCCACACATGGAACTTAAGCCTTCATTATGTGTGAAAAGCACTCCAAAATCTCCATCTTCCGTTACAGGAGGAACTATAATACAACCATACATGCCACTATGTCCTCTTGGCTCCAACATCATCATTTTTCTTAGATAATCATAATGTTTAAGTACAAATTCCCTTTTTTCAAGAATAGTATCTCCTTCAATTGGTGGAAGACCTGATGTTATAATTCTAAGAGGTTCTCCACAAGTATGAGCATCAATGCAATTTATATAATGCTTAAAATGCATCATATATATCATCTCCTTCTTATATATTTAAATTGAATTTTGAACACATTTATTACAATTCAATTTCTTGACCAATACCTTTTTCTTTTGCCTTATTATATATAAGGTGAGCTACAACTATATCAAATAACGCCATACCTACAGATTTAAACCAAGTTGTTCCTTTTATTATTTCTTCTTTATTTTTTTCATATAAAATATAATTTCCAAGAGTTTCGATCTGATTATCTTTTAATAGTCCTCTCTCTAAAGGATTAGAAAGATCTCCTGTTTCTTCTTTTGCAAATTCAGTATCTATATATACTTTGTTTAAAACAGAAATAAGTGCATCCGGGTATTCTCTCATATTAGGCTTATATGAACCGATTCCTATAAAATTTTTGCCTTTAAAAAGCTCTTTTTTATTAGGAAATACAGGCTCATTAGAAGTAGTTGTTGTTATTACTATATCTGATTCTTTTAAAAGCTCTTCTGTATTCTCTACAGATACTACTTCAACTCCAGAAATTTGCTCCTTAACTTTTTGAATAAAGTCTGGAAGCTTTTCTTTAAATAAATCAAATACTATTATTTTTTCTATATCTCTTGCCTCACAAGCGAATCTTAATTGATTAAATCCCTGTACTCCTGCTCCTACAAGACCTACAGTTTTTACATCTTTAGGTGTTATATGACGTATACCTGTACCTCCTACAGCTCCTGTTCTAAGGGCTGTTAGCGTTTTCCCATCTAGTATGGAAATAGTTTCACCTGTATCATAATCATTTAGCAACATAAGACCATCTATTACTGGTCTACTTTTCTTCCTATTCTCTGGAAAAACTGTGAGAAACTTTGTTCCAAAAATATTTTCTAAAAAACAAGGCATATATAATATAGTCTTGTTTTTGTAATCTACATGGATTCTGTCAGGCATGTAAAACTTATTTTTTTCATATAAAATAAAAGTTTTTTCTATTTCATCCATAATTTCATTTAAAGTTATACATTTATTTATATCTTTTTCGTTTAGATATAACATCTTAACACCCCTTTTTTTAATTTTTATATTAATTTTTATTTTTTAATGTTATTTTTTTATCATTTATAAACCATCTAATTTAAACTTCTATATATGTAGTCATGATTTCACCTTTTCTTAATATTAAAGTTCTGTTTCATATATATGAAATGTGTTTAACTCAGTTACATTATATATATGAAATGTTTTTTCTTTATATGAAGAATAGTTATATTTTTATTATTATACTAATTAGGTGTAATTTACTGTTTTGCCCATTGGTTTAATTTCATTATACTAAGATTTTATTTTTTTGTCCATATAAAAGAATGTTTTTTTATGAAAATAAATGTTTTTTATTTTTTTCTAAAATGAATTGATTTTCATGATTATAAATTATATAATAGTTTTGAAAGATTCTTTATTGTTTTTTTAAATATTAGAAAAACCTTTTCCTATATTTTTATGTTTTTTTATCTATATTTGTTTGATATTTAACTAACACCTGTTCTCTTATAATATTTTATATTTAAATTAAGGAGGATTGATAAATATCTAATACATATTTTTTTACCTTATATTCTATTTATGCAATATAAAAATAATTAAAAAGTATTCTCTGGAGGTGTTTTTTGAGAAATGGAAAACGTAAAAAACAAAAAAAATCTAAAAAAAGCTATCTCAACTGAAACTTTTGTTTTTATAGGTATTAGTCTTGCTATTCTCATTTATTTAGCAAATAAAATGGGTGTAGGCATTATGTTTAGTGTTATGATGAAAACAGCTCATGATTTAGTTCTTAACACAACCCTATATATAATGGCAGTTGCAGTTTTGGCTGGAGGTGCAGCTGGGCTAATGTCAGAGTTTGGCGTTATAGCTCTTATTAATAAAATTATATCTCCAATTATGAGACCTTTATTTGGTCTACCTGGTGCCGCATCGCTTGGTGCTGTAACAACTTATCTCTCTGATAACCCTGCTATTTTATCACTTATTAGAGATAAGGAATTTATAAAGTACTTTACAAAAGCTGAAAGTGTCGCTCTTATAAATCTTGCCAATACTTTTGGAATGGGATTAATAGTTACTAGTTATTGCCTCGGACTAGGTGATGAATATATTCCAGCCATAATTATAGGAAATATAGCTGCTATACTTGGAGGTATTTTTAGTATAAGGGCAATTCTTCATATTGCAAAAAAAGAATATAAAGAATATGAAAAAAATGTTAAACCAGCAGATTCAGACGCATTTGAATATAGAAAAGTTCGTGAAGGTAGTGTTGGTCAACGTGTTCTAGATTCCTTGCTTGAAGGCGGAAAAAATGGAGTTGAACTTGGTTTAAGCATTATCCCAGGAGTTGTTATTGTTTGCACCATAGTTATGATTTTAACTTTTGGTCCAAGTGATGTTGTAAATGGTGTCCCTGTATATGAAGGTGTTGCTGGAGAAGGTATAGGGCTTCTTCCCAAATTAGGAGAAAAAATTTCTTTCATTCTTGATCCAATGTTTGGTTTCAAAAGCACTGAAGCACTAGCTCTTCCAATTACATCTTTGGGAGCAGTAGGAGCAGCTATGGGTATGGCAAAAGGTTTATTAGAAAAAGGTCTTATGAATGCTCATGATATTGCTGTATTTTCTGCAATGGGAATATGCTGGGCTGGTTTTCTAAGCGTACAAGTTGGACAAATGGATGCTATTGGTGCTCGCAAACTTATTGGTAAATCTATGCTTGTACATTTTATAGGTGGCTTAATTGCAGGAATTTTAGCAAATTATATGTATATAATATTCTGCTAATCTTTATATAAAATAGGATGGCAAACGCTATCCTATTTTATTGTCTTCTATTACAAAATAGTCTTTTAGTCATATATTAAATAAAAAAATAGCTTGAGAATGGTACGTACCATTCTCAAGCTATTTTTTTATTTAACTAATATTATTGCCCGTACATTTTTATCCTTATCTAAAATCAACCCAATATCTTCTCCTGCCCTTAAGTCTGTAAAATCTATATTCATTTTCTTATCATTTCTTTCAAGTACTATAACTGCATCTTCTCTTATTTTTAATTTAGATGGTATTTTTTTAGTAGTTTCATCTAAATACTGCTCTATTCCTATTTCTCTATTTTCATAATTAATACTCATTATAATTCCATAGGCAAATACTTCTCCCTTATTACTTTCACATTGGATAAAATCATTATAAGGTTTTATAATAATTTCAGTCTTTTCTTCATTCCAAAATCCTTGTCCTCCCATAACATCTATTACTTTTGAAATAGGAGCATATATCTTATTATTATAATAAAATGCTTCTTCTTTTAAATTTATACTGCCTTCATCACCTTTTAAACTAATATTTTTAAATACCACATCAGCTTTTTTAAAATCTCCTTGAGAAAAAACTATAGTATATAATGAAAATATTAAACAAAATAATACTATTAAAATAAAAATCTTCTTTCCCATCTAAATCCCTCCTTTAAAAAGAGTATAGACAAGAAAGAAGATTTTAAAACCTATGCATTATTTAAAGTATCTTTTAAAAACTGTCCTGTATATGAACTATCTACTTTTGATATTTCTTCTGGAGTACCTTTAGCTACTATAGTTCCTCCACCATCTCCACCTTCAGGTCCTAAATCTATAATATAATCTGCAGTCTTTATAACATCTAAATTATGTTCAATAACCACTACTGTATTTCCGCCTTCTACTAATTTATCCAATACTTTGATTAACTTGTGAATATCTGCTACATGGAGACCTGTTGTAGGTTCATCTAATATATATAATGTTTTTCCTGTACTTCTTTTACTTAATTCTGTTGCCAATTTAATTCTCTGAGCTTCGCCTCCAGATAATTGGGTTGAAGGCTGACCAAGTTTTATATATCCCAATCCAACATCATATAATGTTTGAAGTTTTCTACTGATTCTAGGTATATTTTCAAAAAACTCTAAAGCTTCTTCTACAGTCATATCTAATACATCAGATATTGTCTTTCCCTTATATTTTACTTGTAATGTTTCCCTATTGTACCTTTTACCTTTACATACTTCACAAGGAACATATACATCTGGCAAGAAATGCATCTCTATTTTTATGATTCCATCCCCATTACAAGCTTCACATCTGCCACCTTTAACATTGAAACTAAATCTTCCTTTTTTATATCCTCTCATCTTTGCTTCAGGAGTCATAGCAAAGACATCTCTAATATGATCAAAAACCCCAGTATAGGTAGCTGGATTTGATCTTGGTGTTCTTCCTATAGGAGATTGATCTATTTCTATAACTTTATCTAAATTTTCAAGTCCTAAAATTTTCTTATGCTTTCCAGGTTTAATCTTTGCATTGTTTAATTTCTGAGCAAGAGATTTATAAAGTATTTCATTAACCAAAGTACTCTTTCCAGAACCTGAAACCCCTGTTATGCAAGTAAATACTCCTAGTGGCAATTTTACATCAATATCTTTAAGATTATTTTCCTTTGCTCCCTTAATCTCTACCCATTTTCCATTAGGCTTCCTTCTACTTTCAGGTATTTCAATCTTTTTCATTCCTGAAAGGTATTGACCAGTTATAGATTTTTTATTTTTTTCTATATCTTCAAGTGTACCTTCTGCTACAATGTATCCTCCATGTCTTCCTGCTCCTGGGCCTATATCTACAATATAATCAGCATTGTACATAGTATCTTCATCATGTTCTACAACTATAAGGGTATTGCCTAAATCTGTAAGATTTCTCAAGGTTTTAAGCAATCGTTCATTATCTCTTTGATGTAGTCCTATACTAGGTTCATCTAAAACATATACTACTCCAACAAGACTTGAACCTATTTGAGTAGCCAATCTTATCCTTTGAGATTCTCCTCCTGAAAGAGTACTAGCAGATCTAGAAAGTGTAAGATATTCTAAACCAACATCTTGTAAAAATTGAAGTCTTTCTTTCACTTCTTTTAATACTTGATTACCTATAAGTCTTTGTCTTTCTGTTAATTTCAAGTTCTCAAAAAAACTTAGAGAATCCTTTATAGAAAGGTCTGTAACTTCTGCTATATTAAGACCATTTATTCTAACAGCTAACACTTCATCCTTAAGCCTTTTTCCATGACAACTAGGACAAGGATTTTCAGCCATATATTTATCTATTTTATCTCTCATATAATCTGAATTGGTCTCCCTATATCTTCTTTCTAAATTAGGTATAACTCCTTCAAATGTTCCACTGTAGGTTCTATTTCCACTATAACGACTTTTAAACTTAAATCTTATACTGCCCTTTGTTCCATATAATAGTTCATCTAAAAACTCTTTAGGTGCATTTTCTAAAGGTTCATCAATATCAAAATCATTTTTTTCTGCTATAGCTTTAAACACTTGATAATAATAGGTATCTTCTGCTGAAGTACTAAAGGGTGCAATTCCTCCTTCTTTAATGCTTAGGGAAGGATTTGGAATAACTAATTCTGGATCTATCTCTTTATAATGGCCTATTCCGTTACAAGTATTACACATTCCAAATGGACTGTTGAAAGAAAACATTCTTGGTGAAAGTTCTTCTATAACTACTCCACAGTCTGGACAAGATAGTTTTTGACTAAATAATATTTGTTCTCCATCTATAATATCGGCTATTACCAATCCATCTGAAAGCTTCAATGCAGTTTCGATAGAATCTGCCACCCTTCCTTCTATTCCTTCTTTAACAATAATCCTGTCTACTACTACTTCAATATTATGTTTTTTGTTTTTATCTAATTTTATTTCATCTGTAACTTCGTACTTTTCTCCATCTACTACTATTCTTATAAAACCTTCTTTTCTTATATTTTCCAATACCTTTTTATGTTCTCCCTTTTTTCCTCTTATTATAGGAGCCAATATTTGAAGTTTTGTTCTATCTTCTAATTCCAGTATTTTGTCAACCATTTGATCTACAGTTTGGCTAGCTATTTCCTTACCACATTTGTAACAATAAGGAGTTCCTATTCTAGCAAATAGTAGCCTTAAATAATCGTATATTTCTGTTACTGTACCTACTGTAGATCTAGGATTTTTACTAGTAGTCTTTTGATCTATAGATATGGCTGGAGAAAGTCCTTCAATATAATCTAAATCTGGCTTTTCCATTTGGCCTAAAAATTGTCTTGCATAAGCTGAAAGACTTTCTACATACCTTCTTTGGCCTTCTGCATATATAGTATCAAAGGCTAATGAAGATTTACCTGAACCACTGATACCCGTAAACACTATAAATTTATTCCTAGGAAGCTTTAAATCTACATTTTTAAGATTGTGCTCCCTAGCTCCTTTAATAATAATTTTATCTTTTGACACTAAACCACCTCTTAACTAGAGCATCTTTTTTAATTCATTTGCTTTATCTCTTAATTCAGCAGCTTTTTCAAAGTTTAATGATTCTGCTTCTTTAAGCATTTCACTTTCTAAACCTTTAATGATTTCTATCATTTCATCTTTTGACATTTTATTAGCTACATATTCTTCTTCATCTTCAATAACTTTTGTAGCCTCAATTACATCTCTTATACCTTTTACAATAGTCTTTGGAATTATATTGTGTTCTTCATTATATTCACTTTGAATTTTCCTTCTCCTATTGGTTTCATCTATAGCCTTTTTCATAGACTTTGTAATAGTATCTGCATACATTATTACTTTTCCTGAAGCATTTCTTGCTGCTCTACCAATAGTCTGTACCATAGATGTTTCTGATCTTAAAAATCCTTCTTTATCTGCATCCAATATGGTTACCAATGATACTTCAGGTAAATCTAATCCTTCTCTTAAAAGGTTTATTCCTACTAATACATCATACTTTCCAAGTCTTAAATCTCTAATAATCTCCATCCTCTCTATTGTATCAATATCGGAATGAAGATAGGTCACCTTTATACCTATTTCTTTAAAATAATCTGTTAAATCCTCTGCCATTTTCTTAGTCAATGTAGTTATCAATACTCTCTCTTTTTTCTTTTCCCTAATCCTTATTTCTTTCACTAAATCATCTATTTGGTTCTCAGTAGGTCTTACCTCTATCTCCGGATCTAAAAGTCCTGTAGGACGTATAATCTGTTCTACTACTTTTTCTGAATGTTCCAATTCATAAGGTCCAGGAGTTGCACTTAAAAATAGTATTTGGTTTATATGGTCCTCAAATTCATTAAATTTAAGAGGACGATTATCTAGTGCAGATGGAAGTCTAAAACCATGTTCTACAAGGGTAGTCTTTCTAGACCTATCCCCATTATACATACCCCTTATTTGGGGAATAGTCACATGGGATTCATCTACAATAATGAGAAAATCTTCTGGAAAATAATCTATAAGGGTATAGGGCTTGCTTCCTTTTTCTCTTCCACTTAAATGTCTGGAATAATTTTCTATGCCCTGACAATACCCCATTTCTCTAAGCATCTCAATATCATATCTAGTTCTTTGTTCTAATCTTTGAGCTTCTAAAAGTTTATCTTGGCTCCTAAGTTCTTTTAATCTATCTTCTAGCTCTTTTTCTATTCTAACTATTGCTCCTTCAATTTTTTCATAGGATGTAGCAAAGTGGGAAGCTGGAAATATAGAGACATGATTTCTAAGACCTATAATCTCACCTGTAAGATGATTTATCTCTACAATCCTATCAATTTCATCACCGAAAAATTCCACCCTTATAGTATTTTCACTAGATGATGCTGGAAATATTTCCAAAGTGTCCCCTCTTACCCTAAATGTTCCTCTAATAAAATTTATATCATTTCGTACATATTGAATATCTACTAGCTTCTTTATAATTTCATCCCTATCTTTTATAATTCCTGGCCTTAGAGAAATTACTAAGTTTTCATAATCTATAGGGTCTCCTAAGCCATAGATACAAGATACACTAGCTACTATTATTACATCTCTTCTTTCAAATAAACTAGCTGTAGCTGAATGTCTTAATTTATCTATTTCATCATTAATTGATGCATCTTTTTCTATATAAGTATCTGTTTGTGGAACATAAGCTTCTGGTTGGTAATAATCATAATAACTTACAAAATATTCTACTGCATTATCTGGAAAAAACTCCTTAAATTCACTGGCTAATTGATAAGCTAAAGTTTTGTTATGTGCTATAACCAAAGTTGGCTTTTGAACTTTTTCTATAATATTTGCCATAGTAAAAGTCTTTCCCGATCCTGTAACTCCAAGTAGTGTTTGATACTTTAATCCATTTATTATGCCATTTGAAAGCTTCTCTATAGCCTCTGGTTGATCACCAGTAGGCTTAAAATCTGATACTATTTTAAACTTACTCAATTTATTCACCTCGTTTTGAACGCCTGTTCGTTCTTACTATTTAATTATAATATATATATTAAAATAATCAATGGTTTTCAATTATAAAAAATAAGATTGAACTTATTTATTGAATAGTATAAACTAATATAGAAGGAGGAGGCCAAATATGAAAAAAATAATTTCACTTGTTTTTCTAGTATTTTTATCGGTAGTTTTAACTAGTTGTAATACTATTCAAAACTCTGACACCAAGCCTGCTGACAATGGTTTAAAAGAAAAACCTATTGAATACGAAATAGAAAAGATTGTCCTTTCTAAAGGATATCAATCTTTGGAACCAAATATAGAAATTCTTGAAAAAAATGAAGATGTTAAAATATTAGTTTCGCTAGGTCTAGTTGAATCTTCAGGTATAAAAATAGATAGAATAACAGAAAACAATGAAGAAGTAAATATATATACTAATAGGTTACTAGAAGATGATAAAACACAACTTGCAATTCCCCAAGCTATTATTAACCTAAAGATTTCTGATAAAGATAATTTAGATGATATTAAATTCAATATTATAAATCAAAACTACGATCCCATAGAATTAAAGTTTGGAAAATCTCAAATACTCAATAAGATATATTCCCAATTTAAGATATCTCCAAACACTACACCTATAGTAGATCTTGTACGAACTAAAGAAAGTTTTATTTGGAATATAGATTTTAGTAATATTTCTGAAACAGATGATTGGAAATCTCCATTAATAAATTTAAATGTAAAAGCCGATGCCAATACAGGAGAAGTTGTTCTATCAGATAAAGAAGTGATCTCTGAGTATATTGATAATGGTTTGATTTTAGATTATATACCTGGAAAATATCTATTATATAAACAAGAGGAAATAGATGGAGAAGAAAGTACTAATATATTATGGCTATATAATCTTCAAAATAAGAAAAAAGAAAAATTATATGAAACTAATGACCTTATATACTCTGCTACTTTTTCTCCTGACAATAAAAACATAGCTTTTATAGAAAATGATGAAAGTATATCAAATATTTTCTTAATCAATACAGATGAAAAAACTACAAATAAAATTACTCCTGTAGACTATAACCACACTTGGAACATGAAATGGAAAGATGAAAATAATCTATACTTTATTAACAATGATTCTGAAAATAAATCTACTCTACTTAAATATAGTACAACTGAAAAAAAATCTGAAGAAGTTTTTTCAGTTGGAAAAGTTATATCAGATTTCGACTTTAAAAATGATTTAATTGTATTTACTGAATACGACGAAAAAAAGTTGAATCAAAACATTTATATTACAAGAGATGGTTCAAATCTTGTGACAATTGATGAAGGATATAAAATAAGCTTTTTAAATGATAGCACAATTATATACTTAAAAAATCTACAAAATGAAAATACAAATATTTTATCCCTATACAGTCTAGAAGATAATTCTAAAATAACTGAAACAGGAGTAGATGTTAAAGACTATATAAAATTAGATCCAAACAACCTCCTAATTATCGCAAAAAATTCTTCTAATAAAGATTATACAATTATGAAATATAATACAGAAAATAAGTTTTCGAAACCAATTGGTGAAATAACTGGAGAAGTTTTATTCTATGATGAAGCTTTAAATAAATGCTACATAAGCTTATCTCCTCCTATAGAAAATGAAAAAAGACATATTATATATTCTATTGATTTAAATAAATTAAATATAAATAAAAAATAAGGGTTTTAAAATCCCTTATTTTTTTATGCAAATTTTACTTTTCAATTTTACCTTCCATTATTTCTATAGCCTTTTTAAGTTGTATATCTTCACTTAAATTCTCTGGTCCAATTATATCAATATCTTCTGGTAGTTTAACTTCTACATTTGGCTTTATGCCAATACCATGGATATTGGTACCATTTGGAGTAAAGTATTCTGATACTGTTAGCTTGTATCCAGAGCCATCAGGAAGTTTAATTATTCTTTGAACTATACCCTTGCCAAAAGTTTTTGTACCTACAAGGACTCCCCTGTCTGTATCCTTTATTGCTCCTGCCAATATTTCCGAAGCACTAGCACTTCCTTCATTTACAAGAACTACTAAAGGTAAATCTGTTTTTCCTTTATCTGAGTTTAAATATTCTCTTTCTCCATTCTTATCTTCTGTATATACTATAGTTCCTTCCCCTAAAAACTCATCTGCTATGTCTGCACAAACATCTAATAATCCTCCTGGATTATTTCTTAGATCTAGTATAATTCCTTTTGCTTCATCTTTTTCTAATGTTTCAAATTCCTTTTTAAAATCTTTATATGTTAAATCATCAAAAGAAGTAATTTTTATATATCCAATTTTATCTTCTAACATCTGTGCTTTGACACTTTTTAATCTAATTTCTTCCCTTTTTATTTTTAATTCTAAGTTCTCTGCTTTTTTATCTTTGTCTTTTCTCAAAATAGTCAAAACTACATCTGTTCCTGGTTTTCCTTTCATTAATTTTACAGCTGCATCCATTTTATCAGCTGTGAATTCTTTTCCATCTATCTTTATTATCTTATCTCCTGTCTTTAGACCTGCCTTCTCTCCAGGAGTATCTTCTATAGGTGATACTACAGTGATTAAATTATCTTCTCCTGGACTTACTATTACTCCTATTCCACCATATATACCTTTTGTATGTTCCATAAAATCATCAAACTCTGCCTTAGTCATATATGTGGAATAAGGATCTTCTAAGGATTCTACCATACCTTTTAGCTGTCCATCCATCAATTTTTCATCTTTTACATCCTTCAAGAAATTTTTCTTTATGGATTCTTCAATAGTCATTACTTTAGAATATTTTTTATATACTGATGACAATTCTTCATACTCATTTTTAGGAATTATAACTTTTTTATTGAGAGGGATAGGTACTAAATTGCTAATAGTAAACGTAGCTATATTAGTTACAAGAACAAGTATTATTGTAAAAGTTGTAGCCTTCTTTTTTGACATTCCATTCACCTCAATCTAATAAGCATTATGTACTTTATTTTATTAAATCTACTTAAATATTATACCATTAGACTTATTACTTTTCAAAGAAAGATAAAAAAAGGAGGAAAATTCCTCCTTTTTTTATCTTACATATGATACTGGATTTACACGGTTACCATTTATTCTTACTTCAAAGTGACAATGTGGTCCAGTTGAATATCCTGTACTTCCTGCTCTTGCTATAGTCTGTCCTCTTTTTACACTTTGACCTGTGCTAACAGTAAGTGATGAGTTATGTCCATAAAGTGTTGACATACCTCCAGGATGAGCTATAATTACAGCATTTCCATAACCACCCATCCATCCTGCACTTATAACTATACCATCACCTGCTGCAACTATTGGAGTTCCTGTAGGTGCTGGTATATCTATTCCTGAGTGATATTTCTTAGTTCCAAAAATTGGATGGATTCTATATCCAAATGGGGAACTAATTCTAGTATGTCCAGGAACAGGCCATCCCAATCTACCACCTGAATAAGTTGGAGTGCTATCTGAACCTGAGTTATCTCCTGCGCTTCCACCATTTTGTGTTGGTTTAGATGGAGCTGTTGTTGATGGTGTTGATGAATTTCCTCCATTTTGTGCTGGCGCTGGTGAACTTTCTTTATTTTGTGCTGGCGCTGGTGAACTTTCTCTATTTTGTGCTGGTGCCGCATTTGCTGCAGCCATTTGAGCTTCAGCTTTTCTTTGAAGTTCTGCAATTCTAGAATCTAGCCCAGCAGATAGACCTTCTAATTCATCTAATTGCTTTTCAAGTCCTGCTTTATCTGTTTCTACCTTTTTCATTAAACTCTGTTTACTTCTTGTGGCAACCATTAACTCATCTTTCTTTGACTCTATCTTTCTCCTAGTAGCTTCTGCTGAAGCTCTTTGAGTTTGTAGTTCTTTTTTCTTGCTTTCTATTATTTTTCTTTGTTCTTTCATATATTCAAGTAACTCTACATCATGATCTACTACCGCCTGTACCATATCTTTTTTAGCTAAAAAATCTTTTATATTTGCTGCTGAAAGTAATACTTCTATGTATCCTATGTTCCCTTTTTTATACATTACTCTTAGTCTAGAGTTAAAAGTATCTTGTTTTTCTCCCAGCTTTTCTTCAGCTTCTTTTAATTCTTTAGTTGTCTTTTCTATATTGTTATTTATATCTACAAGTTGTTTTTCAACCTTATTTAATTCATTGCCTGTCTGACTTACTTTTTTATCCAACGCATTAATTTCTGTTGATAAGTTTTTTTGTTGTTTTTCTAATTTTTTGATTTCACTTCTTTTTTCTTCTTTCTGGCTATTCACCCCCTTTTGTTCGTTCTTCAAATCTTTTACATTGTCTGCTGCATATACTGATACACAATTAAAAACTAATACTGCTATAAGTAATGCAACAATTTTTTTACTGCGCCCCATAAATTTTAAGCCTCCTTCCTTAGATGATACATTGAAAAATCTTTTAAAGGATACTAGGCTATCTAATGTTCTATTATAGTGATAGCCATGAATATAGATTTAATAAATAATATATATTATATTAAATCTACTTAGTTATTATATCATTATATTAATTACTTTTCAAAGAAAAAAATAAAAAGGAGGAATTTTCCTCCTTTTTATCTCAAGTAAGGTATAGGGTTTACAGGCCTTCCATTTATTCTAACTTCAAAGTGTAAATGAGGACCTGTTGAACGCCCTGTATTTCCTGATAATGCTATTTGTTGACCTCTTCTTACTCTTGTACCTACTCCAACAGATAAGGAAGAGTTATGAGCATATAGAGTTGAAACTCCTCCACCATGGTCAACAACTAAATAATTACCATAGCCACCACCATAACCTGTCTTTGCAAGAATAACTACACCATCTTTAGCTGCAACCACAGGGGTTCCTATAGGTATGCCTATATCAATTCCTGTATGAATTCTTCCCCATCTTGGTCCATAAGGTGAAGTTACTGGTCCATTAGATGGCCAAGCCATTGCACCACCACTTGGAACAACAGATATATTTCCTGTACTACTATTACTTCCTACTGTTGCTGTAGAACCTTGTTGTTTTGATACTTGTGCAGTAATTTGTCTAGACTCTCTTTCTATTTCATCTAATTGTTTTTCTAAAACCGCTTTATCTTTCTCTACCTTTTTCATTAAACTCTGTTTACTTCTTGTAGCAACCATTAACTCATCTTTCTTTGATTCTATTTTTCTTCTAGTAACTTCTGCTGTGATTTTTTGAGTCTTCAATTCTTTTTCCTTGTTTTCTATTATTTCTCTTTGTTCTTTCATATAATCAAGTAACTTTATATCATGATCTACTACTGCCTGTACCATCTCTTTTTTAGTTAAAAAATCTTTTATATTTGCTGCTGAAAGCAACACTTCTATGTACCCTATATTTCCCTTTTTATACATTACTCTCAATCTAGAGTTAAAAGTATCTTGTTTTTCTCCCAGCTTTTCTTCAGCTTCTTTTAATTCTTCAGTTGTTTTTTCTATATTGTTATTTATATCTACAAGTTGTTTTTCAACCTTATTTAATTCATTACCTGCTTCACTTGCTTTTTTATCCAGTTCATTAATCTCTGTTGATAAGTTTCTTTGTTGTTTTTCTAGTTTTTTGATTTCACTTCTTTTTTCTTCTTTCTGCCTATTCACCCCCTTTTGACCATTTTTTAACCCTTTTGCATTGTCTACTGCATATACTGATACACAATTAAAAACCAATACTGCTATGAGCAATGCAATAATCTTTTTACTGCGCCCCATAAAAAAATTAAGCCTCCTTCCAGAGATTAAGCATTTAAAAATCTTTTCAAAGATACCAAACTACCTAATGTTCCTATTCCTACACCAATAGCTATAAACATAATGCTGATATCCTTTAATAGTGTATGAGGTGCAACTAAATATACTGTAAATAGTACATATAGTTTTTCATTTATAACTTTGAATAAATAGTCATATCCATAGTTTACTATAAGAATAGATAGTAAAGCACCTATAAGACCTAAAAGAATACCTTCAATAATGAAAGGTCCTCTAATATAACCATTGGTAGCTCCTACATACTTCATTATATTTACTTCTCTTTTTCTTGCTGTTACTGTGATTTTTATAGTGTTTGAAATAATAAATACTGAAACAGCCATTAATATAACTATTATTATAATTCCTGTAATTCTTATATAATTAGCTGTTGAAAGTAATTTTTCAATTATATCTCTATAATATTTTACTTCTTCAATTCCTTTCATTCCTTTTATGTTTTCCACAACTGCATCTGCATATTCTATATCTTCAAGTTGGATAATATAAGAATTAGGTAAAGGGTTCTCTTCTAATCCTTCAAGTAGATCGCCTTCTTCTCCCCAATCTTCTTTCATATCCTTCATTGCTTCTTCTTTAGTTAAAAATTTTACATTCTTAACCCCATCAGAAGATTTGATTTTATTCCCTATTGTCTCTATCTCTTCTTTTTTGATATCGTCTTCTAAGAATATCTGGATTTCATCAAACTTATTTTGTGTTTCACTTACTATATTATTTATACTAAGTATCATGATCAATACCATTCCCAATATAATTAAAACGGCAGTAATGGAGCCTACTGAAGCTATACCCATACCTCTATTTCTCCACATGCCTTGAAATCCTTGTTTGAGAATATTTTTGAATATCCTAAAACTCATATTCATACACACCCTTCTCTTCATCTCTTGCTATTTTTCCATCATCTAAAGCTACTACTCTTCGTTTCATACAGTCTACTATATCTTTAGCATGTGTAGCCATTAAAACAGTAGTTCCTCGTCTATTTATATTTTTCATAATCTTCATAATTTCCCAAGCTGTATCTGGATCTAGATTTCCTGTAGGTTCATCAGCTATAAGTACTGGTGGATTATTTACAATAGCTCTTGCTATTGCAACCCTTTGATGTTCACCTCCAGATAATTGATCCGGATAGTCATTTGCTTTATCACCTAATTCTACCATTCTTAAAACTTCCGGAACCCTTCTCTTAATTTCAGCTGGATGAGCACCTATTATTTCCATGGCAAAAGCTACATTTTCATATACAGTTTTATTTGGAAGCAATCTAAAATCTTGAAAAACCACTCCTACCTTTCGTCTTATATAAGGTATTTTCCTATTTTTTACTTTAGTTATATCCATACCATCTAAAATTATTTTACCAGATGTAGGCTCTATTTCTTTAAGCAATAGCTTAACCAATGTAGATTTTCCTGCACCACTATGTCCTACAATAAATACAAATTCACCTTTATCTATGGATATATTTATATTACTTAAAGCTTTAGTTCCATTTTTATAAACTTTACTCACATTAATAAACTCTATCACTTTTCTACCACCTTTACTATGAGTCTTAAGTTTTAACTTTTGTACAATATGATATATTATAACATATAATATACTATAACATTTTCTTTTAAAGAACAACTTCTACTATTTTTTATTAAATCCTTTATTTTGAAAAACATTTTATTTTCTTTGCCATTAATCTGTTTTCTAAATTTATAATATATTATAATATAAATTGAATAGATATCAAGAGGTGATTTTATGAATAAAGCAGTTTTAAGAAAACAATATTTGGAAAAACGCAGCAATCTTCCCATATCAGAAGTGGAAGAAAAAAGTAATAATATTATAAATAATTTATTTGATTTAGACATATACAAAAACTCTTCCTTTATAATGTCCTATGTAGCCTTTAGAAAAGAAGTACAAACTGAGAACTTAATAAAACATTCTTTAAATATTCAAAAAAGAATAGGGGTTCCTATAACTGTTCCTGAAACAAAGAAACTTATTGTTTCCGAAATAAATGACTATGATGTTGAGTTAAGTCCAGGACACTTTAATATCCTAACCCCTAAAAAAGAATATATAAGAGAAACTCCTCCTAATTTAATAGATTTAGTAGTTGTTCCTGGTGCAGTATTTGATAAAAATGGATATAGAGTTGGATATGGCGGAGGATATTATGATAGATTTTTAAAAACTCTAAATGAAAAAGCAATAAGCATTGGACTAGCTTATGATTTTCAATTGGTGGATTCCGTTCCAAGAAGTAAATATGATTTACCTGTAGACTATATTTTAACAGAAAAACAATTTATTTCTTGTAAAACAAAAAAGATTTAAATAATCCTATTAAATCTTAATTATAGTGATATAATATATAAGGTAATTTATTTAATTTTTAGGAGGAATATTTATGGTAAGAACTGTAGGTACAACAGTGAGAGGCATAAGAGCTCCCATTGTTAAAGAAGGGGATGACATAGTTAATATTGTAGTTGATTCTGTCATTAAATCTTCTAAAGCTGAAAATTATACTATTAAAGATAGAGATATTATTGGAATAACTGAATCTTTAATTGCAAGAGCTCAAGGCAATTATGCAGAAGTAGAACAAATTGCAGAAGCTATAAACAATAGCTTTGAAGGTGATATTGGACTAGTCTTTCCTATACTTAGTAGAAATAGATTTTCTATTATACTAAAAGCAATAGCAATGACAGGTAAAAAAATATATCTTATACTTAATTATCCTTGTGATGAAGTTGGAAATTGTCTCATGGATATAGAAAAAATGTATGATTTAAAAATAAATCCGTATACTGATGTATTAAGTGAAAGTGAATACAGAAAACTATTTGGCAATAATGTAGCCCATCCTTTTACAGGAGTAGATTATGTACAAATGTATAAAGATTTGGCTATCAATGACAATATTGAAATATATCTTTCAAATGATCCTACAACTGTCTTACAATTTTCAAAGGATGTATTAGTTGCAAATATTCATGATAGAAAAAGAACTAAAATGCTCTTACAAAAATCTGGCGGTAAAAACATATTAGGATTAGATGATATCTTAAATAAACCTGTAGGCAAAAGTGGATACAATCCGGAATATGGTCTATTAGGTTCTAATATGGCTACAGAGACTAAACTTAAACTATTTCCTAGGAATTCCCAAGATTATGTGGAATCAATCCAAAAAAAGATGAAAGAACTTACTGGAAAACAAGTTGAGGTTATGGTATATGGAGATGGAGCTTTTAAAGACCCTGCAGGTAAGATATGGGAACTTGCAGATCCAGTGGTTTCTCCTGGATATACTGAAGGACTTCATGGTACTCCAAATGAAATAAAGTTAAAATATCTCGCAGATACTGAATTAAATGATCTTGATAAAGAAAAGATGGAAGAAGTTATGAAAGAAAAAATAAGAAATAAAGGTGAAAATTTAATAGGAGAAGGTGCTTCTTTAGGTACAACCCCTAGAAAAATTACAGATCTTCTTGGAAGTCTGTGTGATTTAACTAGTGGTAGTGGAGACAAAGGAACTCCTATAGTATATATTCAAGGATATTTTGATAACTATGCAACAGAGTAGCAAAATGCTACTCTGTTTTTTCATATTATTCATTTAAACCTTTTATTTCATATTGTCTTTTAATATATTTTCTTAAAAGGGATCTTATTACTGCAGCAATTGGAACTGCAAAAAGCATACCCCAAACTCCAAAAAATCCTCCTCCTATTAAAATAGCTGTAATTATCCACAAAGGTTTCATTCCTACTTGTATTCCAAGTATTTTAGGCCCTAAGTATAGTCCATCAAATTGTTGTAAAGCAAATATAAATATAATAACCCACAATGCTTTTATTGGACTCTCAAATAAAGTTATAACTGCTGCCGGTATCATACCTATAAACGGACCAAAATAAGGAATCATATTTGTTACGCCTACAATTAAACTTATTAAAAGAGCATAAGGTACCTTCATAATTAAACAACCTATAAAGCATAGAAGACCTATTATGAAAGAATCGATTATTTTGCCTACAAAGAACTTCGAAAATGCCTGCTTTATTTCTTGTTGAACATTAATCAATGCTTCAGCTCTTTGCTTTGAAAACACAGCATAAGTTAATTTCCTAAATCCTTCAGTAAGTTCTTCTTTATCTTTTAAGATATATATGGAAATTATAGAACCTAATATAAAGTTTAGAAAACTAGATGTGAAATTTATAACTTGAGTTACTGTCTTATTTAATAACGGTGTCATACTTCTAGTAGCTTTGTTAAGAGCTTCACTTAAAGATTCTCTTATTTCATCTACCACTCCATATTTGTCTATTATAGTAAGTTTTGAAGGCATAGATTCAAACCATTCTTGAGTAGCATTAATATAGCCAGGCAATTGCCTTATCAATGTTTTTACACTTTCAATAACCTTTGGTGTTATAAACACAAAGAGTAAGACTATTATTCCAAAAAATATTATATATACAATAAGGATATTTAACCATCTCTTTAGTGTATATCTTTTTTCTAAGTATACTAACAATGAATTTAGAAAAAAAGATATAAAAATAGCCCAAATAAATGGTCTTACTACTTTTTCTAAAGTAATAGCAAATTCTTGACTACTTACTAATCTAAATAAGATAAATGCTATTATCAATAAGAAAAACATCTTCAAATAGTTTGTTCTTTTCTCTATTTCTATCACTCCCTGTATATGTTTTTGTGTTATTTCAATTATTTTATCATTTTTTCTATTTATATTAAAGTTAATTTAAAAATATATTACATATTTTTTTATTTACTTTTTTATTTGCTATATTAATTTGTGGATTGACAAAATCCATAATAGGATTATATTCAGGTTCTCCACAAATATCTACTCCTAAAACTTTACCATAGACATTTATAAATTTAAGCCAATTTATAAGACTATCAAGTTCCATATTTCCCTGATCCCAAGATGTTTTAACTATCTCTTCTTTTAAAACATCTTTATCAACACTTACATATACAGGCATTCCCTTAATTTTTCTTATAGTATCCAAATCTAAAATTTTATTCCCATCTTCAATATAGTCCACAAAGGAATATAACACATCACCTGTGTCTATATATTCTTTATTTGCACCTACTATCAATACCCCTCTAATTAAATCCTCTTCAATACAACTTCTTACCCAAGAGCCACAGGTTAAAATTCCTTCCCAAGCTTCATTCATATCAAAATGATTATCAAATAAAATCAATAAAGGCTTAATGGGAAGATCACCTATTAAAAAATAACTAATATAATGGAAATCCCCTGATCCCAAATAGGCAATAGACTTTTTGGGCAGGGAATTTAAAAGTTTTTTTACTGCAAACTTCTTAGATAAATCAAAGTATTTTGGACGGAAATCATACTTATAAAAATCTTCTTTTAGATTTATAAATCTAAATTGTTCTTTAAAAAACTCTTTTTTTCTGTTAAGTATGCCCAATTTTTATCCCTCCATATTATTCACTATCTTTACTTAATTCAGAATATTCTTCTAGTTTTCTTTTCACCATGTAGTGAATTGTTCCTTCTTCATCTACTGTACCTGCTTTTAATCCTGTTAATATTTCTATACCTTCATCTATATTTTTTACTGCATATATTTTAAATTTCCCATTCTTTACTGCATTAACTACTTCATCATTTAACATTAAATCCTCTAAATTTTTATGAGGGATTATAACCCCTTCTCCCCCTTTAAATCCTTTTATATTACAAACCCTATAATATCCTTCTATTTTTTCATTTACTCCTCCTATAGGTTGAATAACTCCTTTTTGATTTACAGAGCCAGTTACTGCAATTCCTTGATTTATAGGTATATCACCTAGACTAGAAAGAAGTCCATATAATTCTGTACTAGAAGCACTATCTCCATCTACACCATCATAGGATTGTTCAAAAGCAATACTTGCTGTTATAGAAAGTTGAGTATCTTTAGCAAATTTTTCTCCTAAATACCCACTTAAAATCAATACTCCTTTGTCATATATATTACCACTCTGTTCTACTTCTCTTTCTATATTTACTATTCCTTCTTTCCCTAAAAATGTATTTACAGTTATTTTACTAGGTTTTCCAAATGCATATTGACCTATACTCACAACAGCTAATCCATTAATCTCTCCTACCTTATATCCTTCTGTATCTACTAATAAAGTCCCGTCTTTTATCAACTCTAATATTTTTTCTTCATATATATTATTTCTATATATTTTATTTGATATTGCTCTATCAACATCTTCCCTTGTTACTATATCTTTATTTCTCTTTGTAGCCCATGCATCTGCTTCATAAAGTATTTCTACTAACTCATTAAATCTAGCCGTAAGTTTATTCTGACTTTCAGAAATTCTACTGCTTAAATCTATTATAGCCGCAAGAGCAGTCCTATCAAAAGGTTTCAATCCTTCTGATTTACACTGATAAGCTACAAAAGAAGCAATTTTTTTAATATTTTCTTCATTTCTTTCCATTTCAATATCAAAATCTGCCCTTATTTTAAATATTTTTTTAAATTCTTCATCATATTGGTAAAGAAGATGGTATGTTAAATAGTCTCCAATTATTATTACTTTTATATCTAATGGAATAGGTTCTGGCCTTAAAGTCTCAGATATAACATTTAATCCTGTAATATTTTCAATCACAATTTCTTCTGTTGAAATAGCCCTTTTTAATCCTTCCCACGCTGCCTTACTTTGAAGAATATCTTTTGCCTGTACAATTAAATACCCTCCATTGGCCTCATGCATAGAACCTGGACGTATTTTAGTATGATCTGTCTTTAAACCTCCTAGTTCATTAACATATTCTATTTTACCTAAAAGATTATAGTAGTTTGGATTCATTTCCCTTATAACCGGAGCCCCTTCTAAATCCTTATTATCAATGAATAAATTTACTTCATACCTTTTGAAAAAATCTTCCTTCTTATTTCCTGGAAGTAAAATATTTTCAATTCCATTATCTTCTCCATCATCTAAAAACATTTCAAAATTTTTCACTATATCGTCTTTCATATTGGAAAAATATTCTTTAACTTCTTTATTCTCTCTAAATTTTTCTTCTAAAGGGTTAAGGTGTAAAACTAAAACTTCTAATACCTTTTCTTCTTTCAGTTTAGTTATTCTATTTTGAAGATCGTTTTCTATCTCCCGTATCCTTTTAACATAATCAAAAGCTTTTTTACTTAACTCATTAGAAGATTCTCTCAGTTTTTCTACTTCTTCCTCAGATAAGTCTTGTACCTCTTTATCAGTCATAATTCTATCCTCTACTAAAGGAATACTGAGTATTCCTTTCTCAGTCTGCTTAAACACAAAACCATAGCCCTTTGCCAACTCATTTAGTTCCTTTATTACATCTTCAGCTTTTTCCTGTTGTTGAGAATAAATTATATTTTTATTATCCTCATAGTCTTTTGATAAAAAAACTTTAGATATATCTATTTTTATGTTATTAATAGCTTTTTCTACATCTTTTTTAAACACTTTACCCATTCCTGGTGATAAACTTATTGCCTTTGGAGAGTTAGCTCTTTTAAAATTAAAAACATAGCACCAATCTTTAGGTGTTTTTTTGTTTTGACTAAATTCCTTAGCTACAAGATATGAATAACTATTTCTACCAGTTCCTGTAATGCCTGATACATATATATTATATCCTTTTCTTTTCACCGATAAGCCAAATTTTAATGCTTCCATTGCCCTCTTTTGGCCTATAAGCTCCCTAGAACCTGGAATATTTTCAGTAGTATCATATTCAAATATATTAGGATCACATTCTTTTCTTAACATATTGTAGGATAGCTCATATTTCTCTTTCATTTCTCCACCTCCATATTGACCAATCAATACATATATACCCTATACTTAATACTATGTATTAAAGTTTTATTTGATATTTATATTTATTATATCACTAATAAAACAAGGAGTTGTCTTAAAATAAGACAACTCCTTGTAAAAATATCACTTTATCATTCCAGCTGCAATTTTAACATTTTGTTGATGTTTTTCATCTACTCTCCCGTCTTTATGCCTTTTACTACCTGCAAAATGGATATCTACATGGCCATCCATTCCGTTTCCTTTTATATAGTCAAAGTTTGTTCCTGGGCCATAATCTCCGCTTCTCCAGTTAGTATATACTCCACCTTTTACTTTGTCATTACCTGCATGAGGCATAGCTGTCATACTAGCTGCAATAAGCCTATTGCCAGTTTGGACCAATATTGGTCTCCTAGTCCAGCTAAATCCTCCCCATATTTCCTTTATAATCTTAGTATCTTCCATAGTTAAAGCTTCTACATCAGCGTGATAAGCTCCTATAGTCCTTTTCATATTAAATGATTTGCCAGTATAATAGTCTATTACTTTAAAAGTTGTACCTATTGGAACTAATTGATTCACTTCTTTAAACCAATCTAGATATTCTCCAGTTTGACCTTTTTTAACTTCTGTGTCTTCATTTGGAGTATCCACTATATTTTCTGAACTAGGTATAATTAATTTTTGTCCCACATAGATTATTGAGTTTTCGTTTATATTGTTATTTGCCGCAACTATTTGGGAAACAGATACATTATATTTCCTACTTAATTTCCATAGTGTATCTCCTCTTGCTATAGTGTGAACTATAGTCTTTGAAGGTTTTGTTTTTTCAGGTTCTTTAACATTTTCTTCTGGAGTTTCTACTAAATTTCCTACAGTAGGTATAATTAATTTTTGTCCTATGTATAGTATTGAATTCTCATTTATATTCTTATTTGCTCCTATTATCTTAGCCATAGGTACATTATATTTCCTACTTAGTTTCCATAGTGTATCTCCCCTTACTATGGTATGAACTATGGTCTTACTTGTTGGCTTATTTTCTGTATTATTGGTATTTTCGTTTTCGATATCTGTCTTACCATCTGGAATTTGTAATACTTGTCCTGGATATATAATTGTATTCTGATTAGCGTTATTAGCTTTTAAAATACTTTCTAATTTTACTCCAAATTTCCTTCCTATCTTCCAGAAGGAATCTCCTGGTTTTACTGTATAAGATGTAGCATAAGATGTAGAACTTAAACTTATTGTAGCTACTAATAAGGCCGTACAAGCCTTTCCTCTTATATTTTTCATTGGTTCTCTCCCCCTTTCAATACTCTATATAGGGATTCGACAATAATGTGTGATTTCCTTTAGGAAAGTTTTGGAAACTTCAAGTTTATTCTTCATACTCTACTTCTAATTTTATATTGGCAGGTAATTTATCCAAATTAGTTTTCACTATTATATAAGGATAGGATATTTTTTGAGCTACTATTTGATCAGGCTTTGGATCTTTATATTTTGCAAATACAGTAATATTAAATTTATTATCTTCTTTCTTTCCCTTTTCAATTTTATCTATAGCAACTGAATATCCTTCCATATTTTTTTCTCCTCTTGTAACTACTACAAATACATCGTCTTCTATCTTGCAGCTTAGAGCTCTTTCTTCTGATAAATAATTGGGAAGAATATCTTTTAACTTTTGTGGAACTTCATCAGATTTAAGAACTTTGAATTTCACCTCTTTATCACCTTCATTTAAATATTTTGGAACAAATATAATTCCCAAGATAACAACAACTATTATTATTCCAATGTAAACTCTTTTCATTGCCTCCCTCCTGATAAATAAAAATAAATAGCCTATATTATATTTATTGTTTTTTTGTACAATTTATGATATATGAATATAAAAATAAAATCTGCCAAAAAAACTTTTCTAGTTTTTTGGCAGATTTTATTTTTATATAGTTAAGAAATAGTCTTTATTTTGAAACTAGTTCTCTAACATTATTAACAATATTTTCTACAGTTAAACCATATTTCTCAAGTACATCATCTGCAACTCCTGATTCACCAAAGGTATCTTCTACACCTACTCTTTTCATTGGTACTGGATTATTTTCTACAACAACTTCAGCTACAGCGGAACCTAATCCTCCAATAATGTTGTGTTCTTCTACAGTAACTATTTTTTTAGTTTCTTTTGCCGCTTTAATAATAATATCCTCATCTATTGGCTTAATAGTAGACATATTTATAACCCTTGCTGATATTCCTTCTTTTTCCAATACTTCACTTGCTTCTAATGCCTTTGACACCATAACTCCTGTTGCAATAATAGTTATATCTTTTCCAGCTTTTATCTCAACGCCTTTGCCAATTTCAAAATCATAGTCTTCATTAAAGATTACAGGTACTTTACTTCTTCCAAGTCTTATATAAACAGGACCTTCATATTGGCTAGCCTTTATAACACTCTTTTTAGCTTCTACTGCATCTGCAGGACATAAAACAGTCATATTAGGCACAGATCTCATTAAGCTTAAATCTTCTACAGATTGATGAGTTGCTCCATCTTCCCCTACAGTAAGTCCTGCATGAGTTGCCGCAATTTTCACATTTAATTTAGGATAGCATATAGAGTTTCTTATTATTTCAAAAGCTCTACCTGTAGCGAACATAGCAAAAGTACTAGCAAATGGAATTTTGCCTGCTGTTGCTAATCCTGCTGCAGTTCCCATAAGGCTTTGTTCTGCTATTCCTACATTAAAAAATCTTTCTGGGTATTCATTTTTAAATACTGCAGTTTTAGTTGAACCTGAAAGATCCGCATCCAATACTACTATATCTTCATTGACTTTACCTAATTCTTTTAGTGCCTCACCATAAGCATCTCTAGTAGCCATCATCTTAGTCATCTAATACACCCCCAAGTTCTTCCATTGCCTTTTCTGCTTCTTCTTTGCTAGGTGCCTTTCCATGCCAACCTACTTGGTCTTCCATATATGAAACGCCCTTACCTTTAATAGTTTTTGCTATGATCATAGTAGGTTTTCCTTCAACTTTTTTAGCTTCATCTATTGCATTAAATATTTCTTCAAAATCATGGCCATCAATAGATATTACATGCCAACCAAAAGCTTTAAATTTCTCATCTACAGGCTCTATATTCATTATATCTTTATTTTTTCCATCTATTTGAAGACCATTATGATCTAAAAACACTATCACATTATCTAGTTTATAATGGGCAGCAAGCATAGCAGCTTCCCATATAATTCCTTCTTGGGCTTCTCCGTCCCCTATAAGAGCATATACTTTATAATCTTTATTATCCAATTTACCTGCTAGGGCCATTCCATTAGCAGCTGCAAGACCTTGTCCTAAGGAACCTGTAGTCATATCTACTCCAGGAGTCCCTTTCATATCTGGATGTCCTTGAAGCATAGAATCTATTTTTCTAAGGTTATTTAACTCTTCTTTAGGAAAATATCCCTTTTCAGCTAATGCTGCATATAGGACTGGTGCTCCATGACCTTTTGAAAGAACAAATCTATCCCTATCTTCCCAATGAGGATTTGCTGGATCTATATTCATTTCCTTAAAATATAGAGCAGTTAATATCTCACATGCTGAAAGAGATCCTCCAGGATGTCCTGATTTTGATTCTTCAAGCATTTTTATTATATCTATCCTCAGTTTATTTGCTATATCTTTGTACTTATCCATAAAATCCCTCCTGCTTATTTTTTTATTTCTTGGAAGCCTTCACCCATGACTTCATACATTTCTGTAACCATGATAAAGGCATCTTCATCTATTAAATTTACTATATCTTTTGTTTTAGTAAATTGAGATCTATTTACTACACATAATAAAACATCTTTATCTTTCTCTGTATACATGCCCTTTCCTTTAAATAAGGTTACTCCTCTATCAAGTTCTTCCATAATTGCCTTACTAATTTCTTTTGGCTTATTAGTAATTATTAAGAAAGCTTTCAAATAACTCATACCTTCTAAAATTAAGTCTATAACTTTAATAGATGTATATAGGGTTATTATGGAATATAGAGAAGTTTCTATCTTTCTATCTACAATCCCTGCTATAATAACTACAAACATATCTATTGTCATCATAAAGGTTGGTACACTTATATTTGGAAAAGATTTATTGAGTATTGCTCCTGCCAAATCGGTGCCACCTGTAGTGCCTCCAAATTTAAACACCAGACCAACTCCTAGTCCCATAAGAACTCCTCCAAATAGAGAAGATAGTAATAAGTCGTGGGTCACTATTTCATAAGGAACTAGCTTTAGGAAAAAAGATAAACCTAAAGTAGCAAATAAAGTTTTAATTCCAAACTCCTTCCCCAATTTAATTATACCAAAAATAAATAAAGGTATATTTATCAGTAAGTTTGTAAGATATACAGGCATACCTGTTCCTTTTTTAATTATAACAGCTAGCCCAGTTACTCCTCCAGGAGCGATGGTATTTGGTTCTAAAAAGAAATTTAAAGATATGGCCATTAAAAAAACTCCAAGGGCAATACCTAAATAAGAAAGAGCTACTATATACCATTTTTCCCTATTTTCCATAATCCTCCCTCCCCATATTTACTCAACTACATTTTTACCAAATATAACTTTAAGCATAAATCTAGGAAGAACTACCTGCCTTTTTATTCTTGAAGGCTCCTTTATAAGTCTATAAAACCATTCTAGTCCTAATCTTTGATAAATTTCTGGAGCTCTCTTTACTTTTCCTGCTAATATATCCATAGTTCCTCCATTCCCTATGGCTACTTTACAATTTAACCTGTCTTTATACAAATCTATCCATTTTTCCTGTTTAGGTGCTCCAAATCCTACAAATAATATATCAGGATTAGCTTTATTTATCTTATCCAAAACTTCTAATTCTTCTTCATGGCCTTTTAAACCAATATGAGCTCCTTTAAAATATCCATTATTATATCCAGCTATTTTAACATTAGGATTATTTCTAATAATAATTTCTCCAGCTTTTTTAGCTATACCTTCTTCCCCACCTAGTAAAAATATACTGTATCCCTTTCTATTAGCCAATTCAATCATTTTCATAGATAGATCAAATCCTGTAACCCTTTCTGGAAGAGGTTTTTTCTTTATTTTTGAAGCATATATAAGGCCAATACCATCAGGAATAATCATGTCTCCATTATTTAATATTTCTTTTAAATCTTCATCTTCTTTTGCAGCCATTATTATTTCTGTATTAGGGGTATATATTGTTTTTAATCTATCTCCTTGTAAAAATTCTTCTACCATTTCTATTGCTTTTTCTAAAGTAACTTTGTCCACCCTTGTTCCGAATATCTTTATATTTTCCATATTATCACCTGCTTCTTAAAAGATCCGGAATAATATTTATATAATCTCATTTGAACTATTAGATATCCTTAAAAGAACTAGCAAAAAAGATATCAAAGTCCAAAAAGTTATTATTGTTTTAGGCATAAAAAATATACTATCAAAAAAACTATGAATAAAAACTGCTGATAATCCCGAAAGTATTCCTGCTGTTACAATCTTTACCCATTTATCCTTTCCCTTAATTAAATTTTTGATTGGATACTTATATATTACAAATATAAGCATAAAAAGAACTATTAAACCTGCAATTCCCATTTCTACTGCTGTTTGAAGATAGGTATTATGAGCATGATAATAAACAAAACTACTTCTAGCATAGTGTCTATAGGCATTTCTAAAAGGATTACTTCCTAAGCCCACTCCTGCTATCCAATTATCTTTTATTATATTAATGCTTGTTAACCATATACCAAACCTAGATGAAGTAGAAGAATCAGCTATATCTTTTATACTTAGCATTCTATTTAATATGGTTGCAGGAAGAAATGGTAAAGCCAGTAACCCTAAAGGTAAAAGTATAAACAATAACCTCTTTTCAGTTAACAAAATAAAGATAAAGATTCCAAACGCAAAACCTAACCAGCCTCCTCTAGAATAAGTTAACCCTAGACCAGTCACTAAAATAATTGTAGTAAATAGAAAGATAATTTTTTTATAACCCTTTTTAGAGTTCCATAAAAGAGAAATTGATATTGGAATTGTCATAATTAGATATTCTGCTAATACATTAGGATTATCAAATACAGAAAACACTCTAGTAACAATTCCCGGATTTCCAGCCTCGTCTACCCATCTATCTGTCATTTTTAAACCAGTTATATATTGATAAATTCCATATAATGATGAAATAGTAGCTGTTATAATAAGAATAGTAAGTAAGATATTTAGATCCTTTTTACTTTTAATATTATTTATTATTACAAAAACAAAACTTATAGATACTAATTGAAAAACTAAATCCCTAAGACTACCCTTTGGATCAATAGAGGTTATCGTAGAAATAATTATGGCTATAACAAACAAAACTATAGGAATATCTATTGTTTCTTTTGTAAAAGGATCTATCTTTCTAAAAATCCCTTTATAAATATATGCAAAAAATATAAAGAGCATAAAAAGCAAATCTACAGTAAATGGTAAATATGGCATTAGAAATACAGATAAACATATTCCTATTTTTATACTATAAAGAGTAGCTACTATTATAATAAATCCTAAAAATATAAAAGCAAATATACTTAAAGGCAATTTGAAATACAGAAAACCCAAACATATGCCCATTATTATAGGGAGTATAAATTCCTTTCTTTTAAAGCTTTCTACCACTATTTCATCTCCCTTCATCAATTAAAAAAATATTTTTTACAAAATTAAATAATAGACTTCCGGCAAACACTTCTTTATAGTTGTTTTTCATAAATATTCCAGCTAAAGATACAATAATTATAAAAAATGAAATTATTATATTTCTTGCTAAAATTTCACCTTTAAATAAATTTAAAGTTAGTATAGTCAATCCAAAAAATAAAAAGAACAAGTAAAAAGTATTTCTAGCTTCTTTTTTATCCTTAAACAGTTTAGAGACCATTTCATCTATAACACTGCCCTTTTTTCCCTTATTTACTATTATCCTAAATTTTTCTACCATTTCATATACAAAATCTAAAACTTTACAGTATATTTTATAAAACAAACTTTCTTCAAATACATTATTATCGCCTACAAAAACTTTAAGAAAAAATGAACCTTTTCCTAAATATTTAAATGCTTCAATAATTTTAATAAGAATTTTTTTTAGCAGGCTATATTCATATGCTCTTTTTAATTTATGTGAAATTTTTATTAACATTGATACTACAATGCTACCGTGCATAATATCACCCCTATTATCATTTAACTTCCATTCTAATAACAGTACCTGCTAATTTTACTCTTTTATTTTTTAAAACAAGTTCACTACCAACTCTTGTTTCACTATCACCTATAATAATCGCCTTAGGAGTATCTTCAACTTTAGATTCAATACTAATAACAACCTTGTATAAACCTGGCTTATCTTCTTGATCTTCAACTTTTTTATCTGTAATTTTACCAAATGTAGTTCCTTTTTCATTATTATATAAAAGATCTCCTACTACTATTTCATCAACAACATTTTCTTTAAGTTTTCCAACTTCAAATGTAATCAAAGCTTCCTTTTTTACTCCTTCAACCTTTTCTTCTACTTCTATTTCAGAATTCTTCACCCTTTTTACTCCTCCGCCTATAAGCAATACAACAACTATTATTACAATTAAATCTATTATATTTATGATTCCAAATAATTTTCCTTTTTCGTTTATTATTTTCATTTTGTTTACCTCCTAGTTTCAATTATCTTTTTATATACTTTAAAATGATCCAAAGCCATCTTTTGCGAAGAAAAGTTATCCTTTACATTTTCATAAAGATTTTCACCTAGAATCTTTATGCTTGACTTATTATCCAAAAGAAAATTTATATTTTTAGCCAAAGCCTCACTATCTCCCACATCTATTAAAAAACCATTATGTCCATTTCTTATTAAATCACTTATTCCTCCAACATCAGTACTTATAATAGTTTTTTTAAATCTAGCACCTTCAAGTATTACATAGGGAAAACTTTCGCTTACAGATGTAAGTATATTTATATCTATAGCATTAAAAAATGAATAAGGATCCTTTATAAAACCTAAAAAGTAAACATATTCACTAATATTTAGGTCCTGTGCTTTAGAAACAAGTCTTTCCTTTTCACTTCCATCTCCTGCAATTAAGAATATAATATCTTTCCTTTTTTGTAATACTTTATAAGCACCTTCTATAAATGTATCATGGTCTTTAACTAAATCTAATCTAGCCGCAATTCCAACTATAGTTTTTCCTTTAGCATTTATATTATATCTTTCTAGAAACTTTTCCTTAGAAATATAATTTAAATCTGTTTCTAAATCTATGCCATTGTAAATTGTAAATATGCTATTACTATCAAACCCTCTCTCTACTAGCATCTGCTTAAAGTTTGTAGATATAGCTATATAGTAATCAAATTTTTTTAGTGAAATAGTATTTATTGCTGTATAAACTATATTTTTATAGGGATTATCTTTAAAATCCAATTTATAATCACTATGTATTGTAGTTATAAACGGTCCTTTCACCTTTGTCTTTAAAAACATAGCAATAAAATTTGCCCTTGCACCATGACAATGTATTATATCATAATCTTCCCTTTCAATTTCTTCTCTAAGTTGAGATACTATTGACATATCATATCTTTTCTTTTGTTTAAAAACTTCTATATTTATTCCTTTTGCCTTTAAATCATGGAAAAAATCACCTTTTAAAAAGCAAATTATTTTAACATCCATTATTTTATCTAGCTCTGTTAATAAATTAATTATATGAGTTTTTGCACCACCTGTGTCTCCTCCACTAATTAAATGTAATACTTTCATTATAATAACCTATACAGATAGGTTCAACCCTCCTTTTAAATAAAACCAATTTAAATCTTTATTTATTTAATAGTTCCTTATATAAACTTAAAGTCTCTTTTATCATCTTATCCAATGAAAAATTCTCTATAATCACCTTTCTAGAATTTGCTTCCTTCTTTTCATATACCTGATTATTATCATGTAAGTAAATAATAGCTTCTGCAAGTTTTTTAGGTTCTCCATAAGGAATTAATATACCCATATCGCCTTTTTCAAATATCTCGGGTACTCCACCTACTTTCGTTGCCACTACAACTTTTTCAGAAGAAAGAGCTTCTAATATAGAGAATGATATAGCTTCATTTTTTGAAGGTGATACATATATATCAGTAATAGATAGTATCTCTAAAATGTCTTCTCTGTAACCTAAAAATAAAACAGATTCTTCTAATCCATAATTCTCCACCTTCTGTTTAATGAATCGTTCTTCTTCTCCTGAACCCACCAATAATAATTTAAAATCTTCCATATGCTTTTTTAATTCTTTTACACCTTCTATTAAAAAACTATGCCCTTTTTCTTTGTTAAATCTTGACACAGTTGTTAATACTAATGTATTTTTATTTAAACCTAATTCCTTTTTTAAAGTACAATTTTCAATTGGTTTATAATAATCTGTATCAACCCCATTATATATAACTTTAAGTTTTTCTGATGAAATACCTTCTTTTTTCAAGGAATTTTTTACTGCATGTGAAACACATATGATTTTGTCAACAAATCTAGAAAATAATTTATTGAAAAACTTTATTTTTTTATCATTTTCTGCCATCAAATGAGCTGTCCAAATTATTTTTACTTTGGGATTAAATATTTTAGAAAGTACAGCTATATAGTTCTCTCTTAAGAAATGTGTTTGAATTATATCAATATTATTAGCTTTACAATAATCAGCTATGTTTTTTGCAGCCTTAAAATCAAAGGGACTTCTCATTTTTATAATATCTATATTGTTACATTTTTCTTTGACTTTTCCATGATTTCCCCCTTCATGATCACAAATGACAAAAAAATTTATATCTTTAGCCATATTATCTAAAATATTAAATAAATATGTTTCTGCTCCACCTTTTTCTATGGTAAAAATCATATGTAATATATTCACTTTTTTACTCCTTCCGTAACCTAATTTAAAAACGATCATCTTTATTATTTCTCCATTAGATTATACTATAGTTTTCATATCTTTAAAACATATTAAGAGTATTTCCCAGGAAATTTCCCGAAATTTAGTGATTTTTCCCATAAAAAAATAAGCATGTGGTTCATGCTTATTTTCTATTCTATAGATCTACAAGTCCAAGACTTATTTTTATACATTCATTTACTTTAAGCATCATTTCATCACTAAATTTGCCGATTTTTTCTCTCAATCTTTTTTTATCAATAGTTCTGATTTGTTCCAGTAAAACTACTGAATCCTTAGGCAAGCCATATTCTGTAGCGTTAATTTCTACATGGGTTGGAAGTTTGGCCTTATTTATCTGAGAAGTAATTGCTGCTATTATTATTGTTGGGCTATATTTATTCCCTATATCATTTTGCACCACAAGTACTGGCCGAACTCCCCCTTGTTCTGATCCTACTACAGGACTTAAATCGGCATAAAAAATATCGCCTCTTTTTACTATCACACTTTTTCACACCCTGACCCTGTAAGTTTTGCTTCATAACTATCTAGTTCTCTCATATCTTCTTCTAATCCAACTTCTGCCAAAGTAGAGTTTATTTTACTCATTTCTTTATAACCATCTTTCAGCTTTTCACAAATTTCCACTCTCTTTTTTTCTCTAATGTATAACTTCATTGCCTCTCTTACAAATTCACTTCTATTCTTCTTTTCCATGGAGACTATAAAATCAACCTCTTCTAATAAGCTATTAGGCAAACTTATCATAATTCTTTTGGTTTTAGCCATTAATATTTGCACCCCCAAGCCTTTTAGAGATTCCCCCATTAAACCAATCCCATTAAAATAAGCCCCATTAAAATATATTAACAAAATAAAAAATTATGATATTTAGTGCCAAAAATATTCATATGAACAATTATATTTGTTTATTATAATTGTGTCAATATTAAAGACATATTATACAAATATTAGATTAATCTAATAAATAATCTATAATCTTTATTATTTTACCATCTTTAATATAAACTCTAGGTACTCTTCTTCCTACCATACAAACTATTTCATAATTTATAGTACCTAATTTTTCTGCTACTTCATCAATATGAGGAACTCCATTTGTCCCATCTCCAAATAATACCACTTCATCTCCTACTTTTACATCTTCTATATCTGTTACATCAATCATACATTGATCCATACATATTTTACCTACTATTGGTGCTCTTTTCCCTTTTATAGCTACTTCTGCCTTAGAAGTTAAAAGCCTTGTAAATCCATCTGCATATCCAATAGGAATTGTAGCAATCTTACTTTTCCTTTTTGTAACAAATATTTGACCATAGCTAATTCCTGTACCTTCAGGAACTTCTTTTAAGTGAGAGATTTTTGCTTTTAAAGTCATAGCTGGCTTTAAACTAACTTTTTCTTTATCTACCTCATCAGATGGGTATAGTCCATAAATCATTATTCCTCCCCTTACCATATTTAGATTATATTCTGGCAAGTCTATAGTAGCAGCACTATTCGACACATGTTTAATAGGAATTTGTATATTCTTATCTTTTAATTTTTCAATAACCCATTTATAATTTTTAAATTGTTTTCCTGTATAAGCCTTATCTACCTCATCAGCTTTAGCAAAGTGGGTGAATATACCTTCTATTTCTAAATTAGGAAGTTTAGATATTTTTTCAATTTTATCTATAGAACTATCCACTGGTGGAAACCCTATTCTTCCCATTCCTGAGTCCACTTTAATATGAACCTTTGCCTTTTTATTTAGATTCCCAGCTACTTGAGATAGCTTCTCTGCTGATTCTAAAGTGTATATAGCTTCAATGATATCGTTTTCCACAGCTATCTTATGTTGACTATCTGGAGTATATCCTAGTATTAATATAGGTGCATCTATATCTGCTCTTCTTAATTCTACAGCTTCTGACAATGTAGCTACTGCCAATCTATTTGCTCCATTTTCAAGAAATACTTTTGCTGCTTCTATGGAGCCATGGCCATAAGCATTGGCTTTTACTACTGCTGTTACTATTGCTTCTTTATTTGTAATTCTTCTTACTTCTTTAATATTGTGAGCTAAACTATCTAAATCAATTTCAGCCCAAACTGGTCGTAATTCCTCTAAACTACTCATCTTTAGTTGCGCCTCCTTAAAAGTCTTCATCTAGTGTTAAATTATATTTAAAATTTTCATAAAATATTTCTGTGTTAACTTCTCCATTCCTGTCTAATATGTTCAACTTATATGGGACAAAATCCTTCTTATTTAGCCATACTTTTTGGCTATATCTATAATCACTTTGATTTTGCAAATCCATTGTAAATATTATGTATTCTTCTTCTATAGATATTTGGGGGTCCTCACAATGACTCAAATTTTCATAGAAATTTCCTATGAAAAAACTCTTGTCTAAAGATTTTATATTCTCCATAGAAATTGTCTGGCTTATATTGGGATGCTTTAAAAAAATTTTATCTCCATCATATATAATTATACACCCTAAACTCTCTTTTGGTTCAATAATTTCTAATTTAATTTTATCTGGTTTTATAAATACCTCTTTAAATTTATAGGAAGTTACCCCTTTGTTACTCTTAACTACTACCGTTGATATAGATTCATAATTGTCAAAATCATCTATATTTTTCTTAATATTATTTAAAATTTCTTCATCAGTTGTTTTTTTACAAGATGTAAACATAAGTAAAACAATTATAAGAAATAAAACACTCAATACTTTTCTCATATTTCCATCCTTTAATTTTAATTTTTATAAATTAAATCTATTGCATATGGAATATTTTCTAAAATATCCTCAGCAATTAATCCATATTCTCCTTTTTCATTTTTAGCTAAATCTCCAGCTAATCCATGAATATAAGTGCCTAAAATAGCAGATTCATAAACCCCTATTCCTTGGCCTATAAAACTACTTATAACTCCTGTAAGTAGATCTCCACTACCTGCAGTTGCCATGCCTGGATTTCCTGTTCTATTTACGTATATTTCTCCACTTTTACTACAAACTACAGTATCTGCTCCTTTTAAGACTGTAGTTACATTGTATTTTTGAGAAGCCTTTTTACAGTATTCTATTCTATTTTTTTGTATTTCTCCTATACTCACTTTAAGAAGCCTAGAAAGCTCTCCTGGGTGAGGAGTTATAACAGTCTCTCCTTCCCTCTTTATAAGGATTTCTGGCTTTTCAGAAACGCAATTTAAACCATCTGCATCTAATACCATTGGTTTATCAAATATATTAAGGATTTCTTCTACTATCCTAATTCTCTCATAATCTACTCCAATTCCTGGACCTAAAGCTATTACATCCAGATCTTTAATACCTTCTTCTATATCCTGTATACTATCTAAAATAAAATGTCCTTTCCCATTATCTTCTACAGGTTTTATTATGGCTTCTGTCAATTTAAGGGACAATATATTTGATAAAGACTTAGGAGTCATAGTATAGACTAAGCCACTTCCACTTCTTAAAGAAGCTTTACTTGAAAAATAAGCTGCTCCAGTCATTCCTGTACTTCCTGCAACTACACCTACTCTCCCATAAGTACCTTTATGGCTTTCTTCTTTTCTAACTGGCAATATGTTCTTCATATGTTTTAAATCCTTCATTCCTTTTAATTCAATATCTCTAGAATAATTTAACCTGCCTTCTCCAATTACTACAGCTATAGCATATTCTATTTCATGGGTTATTGAAAGATAAAGACTTTCTATACCTTTTTCCTCCATTAAAAAAAGGGCCTTACCATATAATTTTACGTGAGGTTTGCCTAGATTATTATGAAAAACTTCAATTTCCTTTAAACTAATTTTGCCTATACCAGTACCTAGTACTTTACTTACGGCTTCCTTTGTTGCAAATATTCCTCCAATAGTACATGGATTTTCATTTTTCCCTCTTATATACTCAATTTCACTATCAGTAAAAACTTTATTTAAAAATCTTTCCTTTTTAGTCCCTATAATCCTTTCTATTCTTTTTAATTTTACAATATCCACTCCAATACCTTTTAACATTTTATCCCCTCTTATTTTAAGTTTTCAAAAATTCCTCCGTCTAATGGAATGTTAAATAATCTAGCCATAACTTGAACAAATTGTCCTAAAAAATAAATAAACCCTATAAAGAATACTAAAATAAAAAATAGCTTTATATTAGTTTTTTCACTCATATCCTTATTTTTCTTATGCAATAAAGTATTTTTAATTAAAACTGTAAAAAAATCAAAAAATATCTCCAATACTCCTAGAACCAAAAAAATAAGGAAAATTATTTTTTTATTCATACATATACCTCTCTATTCAAATATTTCTCTATCTAATCTTTCAATCTCCTTACTACCTAACATTCTATGCAAAAAAGTATAAGTATCATTTATCCACTCTTCATAATCATGCTTTTCATTTATAATACTTCTCAATCTTTCTCTTAAATCTTCTAATTCACTTGATATATTAGACAGTTTTTCTTCCTTATCCTTTAATTCAATATATCCATAGTTTACTGTTGCTTTTAAAAGCTCATAATTTAAATTCCTTATATCCCTTGGAATAGTCTCTAATTTAAAAGTTAGCTCATCTATAGTTTCGTTAATCCAATAAATTTTTTCCTTATACTCATCTAGAAGATCTGCTGACTCAATTTTTTCACCATTATTTATTGCATCTGAAATACCTAGTATCATTCTCATACATTTTAATTTTTCTTTATTCCAATGGGAAATTTCCCTTTCAATTTTTTTCTGTTCTTTCAACAGTTCCTCCAAATCTTTTTTATATTTCTTAATATTCTTATCATCTGTCTCACCAAATAGCTCCATCCACTCATCATCTCTAACCAATATGGGAACCCTATTTTTTAAAATAATATTTTCATCTAATTCAATATTATTAACATTATCTTCTCCAAATTTTGCAAACATAAAATTTACCTCCTTCTCTAAATTATACTACAATTTAAAGAATTTTTTAAATAGGCTGTTATGTTTATAATTTTTTGGACAAAAAAAGAGAATGAAGAAAGTCATTCTCTTTTAATATATTTATTATTCAACTACAATGGTTCTAGCAATTTCTTTATCTACAGCTACTTGAGTATATCCTACTTGAAAAACATAGGAAGGAAAGGTTTGAATCACCTTAACAGACGATCCAGGAAAGACTCCCATAGCCATTAGTTTTCTTATAATATCATCCCTATCTGTTTTAATCTCAACTATAGTTCCTTCAAATCCTTTTTCTAAATTAGCCAGTATTTTCATCTACTTCCTCCCCTTTTTCTTCTTTAAAAAACTAAATAATCTAGATTTTCCTAATATCTCATATCCACAATTTGGACATTTATATTTTCCACAATTTTTATTCAATGGACAACTAGCACAAGATTTTTTACTCTCTTCTTCTGTAAATTCATATCCGCAGAAACTACATTTTATCATGCTAATACACCTGTAACAAGTAATATCCAGTTCAAAGCATATCCTGCAACAAAAGAAAACGCAAGTACAAATGCAGCAATATAAATAGCAGTCTTAAATCCTCTTTCCTTAATCATCATTACAAATTGTGCCACACAGGGAACAAATAAGGTTAAAGTAGCTGCTGCTACTACCAATTGTCTTGTAGATAATATACCTTCCTTCACTAAGTCAAACAATCCTGCTGCACCATAATCTCTTCTGAAAAATCCAAATAAAAACACTTCACTAACTTCCTCAGGAAGCCCAATAGCCATAACAAAAGGTCTAAAAACACCAACTAATTTTGGGAAAACACCTATTATATTCCCAAACCAAATAAGTATACTTATTAATATAAATAAAGGCAATATTTCAGCAAAATACCATTCCATTCTAGTATAAGTCTTTACCAATACATTGGATAGCTTAGGAAGTCTTAGCGGAGGCATTTCCATATAAAATAATGGCTCTTCTCCTGGTAAAACTTTAGCAGCTAAATATCCAATAAATAAAAATACAAAACTTATAAATATAATCCATACAATAAGAGCCTTAGGTTCCCCAGAAAGTAAAGATAAAATAACTCCAAGCTGTGCTGAACAAGGAATAGCTAAGGCTAATAACAATGTAGAAATAATTCTTTCCCTTTCAGTTTCCAATGTCCTACTAACCATAGTAGCCATAGTATCACAACCAAAGCCTAGTACCATAGGTATTACAGCTCTTCCGTTAAGTCCTATATTTTTAAATAGCCTGTCTACTAACATTGCAAGGCGTGGAAGATATCCACTGTCTTCGATGATAGAAAAAACAAAAAAGAAAGTCCCTACTATAGGTAAAACTATAGCCACAGCATATCTTATTCCTAAAGTTATAATTCCATAATCTCCACCAATCAACGCTCTAAGCCATTCCCACGGTATATGATTATTCAATATATTATTAATCCAGGGGTTTATATGAGCTTCAAATATGCTCCCCTCTAAAAAATCTACTACAACTCCTGCGCCAAACTGACCTACAAATTTATAAAGCCCAAAATAAAGTACTAATAATGCTATGGGTATTCCTGTAATTGGATTTATCATAATTCTATTTAAAGTCTCTGAAAAACTCTTTTCTTTTCCTTTTGTCTTAGTCATAACACTATCTGTTAAAATTTTTGCTTGCTTTTGTCTATAGGATGATATAACAAAAGTTAGTGGTTTTTCATATTCTTTTTTAGTTTCCTCAACTATATTTATTATCTTTAAATAATTTTTTCCTTCCAGCTCTTTTACCTCTTCCAATGCATCTTCATCTTCTTGGAGTAAAAGCAAAGAAAAAGCCCTTTTGGAAATAACATAATCTCCTTCTAATATATTTTCTATATCCTCTATTGCCTCTTCTATTTTATCATCATATATATTGCTAAGCTGCATTGACATATTTATCTATCCTCTCTCTCAATATATCTACTCCTTTATTTAGGGCTGCAGTAGTTGACACCACTGGTATACCTAATTGTTCTTCTAACTTTTCAATATCGATTTTAAGCCCTAATCTCTTTGCCTCATCCATAATATTTAAAACCAATATTACTGGAAGACCACTTTCTATTAATTGAAAAGTTAAAGGTAACATCCTCTCTAAGTTTTTTGCATCTATTACATGAAGTACTACTTCTGGTTTCTCATTAAATAAAAGTCTTTTAGTTACTTTTTCTTCTTCGGTAATACACATAAAAGAATACATTCCAGGAGTATCTACTATTTCATATTCCCTATCCCCTAAGACACCTTTTCCTCTAGAAACTTCTACAGTAGTTCCTGGATAATTAGACACAGTTACATAAGATCTAGTTAGTCTATTAAAAAGTACACTTTTACCAACATTAGGAGTACCTACAAGGACAATCTTTTCCAACCCTTCTTTTGCTTCACCCTCAACAACAATATTCTCATTCTTTAATGTTTCAGTAGGATTACAACATTTCATGAAAAACGCCTCCTTGATATTGAAAACCATTTTCAGTAAATGACAAAAACTTACTCTCTGTATATTTTATAAACAGAGAGCCTTAATAACTATTTTCACTTACATCTTTATTTTACATGATAATAGGTATCAATTCAATATTTTTTTAACAAATTTCTATTATAAAGTTTAAATCAATTTTTACGATTACACAAAATCGCTTTTTACATACACTATTATTAACCATATATTATTTTTTTAAAAGGAGATTTAATATTCATTGATAACGATATTTTTCAAATCCTATCTACATCTACATTTCAAAATATAATAAATAAGGATTTAATAAAAAAAGAGCAGCTTAATGCTGCCACAAATTTATTAATAAGGATGAACATTCCTTTTAATCTAAGTTTTTCTCAAGGGACTATAGATAGTCCTAAAACTGCTCAATTAAGTATATCTATAAACCCTTCTACAGAAATTCAATTCACAATAACTTTTTCAGAATGAATTTATCTTTGACCATATTTATTTAGCTTCAACTATTTTTTCTTTTATAATCTTATTAAAGAATTATTACAAGTACAATTTTCTTGGTTCAATCCTTCCTGTAATGCATCTATAAATAGTTTAGTTACTAATTCTTTTTTTCCTTCCATAGCACCAGCAATATCATGAACAGTTATTCCATCTGGTTCTATCCCAGTACACCAATTGCTTATAATTCCTATAGCTGAATAACAGATTTTTAGCTCCTTTGCAAGAACTACTTCTGGTACATTAGTCATACCAACTACATCCCCACCTAAGGCCTTATACATTTTTATCTCTGCAGCTGTTTCAAATCTTGGCCCCTCAGTACATACATAGACCCCTTCTCCTTTTATTCCAACACCTTTCTTTTGAGCTGTCTTATAAAAAACCTCCCTTAAATTTTTACAATAGGGATCAGACATATCACTGTGAATTACTCCTTCTTCTCCACCTTCGTAAAAAGTTATAGGCCTTGATTTAGTAAAATCTAAAAAATCATTTATAACTACTATATCTCCTGGAGCATAGTTTTCGTTCATAGAACCTACTGCTACAGTAGCATATATGTATTTTACCCCTAATTTTTCTAATGATTTCATATTTGCTCTATAATTAATTAAATGAGGAGGAACAGAATGTCCTTTCCCATGGCGAGGAAGAAAAGCTATTTCTTCTCCATTTATCTTTACTATATCTACTTCCACATCACCATATTCAGTTGAAACACTCTCTACATAGCTATCTTCTCCTATATCATAAACCCCTGTTCCACCAATTATAGCTTTTTCCATTTTTTCACCTTCCTAACTATTATAATTAATTTTATTTTGAAAATAAGACAAAGGATCTGCCCCTTTGTCTTATGGCCTTAGTTTAAGGATGTTTTCTTTGAAAGGTGGTTTTATAATTCCCTTTTCTGTAATAATAGCTGTAATATTTTCATTAGGCGTTACATCAAAAGCTGGATTATAAACCTTAACTCCTTCTGGAGCTATTCTCTTACCTTGAATATGGGTGACTTCTTCATCATCCCTTTCTTCTATAACTATCTCTTCTCCTGTTTCAATATCAAAATCTATAGTAGAAATAGGTGCTGCAATATAAATAGGAATATTATATGCTTTGGCAACTACTGATAGCATAAAAGTACCTATCTTATTTGCTGTATCCCCATTTGTTGCAATCCTATCTGCTCCTACAACTATTAAATCGATCTTCCCATCTCTAATAAGGGTAGCAGCTACACTATCAGGTATAAGTTTACATGGTATCTCTTCCTTTACAAGCTCCCAACTAGTAAGTTTTGCACCTTGAAGTCTTGGTCTTGTTTCATCAGCATATACAAATATATCCTTACCTGAATAAAATGCTGATCTTATAACACCAAGAGCTGTACCGTAACCTACAGTAGCCAATGCTCCTGCATTACAATGGGTTAAAATTGTAGCCTTTTCTGGTATAAGAGTGTTTCCATATTCCCCCATAGTTTTATTTATCTCTACATCTTCTTTGGCAATTTTATTGCCTTCTTCCTTTAATTTTTCATATATTTCTTTAGGAGATAATTCCTTATTTCCTTCAATAACATTTCTCATTCTCTTAATTCCCCACATAAGATTTACAGCTGTAGGACGAGAACTATTTAGAACTTCTAATATTTCTTCCATTTTTTCAAGAAAATCTTTCTTTTCTAAATCTTTATATTCCTTTGCACCTAAAACAACTCCATAGGCACCACTAGCTCCAATAGCAGGGGCACCACGCACTACCATATCTTTTATAGCAAAGTCAACATCTTTATAAGTTTCGCATACAAAGGTTTCAAAAGAATTTGGTAGCTTTCTTTGGTCAATTAGATATAATTTTTCATCTTTAAATTCAAGAGTTTTTATTTCCATAAATACCAACTCCCTTATCTATTTATTAAGCTTTTAGCAGACTTTTCTGCATTGTACATAATTTTTTCTACGTCAATTGTTTTTATTTCATATCCTTCCATTATTATATTTCCATCTACTATTACAGTCTCTACATCAGAACCTTGACAAGAATAAGCTATGGCAGAAACTATATTGTGTTTAGGATATAAATGTGGTTTTTCCATATCTATAAGTATTAAATCTGCTTTTTTCCCTACTTCTATAGAGCCTATTTCTTTGTCCCAGTTTAAAGCTTTGGCACCATTGATAGTAGCCATTTCTATAGCTTTAATTGCTGGAACAGATACTGCATCTTCTGTAACCCCTTTATTTATAAGAGCAGCAAGATTTATTTCTTCAAACATATTTAAATTATTGTTACTTGAGGATCCATCAGTACCTAACGCAACGCATACTCCACTATCTAACATTTTTTGTACAGGAGCAAAACCACTTGCTAATTTTAAGTTACTACCTGGATTATTTACAACTGCTACATTATTTTCACTTAAAATTTCAATATCTTCATCTGATACATGGACACAATGGGCTGCTAGTGTTGGATATTTAAATAACCCTAAATCATGAACATGTTTTATTGGTGATTTATTAAATTGGTTAAAACTATCTTCAACTTCTTTCCTAGTTTCTGAAAGGTGGATGTGTATTCCTGCTCCCAATTCGTCTGCTAATTTCATAATCTTTTCAATATAAGATGGTCCACATGTATATGGTGCATGAGGAGCAACCATTACCTTAAGCCTACCATCTGCCTTTCCATTCCAGTTGTTATATAAGTTTTTAGTATCCTCTAATTTTTCATTATTTATTGCCTCACTATTGTCTCCACTTTCCTCTATAAGTCCTCTAGATAATACACCTCTAATTCCAGATTCTTCAACTGCCTTTCCTACTTCATCCATAAAAAAGTACATATCTGAAAAACATGTAACTCCAGATTGTATCATCTCTACAATGCTAAGCATAGAACCCCAATAGATATCCTCTGCTTTAAGCTTTGCTTCTACTGGCCATATCTTTTCTGTAAGCCATTTATGTAATGGCACATCATCTGCATAGTTTCTTAAAAGAGACATAGCAATATGTGTATGAGCATTTATAAGGCCTGGAAGGGCTACCTTCCCCTTGCCATCTATTATTTTATCAACCTTTATATCCCCTCTTAAATATCCAATATGTTCAATCTTTTTATCTACAATATAGATATTTGTATTTTCAATAGGCTCTATTTTCTCTCCCATTGGCAAAAGGGTAACATTTTTAATTAAAATATTCATATAAAAACCTCCATAATTCCAACTTATTTTAAATTTTTATCTAATTAAGTTAAAAATAAAACTCCTCTCAATATATCAAAATAATCATCAGAATTTAAAACTATAGTTTTAGCTTCTATTTGTTTGGCATTTGGATAGAAAGAATTTCTATAAGCCATTTGGTGTGTAGAATATCTGATTTCTAATTTAAATGAATCTGGTAATTTTATTTTATATTTATTTAAATCCCCTTTTAAAGCTTCTTCCACTCCTTTCTTAATTTTAGCTATAGCTAAATCTGGATGAATACTTATTGTAGAATTACCAATCCCTTCATTTACTGCTACTGTCACTATATTTTCATTTAATCTATTTACTTCTTCACATAGCCCCTTATCTCCACTTAAAAAGGCAACTGGTACCCCTAAATAAGCTGCTATATAAGAATGTATTAAAAACTCACTACAAAGCTCTCCATTTAGTTTAATATAGTCTATTGCTGAATTATGCATTGTATGAGCTAAAGGATTAAAATTGGAACCTCCCCAAGAATGGTATCCTATATACATTAAGGCATCAAAGGACTCGTCTAGTCCTTGAACCATAGAAAATGGATGCCCACTCCATCCCCTAATTAGCCTAATATTTTCAGGCAATTTTAATGGATCTAAATTTCTTCCTGTTTCATGGGCATCTTTTATCCAAATCTCATCTGCACCTGCATTAGTAGCCCCTTTACATGCTGATTCAACTTCTCTAGTCATCTGTTCAGCAAAATACTCATAATCTTCTTTAGTCTTTTCAGTTTCATCCCAATGGTTTATACCAGTAACACCTTCAATATCTGCACTTATATAAATTTTCATTTAAACCCCCCCAACCTTGTAGTATATGTTAATTCTACCTTTTATTTAGCTATAATTCAAGAAAACCTCTAAGTAAATTTACTTAGAGGTTTCTATGTTAAACCAATTCGCCTGCTTCTGCTTTTTCCTGCTCTTCTTCAGTCATACGAGCTGCAACTAGGCTTGTGCCACTTAACAAAATTACTAAAATAGGAGTAAAATAATTGAAGAAAGCCCATCTTCCATATTGAAAAGTACTAACTCCTAATATTGTAGTCATAAAAACTCCACATGTATTCCAAGGTACAAGGGCTGAAGTCAATGTTCCTCCAGATTCTAATGCATTAGATAAGGTCTTTGGATGCAATCCCTTATCCCTATAAGCGTTGGCATACATTCTACCAGGTACTACAACAGATATGTATTGCTCTGGCATAGTTATATTACTAACTAAACAAGTAAGTATGGTCATAGTTATAAGACCTGTAACACTCTTTATTCCCTTAAGCAATTTATTAACTATAACTTCTAATTGTCCTGTCTTTTCCATTATTCCACCAAACATCATAGCTAATATTGTAAGAGATATAGAATCCATCATATTAGATAAACCACCTGCAGTAAGAAGGCTATCTATGGCTTCTACACCAGTTTCACTTATATATCCTGCAAAGCCAGCATCTAATAATTGGCCTAAATTTGCGCCTTGAAATATGAAAGCTTCAATAGCCCCTAAAATTATACCTATAGTTATTCCAGGAATAGCTGGCATCTTAAACGCTATACTAACTATTACAGCTATTGGTGGAATTAGTAAAAACGGTGAAATTTTAAAACTAGCAGCGAGTCCTTGTTGTATTGCATCTATAGCTGATGTATCTGCATTAACACCTCTGAAACGCATACCTATGATTAAATATAATACTAAAGCAATTATATAAGAAATTAGAGTAGTAGGAAGCATAAATTTAACATGAGTAAATACATCGGTTCCTGCCATTGCTGGTGCAAGATTTGTAGTATCTGAAAGTGGTGAAAGTTTATCGCCAAAATAAGCTCCTGATAATATGGCCCCTGCAGCTATAGGTGCTGGTATGCCTAATCCCTTTGCTATACCCATAAGCGCAATACCTATAGTCCCTGCTGTACCCCAACTAGTTCCAGTAGCTAAAGAAGTAATGGAACATATTATAGTGGTTGCTACTAAAAATATAGTAGGATTTAAAATATTAAGTCCATAATAGATCATAGTAGGAACCACTCCTGCTAAAAGCCATACACCTATTAGCATACCAATAATCGCTAAAATAATTATTGCTTGTAGCGCTTGATATATACCATCAAGCATTCCTTTTTCAATATCCTCCCAACTATAACCTATTTTAAGTGAAATAATAGCTGCAAAAATAGTACCTAAAAACATAGGAATATGAGGCTCAGTTTCAAATTTTGCTATACCTACTGCCATAACTAAAACAAGAAATACAAGGGATAAAATTGCCTCATACAAATAGGGTTGTCTTACCTCTCCTTTAGTTCTACCATTGCCATCATCCATAAAAAATCCACTCCTTTTATTTTTTTATTTTACTACAAAAAATAAAACATAAAAAGTAAAATTTTTTCACGTCCCCGTTTTAAAGGATAACGTTTTCATGTTACTTATAGAATATTCTACAATTTTTTAAATATTCCTTGCTATTTAATAAAGTTCTAATATTCTCAATATTTTGAATGGTATGAATAATACATCCTAATAGTTCACTTTACTACATTTTACTACAAGAAAATACTGTTTTTATTTTTTTATTTTTTTAGAAAATTAAATATTTAAAATATATGATCTCTTATATATTTTGCTACCGCTTTTCCTAATATTTTATGGCTTTCTGGATCTAAATGCATTCCATCTATTTCACTGGTTTTGATTAATTTTGATGAATCCAATAAATGACATTGACCACTAAGTAATCTATTAAACTCCTTAGAAAATTGTTTACTCTTTTCTATTGCTTTTTCAAATTCAGGAATAAGATATTCAGCCTCTCTTACTTCTGCTGGAATTAATATTGGTGGTGGTATTATAACAAGTATTTCAGGTGAAACCATATTTGGACCTGTTTCACTTTTTTTAATAATATTTATCAACATCTCTATACTCTGAGCTATTTCATAAGAGTTAACAGAAAATCTACTTTTTAAATCATTACTTCCTAAAAATAATATTACTAAATCTATAGGTTTATGAGTATGCAAACAAGGTGATAGATATGTTTTTCCATTCCTATATTCACCTCTTACTGGATCATTCCATACAGTAGTCCTTCCATTCAAACCTTCTGGTATTATTTCATAACCATTACCTAATTCATTTTCTAATACACTAGTCCATCTTATATCTTTTGGATATCTACCTGTACCATCAGGATTATAGCCCCAAGTATTTGAATCTCCATAACAAAGTATAGTCTTCATTTTCATTCCTCCCAAATCTTTTCTACTTCTTTTTTATAATTATATCATTAAAAGTTATTTTTTTATTAATACTATAGAATGATTAATATATTTAAAATCGGAACATAATAATTTAAAAGGATTTTAATATAAAAAGGAAGGAGAATAAAATGGAAAACCCTAGATCTATTAGTGAAATGATAAATCAAACTAAAAGAATAGAAGAAAACAACTCTAATAATATGGAACATCTAACAAGTATGGAAATACTCTTAACTTCTAATGATTATGCCAGAAGTAAAGATGAAAATCTTTCAAAGACCTTTTATAAGTTACAGGAGAAGGTGGAAGATATAAATACTCTAACAAAAAAACTGCTATCTGACTTAGAAGATAAAACCGACGATCATGAGAGTATTCACTAAATAATAACCAATCCTTTTTAAATTTTCAATATTATTGAAAATTTAAAAAGGATTTTATTGTTATTTGAAGAATATGCTATAGTAGTAGGTGATAAATATGAAAAGTATATCTGCTTATTCTAAAAAAAATTTTAAAGAAGGCAAAAACAATACGCCTTCAAATAGGGAATTACTAATTTCCTATAAGGTTCATAAAAATATGAATGCAAGAGATGAACTTATTCTAAACAATATGGGCCTAGTATACATGGTTGCTAAAAAAAGAATGAATATACCATCATCATTTGTATTTGAGGATCTAGTCCAAGAAGGAACTATAGGGATGATGAAAGGCATAGAAAAATTTGACATAAACAGAAGTACTAGTTTCTCCACCTACATATATTATTGGATAATTCAGCAAATCGACAGAGCCCTAATAAACAATGGCCATTTGATACGTCTTCCTGCCTATATATGGGAAAAAATAAACAAACTAAATTCTATAGAAAATTCATTTGACTATTTAGATACAGATTTAGATACTCTATGTTCCGAAATAAAAATAACTGAAGATGAATACAACGAAATCAATTATTACAGAAAAAAACATTATAGTTTCACTTCTTTAAATACTCTAATAACCATAGATAACGATACTTCATATATAGAACTTCAAGATCTAATTCCTGATAATAATTATAGCTTAGAAGAGACCATAGTTTTTAAAGATTTGGAAGAAAATTTAGATAAAATATTATCTACACTTTCCTCTAGGGAAAGAGAAATTTTAGAACTTAGATTTGGTTTAAAAGATAATAAGCCTAATACTTTACAGGAAATAGGAGATAAATATAATTTAACCAGGGAAAGAATTAGACAAATCGAATCAAAAGCCTTAAAAAAAATAAGAAAAACAAATTATAAAACTTCTATTAAAGAATATTTAAGCTATCCATAATATTATGGATAGCTTAAGGTATTTTATCCTCATATTCATAGTCTAATGCAAACTTAACCCTTTCTTCACAAGGAGGATGGCTATAATACCATATCTTATATATATCACTAGGTCTAGGCAATGATAAACTTCCTTCATGAAGTTTAATAAGAGAAGAAGCAGTAGCCTCTTTATTTCTTGCTAACTCTAATTCAAATTTATCCGCTTCCCATTCTAAGTGTCTTGAGTATCCACTAATAACAGGTGAAGCAATAAAAGTATAAAAATTTAGAACAAATATTAATAATGGTAGTGAAGCAATGCTATATAGATTTTTAAATCCAAAATATCTATATGAACCTTTAAGTGTCCAATTACAAGTTTTATCTACTAAGAATAATATTATAGTAGTAAATAATCCTCCTAATACTATACCTTTCCAAATATGTCCCTTTACATAATGACCTATCTCATGGGCTGTAATACCGACTACCTCATCCCTATCTAAATTATTTATTGTAGTATCCCATAGAACTATTCTTTTAGATTTCCCTACTCCTGTCATATAGGCATTCATTTCTTTTGTGTCTGTACTTTTATCCACTTGATAAATCTTTGCCTCTTCTATACCTGCTTTTTTAAGTAAATTTTTTATATCTCTTTCTAATTCTTTATCTTCAATAGAAGTGTATTCATTGAAAATAGGATCTATATACATAGGAGTAATAAAGCTTGCAAATAGATAAATTGGTACAGAAATAATTCCTAAATATAACCACCATCTACTAGGACTCTTATATATAAGGTAGAATGGAAACCATCCTATTAATAATACTATAATTAAATTTAATCCAAATCCTTTAAGCACAACTTCTAACCATCTTATAATTGATTGATTAGAAAGTCCAAATCTGTGCTTTATAACAAAACTTCCATAATAAGATATAGGTAAAGTTATTAAAAAATCTATTACTAAATAAAAACATAAGTAAATAGATGCCTCAAGGAAAAAACTATTGGTTTTCGATTGGGCAAACAACCTTATTCTATTTGATAGACCTGTTAATAAAAATAAAAATGGAATTAAAAAAGAAATTATGAGGTTGATAGCCCATATTTTTAAGCCAATTTTTCTATAAGAAAAAGCTTCTTCTTTTGTATCTGGATATTCTTCTTTTATATTTTCCATATTTTTATTTTCACTTATAAAGACCAACCCAATAAATATAATTAAAATTAAAAAAAACAATGTGAAAAACAGTTTAACTTTTCTTTCCAAATTATCACCTCTTTAAAATATTATACCATCCCTAATATAATATTCTATGCTTCCCTATTGTTTAAATACTATTAGTTTTTCATAATCTGCCTTTTAACATTAAAAAACAAGCCATACCAAAATTATTTTGATATGGCTTGTTACCTATAAATCTATCTTCTTTTCAATTATATGACCAGTTCCTAAAAATAATATTATTCCTGTGATTATATTAGTAATGAATCCTGCTATATTTATATAAAAATAGTCTTCAGTAGAAAACATTAAAGAAGCATTATCAATTTCAATTTGAAATAATGCTGAAATATTTGAATTAACAATACTCCAGTCCTTTAAATTTATATAATAAGGAGATATAGTTACTATTTTCATTTGAATCCATGCTATAAATGCACTTAAAATCAGGAATATAATGAACCACATACCACCAATTTTTCTATTTCTTAAAGTAACCCTACTAAGAGCCATTGAAAAATAAATAAGGATTAAAGTTGAAATTCCACTTATAAGAATCATTATTGCAAAAGATATAATTTCACTACTATTTATCAAAGAAAGTAACTCTTTAAAGTTTATCGTCTCTCCTGATGTCTTTGCCATCATAAAGATATTATAGCTAACTGTTATAGCTCCCAGTATAAGAAACCACATAAAAGCTACAATTAACTTTGCTCCTAATATTTGATTACCTGTCAAAGGCAATGTAAAAGTTAAATAGCCTCTGTCTTCATAAAGCTCTTTTCTAAATGAACCCACTATATATAAGAATGCAGATAAAAATGTTCCAAATATTAGTAAAGAAGCCAATGCAATTATTAGTGAAGATTCGTTCTTTGCCGTATAATTATATAATACTGTAGTAGCAATTAAAACTATAGCTAGTATACCTAAAATAACTTTATAAGTCCCTTTTATTTCATATTTCATGTACTTTCCCATAATACCCCTCCTACTCACTAAATATTTCCTTATAAATTTCATCTATAGATTTGCCTTTTTCTTCTCTTAATTCTTCAGCATTCCCCTTAAGAATTACCTCACCATCTTTTAAAAATGCTACATCATCAAAAAGATTTTCCATATCCCTAACTAAATGAGTAGTTATAATCATTGAACTATTTGAGTCGTAATTTTTAATTATTGCATCAAGAATTTGATCTCTAGCTACTGGATCTACCCCAGCTATTGGCTCATCTAATATATATAATTTAGCTTTACGTGATAAAACTAAAGTTAAGTTTAATTTTTCTGTCATACCTTTAGATAAAGAAGTAATTTTCATATCCTTTCCAAGTTTCATAAAATCCAATAGTTCTTCCCCTCTTTTTAAATCAAAATCAGAATAAAAATCACTATAAAATTTAAAAGCATCCTCTATAGTCATCCAATTATATAGAAAATTTCTATCTGGAAGATAGGACACTATAGATTTTGTATATACTCCTACTTTGTGTCCATCAATAAGTACTTCCCCTTTTGATTGTCTTAACAAACCAGTCAATATCTTTATTAAAGTAGTTTTTCCACTACCATTAGGTCCAAGAATTCCTAATACTTTTCCTTCTTCTATAGTTAAATCTAAATTATCTAAAGCTTTTTTGTTAAAATAGTTTTTAGATAACTTTTTTATTTCAACCAAATTCTCCATTATCTAATCCTCCTTTTTAATCTCATTTAATATTATTTCAATAATCTCATCATCATCAAAATCCAATCCTTTTATCTCTGCAATAAAATTACTTATTACTTCTTTAGCTGTATCTTTCTTTAATTTCATAATTACATCATCATCTTCTGTAACAAAAGTCCCCATTCCTCTCTTTGTAAAAACTAGATCTTCTCTCTCTAATTCTTGATAAGCTCTTTGCACTGTATTTGGATTTACTTTCAGCTTTGAAGAAAGCTCTCTTACAGATGGCAATTTATCACCTCCAGAGATTTCACCAGAGGTAATCCTCCTTTTTAAATAATTAATTATCTGAAGATATATAGGTAAATTATCATTAAATTCCATTTATTCACCCCCATGGTTTTTAAATCTGCCTGTGTATTAATTACATAGTACACTAGTACAATATACTTGTCAATACCCTCTATTAAATATTTACAAAAGCACCCAGTTTTTTTAACCAAGTGCTTTTTAATGTTTTATTTATATATAGCTTTTATAGGATCTAATTTAGAAGCTTTAGAAGCTGGAACTATACCAAATATTAATCCTGTCATTACAGATATAGAAGATGCCCCTAAGAAATTCTTCACAGTCATAACTGGTTTAATAGGCATGAATTCCCCTGCTATAATAGCTATTAAATAACCTAAAATTATACCTAAAAGTCCTCCGATTATCGTTATAAATATAGCTTCTACTAAAAACTGAAGCATTATACTTCTAGGTTTTGCCCCTATAGCTCTCCTAATCCCTATTTCCCTTTTTCTTTCTGTTACAGATACATACATTATATTCATAACCCCTATTCCTCCAACAAGTAGGGATATTCCGGCAGCAAATGCTACAAATAATGTTATACTACCTATAACTTTCTGCATAGAATCTATTATTTCCTGAAGATTAAATTCTTCATATTCTCCTTTTACATCTGGATGAAGTTCATGTAACTTTTCTTTTACTTCATTTATTACCTCATCCTTATCTACTCCCGGCTCTAGAAAAATGCTTATATTTTGAATAGAGTCTTCTGATTTCTTTTTTTCTCTAATTGCTTTTTCAGGAACAATAGATACATCATCTTGCATTTGGTCCATATTACCTAATGATATCTCAAAATTCTCCATATTGATCTCCCGTCCTATTCCTACAACTTCAAATAATTCCCCTTTCATCTTAACAGCTTTTCCTAAGGCTTTCTCTGGTTCTTTAAAAAGTTCTTCTGCTACTCTATAAGATAAAAATATAACCCTTTTATTAGATTTTCCTTCAATAGAATTTATATTTCTTCCAAAGGAAACCTTCCTATCTTTATCTTTTTCTTCATGTTTTTTAAATTCCGTAGAAGTATGTCTATTAAAATAGGAGATTTCTTCGAAATCATTAAACGCAAATATTTGTTCTTCATCATTTTCTTTAACTTTTTGTACACCTGATACTTTTTTTATTTCATTTATATCAGATTTTTCAAAAGGTCTTACAGTTACATCATCTGATTCAAAGCCAGCGTTATAATTTATTGTTATTTTGTTTAGGTTTGATTTTTCAATAGAACTTGTAGCTTCCTTTTTTACGCCTTCTCCTATTGCTAGTATAGCTGATACAGAAGCAATACCGATTATTATACCTATCATCGTTAAAAATATCCTTAGTTTATAAGCTCTCATACTATACCAAGCTGTTCTCAGTAGGTTATAAAATTTCATATAGTTGCCTCCTCTGAAAACTCTCCATCTTTTAAATACACATCCCTTTTAGTATATCTTTTTAAATCTTTATCATGGGTTACCATAATTATAGTCTTTCCATCATCATTAAGTTTTTTTATTAATTCCATTATGTCATCACTTGTTTCAGAATCTAAAGCTCCTGTTGGCTCATCTGCAAGTATTAAATAAGGGTCTGTAACCAATGCTCTAGCAATAGCTATTCTTTGTTGTTGACCTCCAGACAGTTCAAAAGGTTTGTTATTCCTCTTTTCAAGCAATCCTACTTGTTCAAGTCTTTCTTCTATCTTCTTTCTTCTATCCTCCTTAGTCTCTCCAGATCTATATAATAGGGGCATTTCTATATTCTGATATACAGTTAATGATTCTATTAAATGGAATTGTTGAAATATAAAACCCATATTCTTATTTCTAAATTCAGATTTCCTGTTTTCATTGAAATTAGATATATTTTCTCCTCTAAAAGTATATTCTCCTTCATTGAACTTGTCCAAAAGTCCCAATATATTTAACAAAGTAGTTTTACCGCTACCTGATTTACCCATTATAGAAATAAATTCTCCCTCTTCTATATTCAGATTAATCCCCTTTAGAACCGGAAAATCTCCAGCTTTTGTAGTATATTTTTTCTTTATATTTTTTAATTCTATAAGAGGACTACTCAACTTCATCCCCCTCCTTCAAGTCTTCAGTTACATCAGCTACTAACTCATCATTTTCCTTAAGTCCCTTTGTCACCAAAACATTTCCATCTTCCTTCTTGCCAGTTTCAATCTCATGTTTTTTAAGAATATTGTCTTTTATTAAAAATACAAATGTCTTATTATTCTCTTTAAAAATAGCTGTATCTGGTATCATAATACTATTTTTCCCATAAGGTATTTTAACTTGAACATGGAAGCCTTGTATTAACCCTTCTTGATTATCTATTGAAAATTTAATTGGATACTCTGAAAATGTACTTTCATTTCCTCCACCAAAAGCTTCTGCCATCCCTTCTCCACTCATTCCTTCTGAAGACGGTCTTTGAGATATACTTTCTATTTTACCTGTTTTCTTCCTTTCGTTAGCAACTAAAGTCATTTCAACACTCATGCCTTCTTTTAATTTAAACAGATCCACTTCATTTATAGTTCCAGTAGCTACAAAATCATGGCTTTGTACTATTATTCTATCCCCTTGAAGGCCTTCCCCTAACGATACCTTTTCAACACTCACTATGCCATCTAAATTTGAATATTCAATAGTATATTCTTTATTTTTAAGATTTGAAATCTCCCTTTCTACTTTTTTAATCTGTGAATCATAATCCGTCATTTGACTGGCAAAATTTGATTCTAATATTTGAGATTCTTCTCCCTCAATAGCAGTTGTTTCAGGCTGATTTCTTATTGCTTCTTCTTTCTTTTTTGAATCCTTTAACTCTTCCAATTGATTCTTAAGTTCAGATATTTGCTCCGTTATCTCTTCTCTTCTATAAGTTATTAGGGGAGCACCTTTTTTAACTTCTGATCCGTCTTCTATATGGATTTTTTCAATTTTTCCCTTTGAAGGATCTGTTGAAAGAACTTGCTCCGTCCTTGGTGATATAATTCCATTTACGAATACATTGTCCCTAGATGGAACTACATATCTTTCAATATTCTTTTCTTTTATTTCTTCTTTTTTATTCTTTCTTCCAAAAAATATAGCTGTAATTGCCAATGCTAAAATAGCAATTCCTATAATTATTAAAGCTATTTTCTTTTTCCTACTCATTTTAAGCCTCCTTAAAATAAAAATACAACTGAATACAATATAATATTTGGTACAGTTCTAATTTCTGAATCCTCTTCCTTATCTAATAAAAGTAGATTAAGTCCCACTGCGATTAATATCTTTATTAATCCTAATAGAATAAATCTCACCCATACTGTAGCTGGTAAATAATCAGTCAATAATAATATTATCATTGAAAATATGTATAATACCGTCATATTGGCAAAATATATACCACTAAATCTCTCCAGTATTTTAGGGTTGTCCACATTTATCTTATTAAATATCCATTTACATATCTTATATGTTAAAAATATAAATAATGCCGTTGAAATAATAGCTGTTATTACAACAAATACAGTACCGCCCTTTCCAACTGCCTCTAATTCTTTTTGTTCTCCTGGCATATTTTCAAGACCATTATTTAAAGCATGAATTGCATTATATATCTTATAAGCAAGGTATATAATTATAGTTACTATGAAAGCTTTTTTTGAATTTTTTTCAAAACTTTTCATTTGAATCCTCCTCTTTAGTGTATTAATTATACAATACACCCATACTCTAATATTGTCAATTCATTCTAATTAATATAGTTAAAAATAATGCACCAAATAACTTTAATTTATATTATCTATATAAATAGCTCCTGCATATTTTTCAGTAAATACACAGGAACTCTTCAAATATGTACCTTATTTAGTTTTAGAAGTATATATTTTCATCAAAATTAGTCACTTCTTTCTTCATAAGTTACTGTTGCATAGAAAATATTCCCACTATTTTCATATTCGATATCGATTATCTCAAGTATTTCTCCTTCATTTTCCGATATCCAATCATATATTTTTTCTTTAAGATCTGAACCATCTCCATAATCTACTATAGTCATATGTTTCACCATATCACCCCTCAAAAATATATTTATATAAATATATTCTTATAAGAAGAATGGTATACTTACAAAATATTAATTTGTAACACTTTCTCATAAAAAACATATTCTATATTGTAGCATTAAAATATTTATTAAATCCAGGAGGTGTATATATGACGGAAAAAAAAGGTGGCGGATTATTAGGTGGATTGTTTGGTGACGGAGATGAAAATACATTATTATTCTTCTTCCTTCTATTAGTAATTTTATTCACTAGTTCTTTTGATAATAGATATTAGTGAATATAGAACTATCTATTTTTTAAATACTTAAATTAGTAATCTACAAAACAAAATAGTCCATAATATTATGGACTATTTTGAATTAAATTATATATATAATTTAATATATATAAAATACATAAAGTTAGTCTACAGCTCAATAGACTAGCTTTTTTATATGTTAACATATTTTATTAAGGTTATAATAATTTAATTTTTGATAAAACTATTTAATGGAGGTGATATCTTGAAAGTCAAGAAATTTGTATCCCAAAGTTTTGGCAGAGTAGATGAAAATTATATAAAAAATTCTCTCCATTCTATAGAAGGAGTAAAAGCTGTTCGATTAGATGACAGCGCTAATACAATAACAGTAGAATATGATGATTCTAAAGTTTCTCCATCTACTCTTGAAAGTGAATTGAAGAAGAATAATTTTCTATAAACAAAAAGATGACAGGGTATGTACTCTGTCATCTTTTTTATAGAAAATTATTTGCACGCTTTTTAACTAACTACATAATCTAATATTGGAAGTTAATTTACTCTAAATTATCTATGGAGGTGTGCTTATGACTGATGATACTAAAAAAACTGGAATATTGGGTAATATTTTAAGTGATTGTAATGACGATACTTCACTATTATTTTTCTTTTTACTCCTAGTTGTTATCTTCTGTAACTGTGATTATAGGTATGAAGATAGCAATGATTCTCTACTTTTCTTCTTCCTACTTTTAGTAATTTTATTCTGTAATTGCGATAACACTTGTGGTTGTTAGTTTAGGTCGGGGACATTCCCCGACATTTTTTTATATTAAGATGGCACACCCTGAGGGATTCGAACCCCCAACCGACTGATTCGAAGTCAGCATATATATTGAATTTATGTATTTTTATATTTTTATAACCATGTATTTTAAGCCATTTGTTTGTTTTGTCGCTTTTGTTTATATCTATTTATGTCCCCAAATCTTTAAAAATGTCCCCAAAATGTCCCCAGTAAAAAAAGACTAGAAAATCTAGTCTTTTTTATATGTAATAACATTTGGGTATTTTAAGCTAATAATACGATCTATTTCTTCATCAGATAATGTAATACTCTCTACTGATTTTCTTCCAAATGCTTCATACATAACAAATATATTTTTTATTATTTTTTCTTTTATATTAAGATATCCTGATATCTCATCTATATCTAATGGAATTTTATTTTTTATTTTGCTCTTAATAATATTTAATTCTTTTTCTTTTAGCATATAAATCTCCCCTTTTTATCCTCTTTAATGAGTATATCAGAACATAAGTTCTGTGTAAAGATAATAAAAAAACAGATATGCTAAAAAATATAAGTAATTAGCTTTATGAGCCTGTATTTAGCTTATATTAAGATTTGACCTTATTAGAATAGAATTATATTGCTAGAGTTAAAATAGCTTGGATATAGAGGAAATAGACGGTCAGTTTTAGGTAAGATTAGTAAAATAAAAAAGGACCTGGCAATAAACCAGGTCTAAAATTAATATTGGAATTTTGAGCTATATTGTTGGAATTCTGCTTCTATTTTTAAATGTCATTGGAAATTATACAATGAAGGCTTCAAATCCATCTTTCTTTAGTTGCATAACTAACTTATTAGCATTTTCTCTCTTGCTAAACGCACCAGTTTGGACTTTATATAATCCTTTATCTTGTACAACTATAGCATCATAACCTTTTGCTTTTAGCTTTTTCAATAAATCATCTGCATTCTTTCTCACAGAAAATGCACCAGTTTGTACTCTATATAATTTCTTATCTGTATTAGGTTTAGATTCTTTAATTTCACCAAAACTCATAGCTATAGCTTCTGCATAATTTTTAGGATTCAATTTCTTTACATCATTAGCATTATCAATAAAACAACCTTCTATAATAATAGCTGGTGCTTTACAATGTTTTAAGGACCAATAATTAGGGTTTACTTTCACTCCCCTATTTCTAATGCCAATATGTCTAGAAACATTGTTACATATTTTTTCAGCATGTTTCTTTGAAGAACTTCCATTACTATATATCCATGTTTCTACTCCAGTTCCTCCACCTGCATTTATATGAACATCTAAATATAGATCTGCTCCAAAATTATCAACTTCTCTACATCTTTTTAAATGATGTGATTTCTTCTCACTAAACTTCTGATTATAAGGTGTGACATCTTTTACCTTATGCCCTTGTGATTCCAACAATGAAATTAAATTCTTTACAGTTGCTTTAGTTATATCTGCCTCACGTTTTCCATTCCCAACTGCTCCACAATCAAAATTACTTCCTATATATACATTATGTCCTGCACTTAGAGCTATCTTCATTATAAATCCTCTCCTTTTTAATTTATTCTTTCTTTTTCTGCCCTTGGATCTGCAATCAATTCATATCCTCCCATGGATGTTAAAGTTATAAGAATTGAATTTATTATTGTAACTATAATCCCTTGCAGATTACTAAAATCTCCTACAAAAGCAAGGTTTAAAATTAAAGATATAACAAAAGCATATAATCTCACAGCTCTATCTCCATAACTCTTTTTTACTAGTCCTTTTGTAAATTGGACTATTAAACCTACTGCCATGACTAGGCCTGTAAATGTAGTTAATGTATCCACAGTCATAAAATCATCTAGCATAATGTCACCTCCTTATCATTTAAATAATCCTTGTTGAACTGCATAAAAAAAGAAGCCTATAAAAGCTCCTACTAATAAACCTATAAACCACTTCATTGTTGTTGTAAGCCCTTGAATAGTTTCACAAAGGTTTTTAATCTGTATCTTAAATTCAGCGTTCTCTCTATCATTTTTATCCATTCTTTTATCTAGTTCTGATAATTTTTCATCATGTTCAGTAATTTTCATTTCCATAACTTCATGATTCATTTTCTACCTCCAGAATATTTAATTTTGAGTATAAAAATAAGCCCTTTAAGGCTTAATCTTCTTCATTCATTCTATTTTCTACTAATTGCTCTAGTCCTTCTACTGCTGTTTTTAATTCTTCTTCATTCTCTAATACTACAAAGCTTTCTTTTTTGTTTGAATCTTTTAAACTTCCTTTTTCATCTACTGTATCATAGGTATATGAAATCATTTTACCATTTCTATTATTTATTACTGCAAAACCTGTTAATAACTTCATTATGCTACCTCCTTTAATAATAAGTTTACTAAATCAAAATTCAATTTATCATCATATGTTTTTTCTAATTCCTTATCTTTTTTATCTTCATGTTCAAAATCTCTGTCAAAGCTTACAGAATCGTCTCTCCCAAGGTCAAAATTATCAGGTTGTTCTAACCTGTGTTGCTCATAACCCTTTCTCTTAGCTTTAAGTTCCCAACTAAAATTTAATCCGGAAGTACCTTCTACTATAAAATAAGTTTCATGTTTTTCTTTAATCCACACATCACCTTGACCACATTTTTGTAAAAACACATGATATTCAATCTCTGTATTAACACATTCCTGGAAAATATCATCTATATAAATATAACAAAGACCGCCTTCATCTATTTTTCCACTTCCAATATCACCAAAGAAATATTCTGCTGTTTCGTAGGCGTTTATAAGTCTTTCACCATGATTTTCAGTTTTTTGTAAAGAGTTCTTTTTACCACTTACCGACAAATCTCCTGTTATATTAACTTTTCTATTATATTCAAACGCACCCCTCATACCATTATAGGTAAATAAAACAGAGTCATAGAGAGACAAAAATTCATGATTTTCAGCTTTATATGTTAACTTATTGCCAAATGGACGTATTCTAACATTATCCCCAAAATACAGGCTACTGTCACATCTTATCTTCTGAAAAAATATAGTAGGCTCATAAGTTTGTATAGGATATTCACTATTCACACCTAATACATTATTTACATCAAAATCTATATAAGGATTAGAATTTGTACTGCTACTATGAAGTATAGAAAATCTAGAATTTTGATAATGGGTTATTGCCAGTCCTGGCTCCGATTCAGATACTAACCTCTTCGCACCATAAATCGTTCCTACAACAGGATTGTCAAGAGGTTTATACCAGTTATGGAATCGTATTGAATTTTTCGTAAGATGAACTGCTCTTTCTCCATTTTGATAAGCTACAAAATCCCCTACTATATGCAAGTTACCTTCTGTATCTCCTTGCAATACACTTGTATAGTTATCATTTAATATAACGAATCCTGCACCTTTAAAAATTGCCGCTTCCCCTGTAAAATCGTAATAAGCACCCTTTAATTTACCGTTTTCATACTTATTTATGCTTATTTTAAATTTCTCGGATGTTTGCTCTAATGTAGTTATTTTATTAGTTGCAAGGTTTAAATCTTCTTGATTAGCTTTATTATCTAAATCATTTTTATATGCTGTAGAACTTCTTACTGTATTGATTATAGAATCATCTGTAATTTTCTGTTCTGCTATTGATACGCGTGATTCTATTGCAGATACTTCATCGTTTACTTTTATTATCTTTGATTCTGTGCTAGATACTCGACTAGTTATATCATCTAGGGTAATATCTATACCTGCCACTTTTGTATTTATAGCTGTTATTTCATTTTCTATATCTTCGGGAGCAGGAGTCCAGTCTGTTGCTTTTGTTCCTTCTTCTAATTTTATCCATTTAACTAAGTATCTTTGCAATAAATCAATAACTTCAATACTTATGTTTATCCGTATCTTTGCAGTCATAGCTGGAGATAAAAAGCTAATCTTTGTTGTTATCCATGAAAAAGAGGCGTTAAATTCGTATATTGTTTTACTCTCGATAATTTCATCGTGATGATTGATAAAATCAACAACTATAAAGGTGCGTCTGTAAGGTTCACCCATATCAGAGCCGTGATGAATAGAAATAGAGTAATGTTGTTGATACCTAATTGCAGAATCTAACCGTATAGTTTGCGTTAAGGTCGCAGTTCCGATATCTATAGGTTTTATCATTGCACCAAAACTGTAAAAATTCACATTAGTATTATCCCCTGCTATCCAATATCGGTCTTCATTGCTAAAATCACTATTTCTTATTAAATTCCTGCCACCAATTTCAATTTCATTAATCAGCTTTTCCACATCAGTCTGACTAACTTTAAAATTAATTTCTTCTTTTAATATATCTATACTAGCTGTATTTTTGCTAAGTTGAGTGTTAATTGTAGTTATATTTCCATCATTAGTAGTTCTGTACTGATTAAACTCTTGATTATCTACTTTAAATTTTATTGCATTATCTAAAGCTTTAATTTCACTTCTTTGATTACTTATTTCTTGACTATTTTCATCTATAGCTAACTTTTGAGTAGATAATTCAACGTCAAGTGTTCTATCTCCTACTTGCACCCTAGTGCCTTTTATTACTTCATCACCTATATTAATCTCTCTTATTACACTATTAATATCTAGCTTATGCCCTTGTATGTTAGCTGCATCATCTACTTTACTATCGTTTATTGCTCCATCTGTTAATCCTTCTCTAGTAAGCCCTCTTTCATCAAATAAGACAGTTTCGCCATCTTCACCTCTAACTCTTAGACCATACACAGTGCCATCTCTATTGACATCTCCAAGAGCTACCCTTTCAAGACCATTATGGATGACTTGTAATCTATTACCTGCAATGTTAAGTTTTCCGTCCGCTCCTGCAACTGTTACAAGCGACGTGTCAAGTGTACCGGATTTTATTTTTCCTGCTGTTACTGCATTTATTTGAGCATCACCTATTGCTCCATCCGCTATAATTCCACTTCCTGCTAATATTTGACCTACACTTGCTAGTTCTACGAAGACTTCTTTTGATAGTATTGTATCTATTTCTGCAACATTACCTTTAAGGGCTGTTATATGTGCATTAATAGCTGTTAAGTCTTCAGTTTCAATGATTTTTATCTTTGCATTTATAGATTCTAAATTAGTATTTATAATCTTTTCTATTCTTGCAACATTAGCGTCTAATTCATTTGTGCTTACTTTATCTGCTAGCACTGTATTTACTTCTAATATGTTGACTCTCAAATCATTTAAAGATTGAGTTATAGAATTGCTTCCAGTAGAACCTGTAGAGCTTATCGCACCACTTGGAGCGTTAGCCCTTATTTCGCTTCTAAGTCCCCCCGAATAACTTATCCTATGATAGGCAATAGGAATACTCCTCTTATTCCCATGTCTATCTGTTAGGTTTATGATGTCCCCTACTTCAGCATGGGGCATGCCTTGTATGTCACACTCATAAGCAGTATATGAAAGAGGAAAAACTCTATTATATACAGCAATCAATTCATTCTGAGTAGTAATAGAGTCGTTTTTAATCTTTATAGTATATCCTGTATCATCACCGTAGGTTAAATCTTTATTTTCTTCTCCTTCTTTTTCTACTGTCAATCTTGTAAGCTTTACGTCATCATCTGCTAATAATTTAAAATCGTAATAGTTGTTAGCATCTAAATCAAACTCAACTACGTTTAGTTGCCTAAATTCAATCTCACCTAATTTGTTAGTTATTACATTCATTCCTAATAATTCTGATATATCTGATAACAGCTCTCTTATTGTTTTAGGTTTCTCCTTTATCGTTACATTTGTTAGAGCTTGAGATGCAAATTTTAATCCTTTAGTTTCAAGTTCAGTCTTAATGTTATTCAATGTATTAGGAAACTTTAGCTTACTATTATAGGGGCTATTCTCTAGTATAAATAATATGTCATATCCTACCAAAGATATTGTTTTATCTGTTTTTTTAGTATCCTTTGGACTAATTCTGAATACCCCCATAGGTACATATTCTATCACTCCTGGAGATACTTCTATACCTAAATAAGGCTTTAATTCTTGTGTAGTTAATACAGGTGGTAGCTTATCTCTGAATAGCTTTACTTCCAATTTACTAGCTACGACTCCACCTATAGCTGGTATTCCATCATTACCTAATGAGTATTCCATATTCATGCTAATAATATCTTCGGGAGTTAGCTCTAAATTTCCCAATAGTAGTTTTCCTGCAATCCTTCTGCTGTTTTGTTTTATTTTATTTTTAAATTCAGTCGATACATTATACATTGTTTAACCTCCTTCAAATAGAAGGTTTATTCTTCTATCATGTATTCAATACTCATGATTTCAGCTGGAGTCATGCTATATCCTTCTAATTCATCAATTTTAAATTTATGAATATCTATCTCATTTTCTATACTCAACAATTCCTTAATATCTTTTTCCCAGTTTTCTTTATCTTTAAATTTAATTTGACCATTCTTATCTGCTACAACTTTACCTTCATTATCTTTTTCAGCATATTTATCAATTAATTTTTGTCTTTCTTGCTCATAAATAAGTAGCTCTTTTTCTATCTTTGAAATATTCTTCGCTATAGCATAGCTAACTTTAACAGGTAACTGTTTTTGCGACAAAGTTCTTAATTTAGATATATCAGTTAACATTTTTTCATTACTTAATTTCATCTAATTCACCACCTAAAGAATCTAACTCTGCTTTTTTAACTTCTTCTTGAAATTCTGTTACTTGCTTATTAACTTCTTCCATATTAGCTTTGTACAACTCTACATTTTGAACCGTCTTGCCAAATGTAACGCTTCCTAGCTCATTTATAGTTGCATTTAAAAACATTACGTTCTTGCCTTCTACCTGAATATTTGCATTAAGATTTGTACTTTTATTTATTTTTAACATAATTATCATCCTTTCTATTTTTAAATTTTTCACCTTATTTAAAGGATATTGTTGGTCTGTGTAGAAGCATCCCTATAAAGGAGGTGAAGGGTGTGAGTAATCTTGAGCAAAACTTAAGCTATGTTTATCATAAGGATGACAATGTTAATCCTGGTCCAATAAAGTTAGAAACAAAAGGTAATTTTAATAGGAGAGAAAACATTGTCATCAATGTGACTGAGAGATTTCAGCGTATTTCAATCTATGAAAATGGATTAATTGTATGTGAAGAAATGCTCCCAGGTAAACATGTTTTTAGATTTAATAAGCCTTATGTCGAAACTGAGCCTGGAACACTCTACTTTGAATAAGGTCCTAAGTTAAATTTCCTCTCCATTTTGTCCGTCAATTCACCAACTTTTATGGAAGAATATTGTTCTTTTTTATTAATCTTATCTTTAGAAAAATTGGACAGTCCCTTTTCTTCTAATAACTCAAGGATCCTGTCCAATTTCTTTTCTACTCTATCCAATTGTAATTTTAAATCCATTTATATCACCTCGATTTATATTTTTATTGTTCAATAAAATTAACTTTAAGGCCCTCCCATACGGGAAAGCCTTCTTTCATACGTAACATTGGCATTGTTTTAGGTCCTGCATAAAAAGTTTTAGTAATAAGACCGTCTTTAGGATCATAGTATTTTATTTTAAAAAATTCTGGTTCTATTAACTTAAGAATTTTTGATATTTCTTCTTGGGTTAACGGACCCCATTCGCAATTTAGTTTTCTTTTATCGCTTGCGATTCTATCTCTATTAGTCCCCCCTGCAGCATTTCTGCCTGATTCTTCGCTGTCCAAATCATTAAATTCTGGTTGAAATGACTTGGGGGATTTCACTGACACTCCATTTATCCACAACATTTCTTTCATATGTTCATCACCTCTACAAGTCTAGTAATATTTTGCCTTCTTGCTTCTGTAGAGAATTGATTGAGTTTATTACTGCTCTACCCAGCTTAGTATCATTCACGATTAAATTTACTTCTAAAGGCCTATCAGAATTGTTTGTATTGTTATTGCTTTCATTTACTGCTGTCTGTATCATCCCCATAAGATCATCTAAGGGAGATACTACTTCACGCCCTCCTGGATTATCTCCAACAAGTGCCAACATTTCACCGTTTGTGATACCACCTTTGGCCAGAGCCGGAATACTTGCTAATCCTCCAGCCACAAAAGGTATGGAAGCGGGGAATGTTAAAGCTATAGTTCCAGCTGCTACAACCGCACCAGCTACTATAGCAGTTTTTGCTATAGTCCCTTTATTCTCAGAAAACCAACCTTGAAGTTTTCCTCCTGTGGAAGAAGCAAAGCTTTTAATATTCCTCCAAGCACTCGACAATGCATTTGCTATATTACTAACAAAACTTCTGCCCCAATCAGCAGACATTCTTAGTAGCCCACTTGCCCAAGACCGCATTGCTGGAACCGTGGATCTAAAGAAAGAATTAAAATTTCTAATCCCTGCATTTAATCCACTACCTAAGTTTCTAGCCAAAGCCATACTAGCACCTGCTGCCATAACCCCTACATTTCTACCAAACGCAAGCATTGACCTTTGCATTGAAGACAATCCTGCGTTTTGATTTCTTCCAGAAGTCATTACCCCTCTTGCTGCATTAGCTGCCATAACTGTTGCTATACCTGCTGAAATAACTCCCATGTTTTGCCTATGAGTTTTATAGTTAGCTTCAATAGCACCCCATGTAGTAGCTATTCTTTGTTTCATAGTTGCAGTTTCAGATTTAACACGTTCATTCATTTGCTGCCATTGTGTTGTTACATTAGTTTTTAATTCTACAGTCTTAACTTTTATATTTTCATATGCCCCTACCGTCAATGCTTTTACTGTTTCCAATGACAAGTCATATTCTTCATGTAATAACGGCGGAAAAACTAACTGTGGTATTGGTGGAGGATCTAGTCCCCAATCTGGATTATAGACTGGTACAGGTATTGGAGGAAATACAGGCACCGGTACCAATGGAGGTACTAAACCCCAATCCGGGTTGTATACTGGAGAAGGTATTGCCGCAAATACTGGTGCTGGGACCTTGATAGGCATTTCTAGAGTTTGTTTTAATTTCTTCCATTTATTCATAAACCAAGTAAAGAAATCATCAAATATACTCTTCATATCATCAGCTGTCTTTTTGGTTTTCATTGTATTTTCCATGTTCCCTACCATATTGTTTATACCTTCATCAAAACTACCTAGTCCACCTGGACCTTTCCCTCCGCCTGACCCTAGCCCTCCTGAACCATTGCCACCATTAATATTATCAATTAGGTTTTTTTGTAATATATTTAATTCATCAAAAGGTGCAAGTGCTTTTTTGGCCGCTTTAGATGCCTTATCAATACCTTTACCTAAGTCTTTTTGTCCTTTAGCTGCCTTTCCACCTGTTTTACCAATGTCCTTATTTGCCTTCGGTAAATCCAACATTGGTTTTAAATCCTTATCGTCAGGCATAGGACCAAGCATGTCAGTATTAGATTTTGTGTCTACAGATACCTCTTTACCAGTTATCATAGTGTAGATTTCGCCTATGCTTTTAGCTATTTTTATTAGTACATCTAAAACTTTTATTAATCCTTTAACTAGGGGTAGTATAACTACTTGAAGCCCCTTCCCAACTATACCTAAAAACTCTTGCCACTTTTCACCTAAAATCTTAACACTATGTGCCCAGTTCCAGTTGTTTCTAGCAAAGTCACCTTGAGCATCTCCTGTAACTGCCATTAAATAGTTGTATCTCAACATCACTTGTTCAGCTTGGTTCATTTCTTGCCATGACTTTCTTATTCCTTGTTGTAGCGCAAAAGCTTCTAAGTTAGCAATATTCATATTTATACCTAATTGTTTTAAAGGCATTGATTGTCCACTCATACCAGACATAATTTTTTGGAACATTTCATCTGTTTCTAAGTTATAGAAAGAAGCCATATCAGCTGTTAAGAGTGTTAGGTCCTTAGACATTTGCCTTACTGCATCCCCTTGAATACCAGAAGACTTTAACATTGCTCCCATATAAGATGCATATTTCTTTGCCGACAATTCCCCTATACCATGACTTTCTATTAATGTCTTAGAAAATTCATCTACATCTCGTGCCATACTGCCAAATACAGTATCTGTTACGTTCTGTATTTCTTCTAAATCAGATGATGTTTTTATTGCTTGTTTTCCAAAATTCACAAGTGCAGCTGTACCTAATGTTATTCCTGTTAACTTACCAAGAGTACTTAAACCAGTAGTTAGAGCAGATTGAAATCCTTTAAATTGTTTTTGAGTTTTGTCCATTTCTCGTTTTATTTGACTAAAATCGGCGCCACCACGGACTATAAAATTTGATTTACTCAATAATTCTCACCTCCTGTTTTGAGGTATTAAAAAAGCACCTACTTTTGTAGATGCTTTAAAACCATATATTAAATTGAATTTAACACTGTTCCCAATATCAAATTGAGTACAAAAAAGGCTACAATACTTGAAAGTAAAAATATAATGTCATCTTTAACTTTATTTTTCTTTATTAGATTGCGAATCAAAGTTATAAGTGAAATAATTCCTATGATAATACTATCAAGTATCAATGCTGTGAATATGCTGTCAAATCGTACTCCTATAGTTAATACAAAAAATATGTCAAATATTATAAGTGCTATCCATAGCCATAGGTTTGTTTGTAGCTTTTTGTTTCTTTTTTTAATTTTATTTCCTTCCTTCTTAGTATATAAGCCCCCTGCATCTGGCGAACCATATAGGCCCATCTAAATCCCTCCTTAAGGATACTTTATACCATTATAATATAAAATATCCTTAAGGATTACAAGTTTTCACATTCCCACCAAACATAGCATTTAAAGCCTTGACTTGTGCTAACATTTGTTCATCTGTCATAACCTTCTTTTCTTTTCCAACTTCTAACTCTAAATTATTTAATATTTTTTCTATTGGTACATCTTTAGTCCATACCCACCTGCTAGTTAAATATGCTTGCATAATTAGGTTCTTCTCTTCTTCTTTCCTTCTCCTAGAATAGCCTTTAGCCGCCATATTCAGTTCATAAGGTGTCATTTCCCAGAATTCACTCATAGGAACATCAATAAAGGTAGCGAGTTCTATGGCACCTTCAATCGTGAAAGGTTCTTTCTCGCTACCTTCTACTTGTTTTTTTCTTTTGTTTCACCTGTTTCCTCTCCTGTTTTAAATACACTATTTAATGCTTCCCACATAATTTTAGTTGCTTCCATAAGACTTGAGTGTTCATCTATTAACTCCATTACCTTATCAGGTGTTAGATCTTTATCTTCATGTTGTAATCCAGCCCACATTATAACAGAATACTCCTCCATTGATAATGCTCCAGTTTGCATTGCTTCTATTTCTGCGATTGGTTTTTTAAACTTCTTTTCTATTAAACTAAGTGCTTTCATGCCATATTTAAAATTTCTCACCTTATCTAATTCTATTGGATAATAACTCATTATATAATTACCTCCTTATTACCTTCCTTTTGTAATTCTTCATTTATTTGTTCAACAACCGTCTCAGCTATTTTTTGACCATCTATAGTAATGTTTAATTCAACGTTTCCTTTATCTTGTTCTTTATCAGAATTCAGGGTTTCTGGTATAAATTCTAATTTAATTATAGGCATCTCATCTACGCCTATGCTATAATTTACATTCTGTACTCCTTTAACCTCATTGCCATCAATAAAAACTCTTGCTGTTCTAAAATCCTTTTGTTCTATTCTTACATCATTGCCTGCCATTTTCTAATCCTCCTTTATATATAAAAAATAAAGGCCAGATTTTACTCTAGCCCTTATACTGTTGTTCCTACGGTAAGGGTTGGTTTTCCACTAACCTTAATAGTAGCTTTAAAACCTATTGTTCCATCTACATCTACGTCTCCAACTCCAAAGCCTGTTACAACTCCCTTAAAGCTCCATTCTGCTTTTGGAGTAGTAGGAAATACAATTTTATAATCTTCTGCTTCTCCATTATCTAATGAGTCCTGTAAAGCTACCTGTCCAGATGATGTGTCAGAATCAAAAAAGCCCTCTATTGGAACTTCCCCACCATCTTTAAAACTGCCTATATATTCTTTGTATCCACCTTCACTATCTAAGGTGGTTACATCAATATCATCAGCTGTAATTTCAATTCCGCCAATAGAAGTTAATCCACCTATTTCAGAATCGCTTTTTAGCAATTTAGTACCTAATGCTCTTGTTGCTTTACCCATTATTCTACCTCCTCAAAATAAATTGTAAAATCTATAATCCCTCTGTTTACTTTAAGCTCATGTTCGTAAACTTCATGTACATTATTTATGTCCATATCTTCAATATAAAATCCATCTAATTGCTTTTGTGGTAATGAAATTAATAAATCCTCAACTTTTTTAGTTAAGGATTTCATATCTTTGTATTTATTTGCCATAATTGAAAACATGAAAGAAAGATACTCTTTATTCGTAAATCCTTCAAGAGTTTTTATCTTTTTAGTAGTAATCCTTGTATAAACTAAATAAGGCTTTGTATGCCCTTCTGGTGCGTTTGTGGGGTATATCTCATTTTCAAGTTCAGGAATGTTATTTTCTATTAGGTTTCTTAATGCTACTTCCATTATTTTGGCTCCTTAAAGGTAGTTATATAGATATTTGTTATGCCAGTAGGTTTTCGTTCTATATTTTCACCATCTAATGTAGACCTGTCAATTTCTTCTACTTCATTTGCTATAGAAAAATCTTGTACCTCATCTACATAGTCAATAAAATCATTCAATATCTTTTTTATTCTTTCTTTATCCATCTATTTCACCTCTTCAAATTTACATCTATCGTCAGGGACCCAACTAGTAGTTTCCCACCCATCACTAGTAGCGCGGGTATGTTTTTCGCCACATCTTAGGCCCAATTTAATTCCACTATTTTTTTAATGGGCACAATAGGCACTCTGTAGGCTTTTTATCTACTAATACCTTGTGGATTTTCATCTTACTTCAACCCCGCTTTCGCTATTTCAGCATCTATTTTCTTTTGCATTTCTGATACTATAGTTCTTTCTACATTGCCAGTATTATTTGCTAAGCTGTCATGAATGAATCTATATCCAGGAATATATCTGCCATTTTTAGCAAAGAATCCATATTCTTGCGATACTGGATAGTAGCCTGTAATTTTCCCATCCTTATTAGGTTTTTGAAATATAAAATTATACTTTTCATCAAATACTACTTGATATACTTTTTTACCCTTTACTCTAGCACGTTCACCTTTTAGTTTCATTCCCTTGGACAAGGCTCCAGTATCATAAGGTGCAGTTGCTCTGGATTCTTTTAAAACTGTATTCATAGCTTTTCTTGAACTAGATGTTACATGTTTTTGTGGTACTTTCCCTAGTTTTTCTAAATCATTTATGAGTTTGTCCATACCTTCCACTTTAAAGTTAAAGTTAGTCATTAGTCCACAACCTTATTAACCAATGTTTGACATTCAAATAAAATGAGTAAAATATAAACACTCCTATTATTGAATCTACAATACTTGGTTGAACTTCTCCATAGTAATATAATTCTAAACCTTGCCATATAGCAATGAATAAAGCATAGACTCCTAATGTTGCAAAAAATAAAAATAGTTTAGCTTTTACTTTCTTATTCAATCTTTTACCCACCAATTAATCTACCATCAACATATAGTCCATATTCTCCACCGCATTTACATTTAGCTTTATTGTCATAAACTTCCCAATTTTCATTACTTTTCTTCTTGTCTTTTTCTTGTTTTGCTCCACATTTTATACATTTCTTTTCTATTTTCATTTTATTTCACCAACCTACAATAACACAATAATTCTCTATTTAAGCCTTTTACATTTACAGGTGGACCTATAATCTCATATATTTCATTGCCATGTTTAATTCTCATTTCAGAGGTTATTCCAGGGACATATCTCATATTAAATTTAACTTCTACTTTACTATCAGTAGTTAAAGCTGTGAAAAATTCATTGCCAAGTAGTGGATCTTTACTGGCCCATATACCTGCCTTAAACACTTCCCATGTATCAATAGGATCTCCATATTCATCTCTGCCTTTTACTCTTTGTAGAAAGTCTATTTTATGTCGATAATCTCTCATATTGAATCACCTACTGTATACTCGGCTGATAATGTCAAATGAGTTTTAAGACTTGTGTAGGATTGTTGAAATCTTTCTGCCATATTTATATCATCATATCCAAAATTAGCTTTACAATATAAAATTATAGCCCTTTTAATTAAAGGATCTGTATCTAGGACCTTATCTTTATTAACTCCACTAAGGATTAAATCTGCTTTAGCTGCGTCAATTAAATCTTGTAACTCTACATCTAAATCACTGCCATTAACTCTTAATGAGTTTTTAACTTCTTCTATCATTATTCTTCACCAACTTCACATGAATAAGGCATTAATACAATTTCTAGTCCTGTTTTCTTTTCTTCTGATTTAACCAGGTCAGATAGTAATTCAAATTCTTCTTTTGTTAGTCTCCTATTTGCTTTAAATATTATAGCTTTATCAGTTTCTTTGATTTTAGTTACTTTTTTCTTAGCCATTATCACACCTCCTTATACAAAGAAAATAAGAGAGGTCAGCCCTCTCTTATTAAACAGTTGCACCTTTCTTAGTGATTGTTACTAATGAATTTTCATCTACTACTTTTCCATCTACAAGCATTAGAGCCTTAGTTACTTGATCATCTGTATCATTATCTTCGTATTTCTTAACAGTTATATTGTAGTTTGTATTAAGCACATAATCTTTAAAATTGAATAAAAATGCTACAACTGCATCTGATTCGATAGTAGAGCCAAGGCTTGTCATATAGTCATTCAATACTACAGTTCTACCTAACAATGTTCTTTCAGGTCTACCATTTATACCATAATTAACTCTTGCAATAGGTTGTTTATTGCTATCTACCATACCTATAAACTTCATAAATGTCTTTTTAGTCATACACCATACTGCTTCTGATTCATAAGCAAGTGGTAAAGCTGCTTCTGCTTCAACTAAAGTTTTATAATCAATATCAGCGCTTGCTCCAATCTCTATATTTTGTCCTTCTGGAGCAGTTTCAGTTAATATGCCTGTAGGTTGTCCTTCACCTGTACCCGATATAATAGCTTGTTCTAATGCTTTTGTCATAGCTTCAGCAATATTATTTATTATAGTTGTTTCAAATACACCTAGTGTTACTATGCTAGTTTCAAATGATACTGATACCGCACATCTTAACTTGTAGTAATTGAATACCACATTACCTGTAGTTTTCTTTTGTTTGGCTGAACCTTTACCTTCTGCTGTCCAAGTTGCTACTGGCTTTACAGTTGATGTAGGAATTGCTAATCCACCTTTGTAAGATGTTCTAGTTACTAAAGGTAAAATCATTCCTGTTGCTTCAAGTTTTTCAACTATTTTTTCTAATATTGTTGTAGGAATTACAGAACCAACATCACTTGTAGTTGTGTTTTGGTCTGCATTTAGGAATTTTTCAGGAATTGGGGTTCCTTTCACTACATTGTTCATAAAAGCTTTTCTATATTCTATTGTGTTATATATATCTGTTTCAGTTGCTATTGTATTTTTTTCTAATGAATCTATTACAGTGCCATCAACTCCATTATCCCCTAGTTCGGCAATGTTTACTGGTTTAGGGTCAGTGTTTAGTGCATTTAAATTTGCCTGTGCTTTTGAAAAATCTTCCCATTGATTATCTAGCTTTTCTACTTCTTTCATTTTTGCATTTGCTTCTTCAATTTTACTTTCATTAATTAAGTTTTGAGCCTCGTCTAATAGTCCTTGTCTTTTAGCTAAATATTCTTTTTTATTCATTAATCATCTCTCCTTTTAATTTTAATAAATCTAATTGCGCCTTAGTTTTTTGCAATAAAAAATCCGACTCATTGCTATTTGCATTGTTCGGATTCTTAATCGTGTTTCTTATTTTCTCAATAGTTTTATATGGTATGCCACTACCAAGATTATTATAAAAACTTTTTATAGATTGGCTTTGATTATCAAACATTACTTCATCTACAAATTTATTTTTTACTGCGTCTTCTGCTGACATCCAAGTTTCTTGATCCATTAATGATAATAATTCTTTGTCTGATAACCCTGTTTTCTCTTTGTATGCATTTGCTATGGATTGATTAGCAATTTTTAATACATCTGATGTTTTATCCATAACATTATAATCACCTCTAGCTCCACCAGATACATTGTGTATCATAAACAATCCAGTAGGAGTAATTCTACTTTTACCAGCCATGGATATTACACTTGCTGCACTCGCCGCTAATCCTACAATATTAATTATCACATTTCCTTTATAATTCCTAAGTGCTGTATATATTTCTGATCCAGCAAATATATCTCCACCACCACTGTTTATTTCAACTTCTATATCTTCTCCTTTTGCTTCACTTAAAGCTCTATTAATGTCTTTTGGACTAGTAGCTTCTATCCCTAACCAATCATATATCCATTTGTCACCACTTGAAACAATATCCCCTTTTACATTAATCTTCTTCGTCACTATTTCCACCTCCTTCCTTTATTGGAGCTGTATCAAGTCTTCTCACTGCTATGTCCCCACCCTCTATTGGTGCTAGATTCATGATTTTTCTTACTTCATTTGGTGTCATCATTCCTCTATCTACGAACTGTACTAGTTCTAATTTTGTTTTCATAGAAGCATATTGAAGGTTTGAAGCTTCAAATATTATTTTATTTCCAAACCCTCTTTCTCTCCTAGAGAATAGCTTTCTAGTGTACTCATTACTCATTTGCATTGCATCAGGTTCAATCCTGGATTCATAATAACTTATCCATTCATTCTCATCATAGCTTGATTGAACAATTTTTTTATTTGTATTAAAGAATGAATATATTCTATCAGTAGTCCTATCGGTTTGTGCAGCATTAGGCACATAATCCTTAGGCTCAACTTGTATTGCGTCTGCTTTAGCGTCTGTTGCAGCAGCTCCAACTGTACTACTTTCCAAAGATAAATAATTGTTAACAAATTCCTCTGTATTTTTCTTGATGTCCTCAGGTCTCAAAGTTTGATTATATTTAAGCAACCATTTAACAATATTACTATTTTTTATAGCTTTTATTATCCCTTGATCTGTTGTAGAAACTATATTCATAAGACTAGTTAGAGCTTTTCCAGGAGGTTCTCCAAATATATCATTATCGTTATAATCATCTCTAAGATGTATTATTTCTGTATAAGGGAACGTTGCTACTTTGCCATTTTGAAAATAGAATTTTAAAAATAAATCTCCTGTTTGATTATATAGTGCTTCAACTGTCATGCAAGGAATAGGATATAATTCAATTGGATATCCATTACTATCTTTGATTATTAAAATAAAAGCATTATTATTAAGCGCTAATTGTGTTGCTACTTTCTCCTGGAGCATTTGACCACTCATATATGGGTTAGGATCCTCTAATAAAAATCTTATATATGGCTCTGGATTAATCTTGATTCCATCTTTATCATTTCTAATATGTTTAGGAGTTAGTTTTCCTATCGCCTTTACTCTTGGTCTTATACAAGCTCTTACTATATCACTTTCATAAAGTTTACCATTCCAAGAATAAAAGCCATTACCTCTATCTACTATCATTTTGTATCTTGCTACCTGTGCAACATTCTTAAACTTATCAAATAAGCCCAATAAATCACCTCCCTTATAACCAATAACATTAAATTAAATTAAATCATTTTTACCTCTTCTTTCTCATTAATAACAACTGCTGTTATTAAGTCTGGATTTAAAATGAGATGTTTTGTTTTTTCTGAATTATAGATTCCGGTTCTCCCATTCATGTAATCTACTTGTACATCACCATCAGCTTTTATCTTTCTATCTCCTATTATTACTATCATTTATTAACCCTCCTAAATCATATTAATATAATCCTCATAGTGTCTTTCTAATGCTACATAGGCATCTAATAAACTTGCCAAGCCATCTATACGCCTTCTACTATTACTAGTTTTTACAGGCTGTATATTATCATTTTTATCTATGTCTACAGACGTATTGCTCAAACACCATTTTAAAATAGGATTATTATTGTAATTAATCCTTTTACTTTCTAGATCGGCTCCTAATGATTTCATTGGGCCACTTAAAGTCTTTTTCCCTTGTATGACTGATTCCATTCCATCTTTGCCAAAATAAGACTTCATTTCCTCTACATAATATTCAGCAGACCAATGATCATATCCATGCCAAGGAATGTAAATGTCGTATTCATTTTGTATTTCTAAGAACCACTGCGTAACATATTTATAATGAATTTTATTGCCTGGAGTAGTTCTTAATAACCCCATGTCTCTCCACTTATCATAAGGAATTTTATCTTCTTGCACTCTTTTTTCTAATAAGTCTTCAGGTAACCAATACATTTGTTTAACATAAATTGTATTGTCCCCTGGTACCATAAATATAACAGTTCCACAAGTAAGGTCCGTTGTTGAAGATAAATCAGAACCCCCTATACCATATCTAGGTTTTAGTTTTTCTAAATCATAAGTAGCTGGATTATTTAACTGTTCAAATGTTAACCATGCCTCATGGGTTGTTTCTCTAATATTAAAATCCTTGCATAGTAGATTTTTTACTAGCAAGGGATTAGCTTTAGCTTTATTAACCTTATTCCTTAATTGGTCTATTTTTTTAATAGTTCCTAGTCCTGGATTAGGTTGATACCAACATTCTTCATCTATCCAGTCTTTCCTATTGTCTAATTCATAAATAATAGGAAGGAGTCTTTCATTCTTATATCCTTCTGGATCTTCATATCCGTTTATTACTCTTTCAGCTTCATCATATTTTATGTCAAATACTGATTCTCTTACTGTACCAGCTGTAGTAGTGATAAAAATTAAAGGCTCATCTCTTGCAGATGTACCATCAACTATAACATCATATAAGTTTACATCTTTCCATGCATGTATTTCATCCAGTAGTGCACAATGCACATTTAAACCATCTAAACTATCTGAATCCCTGCCTAGAGGTTTAAAAAAAGAATCGTTAAAATCACTATTTATTTCAGCTACTAAAGTTTTCATCCTCTTTCGCAGTGAAGGTGATTTTTTAACCATTCTTTTGGCTTCTAACCATATTATTTTTGCCTGGTCTTTTTTAGTTGCACAAGCATATACTTCAGCTCCAGGTTCTCCGTCTGCCATTTGCATATATAGACCAATAGCAGCTGCTAAAGTAGATTTACCGTTTTTTCTACCCACCACTAACATTACTTCTTGGTACTTTCTAGTGCCATCTATTTTATGAACCATTCCAAAAGTTGCAGCTACAAGGGCCTTTTGCCATAATTCTAGCATGAATGGCTTTCCACCCATTTTACCTTTAGAATGTCTTGTGTAGTTCTCTATAAATTCTATTGCATGATTACCTTTAACTGGATCATACTCCCACTCACTTTTAGGATCATTTATAATCCTAACTAGTTCATTGTAGACTTTATGAACCTTCTTAGGAGTTCTTCTTCTATTTTTTCTATTAAGGTTTATCCAATTCCAATATTCCAGGATTGGATTGTAGTCTTCTGGATATTGTATCTTTCTTACTGCACTCATTTCATCATCACGAAGTCTTCAAAGCCATCATCTACTTCTTTTTTCACTTCTTCTTTAGGGTGTAGATTAGTTAATTTATCTATTATATTTGTATATCTTTGCACCATTGTGTTGTATGCTTTTAAAGCAGGGTGTTCACGAAGGATAGAGTAATCACCTTGTGGCATTTCATCTATTGGTCCATGTTTATCTATTTCTTCTTTTAATTCCGCTAATGTTACTCTCATGTATGCAGCTTCTTCAATCAATCCTTTAGCAGTTAGTCTTTTATTTCTGTCTATGTCTTGGAATAACTTAGTAAGTCTATTTATTTCTCTATTAACTAATGTATCTTTGTCCACTTCTTTCTTTTTACTCATATCTTTCACCTGCCTTATTAGTTATTTTTAGGGGTGGGGGTTATGTGAAAACCTCCTGCGTGTTTTCTGTATATAGGCACATGGTATTCACACAGCGAACCCTGTATTTTTACATAGGGGGGCTATACCTATTGCAATTACTAGATTCTTATTTTTTTCAAACGTGAATGTGCGTATTTCACTAGCTCACAGGCGTTGCTTATAAGTGTTGGTATCACTATGTTACAAAGCTTTTATGATATGCTAATCCTTGTAATTTTTTATTATATTTTAGCTCCCTCTAACCTCTCATGTCCATTGACTAAAGGTAAGTGCACATTCAATTCTACATACTTACAATCTGGAGATGCCCATCCAGCGGAATAATTACCTTCTCCTCTATTATCATCGATCATCTTCTCAGCCAAATTTTTAGCAAATCTATAAAACACTTGTGTATTTACAAATCTACGTTTCTTACATATTAATTTTATATCTATTACTCCGTATACTTCTTTTACTTTTATATCAATTATAGTAAAGTACCTTTCAAAGTTTCCCATCTCATTCCCTTCTTACTAAATCTCCACTCTCATCAAACATAACATCATCTCTTACTACATCATACTTACTCATATGCTCTTTGCTATGACAACTCTGGCATAACAATTCTAAGTTATCCCAGGATAAAGTGATGTAAGGATCATTAATATTTTCTGGTGTTAAATGTTCTTTATGATGAACTTCTTCCCCAGGCATACCACAACGTTCACATATACCATATTTAGATTGTTTGTATCCTTCTCTACACTTGATCCATTCCTTAGAGTTATAAAATTTCTTTGCAAATTCTCTAGCCATCTACATCATTCCTTTAACTTAGACACAATCTTAATAATTCCTAATATTATTAAAAATATAATTCCTAAACTTAGGCCTACTACCTCTATAATTAATTTAAATTTAAAATATGTTTCCATGTCATCCCCTACCTTAATTTTATGTATGAAAAAAGAGCCTTGTTGGCTCTACAATTATATAACTAATTTTTATTTATAGCTTTTTTCTTGTTGACTCTTTCGTCTATATCCTTAGCAAATTCTTTTATATATTTAATTACAAGTTTATTGAATTCAAAATCGATATAAAATGTTCCTCCTTCTAATTCTTTTGGAAATTCTATTATCCTATTTGTTTCAAAGAACCTTTTATCAAACCTTCCATAATTATGTGTGTTTATATGCCTAAACTCCATGAAAAAATGTATTATATTGTAATTTTTGATTTTTTTTAAATCAAGTCCTATTAATTTTTTGTAATACTTATTAGCCTTATTTAAATTTTGATAATTTATGTATCTATCTTTACTAAAATTACTTATCAAATAATTCTTCAATTCTTCTTGGTTTTCAAATCTATCTTTAGTCTGTTCAAGTAAAAAACTTCCTAAGAATTCTTCAAATAATGAAAAAATATAATTATACATAGCCCTATGATAGAAAATCTTTGAACTTTTCAAACTTTTATCAGAGCAAATATCCTTAACCTTCAAATATCCTAATTCATAGATATTAGTATTAGCTATTATCCCTATTGTTAATCCATTAAATAACTTCTTTGCTTCATAGCTTTTTAAGGAATTTGCTTCTCTTAGCATCTCGTTTATATTATCCATAATCTAGCTCCCCCTTCCTTGATATATTTCTACATAAAAGGAGGAAATCCTTCTTCACTCTCCATTATCCCCACTTAACCTGCCTAATTCTTCTTCTTTGTCTTCTGTATGAATCATGCATCATTAGATTCTCAGGTCTATCTCCTAATTTAATTTTCTCCTTACCTATCTTCTTCAATTTTCTATATGTAATAGGATCTGTCTCCCTAATAATATTTTCTATCCTCATTTTCTCACCTCATTTTTGCATAATAAAAGGGCACATCAGCTTTTAAAGCTGATATGCTCTTTTTGGGGTCTATTCTAATGAAAGTAATAGCCTTTTTGATTAGTCCTTATTATTTTGTATTTACTCCCTGTAGCTAAAATTTCTTCCAATACCATATTATCACATATAAAAATTAAAAACTGTCCCTAAACTGGTCCAAAACTGGTCCTTTTCTGTTACTTTTTGATTTTAAACCTATTATAGTATGGTTCCAATATCCTAGCTACAAGTCTAATGGCTTGTCTATTCATCTTTCTAATCCCTTCCACAGTAATATAATTCTGTTGTCTAAACCTATCATTAAAACTAATCTCTATGTCTCTCCAAAACATTCCTTCAAAGTATTTACATTCAATAATAAATCTTTCTTGCATTGTTAGTGCATTTAAAGCTCCATCTATCTGTTCTAGTTCTATTTGATATGGATATATTCTAGAATGATCATCTTTTATCCATTGTTTTAATAGTTCTATAGCTTCCTCTTTATCCTCTACAGCTAACTCTACAGGTGATTTTCTTCCTCCCCCTGTACCTCTAGGCATACCTGGTTCCCTTGGTGAACCTAGAAATACATATTCAAATGAATCTGGATTACTTAATGCTTCTTTATATTGTTCTATCCTGGCTAATGTTGTCTCTACAACTGATTTCTTTCTTTTATAGTCCTTTAATGCATTCTCTATTATTTTTATATTCATATCTGCTTTCCTCCTATCCTAATTGTTATAGATAACTCCATAAACGTAATATTTCTTCTCAAAATTTTTACGCCCTATTTTATGATATTCAGTGTGGTGTTCTCTGCATAGGCACATTTTTCTGTTTTCACTATCATCAACCTTTGTCCTATCTCTCCCCATGCCTATAGTGTCAACATGATGCTCTTCTCCCTCTCTGCCGCATACACAACATTTCTTTTGCTCTAAACATATTCTTAAATAGCTTTCTATATTATCAAGTCCCTCGGCTGGATTTTCCTTAAGTGGTATTCCTGCTTCAAAACATAATCTAATTAAAAATTCTATATAGTCACCTGCTAGATCCTTGCTACAGTTACTTAAACTAAAATCCTCATATTCTGTTGCTCTTATAAAACTTGATTTAGTAGCTTCTTTAATATTCTCTTTATTATCTCCTGTATAAGTAGCTATGTCTTTAAGTAATCCATATATTTTCTTTCTCTGTTCTGGAGTAATCTGCTTCATTCTCTCTATTTGTTTTTCCTCATCTATAAGTAAATCAACTGTTATTGGCTTATCCATGAAATTATATATATTTTTCATAACCTCCAAAGTTTGTTTATCATTTATGGCCAATGTTATTTTCATACCTTTTTTAAGTGTTTTTATATTATCTATCTCACAATTAAATTTCATATTCATTCCCTCCTAAAAATAAAAAGCCCAAGGATTTTAATTTCCCTGGGCTTCTAGAGCCTCTGTATTATTTATTTTATAGGTATGTATAGTCTTACATTTAGTACACTTCATTTCTATCTCTGCTATTGTCCCTTCTGGTACTTTTCCTAATAGTTTATTACATCTTACACACCTAATTTCTATTCTGTCTTTCACCATAGCTGCCCTCCTAAACTCCAAGTCTTTCCGCTAATCTTTTTATTTTATATTCCTTCATTTCTTCTACGTCTTCATCTATATTAAACAATATTTTCATCTGCTCTAGCATTATTTCTACATCTGCTATTTCTTCTGCTATATATAGTTCGTTTTCTTCTCCTCTCATGTTTTTAGATAGTTCCTTTTGTAGTTCTGTCATTTCTTCGATTGCCACTACCTTTTGTAAATATCCCCAATTTCTTAGAGCTTGAATATATATTTCTTTCTTGTCCATGTTTTCACCCTCCTATTTCCTTTTTAGTTCTTGTTTTATCCTTAGTAGTGTTATTACTATAGTCGCTATGATTAAAGCTTGTACCATTATCCTGTATCCTCCCATTACTGTTGCTTGTCCTCTGCATTTGCTAGAATAAACATTGCTAATGCAAAGTTAAATAGTATTGCAGTTATTCCGATTATAAGTAATAAACCTAACATTTTATCCCTCCTGTAATACCGACTCTAGTATTGTTAATATAATTTCTAGTGATTGTTCTTCTGTAAATCCCGCTTCTGTATAGCTTAAATATAAGCTGTAGAGCATTTCTGCATGTTCATCCATTTGTTCTTTTTCTGTTTTATTAAAGTTTAACATTTCATCCCAATCCATTTTTATCCCTCCGTTCTTTCAAATTCTATGACCCATACCCAAGGATTAGCTTCCCATCCGTATTGATTTAAGTCTTGTTTCTTTATTGTAGAGTTCCATAGCTCTATAAATTTCTTCTTCTCTTCTGAATAAGGTAATCCTTCTTGCTTAATATCCCAGTTACTAATCTCCTGTAACCTTTCTACATATACATTTTTTACTTTTAGAAAAATTCTCACTGCAGATTTTGGCATATGGATTGAAGGTTTCCATCTCAAGCGATCTTCTGAATCTGCATAGTGTATATCACTTGCTTTAAACACATAATATTTCTCTCTAGCTGGGTCACTTGGTCTTGAACACTGTGTGCTTAAACCTGCCTTTATCTTGTCAATCTCATCAAAATTTGTTATTAGTTCACGAATATTAAAGGGTCTATCTCTGCCATACTCTGTTTCAAATACTTCTTGCCATGTTTCCCTAACATAGAGAATGTCCCCAACTTTAAAGTATAAGGGGTAATACAGTGCATCAATCATTGTTTCCCCCTTATATTCAAATACATCATTATCATTATAGAACCCAGCATATAGTCTATTTGGATTTGTACCATTAAGATTTTCATCTATCTTGTAAAATTTATCTTTTCCATCCATAGTTGGAGTTCTGCCATAATATTTTACAATTCTCCTGGTAACAGTCTTCTTATTTTTCAATATTGCTTGTACCATCTCAGTATTAAAAAGAATAGGTTTTGCCATCTCTAATAGTTGTTTTCTTGACATTTTACCCCCTCCTAATTTACTAATTTGTATAATTTTTCTTTCGTACTTCCTGGTATCATCTCTTCTATACTGCATATACATTGCTCTCTATGATAAGCTTCTACAGCTCTTTTCTCGTACTCTTTCGATAGCTTTAAGTCTCCATTCAAGTGTCTTATTATTGCTCTAGCACAGTATTCTATAGTTAGCATTTTTTTATCCCTCCATCTTCTTTTCTCATTGCCCAATCCTCAAAACCATAATAGCCGCAGTCATGACAAATAAATATTTTCCTTGTATACTCAGGCTTTTCGACTGGTATAAACTCATCATATTCTATATTTTTTGAACCACACCATTTACATTTTTTCATTCCCCTACCTCCTACTTAACTATTTTTAAACTTAAATCTGGATATTGATACTCAAACATCTTTTTCTTAATCTTAAATACTTGAGTTTCAACCCCTTTAACATCTACAACTTCTGTAGTTCCATCTAGGTTTACTATTACAAAATCTGCTATGTAAGTAATAGCTCTATATGTCTTTCCGTTCTTTGAAAATTTAGGTTGTAACTCGTATCTTGGTTGTAATCCAAAGTCTTTTATCTCTCCTGCTTGTTTTAAAATCTTTAACATAGAGTAATATTCAGCTTCTTTTTTGCTATCAAAAGTAATTCCGTCTATAGTTATTTTCTTATTGTTATATTTATTTTTCTTTTTAGGCTTTTTCTTATTTAAATAATCAAGATATTGCTCTTCTGTCCATCTTAAACTCATAATCTTCACCTTTTTCTTCTATTGCTTTTGTTATAGCTTCCTCTACACTTATATTCTCATTAAAATATATCTCTACTACTTCATCAGCTATAGCTAATATTTCTTTTTTAGTCATTCTTCTTCACCTTCTTTATAAACCTTTCAGCATATCTAAATTGTTGTTTTATATAAGGATCTTCAATACTTCCACCACTTGCTAGCCAATCTCCTATTCTTTTATCTATATCAACTAAAACCATATGAGGCAATAAGTGTCCATATCGAAATAAATCTTCCATACTGTTTATTGAAATATTCAATTTTCCTTCACCCTTTCTTTATACCTCTGTACACACTTTTTGGACATCTAACATAATCTATAGTAGGCACCAAATATACCTTATTCAGGAGGTGTAATTATGGGTGATATAGCTTGTAGAAAACGTAAAGGTTTTGATGATTCACTACTATTCTTTTTCTTACTACTAGTAGTAATATTCTGTAACTGTGACAATTGGTGTTAAGTTGATATGCTAAGCCGGGGGGATTGTTCCTCGGCTTTTTTATATCTCTTCTGCTATACATTCACCTATTACAAAATCCGATTTTAGAAAACATTCCTTAAATCCTTCTCTATGCTGTAAAATATAATATCTATCTTCTTTACCTATGCATGTACCAATAAAAGGTGCTGCCCTCCTTGATTTAGCTTTCTTTACTTTATACTTCCTGCCTACTTTCATATTTTCACCCTCCTATAAAGCATTCTGATCCCTCAGCCTTTCCAAATGTTCTAGCTTTTTTCTCTCCATAATCTTTTCTAAATCATCATTAGAATAGCTTTCTGTCCTTTGGTCAAAATTATGAAATCTAGTTTTTTTAGCCTTTGGATATTGGACTTTATTCTGGCTCTTTTGTTTTTCTTCTTTCTCTTGCCTTTCAAGTTCCTTCTCTTTTCTCAAAGCTTCTAAATCATCTATAGTTAAGATGTTATTGTCCTTCCAGTTTCTTAAAATTCCTAATATATAATTAACTGTTCTCTTTTTGTTATTAGCTGCAATTTTTGTAGCTTCACTAAACATATCTAAATTAAATACATTTGAGTATTCATATATTTCATCAATTAAGATTGGAGGTATTACTCCAGTATTTTTTTCTAAAAGCCTTATAATATTTTTAAAGTTTTCGTCGTACATACATACACTATATTCTTTCATTCTTACATTCTTATCATTCTTGTTAGGTGTTAGCTCTTTGTTAGTGCTTTGTTGGTCCTTTGTTAACTCTTTGTTATCATCTTTGTTAATCTCTTTGTTGTCACCTTGATATAAGTCCCAATTTATAATAGTTATAAGCCTTCCTGTCTTTGTTGATTCACTTGTTAGAAATTCATATTTTTCAAACTTATTTAATGCTGTTCTAACGTTTTGTATTGTTATTCCTTTTCCAGATTTATCTACTATAGATTGTAAGCTTGTAACAAATTGACCTGGCTTAGCAACATATTTTTTCCCTTTCCATTCCCACTCCTTTTCTTTGTGATTAGCCATAGTTAACAACGTTATTAAAATCACTTTTTGCTGTGGGGTTGAGCTTTGCCATATTGCCTTATCCATTAGCTGCCTATGAAGTTTTATCCACCCTTTATCCATCTCTAATCACCTGCTTATTCAAAACCAGGAGCCAAAGCTCCTAGCCTAAAATAGTAATTCATTCTCAACTACTTCATCAAATCCTTCTACTTTTTCATCCTGCTTATTGTTGCTTTCCTTATTGTTTTTGCTGCTATTTAAAACCATGTTTGCTGCTTTCTTCATTACCTCTTCCTTTGCATTACTTGCTAACCAATCAAGGTAATCTGGTTGAATCTCATGTACTTCTTTCAAGGTTTTTCCTTTATATTTACCAAATGTTAATTTTACATTTTCAGCTTCTACCTCTGTTAAATTAGAAACCTCTTCTTGCTGTATAAACTGTCTCATATCTTCAATATCCTGAGTAAATAATTCTGACAAACTTGCAACTGTTAATGTAGCATCTATTTGAGCTCGTTTTTTAGCCATTTTTAAGATCGTATTAGCTTGTGAATATATTTCATCATTTTCTATTTGATACTCGACTTTTCCCCATCTATTTGACCTTTGCTTTAAACTACTCTTGTCTATTCCTGTAGGCAAATCATCCTCTTTGACCCATCTCCATCTGTATTTATTTTCTTTAGAATTACAACTACCTACACCTTCAGTTATCTTGTAATTACCTTTAGAAAGGATACATTTCATTGTGTAAGCAAATATACCTTTCTCATAGTCCTCAATACGCTCTATAATTTCATATTCACTAGTAAGTCCAAACATCATTAAAAGCTTTTCTGCACCGGGTTTAAGCAATGTTGGCTTTGAAGTACCTGGAATAGTATCATAGTCATGTCCTTGCTTTAATTCTTTCTGTACAGCCGCTTGAACTTGTGTAATTTTATTTAAGGTTCCCACTATTTCATTAACCTCTACATTTTCTATTAAACTCATCATCATATTTTCATTATCCATTTATCTCTCTCCCTTAATTAGCCTAGATAAGGCTTAGTTAAAATAAATTCAAACGTTCTATCATTCTTTTTTTCCACTTCATAATAAGGCTGAGACCATTGCCTGAACTTAAGATATTTGTTGACAGCTCCTGGATATAGAAATAAAAAGAAACCTTCTATAAAATCTTTGGAATACTTTATATCTGAATTATTTTTTATAATTATCTTTTCAACTGTATCTCTATATTTTCCACACTTTAATTTTTCAGTAACTACTTCAAAATTGTAATCCTTAAAAGTAACAGCCATTTATTCCACCTCCACCTTAAAATCTTCTGGTTTTTCTTCTATACTTAATCCATCAATTTCAACTATTTCACCTGTATTTTT
>NZ_VULR01000019.1 GCF_009696605.1 Anaerosalibacter bizertensis | reverse complement strand
GTACATATGGGTTCCTGCAATCAAGATTTTAATTGACTAAGTTAAATCGAAAAATATAGCACCAATCCTTACGAAAATTGGTGCTAATAATTTAATATTTATGGGACATTTTTAAAAGTGCTTGACACATCTTTTTAAAAGTTTTTCATTTAATCTATAGAGTCTATGTTTTTAGAGTATTTATAAGATATTTTTAGGTAATACTTCTAATATGAAAACTTTCACAATATAAATATTATGAAGAATTATCTTTAGGAGGTTTTATATGAACCTACATTCTAGTGTTAAGAAAAAAACAGTAGATTCAAAATCCCCTTATGCCATATCTAGCTTTGCGGATTTGGTTTATGAACAACTATTAGACAAATATGTAAATCAATATAAAGAACTAGTTATACTCTGTATAGGTTCCGACAGATCTACAGGTGATGCTTTAGGTCCTTTAGTGGGATATAAATTAGAACCTATTATCTCATTATATAAAGACACATATGTTTTAGGAACATTAGAAGAACCTGTACATGCAAAAAACCTTAAAGAAAAAATTGATTACATATATAAAAACTTCTCAAACCCTTTTGTCATTGCTATAGATGCTTCTCTCGGAAGAGTTGATAGAATAGGTTATTTAAACATTAAGGATGGACCTTTAAGTCCAGGACTTGGGGTAAATAAAATATTACCTAAAATAGGTAATATAAGTATTACAGGTATAGTAAATGTAGGGGGAGTTATGGAATATGTAGTTTTACAAAATACTCGCCTCAGTCTAGTTATGAAAATGGCAGAAATTATCTCTAAAAGTATACATATATCCTTATTAAAAATCATAAAATCAGAAGAGGGAAAAGATATATCCTAATAAATATAATATAGGCTATCCTAAAATTAGCTAATTTTAGGATAGCCTATATTATATAATTAAATCCAGTAATGTACTCTATTCAAAATAATGGAGTGTATATCCTATTTTTTATTATCTTATCTATATCTTCTATAGTTCTTCCTTCTGCGTTTATTAAAATAGCTCCACTTTGTCTTTCAAAATCAAATTTTGTATTCATATTAACTGAACTACTTATATAAGGTATTGTTTCATCTGTCTTCAGATATACTATAGCTTCAGCTTCATGACTGTCCATATCTACTATTGTATATCCAATTTTCTTCAATTCCTTCTTTATATCATTTAGTCCATCTTGAACAGCTATTTTCTTAGTCATAAAAAGCCTCCTAGAAGTTTTAGTTTTATTATGCTTCTTAGAAAGTTTTTTATTCACAGACTACATCGATTCCTCTATTACCAATAGTAAATACAGCTTCTCCGTCTACTTCAAATATTTCTCCATCGATATTCAAATAAGTCTTCTCATTGGTTTTGACTTTTATCTCTCTAGCTTTATATATATCTACATTCTTTTTAAATTTAGTATGAATTCCTTTAAATATTAAAGGAAAAAATAATAATAGTTTTATTTTTGGAGCTTTTTTAACAACACATACATGAAAATATCCATCTTCAATTATTGCCATAGGACAAATTTTCATTCCACCACCATAATACTTTCCATTGCCAACTGCAAAAAGCATAATCTCTTCATCTATAATTATATTGTCAAGTTGAACTTGGATTTTCTTGTTTCTATATTTAAATAAAGTATTAAAAAGTCCAAGCATATAGGCAAATCTTCCTCTAATTTTACTTTTAATTTTCTCCGTATTTTTAACTATTTCTGAATCCAGTCCAATGCTTGCAATATTTAAAAACATATTATCATTTGCAAAACCTACATCTATTTTCTTCTTATTCCCTTTTAGAATAGTTTCGATAGCTTTTTTAGGATCATTTGGGATATTCAAAGTTCTAGCTAAGTCGTTGCCTGTTCCTCCTGGAATAATTCCTAATGTTCCAATACCACTTGACAATATACCGGAAGCAACTTCATTTATAGTTCCATCTCCTCCTACAGCTACTATAGTTTCGTAGCCTTTCATGGAAGCATAACTAGCTAAGCTGATGGCTTCTTTAGGTTCTCTAGTCATAATTATCTTATACTTTCTTTTTGATTGTTCCATTGATTCCTTGATTAAAGGAACAAACTCTTCACTTTTCCCGCCACCAGCTATTGGATTTACAATAAAAAGTATATCTCCCATGGTTCCTCCTATTTAAACAATTCCTGCATATTTTTCAGCTTTAATAGCTCTATCTATAGCTTGCATTTCTTCGACTGAGAGAGAATGCTTTGATTCCCCATTAACTACAGCTTTAGCATAGGTTGTAGAATAATCCCTTCCAAATATACTAGTTATAACTATCCCGTCTAAATTACCATCAAGAAGGGCTATAGAAAAACTTAATTCACTTCCCATATCAGCAAATGCATTATACCTTATAAATCCAACTTTTTGAATTGCAAATTTAAGTCTTCTATCTATTTCATCACATTTTTCTTCCATAGTATTGTAGTCCTCTTTAACCTTTTCTACTTCATTAAGAGTTTTAGATATTAACTCTTCTAAATTTACTGCCTCAACCCCTTTAACTAAGGCATTATATTTATCAGTAATATGGTTTATTCTAAACTCAGAAATAATATAAAGTATTAAAACAAGAATAAATGCAAACATAAGTATTATAGTTACTTCTATATTGTAATTTATTATAATCTCCCTTAGTTGAGCCATAAGTTTTTCTCCTTCCTAATTTAAACTTCTTTAGAAATTTCTTTGATAGCTTCTATCCCTAATTCTATTTCCTCATATGTATTAAATACTCCAAAACTAAACCTTATTACTCCTTGCTTAAAGGTTCCAATAGTTTTATGAGCTAATGGTGCGCAATGAAGCCCAGATCTAACCGCAATATTATATTCCTCGTCTAAAATATAACTTATTTCTGATGAATCTTCATCCCTTATATTAATAGATACTACTGGAGCTTGTTCTTTTATATCTAATGGTCCATATATTTTTACTCCGTCAATTTTTAATAACTCTTCAATAAAATATTCAGTTAAATTTTCTTCATGTTCTCTAATGTTATTCATACCTTTTTCTAATATATAATTAACACCATTTCCTAAACCTATAATTCCTGGAGCGTTTGGAGTACCACTCTCATATTTGTCTGGCATTATATCTGGTTGATATAATGAATCAGAACTACTTCCTGTTCCTCCTTCTTTTAGCTCTTTAAGAAAAATCCCATCCCTTATATAAAGTCCTCCCGTTCCTTGAGGTCCAAGAAGTCCCTTATGACCAGGAAAAGCCAGTAGATCAATATTCATATCCTCAACATCTATGTCATAAACTCCTGCTGACTGAGCACCATCCACCATATAGATAATATCCTTTTTTTTAGCTATTTCTCCAACTTCTTTTATCGGCATAATTGTTCCTGTCAAATTAGATATATGGGTCATTATAATCATTTTAGTGTTCTCTTTTATACTTTTCTCAATGTCCAGTGGGTTAATTCTTCCTTTTGAATCCCCATTTATAATAGTAGTTTCTATTCCATATTTCTCTAAATGTTTTAATGGTCTTAAAACAGAGTTATGCTCCATAGAAGTAGTGATTACATGATCTCCTTTTTTTAAAAGTCCTTTTATACCTAAGTTTAAACTATCTGTACAATTATAAGTAAATATTAAATTCATTGGATTTTTTATATTAAACAGCCTTGATAAAACATCTCTTGCCTCATAAATACCCCTTCCAGCTCTTAAAGCTAACTTATGTCCAGCTCTTCCTGGATTAGCTCCATATTCCTTCATAGCCTCTAAAGTACTTTCATAAACTACTTCTGGTTTAGGAAAAGAAGTAGCCGCATTATCAAAATAAATCACGATATCACCTCCAGAGTAAACTAGCATCATAATTATACCATATTATATGTCTCATAAATAATTAAAATTATATAGTAATAAACAATAAATAAAAAACAAGCTATTATTTACCTTTTAAATTGTAAATATATAAATAAATTTTGGAGTGGAAAATTTATATTTACACTAAACTATTTACAATTTAAATAATAAACCTATAGCTTGTTTTTTATAATTTATTTTTTAAACATTATGCTAGTTATACAGTATCTTTTTAACATAATCCACATTTGTATTGGTTTCTTCTGCTAAAAATTCTATATCTATATCTTCTAATTCATTAATATTTACTACTTTAAGAGCATTTTTTATATATGATCTTCTTAGTTTATCCATTTCATAATATCTACTATTTATTAAAGATGGATGCTTAGGAAAAATAATATTCTTTCCTGGTATTTCTTCATCAGGATTTCCAAACTTAATTTCTATTCCATTTTGCCTTGCAAAAGATAATTGAGCTAATGGATGTTTGCCTGCACCTGTATATTCTGTTTCCTGAACAACTATTACTTGATCTTTATCTAGTTCTCTAGCTAATGCAAAAGCAGCTGCTAATGATGTATTTCCAGCAGGACCCCTTTCCATTCCTTCCAGTTGAGCAAGGGTTTCTGTTATAAAAAATACTTCTCCTTGTTTTACCAATAAATATTCATCCATATATCTTAAAGCTCTTGCTGCAGATCTAGGAACATCAGCCCTATCTGGCCAAGTAGTAAAAGGCATTGAAAAACCTGTATGTCCAGTAGTAAAAGACTTTCTATTAAAATCAATATCAGAAGCCATATGGAGACCAGATAAATCTACACTTGCACCACAAATTTTAGTATCCACTGCACCAGCTTTTATAAGACCTCTTGCAGTACCTGTCAAATTGCCTCCACCAGCATTAGTTGCTATAACTACATCAGGATCTTTGCCTGCTTGTTTCCTACACTGCATAGCTATTTCATACCCTAAAGATTCTACTCCTGCTATTCCATAAGGTGAATATAATGATGCATTGAAAAACCCAGTTTCTTCTAAAACCCTTAAAAAACTATAAAATAACTCTGGCCCTACTGAAAGTTGAATAACTTCTGAACCTAAGCATTCACATTTTCTTTGTTTTTCTAAAATCTCTGGTTGTCCAACTTTCTTTGAATCGTAGCATTCTTGTACAATAATACAATCTAGATTTCTCATAGCAGCTTGGCTTGCAACGGCAGCACCATAATTTCCACTTGTTGCAGCTGCTACACCTTTATATCCTAATTTTTCAGCCATGTAAACAGATATAGAAGCACGTCTATCTTTAAAACTTCCTGATGGATTACACTGTTCATCTTTTACAAATATTCTAGCTCCTTTACCACTTGGAGATATTTTCCTTACTAATCTAGTTAAATTTTTTAGTTCTATTAAAGGAGTATTCCCTACTCCTGTCTCCCTTTGAATTCTTATTATATCCTGTAAGTTAATTCCCGTATCTTTCATCATTTTCTCATAATCAAAAGTAAGTTTATTTATTTCATAGTCAGAATACTCAATTCTAGTTGATTTTTTTATAATCTCATCTTGTCTAGACATTACACCTTTATAAGACATATCTAAATCCATTACTTATCATCTCCTCTAACTATTGATTTAACCATTTCACCTATTTGTACTAATTCAGGTACAAATTCTTCACCAAAACCATAATCATATATTGGATTTATTTCTACTAATTCTCCCTTTACTTTTCTCTTTGTTAAAGTAGTTATTTCAACTACATCACCAATATCTCCATCTTCATTTAAATAACCTTTAACCCACAACTCTAAAGGTACCTTTTTAGTTTCTTCTGGAATCTTTGCTGTTCTTTCTTCAGGTTTTAATATAATTTGATGAACTTGAACCCAACTTCCTTTTTTAGCATCATAATTCAATTAACTCATCTCCTTATTTTTTATAATATTTATTAAGATAAAGATTTAACTTCATTTCCTTCAGCATCCATATATGTCCTACCCCAACCTGTAATAATAGCAAATATCATAACAGCTAACATAGCCCAACAATATACAACATAAGGCCACATCTGGTCTGCTGTTACTATAGGAATAGCTGAACCATACTGTATACTAACATCTTTTGTGAGAGACTGGGCAAGGAGTAATGCTGTAGACCAAGGTACAGAATATACTAGTGTATTTGCTGTACCATCTAATATATTTGCTCTTCTATAAGGATGAATTTTAAATTTTTCTCCTATAGGTTTTGCATAAGAAGTACCAACAGCTAGTATTGGTGGTGCATTTAACCCCATTATACTTGCCATAACTATAACTAGCGCAGCAATTGAAGCTTCTGCTCCTCGTGCAGTTTTTACAAATTTTTCAGCAACTTCTAATAGCTTTTTATCTCCTCCACCTTCTTTCATAATATTGACACAAGCAAATATAAGTAGTGCTAATATACAAATATCAACCATTCCACCTATTCCCTCAACAATAATTCCTGTAACACTTCCATCTTCAATTCCTATCAATTGATCTACAGTTACAAGATTTGCAGCAAGAGCAACTACTGTAGAAAGAACAGTTCCTAATGTAGTTGCATATATAAGATCACCTTTTTTAATAGCTGCATAAATAGTAATTATAGCTGGAATAAGCATTATCAATCCTTTTGGATTCATATATTTAGAAAGTTCTTCATAAGGAATTGCTTCACTTGCCCCTGCACCACTTCCCCCAAATATAATCATAAATACTAATGTAATTATAGAAGCTGCAATTGCATATCTCAGCCTTGAACGTACTACCCCTCCAACATCTGCTCCTTGACTTGTAGCAGAACAAATAGTTGTATCTGATACTGGTGCTAAATTATCTCCAAAAGCTCCCCCACCTATAATAGCTCCAACAAGCACTACAGGATTGGCCCCTAAAAAAACTCCTGCTGGATAAAGAACTGAAACCCCTGCAATTATAGTTCCAAAACCCGTTCCAGAAGCTGTAGCAAATAATGCACAAGCAAAAAATGTAATAATAGTATAAAGTCTACCTTTAGCTCCAATATGATAAGCTGCCCACGTTATACCTTCTACTAAACCTGTGGATTTAAGAATTGTTGCAAATAATCCTGCAAAAATCCAACAAGCTACTGGAGTTATAGCTAGCTCATCAGACATTCCTTCAATGATTACTTCTGAATATCTCATCTTATCTTTTGCAAAGAAAAATGTTACTATAATACCTGTAACAGCTCCCACCCACATACCTTTTATGTCAGGAGCTTTTAGAACACTTATATAGATTGCTATAGCTATAAAAAATAAAAATGGTAAAAATGAAACCCAGCCTCCTCCGTAAAACTCCAATTTTCTTTTCTGTTTAGTACTATCCAAATCTCTCTCCTCCTTGTTTCAGATTTATATATAAATAATTACTGCAACTTTAATGCCAACAATTAAATCCCATGAATCTCGGCAAACGCTTGCCCGACTGGAAGTAAAATGAAAAAAACTTCACAGCATTGTGAGGTTTTTTTCATTTTACTAGATTTATATCATATTCTGAAATTTTATTATATAATTGTCTTTTACTTATACCAAGAAAATCAGATGCTAAATCTTTATCTAAGTCAAATTTTAACAAAGTTTTTTCTATATAATCCCTTTCTACTAATTCTCTATACTCTTTTAAAGTTAAAGATCTATAACAAGAATTCTTTTGGTACTCTGGTAGATATTTTTTCCTAATTACTCCGTCATCAGAAAGCACAATCAATCTTTCGATTATATTTCTTAACTCCCTTATGTTTCCTGGATAATCATAACTTAAAAGAAAATTCATTACTTCATCTTCTACTTTTAAAATTCTTTTTTTTGTTTCCTTTTCATATTTATTAAGAAAAAAATCAATAAACATAGGAAGATCTTCTCGTCTCTCTCTTAATGGCGGAATTCTTATGGGAATAGTGTTTATTCTAAAGTATAAATCTTGCCTAAAATCTCCTTTTTTAATAGCCTCTTGCATATCTTTATTGGTAGCGGTTATAAATCTTAAATCTACTTCGATAGGTCTATTACTGCCAATTCTTTCAATGATTTTTGTATCAAGAGCTCTTAAAAGCTTTATTTGTATACTTATTGGCATTTCTCCTATTTCGTCTAAAAACAAAGTGCCTCCATTAGCCTCTTCAAATCTCCCTATTCTTTTCTCAATAGCTCCTGTAAATGAACCTTTTTCATGACCAAATAACTCAGATTCCAATAGATTTTCTGATAATGCCTGACAATTAACTGGTACAAATTTTCCTTCCCTTAAACTTAAATGATGAATATATCTTGCCATTATCTCCTTTCCAACTCCTGATTCTCCTGTTATAAATATACTAGAATCACTTTTAGCTGCCTTTGCTGCAACTTCTAAAACTTCTTTAAACTTTAAGCTATTAGTTTCAATTAGATAACTCTTTTCTTTATTTTCTTCCTTTAAGGTTTTGTTTTCAAATTTTAGTTTAAATATATCTCTTACCTTTTTTATTTCTAAAATCAACTCTTCAGGATCATGATCTTTTATAAAATAACTAAAAGCGCCTTGTTTAATAGCCTCTACTGCACTTTCAATGGAGCCATAACCTGTAACTATAATAACTTCTATTTCTCCATCCTTTTTCTTAATCTCCCTGAGTAGATCAATTCCATTCATTCCCTCCATTATCAAATCTGCTAATACTAAATTAAAATATTCCCTATCTAATTTTTCTAATGCTTTTTCTCCTGAAGAAACAGTATCAACAATATATCCTTCATCTTCTAATATCATTTTATAAACTTCTTGGTACTCTATTTCATCATCAACTACTAATATTTTAAATTGAGAATTCATTTTCTATTCCCCCTATAATTGGTCTGGCAATATTATGCTAAACTTAGTTCCTTCTCTCAACTTACTTTTCACTGAAATGTTCCCACCAAGTTTTTGAATTTCATTATATACTATATAAAGGCCTAACCCAGTACCTTTATTAGGCAATTTTGTAGTATAAAAAGGATTATATATATTAGATAAATCCTTATCTGATATTCCTATGCCTGTATCTTCAATTGAAATATATAATTTTATTCCTTCCTTATATCCTTTTATTTTTAAATTTCCTCCATTAGGCATAGCATCAATTGAATTTGATATTAAATTAATTAGTATATGCTTTAAAGCCTCTTCATTAATATTACAATAAGTTTTTTCTTCTATATCTACTATCAAGGATATTCCTTGTCTTTCCAATGTCTTTTTTTCTAATTGTATAATATTTTTTGCAAACTCATTGATATCCACCTCTTTATTTTCCCTATTTGATATTCTAGAAAAGTTTAAAAGGTTTGATATTATTTGACTTGCTCCTTGAACAGAATTTTCAATATTATATATTGATTTATGAATTCTACCATTTTCTATTTGAAGTTTATTTATTTCCTTTTTTAAAATATAGGTATAATTTTTAATAAGCCCTAAAGGATTCCTTATTTCATGAGCTACTCCTGCAGCCAATTGGCCTACTGCCACCATTTTGCTTGTTTGCAAAAGATTGCTTTCATTTATCTTATTTTCTGTTATATCCTTTATAGAAACTAAAACTTTCAATATCTCTCCCTTATCATCTCTTAAAGGAAAGGTATTGAGTTCATAAATTTTATCATCTTGATTTTTGATTTCAATTTTTCTTTCATTTCCATCTTGAAAGGTTTTCTTTATTATACATCCAATACAATCCCCATCAAATAAGCTTTCTTTTAAAAAACCACTTCCTAAATTAATTATTTCTTCTTTACTTTTACCTATATATTTGGCAAAAGCATTGTTTAAATTTAAAATATTTAAATTTTCATCAAAAATCATCATAAAATAAGTTATACCATCAAAAGTAGTCTGGAGATCATTCCTACTTATAATAAGCTCTTTAGTCCTTTTTTCTACTTCATCCTTAAGTTTTTTATTCCAAATGTAAAAAATAAAAGATATTAAAAATAGAACTATTATCCCAAAAGTAGAGTATAAAAGTATCTTGCTCGACATTTTTTCAAAAGCAATGGGTGCAGAAATACCAAACCATTTTTGTTGTATTTTTTCCATTATCTTTTTCTTTTTTATTCCTAATATTGCTTTATTTAAAATTTTTACAAGAGTTTCTCTATCTTTAGGTACCGCAAGTATTACTTCTTCCTCATATAAATAAGGATCCAGTATGTGCATTTCATCTCTAAGTTTTAAAGTCTCAAGAAAATATCCTATAACAGCCTCATCTCCAACTACAGCATCAACTTTTCTTTCTTCTAATAATTTTATTGCTTCTTCAATATCCTTTGTAAAATTAAAATCTATACCTTTAAATCTTCTACTTAAAAATTCTATTGAATAATCTTTCTTTGGTGTTGCAATCCTTTTCCCACCAATATCCTTAAAACTCTCTATGCTATTTCCTTGATTAGGCACAAGTACTACTCCTCTTAAATTATAAACTGGATCTGAAAACAAAAATTTTTCGCTTCGTTCATTATTAGGGAATAAATCGCATATATCCGTATCTCCTTTTTCAAGACTTTCTATTGAATCACTAAAAGGTAAAGGCTTTATCTTAATTTCAACTCCTAATTCAATAGATAACGCACGAATTATATCTATTGAAATACCTTTGAATTGTTTGGTTTCAGTATCTACATATCTTAAAGGTGGAGAATTCTGATCTGCACAATATACTATATCAGGATTTTCTTCTAACCACTTCTTTTCAGTCTTAGAAAGATCAGTAGATTTATAAAAAAACTGAATTAAATTTATATCATACTGACTTTTTACAATTTCATTACATAGTATAGATATAAAAACCATTGCTAAAATTAAAAATAATATTAATTTATTAGATTTTTTCATTATTATTAACCTTTCTGTAATAAAATAATTAAATACTTTTTTCAATTATATCATTTTAAATTTAAAATTTAAAATCTTAGTCTATATATTTTTTTATATTTTGAAGAAAAAATAAAAATTCATTAGACAAAGAGGTTTTCCTCTTTGTCTAACTTTAATTTGAAATATCTACAAATTTAAATTTACTTACATCAAACAATCCCATATCAGTAATTTTTAGTTCTGGTATTACTGGTAATGCAATAAAAGAAAGAGTCATAAAAGGATCTATTTCACTATTTACACCTAACTCTTTATAAGCTATAGAAAGCATTTCTTTAAATTTATCATTAATTTTTTCTAAGCTATCTTCTGACATAAGTCCCGCTATAGGAAGTGGCAAACTTTTCAAAACTTTTTTATTTGAAACAATAGTTATTCCTCCTCCTATTTTTTCAATTTCTTCTATAGCTTTCAATATATCCTCATCACTATCTCCAATAGCTATTATATTATGAGAATCATGAGCAATAGTTGAGGCAATAGCTCCTCCCTTTAAGCCAAAATTTTCTACTAATCCAAGACCAATATTTCCTGTTCCATTATGTCTTTCTACTACTGCTACTTTTAAAATATCTTCTTGACCAAATGTAAATTTACCATCTTTTACTTCTACTTCTCTTTCTACTTTTTCAGTAAACAAACTGTGTGAAAAAAGCTTAATAACATTTGCGCTATTTGATTTAAGTTCTATGTCTAAATCTTTTAATGTAAGTTTTTTAATATTCACAGAATTTTCAACCTTTAATGTGTCTGTTGAACTTACTTCAAATAGGGGATTATAATCTTCTCCTACCATTTTTCCTCCCTTAAAAACTTTTAAAATATTAAAATCTTCTAAATTATCAATAACCACTAAATCTGCTATATATCCCGGGGCAATGGCTCCTCTGTCCTTCAATCCATAACACTCTGCCCCATTTATAGTAGCCATTTTTATAGCATCTATTGGATCCATTCCTTCTTTCATAGCTAGTTTAATATTGTAATTTATATGACCATCACTCAATATATCATCAGGATGTTTATCATCAGTACAAAATAAACATCTATTTAAATTTTCTTTATTTACTCCCTTAATTAATTCTTTTAAATTTTTTGCTGCCGAACCTTCCCTTATTAAAATATACATTCCCAATCTCAATCTATTTTTCATCTCTTCCACTGTAGAACATTCATGTTCTGTAGATATTCCTGATGCTATATAAGCATTTAATTGACCAGCATTTATTAATGGACCATGTCCATCGATTTTCTTACCTTTTGCTAGAAGTATTTTATCTAATACCTCTTCATCTCCATTTATAACTCCTGGATAATTCATTAATTCTCCCAATCCTAATACTCTTTCATGGTCTATAAGCTCTCTTAAGTCTTCGGCTTTAAGATTAGCTCCAGAATTTTCAAAAGGAGTAGCTGGTACACAGCTTGGAAGCATTATGTATACATCTAGTGGTATATTTTCACTATCATCTAATATGTATTTAATTCCATCAGTACCACTTACATTAGCTATTTCATGAGGGTCAGCTATAATAGTAGTTGTACCTCTAGGTACTATAGCCTTAGCAAATTGACTTGGACTTGCCATAGAAGATTCAATATGAACATGTCCATCAATAAATCCTGGAGCAATAAATTTCCCCTCTACATCAATTTCTTTTTCTCCTGTATAATCTCCTATTCCTGCAATCTTACCATTATATATTGCTATATCACCTTCTACTATCTCACTAGTTAATACATTTATAATAGAACAGTTTTTAAGTACTAAATCTGCTTTTTTATTACCTGCAGCTATAGATATTAAATTTTTAAGCTCAGTCCTTTTCACTTTATATGCCTCCTCTAAACTTCTATTTCTAATTTTAAACCATATCTATATGATTTTTTTGTATTTATTATAATAAAATTTTACTAAAATCTTTCTCTATATATTCTACCTGAATTTTTGAAAGAAATCTCTCTCTGTAATGAAGTTTTTATAAATATTTGATATTTATAATTTAAAAAACTAAAAGGGTACTCAATTGAGTACCCTTTTTTGCCATTCATTTATCCTAACTTCCCATAAACAATTTCCAATAATTCTTCGCGTAGTTTTTTCCCTTCGTTTAATATGTTTTTCATTTCCTCTTCTATATTTTTTATATATTTTTCATCCTTTAATCCTGCTAAATTTATTTTTACATTAAAAAGAGCCCCTTCTAATCCTGAATAAGCAAGTAGTGCTCCAACTCCTACATCTGTTATTGCATTTGGATTTCCATATAAAGCAAAAGTTTTCTGAAGTCTTAAAACTTCTAAACACTCTTTAGCACATTCTAAAGGTGTTTCTAAAGCACCTTTAGTAGCTTCTTCAATAGCTAAAGATCTAGCTCTTTTCTCATCTTCAGTTTCCTTGGGCAGCTTAAAAGACTCCATTACTTTATTAAAAGCTTCTGTATCTTTATCTACAAAGACATTTAATTTTTTAATAGAATCTTGTACTTTAACTAAATTTTCATCTAGTTCTTTCCTATGTACTTCATCTAATTTTTCATATGCTTTTTTCCCAATTGTTAAATTTCCTACCATGCTAGTTAAAGCTGCACCTAAACTTCCAACTAATGCAGAAACACTTCCACCCCCTGGAGCTGGCTCATTGCTAGCTACTTGATTTACATAATCTTTTATAGTTTTATCAACTAACATTATTACACACCCCCTATAATTTATTACAAAAATTATAACATATTAAAAATTTATTATCTACTTAAAATCAAACTGTTCTTTGTATCTAAGCTCTTCTCTATCATCTTTCTCTTCTTCTTTTTTAAATATATATACAAAATAATATATAACTGATATAAATAATCCTCCACCTAAGACATTTCCAATGGTTACAGGAATTAAATTATTTATCCACATTTGTTTAAAACTGATATTGGCTCCTAAAAATTTTCCTAGTGGAATATAGAACATATTAGCTATACTGTGTTCATAACCTATCAATGTAAATAACATTATAGGAAACCATATAGATAATATCTTTGAGGCAAAACTTTCACTTCCTGATGCCATCCATACAGCTAATACAACTAATATATTACATAGAAATCCTCTAATTAAAGCTTGAATAAAAGACATTTCTATTTTTCCAATAGCTATATTTATTGATAAATCTTTTATGCTTTCATTTACTAGCCCAGACTTATAGACTAAAAAAGCAAGGAATAATGAACCTAAAAAATTACCTATATATACTAAGAGCCAACTTGAAATCATATCTTTAATTTCTATTTTTCCATCTAATAAAGACAGTACCATCAGATTATTTCCTGTAAACAACTCTCCTCCTGCCATTACTACTAACATAAGACCCACTGGAAATACTAAAGCTCCTAAAAATTTAGATAATCCTATATCTATATTTCCTAAACTTTGCATAATAGTAAGGCTTCCATGAGCTCCAAATCCTATAAACATGCCAGCAAGAATAGATAATAAAATTTTTTTATTATTGCTTAATTTTGATTTTTTAATACCTATTTCAATATTTTTTGAAGCAATTTCATTTGGTCCAAGCATCTAATCACTCCTTTTATGTCATTTTTTTAACAAGTATAAAATATATTATTGGGTAATGAATTCATTACCCAATAATATATTTTATATTGATTTTAATTTTTAAACAACTTTTTTATATTTTAGACTCATAATCTTTAAGAGATTTAATCACGACTGGACTAAGAGCAAACAAAGCTATTAAGTTAGGAAACACCATAATACCATTGCACATATCTGCAATATCCCAAACTAATTGAACCTCTAAAAAAGAACCCAATATTATAAAACCAAAAACTATCCATCTATAATATCTTACCCCGCCTTTACCAAATAAATATTTTATATTGGCTTCTCCAAAGAAGTACCAACCTATAACAGTAGAAAAAGCAAAGAAGAACAAGCTTATTGCTATAAAAGGTGAGCCATACTTTCCAAGACCAGTTGCAAATGCTAATTGAGTCATTTCAGCTCCTGTTGTTCCTGTAGTATGAGCATCCGTAGTTAAAATAATTAATGCTGTTAAAGTACATATAATCATAGTATCAAATATTACTCCTACCATAGCTACCAAACCTTGTTCAGCAGGATGATCTACTTTAGCAACTGCATGAGCATGAGGTGTAGAACCCATACCTGCTTCATTAGAAAATAACCCTCTTGATATTCCAAATCTTACTGCTTCTTTAGCAGTAACTCCTAAAACTCCACCGCCCACAGCTTTAGATGAAAAAGCTCCTTGAAAAATCATTCTAAAAGCTGGTCCTATATGAGATGCATTTCTAATAATTATCACTAATCCTCCTATTATATAAATAAGTGCCATAAAAGGAACTACTAATTCAGTAAAACTAGCTATTCTAGTCATACCGCCTACTAATATAAGTGCTGCAAGAATTGCTATTGCTATTCCTATTATAAATTTAGGAATATGAAAAGCATTATTTATTGCTGTAGCCATAGAATTAGATTGAACCATATTTCCCACAAATCCTAATGCTATAATTATTGCTACGGAAAAAAAAGCAGCTAATGCCTTGTTATTTAAACCCTTACTAATATAATAAGCAGGTCCGCCAGTAATTTCTCCATCTATTCTATCTGTATAAGTTTGAGCCAAAACTGCTTCTCCAAATATTGTTCCCATACCAAAAAAAGCACTTACCCACATCCAAAATATGGCCCCTGGTCCTCCTGAAGCTATGGCTGTTGCTACTCCAGCTAAATTTCCTGTTCCAACTTGGGCAGCTATAGCTGTTGCTAATGCTTGAAAAGAAGACATTCCATCTTTATCCGCCTCTACATCTTTATTAAATAGTCCACCAAATGTTTGTTTAAATCCTCTTTTTATTTGCCGTACTTGAGGAAATCTTAATCTAATAGAAAAATAAAGTCCTGTACCTACTAATAAAAATACTAAGATATATCCCCACAAATAATCATTTATAGTATCTACTATAGTATTAAAACTCATAAAATCCCTCCTTATCAATCGTTTATATTAATTTATTTTATAGACTATTGATTAGACTCTATATGTATCAAGTATGTAAATATAGTTTAATAAATATACATTAAACCTCAAATATTAACTTTTGTTATATTTAAAACTTTTAATTCTATTTCTTTTTAGTTCAAACAGATGATTTCTATTAATATCTATTAAATATTTTGGATTTTTATAGTAGGAATGTAACATTATTCAATCAATTTCCATATATAATCAATAATCTATTAGTTATAGATATACACTTTCGTTGTATTTTTGTCAAGCATTTTGACATTCTTTAACTATTTCTTCCAAAATTTTAAGTAAATCGTTGAATTTTTTATGGATATTATTATAAACTACAATTTTATTGTTATATTAAAATAGTATAATAAGATATATTATATATATAGTTAAAAATAATAGACCCGACTTTCTATCAATTTCCTTTTTTACAGCTCCACTAAAAACAAATATTGTCATAACTAAAAGTGCTATTGGAATGTCTAAATAAAGAGTTTGATCTGATATAAATAATCCATTGTCACTAACAAGAGCTGAAGAACCTAGTACTATAGTTAAATTTAAAATATTTGCTCCTATTATATTACCTACAGAAATATTTTCCTCATCCTTTATAACAGCAGCAACTGACGTAACTAGTTCAGGTAAAGAAGTACCAACAGCAAGTAGGGTTAGGCTTACTACTTGTTGAGGAATTTTAAATATCCTAGCAATTTTTACACCGCTATCCACCAACATATGGGCACCTATTACTATAAACCAAGCTCCTAATATAAACTTAACTATATTTAATATAATATCTTTTTTACTGTGTACAGATTCTTTTTTAATTTTTTCTGTATTTTCACCTCTAACTCTAAACTCTAAAATATTTATTATAATAAAAAATAAAAACAATGCTAAAAGAATAAAACCTTCTTTAAAAGTAACTATTCCATTTCTAGCAAAAATATAAAATATTATTAGGTAACCTATCATCATAAAACCTTTTACATTAAAAAGACCTTTTTTAATTTTTATGGGTTTAATACAAGAACATAATCCTATAACGAAAGCAATGTTGCATATAATAGAGCCTATGACATTTCCAATAGCTATATCTGAATGCCCTTCATTACTTGCCACTGTAGAAACAAAAAATTCAGGAAGAGTTGTAGCAATACTTACAATAGTAGCGCCTATGACCATAGAAGGAATTCCTGTTTTTTTAGCCATCCAAATTGCTGCATCTACAAATAAATCTCCTCCCTTAACTATAGTCAAAAGACCAATAAAAAAAATCACAAAAACAATAACTGTATCCATACTTATCCACCAGCCATTTCTATGTATTAATATATATATATATCAATATACTTTTCAATATTACATTTTCTATTAAAGGGATAAAAAAACTAAGGACCTTTTAAAAGATCCTTAGACTAGCTTAAACAATGCAAGAAAAATAAGTATTGCTCCTGATATCCATGAAAAATCTATTTCTGTTTTTGAAACTATCTTTCCTCCAATATATAGCCCTAAAACTATAGCAAATATATTGAAAATAAAAGAAAAAATTAGCACTTGAATATAGTTAATATTTCCCATGGCAGCTCCAAAACCTATTCCTAATGCATCTAAAGAAAGAGCTGTTCCTAAATATATTGCTTCCTTTATATCTATATCTCCAGAGTTGTTCATGTCTGCCTTGGTACAATCTACTATTACATCTATAACTATTTTTACGTTAGAAAACTTTATTTCTAGCTTTTTATCTGATTTTTTCTGTCTTTTTATTAAAATATTCATAAGACTTTCTAAGATAAAATATAGGCCTAATGAAAATAGAATTAAAAAACTAATAATAGATGGTATATTTCCTGGCAGTATTTTTTTTACTATACCACCTAAAAACATAGACATAAATAAAAAAATTGTACACACAAAATCTATCATCAATAAAGGTAGCTTAGGTATTTTAATTTCTCTTATACCATAAGCTATACCTATAGCTAAAGAATCTAAGCATACAGCTACTACAATAAATAGTGTGTTTAGCACCATATCACATCCTTTTATTAATTATTATCACTATAAATATAATATTCTAGCTATTAATAAAAGGTACATGTTAAGATATAAAAGCTATTAAATGTTTCATGTGAAACATTTAATAGCTTTTATATCAACTCTACTATTTTCTTTTTTAACTCTGCGTTTAAAATTTTTATTTTAATTTCATTTAAATATTCTAATGTATCTATTGTTTTTCCATCTATATTTTCCTCTAAGGAAATAATTATCCTTTGAATATATTCAATTATACAAATTAAAATAATCATATTTTCATATTTATAATATTCATTCCTAACAAATTCTTTTAGTTCACAGGATATTAAATCTTTATTATTAAATAATGTTTTTATAGCAGTTATAGTATTTTTATCAATTTCATCTACTTTCAAATCTTCTAAATGTGGCAGCAAGTCTTCTCTTCCCTCTTGTACAATTAGTTCCTTTAATTTCTTTTTAGTTACCTTTTCATTAAAATCAATTATCACATTCTCCATCCTTTCCCATCCATGATTAACTCTTAAATAGCAAGATACTCTAATATACATTATATGTATCTTTCCATTTTTAAATACTTAAACTTTAGAAAGAGAAAAAGAGTATATGAATATTGATTTTAAAATTTAATAATGTTTCACGTGAAACATTATTCTTCCCCTATCATAATTTCTAATATTCTGTTTAAATCCTCATCACCATAGTATTCAATTTCAATTTTCCCTTTATTTTTCCCTTTTGATATTTGAACTTTTGTACCAAAATATTGCATTAGTCTTTCTTCTGCATCTGATATTATAGTATCTTCTAAGAAAGTATTTGAAAATACATTATCTGTTGAAGTTTTTTCTTTCTTAACTTCTTTAATTTCTTTAGCTATTTTTTCTGTATCTCTTACATTAAGTTTTTTATCTATAATTTCTTTTGCTATATTCTCTCTTTCCTTTGGATTTTCTATAGAAAGTAAGGCTCTACCATGTCCACTGGAAATTCTTCCTTCTTCTATGTGATTCATTGTTTTCTCGTCTAGTTTTAATAATCTGATGGTATTTGCTATATAAGATCTGCTTTTCCCTACAATCTTTGCAACTTCCTCTTGTGTAAATCTATGATTTTTCATTAATTCTTCAAAGGCTTCTGCTTCTTCAATAGGATTTAAGTCTTGCCTTTGTAAATTTTCTATTAAAGCAATTTTAATGGAATCCAGTTCTTTCATATCCTTTATTATACAAGGTATTTCCTTTAATCCTGCTTTTTTTGATGCTCTCCATCTTCTTTCCCCTGCTACTATTTCATAGTTTTTTTCTAGTTTTCTTACAATGATAGGCTGTATAATTCCATAAGTTTTTATAGATTGAGAAAGCTCTAATAATGACTCTTCATCAAATTCTTTTCTTGGTTGATTTTCATTTGGCTTTATAAGGGAAATATCAATATTTACAATTTTTTCATTTTTATCTTCATCTTCAATTTTTAATAGTTCCTCTATAGGATCATCAGGTATTAACGCTGATAGTCCTTTCCCCAACCCTTTTTTCCTAGTTGCCACTTAAAACTCCTCCTCTGACAATTCTAAAAATTCTTCTGCTAAATCAATATAAGCTTCTGCACCTCTAGATTTTGGATCATAGTCTATTACAGATAGACCATAACTTGGTGCTTCAGCAAGTCTTACATTTCTAGGTATAATGCTGGTATAGACCTTTCCTCTAAAATGTTTCTTTACTTCATCGACTACCTGAATTGATAGGTTTGTCCTACCATCAAACATGCTCAATACTACTCCTTCTATTTCTAAGCTGGGGTTCAAACTTCTTTTAACTAGTTTTATTGTATCTACTAACTGGCTTACTCCTTCTAGTGCATAATACTCACATTGAATAGGAATTAAAACACTATTAGAAGCTACCAATGCATTTATACTTAATACACCTAATGATGGAGGACAGTCAATAAATATATAATCATATTCGCTATATACTTCCTCTAAAGCTTTCTTTAACCTTAATTCTCTATTTTCTAATTTAACCAATTCTACTTCTGCTCCTGCTAACTCTACATTAGAAGGAACTAAAAACACATTTTCCGCACTAGTTTTTACAATACTTTCCTTGATTGGAATTTCATTTATTAGTAAATCGTATGTAGATGTATTTAAATTCCTCTTGTTAAGACCAAGCCCACTTGTAGTATTACCCTGAGGATCTACATCGACTATTAAAACCTTTTTATTTTTCTTACCTATAGCAGCTCCTAAATTAATAATGGTAGTAGTTTTGCCGACTCCACCTTTTTGATTAAATATAGAAACAGTCCTAGACATTTTTCACACCCCTAAAATAGCTTTATATCTATATTATATACTATATACTAATTTTGTAGAAAAAAATAGTAGACAAATGTCTACTATTTTTAAAGTGTGGATATATCTATCTTTTAGGAATCTGTACTACTACTTCTATATGATCCCCCATATCTTTTTCCTTGTATTTAGCTTCAATACCTGTTTCTTTTATAGCATTATATGCATTTTTAAGAGTATTTAAGTATATTTTAAAATTAATAAGTCCTTTTACATTTTGATTAGATTCAGATTCTTCTTCTTTAATCAAATCATTCAATATATCTTCAATCAATTTTTCTGTCTTTTTTACTGTTAAGTCCTCTTTAATTACTTTATTTAATACTTCTTCTTTCATCTCATCATCAGGAAGTTTTAAGAGGGCTCTTGCATGTCTTTCAGTCAATTTATTATCTATTAAACTTTTTTTAATTTCATCAGAAAGTTTAAGTATTCTCAACTTATTGGCTATAGTAGACTGGCTCTTTCCAAGCTTTTCAGCTAACCCCTGTTGAGTAAACCCATGATCTTTAATTAAATTATAATAGCCTTCAGCTTCTTCAACAAAATTTAAATCCTCTCTCTGTAAATTTTCTATCAATGCAATCATTGCAGAATCTTGGTCTTTATAGTCAACTATTATAGCAGGAATTTCATCTAGCTCTGCAATCTCAGAAGCTCTCAATCGTCTTTCTCCTGCTACAAGTTCATAGCTATCTTCACATAACTGTCTAACACTTATAGGCTGTATAAGACCATAAGTTTTTATAGATTGACTTAATTCTTCTAAAGATTGTTTATTGAAATTTTTTCTAGGTTGATAAGGATTTGGTTTTATAGAATCTATGGGTATATTTTTGATTTCAGATTGAATATTCTTCATCCTTCATCCCTCTTCCTTTTGGACTTTACCTTACTTTTATAAATATTCTATATATCAATAAATCTTCCTTCTTTTTTAATAATCTTTCGTTCAACAATATTATATAAATTATAAGGGCTTTTTCTTTGGTTTTCCCGCTTGTCTAGGATATTTTGGCAAAGTTTCTTTTATTTTCTCTATTATTATCAAACTATGAACTATATCTGTACCTGGCAACTTAATTAAAATCTTTTCTTTAAATCTTCCACCTAAGGTTTTTATAGCATTTTCTGCATTTTTTAACTCTTCTTCAATATCTTCACCTTTCATGGCAATAAAATGGCCTCCAACTTTTACAAAAGGTAAAGTATATTCACTTAAAACATCTAAAGAAGCAACTGCTCTAGAAGTAGCAATATGGAATTTTTCTCTATAATTATCATCTTTTCCATAGTCTTCGGCTCTTCCATGAATGGTTTCTACATTATTTAATTTTAATTTAGATATTACTTCATCTAAAAAGTTAATCCTCTTGTTTAAACTATCTAAAAGTACTAAATCTATGTTATCATTAATTATTTTTAATGGAAGGCCTGGAAAACCTCCTCCAGTTCCAATATCTATTAATCTAATTTTTTCGTTAAATAAACCTGTATTTATCAAAGTGATACTATCTAAAAAATGCTTTATATCTATTTCTTCATCATCTTTTATAGCTGTTATATTTATTTTTTCATTCCATTCCTTAAGTAGTTCCTTATATAAAATAAACTTGTCTATATCCTCTTCTTTTAAAGAAATGTTTAGATTTTCAGCATGTTTAACTAAAGCATCTACATTAGTCATTCTTTCCACTCCTATTTCTTCTTTTATGCTCAAGATATATTAATAAAACATTTACATCAGCAGGTGAAACACCTGATATTCTTGAAGCTTGCCCTACCGAATCTGGTTTTATATCATTTAACTTTTGTATTGCTTCATTACTTAAGCCCTTGACATCCTTATAATCCATATCTTCTGGAAGCTTTTTATTTTCTAATTTTTTAAATTGTTCTATCTGAGACATTTGTTTCCTTATATATCCTTCGTATTTTATATGAGTTTCAACTTGAAGTCGAATTTCCCTAGGTATATCTTCTCTATCTATATCTATTTCCTTCAATTTTTCATATCCAAGCTCAGGTCTTTTTATTAGATCATATAAACTACTAGCAGTCTTTAATTTTGCACTATTATTCCTTTCTAAAAAGGAGTTTATTTCTTTTGTTGGGGTTACAATAGTATCTTTTAATCTTTTTAATTCTTTCTCTATTAGCTCTTTTTTACGAATTACTTTCTTATATCTTTCCTCACTAGCAAGACCTATTTTATAACCTTTTTCTGTAAGCCTTAAATCAGCATTGTCCTGTCTTAGTGTAAGTCTATACTCTGCCCTAGATGTCATCATCCTATAAGGCTCATTAGTACCTTTAGTTACTAAATCGTCTATGAGAACCCCTATATAGGCTTCAGATCTATCTAATATAAATGGTTCTTTACCTTTTATATTTTGAACTGCATTTATTGCAGCTATCAATCCTTGTGCTGCTGCTTCTTCATATCCTGAAGAGCCATTTATTTGTCCTGCAAAAAACAGATTATTTATCTCTCTGTGCTCTAATGTGGTTTTAAGAATTGTAGGATCTATACAATCATATTCAATGGCATAAGCACTTCTCATAAATTTAACATTTTCAAGACCAATAACTTTTTTATACATTTCTATTTGAACTTCTTCTGGAAGAGTACTACTCATTCCTTGAACATACATTTCCTTTGTATCCAGTCCTTCTGGTTCAATAAATATTTGGTGTTTATTCCTATCAGCAAATCTAACTACCTTATCTTCAATAGAAGGACAATATCTTGGTCCTACACCTTCAATCACACCTGAATACATAGGAGACCTGTCTAAATTTTCCCTTATAATCTTATGGGTTTCTTCTGTTGTATAGGTAAGATAACAAGGCACCTGGTCTATATCAAATTTTTTATCTATATTTAAAAATGAAAATGGGACTATCTCTTCATCTCCTGGCTGTATTTCCATCTTCGAAGTATCTATACTATCTTTATGGACCCTTGCTGGAGTACCTGTTTTAAATCTCCTTAGTTCAATTCCAAGTCTTTCTAAAGAATCAGATAGTATATTTGAAGGGAAGAGACCATCTGGTCCACTTGCATAATCTATTTCTCCTATATATATTCTTCCTTTTAAATAAGTACCTGTACATAATATAATTGCTTTTCCATTGTATACAGCTCCTGTTCTTGTTACTACACCTTTAACCATATTATCTTCAACTATTATATCTACTACTTCTCCCTGCCTTAAATCCAAGTTTTCTTCATCTTCAATAACTTTTTTCATTTCCATATGGTATTTCTTTTTATCTGCTTGAACTCTTAAAGAATGAACAGCTGGTCCTTTAGATGTGTTTAGCATTCTGCTTTGTATAAAAGATTTATCTATATTTAACGCCATTTCTCCACCTAAGGCATCTATTTCTCTAACTAAATGTCCTTTACCAGTGCCTCCAATATTAGGATTACAAGGCATTGAAGCGATAGAGTCTAAAGTCATAGTTAGCATTAAAGTTTTCATACCCATTCTGCTACTAGCTAATGCCGCTTCACAACCTGCATGGCCTGCCCCAACTACTATAATATCGTAATTTCCTCCTAAATATTTTTTTATATCTTCCATCTAAGATATTTCCTCCTTATATCAGCTATTTCCCGATACAAAACTCCGAAAATATTTTATCTAATATATCTTCTGAAATAGTATCTCCAGATATTTCTCCTAAATTATCCCAACAATTTCTAATATCAACTTCTACACAATCTAGTGGAACATTTAACTTAATCCCTTCAATTGCTTCTTCTATATTTTTCTTTGCTTTTATTAGTTGATTTTTATGTCTTATATTAGTTATCATAATTTCATCTGAAACTTCAACATCTCCTGAATAAAACATATTTTTAATAGTTTCTTCCAACTCTTCTATTCCTTCATCTTTAGCTATTGCGGTTAAGATTATTTTTTTATTTGGAATAAGTGTTTTTAAATCTTCAATATTATATTTATTAGGTAAGTCTGTTTTATTTAAAAGTACAATTGAATTTTTTTCTTTTAGCAACTCTATTATTTCTTTATCTTCTAAAGATAGTTCTCTAGAAGCATCAAATACTCCTATTACAAGATCTGCTCCTTCCACTACTTTTTTAGCCCTATCAACACCTATTTTCTCAACTAAATCTTCCGTACTCCTTATACCTGCTGTATCTACTATTTTTAATGGAATCCCATCAATATTTACATATTCCTCTATTATATCCCTTGTTGTTCCTGGAACATCCGTAACAATTGCTCTATTTTCTCTTAATATAGCATTAAGTAGTGAAGATTTTCCTACATTAGGCTTTCCAAGTATTACAGTATTTAACCCATCTCTCAAAATTCTACCTTTATCAGCTGTACTTAAAAGATTATCTATTTCCAATAAAACCTTATTTCCGCTATTTTCTAATTCTTCATAAGTTACTTCTTCTATATCTTCATCAGGAAAATCTATAGATACTTCAACATGAGCAAGCATTTCTAATAGTATATTCCTTATTTCTTCTATTTTAAAAGAAAGACTTCCTTCAAGTTGTTCTAAAGATACATCATAACTTTTATCGGTTTTTGCTCTAATTAAATCTATAACTGCTTCTGCCTGAGATAAATCTAATCTACCATTTAAAAAAGCCCTTTTTGTAAATTCCCCTGGTTCTGCTAAACGAGCACCATTTTCAAGGAGTAATTCCAATATTTTTTTTACAGATATAGCTCCTCCATGACAGTAGATTTCCACAACATCTTCCCTAGTATAGGTGTGAGGTGACTTCATATAAACTATTAGCACTTCATCAACTATTTTTTTATCTTTAGGATTATATATATGCCCATAAGTAAGTTTTCTATTTTCCACATCTTTAAAATCTTCATGAATTTTGCCTTTAAAAATCTTTCCGCCTATATCCAAACTATTTTTTCCACTCATTCTAACTATTCCAATTCCCGATTCTCCCATAGCTGTTGAAATAGCAGCAATAGTATCAGTCATTATATCACCACCTTCTTTAGATAATATAAACCCAGTATTATACTGGGTTTATTTAGCCTCTATTACAACTCTCCTATAAGGTTCTTCACCTTCACTGTGAGTAGTTACTCCATCTACATTTTGTAATGCTGAATGAATTATTCTTCTTTCATAAGGATTCATAGGCTCTAATTTTACAGGACCATTATTATATTTAGCCTTTCGTCCCATTTTTTGAGCAAGTCTAATTAATGTTTCTTCCCTTTTCTTTCTATATCCTTTAATATCTACTAATACTTTAATATACTTTTCTCTGTTCCTATTAACAGCTAAACTTAAAAGATATTGAATTGCATCTAAAGTATTACCCCTTCTTCCAATTGTAATACCCATATCTGTAGAACTTATATTATCAATATATACATATAATGTAGATCCTTCTCTTTTTATATTACTTTTAGCTTTGATTTTCATACCATTAAGAAGCTTATCCATAAAATTCTCAGCAATATCTACTGGATCATTCACAACAGTCACTCTAACTTTAGCATCTTTAGCACCTATAAAACCAAATAAACCTTTACTTGGTTCTTCAATAATTTCTGTTGAAATATCTTCTCTTTGTGCATCTAATTCCTTAAGTGCTTCATTAATAGCATCTTCTATCGTTTTAGATACCTTAACAACAGATCTCATATTAGTTTGACTCCTCCTTAATTTCACCCAAAGACCTATTAGTAATAATTTGTTGCACTATTTGGAAGGTATTACTAATAGTCCAATATAACGCCAGTCCAGCAGGAAAAGCCCTAGCTGACCACCATATCATCAAAGGAAGAATAATATTCATAGTTTTTTGAGTACTTGCCGCTTGATCATTTGGAGCCGCTTGGCTACTCATAAGACGACTTTGTAAAAAAGTTGTAAGTCCAGCCAATAAAGGCAATCCCCACATATAAGGATCCGGTTTTTCCAAATTAGGAATCCATAAGAATACCTTATTCAAAGCCTCATACATTTTTGGATCTTTGAATACATAGGTAATAGGATCTCTTAAAGCTTTAAAAAAGCCTAATATTATTGGTAGTTGAATTATTAAAATAAGACAACCTGAAAAAGGATTAACATTGTTTTCTTTATAAATTTTCATTGTCTTTGCTTGAAGGGTTTGAGGATCATCTTTATATTTATCCTGAAGTTCTTTTAACTCAGGTTGAATTTTTTGCATCTTACTCATAGATTTAGTTTGCTTTAATCCAATAGGAAGCAAAATAAATTTAAATATAATAGTAGTTATGATTATAGCTATAGCATAAAAGGAAATATGCTCAGGTTCTGTACCTATTTTAGATACTAAATCGAATACGAGTTTCAATAATGCACCTAAAGGTTTGGCAAAGAGTTTACTCATCAATTGACCTCCTATCACTTAACTGGATCATATCCTCCTGGATTAAAAGGATTACATCTCAATATTCTTTTAGTGCCCATATACACACCTTTTAAAAAACCATATTTTTCAATAGCTTCTATAGTATAAGCTGAGCAAGTGGGATAAAATCTACAACTTCTATAGGGAAAAATATATTTGGAAATATAGTTTTGATAGATTTTTATTATCCCAATAGCTATTCTTTTCATATATTTTCACCTATTTCTTTAATAAATGGGAAATTTTCAGAAGATGGAGCATAGCACTCTCAATTTCTCTATAATCAGCTTTATTTGCCGCTACCTTAGGCAAAAAAATTAAATCGTATCCATCTTTAATTTTATTACAATTCAGTCTATAGGATTCTTTCATTCTTCTTCTCACTTTATTTCTTACTACACTATTTCCAATCTTCTTGGTCACAGAAAAACCTACCCTATTATAGTTCATTCCATTTTTATGAACATACATTACAACCAAACGATTTCCATAACTCTTCCCTCTATTATACACCTTTTTAAAATGAATATTATTTCTCAATCTATATTTTTTATCCATTAAAAATCTCCTTGAATCTAATTTAGAGAATTATCTTATGTTTAATAAAAAGGCCACTTATTTGCGGCCTTATGCTGTCAATCTCTTTCTGCCTTTTCTTCTACGATTTTTAAGAATTCTTCTACCTTGTTTTGTACTCATTCTTTTTCTAAAACCATGCTCTTTACTTCTTTGTCTTTTTTTAGGTTGATAAGTTCTCTTCATTAAGTACACCTCCTTTTACTACAATAACCTATTTGTATATTGAAATTAAAAGTTCCATCCTATTATAACATAAAAGATAAATACTACTATTGATTATAGTTATAGCAGCTATTAATGTCAAGATTTTTAAGACATATATTAATACACATTTTTAAAAATCCACAACTTGTTTTTATTGTGGATAACTTGCGTTTTTTTATTGATGTATTTTATTTTTTTTGATATGATTATAAGACATGTGGATATATTTAAAAATTATTAACTTTTCCACAGTTATACACAAATTGTGGATACATTGTGTATAAGTTTTATTTTTTTTGTATTTTATTTAATAAAAGTTGTAAAAATCAAGGATTTTACCCACATGTTTTTTCGTTTTATCTTGTGGATAATTTAATTTTAATACTTATATTCCTATTATTCACATTTTATCAATAGCTTATCCACAAATAGCTAAAAATATATTTTTTTATTTCTATTAAAATAATATAGTGTCTGTTGTGGATAAATTTGTTGATATTTTTTTATTTTATTTTTAAATATATTTTTATATAAGTTATAAACATCCTATGGTTTGGTAATAATTTCATAATATATAGGAGGATGGAAAATGAACTCTAATTTAGAAAGTATTTGGAACAACGCCTTGAATCTAATAAAAGTTGAACTTACTGAAGTAAGCTTTAATACTTGGCTAAAAACAATAGAACCAATTTCTTCAACGGAAAATAGTATTGTATTGGCCGCTCCAAATGAGTTTACAAAAGGTATACTAGAAGGCAGGTATTTAAATTTAATTAAAAATGCAGTAAGTCAAGTTGCCAATAAAGATTACAATATAGAATTTATAATACCAGGAGAAAAAATATCTGAAGATATAGGACAAACTCCTAAACCTGAAATCATTGATAGTACTTCTAGATCTCAACTAAACCCTAAATATACTTTTGATACATTTGTCATAGGAAATAGCAATAGATTTGCTCATGCAGCTTCTTTAGCAGTAGCAGAAGCTCCTGCACAAGCATACAATCCTCTATTTATATATGGGGGAGTAGGATTAGGTAAAACTCATTTAATGCATGCAATTGGTCACTATATACTTAATCAAAATCCAAAAACCAAAGTAGTATATGTATCTTCTGAAAAATTTACAAATGAACTTATAAACTCTATAAGAGATGATAGAAATGATGAATTTAGAAACAAATATAGAAACGTAGATATTTTATTAATCGACGATATACAATTTATAGCTGGAAAAGAACGAACTCAGGAAGAATTTTTCCATACCTTCAATGCACTTCATGATGCTAATAAACAGATTATTATATCTAGTGATAGACCTCCTAAAGAAATTCCAACCCTTGAAGATCGATTAAGATCTAGGTTTGAATGGGGGCTTATTGCAGATATTCAAACTCCAGATTTAGAAACTAGAATAGCAATACTCAAAAAGAAAGCAAAATTAGAAAATATTAATGTACCTAATGATGTAATGCTATACATAGCTACAAAGATTCAATCTAATATAAGAGAATTAGAAGGAGCATTAATAAGGATAGTTGCATATTCATCTTTAACAAACAAAGAAGTAACTGTTGAATTAGCAGAAGAAGCATTAAAAGATATAATTTCTGATGATAAACCTAGAGAGGTTACTGTAGATTTAATAAAAGAAATAGTATCTAAAAATTTTAATATTAAAATGGACGATTTTAATTCTAGGAAAAGAACTAGATCTATTGCATATCCAAGACAAATAGCAATGTATTTATGTAGAGAACTTACTGATTTATCACTTCCTAAAATAGGCGATGAATTTGGAGGAAGAGATCATACTACAGTAATACATGCCTGTGATAAAATTTCTGGCGATATAGAATCTGATAAAAACTTCAAAATGAAAATAGATGAAACAATTAAAGAAATTAAAGGGGAATAGCTAACAAAAACATGTTGATATCATGTTTATATTATGTTTATAGTTTTAAATTAATTTTCCTATTGTTGATAACGGGGATAATTCACTAAGTTATTAAAGGGTTATTAACATTTTATTAAATGGCGAAAATTTGTTGAAAATAAGTTTTACACATACTTATCCACATATCAACACCCCCTACTACTATTACTACTATATTAGTTTATCATTTTATATATCTTTTACACATCCACATAAAAATTAAAAGGAGGTACTTTTCAATTGAGAATACAAGTAGAACAAAAAAAATTAGCAAAACATATAAATATAGTTCAAAAAGGAATTTCCAGTAAAACTACATTACCAATATTAGATGGTATTCTTTTAGAAGCTAAAGAAGGAAGATTGAAATTAACAGGTACAGATTTAGAAATAGGTATAGAATCTTATATAGAAGCAAATGTATTAGAAGAAGGTTCTATAGTTATTAATTCTAGATTATTCGGAGATATAGTTAAAAAATTACCAAACTCAGAAATAGACATAAGTACATCTGAAAATAAGATGAATATTATATGTGGTTCATCTCAATTTAATTTAATAGGTAATCCTGCTTTAGAATATCCAGAACTACCTACATTAATAGATCAATTATCTTTAAAAATACCTATGGATTTATTCAAAAATATAATAAGACAAACAGTATTTGCTACAACTCAAGATGAGACAAGACCTATTCTTACAGGGGTACTTTTTGAAATAATTGATGGAAATGCATCTTTTGTAGCTCTTGATGGATATAGATTAGCTTTAAGAAATGTAAAAATAGATTCCTCTGAAGATATAAAGGTTGTAATTCCAGGAAGAACTTTAAGTGAATTAAATAAAATACTTGAAGAAGATGAGGAAGATATAGAAATTACTTTAACTCCTGGACATATAGTATTCAATATTGGAGATACATTGGTTTTTTCAAGACTACTTGAAGGACAGTTTTTAAATTATAGAGATATAATAAGGGAAGATCATGAAACTAAGGTTAAAGTTAATAGGAAAGAGTTACAAGATAGTTTAGAAAGAGCTTCACTTTTAGCAAAAGAAGAAAAGGCAAATCTTGTAAAATTAAATTTATTTGAAGATAAATTGGCGATAAAATCTAATTCAGAAATTGGAAATGTTCATGAAAATATGGATGTAGAGTTAGAAGGAAAAGATGTAAATATAGCTTTTAACTCAAAATATATTTTGGATGGAATAAAAGCCATAGAAGAAGAGGAAATAGAACTTTTCTTTATGGGAAGTTTAAATCCTTGTATAATAAAACCTGTAGAAGATGACAATTATATTTATTTAGTACTGCCAGTTAGACTTGCTAAAGATGATTATTAAAGAGAAGGGATGTATTATGAAAAAAGTAAAGATTGAAACGGAATATATAAAATTAGATCAATTATTAAAATTTTCAGGAGTATTGAGTACTGGAGGTCAAGGTAAGATATTAATTAAGCAAGGATATGTTAAATTAAATGGAGAAATAATTACAGAAAGAGGTAAAAAAATAAAAAAGGGAGACGAAATTGAAATAAAAGATATGGGAAAGATTCTTGTGATATAATATGGATGGTTGGACTTAAGGGGTGCTTTATTTGTACGTAGACAGTGTTAGACTTATTAATTTTAGAAACTATATGGATTTAAATTTAGAGCTTAATAAAAAAGTAAATATATTCATAGGGAAAAATGCTCAAGGGAAAACAAATTTACTTGAGTCTATATATTTGTGCTCTGCAGGAAAGTCTTTTAGAACCAATGTAGATAAAGATATGATAAATATAAAAAAGAATCAATGTTATGTAGGGGCCAAAGTATTTGGAAATCATATAGATAAATTTATAGAAATAAAACTTGAAAGAAACAAACCTAAGAGGATTAAAATAAATAAATTAGAGCTTGAGAAAAATAGAGATTTATATGGTGGCTTGAATGTGGTGGTTTTTTCTCCAGAAGATTTAAGAATTATAAAAGATGGTCCGTCAGAAAGAAGAAATTTTATTGACAGAGAGATATCCCAAATAAAACCTATATATAGATACAATTTAAATCGATATAATAAAATATTATTTCAAAGGAATAATCTGCTTAAAAATATGAGGATGAATAAAAAAAATAAACATCTAATTGATATATTTAATATGCAGATGGTTAAGTCTGGAAGCAAAGTAATTATTGATAGAGCTAGATTTGTAGAAAATCTAGCTCTATCATCTAGAAAAATTCATAGAGATATTACTTATGGAAAAGAAGAATTGCTTTTAAAATACAGAACTAATGTAGTTGAAAGATTTGATGATATACTATATATAGAAAAAAAATTCATGGAAAAGCTAGAAAAAGATATAAATAATGATATACTAAAGGGTACCACAAAAATAGGTCCTCATAGGGATGATATAGATATTTTTATAAACAATATGGATTCTAAAACCTTTGCTTCTCAAGGCCAGCAAAGAACGGCAGTTTTATCTATGAAACTTGCTGAGGTAGATATTATAAAAGAAGAAAAGGAAGACTTTCCGGTACTTTTACTAGATGATGTGTTATCAGAATTGGATAAAGATAGAAGAAAGTATTTAATTCATACTTTTAGAGATTTACAGACCATAATTACGTCAACAGATATTATAGATTTAGGAGAGTTTGATTCATTGGAAAAGAAAATTTTTTGTATTGAAAATGGAAATGTAAATTCAAATGCAAATTAGTTACGTGAAGGAGTTAGATAAAAATGTTTCTTCATATTGGAAAAAATCTTACTATACCTGTAAATAAAATTATTGCAATTGTAGATAAGGAGACTTCTCTATATTCTTATGATACAAAAATGTTCATAGATATAATGAAAAAAAAAGGTAATATATATAATCCCGACCAGATAGATGAAAAAGAAATAAAAACTTACATTATTACAGATAATAATATATATACATCGAATATTTCTTCTTCTACTTTATTTAAAAGAAATAATAAAATGAAAAAATCAGCTAATAACTTTATTTAATTTTTAGCTTTAGTATAGATTGGAGGGAAGTTGATGACAAAAGAATATAATAATAGAAAATATACAGCAGATGAAATTCAAGTACTTACAGGATTGGAACCAGTAAGATTAAGACCAGGTATGTATATAGGAAGCACTGGACCTAAGGGACTTCATCATTTAGTATATGAAGTAGTAGATAATAGTATTGATGAAGCCTTAGCAGGAGTTTGTGATACTATTTCTATAACTATAAATGAAGATAATTCTGTATCTGTATCAGATAATGGAAGTGGTATTCCTGTAGAGACCCATCCTCAAACTGGAAAATCTACTGTAGAAACAGTTCTTACAATTCTTCATGCTGGAGGAAAATTTAATAACGGAGCTTATAAAGTGTCAGGAGGGCTTCATGGAGTAGGAATATCTGTAGTAAATGCTCTTTCAGAATATTTAGAAGTAGAGGTAAAGAGAAACAGCAAAATATATGAGCAAAAATTTAGTAGAGGAGTGCCTACTACTGAGCTAAAAATTATAGGTGACAGTGATGAAACAGGTACAACTATTACATTTAAACCAGATAAAGAGATATTTGATGATGTAGTTTTTGATTTTGAAACTTTAGAATTTAGATTTAGAGAAATGGCTTTTTTAAACAAGGGAATTAAAATTTTATTAGAGGATAAAAGGAGCAATAAAAAAGAAGAATTTCACTATGAAGGCGGCATAAAAGCTTTTGTAGAATATATAAATAAAAATAAGACTAAAATCCAAGAAAATATAATGTATTTTGAGGCGGAAAAAGATAATTCTACTGTAGAGTTAGCTATGCAGTATACAGAGAGTTATTCAGAGAATATATTTTCTTTTGCCAATAATATAAATACTCATGAAGGTGGAACGCATCTAAGTGGTTTTAAGTCTGCTATTACAAGAGCTATAAACGATTATGCTCGAAGACATAATATATTAAAAGAAAAAGATGATAATTTCCAAGGAAATGATGTAAGGGAAGGACTTACAGCTGTTTTATCAGTAAAACTTATGAATCCACAATTTGAAGGTCAAACTAAAACTAAACTAGGTAATAGTGAAATGAGAGGTATAGTAGATACCCTGGTTTCTGAAAACATTGATAGATTTTTAGAAGAAAATCCAAAAGATGCAAAAGTTATTATTGAAAGAGCAATGAAAGCTTCTCATGCTAGAGAAGCAGCAAGAAAAGCGAGAGAATTGTCAAGGAAAAGGAGTATTTTAGATAATACAACCCTTCCTGGAAAACTTGCTGATTGTTCCCTTAATGATCCGGAGGTAACAGAAGTTTTTATAGTCGAAGGGGATTCAGCGGGAGGTAGTGCAAAACAAGGTCGTGATAGAAGATATCAAGCTATACTTCCACTAAGAGGAAAAATAATGAATGTTGAAAAAGCAAGGCTTGATAGAGTTCTTGGATTTGAAGAAATAAAAGCTATGATTACTGCTTTTGGATGTGGAATTGGAAGTGAGTTTGATATTGATAAGTTAAGATATGGAAAGATAATTATTATGACTGACGCCGACGTAGATGGAGCTCATATTAGAACTTTATTGTTAACATTTTTCTTTAGATATATGAAACCATTAGTTGAAAATGGCCATATTTATATAGCACAACCACCTTTATATAAAATATCTAAAGGTAAGACTGATTATTATGCTTATAGCGATAATCAGCTTGATAAAGTTATGAATGAATTAGGAAGGGATAAGGAATATCCTATTCAAAGATATAAGGGTTTAGGAGAAATGAATCCTGAACAACTTTGGGAAACTACAATGGACCCTGAAACTAGGACTATACTTCAAGTATCAGTAGAAGATGCTCTTGCAGCAGATGAAATATTTACAATGTTAATGGGCGATAGAGTAAAACCTAGAAGAGAATTTATTCAAAAGAATGCAAAATTAGTTAAAAACCTTGATATATAAATAAGTTATAGTAAATAAAAAACTTTCTTGACAGATATATTTTAACCCTTAGTAACACTACTAAGGGTTAAAATTACTTTTATGATTATGAATATAATCTTTGCTAATAATCATTAATAGGGAAATCAAAGATAGTTTTGAAATATGATATAATACAATAGATTAAGAAGATTTTCTTAGTCGGATATCGTGTAAGGAGGATCGAATAATGGATAAAGAAGAAAATAATATTATATCGGTAAATATAGAAGATGAAATGAAAAAATCCTATTTAGATTACGCCATGAGTGTTATTGTAAGTAGAGCACTTCCAGATGTAAGGGATGGATTAAAACCAGTTCATAGAAGGATACTATATGCTATGAATGAATTGGGTATTTCTCCAGAAAAACAATATAAAAAATCTGCTAGGGTTGTCGGTGATGTTTTAGGTAAATACCATCCTCATTCAGATACATCTGTTTATGATGCTATGGTAAGACTTGCTCAAGACTTTAACACTAGATATCTCCTTGTAGATGGTCATGGAAACTTTGGCTCTGTAGATGGAGATGGAGCAGCAGCTATGCGTTATACAGAAGTGAGGATGACAAAACTTGCTACAGAAATGCTTAGAGATATAAATAAAGATACTATAGATTATGGACTAAACTTTGATGAATCATTAAAAGAACCTAAAGTACTACCAAGTAGATTTCCTAATCTTTTAGTTAATGGTTCATCAGGTATTGCTGTAGGTATGGCAACTAGTATTCCTCCTCATAATTTATGTGAAGTTATAGATGGCATAATAGCAATTATAGATGATCCAGAAATAGATATAGAAAGCCTTACAGATATTATCCGAGGACCAGATTTTCCTACTTCTGGAATAATAATGGGTATGGAAGAAATAAAAAAGGCCTATAGAACAGGGCGAGGTAAGGTAACTGTAAGAGCTAAAACTGAAATAGAGGAATTTGGAAAAAATAGGAACAGAATAGTAGTTACAGAAATTCCTTATCAAGTAAATAAAGCAAGACTAATCGAAAAAATAGCCGATCTTGTAAAAGATAAAAAAATAGAAGGAATTTCAGATTTAAGAGATGAATCGGATAAGGAAGGTATGAGAATAGTAATAGAATTAAAAAGAGATTCTATTCCTAAAGTAGTGCTTAACAATCTATTTAAACAAACACAAATGCAAAATACATTTAGTATTATTATGCTTGCATTAGTTGATGATGAGCCAAAAATATTAAATTTAAAAGAAATGTTAAATCATTATTTAAATTTTCAAAAAGAAGTAATAGTTAGGAGAACTAAATATGAATTAAAAAAAGCAGAAGACAGGGCTCATATATTAGAGGGTTTAAAAATTGCACTTGATCATATAGATGAAGTAATAAATACAATTAGAAGTTCAAAGGATGATAAGACAGCTAAAGACAAGCTTATGTCTAAATTTGGCCTTTCAGAAAGACAATCTCAAGCTATACTAGATATGAGACTTAGAAGGCTTACTGGTCTTGAAAGAGGTAAGATAGAAGAAGAATATGGGGAATTGATTAAAGAAATAAATAGATTAAAAGAAATACTTGGAAGTGAAGAATTAATTTATGGAATAATAAAAGAAGAACTTTTAGAGATAAAAGAAAAATATGGAGACGAAAGAAGGACTATGATAGTTCCTTCAGAAGAAGAAATAAATATCGAAGATATGATAAAAAAAGAAGATGTAATAATAACTTTGACCCACTTTGGATATATAAAAAGAATTCCAGAAAATACTTACAGACTTCAAAGAAGAGGTGGAAGAGGGGTTGCAGCTTTAACTACAAGAGAAGAAGATTTTGTAGAACATTTATTTATTACATCAACCCATGATACAATAATGTTCTTTACTAATGCAGGAAGAGTACATTCACTAAAAGCTTATGAAATTCCTGAAGGTGGGAGACAGTCTAAAGGAATGGCTATAGTTAATCTTTTAAATTTAGCAGGAGATGAAAAAATAAATGCAGTAATCCCTATAAGTGAGTATGAACCAGATAGTAACTTAGTGTTTGTTACTAAAAACGGTATAACTAAAAGAACTAAATTTGAACATTTTAAAAATATAAGAAAGACAGGTTTAATTGCTATAGGATTAAGAGATGACGATGAATTAATAAGTGTTAGAAAAACTTATGGAGAAGAAGAACTTATTATTGTAACTGCTAAAGGAATGGCTATTAGATTTAAAGAAGAAGATGTAAGACAAATGGGTAGAACTGCTATGGGTGTAAAAGGTATTAATTTAAATAAAAAAGATGAAGTAGTAGGAATGGATTTAGTAGAAGAAGGAAAAGATTTATTAGTAATTAGTAAAAATGGATATGGTAAAAGAACCCCTCTAGATGAGTATAGACCTCAAACTAGGGGAGGAAAAGGACTTAAAACTTACCATGTGAAAGAAAAAACAGGACCTTTAGTTTCTGCAAAAGTAGTAGATAAAGATGATGAAATTATGATGATTTCTAACTGTGGAACTATTATAAGATTGAATGTAAAAGAAATATCAGAAATGGGCAGAAATACCCAGGGAGTTACTTTGATGAAAGTAAATGAAAAAGATGAAGTTGTTGCTGTAGCCAAGTACGTAGAAGAAGAATAAAGTAAAATAAGCATACTTGAAAAAAGTATGCTTATTTTACTTAATAATACCTAGTAAAATACTTTACATTAATTTTTTTTTATTATACAATTACTGTAATACTATAATAGTATTAAGGAGGCTTAGCTTATGGCATTAAATGTAAATATAAACTATGATAATGAAAGAAATATTTGGATTGTAAAGCCAGTTGGAGAAGTAGATATATATACATCTCCTAAATTAAAAGAAAAATTACTAAAATCATTAAAAGAAAAAGAAACAGACTTATTAATAGATGGAGAAAAATTAGATTATATTGATAGTACAGGTTTAGGTGTTTTAATTAGTATTTTGAAGAAAGTTAAAGAAAGTGAAAATAATATAATTCTTATAAATTTAAAATCAAATATTAGGAAATTATTTGATATAACAGGATTGGACAAGGTATTTATAATCAAGGAGTGAAAGAGATGAATAAAGATTTTATTAAGCTTACAGTTCCAAGTAGACCTGATTATGTAGGGGTTGTCAGATTAACTACTTCATCCATAGGAAGCAAAATTGATTTTAGTATTGAAGAGATAGAAGATATTAAAGTAGCTATTGCAGAAGCATGTATAAATGCAATGGAAAAATCAGAAACATTAAATATTGAATACGAACTTTATAAAGATAAATTAATTATGTTTGTTGAAAATGTAACCGAAAAAATAGATAGCTTTAGAAAAGATGTTAAAGAAAAGGAATTAGGAATATTGATAATAAGATCTTTGATGGATGAAGTTGAATTTACAGATAAGGGTATAAAAATGATAAAAAAAATAGAGGATGGTATTGATGGCTAATCAAGGTTTAAGTAGAAAGAAAGACTTTGATAATATAAAGGATACTGATACAAAAGTTTTGTTTAAAGAATATAAGGAAACTGGAGATTTAAATATTAGAGAAGAATTAATAGAAAGACATCTTTATATAGCAGAAATACTATCTAAAAAATATGCTAATAGAGGGATTGACTATGAGGACATATATCAAGTAGCTTCTATAGGATTGATATATGCTGTAGATAGATTTGATGTAGACAAAGGATTTGAGTTTTCAAGTTTTGCAACTCCAACTATTATAGGAGAAATTAAAAAGTACTTTAGAGATAAAGGTTGGACTATAAGAGTTCCAAGAAGAATACAAGAGCTTTCAAAGAAAATAAATAATTCAAAAGACTTACTTAGTCAAAAATTACAACGTTCACCAACAGTAGAAGATATAGCTGAGTATTTGAGTTGCAGTACAGAAGAGGTTTTGGAGGCTATGGAGGCTAGTAAAGTATATACCCCTCAATCATTAGATATAACTTATGACTCTAATAATGATGATAAAGATGTAAATCTATCAGATCTTATAGGAGAAGAAGATCTTTATTTTGATAAAATAGAAAATAATGATTTTATTTTAAGAGCAATGAAAAACTTAAATGAAATGGAAAAGCAAATACTTGTAAATAGGTTTTTCAATAAGAAGACACAAGTTTCTATAGCAGAGAAACTAGGTATATCTCAGATGACTGTTTCTAGAATAGAAAAGAAAGTAATAGATAAATTTAGAAAAGAAATGAAAAAAACTTTAAGTTAATGTATTGACATAAATGAAAAATGCTTGTATAATAATGAACAGTCACCTAGTCAACAGAAAAAACTTTAAAATATTTTAAAAAAATAATGTTGACAAAAAGTTCTTAAGGTGGTATAGTTAATAAGTCAGCAAAAAAAGCAACAAAAGAACCTAGAAAATTAAACAGTGTAAAAAAGTCCTTAAGTTAATAACTTTGATTTAAATATAATTCATAACTTAAGTCTGTATGTCAAACATACAGAAGTAATTAGTTCTGAAGGATAAAACTTTTATTATGAGAGTTTGATCCTGGCTCAGGATGAACGCTGGCGGCGTGCCTAACACATGCAAGTCGAGCGAAGGATATATAGTGAAATCTTCGGATTGA
>NZ_VULR01000018.1 GCF_009696605.1 Anaerosalibacter bizertensis | reverse complement strand
TATTTATTTTCCATACTTGTATCGTATCACATTTTGTGTACGTTGCCAAATTATACATACACATAGTTTTATATTTGGGCTATCCATCCCACACCTAAAGAAGTGGGCTTTTCGCCCCTTGCTGTAATAAAGGATTTGAGAAAATTGAACTTCTCTATAAATCAGATAAAAGCCTATTTAGAAGATAGAAATATAAATACAACTATTGAACTAATGGAAAAAGAAATCGATTTAATAGAAAAAGAAATCATGCCTTTAGTACTACTAAAAAAAGATTTAGAAAAAAAGGTTAAAGTACTTAAAGACTTTCAAAAAATAGATGATTATGAAAAGATAAAAATAGAAAAGATAGCAGCAAGAAAGATTATCTTCATAGAAGAATCTATGTCTAAAGAAGAAGAAGTAGATCTAGCCTTTCGCAAGCTAGAAGCTAGAAATGACTCTAAACTATTCTTATTTGCCAACAAAGATATGGGGGTTTTCATAGAAGAAGAAAGTATGAAAAAAGGGGATTATACTGTATATGAAAATGCCTTCTTTTTTGTTGATGATAATGAAGAAAAATACAATACCATCTTACCTGAAGGGTATTTTGCCACACTTGTATATAAAGGTGGATATGAAAAAAGCCAACCATTATTTGAAAAAATGATGGAATTCATAAAAAAAGAAGGCTACACTATAAATGGTAGCCCTATGGAAATTTACCGTCTAGATATCCATGGTACAGCAGAAAAAGAAGAATTTATAACAGAGATACAGATTCCAGTGAAGAAATAGATGAAAAAACAAGATTTAATCTTCTGGGATTTTCAACCATGGCTCTACAGTCTTTTTGAAAACAAAACGATCTACTAAAATCCTATTTTGCCAAAAAGGTGTATTTTCCTTAGAAAGAATCCTTGGAGCTAAAATATAAGCAGATGAAAATCCTGCCTCTTTTATAAGAGGAACCAGTTCTTCTTTTCCATCTCCATAAGGATATGCAAAATCCACTACTTCCACCCCTTCTAAATTTGCTTCAATAGTCTCCTTGCTTTTGATTAAATCCTTTAAAAAAGCCTTTTTCTGTTCCGGATAAAAAAACACTGGCTTATTGTCCACTAAACGATGCATATCATATGTATGAGAACCAACAGTTGCCAAACCACTATCAACCATTTCCTGTATTTGTTCCCAACTCAATAATGAAAGATTTTCAAAATCATCATTTCCTACATGGCCTGCTATTATAAATAAAGTAAATGGAATTTGATGTTTTTTTAAGACAGGAAAAGCGTTCTTATAAACAGATTCATCTACATCATCAAAAGAAATCCAAACACAATTTTTGGGATATTTTCCTGTTTCATTAAATTTCCTTAAATCATCTGGTGTAACAAAAGTAGCATCGTGCTCTTCCAAAATTTTAATATGTTCCTCAAACTCACTTTCATAGACTGAATAGTTTTTTAATTCATCAGAACCAGTTAGAAATTCCACTATTCTTGTAGCAACATGATCTTTTCGTACCCTATGATAATTAAGGCCAAGGCAGCCATTTTTTTCAACAATTACTGGAAAATCTATCTCTGTCTTACTTATTGTCTTTACCTTATCTATAACAAATGCTATAATAAAAACCATTAAAAATAGTCCAATAAATTTTAACAATCTTTTCATAGAAAACTTCACCTCAATCTTCCCTATCCCTTATTGGATTTGTTTCAAATACAACTACCTTCTCTTCTTGTAATATTTCATAAATATCCTCATCTATCATATCTAAATCCATTAAATCTTCTTTTGTTGTTATTCCAGGATATTTTCTACGTGTAAGGCTGCCAAATCTTTTCTTGTTATAAAAAATCCATACTAATAACATTATATAGATTGTAACAAGTAAAACTACAGCTATCTTGAAAAAACCTTGAATATCAGAATTGGTCATTTTAAAAGATACTTTAAACAACCTTGGATATTCATTATTAATAGAAAATATAGCATCAATAAAAAAATATATAACAGTTATACAATAAACCCATACTATTGAAGTAAATAAAATAACTATCCCTTCACGCCACCATGACTTCTTAGACTTAATTATAAAAGATTCATTTAACTTGAAATCCTTTGTCCTCTGTCTGGACTTGCCCATGTGGCATACCCTCCTTTTATCCTACTTTTAATAGCCCTAGGCAAAGCAAACATTACAATCATTGCATTCAATATCCAATAAATAAATGGATACCAAGCAGCCCATAAATAAAGATATAATACATTGTCATATTTGTTATCAATCTTTAGGGATGACCACAACTGTATCAAACTCAAAAATACTAAAGCAAAAGACGGAAAGGCTATCCAAATAAACAACTCCTGAATAGTATCGGCTATTACAAAATAATATATTGTAACAACAACCCATGAATAAGACCAAAATAGGCTAACCCATTGTTCTAAATAAATTGGCCATATACGCCGATGTCGCCAATCTGTCATAACTCTCCAATGACGAAAAATAACTTCCTGGCCACCTTGAGCCCAGCGAATCCGTTGTTTCCAAATACCACTTATAGTTTCCGGTACCAACATCCAGCACAGAGCTCTAGGCTCATAGCGAATATCCCAAAATCTCTGTTGCAACTTCCAAGAAATAGATATATCTTCTGTTATCATATCTGTATCCCATAATCCAACATCAACCAATGCCTTTTTTCTAAAGGCAACAACAACACCAGAAACTGTCATTATCTTACCTAAAATACGCTGTGATCTCTTAATTGCACCAATAATAGAAGCATATTCAACTATTTGTAACTTAGCCAACAATGTATCCCTATTACGAATTCTAGGATTTCCAGTAACAGCCCCCAATCTTTCTCCCCTATAAAGAAAGTGATATATTAAATAATGTATTGCATATGGATCTAAAACTGCGTCAGAATCAATACATACTAAATACTCAGCTTTTGAAGCAAAAGTTGCCAATCTCAAAGCATTTGCCTTGCCACAGTTTTCCTTACAATCTATAATCCTTAAATCGTCATATTCCTTTGCTAACCTATGTAGTATCTCTCCTGTTTCATCCATACTACCATCATTAACTGCAATAATTTCTTTATTTGAATAATTTATTTTATGCATATAATCAATTGTTTCCTTAATAGTCTCTTCCTCATTATAGCAGGGGATTAAAATACTGACCATAGGCCAGTCTACTTCATCAAAATCTACTGGCATCTCCTTTTCTTTACTTTTATGAAACAATTGAGAGCCAGCTATCCAAAATAAAGACATTATCAACGGATACCAAAAAACAAAGGTTGATAATCTATCCATAAATTCTTTCATTGGTATTACCTCACTTATGTATTAAATCTTCAAATAACCCCTATAGACAATTATATCACTTTGAAATGTAAAAAAGACATATTTTATAAACAACACATCTATAGATAAAATAATCTATGATAATTTAATTTTAAAGATACAAAAAACCGACTTATGAAGTCTATTCACAAGTCGGTCTTCTTTTCATATCTTATTTCATTGATTCTATAATACTATCAGCAAGGCTATCCATTGAATCAGCATCTTCTTCAGTCATTGTTGAACTTATTGAAAGCTCTTCATCTAAAATAGTCATTTCTTTCATTTCATCTACTAACTTACGCATTAGTTGGCCAGATCTAGGAGCCCATGAGCCATTTTCAATAATAGCAACAGTACGTTTTTGTAGATTCAATGCCTTCATATCTATAAGATAATTATGCATTGGTGGATAAATATTTAAATTGTAAGTTACACCAGCAAGAACTACATGGCTGTATTTAAATGTTTCAGCAATCAAATAGGAAACATGGGTTTGTGAAACATCATACATAGCTACATTTGTCATACCCTTTTCCACTAGTCTTCTTGCTAAATCTTCAGCAGCGGCTTCTGTACTACCATACATTGAACCATATACAATAAGCACACCTTTTTCCTCTGGTTCATAACTACTCCATTTATCATATTTATCAATAAAATATTCTAAATCAGTACGCCATACTGGTCCATGTAGTGGACATATCATCTTGATGTCAAGATTACTGGCTTTCTTAAGGAGAGATTGAACTTGAGGACCATATTTTCCTACAATATTTGTATAGTACCTTCTAGCTGGCACTATCCAATCACGATCAAAATCCATTTCATCATTAAATAATTTACCATTTAAAGCACCGAAAGTGCCAAAGGCATCGGCAGAGAATAGTACTCCATTAGTTTTATCAAATGTCACCATAACTTCTGGCCAATGTACCATTGGAGCAGCTATAAACATGACCTCATGTTTTCCAAAGGACATAGTGTCCCCTTCCTTAACTTGTATCACCCTATCACCAGGATGGAATCCAAATTGATTCATAAACAGAAAAGCTTTATTAGTACATACAATCTTCACATTTGGATAGCGAAGAATAATCTCATCAATACAAGCTGCATGGTCTGGTTCCATATGATTGATTACCAAATAATCTAAATCTCTGTCTCCTAAAACCCATTTAATATTTTCAAGAAATTGACGACAAACTGACCAATCAACAGTATCAAATAATACAGTCTTCTCATCTAAAAGTAAGTAGGAGTTGTATGAAATGCCTTCTGGAATAGGATGAATATTTTCAAACAATTCTAGACGGCGATCATTACCTCCAACCCAATAAAGATCCTCAGTTACTTCTCTAACACAATGCATACATAAGTCCTCCTTTTACGTTAAAATATATTTTTATATATTAATTATAACATTTAAGCTTCTATAAACATATCTTTGTCTTCACCACAAGCTGGACAAGTCCAATCTTCAGGTATATCTTCAAAACGTGTTCCTGGACGTATTTCACCTTCAGGATCACCTTCACCTGGATCGTATTCATATCCACATCCGTTACATACATGATGTTTCCAGTTTGGCTTAACTTTCTTTGGAACTGCTCTCTTCATCTTCTTCATAGGTGGAGCTTCCTTCTTAGGTTCTCCATTATCTAATGCAGCAGTAAGTAGTGGTACTATTTCCATTATATCACCTACTATACCATAATCTGCATTCTTAAATATTTTTGCATTAGGATCATTATTTATAGCAACTATTGTAGTAGCATCCTTTATACCTTTCAAATGCTGTCCTGCACCTGAAATACCACAAGCAATGTAAAGATTTCCGTTAAACTTCTGACCTGACATACCAACATAGCGATTTAGTGGTAAATATCCAAGGTCTTCAGCTACTGGACGAGAAGAACCGATAGCTGCACCAGCTTGAATTGCTAATTCTTCTATAAGTTTCATATTTTCTTTTTCTCCTATACCTAAACCTACACTAACTACTCTATCAGCCTTACTTATAGGAGTATCTATAGGGATTCCAACTGTGAAATCATAGCCATCTTTCTTTAAAGCTTCTACAAGAGCATTAACTTGTTCTTCAGGAGTTCCTTCTTTAAATATTTTTTTCTTACGATATCCTGTAGCAGGTCCTCCCTGAGAAATTGCAACTCCTCTATCACCTTTTGGCAATTTACCTATAATATGGGAAGCAATAACTATACGTTGGATTTCATTTGTCCCCTCATATATTGTACAAATCTTAGCATCCCTATAAGCACGTTCAACTTCCATACCTTTCATATAGCCACTTCCACCAAATATTTGAAGGGCATCATTAACAATTTCAAGACTAACATCGGAAGCATATTGTTTAGCCATAGCTGCCTCCATACTATAGCGTTCATTGTTTTCTTTTAGTTCTGCTGCACTGTAAACAAGGAATCTAGATGCTCTAAGCTTTGTTGCCATATCAGCTAATTTAAAAGATACAGCTTGATTGTGAGCAATTGGTTTGCCAAATTGAATCCTTTCCTTTGAATATTCTAAGGCATTTTCATAAGCACCTTGTGCTATTCCAAGAGCTTGAGCTGCGATACCAATACGTCCACCATCTAATGTAGCCATGGCAATCTTAAAACCTTCTCCTTCTTTGCCTAATAGGTTTTCTTTAGGAACTTTTACATCATTGAAAATAAGTTCTCCAGTGGCAGAAGAACGTATACCCATTTTATCATAACTTTGACCAAAGCTAAATCCTTCCCAGCCTTTTTCTACAATAAATGCACTAATACCACGAGTACCCATGCCTGGTGTAGTAACTGCAAATATAATATATATATCGGCTTCACCAGCATTAGTAATAAATATCTTTTCACCATTTAAAATATAATGATCTCCTTCTAAAACAGCAGTAGTCTCAGTACCACCAGCATCACTACCAGCATTTTCTTCAGTAAGAGCAAATGCTCCAATTTTTTCTCCACTTGCCAATGGAACTAGATATTTTTGTTTTTGCTCTTCTGTTCCATAAGCAGCAATTGGATATGCACCTAAAGATGTATGAGCAGAAAGAATAACCCCTGTACCTCCATCTACTCTAGACAATTCCTCAACAGCTATGGCATAGCTAATTGTATCTAAACCAGCTCCTCCATATTCTTTAGGATATGGAATACCCATCATTCCTATTTGGCCTAATTTTTCTATTGCTTCTTTAGGAAATTTATTTTCTTGATCTAGCATAAATGCAATCGGTTTAACTTCTTCTTCTGCAAACTTTCTAATTTTTGCTCTCAACTCTTCGTGTTGTTCCGTAGTCTTGAAAAACATATATTCTCCTCCCTTTTTTTACAAGCAATATTTAAACAATATATATTATTTATAATATCTTTTTTTAAAATGTTTACTTTAATGGTATACCCTAAAAAATTGTTTTATAACGTTAATTGAAAAAATATTACACTGTGGCCACTATCTTTTAGTATATATACCACATTCAATTAGGTTTTCCCCAACTTTCTTCAATTTTTTAAATAATATTTACTATATAGATTATTTTTATATTAATATCAGTATTTAATTGAAGTTTATATTTAAAATAACTTAATTGTATATAAAAACAGCTAGTTATTGAAATTAATTTCAATAACTAGCTACTTTTATACTAATCAATATTCTAATACCTTTGATAGAAATTCTTTTGTTCTATGGTTTTGTGGGTTTTCGAATAAATCTATTGCCTTGTTTTCTTCTACGATCTCTCCATCGGCCATGAATACTACCCTATGGGCTACTTGTCTAGCAAAAGCCATTTCATGGGTTACTACTACCATAGTCATACCTGTTTTAGCTAAGTCTTTCATTACATTTAAAACTTCTCCAACCATTTCTGGGTCTAGGGCTGATGTCACCTCATCAAAGAGCATTACTTCTGGATCCATAGCCAGAGATCTAGCTATAGCTATCCTCTGCTTTTGTCCTCCTGATAGGGAATCAGGATATACATCCTTCTTGTCCAATAAATTCATAGTCTTAAGGAGTTCAATAGCTTTCTCTTCTGCCTCTTTTTTTGTTAGCTTCCCTGTTAAAACTGGAGCTAAGGTTATATTCTCTAAAACTGTTTTATGAGGAAATAGGTGAAAGTGTTGAAATACCATTCCTATCTGCTGTCTTATTCTATCTATTTCCTTCCCTGCTTTGGCTATATTTTTATCATTAATATATATATTGCCAGAAGTTGGTTCTTCTAAATAGTTTATACATCTTATAAGGGTACTTTTACCAGAACCAGAAGGACCTATTAGGCCAATAACCTCACCATCTTCTATTTCTAAGTTTATATCCTTCAATACATGTTTATCTCCAAAATATTTATTTAAATTCTCTATTTTAATCATTGTGGACTAATCTCCTTTCAAGCAATCCTACTAGTTGGGATAATGAAAATGTAATTATAAAATATATTATTGCTACTATAATCAACGGATTGAAAGGTTGGAAGCTACTGCTTTGTACTATCTTTGATGCATACATCAAATCTGCTACCCCTATAGTTGAAGCTACAGATGTCTCTTTTATTAAAGTAACAAATTCAGTGACTTATTTTATTTTTTTATTTTTATCATGTTTACAATTCTATATGTTGTGGTATAATAAAAATAAGGTAATCGATACCGCAAAGGTGCGGTTGCCACTAAAGTGAATAAAAATCTTTAATCACTCTGCGGGCAGGCAGGGTGATTATTTTTTTCTCTTAACGTTATCCTTTGTTAGCATAACTATTAAGGAGATTAGTGATATAGTAAACATACCAAAAGCAATCATTAAAGAAATTGCCTGAAATGTACTCATATCACACCACCTCCCTGCTTTTCGATTACCTTGTCCCAATTGTATCATATTTGTTATTCATACTTCAACATTTTACCAATAAACCTACAAGAGTATAATGCAATAAAAAATGTGATTATGTAATTTCACAATTACATAATCACATTTACTAATTATAAATTCTTTTATTTATAAAAATCTATTATCTTCTACACCAATCCCACTATTACTCCTCCAATTACAAATAGTGAAGCTAGTATAAATAGTATTAGTTGAAATTTTATTTGAAATTTAGCCCATTTGCTCCATTCTAATCTTGCAACTCCTAGTACACCCATTAAACACCCAGATGTTGGAACTATTAAATTAGTCAATCCATCTCCTAACTGGAATGCTAATACTGATATTTGTTTTGAAACTCCAACTATATCGGCAAGTGGAGCCATAAGAGGCATAGTTATAGCTGCTTGACCAGAACCTGATACTACAAAGAAATTAAATACTGATTGGAATATATACATAAACCATGCAGTTATAGTTGTTGGCAATCCTTTCAAGGCTTTACTCATACCATATAATACTGTATTTAATACTGAATCTGTAAAAGGAGAAGAATCTCCTAAAACCAATACAATCCCCTGTGCCATACCAACAACCAATGCTGCTCCAACTAAATCTCCAGCCCCTTCTCTAAAGGAATTAGCCATATCATTTGCTGTCATATTGTTCAATTTAAATATAACTCCAATGATTCCTGAAACTAAACCCATTGTAAAAAATATAGTAGCTATTTCAGGTATATAATATCCGTGTTTCATTACACCCCATATAACCCATGCTATACCAACAAGTATTGTAATCATAACTAGTCCATGACCAAAATTAAATTCAAGTCTTTCTATATCTCCTACATTAAAATCTTTTCTATAATACTCATCAGACTCATAAGCTACAGATAATTTCGGATTTTTTCTTATCTTCTTGGCATATGTCATTATAAATACAATGGATACAATATTAAAGACGATATACATGAATATTCTAAATCCTGCTCCAGACATGATTGGAATCCCTGCAATTCCTTGAGCAATAGCTACACTAAAAGGATTCATCCAAGAAGTAGCAAATCCAATTTGGGTTGCAACATAGGTTATCATTACTCCAATTACAGCATCATAACCCATAGCAATAACAAGAGGTACAATTATCATAGCAAAGGGTATTGCTTCTTCACCCATTCCAAATATTGCACCACCTAAAGAAAACAATAGGAATAATATTGGTATTATAGCAACTTCCTTCCCTTGTGTCTTAGAAACCATATTTCCAATACAAGCCTCTATAGCTCCAGTCCTAAGTATTATTCCAAAAGCTCCTCCAACTACTAATATAAAGGCAACAACTCCAACTGCTGATCCCCATTTATCACCTTTTACCATTCCCTCAAATACATAATTTAAAAATCCCATATCTCCATCTTTTCCAAAGAGTTTTATCCCTTTCTTTTCCCCAGAACTTATATAATCTCCATATTCCTGAACTACTTTAAAAACAAACTTATCATCTTTTTCAACCTCTATGGCAGAAGCTTTTGTTTTTTCTATAGCTCCTACAGGCCCTTCTGAACCATCTTCAAACAGGACAGTTTCTTCATCACCTGTAGCATCTAGAATGTATTTTTCTCCATTTAATTCAAAACTCTTGCTTTGCCCATCTTCTAATTCAACTACAACATTATTATCTGAATCATATACTTTATACAATACATCAAATCTACCTACAGGAATAAGATAGGTTAAAATCGCTGCAACAAGTACTATAAAAAATATTATTATATAGGTGTCAGGCATCCTATACTCTTTCCTAGCCTTTGATTTTTCTGTCATCTAAAATACACTCCTTCTGTCATAATTATATAATATATATTTATTCAAATGTTCCCTTCACAACTACTTCTTTATTTTTAATCATAACTTGTCCTCTTGCTATAACTGTATCTATTTCAAAGGTATCCTCATCTAATAGTACAATATCTGCATCTTTTCCTTTCTCTATATGACCTTTGTCTTTTAATTTTAAAATATCTGCTGGATTGGCCGTAATAACCCTCAGTGCCTTTTCCATAGGAATATTTTCAGAAACTATAGCATCTTTTACTTCACTATATAGGGAAGTCACCTTTCCAATACCAATACCTATAAACTCACCTTTTTCATTGAATTCTGGAAGGCTTCCTTGTCCATCTGATGAAAAAGTAATATTATTTCCTGAAACCCCTTCTTCCAATGCTATTTTCAAAGCTTTGCTACATTTTGCCTCTCCTTCTTCTAAAAATTTCTTTGTAGTACTTGTAGTGAAATCTATTATTCCACCATTTTTGCCAAATTCAATAGCTCGTTTAAATAAACTTCCATTCCTATTCATATGTGTAGGTATAAACTGAGTAATAGGTATCTCTGTGCTTTCCACTATTTCTTCAATAAAATCTAACTGTCTCTCTCCATCTCCCATGTGTATATTTACAACTCCAGCCTTTCCAGAAAGAATTCCTCCAACCCTTGCATCTGCTACAAGTTTTGCAAGTTCATCTACCCTAGGCTGACTGGAACGATGATCTGACATAGCTATTTCACCAGCCCCTATGACCTTATCAATTAGCACTATATCATCTAATACACTTCCAGTTATAGTCCTAGTTGGAACTTGGTACGAACCTGTGTACATATATGTGGTTATTCCTTCTTCCTCCAATCCCCTAGCTTTTGCTAGTAAATTGCATCCATTCCTTGTAGTACCATCTGTTCCCAATACTCCAACTACAGTAGTTACCCCTCCAAGGGTTATATCTGTTAGTTGAATTTCTGGAGTCCTTGTTTTAAACCCTCCTTCTCCACCTCCTCCAGATATATGAACATGGGAATCAATAAATCCTGGAACTACATATTTTCCCTTTGCATCAATGATTTCCATGTGGACAAAGTCCTCTGGAACTTGAAGATTATCCACAACATAGCCTATTTTGTCCCCTACTATGAGGATATCTTTCTTACCTAAATAAGTAGGAGAATATACTTTTCCATTCTTTATAAGTTTCAGCATAAAAACACCTCCTAAAATTAATTATACATCAGCCCCTCATCCTCTTACTTATTACTTATTCTAGTTAAAATAATCTCTTTTTCAATCACGATTATCTCTCCTATCCTCAATTCACCATCCTAAACTAACATTTGCTCATTGTAATAGTTGCTATAGTATTTAAAATCAAAATATTCCCTTAATACTATGGACTCATAGGAGCCAAAAATATAGGCAAAGTTTATATATATATTATATCATAAATATTCAGTCAACAATCTCCACATACTAAATATAATTTAAAGTATCAAAAACTTTATATCTCCAGAAATTGGTATTATCTTAATATTCCTAAGAAAAAGTTGTTACCCATGCCAGGCACACAAATATAAAAAGTAGGCTGTAAAAAGCCTACTTTTATCAAAAACCTATTCTTCCATTTTTATTTTATCAATTATATTGCCATTATTTATTCTTTTAAGTGGAATATATGCTGATATCAATGCTACAGCTATAGCTCCTATGGAAGATATGAGTATACTATTCCATGGAATCATCCATTCAAACTCTCTAATCTCCATTACAATCTTATATAATACATAAGAAAGTCCTGTACCTATTATTCCACCATATATTGTAGCTATCAAACCATAATAGATACTTTCCAAGGCCACCATTTTCTTCACACTTTTCTGAGCCATTCCTACAGCTTTTATCATAGCCAATTCCCTAGTTCGAAGTATTAGATTTGTACTTATAGTATTTATAATATTTACACAGCTAATCAAGGCTATTACTGCTACAAAGCCATATAAGAATATATTCATAATTATATTTATTTTTCTCTCTTCCTCAGCCTGCTCTGAATAGTCAACATAATGGAAATTAGAATCCTTTTCTTCTAACTCAGCCAAATATTCCCTAACTGGACCATTGTTCCCTTCCCTTTCCATTTCAATATAGATTTGAGAATCAAGGTCAGTATCTTTTAATTTATCGTACATTTCTTCTGTAGATACTATATTTAATCCACCATTTAGATTATATTTAAATTCATTTGACAAAAGTCCTCTTTCCAGTATTCCCATGACCTTTACTTCTTTTAGGTTACCATCAGGAGCGTCACCTAAGTTCTCCCATATAAGTATCTTATCCCCTATCTTAAAATTGAATCCTTCTATTATTGCACCTTTATTAGTTTCCTCATTATATCCTGGAATAGTTGTTACTACTAAAACTCCATTTTCACTGTTTAACTTTTCAACATCAATAGTACCATCCTTTAAATATGGCTTCAAAGCATCCATATTGTCATTTCCAAAAGTCATTATATTACTATTAGATACTACTGTAGATCCCTGTCTTTTCTCGTCATAATAACCTTCATTTAACTCCTTCAACTTTGGACTTATAGCATCATCCTCAACCAATGCATCTACAAAACCTATACTAGATTTATATACCCTTTTAACATCTTCCATATTCTTTAACTCTTTGGAAATACTATTTAAATCCAAATCCCCTGGAGAATATATGAAGAAATTCCCCACTTCATCATCACTTACTGCTCCAATACTAAATATATAATTGGAAAAGCTAGAAAAGCTGATGAAAAGCACTATACTTATAACCATAGAAAATACTGTTATTACAAATCTCTTCCTATTCCTTCTTAAATTCTTATAAGCTAGTTCCCCTTCCATACCGAAGAGCTTCCTTATTAACTTAGAACTTTTAACCTTATTGAAAGTTTCCTTTTTAAATCCTCCTGTATTTCTCACAGCATCTAGTGGTGAAATCTTGCCTGCCTTCTTTGCTGGGCCATAGGCTGAAAGATAGACAGTTACCAATCCAAGTATGGAACTTATTAAAAATACTATTGGAGAAATCACTATCTCAAAATCAGCAACAAAATCAAACTTAATCAACGATATTATATATAGAACTATCTTCATAGCTAATACACCACAGAACAATCCTATAGGTATCCCTATAGCACTCAATAGAGTAGCTTCTTTAAATACCATATCCCTAATCTGTTTTGGAGTAGAACCTACAGAACGCAAAAGTCCAAACTGGGATATCCTTTCAAGTACAGAAATATTGAAAGAATTGTATATTACCGCAACTGTAGCAACTATTACTAAAGCTATAATAAATATTAACATCTGGACAAGGGCATTATTTAAGGCCTTTGATGGACTTTGAGCCGAAAGCTCTAATAAATCATCATTGTATTGAATGTTTTCTTCAGATAGACCAATATTTTTAGCTATTTTTTCAGCCTTATCCCTAGCCTTATTTACACTACTAAATCTTACATATATATCATAGTTATTGTCTTTTAAATCCTTTTTATCCAATCCAACTATAGTATCATATATATAACTTTCATGCCATACATTGTCAGATTCCATAATTCCTACTACTGTATATTCCTTTTCTTCTTCTTTCTCAAATCGTTCCCCTAAATCTGAATAATCGAAACCTCCATTTAAATACTGTGGTTCAACAGTTTCCTTTCCATCTTCTCCCTTAACCATCATCCTTTTACCTAAAGATAAGACAATTCTGTCACCTACTTTTGGTTTCTTAGGGAAATATTCTAATAACAGTTTTTCCAAAACTATTTCATCTGAACTTACAGGAAATCTCCCTTCCTTAACCTTATAAGGCAATATATCCAATGATTCCTTATCATATCCTCTAACACTTAAATATTTATAAGGAATAGGTATATCTTCACGCCTTTCTTCTTCCGTTGTTTCCCTTAGAGGGGCATAGCCCTTTGCTTTAGTTATTCCCGACTTCTCCACCTCTACATTTTTAGTTATTTTATCTATTTTATCTGATGGAACATCTGTGAAAATGGCATGATAATCTCCCATTCTTTTAATTACATCTTTTATAGCAGCATCCCTCATACTCATTACCATAGTCCCAATAGCCGTTATAAGGGCTACAGAAAGTATTATTCCAATAATAGTAAGGATAGTCCTCTTTTTCTGTACCTTTAAATACCTATAAGTTATTTGTTTATAATTTTTTATCATGATATTCTCTCATCCTTTACAATACTGCCATCTTCAATAGTTATTATCCTATCTGCTTGAGAGGCAATATCTAAATCATGGGTTATAAGTACAAGGGTTTGATTGTACTTTTGGACTGAAAGTTTTAAAAGATCTACTATCTCCTTACTATTTTGACTATCTAAATTTCCTGTAGGCTCATCAGCAAGTACTATTGACGGACTATATGCAAGGGCCCTTCCTATAGAAACCCTCTGTTGTTGACCTCCTGAAAGCTCATTAGGAAGATGGTTTTTCCTTTCATTAAGGCCTAAAATAGAAATAAGTTCATCTATATATTTTCTATCCACCTTCTTATTATCTAAAAGTAGTGGCAACAATATATTTTCCTCTACATCAAGGACTGGCACTAGATTATAGAATTGAAAAATAAATCCTACCTTCCTCCTTCTAAATATAGCAAGCTCCTCTTCACTTAAACTATATATATCCGTTCCATCTACAATTACCTTCCCACTACTCGGCTTATCTACCCCACCCAATAGATGTAATAAGGTACTCTTTCCCGAACCACTTGGTCCTACTATTGCTACAAATTCACCTTGATTAATAGTAAGATTTATATTATCAACTGCATTTACTTTCATTTCACCGGTACCATAAACTTTGCATAGATTTTCTACTCTAACAACTTCCACAGTTATCCCTCCTTTTCTTTTCTAATTATAGTCTACAATGTCTATCTTACAATAAGGTGAATTTTCAACTTACATTTTTGTAAGATGGCCTATATATTCCCCTTTAAAAAAGTAATGGTAAACTCAGTACCTACCCCTTTCTTACTTTTCACAGATATAATTCCATCTTGGGATTCTATTATTAACTTAGATAGATTCAAACCAATCCCTATACTATCGGCTTTCACATCACTACTACCTTTATAAAATCTTTTAAATATATGAGGTAGATCCTTCCTATCTATTCCCTCACCATTATCCTTTATAACTACCTGGCTAAATAGTGGGGTCTCACTTAAAATTATATTTATCTCCCCACCTTCATCAGTATGCTCTACACAGTTCTTTATAATATTTATAAAGGCCTCCCCTGTCCAATCCTTATCCCCACGGAAATAACAGTTTCCATTTTTCTCAACAATATTTATCCTCTGTTCCTTCTCCCTAATCTTCGTATTTAATCCAGAAAGTGCAATTTCAATAGGCTCCCTTAAAAAGATTTCTTCTCTTTTAAACTGTATAGCTCCAACTTCAAGACGGGCCATTTTCAATAGATTTATAATAAGCCATTCCATCCTATCTAATTGGCCCCTCATCCTCTTTAAAAAATCTACTTTAATATCTTCTTCCATATCCTCATCTTCAAGTATTAACTCATTTAGCATAATAAGGGAAGATAGAGGGGTTTTTAATTGATGAGAAATATCAGATATTATATTCTTCAAAAAACTCTTCTCATTATTTAATCCTTCCAAACTTGCTTCCAACCTATTAGACATTTGATTGAATTGGTGATTTAAAATATTAAAATCACCTTCCCCAGCTTCCTCCAATACTATAGAAAAATCGCCTTCCACAACCCTTTCAGCAGCAAAAGATATATTCCTTACCTTATTATAGATAAAATTATACTCCCTTCTTATTAATAAAAATAAGGGGATAAAATAGATAAGGGATGTAAAAAATATTATTCCTTCAACTTTAGGTAGTATATCCTTAAAGGCTGGCTGAAGCCTAGGCTTCATACTCTTATCATAGCCATATTGGATAAGGAGTTTTTCCCCTTTTTCAATATCTGCCTTACTTGGACCTTTCGTTATATATCCAGTTATTTCCCCTTCCAATTCAGGATGTTTATCCAATATATTCCCTACTATAGCTGTATTTTGTTCTACTATCTTTTTATTTACCTCTTTCATTCCATAGTTCAATACTCCAAATATACAAATACTAAATATAATTTGAAGTATCAAAAGCTTTATAAAAACAGATTTTATTTCAGGATTTCTAAACATCCTAAACCCTCCTTATATCCATATCCCATTTATATCCTAGCCCTCTTACAGTCTTAATATATATAGGTGTAGATGAATTGTCCTCTATTTTTTCTCTAAGCCTTTTAATATATACTGAAAGGGTATTGTCATCTACAAACTCTCCCCCAGTATCCCAAAGGCTTTCCAATATATTGCTCCTAGAAAGAACTTGATTAGGATTCTTCATGAAATTTGCAAGAAGTTTGTATTCAATAGGGGTAAGAGAAACTTCCTCACCATACTTTTCTACTTTTCCTTCTAAAAAATATAACTTTATATCTCCAGAAACCAGTATCTTTCCCAAACTATCCTCCCCATACCTTCTAAGAACAGATTTAATCCTAGATATAAGCTCCCTTATCCTAAAAGGCTTTGAAATATAATCATCTGCACCAATATCCAAACCCATTACCACATTTACTTCCTCATCACAGGCAGTTAGAAATATAATAGGAATATTAGACTTCTCCCTTATTTCCTTACAGAACTCATAGCCATTCCCATCAGGAAGCATAACATCTAAAAGTATTAGTTGATAATTTCCCACACTAAAAAGCTCCCTAGCTTTAGATAAGTTATTTGCCACATCTATCTCATAACCTTCATTTTTAAGTGAATATTCCAATCCAATAGCCAACGTACCATCATCTTCCACAAGTAAAATCTTACTCATATACATCCCCCTCTTTTTCCATAAATTATAACATATAAATATGGGCATAAAAACACCTCACAAGCTGGGATAGCTTATAAGGTGTTTTTATGCCCTCTTACTCTCCCCCTATATATACATAAAAGATTGTGGCGCAATTTTTATTTTAGGATCAACTTCGTATAAATCAAGTGGCTCTTGATAAATAGTTGTGTTTTTTAACACTTTTATCGTATCTCCTTTAATTAAATAATAGTAAATAATTATCCCATCTTTATATCGACCTACCCATGAACCAAAGAAATCAAATCCACCTAAAAGTCTTGCTGCAGGATCCACATTAACTTTCACTTTGTATTTATTCTCTAATATATCTGGAACTGCTCCATAACAAAAATAGATCACTTCTTATAATCAGAAATGCAAAATCTGGAATTATTCTTGCTATTTCAGTAGGGGAAGGGTTCACGGAGCTTTAGGATACAAGACACTAATTGAATATAGAGAACTAAGTACTATGACATTAGGAAAGACATCATAGATATTTAATAAAATCTATGTTAAGTAGGATTTTGTTCAAAAAGGGGTTGCCAATCCAGTATACAACTAATATTATAAAAAGCTTGCATAGACAATTTAGAAAGGTTACAAAGACTAAATCAGTCTTTCCGTCGGATCAATCTTTAGAAAAAATGCTTTATCTAGCAAGCCAAAATGTAATGAAAAAGTGGAGTAGGCGCTATAAGAATTGGGATTATATCTTCAATCAATTAGTTATATATTTTGAAGGAAGGATAGAACCTTACCTATAAAATAAGACTATAATTTGATTAAAAATTAGCCATTTAATAAATAAAAAAGTAGCATTACTTCTTACTTATTAATCCCACTTATCCATTGTAAAAATTATTGCCAAAGTTATAAGATTTTATGTATATTATCCTAAAACTTTGGCAAACTAAAATAAAAATGAAAGTTTAACATTTACATTTAATTCAATATTTCTTGAATATTTCTTGTCAGAATAGAGCTATCGCTCTTCTACTAAAAACACAAACTATTTTACAGACTCGAAACTTAATTACCAAACTTCTTAGAAGCCGCCACTTCAAAATCTGTAAGATTTCAGTGGTGGGTAATTCACACATAATTCACAACTATATCTCTAAAATTTTCTATATCTTTTAAATTATTTTTTATTATATCATATACTATTTCCCTATCTAAATCTATATAATCATGTACCAATATATTTCTAAATCCTGCCATATTACATAAGTTTAATTTCAAATTGTTATCTATTATATTATTTTCGAATAGGATAATGAATACTTCCCTGTTACTTTCAGGTTTTCTAAATCCCATATTAGCAATTATATGATTCCCAATATCTATTATACACTCTATAGCTAGGTGCAAAAATCTTTCGGCAGAACCATAAATCAGTGCATTTTTTAGATATTCACCCTTAGAATATTTTCCAATTTCATGTAAAAATTTAATATATTCATCCAATTTACTTATTCTAGTTAAAATAATCTCTTTTTCAATCATGATTATCTCTCCTATCCCCAATTCACCCTAAACTAACATTCGCTCATTATAATAGTTGCTATAGTATTTAAAATCAAAATATTCCCTTAATACTATGGATTCAAAGGTAATTCTATCTCTACTATCTTTGATAACAATACCCTCTTGTATAATTTTATATTTTAAAAACACAGAATCTGCATTTAGAAATACTATATCTACATCTTTTTTAAATATAGACTTGCCCAATTCTATTAAATTTCCCCTGACAAATAACCCTGACATTTTATCCATATTTATTTCCTTAGGCATAATAGCTATATCTATATCACTATTAATATTTTCTTCACCTCTTGCATAGGAACCAAAAATATAGGCAAAGTTTATATTGCACATTTCTTCTGCCCGTTCTAAAAATATATTGATACTCTCCCTTAATAAATCATTCATAATATCACCTATTATTTAAAATGTTTTATAATATAAGTTTATATATATTATATCATAAATATTCAGTCAACAATCTCCACTAATTTAAAATCTCATATCCTTTCAAGATCTTTATGAAAAATATTCTTGTTTTCTATGTCTGCAATAGTTGTTGCAGCTATTATCTCACTAGGTACATTAAAGGCATCAGATAAAGCTACAAAGTTAACTCCTCCGCCTATATAAGACCCTGTCATAATAGTTGCTACATAGCCTAAATCAGGGATATGATTTCGTAGGGTAAAATATCCTACAAATGCACCTATTAATGTTCCAACTGCCCCTATTATGAAAGTCATCAATAACCTACCACTTTCTCTCCATATCTTTTTTATATTACATTCATAAAGGAGCATTGGAATAGCAAAGATATCATATAGGAATGGAAATATATATTGTAAAGAACCTCACAATACAGAATACTCAAAAAGTAGTTCATATAAAATGTTTGAAAATGAAATATTAAAAAGATTATTAGAGGAAGATATAATAGTTGAAGGTGAATCTATTTCACCAATTATTTTTGAAAGGATTTTAAAATATGGCTTAGAAGCTACCATAGAAATATTAAAATTAGAAAAGAAACTAGAAAAATAATTTTTCTAGTTTCTTTTTAATACATATTCATATTTACTTCTTTATATTCTTAAATGACTCTACCTGTTCCTTAATAGCTAGTTCCGTAGGTATTCTCTCTATACTAGATGCACCGAAGAATCCAACTACTCCTTCTGTTCTTTCAAGTACATAGGCTGCATCTTCTGGCATAGCAATAGGTCCACCATGACAGATTACCATAATATCTGGATTCACTGATTTGCCAGCATTACAAATTTCTTGAACCCTTTTAACTGAATCATCTAGAGTCAAAGCTGTTTTAGCGCCTATTGTTCCTTTGGTTGTAAGTCCCATATGGGCAACTAAGATATCAGCACCTGCTTCTGCCATCTTCTTGGCTTGTTCTGTATCGAAAACATAGGGAGTAGTTAGCATATCCAATTGACTAGCTTTTCTTATCATATCTACTTCCAAATCATATCCCATACCTGTTTCTTCTAGGTTTTGTCTAAATACTCCATCTATCAGTCCTACTGTTGGAAAATTTTGTACCCCTGCAAACCCTTGATTTTTTAATTCTTCTAAAAACTTATCCATTACCCTAAAAGGATCTGTACCACAAACTCCAGCTAGTACCGGTGTATTCTTAACTATTGGTAACACTTCTCTTCCCATTTCCATCACTATCTCATTAGCATCTCCATAAGGAAGAAGTCCAGCTAAAGAACCACGACCAGCCATTCTATACCTACCAGAATTATATATGATAATAAGGTCTACACCACCAGCTTCAGCACTTTTAGCAGATATACCAGTTCCAGCACCTGCCCCTATAATAACCTTCCCTTTAGATACTTCATCCTTCAATCTTTTAAGTATTTCAATCCTAGTCATTATACATTCACCTCTTTTAATATTTTTATCCCCTATTTATTTTTATTAGCATCCATTAAATCCACCAATTTCCTTGCTGCTTCCAAGGCAAACTTCCTATCATTAATATCTAAATCCATCTCAACTAATTCCACTTTATCTTCATCAATATTTTTTCTCAATGTATCGAATAATACTAGATCTTCCTCAGGCCCATAAAAAGGTTGGTCTTCTACATCTATCATTGAAACTCCCTTTAATGGCAACATCAATACAGTTGGTCCTTCTGTATTGTTTAATTTTTCAGATATTATTTCCCCTAATTTCTTGTTCTCTTCAACAGTGGTACGCATCAATGTTACAGTAGGATTATGCTTATAAAATTTCCTACCGTTAAACTTTTCTGGTACTGTATCTATAGGCCCAAAGTTCACCATATCCATTGCCCCAACAGACACAACTTGAGGAACCTTACACTTACCTGCCATTTCTAAACGATCAGCCCCAGCAGACAACACTCCTCCTACTAATTCATCACATAGTTCTGTAGTAGTTAAATCTAGGACACCATCAAAGAAACCATTTTCAATAAGCCTTTCCATGGTTTTTCCACCTGTACCTGTCGCATGGAATACTAGTACCTCATATCCTTCTTTTTCTAGATATTCCCTAGCCACATCAACACATGGAGTAGTAACACCAAACATAGTTGCTGCTACTAATGGTTTCTTTTCAATCTTTTCTTCATGTTCAAACTTCACCATACCTGCAATTGCTAAAGCAGCATTAGTAAATATTTTAGTAGATATAGAATTTAGGCCTGACACATCTACAATAGATGGAATCATAATGATATCACTAGTACCTACATATTGCTGTACATTCCCTGAGGCAACTGTAGATACCATGACTTTAGGTACTCCTACTGGCAAAGCTCTCATTCCAGGTGTGACCAATGATGTACCACCACTTCCCCCAAGGGAAATGATTCCATGAAACTTACCTTCAGAATATAGCCTTGGAATTAGTTTCTCCATACCTTTAGATAATATTTCTGTTCCAAGAGCCCTATCCTTTTTTGCTGCAATTTCATCAATATTTTCTCCAATTTCCCTAGCTACTGTAGCATTAGATACATCTGTTTCAACTGTTGGTTCAAAAACACCACAATGGATTGTCAAAGTGTTTAAACCTAGATTCTCTAGAACTTCCTTTATATAGGTAAACTCTTTGCCCTTAGAATCAAAAGTTCCCGCAATAGCTATAGTCTTCAAAAAGCTCCCTCCTTGCCCCTTAACCTTTTATTAAATCTTGTCCAATTAAAAACTTTGCTGAATTAGATATATAGTGTATCCTATGATTTTATAAGATATTCTAAATAATTTTATGTTATATATTTTAAAATTAATTGAGCATTTTCTTTATTATTTCATATATTAATTATCTACCATTTTTCTTCCCATAAAAAACAGATCTCCTATATGGAATGGAAAATGTGATTAAAAATGTAAACCAGTTTTATTTATACTATTAAAAGTATTCTGTAAGTAATTAATACTTAAAAGAATCTTTATATAATATATGCTCATTGTAAATATTATCTATATATCTTATACCATATACTTCTATTATGTTTTCATTTAATTTAAAACTTGTAATCTGAATATACTCAGGAAATTTCTTGACAACCTCTAATTTTTTACTTTTTATATTCAAAGAATATAAATCTCCTCCTATTGAAACTGTACCATATGTTTCACCTATAATTAATAATAAAGATTCATTTGAATACCATTTTATATATTTAGGTGTCTTTGAGTATTCCCAATTATAAACATTTGAAATTTTTCCATTATACAAATCAACTACATATACATTACTCATACACTCCCAACAAAACGGACTAATAAAAGCAGCTAATCTTTTATTAGGAGATATAATTGGTTTAGAGGATAAGTCATTTTTTAAAAGCATCCGCTTACCATTAGGTTTAACTAGATAGACATGCTTTTCTTTTCCATCATATATAATTTTGTTAATCACTAAAGTTCCTCCTTAATATTTTTCTAATCTTAAAATATTCTTCTGAACACTTAAATTCATTATGAAAATAGTATCTATAGTTATTTACGTTTAAGTTTTTAGACTGTATAGCCATTTTTTCAAAAAGTTCTTTTTCATTAGATGGATATTCTAAAATTTTATTATAATAAAATTTTAGAATATCCACTTTAGCTCTATCAATTGTATATGAAAAATCATATCTTTTTCTTTGATTTATAAACACTTTGAAAAACATAGGAGTATATATACATTCAACAAAAAGTTTCCTTCTGAATTTATAACTATAACTATCTCCATACATAACCTGTGTTCTTACAACTTGTTGCTCTATAGTAGAAAAACCTCTATTTAATTTATTAAAACTAAATTTATTATTTCTAATTAAAATTTTAGTTTGTAATTCTATATTTTTAAGTCTTTCTTTCTTTTTTCTTTTTATCATACATTTTAAATTATATAACGAGCCCTTTCTTTCAAAATAATCTTTGTCTTCCATATAAACTATAAATCCCATATAATCTAAAATAGAATTATTTAGTTCATTCTTTTCATTGAACTTTTTTATTTCATCCAGTATTATTTTCTTTAAATCTTCAAAACCTATAAAACCAAATATATCTATTATATTTGAAAATAAGTGATAATAAAAAAATAGGAATACATTAAAAACCATTACATGTTTGCGACTTAAATTTAAATTAAAACTTTTCCCAAATAGATAAGTGTAAGTTTCATTCCCTATTATAATGAAAAAAAGCATATGTAAAATATATATGATTTTGTAATATAAAACCATTCAAAAAATTTAAAAATAAATAGTCTAAATCTTCCTAGTTCTTTCATCATATTATCTGATTCATAAGAAATATTAATTCCTCCTAATAAATTTATAAAAAACAGTAGAAAAAATAAATTTATTTTATTCTTCATATCACCGAATCCAATTAGGATAGCATATAAAGCTATAACTAAGTAAGTAATTAATATATATTTCTTTTGATATTTTTTTCCAAAGCCTTCATCTTTTATCCCTAATAATATTGATACAATTGAAAAGAGTATAATTCTAACCGACTCTTCAATAAACTCTGAATCTTTTAATATCTTAACCCAATCCAATCCTGTATCTCCTTTCTAATTATATTCTTTAATAGATAAAAGTTAATTTTATTATTAATATTATTCATAACTTTTTTATACACTTACCATAACTTTATTTCCCTTAAAGCTATTTCCCTCAAAATATATTAAAATTTCTTCTACAGATTTTTTAAAATAAAAAACATGTCTACTTTTTTCACCATCTGTCAGATATTTTCCTATATTACCATCCTTATCATAAGGATGAGATGAAGGAAGTTGATTTCTCCTGTTATTTACTTCATGAAACCACTCATATGACCTTGGAAAGTTTTCCTTCATAAAATTATCATTGTCCAAAATATTAGAATATTCCTTGACATTAAAATCTTTATATCCATTTAGTTTTAATAGTTTTACAGTAATTAAATGGTTAAAAGTATTCATATAATTTAACCAAATAGATGAATCATTTTTTATTATATCATGTGCTCTTTTAAAAACCTGATTAATATTATTTAACTCATACTTATCCCAATAATTAAAATTAAAAAATTCATTCCCATTTGTAATGCCATAATATTCTTTTAATTTTATAGTTATATAATTATCTGTTATAGGAATATCATATATTCTTTTTATAAATTCATTTAAATTATCGTTCGTTTTATCTATACCAAAATAAAATAATTCAAAATATAAACTATATCCTAATAAAGCTACTTCTACTTCTTCATCTTCCATCATAGATTTAAGTAATATTTCCTTTGCCTTATTATCTTTCATAGTAATATATTTATAAAATTCTACTTTCCTTCGTACTATTAAATTTTTTTCATTTGGTATCTGAATTAATGTGTCTGAGCTATGGTAATATATCCAATCAATCATAAAATATCTAATATACCAATTTGCCCTTTCTCTTCCTATATAATACTTATAGTAAATTTTTTCATCAAATTCTACAATCTTATAAAAGTATTTAAATATAATAGCAATTATATAATTGTAGGGTGTATAATCATTTTCAAGCATATCATAAATAGTTTTTTGTACTAATGTATCGTTAAGATAATGTTTTGAAAGATAGTAACATACTATATCAAAACATTCATAGAACTGTTTTATATGTTTAATTAAAATTTCTTTTATAACATCATTAGGCCCTATCCTATATAATACAAACTTCATAATGGTTTTATCATAAGTCTTATTATTTATTTTATCTTCAGTCAATGTTTTTTTAATACTATTTGTTAGTTTTTTATTATGAGAACTTTTTAGCTTCTTATTCTTTTTATAATAAATAGCAATTTGAGATAATTTTTTATTATCGGTAATTAACTCTTTCTTACTCTTAATTAACTTAATACCTACTTTACTTGATTGAGGAATCAACCCCAAGTCTCTTGATAATAAATCTAAATAAGCTAAACACCTTCTTCCATCATTTTCATTTAATGAAAATAACCTTATATCATCAACATATCTAATATATTTAATTGTATTGCTTTTTTTAACTACTCTTATCATATTTCTATCTATATAATCAAGTAATATCTCTGCTAAAAATCCTGAAGCATTCGGGCCTTGTGGAATTCCATGATTTTTATAGATTCTAGACCTATCCGGGTCACATGACCAGATTTTCAACTGTTGCTCTAAAACACTAATTAGCTTTTCATCTGATACTTTATCTTCTATAAATTTAAGTAATATAGTATGATCTATAGTGTCATAAAAAGATGCTAAATCAAATTCAGATTTATATTTATAACCATCTTCAAAATATCTTATAGACATATTATTATACTTCTTCCATTGATTCTTCCACGGAACATAAAAAAAGATTTTTTCATCTTTCTTTGTAACTTTATTATAAATATGTCCAAATACGTATTTGTTAACTTTATATTTAAACTCGTCATAAAATGCATCCGCTAAAATATTTACTATAGCTTGATATATTAACAGGTCTATAAATGAAATAACTGTTATTGAACGTACTGTACCATCTGGCTTAGGCATGTAAATTTTACTTGCACAACTAGGTTCATATATATCATTTTCAATTCTATCAATTAATGTAGCAATATTTATATCTAAATTTAAACCAAAATTATACAAATCATTAATATATATACTTTTATAATAATTCCTTGGATATGTTTTTAATCTCTCATAAGCTAAAATAAAATTATTAATATCTAAAAAATTCCCCTCCACAATATCACCCTCAAAAATCTATTATAGAACTTACTTTATTATCCTCCATCCTAAAACAGATCACTAAAATATCCTATATTCTTATTATCAATCTCTCCTATTAACGTAGCTCTATCTAAGAAAAGATTTCTCATTTCGCAACTTGTTTCTGGCAATAATGTACAAGAATGACAAGCTGCTAAGTTTAGTGAGTTTAGTCCTTGTCCACTTGATTGGATACAAAGTGGATCTGATGAGCACCATCTACTTTGTTCTAAAGCTTTTTTAATGGTTTTTTCTAAGTTTTCTTTTCTACCTTCACTTACTAGACCTCCTAGACTTCCTTCTGAATCAGGAGAAGCTGTATATATTAAGATACCTTCCATATCGTATTTTTCATCTCCATAGTCTTGAGTAGTATATATACGTTCTTTTAGTGCAGAAGTAGAATATCCACATTGTAATGTTATTTGTCTTATTAACAAATGAGCAAATGTATGGAGCAAAACATATCTTGGTGAAAACTTATTGCAATTAAAATCTACTTTTTCTTTATTATTCTCCAATATCTTCATCCTGTTTATAACTTGTTGATCTTCCTCCCATTTTTGTATCCTTTTTTTATTAAGCTTAATAAATATTCCTTCACCCCAAAATTCAACAGCAGGTAACCATTTTTTTCTCTTCTTGCTTAGAGGAGCTATCTTATCTTTATCGTTGTCAAACTCATCTCCAGGATTTATTCTTTTAAATCCTGTTAGGACCAGTACTTCTTTTAACTTTTTAGCTAAAACTATTTGGTCAATATATTCTTTAAATACTTCTGGCACTTCTTCAGATTCTATTACAAAATCTTCACTCGTATCGTCACCACGCAAAAATGCTTTATATTCATCTATCATTATATCCCTTTCAACTTTTGGAGTACCATCCTTATATTTTTCTATACGATACATTATCTGTTTTTTTATTTCTTCTTTAGTACATTTAAGTTTCTTATCCATATTACTACTTTTTATAAGAAAATCTATCATTGGATTAGTCATACTTTTATCATTCATTTCTATTAATCCTCTTAAATATTCCTCATGTTTATTTAATTCCTTTTGAATTGCATCACTCCATGGTGGTATAGATAAAGCACTTATATGGTTTGGATAATATATATTGCTACTACCTCTTTGTACTGTTCTCAATGGTTCATCGCAAGGAACCTTATCTTTATCCTTTAGCCAAGGCCTATTTCCACTACATGAATATCCTTCTAATGAATTTTTAGTAAAACTATATTTCATACTTTTGCCTTTTCCACAAGTCTTACACCATATTATAATACTATCAAGTCCTCCTGTTTCTTTTCCATAAAACAGACGTAAATCTGGCTTTTCACAGCTTTCATCATCTCTATGAACCCACCAATCATAAGGAAAATCTTCAATATGACCTCTTTCACAGGCTACAATAAATCTTGATGGAACTATATTCCTATTTCCACAAATAGGGCATTTCAGTATATTACCTCGTTTAAATATTTTATAATATCCAATCTTTCCACATTTCTCATTTGAGCATATTAAAGTCTTTGGAAATCTAAATGCAGGTATATCTCTCGATCTTTTATATGGATTAGTTGATGTACTGTCTTGAGATTTTGGTTTAATAAAATAGTCTACTTTTAAAAGTTTCTGAAGATTTACTTCCTGTATTGTATCTTCCTCATCGCAGTTTGTCCAAAAATCTGTTCCAGCCATTATTACTGAAGCATTTGGAAAATCTACTAAAGAACCACATCCAAAAGTAGTTATCATCTGAGTTTGTCTGATTTGACCTACTATCTTTTTAGTCTTTGGTTTCTTTGAATAAAAGTTCATATTAATCCTCCTCTAAATATACATTACAATGTAGATCAACATTCCTCATGGAATTAAGTGTTCTAAAAGCTGCCTCTTCATCTTGATTTACTCCTAAAAGGGGTTTTGCATTTTCACTGCCATATTTATCATAATTTAAAAATTCACTATTCTCTATTTCTAATTCCCAAAGTTCTTTGATTTTCTCTATCTCATCTATAGTTTCATAATAGTCCTTACTTTCACCTACTATTTTTTCTGCTCTTTCAATGATATGATCTTCAATTTCATTTAAGTTTTCATCATCTATTTTAAAATTCCCTGCATCTTCTCTCTCCCTTAGATATGATATAGTTTGACGACATAAGCTTATATATACAGCATGTAACGCTTTATCTCTAGCTCCCATGGAGAAAGGCGTCAAACTATTAGGTTCTACATGTTTATATATAGCTGAATGAAAATTATTAAATTGTTCATAGTGGGATCTTTCTCTAGTTCTAGATGTATTATATATTACAACTACTAACCCTGGGTTTTGTCTTCCCACCCTGCTAGAAGCTTGGATATATTCTGCATTTGATTTAGGCTGTCCTGTCATAGCCATCAATCCTAATCTATCTATATCTATTCCTACAGATATCATATTGGAAGCTAGTACATAGTCAAAAGCTAAATTTTTTCTTTTCCCATAACTACTTTCTAATCCTTTTAATATCTTAGATATTTCAGAAGATTTCTTCCTACTTGTTAGTTCTTGCAAATTATCAAACTTTTCCACAGAAGTAAAAGCTGGTGTTAAATTTTTAAACTTCTTATTATATAAGAAGGAGTATCTTTCCTGCACATTGTCATACACTTGGTTTACAGCTCCACCTAATTCTTTTAAGCTATTGAAATATCCGAGTATAGTCCAATAGTTATCTATTACTTCAGTGCTAAATCCTTTATCTATTAAATATCTAGTTGCAAACTGTAAACATCCATAAACCCTTATTAACATAGTTGTCGGAGTTTTACTTGGAGATAATATTCCTATATATTTTCTACCAGGCTTCTCTTCTAGGCTTGCTTCTGTTGCAAAATAAGAATCTTTAATATCTATTCCCTGTGTTGGAAATAATCTATGTTCCCTGCCATAGAGGGATAATACCTGAGATTCTGCATTTCCAATGGTTGCTGTAGAAGCTATTATTTTAGGCTTTCTGCCTTCTTTTGTACTGAGATAGTCAATAGCTGTTTCATACAATCCAGTTATAGTTCCTAAAGGTCCTGAAATTAAATGCAACTCATCTTGGATTATAAGACTTGGTGGATTATATTCTGTATCTATTCCAAATATATACCTTATCTTAGGTTCCCAAGCCATCCTTGCAAATTTATCTACTGTTGATATTATCAATGTTGGTTTCCTATTATATATATCTTCATCTATTAAATATATAGGTGCTCTTTTACTGTTCCTACATTCACTATTGGGACAATATATTCCCATTCCATCAGAAGTAATTGTATAATTTATTGGTAAGATTTTACTTCCACATATAGGACATTCCAACAGTTGACAAGGATTTCCATCCCCTTCTTTTAGAGCACTTGTTCCACCTGATATTATCTTGTAGAGATTTTCTTTAGCATCTTCTAAATTATTAGGTGTCATACCACTCCCTACAAATAATCCAATGCTAATTTCTTCTTTTCCTAATAATCCCTCTCTTTCTTCCCTTATTTCATCACAACAACATATTAAAGCTGCTGCTCTTTCAAATTGTTGTATAGTTAAGAGTCTTAGGGTATATCTCATAATAACTGTTACTCCTGCTCCCATATCTTTCTCTATAATTCTTCTATAAAATATAGTAAATGCTGCTACCCCTAAATAGGCTTCCGTTTTTCCTCCACCTGTAGGAAACCAAAGTATATCTACTATATCTTTATAATCAGATTCTTCATTGATTATAGAATCAATTTCCAATAATATGAAAGCTAATTGGAAAGGATACCAAGTTATATATTGAAAATCAATAGGCATGTCTTTTTTCTTTAGATAATATACTCTCTGCCTCAACATAGCTTCATTAGCTAATTGAAACGCTAACAATATATCTTGATCATTAAGTAAATCTATACCTCTTCTAATCCTATTTGATGTTTCCTTACAAGCTTCAATATTATTTTTAGCTGACTCTTGAAACCTATCTTCCATTTTCTCAATTTTTCTTTTTTGTTGATCTATCCAATTGTTGTAAGATACAACCAGCTCCAATAATCTATTAATAACTTCTTTTTTAGAACCATGTGCTAAAAATTTCATCTGAACTACTTCTTTATTTACCTTTAACTGAGGCTTCATTTGCTTAAGCTCAAAAGATGGAATAAAGCTAGACATTACTTTATAACATCCATATTCATTGGTTTCATAGTCTACAGCGCAGCCATGACCTATAGCATAATCTTTTATATTTCCATAAAGCATATCTAAATTCTGTTGTTCTTCTGTTTCTTCTACTTGGATTAACATCTTTTTAGGAGCAAATATGGGTTCCTTATCATCTACAGCTATTATTTCCATGCCTACTTGGAAAAATGAATTAGAATCATCTTTTATTAAATTCTTTTCTCCCATATATTTGTTAATCAAAACTACAGTTATTGTCTTTGAACTATCATCATATATACTATGCAAATATACTTGGAGAGATAGCCCTTCCTCTATATCTATTTTGGTATCATCTTCTAAATCAACAACTACTACTTTCTCATAGGCTGTTCTCTTCCATTTATGCTTTTTCAAGTTTTTTTCCTCTTCACCTTTAGTTATTGTTTCAATATCCTCACTTACCTTGTATTTACTATATCTAACTTTTATCTTTATCTTTTCAACACCTGCTTTTATTGTAGTAGATATAGCTACAGAAGAAGGTTTATAGAGATTACTAAGGGATAATCCATCCTCTATATCCATTTCAATATCCTGGCCCTCTCTACCATTCTGGCTCTTCTTCTTTGTTTCTATCTCTTCTTTCTCAAACCTATCTACCTCTATCTTTTGAGGAAAAAGTATTCCCATACTATAGTATTGGGATGGATTTTCTTCTATTATTTCATCTTCTTTTACAGGACCATATAGATCCATTCTAAGTAAATTTTCAATAAAATCTCTAGCTTCATAGTATTCATCAAATTTCAAGTCTCTACCTCCTATTAGAAAATATCTAGTTCACGTTTACCAAATCCTGTTAGAGTTATACCATTCCATATTCCTCTTGAAATATAAGGATTTACCTGTTCTATAATTCCTTCATTTTCCAATACATAAGTACATACCTCATCTACATATATATCTGTAATAGCTGGAGGAAAATATTTTGAGTCCATAGTATGTACCCTATAGATTTTATTAAGTATTATATACACTTCATTTAAAAAATTATTTGACATTCTCCCTATCTTTGTATCTTCATGGTATATGTCATATCCAATAGCCATTCCATCTTTTTCTGCTAAAATTAAAGTTACTCTGTCATTAGTACTTACATTATTTAATATGTATTCTTGATTAAGTTCTGGATTTGAATCTGGAGCTAAAAATTTATCTGATACAAAACTTATTGTATCAATATCCCTTTCCTTACCAACCTCTATAGAGTTTAACATCTCCTTTTTCTTATTCCTGTTCCAAAAAGTTTCATACCATCTACTTTTTCCACCTTTAATATTAACTTTTTTAATTTTATTCCTATTCTTTAGGCTAAGCCTATAAAGATCTTCTTTGGGTCTAGTTAAAGCTACGTAGTATATTTTATTTTCATCTATTAAACTATTAGATTCATTTATATTCAACAAATTATCATCTAATAAAATTACCTTATCAAATTCTCGTCCTTTTGCTCTATGAATAGTAGATACTAAAATATCGTTTTCTTGATTTGCACAAAGATTTTCATATGTATGTTTTTTATAAGATAGATTCCTTGATAACTCATTGATACTAAGTTTTGAAGAATCTCCCTCTTCTACTTCTTTCAAACTATCCCATCTTCTTTGTATTTCATCTTCATCTATTTTTAATATAGATTTACATATTTCATCGAACTCCTTGTAGGATAAAATTTCTCCCCCATAGTTAAGACATTCCCCTATCCAACGATCTAATATTTTAAAATTTGATTCTTTCATTAGCTTATGTTCTATTCCCTGTTGACTTAATTGATTGGATACTTTCAGTGCTTGTCCATTACTCCTACACAGAAAGCTAATATTATCATATTCTAGATCCTCTATTTCATCCCTTATATTATAGTTTCTACCTAAATGTCGAAATGTTTTTATCTTGTTCATAATTTTTTCTTTTTGTTTTTCTGGAGAATCCAGTAGTATAGACTCCCTTATTTCACCAGATATTTTTGCCAATCTTTCTTTTTGTCTAAAGTTTTTATTAAATCCATAGGATTTTATTTCATCAGTATATTTATTTAATATCCAATTATAAAAAGTATTGGTATCCATCTCTTCTGGCTTATCCTTTACCTGATAATTGTAGATAGACTGACATGTATCTCCAAACAAGGTAAAGCCACAGTCTGATATTTCTAATATAGTTTTTACTAAACGGGCTCTTACTCCAACTAAATCTTGAATCTCATCTATTATAATATGTTTAAAATTCTTAAGAACATCAGAATTCTCTTCTATTAACTTTATAGCAAGCTCTATTCTATCATCATATCCACTATACATTAGATCCATATCTGGCTCTAAAAACTTAATTAAACTTGTTGCAAAAGAATCGAAAGTCCTTACATCCAATATGTTTAACTTATATAGATTTTCATCTTGAGAAACATTTTGTGACAGCCTATTATTGATTTCTCCTATAGCTGCTCTAGAAAAACATAGTACCATAAGTTCATCAGGATCTATTAACTCTTCTTCTATAGTTATATATTTAATTCTATCAAGTAAAGTATGTGTTTTCCCTGTGCCTGGACCTGCATTCACAAATATTTTATCCTCTATTGAAGCTTTGACTATTAAATCCTGCTCAACTATTTCTCCTTTATCTAATTCTATAGTTTCTATTTCTTCTATTAAATCTTCCTTTCCTGGAATAGTTTCTTCTATTTCAATATCTTCTTCTATTGGAAAAGACTCTACAATAGGTTCATGTTTCAAGGTTTTATCTTCTACTATATACTCTACACTCCTTAGCTTTGCTAAATTTGATATTTCTTCCTCTTTTTCTATAGTTCTAGGCTTTTTTAACCTTCTCCTATCCTCAATTGGAAAATCTGGCCTACATTCATCAAAACGCTCGCAGTCTATTTTCTCACATCTACATTCCCATTTCATTTCACCATCACTGTTTTTAACCAAACCATAAGGTATCTCTTCTTTATTGAGACTACAAGCACTTCCTTTAGAAAGAATATCTTTTTGAAAATCACTTAAATTCCTATCCTTATTTAAGGATCCAAAATACAATAATTCTTTAATAGCCTCCCTATTAAGAACTTTTCCATGAAAATCAAAATCCCTTTCTAAAGGTCCCCTTCTAATATATATATTGCTCCTTACATTTAGATTGGATCCTTTCATCTTATATCACCACTCATATCTGGCAATGTATAATAAAACTTTAAATTAGAGTACTCATATTCTTCATATTCATCACTTAGATGACTGCTCTTAATTTTAGATTTAAAAACCAAATCCTCATCAATATAGGATTTTGTAACAATATTTTCATTAAAAAATCCTTTTGCCTCTATAGAAATTCTATCCAGTACATTTTTCTCTTTAGACAAAGGATCAATCTTATTATCAGAGAATAAAAATACTGCACTATTCGAATCATCTACAAGCCCATATTGATGTTCTATAGCATTAAAAATAGGTACAGTAGTATGTCTCTCTATAATTGGGAAGAAACTATTGTCACTTAATAATACTCCTATGTCCTGATTAAGCCTAAACTCTCCTGAATCCATATTTAATAAAGCTGCTCCTTCAGCTATATTCCATTCTGGATCTTGGGGCAAAATCACATCCAACTCTTCTCCCCATAACTCTTCTATCCTTTCATAAAGAGGTCTTAAATTGCTACTTCCTCCTACCATTATTAATCCTGTTATCTCCTTCATATTCATTTCTGCCATCTTCACAGTATCCTTTAAAGTATCCAAAGCCTTTTCTACAAGTGGACTAATCAGCTCAGAAAACATATCTACATCTAATGGAATATTAAAAGAACCTAAATCACCATATTTCATTAAGCTAATATTTTTTATATCTTCATAAGTTAGTGTTTTTTTAGCTTGTTCACATACAGCTAACATTCTATCCTGATCCCTTTTATCCATTTCCTCAAAAGCAATATTTAAATTCTTTGCCTTTGCTATCTTTGAATGGACCCATTTAGCCAATAATTCATCTATATCATCTCCACCTAATTTAATTCCATTAGTAGCTCTCTCATATACCTTGCCATCATTAAGCTCAACTATAGATATATCTAAGGTTCCACCACCCCAGTCAAATACTGCTAATTTAGAGTGATGTTTCACTTCTTCATAATTTTTAAATATTGCAGATGTAGATTCATTTATAAAACCTTTTATTTGGATTCCTGCCCTATATAAAGCTTTTCTTATTATCTTCCTTTTAGATGATGAAAAACCTATAGGTACTGATATCATAGCATCTTTAATATCTCTATTATAATATCTATGTATTCTTTCATTTATCGATTTAAATATTTGAGCCACTACTATCTCTGGAGTCCATACTTCTCCAGCAATATCCCATTTCTTATCTGTATCAATATAGCTTTTTACAGAACTTATGATTTCACAACTATCAGATAGCTCCCGTCTTCGTGTTCTGGCATCTTCTCCAAAGTAGACTTCCCCTGAAATTTTATCAATAGCCAACAATGAAGGGAATGGCCTCTCTCCTTCTTCACCGAATTTATCAATATTTATTGTATTACCAGACTTTATAACACTAACTACAGAACTATTAGTTGTTCCAAAATCTATACCAAAATAATCTTCTGTATGCAGCATTATTATCTCCCCTTATATTCTTACTCCTTGCCTTATCAATTCTTCAAATATCTCCTTAACTTTTAGTTTCATTATTTCTCCCATTTCCTCATCTACTTTTTCATCTTCTATATCTTGAAATTCGTAGTAATAACTTCTCAGACTAGAACCTAATTTGCTCTTAAAGCCATCTACTGCAGATTTTTTCATAATCTCATTATTTGCAAATACCTCTTCTACTTGCTTTTGATTTATTTTTTCATTGGCTTTTAAATTTTCTATTTCCTCTTTCAACTTATTGTTTTCCATATTTAATCGATATCTTTTCTCAGTTTCGATTTCATTGGCCTTACTCAATTTATCTACTCTTTCTTGTAGCATTTCTTTCTCTTTTTTTAACTTTTCATTTTCAGTTTTGTAGAAAGACAGATTAGATATGGTTTTTTCCACTTGCTTGTCCTTTATTGTAAATCTCTTTTCCAGCTCACTAATATCATTCAATATTTCTTTAAATATATCTCTATCATTGAAATTCTTGTCCTCACTCTTAGATTTTTCTTCAATTGGTGACTTATCTTCAATTTTTTCAACAGCTATATATTGACCATATCTTCTATTTATATCTTCATCTTCTAATACCATTTTTCTTAGCTCTTCTGACCAATTTCCTGAATGAATATATACTTTTCCTTTCTCATTTGAATCTAATTCATAGACAGTTTTGAAAGATGTTAACCATTTTAATACTAGTAGTTGATATTTAAATGGTATAGCTATTTTTATATCCGCATCAGGAAATACTGTATTTACAAATACTTTTCCCATATAAACTTCATATTCTTCCATATCACTATACTTTGAAACATCTATATTAAAAAATTTCCTATCTACCATTTTTATAAAATCCTGATATGTGTAGCCAATTATTTGAGAATTAACTCCAGATTTACTGGTTTCAATTGCTACTTTGCAAGTTTCTCCTAGTACTCTTAAAACCCTAGAACTTCCCAATTTTTGCTTAAATATTTCCCTGGCCAACACAAGACCTCTTTTAAAACCCATATTGCTATTGTTTTCTTTAAATTCTTGATTATCTAAAAAAGTTTGTATTTTTTTATCCCTAGTTTCTTTATCTAAAGTATTTAAGTAGATTGAAAAAGGTTCCACACCATACTCTGGGCTAATTTTCATCATGTATTCATAAGCTAATTCATTGTCCTTTTTTAACAGCTCTGTTATAATTTCAGAAGCCCTTTCTCCATCAGCTTTATTTAACCCACCTTTTTTTCTCTGTTTTTCATACAATGATTTCAACTCTTCTATCATAAATATTTCCTCCCTCTTATTTATGTAAATCCTTTAGTAACTCTCCTTTTTCAGGGGAGTCAGGTATATATTTATATATTCTTTTTAATTCATCTCTATAGATATTATTTCTATTACCTTTTTTAACCTCTATTTTATACATTAGTACTAACTCTACCCAGCTATAGTTATCTATCTTTTTATTATGAATTATATAGTTAATGTTTTTTATAAGTTCCTTGTCTTCTTTTAAAAAAGGGATTAAATTAAATACATCCTCTTTTATTAAAGATGATGAAATAAGCTTATCTCCATAAATAATGGAACGATAATTTTTATATGTAAGTAATATATCTGCAAAATTTCCTTCTGCATATCTGCCTATCTCATCCTCTATAATATTGATCCTAAAGTTCTTTAAATATAATAAACAAATTAATACTTGTTTTAACTCATCTACTATTTTATCTACACCTTTTATATTCTTTAAAATACCAATAGCTTTAATATTGTTATTCCTATATAGTTTCCACGCTCTTGTTAAATTTTTCCCTTCAGGTAATGAGGCAATCTCACTTTTAAAAAACATACCTCTCTTGTTTAAAACATCTTCTTTCCATTCCTCATAAAGACCTTCCTTATTATTAGCTTTTCTAAGTGAAGTTCTAGGCTCTGAGATCCACTTTATTGGCAATATAAAGGAAGTACTATATTTATAATGTTTTACTTTAATTTTAATTTTTTCTAAACCTTTAGGAATCATATAGAAATTCGGATTATCTTTGTATTTAAAACATCCTATAAACTCAAGTTTATCTGTATTAGATTCTAAAATTATATCCTTTTCATCCTTATATTTTGAAATTGGTAATTTGGTATGTTTTTTAGATATGTAACAAAATTTCAGTGGTTTGAAAGGTTCTGTATCAAATTTAGTATTTCTTCTATCAAAAGGTTCTGCCCATATTTCCCCTATAGTACAAGGTTCTTCTTTTATGTAATTCATCAATCTATCTACATCTTTTACTCTCTGTGGCCCTGATCCAATATCATAGAATAAGAAATAAATTTTATTATCTAGTAAATATTTATTCTCAATATTTAGCTCTGGTAACTTTAAATAAAATATATTATATTTACCATCTTCAGACATATAATCTGGTTTAGAAGCCCATCTTAAAGTTAATTCTTTATTAAAGTCAAAAACTTGTTTCTCAGTTCTCCCATGGTCAATAATAGGACTAATATTAACTTTTCTTTTATCAAATTTATATAAATGAAAATATTTAAAAAATTCTTCCCAAAATCCTGGGTAAAATCCCCTTATTTCAAATATATCTTCTATTGTCAGTATCTTTTTATTTAAATAATCCATGATTTTAAAAACCTGGATTGTAAATTTCCAACCTGATTCATCTATTAAATATTTCTTTAGATAATCTGGACAATTAATGCTTTCTAAATAATATTTAAAATCAGTTTTAGATTTAATATCGTTTCTTCTATAACTATTTTTTCCTAATGTAGTTCTAACTATTTCTGCAAATATAGGTATAGATCTTTTAGTTATGCCAGTCTGCTCTAAAATAGCCCCTACATAACGAAAAGGTCCTACCCTGTTAAACTCTAAATATCCTTTATTCATTAAAACAAATTCTATAACCTGTCCAATTTCTTCATTATATACAATATTCCCTGTTAACCCACAATATTTGTAAAAATGAGGCCAATAACCTGTATCATCATAATAATGGTATGCAATACTGACTGAATAAACCAATAAAACATTTTCCATTCTTTTAAAATCATTATTAGATATAAAATATCCTAGATATTTTCCTATATCCCATATTTCATCTTCTGTTAATATCAAACTATTTAAATAAGATGTGTTCTCTATCCTTCCCTTATACTCTCTTTCAATATCCATTATCCTTCTATATTCCTTAAGTTCTAACATACTATTTCCCCCTGATTTTCTGTTGATTTAAGACTTAAAATGTGTGGAAAAATACCCTCGTTTTCTATATAATTCTACATATTCACTATAAATCCTCTATTATTAGAGACATATAACAAAATTATGTTTGTTTTCAAAAAAATAAGATTATCTATATCTAATATCCCATTCCCATTCACCTTTTATTAAGTTGATGATATTATTTTTAGAATCAATTTACATTCAGAAATATAACTTTTTTTGTATCTTTAAGTAATAGAACCCTATAATTTTAGTTTTAATTTTCATTTCTTCTTACCAAATTATAATGAGTTATTCCTTAACCTCCAAAGTAAGGAATAATTTTTTCCTTGTTTGGACAAGATGATAATATTAACATTTGGTAAAGGAGGATGAATTTGAATAATTTTTTTAAACACATTCCAGGGTTTCGCAGCGATAGAACTTGGAAAAAAGTCATAGCAATTCTATACTACATTTTTTCATTTGCAATGCTTCTAAGTGGAGATATAGGACTATTTATATCTTTCTTAGGAATACCTTTCTTAACATTCTCACTAGTTGATTTAACTAAAGCAAAGAAAAATAATAAGCCAATGAAAGCTGCAGCAACAACACTTATAATCTCACTAATAGCCACATCTGTTGGTTTTGCTATGATTGAACCTGAAGAAAATGATGTAGCCGAAAAAGAAACACCTGCTGCAATAGAAAAAGTAGAAGAAAAAACAGAAGAGATTAAAACAAAACCAGAAAAACCAAAAGAGCCAGAAAAGCCAAAGAAAGAACAATTTGAAAAAGTAAGAGATCTCAAAGTTCACTATATAGATGTTGGACAAGGAGATAGTATATTAGTCCAGCTTCCAAATGGTGAAACAGCTTTAATCGATGGCGGACCTGAAAGCAGTAGTCAAACAGTTTTAAATTATTTAAAAGAGCAAAATGTAGAAAAGATTGATTATCTTGTAGCAACGCACCCTCATGAAGATCACATTGGAGGATTGCCTATAGTTATTCAAAATTTTGAAATAGGCAATATTTATATGCCTGACAAAACTCATACTACTAAAACATTCGAAAATCTAATGTCCGCTATACAGAATAAAGGAATTAAATTTAAAACCCCCATTGCTGGAGATATGTTACTTGACAAGGAAGGATTGAATTTAACTGTATTAGCTCCAGAAACTAATATTAATGACGATAACTTAAATAACTATAGCATTGTACTTAAACTAAATTATAAAGATAATTCTTTCCTATTCACTGGAGATGCTGAAACAGAAGCAGAACAAAATATGTTAAATGGTAACTATGATTTAAAGTCCGATATATTAAAAGTTGGCCATCACGGTAGTTATTCTTCTACAACTAATAAATTTCTTGAAAAAGTAAATCCAGAATATGCAATTATAAGCTGTGGCGCAGAAAATAAGTATGGCTATCCTCATCAAGCAATTATTGACAAATTAGAAGCTAAAGGTATTCAAATATATAGGACCGATAAAGACGGTACTATTATAATTGCAGTAGATAACGAAGAAATAAAAATAGACTTTAAAAAGACTGCTAAACCAAAGAAAGAAAATGCTCCACCCAAAGAGGAAAAACAAAGTTCATACAAAAACTCTCAACCTAATCAATCAGTCAATTCTAATGGAGAAAGCAATAAAAATAGTAGCAATTCAGGAAATACTAGTTCTAACGGAGCTGTTTCCAAACCAAAGCCACCAGCAACTGATGGTGTAGAAGAAGTATATATAACAAACACAGGATCCAAATATCATAGAGGAAATTGTAGACATTTAAAGAAAAGCAAAATTCCTATTAGTTTGAAAAAAGCTAAAAGTCAAGGATTTACACCTTGCAAAGTATGTGGACCACCACAATAATAAATAAAGAAAAAAAATAGTGGCAGATTTATTCTTGCCACTATTTTTTAACCTCAATAGAAATAAAAATCAATGAATATTCTATTTATTAACTTCTGAATCATTATAAAATTTATGTTTAATAGTATTTGTGGAATTTATACAAATAGACATAAATAGCCAAAAGTTTCCAGAAGTTAAATATGAGCCTGAAACAAGCAACTGTACAAATCCTATTCCAAAAAAAAGCAATGCTAAATCAGTTTCAACTTCATCTTTATTATTAAATATACCATTAATATAAAAATAAATAAATAAAATTATTATTAAGCCCCCAATTATTACCCCAAATTGGACTAAAACCTCTAAAAAAAAGTTATGCGGATATGTCCCCCCCAACAATACCCTATCTCCAGCCAATCCATATCCTAACAATGGCCTTTCTTTAATACACTCAACAATAAAACTATAGATGTTAATTCTACCACTTGAAAAATCGACTGAATTACTCAGAAAAATTCTAAGTGTCCTGCTTCTAAATCCCATATTTTCTAAAATTAAGTTTAGCTTTACAATCATAATATCAAAATTCAATGAAATTATTATAATTACTGCTATAAATAAGCAAGTTGTGATGAAATATTTTACTATATTCTTACTATTATGTATATATTTTATAGCTAAAAAAAACCAAAATAATATCAGGGAAAGCAGTGGACCCCTAGAACCCATTATAATTATCATCATAATTCCTACAAAAACTAATAGCACATCAACAATACTAAAATCTCTATATATCTTGTATAATAATGTTTCTACTGGAACCAATATCAAATATGAAAAAACCATATCATATCTAATAACTGAAAAATCTGTGGCTATAAAGAAAACTATTCCAAGCATCATTTGATAATATGAAGATTTTATCAACATTTCTAATAATATTGATTTATCATAAATAGCAGTATAATATATAAATATCGGCATACAAATTAATAATAAATAGAAAGATATTTCTAATAAATACTGTAAATTACTTGGAAAAAACAACATATTAAGTAATATAATAATAAACGATATAAGGTACGAACTAATAAAAATCTTTCCTACTCTATCAAATACAACCTTAATTATACTAATAAAATATATCCCTACTAATACCATAAAAATACCGCTAATCATGGCCCTTACACCAGGGCTTGTTATTTTAAATACCTGTTTAAATGTATAGTTAGTTATAAGCATACAAAATTGAAGTACAATTGCAAAACTAATCCTTTTGTCATTATATATTTTCTTGCTTTTCTTGATATTTTTTCTATTTGATTTAGATATACTAAGGATCATTGGTTAACATCTCCATTATTCGTTTCTAGAATTTTCATAAGCCTTAAGTATTATCTCTAAAGCCTTTCTACCTTCTTCTCCATTTATTAAAGGCTCTCTATCATTTTTTATCGCATCTATAAAATCCTTATAAAGTGGAGTATGCCCACTTCCATATACACTATCTACTTTTGTACTTTCATCTTCTTTATCATAGTCTCTTTCATCTGCAAATTGCCATGTTTTTATTTCATTAACAGCCAGTCCACCTATAACAACTGTCCCTTTTTCTCCAAATATACTTAAAGTTTCTTCTAAGTTTTTAGGATATACACAAGCACTTCCTTCAACTATTCCTATTGAGCCATTTTTAAATCTAATAAGTATTGCCCCAAAGTCTTCCATCTCTA
>NZ_VULR01000017.1 GCF_009696605.1 Anaerosalibacter bizertensis | reverse complement strand
AGGCTAACTATTTGTTTTTTGAAATCTTCCGTATACCTTTTTGCCATTTTAATTCCTCCCAATTCTTTATATTTTATATTATATCATTGTTCGGAATTTAGTTGTCCTATTTAGTATAGCCTATCTAGCATCAAATACAACTTTATCAGAATATTTATCTATTAAATTTTCCATTCGTTTTAAAAATAAATCCTCATGAACTCGAAACTTATCATTATAATTATATTCTTTCATGCAAAATATCACCCCTATTTAACCTTTCCTAGTTTTCAAGTTCCTCTAGGTATTTTATGCTTTACCATAATCGTATGCAATTGTCCAAAATAGTTAGTTAGGGGCAAATAATATATTCTTTCTTTATTTTAAACCATTATATTTATCTTTATCATATCTTAATAATAAACGTGTTAAATATTCGGTATGATTTTTCTCCCCATTAATTATATAGTGTAATGTATCTCTAACATCTACATAAGGAATAATTGATAAATATTGTTCATATAAAATAACAGCTTCAAATTCACCTTTTATATCTTCCCTTATATTATTTAAAATAATCTGTTTGTCATAGTTTGGTTTATACTCTTGCATAGGAGATTTTGGACCTAGCTTTATATTTATATGGTTTAAATATGCTTGGTACTGTGCTGGATCATATTTACGAAGCAACGAAAGAATCATTCCATAATGTTTTTTCATCTTTTATAATATCTCTCCAAACTTTGTTAACATCTTCCATATTGGAGTTTGCAATATGATCAGCATAAGTATTTATTGCATCAATTTCAGCTATTAGTATTGTATCATATATAGCAATACCCTGTGGCTGGCCATGTGGATTAGTATAACTCATTTTTTTACCTCCTATAAAATATTTCTATAATATACTATTTATCAACTTCAATTACGTTCATAATGTAAAAAGCTGTCCTCAAAAGTAATTTATTTAATCCCTTTTGGAACAGCTCTTTTTTCTATATTGCTTTATTATCTTATATTATTATACAAATAAGCCCTCCGCTGCCATCGTTAATTATTCTTTCTAAGGTCCTTCTCATCTTTTCCCTTACATCTTCTGGCATCATATTAAGTTTCCCCTGAAGTTGTTCATTTACTAAGTCATATAGAGACTTTCCAAATAAATTTGACTGCCAAATTTTCGATGGATTTTCTTCAAATTCATCTATAAAGTATTTAACTAACTCCTCACTTTGCTTTTCTGTTCCTATAAGTGGAGAAACTTCAGTTGTTATATCTGCTCTTATAAAATGTAGTGATGGTGCTTTGGCACGTAATTTTACACCAAACCTATTACCTTGCTTATATATTTCTGGCTCTGCCAAATCTAACTCTTCCAAGCCTGGATTTACTAATCCATATCCCAACTCTTTTGCATCATTTAGTGCACCTTCTATTTTACTGTACTCAGATTTAGCTTCTGACAATTTAGAAATAAGCCCTAGAAGCTGATATTCTCCTTCAATTGCATATCCTGTCATTTCCTCTAAAACATTATAAAAAAGCTCTTCTTCCAATACTATATCTATATCTGCAATTCCTTCTCCTAATTTTATTTCTTTTATCCTAGTTTCTTCTATTATATCTATTTCATTTAAATTCTCTATTGCAGGATTAACCTCACTTAATCTTTGCAATGTTTGAATAGATTCTTTTAGAGAATCTAAAATAGTAGATTTTATCCAATGATTTCTATCTAGTCCTTCCACCCATCCTGGTAAATTTATATTTATCTCTTTTGCTGGAAATTCAAATAGTATTTTTTCAAATATTTTCTCTACATCACTATTATTCATATTTAAACAATCTACAGCTATTACAGCTACATCATATTTTTCTTCTAAACTTTCTCGCAATGCAATAGTACTATCTAAATTTGGGTGCTTTGAATTCAATATTATTATAAATGGTTTTTCTAGTTCCTTTAATTCACCTATTACTCGTTCTTCTGCTTTTATGTAATTTGATCTATCGATATCTGTTATTGAACCATCAGTAGTAACAACAATGCCAATTGTTGAATGATCAGTTATAACCTTTCTAGTCCCTATTTCTGCTGCTTCTTCAAAAGGTATTTCTTTCTCATACCAAGGAGTAGTAACCATTCGTGGAATACTATCTTCTTCATGTCCAAGAGCACCTCTTACTAAATATCCTACACAATCAACCATTCTGACTTTAAATTTCACATTGTCCTTTAAAGTTAATTCTACAGCTTCATTAGGTACAAATTTAGGTTCTGTTGTCATAATAGTTTTTCCTGAACCACTTAAAGGTAATTCATCTTTAGCTCTTTCTTTTTTATACTTATTTTCAATATTAGGTAATACCAATAATTCCATAAATCTTTTTATAAAAGTTGATTTTCCTGTTCTTACTGGTCCTACCACTCCTACATAAATATCTCCATCTGTTCTTTCCCCAATATCTTTGTATATATCAAACTTCTCCATTCCTTTCCCTCCCTTTAAAACCTATTTTATCTATAAAAACGCTCCTTAACATTATATATATATGTCTAAATCTCAATAATATGACAGGCATTAAAAAAGACATACTAAAAAGTATGTCTTACCAACTATTATTTAATATTTTTACAACATCCTCCATTTCATGTTTTTTATCCCTAAGCATTAAATTTACAACTGAATTCTTAACATCTTTACCTTCATACAACACTCCATATATTTCTTTAGTTATAGGCATAGTAACATTATATTTAATTGCTAAATTATATGCAGACTTAGCTGTCTTGACACCTTCTACTACCATACCTACACTTTTTGTAGCTTCTTCAAGGCTATTTCCTTCTCCTATTAAAATTCCTGCTCTTCTATTCCTACTATGCATACTTGTGCAAGTAACTATTAAGTCGCCAATTCCTGAAAGACCTGCAAAAGTTTCATTATTAGCACCCATCTTACTTCCCAATCTTGACATTTCTATAATTCCTCTAGTCATAAGTGCTGCCTTTGTATTATCTCCATAACCTAAACCATCAGAAATTCCTGCTCCTAGAGCAATTACATTTTTCAAAGAACCTCCTAGCTCTACACCTATAACATCTGGATTGGTATAAACTCTAAACTTAGGAGACATAAATATATCTTGAGTATAATTGGCTATTTTTTTGTCTTCAGATGCTGTAACAACTGTTGTAGGCATATCTCTTGCAACTTCTTCTGCATGAGATGGGCCAGATAAAATTGCATATTTACTTTTAGGAATTATTTCCTTCACAACTTCTGAAATTCTCATAAGACTATTATTTTCTATTCCTTTAGCTACGTTAACAATTATCTGATCTGGTTTTATGTAATTTTTAGAATTTAATAAGGTTTCTCTAACCCCATGAGAAGGTATGGATAGGACTATAATATCCTTATCAGTTACTGCCTTCTCTAAATCATCTATAATTCTAACATTATTAGGAATCACCACTCCTGATAAATATTTTACATTTTCTCTTGAAATATTCATATCATTACATTGTTTGCTGTTTCTAACCCAAAGCTCTACTTCATATCCTTTTTTAGAGAGAAGTATAGCTAATGCTGTTCCCCAACTTCCCCCTCCTATTACTCCAATTTTTTCTACCATTTATATTTGCCCCCTTATATTGATTCTAATCAACTCGTTCTCCAAGTTTTGATTCTTCTCCAGCTAATAATCTTTTTATATTGCTTCTATGTCTTAAAATAGCCATAAAAGCCAAGACGATAGTAAATAAAAAAAACTTTAAATCAAAAGGTTTCTTCATAATCAATCCTACAATAGGAACTAATCCTGTGGCTACTATTGAGCCTAAGGAAACATATCTAGTTTTTGCTATAATTGAAAAACCTATAATCATACATATAATAGTTATAGGTGGATTCAGACATAACATAACACCTAGAGATGATGCTATGCCTTTTCCACCTTTAAATTTAAGAAATATTGGCCAATTATGCCCTATAACTACAAATAATCCTGCTACTAAGCCACCATCAAATCCCATTATACTTTTACCTACTTTAACAGCTACAAATCCTTTTAAAATATCAAATATAAATGCTATAATACCTATCTTTAAACCAAAAACCCTCAAAGCATTGGTTGCACCAGCATTACCGCTACCATAGTTTCTTATATCCTTTTTTCTACATAATTTTCCTAAAATATATGCAGAAGAAAAATTACCAATAAGATAAGCTATAATAGCTATTTTTAATATATTATTCATTAAAATTAATCCCCCTTTTCTTTAAATTCAAATTGAAGAGGAGTTCCTTCATAGCCAAAGTTTAAACGGATTTGATTTTCTAAATATCTCTCATATGAAAAATGCAATAGTTCCTTATCATTTATAAATATAACAAACTTAGGTGGCATAACCCCTACTTGAGTCCCATAATATATTTTAAGCCTTCTACCTTTATCTGTAGGTGGTTGATTTAAAAGAACCGCCTCATTTATTATATCATTTAATACTCCTGTACTAATTCTTTTTGTATAACTATTGTACACTTCTTTAATGATCTGCAGTAGTTTATCAACCCTTTTTCCTGTTTTGGCAGATATAAAAACTATAGGTGCATAAGTTACAAAAGATAATGTATTCTTTATATTTTTTTCAAATTCTCTGTAGGTTTTATTGGATTTTTCAATTAAATCCCATTTATTGACTGCTATAATTAATCCTTTCCCTCTTTCATGAGCATAACCTGCTATTTTAGCATCTTGTTCTGTAACACCTACAGTAGCATCTATTACTAAAATAGATACGTCTGACCTTTCTATAGCTGTAAGGGTTCTTATAACGCTATATCTCTCTATATTTTCTGAAATACTTCTTTTCCTTCTAACTCCTGCAGTATCTATAAATACATACTTATCACCTTTATATGTAAAAGGTGTATCTACTGCATCTCTAGTAGTTCCAGGTACATTGCTTACAATAACCCTGTTTTCTCCTAGTACATTATTTATAAGGGATGACTTACCTACATTAGGTTTTCCTATAATAGAAGCTTTGATCACCCCTTCTTCATAATCTGTATCCTTATTCTCAGGGAATTTTTTAATTATTTCATCTAGTAAATCGCCTAGACCTAAACTCTGTCCTGCAGATACTACAATAGGCTCTCCAAATCCTAATTCATAAAATTCATATATTTCATCTGGAGTTTTTGGTGTATCTATTTTATTGCATACTAAGAGTACTTCCTTTCCTGATTTTCTTAATATATTTGCTATTTCTCTATCAGTAGAAGTTATTCCACCTAATCCATCAACTACGAATAATATTACATCAGCTGTATCTATTGCTATCTCTGCTTGTCTTTTAATTTGGGATAATATTATATCATCGCTATAAGGTTCAATTCCTCCCGTATCAATAAGAATAAAATAATTATTTAACCATTCTGCCTCTGCATAAATTCTATCTCTAGTAACTCCTGGTCTATCCTCTGTAATTGCAATTCTTCTTCCAACTATTTTATTAAAAAGTGTAGACTTTCCTACATTAGGTCTTCCAACTATACAAACTACTGGTCTCATATTATCACCTCATATTTTTTTGAATATTTTTATAAAATCACTTCCTGAAACTTTTGATGGTATGATTTTTTTGTTTAACTCTTTTTCTACATCTAATACGGTATAATCATCTAAAAAAACATCTTCCCCATCTCTTAGCATTGAACTAGGAATTATAATTCCATCATAATCACTATAAATTTTTGTTTGGGATATTAAGTCTTGTCCTGTTATAAGACCTGATACGGTAATAGTAGTTCCAAAAAAATTATTTTCTATTGGTACTACCTTTAGATCTAATCCTTTAATTTTTTTCATAACTTTATCAGCTATATCCTTCATAAATTTATATGCTAATGTACCTGTAGCAATAATATATTTTTTATTCACAATAGTATTATCATCTATTTTTTTTAGTTCTTCTTCTATTTCGTATAAAAAAAGTCTCATAAGGCCTACTCCATTTTCTAGCTGTGGAAATCCCTCATATTCTTCATAAGCCGGAAGTTCTTCTTCTGCCACAGCATAAAATTCATCTGAAGGATATACAAATCTAGTGCCTAATCTATCTAAAAAGATTTTATGTTTAGTTTTCATATATTCTAAAAGCTCTTTTGAAGATTTTTTATCAAAGGTGCTTAACTTACAAAGTCCTTCCCTATGCTTTGTCAGTCCTACTGGTACTACTGCTACGCTACTAGCACTAGGATATAGACTTGCTAGATCTTCTAATGTTCTATCTAGCTCTTTTCCATCGTTTATTCCAGGAACTAAAACTATTTGACAATTGACTTTAATTCCTGACTCTTTAAATTTCTTTAATATATCCAATATTTTTCCAGCATTCTTGTTATTTAACATTTTTACTCTTAATTCTGGATTAGTAGTATGGACAGAAACATTTATATTACTCAATCTATAATCTATTATTCTTTGTATTTCTTCATCACTTAAATTAGTAAAAGTAATAAAATTCCCTTGTAAAAAAGAAAGCCTAGAATCATCATCTTTAAAATATAAAGTTTTTCTCATTCCCTTAGGAAGCTGATCTATAAAACAAAAAATACAATTATTTCGACAACTTCTAGCTTTGTCTATTAAAGGGTTGGTGAAATATATACCTAAATCCTCATCATAATCTTTTTCTATTTCAAAATCCCACAATTCTCCATTCTTCTTTTGGATAGTTACTAAAACATAATTATCGGATATTAGATACTTATAGTCAATAATATCTAAAACTTTTTTATCATTAATAGAAATTAAAATATCACCTGGCTCAATTCCTAGTTCATTTGCTATGCTTCCCGTTTCCACTTTTTCTATAATATTTTTATCCTCACCTAATAGCTTTATTTCCATAATACACCTTCCATTCTAAATTTATAACTATGTCTATTTTATTATAGCAAGATAGATATGTAAATAGATACACTTTAAATCTAATGTCTAACAATAATATAACAACCATTTTCCAAATCATGTATCATTCCTAAAGTTACCTTAGAAAGTAATATTGCAATCCTTTCTCTTTCTTTTTCATCCCTAGCTAAAAAAGTAGGAACAGACCCACCTATTACTTTGCTTTCATCTATGGTCACAATAGCTAGTATATTGTTTTTTGTCTGGTTATTCAATATAAAAACCTCCTTAATCTGCAGCTTTTCTTCCTGCATAAGATGATAATGGTTTTCTCTTAGCACTTTCCAATACAATGGTTCTTTTTACTGCTGTTATTAAACATTCCATATCAGGTTCCATACTAACTATTACAAATACAAGATTACCAGTATCTGAGTCCCTAGTTATCATAGGCGAAAAATCTGGTTCATCTAAATCTTTTCTTATTCCTAATTGAACAGATACATTATGTTCTATAGCTTTCCTTTGTCCTAAATTAGAAAGAGTTACAATTGCATTTTCATCTTTTGGAACTATTTCAACTGCTATAGCTTTTTCTAAAAAAATTTCCCTAGATTTTTTAAAACCAATATTTGTTATTCCTAGATTATTAACTGTTAAAATAGATCCCTCAAAAGAAATATTTGCTGGATAAATATCAGCAATTTCTCCAACAGTCTCCCTAGAAATAGCCTTATGAAATAAAACAATAGTTAGAATTCCTATAATACTGCCGATAAGTATAGAATAAAATCTTATTAAAAATTTATTAAGAAGAAAAATAACTATACTAACTATTAATGATGTTAACATAGTCATATAATTTCTAGCTTCAAAAGCCTTAGCTATGTCTTCGATATAAGCTGTTCCCCTTTCTACCAATTCAGTTTTATCAATATTTTCTAAACTTTGTCTTTCTAAATTTCTAACATCTCTAAATTGCTGGGCTGCCAATGCTAAAAAAGTAACTGCTGAAAACTCTCTTTCTAGCAAAGCTGGAAGGGCTACTGCTCCTAAACTCGAAGATACTATACCTAATGTAAAATGAGAAAAAACCCCTTGAGGATAACTTGGATATTGCCTATAGTCCACTTTGAGCATTGAAATTCTTGATATTATGCCTAATAATATAGAGGGAACTATAATGTAACTATATTCAAACATTATAACACCTACCTAATATAATGATCTTAAATATATGTTTCCCTCTTTAACTCTTATATATGCTAAAAACCTATGGCTTAAGCCATAGGTTTTTTTATATCTATTCATATAATGGAAACTTGTTACATAAATCCCTAACTCTATTCTTCACCATATCTCTATCATTATTTTTATCCAATGCTAAGCCCATTATTTTAGCAATCTCTATCATATCTTCTTCTTTCATACCTCTTGTAGTAACTGCTGGAGTCCCTATTCTAAGTCCACTAGTTACAAAAGGACTTTCTGGATCAAAAGGTATAGTATTTTTATTTGTTGTTATACCTATTTCATCTAAAAGTTCTTCTGCTTCTTTTCCTGTTAATTTTTTATTTCTTACATCTAGAAGTATTAAATGATTATCTGTTCCATCAGATACTAGTCTAAATCCTTCTTCTTTCAATCCTTCAGATAAAACTTTTGCATTTTTTATTATTTGCTTTTGATAATCTTTAAATTCATCTGTTAAAGCCTCTCCAAAACTAACAGCTTTAGCAGCAATTATATGCATTAATGGGCCACCTTGAATTCCAGGAAATATTGATTTATCTATTTTTTTAGCATATTCTTCTTTGCAAAGTATAGCTCCACCTCTTGGACCTCTTAAAGTCTTATGGGTTGTAGTAGTTACAAAATCTGCATATGGAACTGGATTTGGATGAAGGCCAGCTGCAACTAATCCTGCAATATGAGCCATATCTACCATTAAATATGCTCCTACTTCATCTGCAATTTCTCTAAACTTTTCAAAATCAATAATTCTTGGATAAGCACTAGCACCAGCAACTATCATCTTTGGTTTTTCTCTAACTGCAATTTCTCTTACTTCATCATAGTCGATTTTTTCTGTTTCCTTATCTACCCCATAAGAAACAAAGTTATAATAAGTTCCTGAAATATTTACTGGACTACCATGAGTCAAATGTCCACCTTGAGAAAGGTTCATACCTAAAACCTTATCACCAGGTTTTAATACTGCAAAATAAACTCCTAAGTTAGCATTGGAGCCTGAATGAGGTTGAACATTTGCATGATCTGCTCCAAATAATTTTTTAAGTCTATCTCTCGCTAAATCTTCAACCATGTCCACATATTCACAACCACCATAATATCTTTTATTAGGGTAGCCTTCTGCATACTTGTTAGTAAGTTGGCTTCCCATAGCTTCCATAACTTGAGGAGTTACAAAATTTTCAGAAGCAATTAATTCAATCTTTTCTCTCTGTCTTTGAGTTTCCATTTCAATAAATTTCATTATCTCAGGGTCAGCTTTTTTCAAATTTGAAAAATCCATTTATTTATCTCCTTTCTTAATTTAATATTTCATATGTACTTGATTAAGTCCTATTTCATAATATAATATAATCATGTATAAAAAATATTATTATATTTTACAGTTCTATTATATAAATTGGACAATATTTTTACAAGTTAAATAGTTTTAACAATAGAGGTGAAAAATAACAATGAATGAAATAGACGAAAAAAGAGAAGTAAAAAGACTACTTATACTAGCGGTTTTAGCTGGCAGAATAATGTTAAAAAATGGAGCAGAAACTTATAGGGTCGAAGATATGATAATAAGAATATGTAGATCAAGAAAAAATATTAAATATGTAGAAGCTTTTGTAACGCCAACAGGAATATTTGTATCTTTAGAGCATGGGGAAGAGGTTGTATCATATTTGCAAAGGATAAACACTATAAAAATTGACTTAAATAAAATCAATATGGTAAATGATTTTTCAAGACAATTTGTTGAATCAGATATGGGAATAGAAGAAGCAATTGAAAAGCTAAAAAAAATAGATGATGTTGACAACTATGATAATATAACTAAATTTTTATTTGGAGGTATTATTGCAGCATTTTTTTCTTTATTGTTCGGGGGAAATTTTCTTGATTTTTTAGCAAGTTTCTTTACAGGTATAATGGTTGTTGTTGTTACTACTAAATTGAACGAATTGGGAATTACTTTTTTTATAAGTAATTTTTGTGGAGCAGCAGTTGCATCATTATTATCTATACTCTTTGTTAAAATAGGGCTTGGTGCAAGCCCAGATAAAATTATAATTGGCTCTATAATGTCATTAGTTCCTGGAGTAGCCATAACCAATGCTATTAGGGATACTATGTCTGGAGATTTTGTCTCAGGACTTTCTAGAGGAATGGAAGCCATCATCACTGCTCTTTCCATAGCTTTTGGAGTAGGAATGATACTCAAAATATATTTTAAGGGGTTGATTTAATGGAATTTATTAAACAATTTGTTTTTTCTTTTTTTGGCACCATAGGAGCTTCTATATTGTTTAGCATACCTAGAGACTCTATAATAATCTCTGGAACTGTAGGATCCTTAGGATGGATGACATACACTTTTATATTAAGTAAATATTCTTCACCTGTAGCTGGTACTTTTTTCGGTGCTTTAGCTGTAGGTATTATAGGCGAATTACTTGCTAGACACTTAAAAAAACCAGCTACAGTATTTATTATACCTGGAATTATATCTTTAGTTCCAGGAGCAGGAATGTATTATACAATGTTGGCTTTAATAGAAAAAAGGTTCCTTGATGCGGCAAATATAGGTACAGAAACTTTATTTATAGCAGTAGCTATTAGCATTGGTATAGTCATATCCTCTTCTTTAAGTCGTTCAATAAAAAGGGTGCAAAAAAAAGCACAATAATTTATTTTGTATATTTTAGTATTGTATCTATTAATCCATCTATAACATCATCATCTGCCCCATTTTCTAATGAAGTTTTTATGCAATCTTTCATATGATCTTCTAAGATCATACCTCCAACCTTATTTAATGCTGATCTTACTGCAGCAATTTGTATAAGAATATCACCACAAACTTTTTCTTCATAAACCATTTTTTGAATGCCTTTTACTTGTCCTTCAATTCGCCTTAATCTATTAATTATAGCGGCTCTATCCTTGTCTTCTTTACTCACCCTTACATACCTCCTTACAATATTTTAACCATTTCAAAGCTTAAGTTATTAGTCTTTTCTATTTTCTTATCTATTTTTCTAAGAATAACATAAGATATGGCTAAAAATACTAGTCCTACTAAAAAACTATAATTTTCATAGCTTTTTATACCCATAGACTTAAATATATACATGCTTGCAAAAATACCTATTAACAACATACAAAAAGGAATCATATACGTTATCATTGCATATTTTAATATACTTTCACCTTTAGCTCTTAACTCAATTTCATCTCCTACATTAGCATTCAAAGTATTAGGTACAGTAATTACAATACCCGGTACATGACAGATACCAGAGCAACTTTCACAACTATCACCACAAGCTGTCATACGTTTTATCTTAACTTCAGCAATATTATCATCTTTTATTTTTGTTACTAATCCAACTTGATCCATATTATAAACCCTCCTTACTAATTAAATCTTTAACCACTTCTGAAGCTATTATTAATCCTGCTACAGGTGGAACAAAAGAAACACTGCCTGGAACTGGTTTTTTAGTTTCTTCATTTTTTAAGTTTATCTTAATAGGTTTCTCTTTAGACCATATAACTTTTAATGAATCTACTTTTCTTTTTCTTAACTCTCTTCTCACAACTCTCGCTAGTGGACAAGTACTTGTTTTATAAATATCTCCTACTAATAACATAGTTGGATCTAATTTATTTCCAGCTCCCATACAACTAATAATAGGAATATTTTCAATTTTACATCTTTCAATTAGATCTAATTTTGAACTAATCATATCTATGGCATCTACTACATAATTATATTCTTTTGATAATAGAGAATCTATATTAGTTTTTTCCAATTTTGCATTATATGTTTTTATATTGATATATGGATTAATATCCAATACTCTTTCTTTCATAGCTTCAACTTTATATCTGCCTATAGTACTATGTGTAGCATGAATCTGTCTATTAATATTTGTTATATCTATTATATCATAATCTACTAAAACAATATTTCCAATTCCTGATCTTACTAATGCTTCTACAGTATAAGAGCCTACCCCTCCTATTCCAAATACACATACTGTTGAATTATTTAATATATCCATTCCTTCTTTTCCTATAAGCATTTCAGTTCTCAAAAAAGGGTTATCCACAATTATCACCTACATTATGAATACTTTCCAGGGCAAAAGCCCTGGAATAATTTATTTTTCCAAATCTAACTTCATATGAACTTCTTTAAGTTGTTCTGAATCTATATTTGCTGGTGCTCCTGTTAAAAGACAAGTTGCACTTTGAGTTTTCGGAAAAGCAATTACATCACGAATATTATCTGTATCAGTTAAAAGCATTACTAACCTATCAAATCCATAAGCTATTCCGCCATGAGGAGGGGTTCCATACTTAAATGCCTCTAATAAAAATCCGAATTTTTCTCTGGCTTCTTCCATAGAAAAACCTAATGCTTTGAACATTCTCTCTTGAAGTTTAGAGTCACTTATTCTAATACTTCCTCCCCCCATTTCATCTCCATTTATAACAATATCATAAGCTTTTGCCCTAACTTTTTCAGGATTAGTTTCTAAAAGCTCAATATCTTCCTCCATTGGATGGGTGAAAGGATGATGTTTAGCTACATATCTTTCTTCATCTTCATCATATTCGAATAATGGAAACTCTGTTATCCAAACTAATTTCAAATCATCCTTTTCTATTATATCAAGCCTTTTGGCAATTTCTACTCTTAGATTGCCTAAACTATCAAATACCACTTTAGGTTTATCTGCAACAAATAATAATAAATCTCCTTTTTCTCCATCCATTCTGCTAATTATATTTTCTAATTCATTTTCACCTAAAAACTTAGCAATAGGAGAGGTAATACCTTCATCAGTTATTTTTATCCAAGCTAATCCTTTAGCACCAAAGGTCTTTACATAGTTTTCTAACTTTGAAATATCTTTTCTAGAAAAACTACTTTCATATCCTTTTATATTTATACCTCTAACTTCTCCATTATTTTTTATTGTACCGCTAAATACTTTGAAATTTGAATTAGCAACTATATCTGTTATATCTTTTAGTTCAAATCCAAATCTCAAATCCGGCTTGTCTGAACCAAATCTTTCCATAGCCTCATTATAAGTCATTCTCGCAATAGGCAATTCTAGCTCGATGCCTTTCATTTCTTTGAATATTTTATATAAAAGTTTTTCATTTATCTCTATTATATCTTCTATGTCTACAAAAGACATTTCTATATCTACTTGAGTAAATTCCGGCTGCCTATTTGCCCTCAAATCTTCGTCTCTGAAGCATTTTACTATTTGATAGTATCTATCCATACCTGAAACCATTAAAAGCTGTTTCATCAATTGTGGTGACTGAGGAAGAGCATAAAACTTACCTTCATTTACCCTACTAGGAACTAAATAATCTCTAGCACCTTCAGGAGTTGGCTTAGTAAGCATAGGAGTTTCTACCTCAACAAAATTGTTTTCATCTAAAAACTCTCTTATAATTTTTCCAGTCTTATGTCTTGCTTTAAGATTTCTTTGCATAGAAGGTTTTCTCAAATCAAGATACCTATATTTCAATCTCATATTTTCAGAAACATCATCATTATCTTTAATATAAATTGGAGGAGTTTCTGACTCATTCAATATCTTTAGTTCACTTGCTAGTATTTCTATTTCCCCAGTAGGTATATTTTTATTTATAGACTCTCTTTCTCTAACCTTTCCTTTAACTGCAATAACATATTCACTTTTAATTTTTTCTGCTTTCTTAAATAGTTCTTCTGAAATAGTATCATCAAATACAACCTGTGCTATTCCTTTAGTATCTCTTAAATCTGCAAATATTAATGAACCTAAATTTCTCTTTTTTTGGACCCAACCCATAAGCACTACTTCTTCATTAATATTTATTTTTCTTAAATCTCCACACATATGAGTCCTTCTTAAATTACCCATTTTTTCACCCATATCTCAAACCTCCCTGTTATATTTACAAAAACAAAAACCTCTCATCCATGAATTTCAGGGACGAGAGGTTTTATCTCGCGGTGCCACCCTAATTAGGTAATAGACCTCGCTTTTTTAACCTATTGACTCAAAGGTGTCTTCATCAAATATTGGCATCGGATTTCCACCATCACCGACTCTCTATAGCCAAGGGATTTAACTACTCTTCCTTATCCTAGTCTTTTAGTATGTTTTTAATAATTATAAGATAAAAATTAGATAGTGTCAATAAACTTCCTTTTTCTTTCTACCATTTCTTCAGTTCTAAGTAAATAATCTTTTAAACTCTTTACATTAGGAACCCTTTCAAATCTATTTTCATTAGGATAGAATATTTTAGATACTCCTCCTGCTCCCAATGCTATTATAGTTTCTCTTTCCTCCATTATAAGCATATTATAGATACATTCTTTTCCTTCAATGGAGTAGCCTATGTTTTCAAGATTTCCTAACATTTGCTTTTGTCTATATAGATAATATGGTAAAAGCCCCATATTTTTTGCATACTTCTTAGACAATTCCAGCATAGAATTAATAGTATTTTGATCTTTTAAAGAATAAGCATCAATTGTTTTTCTAAATTTAGAAACCCTTTTTACTGCCAATGTATGAACCGTTAAATTTTCAGGTCTTAATTCAGATATAATCTCCAATGTATTTTTAACATCATTTATATCTTCACCTGGAAGTCCCATTATTATATCCATATTTATATTAGAAAATCCTATTTCTCTTGCCAAATTAAATGTTCTAATTATATCTTTATCTGTATGCATTCTTCCAATAGTCTCTAATGTTTTTAAGTTCATAGTTTGAGGATTTATACTTATTCTTTCTATATAATTTTCCCTTAACATCTGAAGCTTTTCAACTGTCAGAGTGTCTGGCCTACCTGCTTCAACTGTTATTTCTTCTATGTTTTCTCTCCCAAATAAATTGTATATACTTTTAATTATTTTATTTAAATTTTCTGTAGGTATTGCAGTAGGGGTACCTCCTCCTATATAAACTGTGTATATATTTTTATTTTTCATTATCTTTTTTATCTCAGTTAATTCATATATAAGTTTTTCTGTATACTCATCTACATATTTTTTACTTACTTCTAAAGAATTTGATGGAAATGAACAATATATACACCTTGTAGGGCAAAAAGGAATGCTTATATACAAGCTAAATCTATCTTTTGATAATGGATAAATAAAACTTCTTTGCTTTTTAGCTACATCAATAATCAGCCTAGCCCTATCAGGATACAATTTATATTCATTTTTAAGGATATCATAAATTCCTTCCTCTTTAATTTGTTTGTCCATCAAATCATGTACTATTTTTACTGGTCTTACTCCAGTAAGTATTCCCCAAGGGGCTTCTAATTTTGCTATCTTTGAAATAGCTTCATAAATACTCTGTTTTATACCAGTTTTAATCTTTTTATTTAAATCATCTTTTCCAACATAAATATTATTTATAGACTCTATGGAAGAACTACTTACTATTTTTCCGTTTTTAAAAATTTCAGTTAAGGAAAAATAATCATCTTTAGCTTTCCTTAAACAATTTTTTATCAATATATTATATTCGTTGCAAGCTTTTTCATCTTTAATAAATTTAATTTCTTTTCCAAAGAAAAATAATTTAATTAATTCACGTACTTCATATTCATAATTATGTCCTTCTAAATAGACTAATATCATGTAATCACCTTTAACTTGAATTCTCTTGGAAGGTGCCTAGCTACTTTTTATTCTACAATAAATGGATTGGATGCTTTTTCTCTTCCTATTGTTGATGATGGACCATGTCCTGGGTATACAATAGTATCATCTGGATAAAGAATAAGCTTTTCCTTTATTGACTCAATAATTTGTTTATAAGAGCCACCTGGAAAATCTGTTCTTCCTATGGAGCCAGCAAATAAAGTATCTCCAGTAAATAGATTTTCTTCTATTTTTATGCTTATTCCCCCTGGAGTATGGCCTGGAGTATGAATTATTTCAATCATATGATTCCCAAATTTAAGCTCTTCCTTGTCCTCTACAAATTTATCAGCAATTACTTGAACCTTCCCTGTAAACATCATGCTAGATAAATTTTTAGTAGCATCTTTTAATAATTCTTCATCACCTTTATGAATTAAAATAGGTGCTTTAGTTCCATTTTTAACCTCTATTATCCCACCTATATGATCTCCATGTCCATGAGTAAGTATGATATACTTTATATTTAAATCAAGTTTCTTAATTCTTTCTAATATTGTATCCCCTTCTCCACCTGGATCAATAACTATACCTTCCTTTGTGTCCTCGCAATAAACAATATAACAGTTAGCAGCATATATACCTACTGGTAATCTTTCTATTTTCACAATATCCCTCCTAAAAAATTTTTTTACTATCTAAAAGAATAGTAACTGGTCCATCATTTTCAATATTTACTTTCATATCGGCACCAAATATTCCTTCTTCTACTTTTATATCATATTCTTTACTTTTTTCAATAAAATCTTTATATAATTTTTCTGCCAAATCTGGGGAAGCAGAGGCTGTAAAGTTTGGTCTTTTACCTTTTCTAACATCCCCATATAAAGTAAACTGTGAAACTACCAATAATTCACCTTTAATATCTAGAAGAGACAAATTCATTTTATTATTTTCATCTTCAAATATTCTAAGTCCTAAGACCTTTTTAACTAAATAATCTAAATCCTCTACATTATCCTCTTTTCCAATTCCCAAAAATACTAATAAACCTTTTTCTATTTCTCCAACCTTTTTATCATCAACTGTAACACTTCCATAATTAACTCTCTGAACTACAGCTCTCATTTTCTCCATCCTTTCTTATTTCTAAGTAGTCACTCTATAGACATCTATAACACCTTTTACTTTTTTAATCTTTTTCATTAATTGTCTTAGTTGGTTTATATCTTTTATTTCAAGGGTTATATTCATAACTACTAATTTTTCCCTATTTGTTCTAGCGCTTAAAGATAGAACTGCTAATTTTGCTTCAGTTATTCTTTGAGTTATGTCGGTTAAAAGCCCTGATCTATCAGTAGCTTTTATTTGAATTTCTGCTTGATAAGAAGCTTTTTCATCATCAGCCCATTCTACGTAAATAAATCTTTCGCCACTTCCTAAGTCTTCAATATTTGGACAATCACTCCTATGAATAGAGACCCCTCTTCCTCTAGTTATATAACCTACTATATCATCCCCTGGTACTGGATTACAGCATTTGGAAAATCGTACTTTTATGTTGTCTACTCCTTTTATTGTTACTCCTTGCTGAACCCTTTCCTTCTTTTTCGAAATTTGAGGAGTTATCTTTGGTTCTAAAATATTTTTTTCTTCTTTAATGTCATGACGTTCTTTATAAAACTCCTTAAGTCGCGGCATAACTTGGCTTAAAGTTACGCTTCCATAACCAAGACCAGCATATAAATCATCTGTATTGTTTAAGCTAAGTTTACTAGCAATATTCTTCAACCAATCTTCTTTTAAGATTTCTGTCAGCTTAAACCCTTGTCTCTTTACCTCTTTTTCTAGCATATCTTTTCCTTTTATAATGTTTAAATCTTTTTCCTCTCTCTTAAACCATTGTCTAATCTTTGTTTTAGCTTGACTGCTTTTAACAACTTTTAACCAGTCCCTACTTGGTCCTGTACTATTTGCGGAAGTAATTACCTCTACAATATTTCCATTTTTTAATTTATAGTCTAAAGGAACAATTCTTCCATCTACTTTAGCACCTACACAATTATTACCTACAGCTGTATGAACCCTATAAGCAAAATCTATAGGTGTAGATCCATTTGGCAAACTAATAACATCGCCTTTAGGAGTAAATACAAAAACTTCGTCAGTAAAGAAATCTATTTTTAAAGATTCCATAAATTCTTTAGGATCCTTCATATCTTTTTGCCATTCTAAAAGCTGTCTTAACCATGAAAGTTTTTCATCAAAATTATCTGTTTTTACAGTGCCTTCTTTATATTTCCAATGAGCTGCAATTCCATATTCAGCAGTTCTATGCATATCCCAAGTACGTATCTGAACTTCAAAGGGTTCTCCTTGTGGCCCTATAACAGTAGTATGAAGAGATTGATACATATTAGGTTTTGGCATAGCTATATAGTCTTTAAACCTTCCTGGAATAGGCTTCCACATAGTATGGACTATGCCTAATGCTCCATAACAGTCTTTAAGTGTATCTACAATTATTCTTATGGCAGTTAAATCAAAGATTTGTTCAAAACTCTTATTTTGATATACCATTTTTCTATATATACTATAAAAATTCTTTGGTCTACCACTTATTTCACAAGATACTTCCATTTCATCAAGCTTTTCTTGAAGGGTATTTATTATCATTTGAATATAAGCTTCCCTTTCCCTTCTTTGTTTAGAAACTTTATCTACTAATTTATAGTATCCTTCTGGATCTAAAAATCTTAAAGAAAGATCTTCAAGCTCCCATTTTATCTTGGAAATACCTAATCTATGTGCTAGAGGGGCATAGATTTCCAGTGTTTCTAGTGCCTTTTCTTTTTTCTTTTCCTCACTCATATACTCAAGAGTCCTCATATTATGCAATCTATCGGCTAATTTAATTATTATAACCCTTATATCTTTAGCCATAGCAACAACCATTTTTCTTAAGTTCTCAGCTTGATTCTCTTGTTTAGTCTTGTATTTTAATTTTTTGAGTTTAGTAACCCCTTCTACTAAATTTGCTACTTCTTCTCCAAACTCTTCTACTAGTTTTTCATAAACAACATCTGTATCTTCAAGTACATCGTGAAGCAATCCCGCCACTATAGTGTCAGTATCCATATTTAATTCAATAAGTATCATAGCCACATTATAAGGGTGAACAAAAAATCTCTCCCCTGAATTTCTATACTGACCTTCATGGGCAGCTTCTGCAAAACTATAAGCTTTAATTACTTGCTTCGTATTAGCTTGCGGATTATACTGTTCTATTTTTAAAATTAAGTTTTCTAACATAATTTCACCCACTCATTTCCTATTTGCTATTCCTTTTCCTAGATGATACCCTTATTAGCTAAAATTATTTAGACTATATAAGTATTTTACTTTAGCTCTTTCAATTATGTCAATTTTTTCATTAAAAGCTGTCAAAACTTTAATAAAATAAAATCCATCTTTATTTATAAAATCTATAAAATCCATATCCTTAAGTATTTCAAATATTAGATCTAATTTAAATCTTGTTATATTTTGATTTGTTTTTCTATTTATAGAACTTAAGTATGTATCTGGTTCAACTTTAAAGCCTTTCCCTTTCATAGCAGTAAATGTTTTACATACAACTTTCATTTCCTCTGCTGTAGGAGAAAAAATATTCATTAGCTTTTTGTTTTTTTCTATATCCTTTTTAGTAAATAAAAATTCTATATTTAAATCCTTTGAATTATTCATAAAATCTAGTAAGCCATCTTTATTTAAATTTAAATCATACAAAATAACTTTCTCATAGTCTTTAAAATCTATTTCTGATAAAATAGGTAATATAACTAAACCATTTGGCTTGGTTTTATCACTTAAATTATAGGTAATAGAAGTTCTTTTAATAATATCTCTACCTTCCATTTTAATTGCCTTTAAAATCTCTTGTAAATTATAATAATTAAAAACTAATACCAGTATAGAGTCTTCATTTTTTAGCTTATCAATAATAATCTCAAGCCTATCATCTTTAGGATAAAAATTTAAGTTTGAAGGGTCAGGATAGTTTTGTTTGTTTTTTAGTTTCAAACATTTTTTAATATGGTAATAATAATCTTTATCTAAATTAGATTGGTAAAGTTCTATATCAGCTATATCTCTAATTTTAAATTGGGGATTTACCATTCCCATATATTCATTAATTTCTAATGTAGTTATAACATTTATACTATCTCCAACCTCTAGTATATTTTCATATTTTCCAAAGTTAAATGCTATAGCATCCACTTTATTGTTATCCTTTTCCAATACTAGTTTCAAATGTTTGTTATCCCTTCCTACACTTCTAATATTATCTATTAATGCCTCTCTATATATAAATTGAGGAGAAGGGTTTTCTATTCCAAAAGGTTCAAGCTCTTTTAATTCCATTATAGTTTCCAAATTTATATCTTCTGGCCCTATTTCACAATCAATAGATATTTTCGGTATAAAATCTTCCTCATCTAAAGAATCTATTACAATATTATTTATTTTTTTTCTAAAAACTTCAATATTTTTGGTTTTAATAGATATACCTGCTGCTTGCTTATGACCTCCAAATTTCTCAAAGAGCCTTCCACATTTAGTTAAACTATCATATATATCAAGTGTTGGAATACTTCTTGCTGAACCTCTAGCCAAATCTCCTTCTATGGCAAATAATATTGTAGGTTTAAAATACTTATCGGTTAATTTAGAAGCACATATACCAATAATACCTGAATGCCATTTATCTGAAGCTAGAACTATTACCTTATCTTTTTCTAAATCTACTTGTTGTTTTATTAACTCTTCTGCTTCTTTTAATATTCCATCTTCAATTTCTTGTCTTTTTTTATTCTCTTCGTCTAGTTCTTTTGCTAATGTAAAAGCTTTCTCATAGTCTTTGGATACAAACATCTCCACACCAGTAGAAGCGACTCCAAGCCTTCCTGCTGCATTAAGCCTGGGTCCCAATACAAAGCCTATATGATAAGAAGATATCTCTTTATTCTTAAGCCCTGATACCTCTAAAAGAGCTTCCAGACCTATATTTAATCTTTGCCTATTATTCACTATTTTTAATCCATTTTTTACTATGACCCTATTTTCACCTACTAGCGGCATTACATCGGCTACAGTACCAACAGCTACTATAGGTAGTATTTGTTCATAATCTATAGATATGCCAAGTTTTTCAGATAACCCTTGTACCAATTTAAAAGCTACACCTACTCCAGCCAATTTTTTAAATGGGTAAGAACAATCTTTTCTATTAGGATTTATAACAGCAACACAATTAGGTAATACCTCTCCACATTGATGGTGATCTGTAACTATAACATCAATATCTTTCTTGTTTAAATAATCTACTTCCTCTATATTAGTTATTCCGCAATCAACTGTAATCACGAGAGAAACTCCCAAATCACTTATTTTATCAACGGCATTTTTATTTAATCCATAACCCTCTTCAAGCCTATTAGGAAGATAATAGATACAATTAGCACCAATCTTCTCTAAAAAAAGAAGCAATACAGAAGTACTAGTCACACCATCAGCATCATAATCACCATAGATACATATTTTTTCATCGGATTCTATAGCCTTAATAATTCTTGCTACAGCTTGTTCCATATCTTTTAATAGAAAAGGATCTATTAAACTATCCAAATCTGTATTTAAAAAGTTTCTTGCTTCTTGAACTTTACAGAAACCTCTATTTATTAGTACTTTTGCCATAAGAGGGGATATATTTAATTCTTTACAAAGTGTATCTACTTCAGAATAGTCTTCTCTATATAAACTATATACCTTATCAAACTTTACCATATAATCACCTCATAATTTAGCTGTTATTTCCATCTAGAGTATTAGTATCCTTTTCTTCTTCAATGTCTAATACTTCTTTCTCCTGTTCTTCTAGCATAAGCATTAGTTCATTCTTTTCTTTCTTTATACTTTCTAGTTTTTTATTCAATTCTTTGTTATCTCTTTTTAGCTTGAAATTTTTCACACTTCCCATAATAGCTACTATAACTGCACCTAAGATAGCTGAAATTAATATAACTAATGCCTGTGATATATTAACTTTTCCAAATATAAAGTCTATAAGAACTTTATTTGCATTTTTTAATGCAAACACCGCTACCATAATTGCAAATAATAATGAAAAAATAAATCCTCTCTGCACAATACTTCCTCCTTAATACACGATTTAATAATATATTACAATTTTTTCACTTGAATTGGAAGTCTTTATTATTTTTATACTATAAAAAACTGCCTTTCGGCAGTTTTTTAAGCTTTTCTGGCATTGTATTTTGCATCTTTTTCCTTTGACTTAAATACATACCACAAAGGACTTGCAATAAATATAGAAGAATAAGTTCCAGCAATAACACCTATAATCAATGGTAATGCTAAAACTTTAACATCTTCAACCCCTAAAATATACAATAATAAAATTGTAACTAAAGTAGTTATAGATGTATTTATAGTTCTAGTCAATGATTTTTTAATGCTATCATTTACTACTTTTTCATAAGAATCTTTTCTTGATAATCTTCTAGTTTCTCTAATTCTATCAAAAATAACTATAGTATCATTTATAGAATAACCTAAAATAGTCAATATAGCAGCAATAAATGATCCATTTACTGGTATTCTAAATATTGCGTATACCGAAAGCATAATTAAAATATCATGGGCTAAGGTAATTATTGCAGATATTGCAAATTTAAATTCAAATCTCCATGAAATATAGATAAGCATTGCTACTACAGCTATAGCTGAAGATAATAAAGCTTTTTGTCTTATTTCTTTGCCCATTGTTGGTCCAAATTTTTGAGATTGAACCAAATCTTCGTCTTTTAATTTATACTTTTCCTTAAATTCATTAAAAATTTGATGTATCTCTTTATTATTAAAATCTTTTTTACTTTTAATCTGTATTTCATCTTTTTTTTCACCAGAATGAACTATACTTGCCTCTTTATCAAATTTATCAACAATCAGTCTAACTTCATCTACTGAAATAGTCTTACCAATTTTAATTTGTATTAATGTACCGCCTTCAAAATCTATTCCTCTATTTAATCCATTTACTGCCATCATTATCATACCAACTATTATGATTGCTAAAGAAATAGAGAAGAATATTTTCCTGTTTTTTATTATATCCACCTACAATCACCCCTTTTCTAAGCCCCATATAACTTAGTATTTTTTGCACCAGTCATATTTACCATAAGTTTTAATAAGTGTTTAGTAATAAATACAGAAGTAATCATAGAAGCAATAATACCTAGTATAAGTGTTACTCCAAAACCTTTTATAGGCCCACTTCCAAAACCATACAATACTAGACCTGCTATTAAAGTTGTTATATTAGAATCAAGTACTGATGAAAGTGCTCTTTTAAAACCAGCATCTATAGATGCTCTTATAGACTTTCCTACTCTTAGCTCTTCTTTTATTCTTTCAAATATTAATACATTGGCATCTACAGCCATACCTATAGAAAGTATAAGACCTGCAATTCCAGGTAAAGTAAGTTTTGCTCCTAAAGATTTCATACCAATCAATACTAGCATAATGTATATAGTTAATGCTATATCAGCTACTAATCCTGGTATCTTATACATAATAAGCATAAATATGAATATAATCATAATAGCAATTGCTGCCGCTTTTATACTCCTATCTAGGGCTTCTAACCCTAGTTTAGGTCCAATTACTGAAGATTGTATTTCTTTCATCTCTACTGGTAAAGATCCAGCTCTAATCAAGGTGGCAAGTCTTCCTGCCTCTTCTATTGTAAAATCACCTTGTATTACTGCTCTACCATCATCTATAATTGCATTAACTACAGGATTAGATATAACTTGATCATCTAATACTATATAGATTATTTTTTCTGTAGGTTCTGTTTTCGGTGCCAATCTCTTAGTAGCTTCAGCAAACTTCTTAGTTCCTTCTTTATCAAATTCTAAAGATACTACTGGTTGTTCTCCACTACTATCCATTTTTTGATACTGTGGTTCAGAGCCTTTAACATTTTTTCCAGTTAAAATTTCTTTACCATCTGGATCAACAAATTTAAGTTGTGCAGTTTTTCCTATCATATCTATAGCTTCCTGAACATCTTTTACTCCTGCTAATTCTATCCTAATTCTATTATTCCCTTCTATAACTATATTAGGTTCAGAAACTCCCAATCCATCTACCCTTTCACTAATTACAGCTTTTGATTGCTCCATAATTTTTTGAAGTTCTGCACCTTGGGCATCTGTTTGAGCTTCCAATACTACATATACTCCACCAGCTAAATCTAATCCAAGTTCCACTGCTTCTCTAGCATTTGGTATTTTTATTTTCCCAATATCAGCTCCATTGATAGCCGTATAAGAACCCAAAAATACTAAAGAAATTATTATTAAAAATATAATAGTACTTTTAAGCCTCATTCCTCTTCCTCCCTCTAGTATCTAATACTATATGATTATATAGTTGTTTAAATTTACAGTCAACTAACTAATAAAAATCTTAATTATTCCTATTCTTCTAAATTAGCCAAAATTGATATAGCACATTCGATCCTTTTCTTCTCCATTTCGCAACCTATTTTATATGGTTTAGTAATATCCTTATTAGTATTGTAAGCATTAGCATGACAACCACCGCTACAATAAAATCTTGCCCAACAAGTTTTACATTCTTCTTTACTAAAAACATTGCTTTGTTTAAATTTTTCCCTTATATCAGAGTTTATAACCCCATTAAACACATCTCCTAGTTTAAAATCATCATTTCCCACAAATTGATGGCATGGGTATAAATCTCCTTCAGGTGTCACTGCCATATATTCAGAACCTGCACCGCATCCTGTTGCTCTTTTAATTAAACATGGCCCTTGATTTAAATCTATCATAAAATGGAAAAATGTAAAGTCCTTGTCCATCTTTTTTATTTTAATATATTCCTTAGAAAACTCTTCATATTCATTTAATATTGTATCCAAATGCTCTTCTTTTATTGCATATTCTTCTTTGGGATCTGTAACTACAGGTTCTATGGAGATTTTTTTAAAACCTAAATTATAAAATTCTAAAGCATCTCTAGTGAAGTCCAAATTATTACTTGTAAAAGTTCCTCTTACAAAATAATCTTTATCCCCTCTTTTATCAGCCATTTCAATAAACTTAGGAACTATGATATCATAACTTCCTTTTCCATCAACAGTAGTCCTCATATTATCATTTACTTCTTTTCGCCCATCAAGGCTTAGTACTATATTGTCCATATTTTCATTAATAAATTCCATCTTATCTTCATCTAATAATACACCATTAGTAGTTATAGTAAATCTAAATCTTTTATTATGGTTTTTTTCTAATTCTCTACCATAAGCTACTAAATCCTTAACTACTTCAAAATTCATTAATGGCTCTCCACCAAAAAAGTCCACTTCTAAATTTTTTCTATTTCCTGATGAATTTACAATAAATTCTAAAGCCTTCTTGCCTACTTCTAGAGGCATTAAAAGTCTTTCCCCTTTAAAATCACCTTGAGAAGCAAAACAATACTTACACCTTAAATTACAATCATGGGCTACATGAAGACACAAGGCTTTTACTATATTTTCATTATTATAATTAAAATTGTTCATGTTTATATTTTCTGAAAACAAAAGTCCATCTTCTTTAATTTTAGTTATTTCACTATGAGCTTCTATTATCTCATTTTTAGAATACTTTTTACTTAATTCAGATATTATTTCTTTTAAATCCTTGTTTTCATAATAGTCTAATACATCATAAGCTACTTCATCTACTAAATGTACTGCACCACTATTTATATCTAATACTATATATTTATTGTTAAGATGAAATTTATGAATTTTTTGGCTGTTTAACATATGATATCCTCCCACTAACTATTAAAATAAAAAATGACAAATTAAAAAGTAGTGGATAAAACCACCACCTTTTTTTAAACAATACTATTTATTCTCGCACTTTTGATTTCCTACAGTACAAGAAGTCTTGCATGCTGATTGGCATGAGGTTTGACACTCTCCACATCCACCTTTAGCTAATGTGTTTTTTAAATTTCTTTTTCCTAAAGTTTTTATATGCTTCATTATAACTAATCCTCCTTCTGATAGGAATAATACCTTATAAATTATATCATAAATGAATATACATTTAAAGTTCTATTTCAGATTAATTCCAATCATTCCACCAATTATACCAATAACTAATGAAACTATTATTTTAGTTATAAAATACATATTAAACATAAAAGGTTTTATGAAAATTTTGTTTAATATTATAAGGATTACTATATACAATAGACCTATTATTCCTCCATTTAACCACCCTTTTTCTCCTATCTTCAAAGTTAAATATATTGATCCCAAAACAATACTTACTATCATAACTACTGTAGTTAAAATTGGAATACTACTTTCTTTTAAATTTGTGTAAGTTAAAAGCAAAGATATTATGGTAAGCATTAAAAAAGTAACAATATATGAAATTAAAATCCCTTTTAATAAATATAAAGCATAATCAGATTTTTTAATATCCATAAAATTCACCTCCTATATTCCTTAATCAATATTTATTTTAGAAAAGTGAATTTTATTACTTTAAATATAAAAAACTTCCTTTTAGAAGGAAGTTTTTATATTATTTTTCATCTTTCTTTTCAGTTGAATCCTTTTTAACAGGTTTTTTATTAACCACACTACCTACAGCCCATTTAGTAATATCAAATTTAACTTTATCAGGGCCTACTTCTACAGTTACAATATCTTCTTTAACTTTCACTACCTTACCATAGATTCCTCCAATAGTTATTATCTTATCTCCTGCTCTAAGAGCCTCTCTCATTTCTCTAACTTGTTTCTCTCTTTTTTGTTGAGGCCTTATTGCTAGAAAATAAAAAATCACTAAAAAAGCAATTGGCAAAATTAATCCTTGAATATTCGCTGGCAAATCTATCCCTCCTTCACTCTATCTTTTATTCAACAAAAGTTTTCTAATTCCTTCTTAATTTTAATTAATATATCCAAATTTTTTATAAAACTCTTCTCTATATTCTAAAAGTCTATCCTCTTTAATAGCCTCTCTTATATTTTTCATTAACTTAATTAAGAAATAAAGGTTGTGTATAGTAGCAAGTCTTGAACCTAGTATTTCATTTACATTAAATAAATGTCTAATATAAGCCCTTGAATAATTTCTACATGTGTAACAATCGCATTCAGGATCTAATGGGCCAAAATCTTTGGCATACTTAGCATTTCTTATAACTAATTTTCCATGGCTAGTAAGAGTTGTACCATTTCTAGCAATTCTAGTTGGTAACACACAATCAGCCATATCTACACCACGAATTACTGATTCAAATAAATAATCTGGAGTTCCCACTCCCATTAAATATCTAGGTTTATCTTTAGGAAGCATAGGTGTAGTAAAATCTAATATTTCACACATTAAATCTAAAGGCTCTCCTACGCTTAGCCCTCCAATAGCATACCCTGGAAAATCTAAATCTGTTATAGCTTTTACACTTTCTTCTCTCAAATCTTTGTACATTCCACCTTGAACTATTCCAAATATACCTTGTCTATCCCAATCTTTATGATATTCTTTACATCTCTTTGCCCATCTACTAGTTCTTTCCATTGATTGCTTTATATATTCCCATGTACTAGGATAAGGGGCACATTCATCAAAAGCCATCATAATATCTGAACCTAATGAATTTTGTATTTCAATGGATTTTTCTGGAGTTAACATATGTTTCGAACCATCAATATGAGATCTAAACTCTACTCCTTCTTCTGTTATCTTTCGGAGTTTCCCTAAACTAAATACTTGAAATCCTCCACTATCTGTAAGTATTGGCTTATTCCAATTCATAAATTTATGAAGTCCTCCTGCCTCTTCAATAAGTTTATGTCCTGGCTTCAAGTATAAGTGATAAGTATTTGCTAGTATTATTTGAGCTCCTAATTTTTCAACCTCTTCTGGTGTCATAGTTTTTACAGTAGCTTTAGTTCCTACAGGCATAAATATTGGTGTTTCTATAACTCCATGAGGAGTATATAATTTCCCTAGCCTAGCATTACATTCACTAGATTCTTTTATAAGTTCAAATTTTATTGCCATACAAATCCTCCTCATTTAATTAACATAGCATCTCCAAAACTAAAAAATCTATACTTTTTTTCAACTGCCCTATTATAAGCATTAAGGGTGTTTTCCCTACCAGCTAAAGCACTTACAAGCATTATCAAAGTAGATTCTGGCAGATGAAAATTGGTTATTAATGAATCTACTACCTTAAATCTATATCCTGGGTAAATAAAAATATTCGTCCAGCCTTTACCTTCTATAACTTTGCCATCATCATTGGCTATACTTTCTAAGGTTCTTGTAGAAGTGGTGCCTACTGCAACAACCTTTCCACTATTTTCTTTAGTTCTATTTATTATATTAGCCGCCTCTTTTGAGACTTCAAAATATTCTTCATGCATATGATGTTCTTCTATATTTTCAACTTTAACCGGTCTAAAAGTGCCAAGTCCTACATGAAGAGTTATATATACAATATTTACTCCTCTATTCTTAATTTCTCCTAAAAGCTCTTTAGTAAAATGTAGCCCTGCAGTAGGAGCAGCAGCTGAGCCTTTGTTTTTCGAATAAACTGTTTGATACCTTTCTTTATCTTCAAGCTTCTCTTGAATATATGGAGGTAGAGGCATCTCCCCTAATTCATCTAATATTTCTTCAAAAATTCCTTTATAACTAAAATCTATAATTCTAGTACCATCCTCTTCAATACTCAATATTTCACCCTGAAGCTTGCCTTCTCCGAAAACTATTTTGTGTCCTGGTCTTGCTTTTTTCCCAGGCCTAACTAAAGTCTCCCATTTATCATCTTCTATTCTTTTTAATAATAAAAATTCAATACTTTCTTTTTTACCTTCTCTACTTCCAAATAATCTTGCTGGTATTACCCTAGTATCATTTAAAACCATACAATCTCCTGGATTTAAATATTCTAATATATCTTCAAAATGTCTGTCTTTAGTTTCTCCTGTCTCTCTATCTAAAACCATTAATCTAGATTTTTCTCTATTTTTAAGTGGATGTTGAGCTATCAGTTCTTCTGGTAGTTCATAATAAAAATCTTCTTTCTTCATTTCATCATCCCTTGCTAGTTATTTTTTAAATAAATTTAGAATTAAAGTTAAAATTAAACTTATAATCAAACTTGAAACTATAGGAAAGAAAAATGTAAAGTTACCTTTCTTTACAAAAATATCTCCTGGTAATTTACCTAATCCTATTTTTCCACCTAGTAATATCACTGCCCCAAGTATAAGGAGTACTATACCTATTGTTATCAGAATCTTTCCCATGTACTCCATATAATCACCTCTATTCTTCATATGGAATATTAAAATGTTCATATGCTCTTTTGGTTACAATTCTTCCTCTAGGTGTTCTATTTAAAAATCCCATTTGCAATAAATAAGGCTCGTAAACATCTTCAATTGTTGTCCTCTCTTCTCCTGTAGCTGCTGAAACTGTATCTAATCCTACAGGCCCTCCATTAAAATTATCTATCATAGTTAAAATAAGCTTTCTATCTACACTATCTAAACCTAAACTATCTATTTCCAAAAGCTTCAAAGCATCATTAGCTACATCTACAGTTATAACTCCATCTTCTACTACTTGTGCATAATCTCTAACCCTTTTTAAAAGTCTATTGGCTATTCTTGGAGTCCCACGTGATCTTTTTGCTATCTCTAAGGCACCTTTGTCTTCAATCCCTATTTTTAAAATATTTGCAGATCTTCTTACAATCATTTTAAGACTTTCTTCATCGTATAGATCTAAGTTTAATATTACACCAAACCTATCCCTTAAAGGAGAAGTTAAAAGACCAGCTCTTGTAGTAGCTCCTATAAGAGTAAATTTAGAAAGATCTAATCTTACAGATCTAGCACTAGGACCTTTGCCAATAATAAGATCTAGTGCAAAATCTTCCATAGCTGGATATAGTACTTCTTCTACACTCCTATTTAATCTATGGATTTCATCTATAAATAATACATCATTTTCTTCTAAATTAGTTAAAATACTAGCTAAATCCCCTGGCCTTTCAATGGCTGGTCCAGAAGTTACCCTTATATTTACACCCATTTCATTAGCAATAATATTAGCCAAAGTAGTTTTCCCTAAACCTGGAGGTCCGTACAATAGAACATGATCTAGACATTCTTCTCTTTCCTTTGCTGCTTTTATGAAAATATTTAATTTTTCTTTTACTTTCTCTTGACCAATATATTCTTCAATCCACTTTGGTCTTAAACTTGTGTCATTTTCAATATCTTCAGATCTCAAATCTCTTGATACAATTCTGTTTTCATCTTCAATCATGACTATCCATACCCTTTCTTATTTTTTAGACATGTTTTTTAATGTTATTCTTATGATCTCCTCTGTGGTTAAACCAGTGATATCTACTTTGGCTAAAGCTCTGTCTATCTCGCTTTTAGTATACTCTAAACCCATAAGTGCATTAGTAGCTTCTACAACACTATCATCTTCCATAGTTATGTTTAGATTATCATTAACAACAATATTTTCATCTATTCTATCTTTTAATTCAAGTATTATACGACTTGCCGTTTTTTTACCAATCCCTGGGGCTTTGCACAATATTTCAGTATTATTATTAATTATGCCCAGCTTAATATCGTTAGGAGTTAAAACAGATAATATCCCCATTGCTATTTTAGGTCCTATTTTAGAAACTAATAAAAGTAATTCAAACATATCTAATTCTTCCCTTGTTGCAAAACCATAGAGAAATATTCCATCATCTCTCATATTAAAGTATGTATATATTTTTACATTTTCTCTATTATCTATATTTGATAAAGAATTATTGGACACATATATTTTGTATCCTATTCCATTGTTCTCTAATACTAAATAATCTTCTTGTATTTCCATTATATTTCCTATAATATACTCGTACATCAAAACACCCCATTATTTCATTCTGAACATTTCTTTAAATTTCAAAGAACTTCCATGGCACAATGCCAATGCCAATGCATCTGCAGCATCATCAGGTTTAGGTATTTCTTTTAAATTTAAGAGCATCTTTACCATCTCTTGAACCTGTCTTTTTTCTGCTCTACCATACCCTACCACACCTTGTTTTACTTGTAAAGGTGTATATTCATATATATTTAGCCCTTTATGAACTGCAGCAAGTATCTCTACCCCTCTCGCTTGTCCAACCTTTATAGCTGTTTTAACATTTTTATTAAAAAACAATTCTTCTATTGCTAAATCAGTAGGATTATATTTATCTATTAAAGTCGTCATATCATCATATATTATTCTTATTCTTTCTGTAAAAGGAATATTAGCCTCAGTAGTTATAGCTCCATAATCTAAAGCTTTAAATCTATTGCCCTTACACTCTATTACTCCATATCCTACAATAGCTATGCCTGGATCTATTCCTAATATAATCATAGTTATCCCCTTTCAAAAGTTCTCCTATTTATTTTAACATATTTATTTAAAAATATTAAATAAACTTTCAAAAGGCAGAATAAAAAGAGGGTTTTCTCCCTCTTAATCATTAATGTTTAACTAATAAAATTCTCTAATACATCTGAAAGTTCTTCTTCATTATCTACAACTATCCCATCTTTTAACTTTTGCTGATCTACCTCTTTAAGCAAAGACAATGGATAGTCATTAAAAATTTTATCTAAAATCTTCTCTCCACTGTCATTAATCTTAAATATAGCAATTTTCCCTTCAGATTCCCCTACCACATAGTGATTTGGACAAAGATGATTTCTTTCTTCTCGTAAAACAATTTTTTGAGTAGAAAATGCAATGATTTTTATATTAGGATAGTTTTCTTTAATATAATTTCTAAAGTCTTTTTCAGTTTTATTTATTATTTCATCGTTAGCCTTAAATGTATCTGTAACAACATGACCACATTCTGAATAATTAATTTCCTTTTCAACAAAAGTATTAGGAGAAATTACATTATCCTCCTTTACTATTTCTAAATCATTTGGTTTAGATTTAGAAATATTTTTAGTATTATTTGGTTTATTAGTTATTTTTCTATTAGTGAAATAATATCCATAGACAAAACTTAATAAAAAAATTGTTACGCAAAGCACAGATATAAGAAATATACTAAATTTTTTCATAAAATATCCCTCCAGTACTATCTAGAGGGATATTTTTCCCAATTTACATTTTTTTATACATAAGAAACTTTATATCTATTTCGATACACCCGCTACTTTAAATCCTGACTTATCAATTTTATTAATTAAATCATTTACATCTTCCGTATCAACCCTAATAACAACTTTATAAACATCCAATACCTTCGCATCCATCACAGCTATATTAATTATATTGACATTTTCTTTCCTTATTATTCCAGTCAATTTAGCAAGTTGACCCGGTATATCAAATAGATTCACCAATATTCTAGTCCCTTTTCCTAGGCCAAATATTTCAGAAAAAGCATTAAAAATAGATGTATGAGTCAAAATTCCAGTAAAGTTTCCCTTTACATCAAATACTGGTAAAAATGGTGTTCTAACTTCTTTTAATAAATATGAAGCATTTTCTATTATTTCTGTTTCTAATATAGATTTATATACCTCATTATATAAGTCTTTTACTTTTACATCATCTAAAAAATCAGTTTTATCCATAGAATTAGTTTCAAAATAGTACCTAAATATTGCTTCTTTCATTAAAATTCCTTTGAATTCGTCTCCATCAAATACAGGTAAGGATAGAAAATCTCCTTTATTTATCTTTTCTAGTGCACTTCCTATGCTTTCATCAATATAAACTAATGTTAATTTATCCTTTGGTAACATATGATTTTTTACATACATTAAAAATCCCCCCTCGTAATAATAAAATCTATTCTATAATAATTTTAAAAATGCTTATTATATAGAATATCGTTTTATAACTTTATCATTTACTCCAAACCAACTTGCATCTTTATATATTTTGAAGATACTCTTAAATAAATCTTTAACTATAGCCCCATAAATTTTATCTAAATCCTCTTTAGAAAATCTAATTCCTTCTTCTTTAATAGTGGAATTTGAACTAAAGTCCATCTTCAATTGCCTGTCTATGTATTTATTTAAATTATTTATTTTATCTTTTATAATTTCATCACAAAATGAAATAACCAAGTTTTCTATATATCTATTTTTTCTTTCTGAATCTTCTATTTCTAGTTCAAATTCTTTTTTTAGGATATCTATGTTGTCGTATGAAAAATCATAATGGAATAATAGTCTTCTTTCAAATATCTCATCTATACTATAGTGTTCAAGAGTCTTCTCTTCTAGGATATTTACCCATTTATTATTATAATAACCATACTTATATCCTTCTAAATAAATACAAAGTTCTAGCCTATCCACGTCTTCATGTATTAAATAACTAATTTTATTAGCAACCAATTCTTTATCTTCTCTATATCTCAATAAATTCTTGACGCGCTTCTTAACATTTTTTATACACATATACTTAGGGCAGATATTGGTTATATCTTCTTCTAAATCATACAAGTTAAGGAGGATATGTATACAATTTATGTCATTATTAAATAAAAAATTGTATTTTAATCCTTTATACATTTGCCATAAATTCACCGTCGCTGTAGCCATAAAACATCCCTCCCCTAGCAATTATTACCAAAGAACTGGAGGTTTAAACCTTTAAAACAATAAAATAAGCACCTGTAATTAAGGTACATATTATTATACTACATAATTTTTATTAATGGTAAAAAATATACTCTTTTTTTGTTTTTTATATAAATAATTTGTAAATAAATATACTATTTTTACCTATATTAAAAATAGTAACCAATTTTCATAGCTTACATAAACATATAGTAAGTAAATAATTGGGGGTGTATTTATGGATAGAAGACCTATTCAAAATATTGACATGATTGAAGAGTCTAGAAAAGATACTAATAAAAGCCGTGGTAACTTTTTTGGAGGATTTAATTTCATATTTATAATATTTATTTTCTTCTTTTTATTTGGGGGTTTTGGTTTCATATTAGGCGATAAAGAATAGGAATACTTAGTATTCCTATTCTGATTTAATAAGTATTTTTATTATCTCATTGTAGCTTGAATTTTTTTCTAATTTATAGTCTCCAGTTCTTAGTTTTTTATCAGCTTCTTTATACTTTGCAAATTGTATAAAATCTTCTTTATTCGCTATTAATCCTTTTTTTAATAATCTGTCCGCAACAGAAGTTAACGTATCATCATTTTCAACACGAAACAAAATTATCTCTTCCTTGGTATCTTCTTTTTCATCAGTTTCTCTTTTATCCTTTTCTTCATTTAACTCTATTTTTTCTTTAACTGAAACCATTCCTAACTCTTTTGCTTTTTTTATTATTTCATCATCACTATAATCAACATATTTAATTTTAGGCTTTAATGTAAATATAAGACTAGTTACAATAATTCCTATGCCAATTCCCAATATTATATAAAAAATATTGATCTTATCCCTCAAATAATCACTCCTTAAAGTCCTATAAATAGTTGTTTAAGACATTTTACTAAAGTAAGAAAATATCTTTTTTCTTACACTCTTCTATTATATCATCAGTCCATACTGATGCCTGTACTTCTCCTATATGTTTTTTCTCTAAAAAGTACATACATATTCTTGATTGTCCAATTCCTCCTCCAACTGTATAAGGAAGTTCATCATTAACTAGTTTACTATGGTATTTAAGCTTTAATCTTTCTTCACAATTAGCCAATTTTAATTGTTTTAATAATGAATCTTTATCTACCCTTATTCCCATACTAGATAATTCTAAAACTGCCTCTAATGTTGGATTCCAAAATAAAATATCTCCATTTAGTTCCCAATCATCATAATCTGGTGCTCTACCATCATGAGGTTTACCAGAATTTAATATTTTCCCTATTTTAGTTAGAAAAACTGCTTTTTTCTCTTTACAAATTAAATATTCTCTTTCTTGAGAACTTTTATCTGGATACATATTTTCTAATTCTTGAGTAGTGATAAAAGTAATTTTTTCAGGTAGTTTAGTAGATAAAAAAGGATAAAATGAATTCACATACTCTTCTGTTTCTTTAAATACAGAATATATATCTTCTACTATATTCTGTAAGTATTTTTCTGTTCTTTCATCTTTTGATATTACTTTTTCCCAATCCCATTGATCTACATAGATTGAATGGGTTTCATCTAAAATTTCATTAGGTCTTATTGCATCCATATCTGTATAAAGACCTTCTCCTTCTTTAAAATCATACCACTTTAATGCAATTCTTTTCCATTTTGCAAGGGATTGAACTATTTCTACCTTTTCGTCATAGTTTTTCATTAGAAATGATACAGGTTTCTCCACACCATTTAAATTGTCATTTAATCCTGTTTCAGGTTTTACAAATAGGGGTGCAGATACCCTAGTAAGATTTAACTTTTCAGCAAGGTTTTTTTCAAAATAATCTTTTAATCTTTTTATAGCTACTTGAGTTTCTCTTGTATCTAAATATTGCATTAATCTTCCTCCTTTAAATCCTCATATAATTTATATATCAAAAAACAAAAACCCTTCATCCAAAGGACGAAAGGTTACTTCCGCGGTACCACCTTAATTCATACCACACTCATACTAGTACAGAAAATTATTCGATACTATCTGATTCTTAACGGATCAGAACCGTCTAAACCTACTCTTTCTTAGAATTTCGGTTAGAAACTCAGAGATGTTCTTCAACTATAAATTTGTATTGGATTTCCACCATCACCAACTCTCTATAACAAATTTTATAGCCTACTCTTCTCTTCCTAGTTATTACAAGTATTTAGTTTATTAAAGTATTGTATTAAATAAATAGAGTTTTGTCAAGCTTAAAAAACTAATAATTATTCTATTTATTCCTTTAGCTTATTAAATAATTCTTCCATAGTTTTTTTCCTTTTTTCTGTCTTTTCTCTTAAGATTATATACTTGTTTTCTCTAAACTCCACTATATCCCCTTCTCTAACATCCTCTGGAAATTTTTCCTTTTCGATATTTTTAATTTCTTCTCCTATTTCAAGTACTACATAATCTCCTTCAATCCTATCCACAATACCTTTCATAAATTACCCTCCTATTTTATACATTTTTCATGAGGTTTAAAACCTTCTTTTTCCGCTTCTTCCTTAGACTTAAATATTATTTGATTTTCTTCTTTAGGAAGTGAGCCACAGTCTGGCGAATGATAAATTTTAGTATTTTTATTTCCTATATAGTTTTCTTCTTCATATACTGTTTCTTTTATAGAATTTTCTTTACTATATCCATTTAGTATCTCTATGTCTTTACCATCAGATTTTATAATTATATTTCCTAACTCATCTGTTCTAAGTATATCTATTCCTTTTTTATTAAGTAGCTCTATAATCTCTTTATGTGGATGACCATATTTATTGTCTTTAGCTAAGCTAATTACTCCATAGTCTGGGTCTACTTTCAATAAAAATTCTTCTGTAGTAGAAGTACTACTTCCGTGATGACCAACTTTTAAAACATCTGCAGTTAAATCATATCCTTTTCCAATCATTTCTTTTTCAGAAGTTTTTTCAGCATCTCCTGTAAATAAAAAGGAATTATCTTTAAAAGTTATTTTTGAAACTATTGAATAATCATTTGTATTCTCATACTTTTCTCCATTTGGGGCTAATACTTGATATTTTAGATCATCAGTATCTATTAAATATTCTCCACTACTAGGAACACTGATTTTTAAATCTTTAGCTTTAATTTCTTTTAATAGACTTTCAAATATAGCAGTGTTGGCTACTTTATCTGGCATATATATTTTCCCTATTTCAAAATTTTTAACTACTTCAGGAAGTCCTCCAATATGATCTTCATGAGGATGAGTTGCAATTAAATAATCTACTTTTTCTATTTTCATCTCCTTTAAATAGTTTACAACTACATTACTATTAGCCTTTGGTCCACCATCTATCAGAGATGTTTCACCATTCGGAAGCTGTATAAATATACTATCGCCTTGTCCTATGTCTATATAATGAACTACTAAATCTCCAATATTGTCCTGAAAATTCTCACTTGATTCTAGTTCACAACCAGATAATAATATGGTCAATATAACTATAGTCAATACTATGAAATTTGCTTTTTTAAACTTGTGCATACATATTTCCCCTTTCATTTGCTTTTTCAATTAATCTATATTTTAAACTAAATACAATATATAAGCAATATTTAATATAGTTAAAGGATTTTTATTAGAAATATAGAAATACCATATATTAAGAAAGGATTGATTTTATATGTACAATATTTCCAGAGAAAATATAAACTTTAATATTAAATCTCTAAAAAATATGGATGAAGTATATTTTGATAGCCCCCTAAGATCTGGTGATCCCAATGTTGATAAAGTAAAAGCTTTATTATACAAAGGTAATTCTAAAGAAGGCGTTGTATTTATCCACGGACTTGGAGAAAGAAATTTTGAATATCTTAAATACTATCCATCTAAATTATCAAAATCCGGTTATACTACAATAATGTTAATTTTACCATATCATTATAATAGAATGCCTAAAGATAAAAACATCTCTTTTCTATCTGGTACTTCTTCAGATATTGAAAAACGTTTTTATCAATCAGTAGTAGATACATTAACTTGTATAGACTTTTTAGAAAAAATGGGTATTGAAAAAATTCATATAATGGGTTTTAGCTTTGGTGGAATGATAGCTACCATATCTCTTGCATTAGATCATAGGATTAATAAAGGTATATTGGTTGTAACAGGTGGAAACTTTGAATATATTACTTGGAAGAGCGTTGCAACTAAAGTTTTACGTATTAGATATGAAGATGAAGATAGTTGTAGCCCTGAAAGATGCCACAAATTACATAAGAATTTTAATGAAAAAATAAAAGAAGTAAATTCATTAGAAGATTTAAATAAATTACCTAACTGTTATAGATATGACCCCTCATTATTTGCTAAAAAAATAGACAACAAAAAAGTATTAATGTTTAATGCATTATTTGACCCATTTATACCAAGAAAATCATCACAAAACTTATGGATAAATCTTAATAAGCCAAAAATATACAGATTACCTTCAGGACATCTAACATCACACCTTTGGTTCAAAAACTTCATATTCAAAAAATCACTAGATTTTTTAAATGAAAAAACTTCTAAAAATAGGTTCTAGAAGTTTTTTCATGTTCTTGCTTAAAAATGTATCCCAACCTTAAATTATAAAACCTACCATTCTTTTTAGTAGCATATCATAATGCACCTTCATCAACAAAGTTTAAATAATACCTTCAATTGGTTCTTTCCCATTCTACATATCGTCTATAGGCACCTTTCATAGCTACTACTACAGCTTTTTGTGAATAGCCAAAAAATCTATTTTCAACTTTATCTACTATTTCATCTATTCCATCTTCTTTAATATTGTGGCCTACCATCAAATGGGATAAAAACTCTTTGCACAAATCAGAAAGTAAAGTAACCATTACATCTTCTATTATGCCAGTCTTTGTATTAATTAAAAAACCTACACCTACAACCTAAAATGGATCCTATATAGTAGACAATTAAAAAAAGTCTATTATTATAGGATCTTTTTTTGTACAATATAGTAGAAAGACAACGGAAAGGTTGGGGATTTAATGAGTAATAAATTATTTTCTGATGAAGAGATTGATGTTTTATCAAAGAATAAGTATGTAAAATCAGTAAGTAAACGTGGAATTACTTATACAGACGATTTTAAAACATTGTTTATTGCTGAATATAATAAGGGATATTTACCAACTCAAATCTTTATTGATGCTGGATTTGATGTAAATATATTAGGTAATCATAGAATCTATAGTGCAAGTAAGCGGTGGCGTAAATCATATAGAGAATCTGGGGAATTAGGACTTAGAGATACTAGAAAATTTAATAGTGGTAGACCCTTAAGTCGTGAATTATCTGTGGAAGAAATAATAGCTAAAAAGGATGCAGAAATAGCATACTGGAAAGCTGAGGCAGAATTATTAAAAAAAAAATCGAGCTGCAAGAAAGGCAGGTGAAAAGAGGTGAACTAAAGGCAGCTATTATCTTCAAACTTATTCAAGAAATCATTTCAAAATACAACTTTAAAAATATGGTTAGTCACCTATGCAAGGTAGCAGAAGTATCAAGATCTGGTTATTACAGATACATAGAATCATCAAAAAATAGAGATGTACGAGAACAAAGAGATTTACAACTGAAAGAAGCAATATTAAAAGCTTTTAATCATAGAGGGTATAAGAAAGGTTCTAGATCCATTAAAATGGTTCTAGAGAATGAATTCAATTTAATAGTCAATAGAAAATGTATACAGAAAATTATGAGAAAGTATAACATTAAATGCCCTATTAGAAAAGCAAATCCATATAGAAGAATGATGAAAGCAACTAAAGAACATACTGTTGTGCCAAATCTTTTGAATAGGAATTTTAAACAAGAGGTTGTTGGGAAAGTCCTCCTAACTGATATAACATATCTTCCATATGGGGCTTCCTGTATGGCATATTTATCAACAATTAAAGATGCCTCAACAAATGAAATACTGTCATATAATTTGTCTAACCGTCTTACTCTTGAAATAGCAACCAAAACCATAGGCAAATTAATAATACAGCATAAGAATTTATTACATAAGGATGCATTTATACATTCAGACCAAGGGGTACACTATACTAGTCCCAAATTTCAAAAGTTATTAAAAGAATATAACCTTGGGCAATCCATGTCAAGAAGAGGAAATTGCTGGGATAATGCTCCTCAAGAATCATTCTTTGGACATATGAAGGATGAGATAGATTCTAAGGGTTTCTCTACATTTGAGGAACTACAGCTTTTAATAGATGATTATATGGAGTATTATAATAATTTTAGATATCAATGGGGATTAAAAAAGCTGACTCCTATACAATATAGAAATCAGCTTTTATCTGCCTAGGCTTTTTTATAATGTCCTTGACTTAGGGACCATTTTAGGCAATACAAGCCACTAGTACTGGGTTTTATTTGCTAAAACAAATAGGATTTTACTCCGTATTGTCACAAATAAAGCAGTACTCTAAACAAAATTCCTATTAGAATTTATAAATATCTAAAATGTCTAATTATTTCGACTATATTATCAATTCTACACATTAATCAAAATTCCTTCTTTTTTTAAATTTATTTAATGTAAATTTAATAGTATTTTAAAAATCAAAAGCAAATTCTTTCTTCATTGCTTCATTATATACTTTTATAGTATCTATTATAAAATAAGATATCTTGATATTTAAGGAAAGAGAAAAATCAAGATCATTTTTAAATCCTTCATTAATTGAATATTCTTCAATTACATTTTCAATATAACTCTTTATTATTTCTTTAATATTTATATTTTTATCTTGAAAAATATCTACATCATCAACATCTATAACATTCCTTTTAAAATCATGATATTTAGCATATCTATTCAGCTTTGACTCATAAGACATATGTTTAAACATACTACCTGCAAAAGTCCAACGTTCAAAATGGGGCAAACACACAAAGTCGCTTAAAAAATGTGATATCATACCTATTTTTTTACTTATATATTTATTTACAATAGGATCTAATTTTCCATCTAAATTTACAAATCTACTTAAAAATATTAGTTTTGCTATTTCATTTACAACAAAATCTAAACTTTCTTTTTCATAATGTCTGTGTATCTTTAATTGCGGCAATATATCTGGTGCTACAGATCCCCATAAAAGCTTCTTTTTATCTAGCTCTATATCATAGGTTCTACGAACACTTTCATGGATATTACTAGCTATTATTTTATGAGTATCTCCAAAAATTTAAAACACTTCCCTTATATAGTATTTGTTACATAAATAATAATATATTAGTTTACCTGAAAAGTCAATATTGAGTTAATTTTTAAATAATGTTACCAAATGAAAATATTTACTCATTCATTAATTTATTTAACTTTTTTTCATATATTTCATAATCATTATCACTAAATAAAACAAAATCCACTTTATCAATACTACCTTTTTCTTCAATGAAATCTGTTACTGCTTTAATAGCAATATCTGAGGCTTTATCTATAGGATAACCATATACTCCAGTTGAAATAGATGGAAAAGCAATAGTCTTTAAATTATATTCTTTAGCCAGTTTTAATGAATTATAATATGCATTATATAACAGCTCAGCTTCTCTATTGTCTCCTCCCCTATATACAGGGCCAACCGTATGTATAACATAATTACTAGGTAAGTTTCCAGCAGTAGTTATTCTAGCTTCTCCTGTAGGACATCCCCCTATTTTTTTACATTGATCCAATATTTCTGGTCCTCCTGCTCTATGAATTGCTCCATCTACCCCTCCCCCTCCAAGTAAAGTATTGTTTGCTGCATTAACTATAGCATCAGTCTCAATCTTAGTTATATCTCCCTTAATTAAGTTTATGATAGTTTCATTAATTTTATACATAGACAATAACACCCTTTCTAAAGTTTATAATAAAATCTTCTTATATTTGTTCTCTATATACTATTATATAAATTAAAAAATAAAATTAAAGACTACCATGGCAGTCTTTAATATATAAATTATAAATATATTAATAATAGTCTCAGTGCTATAAAAAATACACTAAATTACTTTATCTTTTCAAACATATAATGTAGTATATATCCTGGTTCATAATCTATTTTCCATTCCCCACTAACTTTTTTAAGCCTTATTTGCCCTTCTTTTTCTAAAATATCCTCCTTATCATCATTATAAAATTTAAAATCTGCTGTATAATATAAAGTTATCTCATCTTTTAGTTCTTCAATATTTTTAGGTTTTTCTATTTTATATTCAATATCTCCAACTTTAATATTTCTTTTAGCTAATTTAGCCGTATCTACCGTTGCCCCACTTCCCCTTTTTTCTTTTAGCCTGTTAAAAAATTCTTCTGTTGAATATTGTTTTACACTTTCAATTAAATCCGTTTCTTTTGCGTATGCCTTATCACTATCATCTAAAATTTTATAATCATCTATAGTATAGTAACTATTAAAATAATCTTCTATAGTTTTATATACCTTATCTATTTCTGCTGAATTATTGTTTTTACATCCAACTAAAATCATGGATAGTAGAATACTAACTATTAAAATATAGCCAACCTTTTTCATAGTATATCCACCTCTCTATAAATTAAGTTTATAATACTGAATCCACTAATTTCCATTATATTATATTTATTCTAAATTATCTATATATTTCGAACTATTATTTTTTTATATTAGAAACCTCCAATCCAATAAACATATTATTTTGTTTAACCTTAAAATAATATATAATAGAATTAATATGTACTTTGGAGGGATCACTTTTGAAATACAATAATATGTGTGAGGGAATATTTTTAGAACGTCCTAATAGATTTATTGCCAACGTTCTTATTGATGGTAAAAAAGAAAAAGTTCATGTGAAAAACACTGGCAGATGTAAAGAAATTCTAATAAAAGGTACAAAAGTTTATTTGGAAAAATCAAATAATCCAAATAGAAAGACCAAATACTCTCTTATATCTGCTTATAAGGAAGATCAACTAATAAATATAGATTCACAAGTTCCAAACAAAGTAGTCTTTGATGCTATTAAGTCCAATAGGATAAAAGAATTAGAAAATATAAAAGTGCTTAAAAGAGAAGTTACTTTTGGAAATTCTCGTTTTGATTTATATTTTGAAAAAGATAAAGAAAGTGGATTTATAGAAGTGAAAGGTGTGACATTGGAAAATAATGGTTTATCTTTATTCCCAGATGCCCCAACTGAAAGAGGGACTAAACATATAAAGGAAATGATAAAAGTAGTAGAATCTGGACTTAAAGGATATATATTTTTCCTAATTCAAATGGAAAACATAAAATATTTTACCCCTAATACCTCTATGGATGAAAAGTTTTCAAATGCATTGATAGAAGCAAATAAAAAAGGAGTAAATATATTAGCTTATAATTCTATAGTAAAGGAAGATTCTATAAAAATAAATGAAAAAATAGAGGTACTAATATAGTACCTCTATTTAAAATGTTTTATATTTAAATCATAGATAATATCTTACCTACTAAAAGTCCTCCTCCTGTACCTATTACATAACCCATCAAGGCCATAAGTACTCCAATTGGTATTAAAGCTTCACTATATGCTGCTGCTAATATAGGTGCTGAAGCAACTCCCCCTACATTAGCTAAACTTGCAACGCCACAAGTAAATAAATCTAATTTAAACAATTTTGCAGCTAAGAATAATATCAAGGCATGAATACCTAAAATAACAAATCCAGAAATTATATACAAGGGTGCTTGAGCAATTTCTGCTCCTACATAAAATAATATATGATAACCCCCCTTTGAGAATATAACAAAATCCTTGTAATCATCAATAATTACAAGGATTTTAATGGTGTACCTAGAGGGACTCGAACCCCCAGCCTTCTGATTCGTAGTCAGACACTCTATCCAGTTGAGCTATAGGTACAAATTGGAGGCGGCACCCAGATTTGAACTGGGGATAAAGGTTTTGCAGACCTCTGCCTTACCACTTGGCTATGCCGCCATATTTAATTTTATAATTGTTTTGAAATAGTAATCCTAAAGAATTTCTCCGACTAAGTGATTCACACAAAACGAAAAACGTATTTTGGTTTTCTTATAAAAAATGGAGCGGGTGAAGGGAATCGAACCCTCGCAACCAGCTTGGAAGGCTGGGGCTCTACCACTGAGCTACACCCGCATAATGGAGCGGAAAACGGGATTCGAACCCGCGACCCTCGCCTTGGCAAGGCGATGCTCTACCACTGAGCCACTTCCGCAAACTATTTAGTTTTATACACTATATAATAAAATTTGGTGGAGGAGACTGGATTCGAACCAGTGAAGGCTGAGCCAACGGATTTACAGTCCGTCCCCTTTAGCCAACTCGGGAACTCCTCCGCATTTTATGGAGCTGGTGAGAGGACTTGAACCCCCAACCTACTGATTACAAGTCAGTTGCTCTGCCAATTGAGCTACACCAGCAAAAGTATTAATTTAATGATGTATAAAGAACAATGTTATTGTTCTTAGCTGCTCCGACTAAGCGATTCACACCAAATCAGAGATTTGGGTTCTCTGCTTATGCCAATTGAGCTACACCAGCGAAAGTATTTACCTTATGGTAAAATGGCGACCTGGAAGGGACTCGAACCCTCGACCTCTAGCGTGACAGGCTAGCATTCTAACCAACTGAACTACCAGGCCATATTTAAATTTGGTGGGCGCAATAGGGCTCGAACCTATGACCCCCTGCTTGTAAGGCAGGTGCTCTCCCAACTGAGCTATGCGCCCTGGTGACCCTACCGGGATTCGAACCCGGGTTACCGCCGTGAAAGGGCGGTGTCTTAACCGCTTGACCATAGGGCCAGGATACTAAGAATTAAAATAATGGTAGCGGCGAACGGATTTGAACCGCTGACACTGCGGGTATGAACCGCATGCTCTAGCCAACTGAGCTACGCCGCCATATTTAAAGGTTAAATGGTTGCGGGAGCTGGATTTGAACCAACGACCTCCGGGTTATGAGCCCGACGAGCTACCAGACTGCTCCATCCCGCGCCAGTAGTGGTGCCGAGGACCGGAATCGAACCGGTACGATCTTTGGGGATCGCAGGATTTTAAGTCCTGTGCGTCTGCCTGTTCCGCCACCCCGGCAATATATGGCTCCTAGGGTGGGACTCGAACCCACAACCTACCGGTTAACAGCCGGTTGCTCCACCATTGAGCTACCCAGGAATATATCTGGCAACTTCCTACTCTCCCAGAGCGTTACCACTCAAGTACCATAGGCGTTAGGAGGCTTAACTGCTGTGTTCGGTATGGGAACAGGTGTGACCCTCCTGCTATAGTCACCAGATAATATATGAAATTGAAAATTGTATACACAGTAAGATAATTGGTCAAGCCCTCGACTTATTAGTATCCCTTAGCTAAGAATATTGCTACTCTTACACCTGGGACCTATCAACCAAGTAGTCTACTTGGAGTCTTACTCT
>NZ_VULR01000016.1 GCF_009696605.1 Anaerosalibacter bizertensis | reverse complement strand
ATAACAGTTTCGTTTTTTAAGCCAATAATTATTGGTTTATTAGGTGTGCATTTTTTTATTATTAATTTTTCCAAAAAACATTAAATATTATTTTGCTAAAATCTATTGACTTTAATTAGCTGGTCTTTATTTTATCCAATATTGTCACTATAGTTTTTAGACTTTGTTTAAATTCATCAACTTCTTTTTCTGGTATTGTACTAAATAGTTCCTCTATTTGAGATATAAATTTTTCTTCTTGTTTTATAAAGTATTCTTTGCCTTCATTAGTTAACTGGATCCATATTTTTCTTTTATCTTTTGGATCATCTTCTCTAAATACTAAACCCATCTTTTCCATAGAGTCAATTAAAGTTGTAATACTCCCTTTTTCCATATCCATATATTCGCATAATACACTGGGAGAGATTTTATCAGATCTTCCAATAATCATAATGGCTCTTATTTGATTTTTATTGCATTTATATTCTCCATCTGTCTCCCTTTTAAAAGTTGGTCTAAATAATCTATGAAATAGGGACATAAATTTAATTAAATTATGCCTTATATCTTCATAATCAGATTTATTATTCATTAAATCACCTCAAATAAAAATAGATAGTTAGAATTCTAATCATTAGAATTCTAACTATCTATTATAACATTTATACACATATAGTCAAGGATTAGTCTGTAAACATTTGTGTCCAGTAGGTAGTACCACCTTTATTTACGTATCCTACACCAATTTTTTTGAAGTTTGAATTTAAAATATTTGCACGATGGCCTGAAGAATTCATCCAGCCATTCATTACAGATTCAGCACTTAAATATCCTTTAGCAATATTTTCACCAGCTTGTCCGTATTTTATTCCAAAGTTTTTCATCATAGTGAAAGGGTCTTTATAAGTAGGAGAGTTATGGCTAAAATAGTTTTTGTCCGCCATATCTTGAGATTTTATGCGAGCTACTTTAGAAAGCTCTTCATTATAAGATAGTGGGGACAAACCTGCCTTTTTTCTCTCTATATTAACTAGTTCGACAACTTTTAATTCTTCAGCATTTGCACTAGTTGATATGTTTTGATTAACTTCTTTTTGTGTATTATTTTCAGTAGGGGTATTTTTCTCTACTACATTTTTTGTAGGTTTAGTAATGCTTTCTTTTTCGGTTATAACTTTATTTTGTTCAGTAGTGTTGTTATATTTGTATCTTGGAATATAGGTTATTAAGTAGTTATTCCAATCTTCGTTTATTTTATACTGATATCTGGTTCTAGGATAGTATTTTATAGTGGTATAATTTGCTGCATGAGCTAAACTTATTGGTGAAAATAGAAATGCAGCAATGGACAATGATAGTAAATACTTTTTAATATTTTTTCTCATTTTATATTTCCTCCCTTTATTTTAAAAAATTCTTTTCCACTCCTCCTTTCTAAAGAATGATTTTTTAAGAGTATAACATTAAGTTTTTTCAAGATAAACCCTTAAAATATGGGTAATAAGCCATATGGAAGAAATATGGGAAAAAAATAAAAAGTCCTGCAAATTTTTGCAGAACTTTTATGTTTAAGAGTATTTACAGGACTAAACAAGTTTTACCTGATGATAAACTTTCTTTCCTTTCCTTAGTAGTAATTTATTGTCAGTAAAGTCTTCAATATTTATTATTTTATTTGGATCACTAAGTCTTTTATCTTCCATATATAATCCACCTTGCTTGATTAAACGTCTTGCTTCTCCGTTAGATTTAGTAAGGCCTACTTCTGTCAATAGATTTAGTATTCCTATTCCTTTTTCTAGTTCTGATTTAGAAATTTCCGTAGTAGGTATGGAATCAGATTTTATTCCACCTTCAAATAAAGATTTAGCAGCTTTTTGAGCTTTTAAGGCTTCTTCTTCTCCGTGAACCATTTTAGTTACTTCAAAAGCTAGAACTTCTTTCCCTTTGTTGATTTCTGCTCCTTCTAGAGCTCCTAGTTTTCTTACTTCTTCCATAGGCAAGAAAGTTAAGACTGCTAGGAAGTTTTCTACGTCCCTATCGTCTACATTTCTTAGATATTGATATAGTTCATATGGTGGGGTTTTTTCTGGATCTAACCAGATAGTACCTGCTTCTGTTTTACCCATTTTAGTACCAGCGGCAGTAGTTAGAAGTTTAAATGTCATAGCATATACTTTAGCATTTTCTAATTTTCTAACTAATTCATATCCACTTAAAATATTTGACCATTGGTCACTACCTCCAACTTGAAGACGACAATTATGTTCTCTATATAGTTTTAAATAGTCATAGGATTGCATTAACATATAGCTAAATTCAAAGAAAGTTAATCCTTTATCTAATCTGTTTTTATAACAATCAAAGGAAAGCATTCTATTTACAGAGAAATGTACACCAATTTCCCTCATAAATTCTAAGAAGTTTAAATCTAATAACCAATCAGCATTATTAACAACCATTGCTTTATTATCATCAAAGTCGATAAATCTTGAAAGTTGTTCTTCAAATCTCTTTGCGTTATAATCGATTTGTTCCTTAGTCATCATTTTTCTCATATCAGATTTTCCGCTAGGGTCTCCAACCATAGTTGTGCCTCCACCTAGTAGAGCTATAGGTCTATGTCCAGCATTTTGCATATGTTTCATTACCATTATTTGAACAAAATGTCCAAGAGTTAAACTATCAGCTGTAGCATCAAATCCAATATAAAAATTTATAGGTTCCTTACCTAATAATTCTTTAAGTTCATCTTCATATGTTGCTTGATCAATATATCCTCTTTCTTTCAGGATATCAAACACATTTTCCATTTTTTACCCTCCTTGAAATTTATATTAATGATTTTTTATACAAATAAAAAGGGTGTTTTTCTCCTCAAAGGACGAGAAAACACCCGTGGTACCACCTTAATTTGCATATAGCCTCTAATCATTTTATCGTATGATAAACGCAATGGTCTCCCATTGAAACTCCAGATTGTAATTCGCTTCTTTATAGGTTATAGACTTCTCACCAATAGTCTATTCTCTGTCCTTTAACCATAAATAGCTACTGAATCTTTCATTGTTTTATCTCAATATGTATTTTATAGTTTATGATATATAATATTATATGTTATATGTATTTGTCAAGGGGAAAAAGAAAAGAGGACTAATTAGTCCTCTACAACTAGTTCAACACTATTTTCCCAAAGACCATGAATATTGCAATAGCTCATGGTATGTATTGTTCCAGGTTTATCAACTTTAAATTTAAAAGATACATAAGGTTCAGTGTATATTTCGCTTTCACCATGTGCTGAAAAATCATAGTTTCCTATTTCAATAGGAAATTTACTTCCTTCTGGATGATAAAATACTTTAATCCATGCAATGTGATGTTCTAAAGTATTTGGATGAGCTATTTCTTCTCCAACAAGTGTTTTTATTTCAAATTCTTCACCTTTTTTAACTTTTTCTGGGGCATGAATAACAGGTACGTGTTTTTCACCTTTCCAATCTCCACTTTGTAACATTGTTCCTAAACTTTTCATAATAATATTCCTCCTTAAATATTTTTAAATTCCCATAAGGGTTTATTTCCTATCTGGTAAAATATATACCCAAGTTGTTTAAAAAATACACATAAAATAAAGAAATTAAAGTAATTATTTAAAAATTAGAGTATAATATTGTTTAGACAAATATCAAAGGAGAGATAAAATGGAGCAAATAGAACTAATAGCTACATCTACTTTTGGATTGGAGTCTGTAGTTAAAAGAGAGGTTTTAGCTTTAGGATATGAAGATATAGAAGTAGAAAATGGAAAAGTAACTTTTAAATGCGATGAAAAAGCTATTCCAAAAGCAAATATTTGGCTGAGAACAGCTGATAGAGTACTTTTAAAGATGGGAGAATTTAAAGCAACTTCTTTTGAAGAGTTGTTTGAAAAAACAAAAGCCCTTCCATGGGAAGATTGGATAACAGAAGATGGGGAGTTTACGGTTGTAGGAAAAGCTGTAGATTCAAAATTAATGAGTGTACCAGATTGTCAATCTATTGTTAAAAAAGCAGTGGTTGAAAAGCTTAAAACAAAGTATAATACAGAATGGTTTAAGGAAACAGGAGCTAAATTTACAATTCAAGTATCTATCTTAAAAGATATTGCTACACTAACTATAGATACTAGTGGAGAGGGATTACATAAAAGAGGTTATAGATTAGAAAGTGTAGAGGCACCTATTAAAGAGACTTTAGCAGCGGCATTAGTTCAATTAAGTTTTTGGAATCATGAAAGAGTTTTAGTAGACCCTTTCTGTGGATCTGGAACGATTGCTATAGAGGCAGCTATGATAGGCAAAAATATTGCACCAGGTATTCAAAGAAATTTTGTTTCCGAAGAATGGCCTAGAGTGAAGAAAGAATATTGGAAAGATGAGAGAATTTCTGCTAGAAAAGCAATAATACAGGATAGAGATTTAAAGATTATAGCTTCAGATATAGATAAAAAGGCAGCCAAAATTGCTGAAGAAAATGCATTTGAAATAGGGGTAGATGATTGTATAGAGTTTAAAACTGAAGATGTTTTAAACTTAAAATTAAATGATGAATATGGTGTAATAATATCAAATCCACCTTATGGAGAGAGAATAGGTGAAAAAAAAGAGGTAGAAAAATTATACAGAGAAATTGGGAAAAAATTCAACAAACTTGATACTTGGTCTATTTATATTTTGACATCTAATACTGGATTTGAAAAACTTTATGGGAAGAAAGCTGACAGAAGAAGAAAACTGTTTAATGGAAGAATAAGAGTAGATTATTATCAATACTATGGTCCAAGACCTCCTAGAAAATAATTTATTTAAATTAATATTTTTATTTTACCAGAAAGGTTTGATTTTTTAGAAATCGAGTATATATATAATAAAGAATTTTTATTTTGGGAGGAATATATATGAATATATATACAAAGACTGGAGATAAAGGAAAGACTAGTTTATTTGATAATAAGAGAGTTTCCAAGGATTCTATTAGAGTTGAAAGCTACGGTACTGTTGATGAATTAGTAGCTTCTTTAGGTCTAGCTAAAAATTATGTTGATGATGAGGAAATGTATGACCTAATTACTGAAATACAAAATAAGTTATTTACAGTAGCAGCAACTCTTGCAACAGAAGATATAACTAAGCTTCCATATAGTATAGAAGAAAAGGATATAAGATTTTTAGAAGAAAAAATTGACGAATATATGGCAAAAGTAAGTAAACCTACAGGATTTATAATACCTGGTTCTGGAAAGGGTTCTGCTTATTTACATGTATCTAGAACTATATGTAGAAGAGCAGAAAGAAGAATTATTACATTGTCAAATAGTGCAGATATAAATCCTATTGTAATAAAATATGTAAATAGGCTGGCAGATCTTATATACGCATTAGCTAGAGCATCAGAAGAAAGAGAGGAAAAAGTAAATTTTAGCAACAAATAATAAATATTATATATGGAAATAAAGTATATTGAAGATATTCATGTAAATTTTAAGAAAATACAAATTACTGCTTAAAAATAGGCGGGAAAGCTGAAAAACAGGCATGTTTTTTCAGCTTTTTTTGTTTTATTCTTGAGTTTGTTGGAATTTCACTCTTTAAGATATATTAGAAAGTGGCATAAACATTGCAATATTTATAACAATAATAAAATGCGATTTTAAAACTATATTATAAGGGGGATTTATTATGAAGTATTTACTACAAGGTTTAATGTTAGGTCTTGGTTATGTAGCACCTCTTGGTATGCAAAATCTTTATGTTATCAATTCAGCTTTAAGAGAAAGCAGGTCTAAAGCTTATCAAGTTGCATTTGTTACTATATTTTTTGACATTTCTTTAGCTTTAGCATGTTTTTTTGGTATAGGAGCATTACTAAAAAAAGTCCCTATATTACAAGGAATAATTATGTTGCTTGGTAGTATAATAGTTATTTACATAGGGATTAGTTTATTAAAATCTTCTCCCAAAATATCAAATGATGTTGATACTGAAAAGCCTTTAATTAGAATAATAGTTGATTGTTTTGTTGTTACCTGGTTAAATCCTCAAGCATTAGTGGATGGTTCAATACTTTTAGGGGCATATAATGCTTCTATTCCTGAAGGGTTTAGTAAATACTTTATAATGGGATTTTGCTTAGCCTCATTTATTTGGTTTACATCACTTTCTACTATTGTGTCAATATTCCATGAGAAATTTAATAACAATATTATAAAATGGATAAACATTGTATGTGGCATAATAATTATATTTTTTGGTGCTAAATTAGGTTATTCATTTATTAGAACTTTTATGTAAATATTTTCACAAAAATATATATTCAATTAGAGTTTTTTAAATATAGCATATAATTTAGTTATTAAATAGATATAAGAGCATCTATTCTTTTAGGATAGATGTTCTTTAGCCATTTTAAATAAAGCTTTTTTTTAATTATAAGCTATGATATGATAGGTATAAGGTGTTTAATTTGAAAAATATAGGTGAGAAATATGATAAATAAAGAAAAATTTAGTTTCATCGAAGAAAAGATGAAAGAGTATAAGAATTATAGTATGTTAAATTATCATGTTTTAGAAGGAATGGCCGACTGGGTAAGGGTTATAGACAAAGAAGGCACCATTATATATGCAAATAAAACTATGAAGGAAAGTCTTGGTCAAGATTTAGAAGGAAGAAAATGTTATGAAGCTATTGGTAAAATTAGACCATGTACTTTTTGTATTACAGAAAGAAGTATTGCAACTGGAGATATAGTTCAAAAAGAAGAAATTGTAGGAGATAGAATTTTTTCAGTTAAAAGTTCTCCTGTAGCGGATTCTGAAGGCAATGTATATGCAGCAGTTGAAGTTTTTAGAGATGTTACAAGAGAGAGAAAATTGGAGAGGGAAATAAAACAAAAAAATAAAAAAATGAGTAAAGATTTAGGTTTTGCTAAAACTCTTCAAAGAAAAATACTTCCTCAAAGAGGCATATATAAAAATGTTAAAATAGATTTTTTATACAAGCCATGCGAAATGTTAAGTGGAGATATGTTTGATATCTTTTATATTGATGATCAACATATTGGTATATATATATCAGATGTAGTAGGTCATGGTATTACGGCTTCTATGATGACTATGTTTGTAAGGCAAACTATGAGAGCTATAAAAGAAGAAATTAAAAGTCCTTCAAAAGCTCTTACTGAACTTCATAAAAGATTTATAGACTTAGATTTGGATGATGATAAATATTTTACTATGTTTTATGGCGTTATGAATACTGAAACTAATGAGTTTAGATATTCTAATGCTGGACATAACTGTGTACCAATATTATTTAATGGAGAAGAGATAAAGCTTCTTAAGGTTAGAGGATTTCCTATTTCTTATATATTTAATGAGATAAAATATAAGGAAGACTCTATAAAGTTAAATAAAGGTGATGAGATTCTTTTTTATACAGATGGTATTACAGAGATTCAAAATAAATCTAAAAAAGAGTTTGGTATAGAAGGAGTAATAGAAGTAATAGAAAAGGGAACGACAAATGTAATAAAGAGATTAGAAGGAGAAGTTAATAAATTTAATTGGGGCACTCAAGATGATGATCTTGCAGTAGTTTTAATGGAAGTAATGGAATAAATCCTGGAAGCTTAAGCTTCCAGGATTTATTTTTTAAAATTTGTGATATTATAAGTTATAAGTAATTTTTAAATATAATAGGAGGGATTTCATGAATAATATTTATTTAGATTATTCCAAGAGTTTCATAAAAGATCATGAGCTAAAATCTTTAGAAGAATATATAAATCTATCACATAATATTTTACATGAAAAAAAAGGTGCAGGGTCAAAATATTTAGGTTGGTTGGATTATCCTCAAAATTATGACATAGATGAATTTGAAAGAGTAAAAGAAACAGCTAAAAAAATAAGAAGTGATTCAGATGTATTTATTGTTATAGGAATAGGAGGTTCCTATTTAGGGTCTAGAGCTTGTATAGAAGCTTTAAACCATTCTTTTTACAACCAGTTGAGTTCAGACAAAAGAAAAGGACCAGAAATATATTTTGTAGGAAATAATGTAAGTAGTACTTATATACTTGAATTGTTAGAGTTGATGGATGGAAAAAATATAAGTATTAATGTAATATCTAAATCTGGAACTACTACAGAACCTGCTATTTCCTTTAGAATATTTAGAGAATATATGATGGAAAAATACGGGGAAAAAGCTAAAGAAAGAATTTATATTACTACAGATAAAGAAAAAGGAATATTAAAAGAAATGTCTATTGCAAAAGGATATGAAACATTTACAGTACCAGATGATATTGGAGGCAGATATTCTGTATTTACATCTGTAGGCTTACTCCCTATTGCAGTGGCAGGTATAGATATAGATAAGTTAATGGAAGGTGCTAAAGAAGGGATGGAAGAATATGCTACTTTAGATATAGATAGCAACTATTCCTATCAATATGCTCTTTTAAGGAATATTTTGTATAGAAAAGGAATAGATATAGAAATATTAGCAAGTTATGAACCAAGTCTATTTTATTTTCAAGAATGGTGGAAACAATTATTTGGAGAAAGTGAAGGAAAAGATTTAAAAGGAATATATCCTTCGTCAGTAAATTTTACTACTGATTTACATTCTTTAGGTCAGCTTATTCAGGATGGAAGAAGAAATATTTTTGAAACTACTATAAATATTGAGAAGCCTAAAAAAGATATAAAAATCAATAAAGATAGTGAAGATTTAGATGAGCTTAATTTTCTTTCAGGAAAGACAATAGACTTTGTAAATAAAAAAGCTTTTGAAGGTACTGTTCTTGCTCATACACAAGGAGGAGTACCAAATATAATTATAAATATTCCTGAGTTAAATGAAATATATTTTGGAAAACTAATTTATTTCTTCCAGAAAAGTTGTGCTATTAGTGGATATTTAATGGGAGTTAATCCTTTTGATCAGCCAGGAGTCGAAGAATATAAGAAGAATATGTTTAGATTAATAGAAAAGCCAGGATACTAAAGGGGAGATAAAAATTGATACTATCAGATAGAACTATTAAAAAGATGATTGAAGATAAAGAACTTATAATAGATCCAATTGAAGAAGATAAGCAAATTCAACCGGCTAGTGTAGATATAAGATTAGGAAGACATTTTTTGAAAGTTGATGAAAACAGGGTTGAATCTATGTGTCTTCAAGAAGAGATAGAATATATAGAGATTGAAAGTGATGAGATAATTATTCCACCAAATTCTTTTTTACTTGCTACTACTATGGAATACATTAAACTGCCTAATTATTTGACAGCTTTTGTTGAAGGAAGAAGTTCAATAGGTAGGATGGGACTTTTTATTCAAAATGCAGGATGGGTGGACCCAGGTTTTGAGGGGGAAATAACTCTTGAATTATATAATGCCAACAGACTTCCTATAAAACTTATTTCTGGAAGAAGGGTTTGTCAATTGGTATTTGCTCTTATGGACAAAGAAGCATTGAATCCTTATGACGGAAAATATCAAAGGCAAAGAAGAGCAACAGGGAGTAAGGTTTATAAAGATATAGAGAATAATAGAATAGGTAATTAATTACCTATTCTATAGCTTTTATAATCTCTTTATAAAAACGTTATTTTCGATATTATTTTAACAAAAAATAAATACTTGTAAATTATTAATTAGCTATAATTACATTTCTTATATTGTAAAGGTATAGATTTAAATAATAAAATCCCGTAAAAAGCTTAAAATTATAAATATAATAAAAAATAACTTATAAATTAAAGAAAATAAATATTAAAAAATGGAGAACAAAGGAGATAAACTAAGAAATATCAAGAACTTTTAATTAAGACTACTCTAAGGGACAAAGATTGTTAATCGGTTATCAAACTTACCATTGATTTATTTTGGAAGTTTTGATAAAATGTAAATAAATAGAGACAAAGATAGCAATATGAGGAGGGATAGAATGGATTTTGAAAATTTAGTTTTCAAAAAAGAAGGCAATATAGGTATATTATCAATTAATAGACCTGAAGCATTAAATGCCCTCAATACTCAAGTATTGAAAGAGCTAGATAAAGCTGTAGATATGATAGATAAAGATGAAGAGGTACATATTGTTATATTAACAGGTGAGGGAAGAGCTTTTGTAGCAGGTGCAGATATAGCAGAAATGAAGAATATGGGCTCTAAAGAAGCAAGAGAATTTGCAAGAAATGGTTTAAGTGTATTTAGAAAAATTGAGTTAATGGAAAAGCCTGTTATAGCTGCGGTAAACGGTTTCTCGTTAGGCGGAGGCTGTGAATTGTCAATGTGCTGTGATATTAGAATAGCGTCAGATAAAGCTAAGTTTGGACAACCTGAAACAGGTCTTGGAATAATTCCAGGATTTGCAGGAACTCAAAGACTGGCTCGATTAGTAGGAATGGGAAGAGCAAAGGAATTAATCTTTACAGCAGGCATGATAGATGCTAATGAAGCTTATAGAATAGGACTTGTAAATAAAGTAGTTCCTCAAGATGATTTAATGGAAGAAGCAATGAAATTAGCGAAAACTATTTTATCAAAAGGACAAATAGCAGTTAGATTTGCAAAAGCTGCTATAAATAGAGGAATTGAAACAGATATTGAAACAGGAATGGCAATTGAAAGAGATCTATTTGGACTTTGTTTTACAACAGATGATCAAAAAGAAGGCATGGGAGCGTTTTTAGAAAAACGCAAACCTGACTATAAATTAAGATAATTTTAAGATAATTTTTGGAGGTGTTTTTATGCAAAAGGTTGGAATACTTGGAAGAGGTACTATGGCTTCAGGAATTGTTCAAGTTTTAGTTCAAAATGGTTGTGACGTTGTTATGTGGGTTAGAAATATTGATCCAGATAACCCAAGAGCAAGTGCAAAACATGTTGATAAAGGCTTAAGTAGATTAGTAAAAAAAGAAAAAATTACTGAAGATGATAAGAACAAGTTATTAGACAAAATACAAATTACTACAGAGTATGAAGATTTAAAAGATTGTGATTTAGTAATTGAAGCTATTGCCGAAGACATGGATATTAAAAGAGAAACTTTTGCTAAATTAGATGAAGTTTGCAAAGAAGATGCAATACTCGCAACAAACACTTCTTCTTTATCAATAACTGAAATTGCAAGCGCTACAAATAGACCTGACAAAGTAATTGGAATGCATTTCTTTAATCCAGTTCCAGTTATGAAATTAATTGAAGTTATTAAAGGAATTGCAACTAGTGAAGAAACTAGAAATGCAGTATTTGAATTATCAGAAAAACTAGGAAAAACTCCTGTTGAAGTTGAAGAAGCTCCAGGATTTGTTGTAAATAGAATACTTATTCCAATGATTAATGAAGCTGTAGGAATATTAGGTGATGGAGTAGCAAAAGCTGAAGATATTGACCAAGCAATGCAACTTGGTGCAAATCATCCAATTGGACCTTTAGCTTTAGGAGATTTAATTGGTTTAGATGTTTGTTTAGCTATTATGGATGTACTATATACTGAATTTGGTGATTCAAAATATAGAGCTCATCCATTATTAAGAAAGATGGTTAGAGGTGGACAATTAGGAAGAAAGACTGGTAAAGGATTCTACGATTACTCAAGATAAATATTATAAAGTTAAATAAATTCCCTGGTGAATTTCACCAGGGAATTTATTTTTTGTGAAAAACTATTTTATTAACTATTTTTGGTAAAAAATCACTAAATGCTTAATTTTTTATAGTTAAAAATAAGAGTAAAAAACTAAGTATTGTATAAAATATGATTATACATTGTTTGAAGGGAGGTAGAAAATTGTATATTAGATGAAAAACTTTTTAAAATACTTTAGTTTAGCTTTCATATGTTTTTTTATTGCTTTTTTATTAGGTTCTTATACTTTTTTAAAGTTTAACAATGGAGAAAAAAATCTTATATATAATAATATAAATAAAAGCGCAGAGAAAGATATAAAACTTTCTGAGAAAGATAAAAAAGAAAAAGATACAGAAAAACCTATAAATTCCTTAGAAGAAGGTATAGAAAGAAGTGATAGGATTAATTTTATATTATTAGGAATGGATGATATAAGGACAGATACTATTATATTTGCTTCTTTTGATAGGGAATACAAAAGGGTTGATTTTATTTCTATTCCTAGGGATACTTATGTTTATAGAAAGGGATATGAAAAAGCAGAACAGAGAAAGATTAATGCGGTATATGGAGATCATGGAATAGAAGGTTTAAAAAAAACTATTGAATACATGCTTGGAGAGGCACCTGTTCACCACTATGTTATGGTTGATTATAAAGGGGTTGAGAATATAGTAGACTCTATAGGGGGTGTAGAAGTATATGTGCCATTTCATATGAAATATGAAGATCCTACATCGAAACCTCCACTATATATAGATATACCAAAAGGAGAACAAGTTTTAGACGGCAAAAAAGCTGTACAATTTTTAAGATATAGAAAAGGAAATAATAATAAAGTTGGTTATAAAGAAGGAGATTTAGGTAGAATAAAAGCACAGCAAGAGTTCTTATTTTCTCTTTTAAATAAATCTCTAGGAGCAAGGTTACCTTTAGTTGTTAAAAGCAGCTTTGAACATGTAAATACAGATATTAGTTTAAATGAAGCTTTGAAATATGGAAAAGAAGCATTTGGAATAGACAAGAAAGATTTTAAATTTTCTACATTACCTGGTGTAGCAAGTTATAGAACTATTGAAGGTAAAACTCTATCTTATTATATTCAAGATGAACTAAAGACCAAGGAGATAATAGAAGAACTCTATAAAGTATCAAAAAAAGTCCCTATGGAATAGGGACTTTAAATAGCTTCTTTTTTGCTTTCTTCCAGCATTAATTCTCCTAATTTATAAATATTACCTGCTCCCATAGTTACCAAAACATCCCCATCTTCCATATTATCAAAGAGATAATTTTTAATTTCTTCAAAAGATTTAAGATATATAGCTTCTACATTTTTTTCTTTTAATAAGTTAACTAAACTAGTAGAATGAATAAGACCTGTGTCTTTTTCTCTAGAAGCATATATATCAGCTATTATAACTTTATCGGCTTCATAAAATGATTCAGAAAATTGTTCTAAAAGAAGTTTAGTTCTGGAGTAAGTATGAGGTTGAAATACACACCAAAGTTTTTGCGATGTACTTTTTCTAAGGGCATTAAGAGCTGCTTTAATTTCTGTTGGATGGTGAGCATAATCATCCATTATCTTTATACCATTTATATATCCTTTTGTTTCTAATCTTCTATGGGTACCTTTATAGTATTGCATTGAATTTATTATTGATTCTACTGGTACATTGTAAGTATGGGCTGCAGCAATACTAGCTAGGGAGTTGTATACATTATGTATTCCCATAACATTTAAGGTAATAGGAAACTTACCTTTATCTTTTATATTAAGCACAAATCTTGGATATCCTTCATCTGTAAATGAAATATTTTCTGCGGTATAATCAGCCTTGTTATTTATACCAAATGTAACAATATTACATTTACTATCTTTTATAACTTTATAAGCATTTTTATCATCTATATTTATAATCAAGTGTCCATCTTCATCTAAACTGTTTGCATATTCCTTGAATGTATCTACTATATGATCTATATTTTTAAAATAGTCTAAATGATCTTCTTCCATATTAAGTATTATGGCCATGGTAGGCTGATATTTAAGTATATTTCCTTTATATTCGCAAGCTTCGGTTAAAACCAAATTTTTGCTACCTATTTTTACATTGCCACCTATTTCATCTAATTCTCCACCTAAAAGTATAGTAGGTTCTAAAGAAGATTTATTTAATATTGTAGCTAACATACTAGTAGTAGTAGTTTTTCCATGAGTACCAGAAACAGCAATAGATTTATCGTAATTCTTCATAAGTTTTCCTAGGAAAGTACCCCTATCTAAAGTTGTTATACCATTTTTCTTAGCTTCTAATAGTTCTGGGTTGTCATTAGATATAGCATCTGTGTATATTATTAAATCTGCTCCTTGTATATTTTCTTTTTTATGATCTGTGTAAATATTAGCACCTTGTTTTTTTAATTTATCAATTATCAAAGATGAGTTCATATCTGAGCCAGAGACAGTATATCCTTCTTTTAAAAGTATTTCTGCTAATCCACTCATACTTATTCCACCAATACCTATAAGATGAACGTGTGAAACCATATACAATTACCTCCCAAAATATATATAATCATCTCTATATTTATTATTGCCAAAAAAAATATTATTATCATATTTTATAGCATTTTATTTTGTCATTGATAAATTATATCATAAAGGTGAAAATATAAAAAGGAAAAGTTATAAATATATTGAATTATACTATATAAAGGAATAAAATAGGTTAATATGTGAAAAAAATATTTAATTAGGGTGGTTAGAATGGATCAATTAAAAAGAAATGAAAGAATAGGAGCTATAATGTATATACTTACAAGTAGACCAAATGAAATTTTTACATATAATTATTTTTCTAAAATGTTTAATGTTAAAAAGCCTAGTATCAGTGGTGATATATCCATAATGAAGGAAATTGCCCAAAAACTGGATATAGGGAAAATAGAAACTATTCCAGGAGCTAATGGTGGAGTAAAGTTTTTACCAAAGTCTAGAAAGGGAGAAACTGAAATTCTTTTAGAGGATCTATGTAGAAGATTATCTGATGGAGAGAGAATTATTCCAGGGGGTTTTATATATATGATGGATATTCTATATACTCCTAGTATAATAAGAAATATAGGTAAAATATTTGCAAATGAATTTAATCATAAAAATATAGATTATGTAGTAACAGTTGAAACTAAGGGAATTCCTATAGCCCTTATGACTGCAGATATTTTGAATGTACCTCTAATCGTTATAAGGAAAAATACAAAGATCACTGAAGGGCCTACTGTAAATATAAACTATGTGTCTGGCTCTACTAAGGTTATTCAAACTATGTCTCTTTCAAAAAAGGTTCTTAAGGAAGGTTCAAAAGTTTTAGTAATAGATGATTTTATGAAAGCTGGAGGAACAATAAAGGGAATAAATGATATGATGAATGAGTTTAATGCCGAAGTGGTTGGCGTTGGAATATTTGTTTCAACTAAAAGTCCAGAGAAAAAATTAGTAGACGATTATATTTCCCTTATACAATTAGAGGCGGTTGATGAACAAAATGGTAAAATATATTTAAAATCAAATTTTGAATACTTAGAACAATTTAAATAAAAATGAAAAAGATTTACAATAAAAGAAGGATTTCTTCAAAATTTAGAGAATATAGAGAATATTTAATAATTGTATTATTTAAGGGACTTCTGGGAAGGTGGTGAGGTGAAAATGCAAGTCACAGATGTAAGAATTAGAAAAATCACCGACGAAGGTAAAATGAAAGCTATAGTTTCTGTTACTTTTGACAACGAATTTGTAGTACATGACATAAAGATAATAGAAGGTCAAAACGGATTTTTTATTGCCATGCCAAGTAGAAAGATGGCAGATGGAGATTTTAAAGATATTGCCCATCCAATTAATTCAGAAACTAGAAGCAAGATACAGGAAGCAATTTTTAAGGAGTATGAAAAAAATATAGGTGATGAGTGAAGAAAAGGACCAAATTTGGTCCTTTTTTTACTATTTTAAATAAATATTATATACAAATGGATAAATTAGGTGTGGACTTATATCAGAAATTGTATAAAATATTATTGGGTGGAGAAATACAAAAGATAGAGGTGTTTTTAATGACTATTTCAATTATACTTGCTGCTGGTGAAGGAACTAGAATGAAATCAAGTAAGCCAAAGGTATTACACAATATTTGTGGGAAACCATTATTAAGTTATGTTATTGACGCAAGCAGATGCGCAAAAGTGGAAAATAATATAGTAATAGTAGGCCATGGAGGAGAAAAAGTAATAGATAGTATAAATGATGAAGACATTACTTTTGAAAAACAGCCTATAGGAGAAGGAGTACCTTATGGAACAGGTTTTGCAGTTATGCAAGCCAGGAACTATATTAAAGATAATAGTTGTGTTATAATTTTATATGGAGATACACCTTTGATTTCTGGAAATACTCTAAACGAACTTGTAGAATATCATAATTCAAGTGATAATGCTTGTACTGTTTTAACTGCAGAATTTGAAGATCCTAAGGGATATGGTAGAATAATTAGGGATGAAAAAGGTAATATTCATTCTATAGTGGAAGAAAAAGATGCCACTGAAGAAGAAAAGAGAATAAAAGAAATAAATTCTGGCATGTATTGTTTTAAAGGAGAATATTTAAAATTTGCTTTAGATAGAATAGATAATAAAAATGCCCAGGGAGAATATTATATAACAGATGCAGTGAAAATTTTTAAAGATGAAGGACTTAAAGTAGGAGCATATAAGATAGAAGATTCTACAGAAATATTTGGTATTAATTCTAGAGTTCAGCTAGCTTATGCTGAAAAATTGATGAGAAAAAGAATTAATGAGAAACATATGAAAAATGGTGTTACTTTAATTGACCCAGAATCTACTTACATAGGGAATGATGTTAAAATAGGCAGTGATACTATAGTATATCCTGGAGCAATTTTAGAAGGTAATACAGTGATAGGAGAAGATTGTATAATAGGTCATAATACTAGAATAGTTAATGGAAAGATAAGCAATAAAGTAGAAATACAAATCTCCACCATATTAGATAGCATTGTTGAAGATGGAACAAAAGTAGGGCCTTATGCTTATTTAAGACCAAATAGTCACATTGGTAAAAATGTGAAGATTGGAGATTTTGTTGAAGTAAAAAATGCAAATATAGGAGATAATTCAAAAGCCAGCCATCTTTCTTATATAGGAGATGCTGATGTTGGCAAAAATGTAAACATTGGTTGTGGAGTAGTATTTGTAAATTATAATGGGAAAACTAAAAGTAGAACTACTGTAGAAGATAATGCTTTTATAGGAAGTAATTCTAACCTAGTAGCCCCAGTAGTTGTAAAAGAGTGGGGTTATATAGCAGCAGGTTCTACAATTACGGATAAAGTAGATAGAGGACATTTAGCTATTGCTAGAGCTAGACAAGTTTGCAAAGCAGATTGGGTTTTTAAAAAAGATTTCACAAAAGATAATAAATAATAGGAGGAGTTTTACATGAATATAAATGGATGTGGCATAAAAGTATTTACTGGAAATGCAAACAAGGAGTTAGCAGGGAAAATATGTAAGGAACTAGGTATTTCATTAGGTGATTGTGAAGTTGGAACTTTTAGTGATGGTGAGATAGCAGCAAATATTAATGAAACTGTTAGAGGTAATGATGTTTTCTTAATACAGCCAACATGTCCTCCAGTAAACGAAAATTTAATGGAAACATTAATATTAATGGACGGTTTAAAGAGAGCTTCAGCAGGTAGAATCAATGCAGTGATACCATACTATGGATATGCAAGACAAGATAGAAAAACTAAGGCAAGAGAGCCAATAACAGCAAAGCTTGTAGCTGATTTATTGACTACTGCAGGTGCAGATAGAGTTTTAACTATGGATTTACATGCAGGCCAAATTCAAGGATATTTTAATATACCTGTAGACCATTTAATTGGTGTACCTATTTTAGCTGATTATTTTAAAAAAATAGTTAAGAGAGAAACAGTAGTAGTTTCTCCAGATTTAGGAGGAGTTACAAGGGCAAGAAATTTTGCTAATTTATTAGATTTACCTATTGCAATTATAGAAAAGAGAAGACCAAAAGCTAATGTTTCAGAAGTTATGAATGTAATTGGAGATATTGAAGGAAAAGACGTAATAATTGTAGATGATATTATTGACACAGCAGGAACTATAACTAAAGCTGCAAAAGTATTAAAGAATTTTGGTGCATTAAATGTTTATGCTTGTGGAACTCACCCAATTCTTTCTGGACCAGCTGTAGAGAGAATAGAAAATTCAGAAATAGAAAAGTTTATAGTAACAGATACAATTCCATTATCAGAAGAAAAGAAAATAGACAAAATTGAAGTAGTTAGTGTTGCATCTCTTTTTGCAGAAGCTATTATGAGAGTGCACAAAAATGAATCTGTAAGTAAGTTGTTTGATTAATTAGGGAGCTGATATATTTGTATGCAGTAATAGGTCTAGGAAATCCAGGAAGAGAGTATGAAAACACTAGACATAATATAGGATTTAATACAGTGGATCTATTGGCAGATAGAAATGGCATAGATATAAACAAGATTAAGTTTAAAAGTGTTTATGGCAAGGGACGGATAGGGAATGAAAGTGTTTTGTTATTGAAGCCCCAAACCTATATGAACAATAGTGGGATTTCTGTATTAGAATTATATAAATACTATAAAATACCTATAGAAAATATATTAGTGGTAGTAGATGATATAGATATAGATTTTGGTGTTGTGAGGATTAAAAGAAAGGGAAGTGCAGGAACTCATAATGGATTGAAATCAATTATATACCATCTTCAAAGAAATGACTTTCCTAGAATAAAGATTGGGGTAGGTAGTCCACCGCCAGAATGGGATTTAGCAGATTTTGTACTAAGTAGATTTCAAAATAAAGAAGAGAAAACTATTAAAGAATCAATTGAAGTGGCTTGTGAATCAATTGAAACAATTATAAGAGAAGATATAGATAAGGCCATGAATAAATTTAATTAAAAAACAAAGCCCAGGAACAAAACCTGGGCTTAAGGTATTTGGTTAAGGAGTTGATTAAATGCCGCAAAATATGTTTGTAGATCCATTGAAGAATTTATATTCCTATAAAGAGTTACTAAAAGAAATACAAGAAAAAACTAGTCCTATTGCTATTCATGGGTTGAGTAGTGAAAGCTTAGGCCATATCACCTATGCTTTAAGAGAGGATACAAGAAAGCAAATATTGGTAATAGCTTCTGATGAGATAAAAGCTAAAAGAATATATGAGGATTTAAAAAACTTTAATACTCCAGTGGAAATGTATACTTCAAGGGAAGTAGTATTTTATGATATTGAAGCATTTAGCTATGAAACTATCCATTCAAGGCTAAAAGTTTTATCTAAATTAAATAATGGAGATAATATAGTTGTAGTAACCTATGTAGAGGCATTACTAAATAAAATAATGAGCAAAAAATTATTTGAAAACTATACTGAAAATATAAAATATGGTGAAACAGTTCAATTAAAAGAACTGGCAAGGAAATTTGTAATTAAAGGCTATGAAAGAGTAAATATGTTAGAAGGAAAGGGACAGTTCAGTATAAGAGGAGGAATTATAGATTTTTTTCCTCCGTTTAGCAACTATCCCTATAGAATAGAATTATTTGATGACGAAGTAGATTCTATAAGGGTATTTGATATAGCAAGTCAAAGATCTATTGAAAAAGTTAATGAAGTATTAATTCCTCCTACTAGAGAAGTTTTAATATTAGATGATTTTAAAGAAGAGGTTATAGAAAGTATTGATAAAGATTTCAATAAGGCATTAAAGAGATCTAAAGATAATTTAAAAGAAAAAGAGTTATTAGAAAATAAGTTTTTAAAGTATATGGAATCTATAAGGGAAGGATTGAATGTAAATAATGTAGATATGGTGACGCCATATATTCCTGATGATAAGTTAGGAAGCCTTATAGATTATTTAGATAAAAACAGTTTAATTTTATTAGATGATCCTAAAAGAATAGAAGAAAAAGTCAGAGAAATATATAATGAGTTTGTTTTTAAATTTACGGATGTGTTTCAACGCGGTGAATTGTTATCAAGTCATGAGAATATTTATTATGATTATGAAAAATTATCTGAAAAAATTAAAAAATACACATGTATAACCGTTAGTGCATTTTTAAAAACTGATGAAATGTATAGGTCTAAATCTATTTTAAATATTACTACTAAGAGCATGCAATCTTTTCATAATAAGATTGATTTTTTAGTAGAGGAATTGAAGCATTATAAATACAGAGGATATAAAACTATTATATTTTCAGGAACTGAAGATAGAGGGCAAAGGCTAGAAAGTACCCTAAGGGAAAAAGGTATAGAATGTGTATATATATGTGATAAAAGTAGAGCTATAAAATCTAGTCAAGTATTTATAATATCAGGAACTATAAATGGAGGATTTGAATATCCAGATATAAAGTTTGTTTTAATAAGCGATAAAGAAGTATTTGGAACCAATAAGAAGAAAATTTCTAGACCTATTAAAAAGAATAGAGAAAAAATAACAGATTTTTCTGATTTGAACATTGGTAGTTATGTTGTTCATGAAAATCATGGAATAGGTCAGTACTTAGGGATAGAACAGTTAGATATTCAAGGTATAAAAAAAGATTATTTAACTATTAAATATAGAGGAAAGGATAAGCTTTATGTTCCTATAGACCAGATGAATTTAATTCAAAAGTATGTAGGAGCAGATAAATCTAAGCCAAAGATAAATAAATTAAGCAGTTCTGAATGGAGCAAGACTAAAGCAAAAGCTAAAAAAGCTATTGAAGATATGGCAAAAGATTTACTTGAATTGTATGCTAAACGACAAAGTGTAAAAGGGTTTGCTTTTAGTCCTGACAATCCATGGCAAAGACAATTTGAGGATATGTTTCCATATGAAGAAACAGAAGCTCAAATGAGAAGTATTGAAGAAATAAAAAAAGATATGGAGAAATCTAGACCTATGGATAGACTCCTTTGTGGTGATGTAGGATATGGTAAAACGGAAGTAGCTTTAAGAGCGGCTTTTAAAGCAATTATGGATAATAAACAAGTAGCTTTTTTAGTACCTACTACTATATTGGCACAACAACATTATAATACTATTGTTGATAGATTTAATGAATTTCCAATTAAAGTAGGAATGTTAAGTAGGTTTAGAACCCCTAGTGAACAAAAAAAAGTTATCGAGAATTTAAGAAATGGGAATGTAAATATAGTTGTTGGTACTCATAGGTTATTGTCTAAAGATGTAAGGTTTAATGACTTAGGGTTATTAATAGTTGATGAAGAGCAGCGTTTTGGAGTAAAACACAAAGAGACTTTAAAAAAACTTAAGGAAAATGTAGATGTACTTACTCTTACAGCTACGCCTATTCCTAGAACCCTTCACATGTCTTTAATAGGTATAAGGGATATGAGTGTCATAGATGAACCTCCAGAAGAAAGATATCCTATTCAAACCTATGTTGTGGAATATAATGAACAATTAGTAAGGGACGCTATAGTTAAAGAGATAAATAGGGGAGGTCAAGTTTACTTTGTTTATAATAGGGTTGAAACCATAGACAAAATGGCTTCTACATTAAAAAAACTAGTGCCTGAAGCTAAGATTGCAGTAGGACATGGACAAATGAGTGAGAGAGAATTAGAAAAGGTAATGATGAAGTTTCTAAAAAAAGAGTTTAATGTACTAGTCTGTACCACTATTATAGAAACAGGTTTAGATATACCTAATGTAAATACTATAATAGTATATGATTCGGATAAAATGGGATTATCCCAACTTTATCAACTTAGAGGAAGAGTGGGAAGGGCTAATAGATTGGCTTTTGCCTATTTGATGTACGAAAGAGATAAAGTATTGTCGGAAGTAGCAGAAAAAAGGCTTAAGGCAATAAAAGAATTCACAGAATTTGGTTCAGGATTTAAAATAGCTATGAGAGACTTAGAGATTAGGGGGGCTGGCAATTTATTAGGAATGGAACAGCATGGACATATTGAAGCTATAGGTTATGATCTATATGTGAAGTTTTTAAATGATACTATAAGAAGGTTTAAAGGTGATGTAGTAGAAGATGTAGTAGAAACTAACATAGATCTTAATGTAAATGGATATATACCAGATAAGTATATTTCAGATGAAGAAATAAAAGTTGAGATATATAAAAAAATTGCTAGTATTCAAAATAAAGAAGACTACCATGATTTGCTAGAAGAGCTTATAGATAGATTTGGAGATATACCTGAAGAAGTAGATAATCTAATGAAAATATCTTATATTAAATATATTTCCAGTCGCTCCTATATAACAAGTATTGTTCAAGGTAAGAGTTTTATAGATATACAATTCAGCTCATCATCTTTTATTACCCCAGAGCTTATAAACGAGTTATCTACTAAATATAAAAGGAGATTACAATTTGATTTGTCAGGTAAACCTATATTTAAGTTTAGGCCAGGAATTAAAATATTAGAAGATTTAAAGGTGCTGATAGAAAAAATAAGTGGTTTTCTTAATGGAAAAAGTAGTATATAATATATTTGTTAACTAAAAATAGAGAAAGGATGTTTTCATTGATTAACTTTAATAAAAAAGTTTTCAAACTTTCATTAATATTTGTATTGGTAATTGTAATTTTGACTGGATGTCAAAGTACACCTAAGGATGCAGTGGCAAAAGTAAACGGAGATACTATTTCTAAAACTGAATTTAACAAGGCATTTGAAATGGTTAAGAAAGGGTATGAAGATCAATTAGGTCCAGATATTATGAGCCAGGAAGCTGAAAAAGGTAAAACAGTTGAAGAATTAATAAAAGAAAATATTTTAGAAGTTTTGATAATGGAAAAGATAGAGCTGAAAGAAGCTGAAAAAAATAAAATGACTGCTACCGATGAAGAAGTAAATGAATTAATTAAGCAATATAAAGAAAAACTTGGTGGAGAAGAAGAATATAAGAAGTTTTTAGAAAATAATAATGTAGATGAAGGATATTTCAACAAAATGGTAAAAAAAGAGAAGACCATTGAAAAATATAGGGAAGACTATATTAATAAAACGGAAGTAACAGATGAAGAAGCTAAAAAATTCTTTGACGAGAATAAGGATGCTTATGAGGTTGTTAAAGCAAGCCATATATTAGTTGAAACGGAAGAGGAAGCTAAAAATATTTTAGAAAAAATAGAAAAGGGAGAAGACTTTAAGGCTTTAGCTAAAGAAAAATCAAAAGATGAAGGTAGTGCTAAAGAAGGCGGAGATTTAGGCTACTTTACTAAAGATAAAATGGTACCAGAGTTTTCAAAAGTTGCATTTTCACTAAAACCAGGAGAAGTAAGTGAAGTAGTTAAAAGTCAATATGGATACCATATTATAAAAGTTGAGGACAAGATAGATAAGTACGATAAAGCAAATGATGAAATGAAAGATGAAATAGTTCAAGGAATAAAAGTTACAAGGCTTCAAGAGCATTTAGAAAAAATGAGAGATGAAGCAAAGGTAGATATATACACTGAAGAAAACAAAAAATCTGAAGATAAATCCGATGATAAGAAAGACAATGAAAAAAAAGAAGATAAAAAAGCTAGCTAATAAAAAACTCTATAGGAAAGCCTATAGAGTTTTTTATATTAATACTTTACCTTAACTTTACCATTCATGCATAAAATGTTCATAGAAGTAAAATAATAAATATACAAGAAAATTACATTTAAGGAGGTAAAACATGAAGGCTACTGGAATAGTTAGAAGAATAGATGATTTAGGTAGAGTAGTTATTCCAAAAGAAATTAGAAGAACATTAAGGATAAGAGAAGGTGATCCCTTAGAAATATTTACGGATAGAGAAGGTGAAGTAATACTTAAAAAATATTCTCCTATAGGAGAGTTAAATGAATTTGCAGCAGAATATTGTGAGTCATTGTATGAAACTACTAATCATATGGTTGTTATAACTGATAGGGATTCTATTATAGCTGTTGCGGGAGGTTCACGAAAAGAGTACTTAGAGAAAAGAGTAAGTCAAAGTTTAGAAAAAATGATGGAAAGTAGAGAGGTTTATATATCTAGTGATACTAACAAACCTATTAGACTTTTTTATGAAGATGAAAGTGTAGAGGAATATACAGGTCAAATAGTAGTTCCAATAATTATGCAAGGTGATCCAATAGGTGCAATAATTTTTATATCTAAAGATGATGATGTAAAAATGGGAGAAATGGAAGTAAAGTTAGGAGAAGTGGCAGCAGGATTCTTGTCAAAACAAATGGAAAGTTAATAAAAGTCTACCTCAAGGTAGACTTTTATTATTTTTGTAATAAATACATTTCTTATAAAATATCTTTTTGGTATAATAGACTTTATTGACCCATATTAAAATATACATATATAAATAATGTTGGAATTTTAAATGGTTTCATATACAATTAAGAATAATGAGGTTATAGTACATTATTAGCCATAGATTATGTGAAAGGTGGTGAAGCTCCTGGTTATTTTAAGATATATATTTGAAACCAGGGTTTATAATGACTAAAGAAAATTTTTTGAAAGGGGCAGCTATTTTAGGAGTTGCAGGTATTATAGTTAAGATATTAGGAGCATTTTATAGAATTCCTATTAGTAATATAATAAAAACAGAAGGTATGGGATATTATCAGACAGCGTATCCACTTTATGTCTTACTTTTAACTATATCAACTTCAGGATTTCCTGTAGCTATTGCTAAATTAGTTTCAGAAAAAAGAGCTATAGGAAACTACAGAGGAGCTCATAAGGTATTTAAAATAGCTTTATCAGGACTCTTTATATGTGGTATTTTGACAAGTTTATTTGTATTTGTATTAGCAGAAAATATTGTGGAAGCCTTAGGGAATAGAAATGCTTATTATTCTCTAATAGCATTAGTACCAGCATTATTTTTTGTTCCAATAATGTCTGCCTTTAGAGGATATTTTCAAGGAAGACAATTTATGACACCTACAGCAGTTTCCCAAATTTCAGAACAAGCTTTTAGGGTAGGGACTGGGTTGTTTCTAACCTATTTTTTACTTGATAGGGGAATTCCAATTGCAGCAGGTGGAGCTTCTTTTGGAGGTTCTATTGGAGCTATTGCAGGAACTATTGCTATGGTTTTGATATATTTACCTAAGAGAAAAGACATTAGAAAAGAAGTAAGAATGACTGAGGGATATGATGAAGAAACTACTGGTAAAATCATTAAAGATTTATTGATAATAGCAATTCCTATAACTATTGGTTCAGCTATTGCACCTATAATGGATACCATAGATGCTGCCATAGTAATGAGAAGACTTCAGTATGTTGGATTTAGTGAGTTTCAAGCAAATGATCTATATGGTCAACTTAAAGGTCTTGCTCAAACTTTAATTAATTTGCCACAAGTTTTTTCTATGGCATTGGCCATAAGTTTAGTTCCAGCTATATCTGATGCATATGCTAGAAAGAAAAAAGAAGAAATAAAGAGTATAATCTCATCTGGAGTAAGGGTTACCTTACTAATAGGTTTACCTTGTGCGTTAGGATTATTCGTTTTAGGAAAGCCTATTATTAGATTATTATATTTTAAAAATACAGCAGAAGCATTGGATAGTACGGGAGAAATATTACAATATCTTTCTTTTGGAGTAATATTTCTAACCTTGGTTCAATCTTTGACGGCTATACTCCAGGGATTGGGAAGAACTATGATACCAGTAAAAAATTTATTAATAGGTGCAATTACAAAGACTATACTTACCTATGTACTTACAGGAATACCAAGTGTTAATGTTAAAGGAGCAGCTATAAGCACAGTTGTAGCTTATATGATTGCAAGTACTTTAGACTTGATTAGTGTGAAGAAATATGCAAAAATGGAATTTAAAACTGCGGAAGTATTTATAAGGCCTCTTATTTCAGCTATAGGGATGGCAATTATGGCAAAAGTAGGGCATATAGTATTTACTCCTCTTGTTGGGGATAGAATAGCTACTATATTAGCAATATTTGTAGGAGCAATAGTTTACTTCTTATTTCTTATAAGGACTGGTTCTATAACTTATGATGATTTTAAGTTAATACCAAAGGGCGAGAAAATAGCTAATATCCTTGTGAGACTTAAACTATTAAAAGTTAATTAAAAGATATTTCATTTGCGAAACAAAGGAGAAGATATATATGGGCAAAATATACGTAGTAGGGTTAGGTCCTGGAAATGTGGATTGTTTAACATTAGGAGCTTTAGATAGATTAAATAGTGGATATATAAATATACTAAGAACAGAAAATCACCCTACAATATCTTATTTAAAGGAAAATAATATACCCTATGAATCCTATGATTATGTATATGAAGAAAAAGAAAACTTTAAAGAAGTTTATAATTATATAGTAGAAGATTTAATTAGGAAATCAGAAGAATATGGAGTAATTAATTATTTTGTACCAGGAAATCCATTAGTAGCAGAAAAAACTGTAGAAATATTATTAGATTATAAGAAAGAAAAAGATATTGAAATAGATTTAATTCCAGGTATGAGTTTTATAGACCCTATATTGGTAGCTGTAGGTCATGATCCTGTAAAAGGACTAAAAATCATAGACGGACTAAATATTACAGGACAAAAAGTAGATATAAATACGGCAAATATTATCACTCAGGTATATAATAAAAGAGTTGCTTCTTCTGTTAAGCTATACTTATCTGAAATATATGGAGATGAGTATGAAATATATATAGTAAATAGTGCGGGAATTGAAAAAGAGGAAGAAATTTTTAAAATTCCTATATATGAATTGGATAGATGTGATACAATAAATCATCTAACCAGTATATATATTCCTAAAGTGGATAAAATAAATACAAAAATTTACGATATGAATGATCTTTTAGATATAATAAAAATATTAAGAGGAAAAGAAGGTTGTCCGTGGGATAGAGAACAAACTTATTTATCTATTAGGGAATCTGTCATAGAAGAAGCATATGAGGTAGTAGAGGCTATAGATGAGGATGATATGGACAGTTTGGAAGAGGAGTTAGGTGACTTGCTTCTTCAAGTAGCGTTTTATAGTGAGATGGCAAATGAAGATGGTTATTTCAATATATTTGACGTAACTACTGGTATATGTAATAAACTTATTTTTAGACATCCTCATGTTTTTAAACAAAAAAAAGTAGAAAAATGTGATGAAGTAGTATATAATTGGAATGAAATGAAATTTAAGAATAGAAACATTGAAAACTACACAGGGAGACTAAGAGCTGTTCCAAAACTTCCTTCACTTATGAGAAGTTATAAAGTTCAAAAAAGAGCAGCAGATGTAGGATTTGATTGGGATAATATCTATGGTGCAATTGATAAAGTTAAAGAAGAATACCTTGAAGTAATTGAAGAAGTAGATTTATGTAAAGGTGGTGATATAGAGAAAATAGAGGAAGAATTAGGAGATTTATTATTTGCAGTTGTAAATGTGTGTAGGTTTTCAAACGTAAATCCTGAAGTAGCATTAAATAAAGCTATTAACAAATTTATAAAGAGATTTGAGTTGATGGAAATAAAAAGTAATGAACTTGGTAAAGATTTTAGGGAAATGACTTTAGAACAAATGGATATACTATGGAATGAAGCAAAGAATACATAAAGCCATCAATATTATAAAAACTATTCTAAAATAAGAAGGAATTTTGAAAACAACATAGAATAAGCAAATATAGGCTAATTATAAACATTTGTATGAGGAGGAATTAATTATGAATAAGGCTGAATTAGTTGCTAGCATAGCTGAGAAAAGTAATTTAACTAAGAAAGATGCAGAAAGTGCTTTAAATGCATTTATGAAATCTGTTGAAGAAGCACTAGTGGATGGAGAAAAAGTTCAACTTGTTGGATTTGGTACTTTTGAAGTAAGACAAAGAAAAGCAAGAGAAGGAAGAAATCCAAGAAATCCTGAAGAAGTTATCCATATTCCAGCTTCAAAAGCTCCAGTTTTCAAAGCTGGTAAAGCTTTAAAAGAATCAGTAAATAAGTAAAAAAATCAGGTCATTGGCCTGATTTTTTTATTAGAATGTGGAGGGCGTTATGAGGGTAGATAAGTATTTAAAGAATTCAAGACTTATTAAGAGGAGAACTATGGCTAAAGAAGCTTGCGAACAAGGTAGAGTATATATAAATGGAAAAGTTGCAAAGCCAGGAGATGAAGTAAAAGTAGAAGATATTATAGAAATTAGATTAGGGACAGGTTCCGTTAAAGTAAAAGTATTAAGTACAAAGGATAATGTTCCTAAAAATCAAGCACAAGAGCTATATAAAAATTTATAAGATATAATTAGATTTAAAAAAGAGCTATATTAGAGCGTTTTAAAACATTCTAATATAGCTCTTTTTTAAAAGTTTTAAGTAATAAAATTTTCTTTTTTTCATATTATTTAATAGAGGAGATACAAGGGGGGGATATGTGTGAATGATAGTAAAGTTGAATTTAAAAATCAAAATATATATTTAGAAGATAGAAAAAAGCTATCTATTACAGGTGTAGAGCAAGTGGAAAGCTTTAATGACAATACTATAGTTTTGTTTACAGTAAGGGGTGGTGTTACTATAAAAGGTGAGGAACTTAATATAAGCAAGTTAAATTTAGATGATGGTAATGTAAAAATAGATGGAGAGATAAATGGAATTATATATAATAATAAATCTTCAAATTCAAAAGGAAATATATTAGGTAAAATGTTTAAATGATTATGGGGAGAATACTATGGATAATTCTGTTAAGATGCAAGCATATATATTTTTTACAGTTTTCTATGGTGGTTTAATAGTAGGTTTTATATACGATATCTATAGAGGTTTTAGATATTACTTAAATCCAAAGAAGATTATTACTTTTATTGAGGATCTGGTATTTTGGATAATAGCTACACTTGTTACATTCTATATTCTTATAAAGAGTAATTGGGGCGAACTTAGAGGATATATATTTATAGGGTTATTTTTAGGTCTATATCTTTATTTAAAGTTATTGAGTAAATTAATATATCCTATTCTTTTAAAGATTTTAAGATTGCTTTGTTTAGTTATGAAGAAAGTAATTAAAGTTATAATTTTTCCTTTTAATATGATTAAGAAGATACTATCACCTTTATTTAATAAAATGAAAAAAGCAAAGGATATTTCAGGGGAGATAGTAAAAGATACAAATAAATATATACGGATAATATCTAAAAAGAAATAGAGGAATTTATTAAAAGTTGTAGAATAATTATTATGAGGTGGTAGATATGGGTAAAAAGGGTAAGAAAAAGTTTAGAATAAGACATATGGTACTTTTACTATTTGCTATATATATATGTTCTACAATATATAGCCAAAGAAATATGATGAAAGAATTAGAAATAGAAAAAAATAATACTGAAGAAGAAATAGAAAAACTAAAATCAGAAATAAGTGAGATAAATATTGAAATACAAAATAAGGATTCACTAGAATTTGTCGAAAAAATAGCAAGAGAAGAATTTAGAATGCTTAAACCTAGAGAAATTATATATATTGATAAGAATAAAAATAAAAATCCTTTCTTAAGAAAGGATAATAACTAGGCTAGATTGACATATTTAATTTTCTAATATATACTTATATCTAAGAATAACAGATTAATTGTAAGGAGGAATTATTTATTTATGGCCATAGCTGTAGGAGGTGTAGTTGAAGGCACTGTAACAGGAATAACAAATTTTGGTGCTTTTGTTCAACTACCAGAAGGAAAGACTGGTTTAGTTCATATTTCTGAAATATCAGATGATTATGTGGAAAAGGTGAGTGATTATCTAAAGAGAAATCAAAAGGTTAAAGTAAAGGTCTTATCCATAAATAAGGAGGGGAAAATAAGTCTTTCTATAAGACAAGCTAAACCTAAGACTAGTGAACCAATTGAGATAGACTGGACAAAAACTGATGACAGGCAAAAGCATATGTCCTTTGAAGATAAACTATCTAAATTTATGAAAGAAAGTAATGAAAGACAAGACCAATTAAAGAGCAGAGAGTCTAGAAAAGGACAAAAAGGCCGTAGCAAAAATGCTGATTTCTAAAACCGGATTATTCCGGTTTTTTATTATTTTTTGAAAAGACTAAAAGAATGAATTTATTATTTAATGAGTTATCTTGAAATTAAAATACATTATTATACATTAGATATGAAAATTCTTAGTTGAAGCTATACAGTTGAATACATCCCTATTATAGATATAACGTAGGTTATTTTAGGTTAAAAAAAACAATAGTTTTTTTAAGGTTTGATAATAAAATATGTCTAAAGATTTTTCTATGTAGACAACTAGTATTGACAAATATTTTAGAAAACCTTTGTTATCATGAATTGTAAATATGAAAATATAAATAGGGGTGGTTGGAAATGACTGACAGAATGGGGACTGTATCTTTAAATCAAAAGAGATCTCTTAATAAAAAAATGACATTTGATAAAGCGGGGATTCTTATTGGGATATTAGGTTTTTTCATATCTAGGACTTCAGTTATAAATGGTTTGACACCATTTGGAATATCTTTTTTAGCAGCTAGTAGTTTTAGTAATTTTTCATTTATAAGTTTTTTATCAGTAATAATAGGTGTATTAAGTTTCCATGGCATCAAAGGATACAATTATTTAATTACAATGGGTATTATATATGCTGTTTTTAGTATTAATAATAAAGATAAAAAAACATCTATAATAAAAGTATCCTTAATTTCATCTATTATATTTATATCAGTAAATTTTCTGAATTTAATTTTATTAAGTGAATATTATATGTATGATTTTATGATGGTAGTGTTTGAGGGTGTTGTTATTTTTACATTATCATATATATTTTCTTATAGCTTTCCTCAAAAAATAATAGAAAAAAATAAGTTTACTAACGAAGAACTAATATGTTTTTTTATTACTTTTTCACTAGCACTTTCTGGATTAGGAGATCTTAGTTTATTAGGAGTTTCTATTAAAAATATAATAAGCATTTTATTTATAATAGTAGTTGGACATGCATATGGAGCAGCGTTAGGATCAGGTATAGGTATTACAGTAGGAATGGTTGCGTATTTATCACAACCTGATATGCCATTTTTAATTTCTATATATGGACTTTCTGGTTTATTTTCTGGAGTTTTTAAAGATTTAGGAAAACTTGGTTCTGTATTGGGATTTATACTTGGCAATAGTATTATGAGCTTTTATATAAATGGATTTGGTACAAGTTTTTTAAGTTATTATGAATTAGGTATTGGTAGTCTAATCTTTATTTTAGGTTTTAATTATATAAAAGATAATATTTTAAATAAGTTGTCTATAAATTTAGGAGTTAATAAAAGTAATCCATATGATGATAGAATAAAAGAACTGACTAATAGAAGATTGGAAGAAGTTTCGGAAGTATTTGAAGAGTTAAGCAAGATGTTTGTAAAAGTATCAGAAGATAAGGAAGTTTGTACAGATAATGTATCTCTTTTTATTGATGAAGTTGCAAGTGATATGTGTAAAAACTGTTCTATGAATAAGTTCTGTTGGCAAGATGATTTTTATACAACTTATTATTCTATGTTTAATCTTATAACTATGATGGAAATGACAGGAGAGATTGATGAGGAACATATACCTAAACTTTTTAAATCTACATGTATCAATACTGAAAAGATAATGGATAAGGTTTATAGACTCTTTGATATATACAAGATAAATTATATATGGGAAAAGAAAATGAGCGAAAATAGAAAATTAGTAGCAGAACAGTTAAATGGAATTTCGGATATAATTGGAAATCTAATGAAAAATATAGATAGGGAAATAACTTTTAATAAGGATGTAGAGGCAGAAATATATTCCGCTTTAAGAACAAATAGTGTAGATGTATTAGAGACAGTAGTAGCTGAATATGGTGAAAATGATTTTGAAATATATGTTGAAGTAGACAAATGTTTTAAAAAAGCTAATAGCTTGGAAAATGTAAAGTCTATTGTTTCTCAAGCAATAGATTTACCTTTAAAAGGTGAATTTACTATGAATAGTAGTCAAAGTGTTAAAGAAAGGAATAGATATAATTTTAAAAAAGCTAATAGATATGGTACTATAACTAAAATCAGTAAAAATAGTCAACTTCCTAATTATGTCTCAGGAGATAGTTATACATTTGGAGAAACTGAGGATAATTATTTTGTAGCTTTAAGTGATGGTATGGGAATAGGTAAAAAAGCAAATTATGAAAGTAGTATAGCTATATCTTTGCTAGAAAAGTTTTTAGAAGCTGGATTTAGTGAAGAGGTCGCTTTAAACACTATAAATTCCATGCTGATGTTAAAATCAGAAGAAGAGATATTTACCACATTAGATATTTCTACAATAGATCTATATTCTGGAAAGTTGCAAGCCATTAAAACTGGAGCTGCTTCAACGTTTATTAAGAAAAAAGATAGGGTTGAAGTTATAAATTCACATTCTTTGCCTGTTGGAATGTTGAAAGATGTAGACTTTCAAGTATATGAACACTTTTTGGAAGATGGAGACTTTATTATTATGATGTCTGATGGGGTATTGGAAGCTAATGAAGAAGTTGCAAATAAAGAGAAGTGGATGAGGGAGGTTATTAAAAATATTGATAGCTTTAACCCTCAGACAATTGCTAATATGGTTATGAAGGAGGCCAAAAAGGCATCTAAAGGGGAAATAAAAGACGATATGACAGTATTGGCTACTAAGGTTTGGAAGGTAAAGCAATAATCTAAATTTCTTAGTTATTGAATAGTAAAAAACCTTTAGTCTTAAGACTAAAGGTTTTTTATGCTATATTTTGATAAAAAAGATAATATTTAAGCATAGATTAAAAAAATATCGTATAATAAAATAAAGAATGATTTTTAAAAGATTATTATAGGTGGTGTATATATTGGGTTTAAAGGAGCAAATGTTATTAACTATTGATCAACATAGTTTAATTGACAAAGGGGACAATATTTTAATAGGATTGTCGGGAGGACCAGATTCAATGGCCCTTTTATATGGGCTTTTAGAAATACAGAATCAAAAATCTTTTTCTATTTATATTGCCCATGTAAACCATGGGGTAAGAGGAGAAGAAGCAGATGAAGATGAGAAATTTGTAGAAAGATTATCTAAAAAATTAAATCTTCCGTATTATTCTACAAGAATAGATATGGAAGGTTATGCTAAAAAACATAAAATGTCTTCCGAAGAAGCAGGAAGAAAGCTTAGATATGATTTTTTTAGAGATACTTTATTGAATATAGGTGGAGGTAAAATAGCTGTAGCCCACAATAAAAATGATCAGGCAGAAACACTTATAATGAGGATGTTAAGGGGAACGGGTATAGATGGCTTAAAGGGGATGGAATATAAAACAGAAGAGATTATCAGACCTTTATTAGATATATCTAGAGCTGAAATAGAAGAATATATAGAAATAAATAAGATAGAAACAAGATTAGATAAAACTAATTTAGTCCCTATATACAATAGAAATAAGATCAGATTAGAAGTCATACCTTATATAAAAGAAAATTTCAATCCGAATATTATAGATACATTGTGGAGAACTTCTAAAATAATGTCTTATGATAGTAGTTTTTTAAATGAATATACACTTGAAACATATAGAGACTTGATGAAAAGTAAGAAAAAAAATAGTATAATTTTATATAGAAAGAAATTTTCAAAAGAACATACTGCTATAAAGCAGAGAATTGTTAGGCAAGCTATATATGATTTGACGAACAATCTTCAAGGAATAACTAGCAAACATATTTTAGACATAGTAGAACTTTTTGATAGAGGTGATACAGGAAAGAGCATAGACTTGATTAATAATATAGTAGCTGAGACAAGCTATGATGACCTTATTATAAAAATGGGTAATAAAGAATATAGTGTAGATTATAATTATGATATTAGTTTTGAAAAACCTATTTATATTAAAGAGACTAATTGTTTTATTGAAGCTAGGGTAGTTCCTAAAGAAAAAGTTGAAATAAATTTTAAAGATAGGTTTATTAAGTATTTTGATTATGATAAAATAGAAGACGGTTTGCATTTAAGGAATAGAAAAACAGGAGATAAATTTGTTCCTTTAGGTATGAATGGAATGAAGAAATTAAAAGATTTATTTATTGATGAAAAAATCCCATTAAATAAAAGGGATACTATTCCTATACTAACAGATGGTAAAAATATTATTTGGGTAGTAGGGCTTAGAGTTAGTGAAGATTACAAAATAACTCCTAGCACAAAAAATGTCCTAGTAATAAAATATTATAAAAAACCGTAAATTTTGAGGAGGAGAAAGATGGAGGAATTTAGAAAAGAAGTACTTGTTTCTTCAGAAGAAATTGAAAAAAAAGTAAAAGAATTAGGAGAAGAAATTACAAAAGATTATCAAGGTAAGGAGCTAATGTTAGTAGGAATACTAAAAGGCGCAGCAATATTTATGGCAGATTTAGCAAGAAATATTAAAATACCTGTTACAATGGATTTTATGGCCGTATCTAGCTATGGAAATTCAACTAAATCTTCAGGAGTAGTTAGAATAATTAAGGATTTAGATTCCAACGTAGAAGGAAAACATATTCTCATAGTAGAAGATATAATAGATACAGGACTTACACTTGGCTATCTAACAGATAATTTAAAGAAAAGAGGAGCTAGTAGTGTAAGAATATGTACTCTTTTAGATAAACCTGAAAGAAGAAAGGTAAATGTACCTGTTGACTATAGAGGATTTGTAATACCAGATGAGTTTGTTGTAGGATATGGTATAGACTATGCTGAAAAGTATAGAAACTTACCAGATATATTCTCTATAGAAGAATCGTGTGATTAAAACATTTAAAATTGTCTTTGGTTAGATTGTTGTTTTTTAGGGTAAAATGTGTTATAATTTGAAAATATACAATCTTGCCAGCTCTAGAAGGGAGGACTTAGATTGAGAAAATTCTTTAGGGGTGTGAGCTTTTATTTGCTTATACTCATAATTATATTTCTGGTAGTGGAAATGGTAGGCAAAGATGTAGAGCCAGTAGTAGAAATGGATGTAACTGAGCTAATACAACACTTAAATTCTAAAGATGTAGAGAGTTTAAAAAGTGTAGGAGGCAAAACCATAAAAGGGAAATTGAAAGATAATACTCAATTTACCACTGTATTGCCTGAGGAAATGAGGTATACTTTTTATTCTGACTATTTAAAACCTTTAGTAGATAAAAAAGAGATTAGATATAGAGGAGAAGAAGAACCGGGGACACCTTGGTTTGTTGAAGCATTACCAACTATTTTTCTTATACTTGTGTTTGTTGTAATATGGTTTGTATTTATGCAACAATCTCAAGGCGGTGGAAATAGGGTGATGTCCTTTGGAAAGAGCAAGGCAAAAATGCATAAAGAAAATGAAGGGGAAAAAGTAACCTTTGATGATGTAGCAGGTCTTGAAGAGGAAAAAGAAGAACTAAAAGAGATAGTAGACTTCTTAAAAAGTCCGAAAAAATACATTGAATTAGGTGCAAGAATACCTAAGGGTGTATTACTTGTAGGTCCTCCAGGAACAGGTAAAACTTATTTAAGTAAAGCTGTTGCTGGTGAGGCAGGAGTTCCTTTCTTTAGTATTAGTGGTTCTGATTTTGTAGAGATGTTTGTAGGTGTGGGAGCTAGTAGAGTTAGAGATTTATTTGAACAGGCAAAGAAGAATTCACCATGTATTATATTTATAGATGAGATAGATGCTGTAGGTAGAAAAAGAGGAGCAGGTCTTGGTGGAGGTCATGATGAAAGAGAGCAAACCTTAAACCAACTCTTAGTAGAAATGGACGGCTTTGGTACCAATGAAGGTATCATATTAATGGCAGCAACTAATAGACCGGATATTCTTGATCCAGCTATATTGAGACCAGGTAGGTTTGATAGAACAGTATATGTTGGTGCACCAGATGTTAGAGGTAGAGAAGCTATATTGAAGATTCATACTCGTAATAAACCATTAGCAGAAGATGTAGACTTAAAGGTTGTTGCGAAAAGAACTCCAGGATTTACACCAGCAGATTTAGAAAATCTAATTAATGAGGCTGCACTTCTTACAGCGAGAAACAACTTAAAAGAAATACCAATGAATATTATAGAAGAAGCTTCTATTAAAGTTTTAGCAGGACCAGAGAAAAAGAGTAGGGTAATAAGCGAAAAAGAAAGAAGACTTACAGCTTATCATGAAGCGGGTCATGCTGTAACTGCGAGAGTACTACCAAATTCTGATCCAGTTCATATGGTGACGATTGTTCCAAGAGGTATGGCGGGAGGATTTACTGCTTACCTTCCAGAGGATGATAGGCAATATATGACGAAGGGACAAATGGAAGATGAAATAGTACAGATGCTTGGAGGAAGAGTTGCAGAAGCTTTAGTTCTTGAAGATATAAGTACAGGAGCACAGAATGATATAGAAAGAGCTACTAAATTAGCAAGAAGAATGGTAACTCATTATGGAATGAGTAAAAATTTAGGACCTATGACTTATGGAACAGATGATGAAGAAGTTTTCATAGGTAGGGATTTTGGAAGGGCAAGAAACTATAGCGAACAAGTAGCAGCGGCTATAGATAAAGAAATGAGAACTATAATAGATAGAGCATACCAAAAGGCTGAAGAGATACTAACAGAAAATATGGATAAATTGCATAAAGTAGCAGAAGCTCTTCTTGAAAAAGAAACCCTTGATTCAAAAGAATTTGAAGAAGTTTTTATGAGTGCATAAGGTAGTTAGCAAAAAAGCTAGCTGCCTTTTTTGCTGAAAAACTTTAAAATTAAGAGGATTTTTTGAATGTATGTAGAAGTAACTACAAAGAGCTAGTAAATACTGCTTTATTTGTGACAATAAAGATGAAACTAAATTGTTTAACAAATAAAACCCAGTATTGATGACATGTCATTAATACTGGGTTTTTGTTTTTATATTTCTAAGAATTTAAAGAGGAAAAAAGAATCTTGTGTCGAATAGATTTATTAAAGTTGCAATATTTATTTCATTTTTTAAATTTTTGAAATTAATATTGCAAAAACATATATAATGTATAATATAATAGTTTATAGAGAACTTTTTATGAAAAGGATTTCATTTAAATATTGGATAGGGGGTTGGCAAATGTTTGATGATGAAAAGCTAAAAAATCTTAAATCCTCAAAAGAGGAATGGCAAAAGAAAACAATAGATAAGGCAATTAAAAGATTTCCAGAAAGAAAAGAAAAATTTTCTACAACTTCGGAAATTGAAGTAGAAAGGCTATATACTCCAGAGAATATTGGAGATTTAGATTATGAGAAAGACCTAGGATATCCAGGAGAGTATCCATATACTAGAGGCGTTCAACCTACAATGTATAGAGGTAGACTGTGGACTATGAGACAGTATGCAGGATTTGCTACTGCTGAAGAATCAAATAAAAGATACAAATATCTTCTTGAGCAAGGACAGACTGGTCTTAGTGTAGCTTTTGATTTACCAACACAAATTGGCTATGACTCAGATCATCCATTAAGTGCAGGGGAAGTAGGAAAAGTAGGGGTAGCTATTGACTCATTAAAAGATATGGAAATTTTATTTGATGGAATTCCATTAGATAAGGTAAGTACTTCTATGACTATAAACGCTCCTGCTAGTGTGCTTTTGGCTATGTATATTGCAGTGGCTGAAAAACAAGGAGTATCTCAAGATAAGCTTAGAGGTACTATTCAAAACGATATATTAAAGGAATATATCGCAAGGGGAACCTATATTTTCCCACCAGAGCCATCTATGAGACTCATAACAGATGTATTTGAATATTGTTCTAAAAACGTACCAAAATGGAACACTATAAGTATTAGTGGATATCATATTAGGGAAGCAGGAGCTACTGCTGTACAAGAAATAGCATTTACATTAGCAGATGGAATTGCTTATGTAGAGGCTGCAATAGAGGCAGGATTAGATGTAGATGATTTTGCTCCAAGGCTTTCTTTTTTCTTTAATGCTCATAATGATCTACTTGAGGAAGTAGCTAAATTTAGGGCAGCAAGAAGACTTTGGGCAAAGATAATGAAAGAAAGATTCAATGCTAAAAATGAAAAGTCTATGAGATTAAAATTTCATACTCAAACGGCAGGCTCTACTCTTACAGCTCAACAGCCAGATAACAATATTATAAGGGTAACTATTCAAACTCTTGCAGCAGTACTTGGAGGCACACAATCATTACATACAAACTCTAAAGATGAGGCTTTAGCTCTTCCAACTGAAGATGCAGTAAGAATTGCTCTTAGAACGCAACAAATAGTAGCACACGAAAGTGGAGTTACTGAAACTATAGATCCACTAGCAGGATCTTATTATATTGAATCTCTGACTAATGAAATGGAAAAAAGAGCTATGGAATATATTAAAAAGATAGATGAATTAGGTGGTACACCAAAGGCTATAGAAAAAGGATATATACAAAAAGAGATACAAAATAGCGCTTATAAATATCAAATGGAAATAGAGTCTAATGATAGAATAGTAGTTGGAGTAAATAAATTCTATATAGAAGAAGATCATAAAAAAGATATTTTAAGGGTTGATCCTGAAGTAGAAAAACTTCAAAATGAAAAACTGTCCAAATTAAAATCGGAAAGGGATAGTGAAAAAGTTCAAAATATATTGAAGGAGCTTAAAAAAGCTGCTAATGAAGATAAAAATCTAATGCCATATATATTATCAGCAGTTAAAGAGTATGCGACTTTAGGTGAAATATGTGATGTTTTAAGATCAGTATTTGGCGAATATGAACAATCTGTAATTTTATAAAAGGAGGCAAAAAAATGGATATGCCGATTAGAGTGTTAGTAGCAAAACCTGGACTTGATGGACATGACAGAGGTGCTAAAGTTATAGCAAGATCATTGAGAGATGCAGGAATGGAAGTAATATATACAGGACTTAGACAAACACCTGAACAAATAGTAGCAGCAGCTATACAGGAAGATGTGGATGTTGTTGCTATGAGTATTCTATCTGGTGCTCATAATCATTTATTTCCTAAGGTGGTAAGTCTTCTTAAAGAAGAAGGAGCAGATGATTTACTAATAATTGGTGGAGGGGTAATTCCAGAAGATGATATACCAAAATTAAAAGAAGCTGGGGTTGAAGAAATATTTACACCAGGTACATCTACAAAAGATGTAGTTAATTATATAAAGGAGCATGTAAAAAGATAGTATAGGTGGTGCTTTAATTGAATTTAGAAGAAAAGTTACTCCATGGAGACAAAAGGGCTTGTGCTAGACTTATAACTATGGTAGAAAATAATCAGCAAGAGGCTTTTGAAATAATAAAGAATCATTATAATAAAACTGGTAATTCCTATGTTGTAGGTATTACTGGACCACCAGGCAGCGGAAAAAGTACTCTTACTGATAGATTAACAAGAGAATTATTGAATAGAGGTAAAAAAGTAGGGATTATAGCTATAGATCCTACTAGCCCTTTTACTGGTGGTGCAATACTTGGAGATAGGATTAGGATGAATGATTTATCTCTAAATAAAAATGTATTTATTAGAAGTATGGGAACGAGAGGTTCATTAGGAGGATTATCTAAAGCTACCCAAGGTGCAATAAAGATTCTAGATATTTATGGAGTTGATTATATTTTTGTTGAAACAGTAGGGGTAGGACAATCTGAAATAGATATAGTAAAAGCAGCTGACACAGTACTTATGGTTATGGTTCCTAATTTAGGGGATGATATACAAGCCATAAAAGCAGGTATAATGGAGATTGCAGATATTTTTGCAATAAATAAATCAGATATAGATGGAGCAGATAAAACCCAAGTTGAAATTGAAATGAATTTAGACTTAAATGAGGAAATGGATTATAGACCACCAGTATTAAAAGTATCAGCAAGAAAAAAAGAAGGAATTAGCCAATTAGTAGATAGCATATTAGATCATAAGGAGTTTTTAGAGAAAACAGGAAAACTAAAAGATAGAAGGAAACGTAATACAGAAATAGAGATATTAAACCTTGTAGAAGAAGGGCTCATGAATATAATATTTTCTAAGATGAAAAGAAAGGCTATATTTGATGAAATAATAGAAAGTGTAATGTCTAGAGAACTAGACCCATATACTGCCAAAGATCAAATTATTAAGCTCATAAAATAAAAAGATATAAAATTAAATAAAGGGGGCTAGGCAATGGTTGTTAAGGTTGATCATATAGGAATTGCAGTGAAAGATTTGAAGAAAGCCTTAAAGTTTTATGAAGAAATTTTAGGTTTAAAATGTGAGAATACGGAAGTAGTTGAAGAGCAAAAAGTTAAAGTGGCATTTCTTCCTATAGGAGATACAGAAGTAGAGCTTCTTGAGTCGACAGAAGCTAATGGACCCATTGCAAAGTATATAGAAAAAAGAGGAGAAGGCGTACAACATATAGCTTATAGAGTAGACGATATAGAAAAAGCTATAGAGGAAATGAAGGAAAAAGGTATAAGAATGATTGATGAGAAACCTCGTTATGGTGCAGGGGGAGCTAAGATAGCTTTTGCACACCCAAAAGATACCTATGGTGTTTTAGTAGAACTATGTGAAAGGGATTAATTCAAAAAAAGGAGGATGAAAATGGACAATAAACTAGAAAAACTTGTAAAAGCCAAAGAGAAAATAAGACTTGGTGGCGGAGAAAAAAGAATAGAAAAACAACATGAAAGAGGAAAACATACAGCAAGAGAAAGAATAGATATGCTACTGGACGAAGGAAGTTTTGTAGAAATAGATGCCTTTGTTAAACACAGATGTAATAATTTTGGAATGGAAAGTGTAGAAACTCCAGGAGAAGGTGTAGTGACTGGATATGGAACTGTAGATGGAAGGTTAATTTTTGTATATGCCCAAGACTTCACAGTATTAGGTGGTTCCCTTGGAGAAATGCATGCTGAAAAAATATGTAAAGTTCAAGAAATGGCAATTAAGATGGGAGCACCAATTGTAGGATTTAATGACTCTGGAGGGGCTAGAATTCAAGAAGGTGTAGATGCACTATCAGGTTATGGGAAAATATTTTATAGAAATACTAAGGCTTCAGGAGTAATACCACAAATAACTGCTATAATGGGGCCTTCAGCTGGGGGAGCCGTTTATTCTCCTGCTATTACAGATTTTATTTTCATGGTGGAAAAGACCAGTATGATGTTTATTACAGGTCCCCAAGTAATAAAGACAGTTACAGGGGAAGAAGTAAGTCAAGAGGAACTTGGAGGAGCTATGACCCATAACAGGACTAGTGGAGTAGCTCATTTTGTAGATAATAGTGAAGAAGAATGTATTGAAAGGATTAAAAAACTTCTAAGCTTCCTACCTTCTAATAACTTGGAAGAGCCGCCATACGTAGAAACAGAAGACGATATAAATAGGATTGAAGATAGATTAAATGAAATAGTACCAGAAAATCCAAACAAACCTTATGATATGAAAGAAATAATAACTATCATAGCAGATGATAACGACTTCTTTGAAGTGCAACCATATTTTGCTCAAAATATAATTACAGGGTACATAAGAATTAATGGGAAAACAGTAGGAGTTATAGGAAATCAACCAAAAGTATTAGCAGGTTGTCTTGATATAAATGCTTCAGATAAAGCAGGAAGATTTATAAGAACTTGTGATGCTTATAATATACCGTTGTTGAACTTAGTAGATGTACCTGGATTTTTACCAGGAACTGAACAAGAATATGGTGGAATTATAAGGCATGGTGCTAAAATGCTCTATGCGTATAGCGAAGCTACGGTGCCTAAGGTAACGGTAATAATAAGGAAGGCTTATGGTGGAGCATATATTGCTATGTGTAATAAAGAATTAGGAGCAGATCAAGTATTTGCATGGCCAAATGCTGAAATAGCTGTTATGGGACCAGATGGAGCGGCAAATATAATATTCAAACATGATATAAAAGAATCTGAAGATACTATGGAGACTAGGGCGGAAAAAATAGAAGAATATAGACATACAGTAGCTAACCCATATATTGCAGCAAGTCGTGGATATGTAGATGATGTAATAGTGCCAAGTACTACAAGACAAAGACTAGCTTCTGCTTTTGATATGCTTCAAAGTAAAAGGGAGACAAATCCAGCTAAGAAACATGGAAATATTCCCCTATAAAGAGGTGATTTGATTGTTAGGTGAAAAAGTGACTATGGGGCAAAGTTTAATGGTTACTGTTTTTAGTATGGTAATAGTGTTTTTAACTTTGCTAATAATATCTTATTTAATTAAAGGACTTCAAAGCTTTTCTCAAAAAGATAGGGCTGAAAAAACAGTTGAAAATATAGAATCAATAAAAACTGAAGAGAAGCAAGAGATTATAGAGGAAGCTGAGTACTCAGATGACGAAGAATTGGTAGCAGTAATAGCGGCAGCTATTGCAGCCAATATAGGTGTAGATATTTCAAATGTGAAAATAAAAAGTATTAAAAGAGTTCCTCAAAATACTTCGGTATGGTCAAAAGTTGGGCGAGAAGAACAAATATTTAATAGATTATAGGAGGTATGGAAATGAAAAATTATTTAATAAGGGTTAACGGGAATGAATATGAGGTAGAAGTAGAAGAGATATCTAAAAGTTCAGGAGAAAAGAAATCAATAGTGAAACAAACAGTGGCACCAAAACAAGAAGTTAAGAAGCCAGCACAAAAAATAGAAACGAAAAAAGAAGAAACAAAAAAAGTAGTAGATGTACCTCAAGGTGCAGAGTCTATAGATGCGCCTATGCCTGGAACTGTTCTTAGTATAGATGTAAATGAAGGAGATGAAGTAAAAGCAGGACAAGTATTGTTAATCCTTGAAGCTATGAAAATGGAAAATGAAATACTATCCCCAAGAGATGGAAAGGTAGCAGCTATTCATACAACAAAAGGAACATCGGTAAGCACCGGAGATAAACTAGTATCTATTGAATAACTTCTGGAACAAAATTATTGGGAAAGGAAGGTAGATTAAATGTTACTAGAAATATTAAAAGAGTTTCTATTGAGTACGGGATTTGCTGCTATAACCTTTAAAGAAATAATAATGATAATTATATCCTTTATACTACTTTATTTAGCTATTAAAAAAGAATATGAACCTTTATTATTGGCACCAATAGCTTTCGGAATGCTTCTTACAAATCTTCCACTAGGTGGACTAATGGATCCGCCTAAAGATGGTCAGTTAGGGGGACTACTATATTATCTCTATCAAGGTGTGGAGCTTGGCATATATCCTCCTCTTATATTTTTAGGTGTAGGGGCTATGACAGATTTTGGACCACTTATTGCAAATCCTAAAAGCATATTGTTAGGTGCGGCAGCCCAATTTGGAATATTTATAACCTTTATAGGAGCTGTAGCTTTAAAGTTTACAGGACCAGAAGCTGCTAGTATAGGAATAATTGGCGGAGCCGATGGACCTACAGCTCTTTATTTAACTAGTAGGCTTGCACCCCATCTATTAGGACCTATAGCGGTAGCAGCTTATTCTTATATGGCATTGGTGCCTATTATTCAGCCTCCTATAATGAAGGCTCTAACTACAGAAGAGGAAAGAAAGGTAGTTATGGAGCAGTTAAGACCAGTATCAAAAAAAGAAAAAATCATATTTCCAATATTGGTAACTGTATTTGTAGTACTACTTCTTCCATCTGCAGCACCTCTTGTTGGAATGTTAATGATGGGGAATCTATTTAGAGAATCTGGAGTGGTAGATAGACTTTCTAATACAGCGCAAAATGAACTTGTAAATATTATAACTATATTTTTAGGGGTTACAGTAGGAGCTACAGCTAAAGCAGAAACTTTTCTATCTCCATCGACAATAAAGATAATAGTACTAGGACTTATTGCTTTTTCTATTGGAACAGCAACAGGAGTATTATTTGGAAAGATAATGCACAAAGCTAGTGGTGGAAAAATAAATCCACTTATTGGAGCAGCAGGAGTATCAGCAGTACCAATGGCGGCAAGGGTAGTACAAAAAGTAGGGCAAGAGGAAAACCCAGGAAACTTTTTACTTATGCATGCAATGGGACCTAATGTTGCAGGGGTAATAGGTTCAGCAATGGCGGCAAGGGTAGTACAAAAAGTAGGGCAAGAGGAAAACCCAGGAAACTTTTTACTTATGCATGCAATGGGACCTAATGTTGCAGGGGTAATAGGTTCAGCAATAGCAGCAGGATTATTACTTATGTTCTTTAGCTAAATATATAAACATAGCGGAGCTTAGCTCCGCTAATATTTTTTTAGAAAGGAGAGATATTATGTATAGTGGATATATTACAGATGTAGAAGGAATAAAAGTTGGCCATAGTCAATCTAATGAGGGGATGACTGGTTGTACCGTAGTTATTTGTGAAGATGGTGCTACTGCTGGAGTTGATGTTAGAGGTTCAGCACCAGGGACTAGAGAAACTGATCTTTTAAATGCAGAAAAAATGGTAAATAAAATTCATGCCGTTCTTCTTTCAGGAGGTAGTGCTTTTGGATTAGATGCGGCTGGTGGAGTTATGAAGTTTTTAGAAGATAAGAAAATAGGGTTTGATGTAGGAGTTACAAAGGTTCCTATAGTAAGTGGTGCCGTTATATTTGACCTTGATATTGGTGATTATTCTATTCGCCCTAATTTCAACATGGGTTATTTAGCAGCTAAAAATGCTAAGGAGGAAGAAAAAAGTCAAGGCAATATAGGCTGTGGAATGGGAGCTACAGTAGGTAAAATATTAGGGCCAGAATACTCAATGAAGTCAGGTATTGGAAGTGCTAGCATGAATGTAGGAAATCTTTGGGTTGGAGCTATAATAGCGGTAAATAGCTTTGGTGATGTTTACGACTATGAAACAAATAATATTTTAGCAGGTGCTTATGATTATAAAAATAAAAAACTATTAAATTCTTATGAAATAATGAAAGAAGAAAAAAATATTAAGGATTTTTCTATAAAAAATACTACGATAGGTGTAGTAGCTACAAATGGTATATTGTCTAAACCAGAAGCTAATAAAGTTGCTCAAATGGCCCAAAATGGATTAGCGCGTTCTATTAATCCAATACATACTATGTACGATGGAGATACAATTTTTACAATGTCTACAGGAAAAATAAAATCTGATGTAAATCTTATAGGAACATTATCTAGTGAAGTAGTATCAAGGGCTATAACAAATGCAATATTAAGTACTAATTCTTATAAAAATATTTTATCCTATGAAGATTTAAAAAGATGTTAAAAACTGTTGAAATTTTATTGAAAACAGTCTAAAATGTAGTTGAAAGAATGCTTAAGCTAGCATCCTATATACAAGGAGCTGGACTGTTTTGTAAAATCAAATCAAAACAACGTCTAGTATCTAAAAATTTTAAGAACTAGAACGGAGGTATATAACTATGTTAAAAGATGAAAAGTTTGATGTTAGAAAGATGACGGTAGTGGGAATTCTCGGAGGTATTTCTGCTATTCTTGGACTTACTCCTCTCGGGTTTATTCCTGTAGGACCTACAAAAGCAACTATTATGCATATTCCTGTTATTATAGGAGCTATAATGGAAGGTCCAGTAGTTGGTGGATTAGTAGGATTAATATTTGGGTTATTTAGCGTTTTTCAAGCTATAATGAATCCTACACCTGTTTCTTTTGTTTTTCTCAACCCACTGGTTTCAGTGGTTCCTAGAGTGTTAATAGGGATAGTGTCCTATTATGTTTATAGTTTGTTTAAAAGAATAGGAAAGAAAGCTTCAATAGCTACATTATTTTCAGTTTGGATATTTGCTCTAAGTTATCTAACATTTACTTTTGTGAAAGGTATAAAGGGTGACGTAGAGCTATTTGGAAGCATATTTAATTTCATATTGATTATTCTAACTCTTTTAGTAGGTTATTTTTCTCATGAGAAGCTTCAAGACAATGCAGCAGAGATTGTTGTATCAGCAGCCATGGGTACATTAACTAATACTTTAGGAGTACTTTCAACTATTTATTTAATATATGGACAAGAATATGCTGTAAAATTAGGTTTAGATCCAGATAAAGTGGGCAAATTTATCTTAGGCATAGGAATAACTAATGGTATTCCTGAAATTATAGTAGCCATAATTATTGTAACTAGTGTAGTAGCATCTCTTAAAAAGAGGGCTTAATATATGAGGAAGGGTGAAAAGCTTGTTATTAGTAATAGATGTAGGAAATACTAATATAGTATTAGGAGTATATGAAGGAAAAAAATTAGCATATGATTGGAGAATAGCTACAGACAAGGATAAAACATCTGATGAATATGGACTTTTATTTGAACAGATATTTAAATACCATGGCCTATGTCCTTCTATGGTAGATGATGTAATAATTTCATCTGTAGTTCCGACATTAATGTATACCATGGAAGCTATGAGTTTAAAATACTTCGAATGTGAACCTTTAATAGTAGGTCCTGGAATTAAAACAGGAATGAATATTAGGTACGATAATCCAAGAGAAGTAGGAGCGGATAGAATAGTAAATGCTGTATCTTCTTATGAAAAGTATGGAGGTCCATTAATAATTGTAGATTTTGGAACAGCAATAACTTTTTGTGCAGTATCAAAAGATGGTGAATATCTTGGAGGGGCTATAGCTCCAGGAATTAAGATTTCTAGTGAAGCATTATTTTTAAGAACTGCAAAATTACCAAAGGTAGAGCTTGTTAAGCCAGAAGGAGCAATTTGTAAAAACACAGTAAATAGTATTCAAGCAGGGCTTATATATGGATATATAGGACTTGTAGATGGCATAATAGAGAGAATGAAAGAAGAACTAAAAGATGAAGGAGAAGTAAAAACTGTAGTAGCTACAGGTGGTTTTGCAAGCCTTATAGCTAGCGAAAGTAAAACGATAAATAGAATAGATAAATTATTAACTTTAGAGGGTTTGAGAATAATTTATGAGAGAAATAAGTAAAGTAGCCTTAGGGCTACTTGCTTTTTAATATATAGAGAAATATAGGAGTGATTTGGTGAAAATAGGAAACATATTATTAGAAAACAATATATTTTTAGCTCCTATGGCTGGGGTTACAGATCTAGCTTTTAGAACAATATGTAAAGAGATGGGAGCAGGATTAGTATATACAGAGATGGTAAGCAGTAAAGGCTTATATTATGGTGATGTAAAAACTAAAGAAATTGCAGATGTAAATGAAGAAGAAAGGCCAGTTGCTATTCAGATATTTGGTTCAGATGCTGATATTATGGCATATGTTGTAAAGGAAAAAATAAACTTAAGAAATGATATAGATATTATTGATATAAATATGGGTTGTCCTGCACCTAAAATTGTTAAAAATGGAGATGGAAGCGCATTATTAAAAGTACCTTCTTTAATAAGAAAAATTGTTAGAGAAGTTGTAAAGGTATCTACAAAACCTGTTACAGTTAAAATAAGAAAGGGTTGGAATGCTTCTAATATAAATGCAGTTGAAATAGCAAAAATAGTGGAAGAAGAAGGTGCTAAAGCTATTACAATTCATGGAAGAACCAGGGATATGTTTTATTCAGGTGAAGCAGATTGGGATGTAATAAAAGATGTAAAAGAAAATGTATCGATACCAGTTATAGGGAATGGAGATATATTTACTGCTGAAGATGGGATAAGAATGTTTGAATACACTAATTGTGACGCAATAATGATAGGAAGAGGAGCAAGAGGGAACCCATGGATATTTAAAAATATATTAGAGTTAATAGATGGAAAAGAAATAATGTATCCAACAAATGAAGAAAAAATAAAAAAAGTTGTTAAACATTTAGAGCTTTTGTGTAGCATAAAGGGAGAACATATAGGGGTAAGGGAAATGAGGAAACATATAAATTGGTATATTAAAGGGATGAAAAATTCATCTCAACTTAAAAACCGGATAAATACAATTGAAACAAAGGAAGAGATGGTTAAGACTTTATTAGATTATTTGTTTATTTTAGAGGAAAAATAAATAGGTAATACCTACAATGTTCATATCATATAATAAATAAAAATATAAAATTGAGGGGGATTTTTATGTTTCGAGTTTATTTATATAATTGATCCAGAAGTTTATATTAAATACATAAGGAGAGGATTTTTAAAATATATACCAAAGAAATGCATTAGAAAAATAAGACCTAGATTTGTGACTAATTTTACTGATAGTAATGGAAAAGTTATAGGCAAAGGAATAGGAATTTTTACAGTAGATTATAAAGAATTATCAAAGTCTAAATATATTGAAGGGATAATTGAAGGAGTAGAAAAATTTAGAACAAATGAAAGTAGAAATATTATATTGGATAATTTAGATTTACTAGAATTAAAAGATATAGAGTATATAGAAAATAAAACAAAATTAAGAGTTTTAGATGGAAAGAAAACTATGATATATTTTATGCCTAGTGTATTAAAAGAATTTTATAGTGGGTTAGAAAGCAATTTGACGGATAAAGAAATTCTTATAATAAGTGATGATAGTTTTTTAACATATGATTTAATAAGAAATTTATCTGGTGAGGTTAGGTTTTTGACTGTAACAGGAGAAGATGAAAAATGGATAGAAGATATTTCTTATAAAATATATGATACTACAGGATTATCAATATTCTACACTAAAAATATAGATAGAATATTGAAGAAATACGATATTATAATTAATTTAAGTGAATATATACTTGTAAATATAGATAAATTAAGGGGTAATGTCATAGTATTTGATTTAAGTTTTGAAAATATATTGACTCAAGAAGCAAAAAAAATTAATAGCAAAATATTAGTTGTAGAAGATTTTTTATTTGAGTATGAGAAATTAGTATCTGAAAAACAATTTTTTCATGAAAAAAAAGAAATTCCTTCCCATAAGTACGAAGTTTTTGATAAAAAATCGATGAAAGATTTTAAAAAGGTTTTGGTTGATGGTAATAGTTACACATTAGAAGATTTAATCAATAATAGGATTAAAAAAAAGGTTAAATTTTAGGTACTTGACAATAAAAAGCTGCTAATTTATAATAGTCTCCATATAAAGATTGCCAATAAACCTCAAATGGAGAGAAGGTTTTTTTATGGGAAAAAGGCTGTATATGCCTAAACATATAAAAAGAAAGGGAGAGAGGGCACATGGTTGAAAGAGATGTGTTTTTAACAATGGAGGGGCTTAAGAAATTAGAGGATGAGTTAGATGAATTAAAAACTGTGAGAAGGAAGGAAATAGCAGAGAGAATAAAAGAAGCTTTGGCCTTTGGAGATATAAGTGAAAATGCAGAGTATGACGAAGCTAAAAATGAGCAAGCTCAATTAGAAGAGAGGATTGCAAAACTAGAAGCATTACTTAGGAATGCAAAAATAATAGATGAAGAAGATATATCTACTGATAATGTAAGTATAGGTTCAAGAGTTAAGGTCAAAGATCTGGAATATGATGAAGAAATAGAATATACAATAGTTGGCTCAGCAGAAGCAGATCCTTATGAAGGAAAAATTTCAAATGAATCTCCAGTAGGAAAAGCATTAATAGGAGGAAAATCAGGTGATACTGTCGAAGTTAAAGTACCAGATGGTATTATAAAATATGAAATTCTTGAAATAGCTAGATAAAAAGGAGGCTTTTATATGTCAGGAACAGAAGAAAATCTTAATGAAATACTAAAGCTAAGGAGAGAAAAGTTAGATAAGCTAATAGAAATGGAGAGAAATCCTTTTCATGTTCAAACATTTGACTATACTCACCATAGCAGTGAGATAAAAGAAAATTTTGAGGATTTGGAAGGCAAAGAAGTAAAAGTAGCCGGAAGAATAATGTCTAAAAGAGGGCATGGTAAAGTAAGTTTCACGGATATTCAAGATAGTGAAGGTAAGATACAATTATTTGTTAAAAAAGATGCATTAGGTGAAGAAGAGTATGAACTATTTAAACTTTATGATATCGGAGATATAGTAGGTGTGCATGGAGAAGTATTTAAGACTAAAACTGAAGAAATATCTATTAAAGTCGATCAAGTTATTCTTTTAACAAAGTCACTACAAATTTTACCGGAAAAATTTCATGGACTTAAAGATCCAGATTTAAGATATAGACAAAGATATGTAGATTTAATAGTAAATCCAGAAGTAAAAGAAACTTTTATATTAAGATCAAATATTATTAAAGCTATTAGAGAATATTTAGATGACAGAGGATTTATAGAAGTTGAAACTCCTATATTGAATACAATTGCAGGTGGAGCAAATGCAAAGCCTTTTATTACCCATCACAATACATTAGATATAGATATGTACTTAAGAATTGCTAATGAGTTGTACTTAAAGAGATTAATTGTAGGTGGATTTGAAAAGGTTTATGAAATGGGAAGAATGTTTAGAAATGAAGGCATGAGCCATAAACATAATCCTGAATTTACAAGTATAGAACTTTATCAGGCTTATGTAGATTATGAAGAAATGATGAGGCTTACAGAAAATTTAGTAGCCTATGTAGCAGAAAAAACATTAGGAGCTACAAAAATAAATTATCAAGGTAAAGAAATAGATTTAACTCCACCTTGGAGAAGACTAGATATGGCAGAAGCTGTTAAAGAATATGCAGGAGTAGATTTTAGTACTATTAATACAGATGAAGAAGCATTAAAGATAGCTAAAGAAAAAGGTATTGAAATAAGGGAAGGCATGACTAGAGGTCATATAATAAATGAGTTCTTTGAAGAATTTTGCGAAGAACATTTAATACAACCTACTTTTATAACTGGACATCCTGTAGAAGTATCTCCATTAGCTAAAAGAAATCTAGAAGATCCAAGAAAAACTGATAGGTTTGAAGCTTTTGTAAATAGCTGGGAAATAGCAAATGCCTTTAGTGAATTAAATGATCCAATAGATCAAAAACAAAGATTTTTAGATCAGTTAAAACAAAGAGAATTTGGTGATGATGAAGCCCATATGATGGATGAAGATTTTGTCAATGCATTGGAAGTTGGACTTCCACCAACAGGAGGATTGGGAATTGGAGTGGATAGATTGATAATGATTTTAACTAATCAAGCAAGTATTAGAGATGTACTTTTATTCCCAACAATGAAACCAGTAGATGTAGATAATGAAAATAATGAGAATTAAAATAAATAGCTAAAAAATGGACTGCTTCAAAATTGAAGCAGTCCATTTTTTAGCTATTATATATGACTATAAAGATAAAACTTTTAAAACAAAATATTTTTGAAGTTGTTAAGAAAAAAATAATTATGGTATTATATAAGTAATTATTTTTAGAGATAACTTATTGGAGGAATTAATATGTATACTTTAGAAGAACTTGAAAGTATAGTTTCAAAATGTAATAGATGTGATTTACATAGAGGAAGAAAAAATGCAGTTTTTGGAGAAGGAAATCCAAATGCAAAAATAATGTTTATAGGAGAAGGGCCTGGATATAATGAAGATCAAAAAGGGAGACCTTTTGTAGGAAGAGCAGGTAAACTTTTTGATAAGATGCTTGAAGCTATTGAAGTAAGAAGGGAAAGTGTATATATTGCAAATATAGTTAAATGTAGACCACCTAATAATAGGAATCCCATTGAAATGGAAAGCAAAACTTGTATAGAATACTTAAGATGGCAAGTTAAAATAATAGATCCAGATATTTTAGTTTGTCTGGGAGCTATAGCTGCAAAGAATATTATAGATTCTGATTTTAAAATCACAGCAAGTAGGGGTAAATGGATTAAAAAAGGTAAGTTTCATATAATTGCAACTTATCATCCTGCTGCACTACTTAGAGATGAAAATAAAAAGAAAGATGCTTGGGAAGATTTTAAAAGTATAAGGGATAGGTATATGGAAATAGTACAGATGTCAGGAAAGGATGATTAATGTGAAAGAGGATAGTCTTAAAAACTTAAATTCTAATATAATGGAAGAACATAGTGATAAAGAATTAGTATTGGGAAGTGGAAATATAAATAGTTCAATTATACTTGTTGGAGAAGCACCAGGTTCTAAAGAGGTTCAGCTTAAAAAACCTTTTGTAGGCCAAGCAGGAAAACATCTTGAAGAGTTTTTGGAAATCTTAGAAATAGGAAGAAATGAAGTATATATAACCAACGCAGTTAAATTTAGACCTACAAGAAAAAGCCCTAAAACCAATGGGTTAATAAATAGACCACCTACTAAAAAAGAAATTGAATTTTTTAGAAAACATTTAATAGATGAAATTTCCATAATAAATCCTAAAATGATAGTTACCCTTGGAAACACACCACTTAAAAGTATATTTGAAGAGGATATAAAAATAGGCGAAGTACATGGAAAACTTTATGAGGTAAATATAAAAGATGAAATCTATAAAGTATTTCCTTTATATCATCCAGCAGCAGTTATATATAGAAGGGAATTGAGAGGAACATATATAGAAGACTTAAAAAAACTTAAAGAACTAATCCATTAATCTTTTATTTAAGGGAACTGGTAATATAGGAAAATTTTTATCTAATAAATATATTGACAATAAACTATATAGGGTGTATTATAGTATTCCTTCATAAAATATGGTTGTCCTTAAGACGACTATTAATAAGCATAATAAGTAAAAAAGGATATATGAAGGTTTAAAATAAAAATGCTAGGCATTGAAATAAAAATTAAAAAAATTGTTGACATTATAATAAAAAGCTGCTATAGTATTAAGAGTTGACAGCAAGTCAACAAAAGAACCTTAAAAACTGAACAGTGTAAAAAAGTCCTTAAGTTAATAACTTTGATTTAAATATAATTCATAACTTAAGTCTGTATGTCAAACATACAGAAGTAATTAGTTCTGAAGGATAAAACTTTTATTATGAGAGTTTGATCCTGGCTCAGGATGAACGCTGGCGGCGTGCCTAACACATGCAAGTCGAGCGAAGGATATATAGTGAAATCTTCGGATTGA
>NZ_VULR01000015.1 GCF_009696605.1 Anaerosalibacter bizertensis | reverse complement strand
TATTTATTTTCCATACTTGTATCGTATCACATTTTGTGTACGTTGCCAAATTATACATACACATAGTTTTATATTTGGGCTATCCATCCCACACCTAAAGAAGTGGGCTTTTCGCCCCTTGCTGTAAAATTAGCTGCTGAGAGAAGGACAGATGAAGATATAAAAGAAATGCATTATTTAATAGAACAACAAGAACAACTTCTTCAAGATGAAGAGGTAGATGTAAAACAGTTTATGAAGCTAGATATAGAATTTCATTGTGTCATATCTAGGGCAACTAACAATGAAATACTAAAAAGGTTAACTTTAGAGCTAGTAGAAAGTTATAATAGATATATTTTAATAGCCCCCTTTTTAGATAGAGCAAATACTATAGTTTCAGAACATAAACGAATAATAGAGGCCATTAAAGAAGAGGACGGGGAAAAAGCTGCAAAGATAGTACAAAATCATATTACCGATATAAGGGAAAGTTTAAAAGAAAGAATTGAAAAGATTTTATAATTATAGAGGTATACAAATACAAAAAACTCATAGGATGGTGTGTTAATTATGTCTGAAAAATTTCAATGTTAATATTTTAATTTATTATCCTAGAATAAAAGAGGAATTTAAAGAAGAAAGGGTTAAGTTTGTTGATTTTGAAAGACTTTTAAAAGATTCTGATATAATCACTTTACATATTCCTCTAACTGAAGAAACTAGATATATGTTTGATATAGAAGCATTTAAAACAATGAAAAGTACGTCTTTTCTTGTAAATACATCAAGAGGAGCTATAGTTAAAGAACAAGATCTGTACACAGCTTTAAATATGGGGTAAAATAACCATTGAATTGTCAGAATCTTGTTTATATAATGAATGTATACAAACACATATACAAATTCACTCATATTTTTTTACCCAAAAAAGAAAACGTTTTCTACGGAGGTGAAACACAGGAAATTTTTTAGGTTCTTCAAATCTTTCAAAATAAGGGAGGAATTTATATGGAATTATTTTCAAAGATAGTTGGATGGCTATGGGGACCCCCTCTAATTATTATGATGACAGTAACGGGACTTTATTTTACTATTGGTTCAGGCTTTTTTCAGTTTTCAAAATTCGGACATATAATGAAAAAAACTTTCGGCTCTATTGTAGGTAAGGAAGAAGATGAGGGCGGGGAAGGTTTACTTTCTTCGTTTGAAGCTATAAGTGTTGCTATAGGAGGATCTGTAGGTGTTGCTAATATTGGTGGTGTAGCTACAGCAGTAGCAGTAGGTGGCCCAGGAGCAATATTTTGGATGTGGATGTCAGCACTTCTAGGCATGGTTTTAAAGATGGCAGAAGTAACTTTATCAGTATATTATAGAAATAAAGATGAGAATGGTGTTCCATTTGGTGGTCCTACATTCTACATGGAAAAAGGATTGGGAGAAGAAAGAGGAATTAAAATATGGCCTGTACTGGCAGTAATATTTGGTGCAGGAATATTCTCAACATTTTTCTTAACATTACAAAACTATACTGTATCAGAAGCCATAGGTAATACATTTGGTATAAGCCTTATAACTGTAAGTGTTATTTATGTAATCTGTACTTATTTAATCATAAGTGGTGGTATTCCAAGTTTAGGTAAAGCAGCAGCAAAGATTGTTCCTTTTATGTGTTTATTCTATATAGTTGGTGGTCTTATAATAATATTCAAAAACATTACTGTACTTCCTCAAGCACTTTCAATGATAGTAAAAGGAGCTTTCACCGGTACTGCAGCTGTAGGAGGATTTGCTGGTATAGGAGCTATGAAAGCTTTACAACTAGGTATGGCAAGAGCCGTATATAGTAATGAAGCTGGTTGGGGTACTTCTCCAATGATTCATGCTACAGCTAAAGTTGAACATCCAGTGAAACAAGGACTTTGGGGAGCATTTGAAGTATTTATAGATACAATTGTAGTTTGTACAATAACAGCATTAGTAGTTATTATGACTGGACAATGGTCAACAGGACTTGATGGAGCAACATTGGCTTTAACTGCTTTTGAAGTAGGCTTAGGTAGATTTGGAAGAATAATAATTGCATTTTCTATATTCTTACTTGGACTTTCAACAACAACTGGTTGGTATGCATATTATGAAGTTATTCTTCGTCACTTATTCAAAAATAGACCTGATATAAAAGACAATATCCTTAAAGTATATAGATGGGTATATCCTATACCAGGAATGCTTTTAGTAATTATGGCAGTAACAAGTGGACTACCAGGAGCAGCAGTATGGCTATTTGGAGATTTCACATCAGCTATTCCAACATTTGCAAATGTTATAACCATATTGATACTTAGCCCTGTTTTTTTCAAGCTTATTAAAGACTACAAAGCAAGATATTTAGGCATAGGCAAAGTAGATCCAGAGTTTGAAGTATTTTATGAAGACAAGAAGGAAAAAGCATCTAGGTAGTTAGCAAAAAAGGAGGTCTTTATATTGGACAGAATTTTTATCAACGGAAAAGTAGCAACTATAGACTCAAAGAACTCTTTTGCTGAGGCTGTAGCTGTAGAAAATGGGAAAATAGCTAAAGTAGGTTCTAAAGAAGAAGTTTTAGAACTTAAAAATGATAAAACAGAAGTCATAGATTTAGAAGGGAAACTTCTTCTTCCAGGATTTAATGATAGCCATATGCATTTACTGATGTATAGTTATCATCTTCAAAATGTAAATCTTGTAGGAACTACTTCTATAGATAATATAATAGAAAGAACAAAGAATTTTATAAAAGAAAGAAATATCGCTTCAGGGAAATGGATTTTAGGAATAGGCTGGAATCAAGATTATTTTACAGAAGGCGAAAGGGTTTTCCCTACTAAATACGATTTAGACAAGATATCTACTGAACACCCAATAGTTTTTATAAGAGCTTGTTATCATATAGTAATAGCAAATAGTAAGGCTATGGAACTAGCTGGAATAACCAAGGATTCTCCTCAAATAGAAGGGGGGAAATTTGACCTTGATGAAAATGGGGAACCTATAGGAATATTTAGGGAAAAAGCTCAAGGTTTAATAACTAGCCATATTCCAGAGCCTACAGTAGAAGAAATAAAAGAAATGCTCATTGAAGGTATGGAAAATGCCAACAAATGTGGACTTACATCTGTACAAACAGATGACTTTGAAGCTATACCGGGGAAAAATTATGAAAATATAATAAAAGCTTATAAAGAATTAAATGAAGAAGGGAAAATAAACTTAAGGATATATGAACAATGTCTACTACCAAGTATGGAAAGATTGAAAGGATTTTTAGATAGAGGATATAGAACGGGACATGGGGACGATTTCTTTAAAATAGGGCCATTAAAGTTATTAGGAGATGGATCACTTGGAGCAAGAACGGCAGCTTTAACTAAACCCTATGCAGATTGTCCGGAAACTTGTGGTATACCAGTATTTACCCAAGAGGAAATAGATGAACTAGTAGAAATGGCTCATAACAATGATATGCAAATAGCAGTTCACTGCATAGGAAATAAGGCAATGTACATGGTATTTGAAGCAATGGAAAAAGCTTTAACAAAAAATCCAAAAGAAGATCATCGTTACGGAATAGTACATTGCCAGATAACTGATAAATACCTATTAGACAAGTTTAAAGAATTAAATGCAGTAGCTTATATTCAACCAATATTCTTAGACTATGATTGGCATATAGCAGAGTCTAGAATAGGGAGCGAACTACTAAAAACCAGCTATAACTGGAAAACCCTATTGCATAGTGGAGTCCATCTAGGATTTGGCTCAGATGCACCAGTAGAATCCTTCGATGTACTAAATGGTATCTATGAAGCCGTAACAAGTAAAGATTTAAATGGAAATCCAGAAGGTGGATGGAAACCAGATCAAACCCTTACAGTAGAGGAAGCTGTTCATTGCTTTACTATGGGAGGAGCATATGCTTCCTTTGAAGAAAATGTGAAGGGATCTATAGAAGAAGGTAAATTAGCAGATATGGTAGTCCTTTCAAGAAATATATTTGAAATACCAGAAGACGAAATAAAAGATATAGAAGTGGAGATGACAATTTTCAATGGAAATATAGTATATGAAAAATAGGAGGGTTAATATGTATTTAAACTGTTTGGAAGAAGTTAAAAATATAACTAAAGAATTAGTGAAGGTACCAAGTATAGTAAAAACAGATGGGGAAACTAAATGTGCACAGAAAATATATGATTATTATAAAGAAATCCCATACTTTAAAGAAAATCCAGAAAGACTTCAAATGGTACAAACAATAGATGACGAAATAGAAAGGCATATAGTTGTTGCCCATGTAAAAGGTACAAAAGGAGATTCAAACAAAGCCATAATACTTATGGGACATTTAGATACAGTAGGAGTAGATGATTTTGGCACTATTAAAGAATATGCCTTTGATCCAGACAAACTTCCAGAGGCTTTAAGAAAACTAAATTTAGACGAAGAACTAAATGCAGATATAGATTCAGGAGAGTATATGTTTGGAAGAGGGGCTCTTGATATGAAATCAGGAGTAGCAGGCCATATGTATTTAATAAAATATTTTTCAGAACATCCAGAAGAACTAAATGGACATCTTATAGCACTGGCAGAATGTGATGAGGAAGACAATTCCCATGGTATATTAACTGGTTTGAAAGTTTTTAAAGATATAAAAGAGAAGGAAAACTTAGAATATGTTGCAGCTATAAATGCAGATTATTCTACTCCATATCATGCAAAAGATGAAAACAGATATGTATACTTTGGAACTATAGGAAAACTACTTCCATCCTTCTATGTAGTAGGAAAAGAAACCCATGTAGGTCAAGCTTTTGGTGGATTAGATCCAAACTTAGTAGTAGCAGAGCTTACAAGGCTTATAGAGTTAAATCCAGAACTTTGTGATGAAGCCTTTGGAGAAGTTACTATACCTCCAATGTCACTAAAACAAGCAGATTTTAAAGAAGGATATACAGTTCAAACTGCCTTAGCTGCTTATTCCTATTATAACTTCTTTACTCATAGTATGAGTCCAAAAGATGTAATGGAAAAGATGAAAGAAAAGGCAGAAGAAGCCTTTGACAATATTATAGAATATACCAATAGTTCCTATAAAGAATTTTGTGAAAAAGGAGGCCATACATATACAAAGCTTCCATGGAAGAAAAGGGTATATACTTGGGACGAGTTTTACAATGAATTAGTAGATATTCATGGGGATAAATTTAAAAAACATATACGCGATTTTGCAGATGAATTAAATAAAAAACAACCAACTATGGATTTAAGAGAATTCAGTGCAAAGGTTATAGAAGAAGCTTGGAAATGGGTTGAAGATAGGAGTCCAGCCATAATAATATACTACTCTTCAATATTTTCAGCTAGAATAGAAGTAACAGGAAAAGATGAAAAAGAGAAAAATCTATTGGATAGTGTCAATGAATCTATAGATTTTGTACAGAAGTATTCAGATAAACCTATAGTAACTAAAATGTTCTATCCATATATTTCAGACTCTAGCTTTATGACAATAAGTGATGATCTGGAAGATTTAAAGGCGTTGGAAAACAATATGCCAGCTTGGGGAACAAAATATGTATACAATGTAGATGATATACTGGCTATAAATGTCCCAGTAGTAAATATAGGTACCTTTGGTAAAGATGGACATAAAGTAACTGAAAGGGTTCATATGAAACATACCTTTGAAAATGTACCTAATATAACATACAATACAATTAAAAAAATATTAGCTTAAAAATTACAAGCATTTCAACAAAATAACTAAAGGTAATAACGCCATATTACAATATGAAACTCCTTTCTGTAGCTTATAGGAAGGAGTTTCCATGTATAATATACCTATGGAATTAATTAAAAGAGGGGGTTTTAATATGGATAAAATAATTTTAAACGGAAAAATAGCTACAATGGCTTCAAAAGATATGTCTTGGGCTGAAGCTATAGCTATAAAGGATAGAAAAATAGCCAAAGTAGGTACCAATGAAGAAATACTAGCTTTGAAAAAGGATGATACAGAAATAATAGACTTAGAAGGTAAAACGGTACTTCCAGGTTTTAACGATAGCCATATGCATCTACTTAGCTATGGATATTCTTGTAGAGCTGTAAATCTAAATGGAACAGAATCCATAGATGATATAGTAGGAAGGATAAAGGACTTTATTGAAGATAAGAATATAAAAGAAGGGAAATGGATTGTAGGAAGAGGATGGAATGATGATTATTTTAAAGATGAAAAAACTTTCCCTACTAGGTATGATCTAGATAAGGCTTCAACAGAACATCCAATAGCTATAATTAGAGCCTGTGGCCATATTCAAATAGCTAATAGCAAGGCCTTAGAATTAGCGGGAATAACTAAAGATACCTCCCAAATAGAAGGCGGAAAGTTTGATTTAGATGAAAAGGGTGAACCTATAGGAATATTTAGAGAAAATGCTGTAGAACTTCTAACTAGCAAGATTCCAGAACCTACAGTAGAAGATATAAAGGAAATGCTACTTGAAGGTATAGAAGATGCCAATGCCTGTGGTATAACTTCTATTCAAACAGATGATTTTGAAGCTATACCAGGGAAAAACTATGAAAATATGATAAAAGCATATAGAGAATTAGAAAAGGAAGGAAAACTTAGTCTTAGAATATATGAACAATGTTTACTACCAAGTATAGAAAGATTGAAAGGATTTTTAGACAGAGGATATAGAACAGGGTTGGGGAATGAATATTTCAAAATAGGGCCATTGAAATTATTGGGAGATGGATCTCTTGGAGCAAGGACGGCAGCTTTAACTAAACCCTATGCAGACTGTCCAGAAACTTGTGGTATACCAGTATTTACCCAAGAGGAAATAGATGAACTAGTAGAAGTAGCCCATAATAATGGTATGCAAATAGCAGTTCACTGTATAGGAGATAAAGCAATGTATATGGCCTTTGAAGCAATAGAAAAAGCTTTAGAGAAAAACCCAAAAGAAGACCATCGTAATGGAATAGTACATTGTCAAATAACTGATGAATACCTATTAAACAAGTTTAAAGAATTAAATATGATAGCCTATATCCAACCAATATTCATAGACTATGACTGGAAGATAGTTGAGTCTAGAATAGGAAGTGAACTACTTAAAACCAGCTATAACTGGAAAACCCTATTGCATAGTGGGGTCCATATAGCTTGCGGCTCAGATGCACCAGTAGAATCCTTTGATGTACTAAATGGAATATATGAAGCAGTTACAAGGAAAGATTTAAAGGGAAATCCAGAAGGTGGTTGGATGCCAGAACAGAAACTTACAGTAGAAGAAGCAGTTTGGGGATTCACCAAAGCAGGATCCTATACTTCCTTTGAAGAAGATATAAAAGGTTCAATAGAAGAAGGAAAAGTAGCAGATATAGTAGTCCTTTCAAGAAATATATTTGAAATACCAGAAGATGAAATAAAAGATATAGAAGTAGAAATGACCATATTTGATGGAGAAATAGTATATGAGAGATAAAATTGTTTGATTTGAATATTAGGGATTATGCTAACAACGGTATGATTATTTTTTTCAGTAAAACAAAACATTTCACAGGTATTCCTACCTGTGAAATGTTTTGTTTTACTTTATTCTCCTGAGTATTATTTCCTCATGTTTAGACACTTCTTCCTCAATTCTATCTAATTTATCAGAATTTTGTTTGTGTCCATCAAATAAGGCATCTAATTTAGATATAACTTCATGTTCAATTTTAGTATTTGTTTTTTTAGCTTCATTCTCTACACCATCTATTTTTAAATTGACTTGTTTAAATCCTTCTTGCATTTCATTATATATTTTTGTCATAAATTCAAACAATTGTTCATTTATCATGTTCATATTATTTTTATCAACCACCCCATTATACACCCCCATATGTAAACTATTTTTATTATATCATTAAATTATTATTTTATTCAATAGAAAAACATCCCACAAAATCAATTAGGCTATTATAAAAAATATATTATTTGAATATTAGAAATAGTAATGATAATATAAAATTAAAATATATACTACAATATTCTTCATTTCTATATAAAAAAGGGGGTATTACATAGAATATGCGGAAAACAGATGTAGAAATTATTCCCACACTATTTAACCATATAGATTTTCTAGTTGTTACTGACAAGGAGGGATATATAGAATACTATAAAGTATTTAGAAGTTTGGGAAGTAGAATAGTAAAGGATCCAGTAGGACTCCATATATTAGAATTACATCAACATTTGGACGAAAAAACTAGTACAATCATGAGAGTGTTAAAGAATAAAGAACCAATAATAAATGAAAAGCAGTACTTAAATATTTTCAAAGAAAGAACTGTAACTGTTATATCTACTACTCTACCTATAAAAGAGGGAAATGAAGTAATAGGTGCAGTAGATATTAACAGGTATATCTATAAAAGTATTCGTGACATAGAAAATAGTAAATATGAAGATATAACTAAGAAAAAAAATCATGTATTTACTATAGATGATATTCTAACCAAAAATGATGCTATGATTAAAGTGAAAAATAGGACCCTTAAAGCTGCTCAAACCAACTCGCCTGTTATGATATATGGAGAGACAGGTACAGGTAAGGAACTAATAGCCCAATCTATACACAATCATAGTCTAAGAAAGGACAATCCTTTTATTGTACAAAACTGTTCAGCAATACCATTAACATTAGGAGAAAGTACTTTCTTCGGCACTACAAGAGGAAGTTTCACAGGTGCAGAAAATAAAATGGGACTTTTTGAGATGGCAGATGGCGGTACCTTAGTATTAGATGAGATAAATTCTATGGATATAAATCTACAATCTAAATTACTTAGAACAGTAGAAAACGAATCTTTTAGACGGGTTGGTGGTAAGGATTTAATAAATGTTGATGTAAAGCTTATTTCTATTTTAAATGAAGATATCTATTCAGTCTTAGAAAACAATAAAATGAGAAGGGATCTTTTCTACAGATTAGGTGTAGTCCTAATCCATATACCACCTCTTAGAGAAAGGAAAGAAGATATACCTCTACTGGTAGATAGTTTTATAAATGAATACAATTTTAAAATGGGAAAAAATATAAAAGGTGTTAGCAAAGATGTTATGGATTTATTTATGGAATATAATTGGCCAGGTAATGTAAGGGAATTAAAACATGTTATTGAAAGTGTCTTTAATTTTACTGAAGATGACATTATAGAGGAAGAGCAATTACCAAATTATATAATACCTAAAGAACAAGAAAAAGCATCGAGAATTAGTATAAATAGTAATTTCTGTTTGAATGATGCAGTTGATGATTATGAAAAAGGATATATTGAATTAGCATTGAAAAGTAGTTCTACTATAACTGAAGCAGCTCAATTATTAAAAATATCAAGACAAAGTTTAAAATATAAAATAGATACTTATGGAATTGAAATTAAATAAAATGTAATATTTATAAATAAGAAGACAGAAAACGCAAAGAAAACTTTGCGTTTTCTGTCTTTTTATTTATAAAATTATAATAAATTATTAAAATAATATCATAAAAACTTTCAAAATAAAAATATGAATATTGATATACAGCCATTGAGAAAGGAAATAAAACTCAATAGTTTATGATTGGTATGATGTTTGCAATAATACTTAATATACAAACAATAAAGAATTATGAAACTATTGAAATATCTCATAGGAGGTGATTAAATTTTTATATAAATATAATTACTTGAGGGAATTGCATAATTTGATCTATAAAATTAAATAAAAAAGTATAGAGCGATAGCTCATTAAAAATGAGATTTTAAATTTCATATTTTAATTTTATAGATTTGCAAAGCCCTCCTAATTAGTATTAACATTCAAGTATTTATATTCTGTTAATCAGCTTTATTTAATGATTTATCTAAATTTACTGCAATAGTTCCAGCTACTAAAGTTATACAATTTAGTAGTGCATGTACTTTAACTTTTTTAATGCTTGTAAAGAATTTAATAATCAAGAAAAGATTTAAATTGACTTAAAAACTATTGTTAATAAAGGAAAATTATAATTTAATTATAAGTGTATTATATAAGGAGGATATTTATGGGTTCATTTGATATATTCATAATAATTGTTTATTTTGGTCTATTAATAATTATCGGTTCAATAGTATCTAAGCAAGTACATACGAATAAGGATGCACTTGCTGGTGGAGAAGGATTTGGGATTTTTACAGCTGCAGTTGGAAGAACTGCCAATATGGCAGGAGGGCCTGCAACAGTTGGAAATACTACTTATGGCTATCAGAGTGGACTTGGAGGAAGTTGGTTTGCAATTTCAAATATTATCGGAATGTGGGTAGCGGCCCCATTTGCTCCAAGAATGTATAGAGCAATGAAGCGTAAAGACTCTATTACAATAGGTGGTTATATAGGAAATAGATTTGGAAAATTTCCTAAAATATTTGCTGGTATCACTAATTTCTTAGCTTATACTGGGTTTGTTGCATCAAATCTATTAGCTACAGGAACAGTTCTTAGATTAATCCTTGGCTGGGACTTTAAAACTAGTATGATTATTACAGCAGTTATTGTAACTATCTATACATTATCAGGAGGATTAAAGTCTGTATTTCAGATAAATATAATTCAAGTAGCAATCATGATTTTGGGATTTGCTGGAATATTAATGCCATTATCAATAAAGGCAGTTGGCGGATGGAGTGTATTAATGAGTTCAATACCAGATGCTTTTCGAGATTTTGGAGTGATGGGTTGGGGAACAATTATAGGTACTATAATTATTCCTACGGCTTTAACGGGATTTACCACACAAGCGGGATTCATAGGAATAGCTTCATCTAAAAATTTAGATGTTACCTGGAAATCAACATTGCTAGGTGGAGTATTCTATATTTTTATAGCAATTCCAGTTATTTTTGTTGGCATGTCTGCTTTCTTGCTGTTTCCTGAAGCAAATGCACAACAAATTCTTGCAATAAGCATTGTAAAAATACTTCCAACTGGATTAATTGGAGTATTAGTAGCATCAGTTATTTCTGCTACTATGAGTACAGCAGCTTCTTGTGCCTTAAATGCTGTAACTTGCTTTAGCAAGGATGTGTTAGAACCTTTAAGAGGGAAAAAACTAGATGATAAATCTGGATTACGTTTAACACGTATTTTAATTGTTATAATAAGCTTGATTGCAACATTATTTGCTGTATTACTACCAGATGTTATTGAATTACTTTTAATTGGCTATTCTTTAGCAGCTGGCGGATTATTAGTTCCAGTATTTGCAACGATGTTTTGGAAAAGAGCAACTAATTCAGGAATTATTGCTGCTATGTTAGGGGGAGGTATTTCCTATTTAATTTTAGAAAGTGTTATAAAAGTAAGTTGGCCACCATTATTTTTAAGTATTCCATTAAGTTTAGCATTGGTAATCATAGTATCTCTTATGACAGAGCCACAAGAATTAGAAAAGTATGCTCCGTATTTTGAAGACTCATGGGCTAAATATACTAGTGCAACTGAAAAATAAATATAGATAATTAATTGAAAATAATAAAAGTTATTTGTAATGAAAAATGGCTCCTCTATTTAATTATTTAAGAAAGGAAAAGTGATAATATGAGAAGTAGTAATTCTAGGATTAAAGATATTAAATTTGGTGGATTATATGAAATTTTCACCAAGGCAAATGCTTTAGAAGAAGAAGGCAAAAGAATTATTCATATGGAGATTGGACGGCCTGATTTTGATTCTCCTGAAATGGCAAAAAAGGCAGTAAAAAAAGCATTGGATAATGAGCACGTCCACTACACAGATATAAATGGGATTCGTCCTTTAAGGGAAGCTATTATTAATAAAGAAAAAAGAAGATTTGGATTAGAATATGATTCTGAAACTGAAATCACAGTAACAGCAGGAGCTTGTGAAGCACTTTCTGCAATTTTACTAGCCTATATGGATGCTGGTGAAGAGTTACTTTGTACTAGTCCTTTTTTCTCAGCTTATTCTGAAATGGCTCTAATTACAGGAGTTAAGTTAGTAGAGGTTCCAGTATATATTGATAATAATTGGAAATTAGATATTAATGAAATTAGAAAAAGAATTACTTCAAAGACTAAGATGCTTTTAATTAATTCACCAAATAATCCTACTGGGTATGTGTTGTCAAAAGAAGAACTTCAATTAATAGCAGATATTGCAATTGAAAATGATTTAGTAGTTATTTCAGACGAATGTTATGATGAATTTAATTATGAAGGGGAACATGTTTCAATAAGTACATTGCCAAACATGAAAGAGCGTACTTTAGTAGTTAAGTCAACTTCAAAGTCTTTTTCAATGACGGGTTGGAGAATTGGTTATGTATTAGGACCAGATCATATGATTAGATATATCAACAAAGTGCATCAAAACCTATCTACATGTGCTACAGCTTTTGCCCAATATGGTGCTGTAGAAGCTTTTAATAATGGAGATAAATATATAGAGAATATGGTTACCGAGTTTAAACGCCGAGGTGATCGTTTTTATGAAGATTTATCCAAAATCAAAGGATTACAAATTGTTAAACCTGAAGGAGCTTTTTATATGTTTCCCAAAATTACTTCTTTTGGATTATCAGATGTTGAGGTTGCAGAATATTTATTGGAAGAAGTTGGAGTAGTAGGAGTTCCCGGTTCATCATTTGGAGAATTTGGAAAAGGGCATATACGATTAGCTTACTCTAGATCATATGAAGATATTGTAGAAGCAGGAGAAAAACTTAAATTTGCCTTTGATAAACTAAGAAAAAGATAATTATTCACATGATTAGAATTAGCAAGAATGCAAAAATAGTAGTTAGGAAATAGCATCTTTTAATATACTTTTATTATATTGTCACCTTAGGAGGTATTTGAAAAATGAATAAAGATATAAGTAAAAAGATCAAAAATCTTACAATAAAATTAACAGAAATTCGAGGAGTTGTAGGAACAAAAGAAGAAAACAATGTAGCTGACAAGGTATATGAAAAGTTTATGGAAATGGATTATTTTAAAAAACATCCAGAATATGTTGACTATGTAGATGTAATAGATGATCCTCTTGGAAGAAAAAGTGTAATGGCTATGGTTAAAGGAGAAAAAGGGAATAGTAATAAAACAGTTATTTTGATTGGCCATATAGATACTGTAGGAATATCTGACTATGGTGATTTAAAAGAATATGCTACTAAACCTTTAGAATTAGTAGAGAAATTTAAAGGAAGACCTCTTCCAGAAGATGTAGTTAAAGATTTAGAGTCTGGAGAGTATTTATTTGGTAGAGGTATATTCGATATGAAATGTGGAGTAGCTACCCTTATGACTTTAATAGAAGAAATCTCCAATGATGTAGAAAATTTTGAAGGAAATATAGTATTTGCAGGAGTATGTGATGAAGAAGGGAACTCTGGTGGTATGCTTTCAGTAGTTCCTGAGCTAGTTAAATTGAAAAACAAAGAAAACTTTGAATATCTAGCAGTACTTGATACAGACTATAGTGCAGCAAGATATGAAGGGGATAATACTAGATATGTATATGTAGGTACTGTAGGAAAGCTAATGCCTACATTCTATATAGTTGGAGCAGAGACCCATGCAGGGGATCCTTTCAAGGGAATAGACTCTAACCTAATATCTTCAGCTATAACTAATGAAATAGATTTAAATACTAAATACTGTGACGAAGCAGAAGGAGAAGTTACTGTACCTCCGATTACTTTAAGACAACAAGATTTAAAACCAGAGTATTCTGTTCAAACAGCAAAGACTAGCCATCTTTACTTTAACTATGGTACCCATGTAAGTACTCCAGATGAAGTTATGGCTAAGGTAATTGAAGGAGCAGACCTAGCCTTCCAAAAGGTAATTGACAATTTAAATGTAGAATATAAAAAATACTGTGATTCAAATAAGTTTCCATATGAAAAGCTACCTTGGAAATCAAGGGTTATGTCCTATGACGAACTATATAAGAAGGTAAAGGAAGAAAGAGGGGAAGAAGTAGATAAGCTAATAGAAGATTTAAATAAGGAACTACTGGATGATCCTAATGTAGACGATAGAGACTTTGCACTAAAAATAGTAGAAGGTGTTCACAATATGTGGTCAGATAAAGATCCTGTAGTTGTAGTATTCTTCTCACCACCATATTATCCACATATATATGTAGAAGGTAAATCTAAACTAGAAGAAAAACTTTTAAATACAGTGAAGGAAACTGTTGAAAACACAGATTCTAAATACGATATCAAAGTTAAGAAATTCTATCCTTATATTTCTGATTTAAGCTACGCAGCAGCTCCAAGGGAAGAAGAAGCTATTGAATCCTTGAAAAACAATATGCCGGGATTTGGAACAAAATATAAACTACCTATTGAAGATTTGCAAGAGCTAAATCTTCCTGTACTGAATATAGGGCCTTTTGGTAAAGATGCTCATAAATTTACAGAGAGATTGGAAAAAGACTATTCCTTCAATGTAGCACCAGAAATTGTTTACAATACTATTATAAATTTATTGAAATAATGTGGTATAGAAATAGGGCAGACTGATTTGTATAGTTTGCCTTATTTCTTTTATTCATAAATTAATATTTGAAAATTTAAAAAGGTGTGGTATAATGATATTAAAAGAAATTGGGAACGTTTCCGGTAACGTTTTCGGTAACGTTCCCTAAAACATATGGAAGAGTGATGCTATGGCTGATTTGAGCATAAAAGATATTGCAGAGATTGCAGGTGTTGGGGTAAGTACTGTATCCCGAGTTTTAAACGATCATCCAGATGTAGGAGCCAAGACTAGGGAAAAAGTTTTGGAGATAATTGAGGAATACAACTATATTCCTAACAATAGTGCAAGGAATTTAAAGAGGAGTAGTACAAACAATATTGGGGTTTTAGTTAAAGGTATCCATAACCCATTTTTTTCACAGATGATAAAGGCTGTGGAAGAAGAAATAAATAAAAAAGATTATTCTATGATACTCCATTACAATGAGAAAAACTCTAACGATATTGAAGTCGCTATAGAACTTATAAAGGAAAAGAGACTAAAAGGCTTGATCTGCCTTGGAGGAGATTTCGATGATTTAGAAAACAATCAACTACTGAATTTAAAAACTCCTATAGTTTTAACATCTATAAATATAACTGAAGAAGTAAATAAGGATGTGTTCTCCAGTGTCATAATAGAAAACGAAATTGCAGCTTTTGAAGCAGTAGACTATCTATGTAAGCTAGGACATGAAAAGATTGGATTAATTAGTACTGGAGAAGGGGACAAAAACGTAGGAAGGCTTAGACAGGAAGGATATAAAAAGGCCTTAAAAGCAAATGGAATAGAATATAATGAAGAACTCATATCCTTTGCCCATTATACCTTTAAATCTGGCTATGAATCTATGAGTAGATTGTTGGACAAAGGTTTAGGCATAACAGCAGTATTTGTTACTTCAGACATAATGGCAATAGGTGCTTCAAAGGCAATCTTAAGCAGAGGTTTAAGGATTCCTGAAGATATATCTATAGTTGGATTTGATGGAATTGAATACTCAGAGTATTTCCATCCATCTATAACTACAGTGAAACAACCAATAGAAGAAATGGGTAGAAAGAGTGCAGAAATATTATTTCATTTAATAGAAGATAAAAAAGAACAACAACATATAGTATTTAAAACTGAACTATTAAAAAGAGAATCTTGTAAAAAATTAAAATAGGGGGACTATTTTATGTCGAAGGTAGTATTGAAAGGTGTTGAAAAAGTTTATCCCAATGGCTTTAAAGCTGTTCATGGAATTGATTTAGAAATTAAAGATGGTGAATTCATGGTTTTAGTAGGACCTTCAGGCTGTGCAAAGTCTACTACCCTAAGGATGGTAGCAGGATTAGAAGAGATAAGTGGAGGTACTATTAGTATAGATGACAAGGTGGTAAACGATATCCCACCTAAGGATAGGGGTATAGCTATGGTATTCCAAAACTATGCCCTATATCCTCATATGACAGTATATGAAAATATGGGGTTTTCCCTAAAGATGAAGAAAAAATCTAAAAATATTATTGATGAAAAGGTAAGAGAAGCAGCTAAGATATTGGATATAGAAGATTTATTAGATAGAAAACCTAAAGAATTGTCAGGAGGACAGAGACAAAGGGTGGCTGTAGGTAGGGCCATAGTGAGGGATCCAAAAGTATTCCTATTTGATGAGCCACTATCCAACTTAGATGCAAAACTAAGGGTTCATATGAGGGTTCAACTATCCCAGCTTCATCAAAGACTCAAATCTACTATGATCTATGTAACCCATGACCAAGTAGAAGCTATGACTATGGGAGATAGGATATGTGTTATGAACCTAGGAAAGATAATGCAAGTAGATACTCCACTAAATGTATATCAATATCCAGCAAATAAATTTGTAGCAGGTTTTATTGGCTCACCACCTATGAATTTTATGGAAGGGGAAGTAATTGAAACAAATAATAATATACAAATTAAAATCAAGGAGGTGAAGCTGAAACTACCATTAGATAAGGCTAAAAATTTAAAAGACCATATTGGCAAGAAAGTATGGTTTGGCATTAGACCAGAAGATATAACTATAGGGAATTCAGATGGAGAAAATACAATGAAAGGTAAAGTAAAAGTAATTGAATTTATGGGAAATGAAGCCTTTGTATATTCTCAAATAGGGAATGAAGAGCTCATATCCAAAGTGGATTTCCTAGGTGCCAAAGATTTAAAGAATGGTAGTGAATGTTTCTTTTCTATTAATATGGACAAATGTCATATATTTGATTATGACAGTGAAAAAAATATAAGCCTAGGGCTTAAAATTAAGGGGGAGTTCAATGTTTAAGTCAAAAAAAGTCTTGACATTAGCAATTGTCATGGTACTTGCTCTATCATTAGTTGTAACAGGTTGCTCAAATGATGTAAAAGATGAAGAAGCTAATAGTGGAAATGAAAAGGCTGCAACTGAAAAGTCAGGAGAAAAAGCAGAAATAGATATATTCCAATTTAAAGTTGAAATAGCTAAAGAATTGGAAGAAGCAGCAAAAGCTTATGAAGAAGAAAATCCAAATGTAAAAATAAATATTCAAACAGTTGGCGGTGGAGACGACTATGGTGCTGCACTAAAGGCTGCATTCCAATCAGGAAGTGAACCAGATATATTCAATGTTGGTGGTCCACAAGATATTAAAGACTGGATGGACAAGCTAGAAGATCTATCTGATCAACCTTGGGTAGATAAAGCACTAGAAGGAGTACTATCAGGAGCTACTGTAGATGACAAGGTATATGCATTGCCTTTCAACCTTGAAGGCTATGGATTTGTTTACAATACAGAAATATTTAAAGCTGCAGGTATCGATGCAGAAAAAATAGTAGATTTCAAAAGCTTAGAAGAAGCGGTTAAAACTTTAGACAAGAAAATTAAAGATGGAGAATTAGAAGAAGATTTTCCACTACTTGAATCTGTATTTGAATTTCCAGCAAAAGAAACTTGGATCACTGGACTACATACATCAAATGTAGCTCTAGGACAAGAATTTGACAGCTCCATAGAAGCTTTCAATGCAGAAGAAGTAGAGTTTAAATATGGAGATTCATTAAAGAAAATAATAGATTTACAAGCAGACTATTCAATGCATAGAGATGACAAACAAAAATTAAATGCTGTAGACTATACAACACAAGCAGAAGAAGGAATAGCAATAGAACGTGTAGCTATTATACAACAAGGAAACTGGGTATATGGCTTAGTTGAAGGTGTAGACGAAGAAGTAGCAGAAAAACTAGATATACTACCTATACCTTTAGAAGGTGGAAAAGAAGACTCTATACCAGTTGGAGTTCCAATGCACTGGGTAGTAAATAAAGATAGTGATGACGCAGTAAAAGATGCAGCTAAAGATTTCTTAAACTGGTTATATACATCTGAAAAAGGAAAAGACTATGTAGTAAATGAATTCCATTTCATACCTCCACTAACTGGATATGAAGATTTAGAAGTAGAAGACTCCCTAGGAAGAGCAGTTTCAAGATATGCAGAAGCAGGAAAGACAACTCCTTGGGTATTCATGGGTTATCCAACAGCATGGGGCATGGAAGGATTAGGAAATAATATACAAAAATACTTATCAGGAGAATTTACTTGGGAACAAGTAATATCTGAATCACAAGCTCAATGGAAAGAAATGAGATAAGAATAAAACTTAAGGGATATACATTTGATGTATATCCCTAAATAATATATGGAAAGGGGATCAATATGAAAAATTCCAAAGGTTGGTTTTGGATTTTTGTAGGTCCAGTACTATTAGCATTTATTATTGTGGTTATTGTCCCCATGATTACAGGAATATATTATTCCTTTACAGATTGGAACGGAATAGGCAATGATGCAAACTGGGTAGGTCTTAAAAACTATACAAAAATATTTACTGAAGATAAGGACTTTTTAAATGCCTTCCTATTTACAGCAAAATTTGCCTTAGTGTCTTTAATAACCATAAATGTAATAGGCTTTGGTCTAGCACTTTTAATGACTAAGGATTTTAAATTGACTAATTTCTTTAGAAGTATATTCTTCATGCCCAATATGATAGGTGGACTTATACTAGGATTTGTTTGGCAGTTTATATTTACAAAAGGCTTTGACTCACTAGGAAAACTATTAAATTGGAGCTTTCTAAGAGGGTGGCTAGCCGATCCAACAACAGGATTTTGGGGACTGGTAATACTTATGTCTTGGCAGATGTCAGGTTATATGATGGTTATCTATATAGCGGCAATAGAAAATATACCAGAATCATCCCTTGAAGCAGCCAAGATAGATGGAGCCAATGCTTGGCAAAGGCTTAGATATATAATAATGCCACTAGTAGCACCAGCTTTCACAGTAGGACTATTTTTAACACTATCAAATTCCTTTAAACTATATGATCAAAACCTATCATTAACAGCAGGTGGTCCTCACAATTCCACCCAGATGTTGGCTATGAATATATACAATACAGCTTTTAAATTTAATAAACTAGGACTAGCCCAGGCAAAGGCAGTTATATTCTTAATCACTGTAGCAGTTATTACATTGACACAGATTTATTATAGCAAGAGAAGAGAGGTGGAAATGTAATGGAAGGGGAAAAGAAAAGTAAGAAGGGAACTTTGATACTCACTATATTCTTGGCTATTATTTTCCTATTGCCTTTTTATATAGTGTTGACCAACTCATTTAAAACCCAAAAAGGGATATTCCTAAATGTAACAGGACTTCCTTTTGGCCAGTTCTTCACTTTAGAAAACTATGTAAATGCTTTTAAAGAATTGGATTTTGTCCGTTCATTCTTTAATTCACTTTTAATAACGGTAGTTAGTACAGTTTTAATTGTCATATTTTCATCTATGGCAGCTTGGATGCTAGTTAGGACTAAATCAAAACTAAGTAGCTTCCTATACTTTTTATTTGCTGCAGCTATGCTCATACCATTCCAATCTGTAATGCTACCCCTTATAAATTTAATGGGGAGAATAGGATTTTTAAATAGGGGTGGATTGATCTTCATGTATATTGGCTTTGGAGCCAGTCTATCTATAATGCTCTACCATGGCTTTATAAAGAGTATACCTGTAGAATTAGAAGAAGCTGCAACTATAGATGGCTGTAACAAGTTTCAAATATTTTGGTACATTATATTCCCAATGCTTAAGCCAATAACGGTGACAGTTAGCATATTAAATGCTATGTGGATATGGAATGATTTCTTGCTACCACAGTTAGTAATCAATAGACCAGAATCCCATACAATACCACTAAAGATGTTCTACTTCTTTGGACAGCATTCCAAACAATGGCATCTAGCATTGGCAGGCCTTGTAATCGGCATGATACCTATAATCATATTCTATATACTGGCACAAAAACATATTATAAAAGGGGTTACAAAAGGCTCAATAAAATAGTTTTGGAGGGATATGTACTGTGAAGGTTTATAAGATAGGAGACAATATTTTAAAATATAGATTTGGAACCCCCTTTCCTACAGATGCAGTAGTGAAAGCTGGGGAAGGAATAGAAAAAGATAGTATAGATTATTTTCAAATAGAAGAAAAGGAAGAATTAAAACTCCTTTATAAAATGGCTCCTAAAGATATAGTATTTGGTCTAGGAGAAAATCAAAGAGGCATCAATAAAAGGGGAGGAAAGTATATATCCTTCTGTTCCGATGATCCAAACCATACTCCAGGGAAAAGGTCACTATATGGAGCCCATAATTTTATAATAATAGATGGGATGGAGAACTTTGGAGTATTTATAGACCATCCAGGGAAGGTAGTATTCGACATAGGATTTAATCACAAGGATTATTTAGAAATAACCATTGAAGATAAAAATTTCGACCTATATATAATAGAGGGAAATAGCCCTAGAGAAATAGTTAGTAGCTTTTTAAATATTATTGGAGAAGGCTATGTACCACCAAAATGGGCCTTTGGATATCAACAGTCTAGGTGGAGCTATCCAGATGCAGAAAAGGTAGAAGAAATAGCAGACAAATTTATTGAAAACAATATCCCCTGCGATGCCATCTACTTAGATATAGACTATATGGAAGACTATAAAAACTTTACAGTAAGTGAAGAAAGATTTCCAAACTTTAAAGAATTTGTAGAGAAGATGAAGGACAAAGGATTTAGGCTGATTCCTATAATAGATGCAGGGGTGAAAATAGAAGATGGCTATGAGATATATGAAGAAGGGGTAGAAAAGGGATATTTCTGTGTAAATAGTGAAGGGGAGCCCTTTGTAGCAGCAGTATGGCCAGGTAGGGTACATTTTCCAGATTTTTTAAATAGGGAATCTAGACTATGGTTTGGGAAGAAATATGGAAAATTAATTGACTGTGGCATAGAAGGATTTTGGAATGATATGAATGAGCCAGCTATTTTCTATACAAATAGGGGAATAGAGCAGGCTATAGAAGAAGCTAAAAAAGCTGAAGGCAAGAACTTAAATATAGATAGTTTCTTTGGTCTTAAAGATGAGTTTAGGGATATATCAAATAATATAGAAGACTATAAATCCTTCTATCACAATATAGAGGGCAAACTAGTGAACCACTATGATGTTCACAATCTATATGGCTACAATATGACTAGGTCTGCTGATGAAGGTTTTAAGAATATAGCCCCTAATAAGAGATTTTTACTAATCTCCAGATCTTCCTATATAGGAATGCATAGACATTCAGGAATATGGACTGGGGACAACCACTCCTGGTGGGAACATATTCTATTGAATGTAAAGATGATGCCTTCATTAAATATGTGTGGATTCCTATACTCTGGAGCAGATACAGGAGGATTTAGTGATGATGCCAACGGGGAGCTTGCTGTAAGGTGGACCCAGTTTAGTATATTTACACCATTATTTAGGAATCACTCTGCCAAAGGTACAAGACATCAAGAACCCTTTGCCTTTGATGAAGAAAGTAATTCTATTATGAAAGAGGCTATAAAACTTAGATATGGACTTATACCTTATATTTATTCTGAATATATGAAGGCAATTATAAATAAGGATATCTACTTTGCACCAATATCCTTTGAATACAATGATGAATATTCAAGAAGGGTAGAAGACCAACTTCTAGTTGGAGATTCACTGATGATTAGCCCTATATATGAAGAAAACAGTAGAGGAAGATATATATGGCTGCCAGAGGATATGCTCCTATGGAAAGCCAAGGACTATAGTGAAAGAAAGTATGAAATTGTAGAAAAGGGCCATAGGTATTTAGATATTGATATAGATGAAATACCTATATTTATTAGGAAAAATAAAGTATTGGTACTAGGAAAACATGCCAATACTGTTGATGATATAGATAATGAAGAGCTAGTAGTCATAGCCTTTGCAGAAGACAAGGCTAGCTATACCTATTATGATGATGACGGAAGATCCTTAGACTATAGGGATGGAATATATTCAAAAATCATTATTGAAATTGAAAAGAGGGAAGATGACTACCAGATAAATGTAGAAAACCATGGCAATAAGGATATTAAGAGATTGAAACTAGAAATAGTAGATAGAGAAGGGAAAGTAACTAAGAAAACTATCAATATTTAATAAAGGAGAAGGAATATGACTGGAAGAAGTAGCGGAATACTAATGCATATTACATCCTTGCCAAGTCCCTATGGTATTGGCACCTTTGGCAAGGATGCTTATAGATTTGTAGATTTTTTAGAAAAAGCAGGACAAGGCTACTGGCAAGTATTGCCCCTAGGCCTAACTGGATATGGAGATTCTCCTTACCAATCCTTTTCATCCTTCGCTGGAAACCCTTATTTCATAGACTTAGAACTATTAAGGGAGGAAGGACTCCTTGAAAAAACTGATTATCAAGGACTAGATTTTGGTAATAATGATGAAAAGGTTGACTATAAAAAGATTTTCCAACATAAGATGCCTGTTTTAAGGACTGCCTATGAAAGAGGGAAGGAAAAATATATAGAAGAAATAAAAACATTCCGAGAAGAAAACAAAGATTGGATTGAAGATTTCGCCCTATATATGGCTGTGAAAAAAGAATTTGATTTAAAATCCTGGCAAGAATGGGATGAAGATATTAAGCTGAGGAAAGAATCTGCTCTAGAATATTATAGTGGAAAACTAGAAGATGAAATAGATTATTGGATATTTCTACAATATATATTTGCTAAACAGTGGAAAGAACTTAAATCCTATGCCAATAGCAAAGGGATTAAGATAATTGGAGATATACCTATATATGTAGCACCAGATAGTGCAGATACTTGGGCAAATAGTGAACTATTCTTATTAGATAAAGATAAGAAGCCTATTGTAGTAGGAGGCTGTCCTCCAGATGCCTTTTCAAGTACTGGCCAACTATGGGGAAACCCTATATACAATTGGGAGCTATTAGAAGAAAGGGGCTTTGACTGGTGGATTAGAAGGATTGAAAACAATATGGAGTTATTTGATGTAACAAGGATAGACCATTTTAGAGGTTTTGAATCCTATTGGGAAGTACCCTTTGAAGAAGAGACTGCAATAAATGGTAGATGGAAAAAGGGACCAGGGATGAAACTATTCCATGCAATTAACAATACACTAGGTAATGTAGATATTATTGCTGAAGATCTAGGATTTTTAACTGAAGAAGTAATAAGTCTTAGAGAGGAAACTGGCTACCCTGGCATGAAGGTACTCCAATTTGCCTTCGACACAAGGGAGGAAAGTGACTATCTACCCCATAACTATGATAGCAACTGTGTTGTATATACTGGAACCCATGATAACGATACAGTAGGTGGATGGCTGAAAAACGCTGGAGCTTCAGACGTAGAACATGCTATTAAATATTTAAAATTAAATGAAGATGAAGGCTACCATTGGGGATTTATTAGGGGAGCCTGGAGTTCAGTAGCCAATCTTTCAATAGCCCAAATGCAAGATTTCTTAGGCTTAGGAAGTGAAGCTAGGATGAACATACCTTCAACAATAGGTGGAAATTGGCAATGGCGAGTGAAACCTGAATATTTAACCGATGAATTGGCAGAAAAAATTCACGATATGACTAAGTTATATGGGAGGTAGAGGATTTGTTTGATAAGGTAAAGTTTAAAGAAACTGTAGAAACCATATTGAAAGTAGACTATGGGAAAACCATTGAAAATGCAGAAGAATATGAGAAATACAATAGTGTATCTAAGGCAATAATGGAGCAAATAGCAGATAACTGGAATGGAACGGAAAAGCTATATTCAAAAGGTAAACAAGCCTATTATTTTTCAGCAGAATATCTAATAGGAAGGGCCTTAGGTAACAATCTACTGAACTTAGGTATATATGAAGAAGTGGAAGATACCCTAAAAGCGTTGAATATAGATATAAATAGTATAGAAGAAATAGAAGAAGATGCAGGTCTAGGAAATGGAGGACTAGGAAGACTGGCAGCTTGTTTCATGGACTCAGCTGCAACTATGAACCTCCCTCTTACTGGCTATGGAATTAGATACCAATATGGAATATTCAAGCAGAAGTTTGAAAATGGATTTCAAGTAGAAAGTGGGGACAATTGGCAAAAGTATGGGGACCCTTGGTCCATTAGGAGGGCTGAAGATACAGTCCTAGTAGAATTTGGAGATGGAAAGGTAAAGGCTGTTCCCTACGATATGCCTATTGTAGGATATAATACTAAAAATATAAATACCCTAAGACTTTGGAGTGCAGAGCCTATGGAAGACTTTAATTTCCAACTATTCAATGAGCAGAAATATGATGAATCGGTGAAAGAGAAGAACAGGGCAGAAGATATATCCAGAGTCCTATATCCTAATGATTCCAACGAAGAAGGGAAGCTACTTAGGCTTAAACAACAGTACTTCTTCGTATCAGCTTCCTTAAAGGATTTAGTAGGCAAATATAAGGGCAGATTTGGAAAGGATTTTAGTAAGTTTTCAGATTACCATGCTATACAGCTTAACGACACCCATCCAGCAGTGGCAATACCTGAGCTAATGAGAATATTAATAGATGAGGAAAATATGGCATGGGAAGATGCTTGGAATATAGTTGAAAATACTTTTTCCTATACCAACCATACAATATTGGCTGAAGCACTGGAACAATGGGATATAGAACTATTCAAAAAAGTACTGCCAAGAATATATGAAATAGTTGAAGAAATAGATAGAAGATTTGTACTAGAACTAGAGGAAAAAGATTATTCCCTTGAGAAAATACAGGAAATGGGAATAATATCTAACAATACAATTAAAATGGCTTGGTTGGCAATCCATGGTACCCATACAACTAATGGAGTAGCACAGCTCCATACAGATATATTGAAGAATAAAGAGCTGAAGGATTGGAACAAGCTATATCCAGAAAGATTTCAAAACAAGACCAATGGCATAACCCCTAGAAGATGGATAGCATTGTGCAATAGGGAGTTAACAGGAATGATAACAGGACTACTTGGCACAGAAGAATGGATAACAGATCTATCTATGTTGAAGAAATTAGAAAGATATATAGATGATGAAGAAGTTTTAAATAGGCTATTGGCTATAAAGATGGATAAGAAGGAAGAATTGGCAGACTATATACTTGAAAAAGAAGGAATAGGGATAGAGCCAAATTCCATATTCGATATTCAAATAAAGAGGCTCCATGAGTATAAAAGGCAACTTTTAAATGCTTTCCACATATTAGACCTATACTACAGGCTTAAAGAAGATCCAGATATGGATATACTGCCAAGAACCTTCATATTTGGAGCAAAGGCAGCACCAGGATATTTTAGGGCTAAGGGAATAATAAAATATATAAATGAAATAGCTAAATTGGTAAACAATGATCCAGATATAGATGGCAAGATTAAAGTTGTATTCGTCCAAAACTACAATGTATCCTATGGAGAAAAACTATTCCCTGCTGCAGATATATCAGAACAGATATCTACTGCTGGCAAAGAAGCTTCAGGTACTGGAAATATGAAATTCATGCTAAACGGTACCCCTACATTGGGAACCTATGATGGAGCAAATGTAGAAATAGTGAAAGAAGCAGGAGAAGAGAACAACTTCATCTTTGGTGCTAGGGTAGAAGAGCTAGAAGAAATTGAAGAAAGCTACAATCCAGTAGAATACTATGAAAATACTCCAGGACTAAAAAGGGTAGTAGATACCCTAATAGATGGAACCTTTGACGATGGTGGCACAGGTATGTTCAAAGAGCTATACGACTCCTTACTAATAGGTGCCCATTGGCATAGACCAGACAATTATTTCATATTTAGAGATTTTGATGAATATAGACAAGCTCACAAGAAGGTTGATAGAGCCTATAGGGATAGACTTGATTGGGCAAGAAAATGTTTAAAAAACATAGCCAATGCTGGAAAATTCTCCAGTGACAGAACCATATTAGAATATGGCAAGGAAATATGGCATATAGAAGAGAGGAGACTATAATGAAAAGCGACAGGCTTAAAAACCTGTCGCTTTTATTCATTATACGAATATATAACCGAATATTGTCGAAAAACAAAATAAATGGTAAAATAGTCCTATAGACAACGGTAATTTATAACTATGTATTTGAAGGAGGGGGTTTTATTGTCTGTTAAATTAGATATTAATTCAAGTATATGGATTAGAAGTCAATGTAGTACAGTAAAGAAAGAACTAGAAGAAACAGAAAAAAAGATTTGTAAAATATTGGATTATGACATATGTGCCTCTCTTTTGTTCAACGATTCAAGGAACATAGCTATTAACAAAAGTACATATGCTAAAACTCTACATGATAAGAAAAGTATATTTCCCAACATTATATTTTTCAAAAAAGATCCTGATAACAAATTAAATGAACTTATAAGAACTAAGGATATAGTGGAAAATTATTATATAGAGGAAAAATGTAAAACGCTAGAGGAAGTCATATCTGAAGTTTTTATTCCTATTTTCAATTCCCAAGGTGATACTATGATATTAATAGGCTGTATATATTTAGGTTCCTATAGTAAAAAACGTTTTCTAGAAGAAGTATTATTAGAAGATACAATGTTGAATGAATATATATCTAAAATATCAAAACTTCTTACATTATCTTTGTTAAAATTTGAACAAATGGAAAATGTAATGAATATGATTAACATATTTACAGAGCTTATAAAACAAAAAGACCATTTTTTACCTAACCATAACTATAATGTAGCTAACTGGTGTAAGATAATTGGCATAGAGCTTGGCTTATCTCATCAGGAGTTGGACAAGCTATACCTTGCAGGATTGTTACATGATATAGGCAAAGTCATGATAGACTTCAATATTGTAAATAAGCCTGATAGATTAACAGAAGAAGAGTATGAGATAATTAAAGAACATCCAATATATAGTTATATTATTTCAAAATACCTACTAGGCCATATACCAAAATTAAATGATGTACCTGAAATAGTTAAACATCATCATGAAAGATATGATGGAAAGGGATATCCTGATGGATTAAAAGGTGAAGAAGTTCTACTTAGTAGCTATATAGTCGGTATTTCTGATGCAGTAGATGCCATGATGTCCAATAGGGCCTATAAAAAGGCTATGCCACTAAATACAGTAATTAGTGAGCTATATAGGAATAAAGGCACCCAATTCCATCCACAATTAGTAGATATTATGGTGAAGAGACTGGCTAAAGCTGAAGAACAATTTGAGAAAATACTTGAAAATACTATTAATCTAAGCTCTTTAATAGTTAGTTATAAAGAAGATATATTTATTTTAGAAGGTTCATTAATGAATATAGATAATTGCTATATGTTTAAACCTTTTGAAAAATTCTTAATAGAAGATTTTGAACTATCTAAAGTCATGGATGTAGAAATAGTAATTAAAGATTTGACTAATCTACACCATTATCATGTGAAAGTTGAAGATTTCAAAGATGATACTTTCTACATATCCCATTTACAGCTTATACCATTATCAAATACATTTAATTTACTTTGGAGTATTGAAGGAATACTATACCACCCAATAGATAATAAAGAAATGCCTATAGAAATAATGAGGATTGGTGGAGATGCTTTTTCCTTTGCCATTCGTGGTGATATAGCAGAAGAAATACCTTATGGAAAACCTTTGAAGGCAAAGATATTATTTGAAGAATATGATATTGATATTTCAGGGAATATAGTGAAAGGTTATGATTTTGGACCTTATAAATATTTTGACTTTTACTATACAAATATTCCAGATTTCAAAAGGGATATGATATTTCGACAACTGTTTAGGAAACAAATAGAATTGAGAAAAGCTATACTAGAGTATAAAAGTTAAAACAATAGCCAAAGTTATATAACTTTGGCTATTGTTAATAAAATACTATCCTTTAATATCTATAATTTTTTCCCTAAATCAATGAAAATATTATTTTAACTTTTAAAACTGGTCTTAATGTCTTAATATTTACAATTTCAATATAATCTATAGAGAGAATTTTAGTATAAAAGTAACTATTATGTTTTGTAATAGCTTAAGTTTATACTAAATATTAGGAATGTAATGTTGATAATATTTTTATTTTATATATGTATTGACAAGGAACAGATATGTTGATAGCATTTACATAAAAGAACAAAACATAACAGCATATAACATAAAGTAAAGTAGTTAGAGGAGTGATTTTTTGTTAAAAGCTGAGAGAATCGACAAGATATTGGAAATGTTTAATGAAAACAATGTCATTAAGATATCGGAAATAAGCAAATTGCTTGATGTAAGTGAAATGACTGTTAGGAGAGATTTAAAAATATTAGAGGAACGTGGACATGTAATCTGTATTCATGGCGGTGCTAAAAAGAAAGAACATAATATGTTTAGAGAGTTATCCCATAATGAAAAAAAGGATATAATGGTTGAAGAAAAAAAGCATATTGCAGAGATGGCTGCTAGTTTAATAGAAGAAAATGATATTGTATTTATTGGTCCAGGTACTACGAATGAGTTTATATATGATTTTCTTAATATCTCTTATGCAAAGATAATTACAAACTCCATATCAGTTTTTTCAAAGTTTGCTAACGATAATCGATTCGAGTTGATTCTTGTTGGAGGAAGGATACGTTCTAGAACAGGGGCATTTGTTGGCAGTTTTGCTAATGAAATGTTGTCAAAGTTAAAAGTAAAATTAGCTTTTGTAGGAGCTAATGGAATTTCTGAGAATTATATTACTAATTCTAATGAGGAAGAGGGGGTATGCCAAAAAATTATTTTAAACAATGCTAATGAAAGATATATTTTATGTGATAATAGTAAATTTGATAGAGATGCTTTTTATAGATTTTATAATTTAGAAGATGTAACAGCTGTAATCACAGATGATAAGATTGATCCTAATATTAAAGAGAAATATAGTCAGTATGTTAAGATAATTAATTAATAATAAGGGAGGAAAAAATATGGATATTGTATCAACTAAAGAAATGCTTTTAGATGCAAAGAAGAATAATTATGCTATTCCAGCTTTTAATATTCATAATTTAGAGACTATGCAAGCAGTATTAGAGAGCGCATGGGAAATGAAGTCACCAATAATTATAGCAACTACTCCAGGAACTGTTAATTATGCAGGAGTAGATTTTTTAGTTAATATGGCCAAGGCAGGTGCCAAAAATTTCGATATCCCTATTGCAATCCATTTAGATCATTGTAGTGATGTAGATTTTGTAAAAAAATGTATATTAGCAGGTTATAAATCTGTAATGATAGATGCTTCAATAAAAGAATATGAAGAGAATATTAGATTAACAAGAGAAGTAGTAGAGTTTGGTCAAAAGTATGGTGTAACTGTAGAATCGGAATTGGGAGTAGTAGGCGGCCAAGAAGATGAAAGAAAAGTAGATGAGAAGGATGCACTATATACTGATCCCAATGTAGCTTTAGACTTTCTGGAAAAAACAGAAGTTGATTCTTTAGCGGTAGCTATAGGAACGGCTCATGGAGTATATAAATTAGAACCAAAGCTTGATATAGATAGATTAGATGAAATACGCAATAACGTTTATGTTCCATTAGTTCTTCATGGTGCTTCAGGAGTTCCAGAAGAAAGTGTAAAAGAAGCTATAAGACATGGTATTTGTAAAATAAATATTAGTACTGAATTAAAAATGGCTTTTATTAAAGAGATTAGGAAATATTTAGCAGAAAATCCATCTGCAAGTGATCCACGAAACTATTTAACACCTGGTAAAGAAGCTATTAAGAAAGTTGTTATGGATAAGATTAGAATTTGTGGATGTGAAAACAGGGCATAATTTGGAGGTGAATTCTTTGATATTAACTATAACATTAAATCCTTCCATAGATAGAAGGTATTATATTAAGGGATTTGAAAAGGACAAAGTTGTTAGAGCGGAAGATGTTCAGTACACTCCTGGAGGCAAGGGTTTGAATGTAACTAGAGTAGTTAAGAAATTTACTAATTCAGTAATGGCTACTGGTTTTATAGGTGGCAAAAGTGGTTCTTTTATAAAAGAAAAATTAGATGAATTAGAAATTAATAATAAATTTATTCCTATTAGTGGGGAGACAAGAAGCTGTTTAGCTATTCATTCAGATGATGGAAGTAAAACTGAAATATTAGAAAAAGGACCAATTATATCCAATAAAGAAATATTGAAATTTAATGATTTATATAATGAGCTGTTGGAAGAAAGTGAAATAATATGTGCTTCAGGGAGTTTACCTCAGGGGTTACCAATAGAAACATATAAAGATATGATATCTGTGGCTAAAGCTAAAAATAAAAAATTTATACTTGATACTAGTGGTGATGCCTTAAAAAAAGGTATAGAAGCTTCGCCTTTTTTAGTTAAACCTAATAAAGAAGAATTAGAAAAACTTGCAGGTCATGCTATAACTTCTAATGATGAAGTGATTAGAGCATCAAAATATTTATTAGAAAATGATATTGAAATTATAGTTGTTTCACTTGGTAAAGATGGTGCAATAGTTTTCAATAGAGGTTATGCTTATAAAATAAATATACCAAATATAAAGGCAATAAATTCTGTAGGCTCTGGAGATTCTATGATTGCAGGGTTTGCTATTTCATTGCTAGAAAAATATGATTTTGAATACATGTTAAAATTAGCATCAGCATGTGGTACAGCCAATGCTATGGAAGAAGAAACGGGTAAAGTAGATGTAGATAATGTTAAAAGTATTATTAATGAGGTTAGTATTACAAAATTGAAATTATAATACTATATTTAACGAATATATCGCCTATATATTTAACTTCGTTCAATTATTTATGAGGTTAAGATGTATAGGCGATATATTTTTATACAAATTATAAATAATATGTTAAAAACATATTGACAAATAATAATCATATTGATATTCTTAACATAAGGTAACAAAAACGAACAATATATACCAATATATTTTATAAAGGAGTGGATTTATTTGAAGGTTATTATTGGTTCTGATACTAAAGGTTTTGAGTTAAAGGCGTATTTAGTAAACTTTCTAAGTTCAGAAGGATATAAAGTCATGGATATGACACCAGATCCTAATTTAAACTTTGTCGAATCAGCTAGATTGGTAAGTGAGGAGGTTTTAAAAGAAGAAGATAATTTTGGAATTGTAATTGATGAGTATGGTGCAGGATCTTTTATGGTTGCTAACAAAATAAAAGGGGTTGTTTGTGCAGAAGTATCTGATGAGCATTCTGCCCGTATGACAAAAGAACATAACAATGCTAATATTATTTCCTTGGGTTCTGGCATAGTAGGGAAAACACTTGCAAAAAATATAGTTATGAGTTTTTTAAATAATAATTATAGTGGTGGAAGACATCAAATAAGAGTAGACATGTTAAATAGACTAGCATAGGAGTGATAAATATGAAAATTTCTATTGGATGTGACCATATTGTCACAGATATTAAAAATCATATTGTGAAGTATTTAGAAGATAAGGGACATGAAGTAATTGATAATGGGACATATGATAATGTGAGAACACATTATCCTATATATGGCAAAAAAACTGCTGAAAAAGTAGTAAACAAAGAGGCAGATCTTGGTATTGTAATTTGTGGAACTGGTGTAGGGATTACAACTTCAGCTAATAAAATAAAAGGAATTAGAGCAGCTTTAGTAAGAGATGTATCTACTGCCAAGTATGCTAAAGAAGAATTAAATGCAAATGTTATTGGTATTGGTGGAAGGATTACAGGTATAGGATTGATGGAAGAAATCATAGATACATTTATATCTACTAAATATAAAGAGACAGAAGAAAATAAAGAGCTTATTAAATCTATTGATGACATGATAGAAGATGACAGCTACGTAAATGATGAGCATTTATTTGATGACCTTCTTGAGAAGTGGGACAAGGGTTATTATCATGACTAATAGAATTGCTGGATAAGTAGATAAAGAGTTGATTAGAAGAGAAAACGTATCCTATAGGTATGAACATAGAATTTGTACAACTATTTATTTAATTGTAGTAACTAAAAATAAACAGAAGTAGAAACGGGGCGGATAAATGAACAAAAAAGTAATGAAGATAATTGGGTTTAAATTGTAGCATATAAAACCCAAGACTTTAGGAGGAGATAAAATGAATAAAGTTATGGATTGCTTAATCGACCGAATAAAAAAATGGCAACCATATTTCGACGCATTTGCAGCTAATAAATATGTAAGCGGAATGCGAAATGGTTTGATTGCACCGATGTACGTACTTTTATTTTCAAGTATTTTTATGGTTATTACATATGTACCAAATATTTTTGGGTTCTATTGGAGTGAATCAGTTGAATCGATGCTTCTTCGCCCATATGATTTAACAATGGGTGTTTATGGCCTCATTGTTTCAGCAACTGTTGCAAAAGCATTTACAGATATTTTGAATCAGAAACAAGAAACAGGTAAAAGTATTAGCGCTTTAGCTACAATGGTATCAGCACTATCAGTATACTTAATTTTAATGGGAGATCCAGTTGAAGGTGGTATTTCTACAGAGTATCTTGGTGCTTCGGGAATGATTGTTGGAATTATTATTGGTTTGGTGATTCCAAATATCTTCAAGTTTTCTATTGATCATAATCTAACAATTAAATTGCCAAAAGAAGTTCCACCAAACCTTTCAGAATCATTTGCAAGTGTTATTGCATATGGTTTAGCCATTACAGTATTTTGGATTTTTGATATTATTTTTAAAAACTTTAGTGGAGGAATGAATGTCGCTGAAGCTTTAATGAATGTTTTAAATCCTATTTTCATGGCAGCTGAATCTTATCTTGGGATGTCAATTATTTATGGGGCAACAGCATTCTTCCAATTCCTTGGAATGAATGGTCCAGATATTGTGTTCCCAGCTGTTAAACCTGCGATGTTCCAGAATTTAGCTGAAAACCAAGAGCTATATCGACAAGGTTTACATTCATTTCATGCAATGACTAATGCGTCCTATGATATGGCAATTGCCTTTGGTGGTACAGGTGCAACTTTGATGGTTACATTGATGTTTGCATTTTTATCTAAATCAAAAGGAAACCGGGCAGTTGGTCGAGCGGCGATTGTGCCGGTAATGTTTAACGTAAACGAACCAATTACATTCGGCGCCCCACTTATTTTAAGTCCGATTTTTCTGGTTCCATTTATTCTAGCACCAATTGCAAATACGATTTTATTGCGACTTTTTATAACAACATTGGGAATGAGTGGATTTATTATGGAAGTTCCATGGACGACACCAGGATTTATTGGAACGATCCTGGGAACGAATTTCGACCCACTTTCGTTCTTGCTAGTGCCGTTGATTGCAATAGTTGATGGGATCATCTACTATCCATTCTTCAGAGTTTATGACCAAAAAGTACTAGAGGATGAGAAAGCAAAAGAAGAATTAGTATTAGCTGGTGCTGAAGAGGTAACTACAAAAACTGAAGAATTAGCAGAAAAACCAACTGGTGATTCTATTGGAAAAGATAAATTGAACGTTCTTGTTTTATGTGCAGGTGGTGGTACAAGTGGTATGCTAGCTAACGCTTTAAATGATAGCAGAGAAGAACTTAAAGAAGAGTATGGAGTAGAATTTACTGCCAGAGGTGGACATTATGGACAGCACTCTGAATTTATGTCAGAAACGGATGTAGTTATTTTAGCGCCCCAGGTTTCAAGCCATTTAACAAATATGCAAAATGAAGCAGCGCGACATGATGCAATTGCTTTAGGTACAGGAGGTACAGAGTATATTAAATATACACAAAATCCAAAATCTGCTGCCGAGTTTATTTTAAATTCTATTTCTAAACAATAAAAAATGAAAGGAAGTGTAATGATGACAAAAAGACAGTTTCCAAAGGATTTCTTATGGGGTAGTGCTTCAGCAGCCTATCACTTTGAGGGAGCTTTTGATAAAGACGGTAAAGGATTGACTGTACAAGACGTAACTCCAGACGGTGCACGTGGTAGAATTACGGATGGACCTACATCGGATAACTTGAAATTAGGTGCAGCAAATTTTTACGAAAACTATAAAGAAGATATTAAATTATTCGCTGAGATGGGATTTAAGGCTTTTAGAACTTCTATTTCTTGGGCTAGAATTTTCCCAAATGGTGATGATAAAGAACCAAATGAAAAAGGATTACAGTTTTATGATAATGTTATCGACGAGTTGTTAAAGTATGGTATTGAACCAGTTATTACTTTGGCTCACTACGAAACACCATTAGCGTTAGCTGAAAAATACAATGGTTGGATGAGTAGAGAGGTTATTGATCATTTCGTAAATTATGCTGTGACAGTCTTTGAAAGATACAAAAATAAGGTAAAGTATTGGTTAACATTTAACGAAATAAATGCTATTTTAGAAACGCCATTTATTGCTGGTGGGATTAAAACACCAGAGGATGAGCTTTCTCCATCTGATTTATATCAGGCAGCTCACCATCAATTAGTTGCAAGTGCGTTAGTTACAAAGAAAGCAAAAGAAATTAACCCAGATTTCTTAGTTGGATGTATGATTTCTCAAAAAGGTGTTTATCCACTTCGTCCACATCCAGCTGATGGGGTACAAGAAATGAAAAAGAAACAAGAGCTAGATTTCTTCACCCATGTACATGCTCGTGGAGAATATCCAAGCTACATTAAGAGAGTATTTGAAGAAAATAACATTAAACTAGACATCACAAAAGAAGATCGTAAGATTTTAAAAGAGTACCCAGTTGACTACATTTCTGTAAGTTACTATAGAAGTGTGTGTACAACAGCTCTAGAAGGTGAAGAATATGAGGATGTTCGTGATGTTTCAGAAGATACATTTACTATTAAAGAAGTTGAAAACCCATATTTAGAAACGAGTCAATGGGGCTGGCAAATTGATCCGGTTGGTCTTAGAATTGCTCTAAATGAAATGTACGATAAATATGAGCTTCCAATTTTTATCGTTGAAAATGGACTTGGAGCTCATGACACTTTAGTCCAGGGTAAAGATGGTGAGTTAACTGTTCATGATGACTATCGTATCCATTACTTGCAGGAACACTTGAAACAAACATATGAAGCAATGCTTGATGGAGTTGATATCATTGGCTTTTTAAGTTGGGCAGCTATGGACGTAGTTAGTACAACAGAAGGATCAATTGATAAACGTTATGGTCTTATCTATATAGATTTACAAGAAGACGGAACAGGTACTTTGCAACGCTACAAGAAAGATAGCTTTTACTGGTACAAGAATGTAATCGAAACATCTGGTGCTTCACTTTGGGTAGATTAGGTAACCATATTCAATGGTGAGAATAGTGTGAAACATGTTTGGTTTACGTTGAAATATAAACATTAGGGAGGTTCAAAATATGGACAGAAAAGAAATAAACATGCTTGGTATGGAAATTGTTGCTTATGCAGGCGAAGCAAGAACAATGCTATTGAATGCTGTTAAAGAGGCACAAAAAGGTAATAAAGAGAAGTCAAAGAGCTTAATCGAAGAAGCAAAGGAAAGCTTGAATAAAGCACATAATGTCCATGCGAAGGCGCTTACAGATGAAGCTAGAGGCGAACTTGAAGAAATGGGACTTATCATGATTCATGGACAAGATCATCTGATGACAACTATACTGTTGAGCGATATCGTTGAGCATTTGTGTAATATATACTATGAAAAGTAATAAGGGTTAATAAACTTATTTTTGAAAAGTTATCACTAAATGTTTACTCAAGAATCTAGGTACAACTACTAATATAAAAATGCTCTTTTCTGGTTTTTATTTCAATTTTGCCAGAAAAGAGCATTTATTTTAACTACTTTCTAATATCCCTCCCCTAATTCAATAAAAATATTATCTATTAGACGAGTATTGCCAACCTTTACAGCCAATGCTATAAGTATATTATCTTCAACCTTTAAAACTGGTTTCAAAGTCTTATTATTTACAATTTCAATATAATCTATAGAAGTATTCTTTCCTGAGTTTATTGTATTCTCTATTTCCTTTTTAATTACTCCAGCATCTTTTTCTCCATTTAGTATTAAATCCTTTGCCAGAGTTAAAGACTTGTATAACAATAGACCATCTTTTCTCTCTTCATCATTTAAATAGGTATTCCTTGAACTAAGGGCCAATCCATCATCTTCTCTGACAGTAGGACAGCCTATTATTTCAATATCCATATTTAAATCTTCCACCATTTTTTTAACTATTATAAGCTGTTGAGCATCTTTTTGTCCAAAATAAGCCCTATTGGCCTTAGTTATATTGAATAGCTTAGTTAAAATAGTTGTAACACCTCTAAAGTGGGTAGGTCTAGAAATTCCACACAATACTTTCCCCAAGTCTTCTACTTCAACAAAGGTTAGGAAATCTTCAGGATACATTTCATCACTTTGGGGCAAGAACACAAAATCACAATTATTAGCCCTACATACTTCTAAATCTTTTTCCCTTGTTCTTGGATATCTATCAAAATCTTCATTAGGCCCAAATTGGGTTGGATTAACAAATATACTTACTACAACTATATCATTTTCTTCCCTAGCTTTTTTAATAAGGCTCATATGTCCAGCATGGAGACAGCCCATTGTTGGAACCAATCCAATAGAAAGGCCTTTTTCTTTACAAGTTTTCATTTCATTTTTCATATTATTTATAGATTCTACGATTACCATCTTTAGCCTCCCGATTATTTAAATTCATTTATTATTTCTGGATCTATTTTAAAAGTATGTTTCTTTTCTGGGAAAGAACTATCTTTTACTTCTTTTATATAATTCTTTATAGCTCCATCTATATCTTCTTTTAGATTTCTATACTGCTTAACAAATTTTGGAACAAAGTCAGAGTACATTCCCAACATGTCATTGACTACTAATATTTGACCATCACAATACTTTCCGGCCCCTATACCAATAGTAGGGATAGATACTTTCTCTGAAATAATCTTAGAAACTTCTTCAGGAATACATTCTAAAACTATAGCAAATGCTCCAGCATCTTCTAAGTATCTAGCATCATCTATAAGCTTTTGAATCTGTTTTTTATTCTTACCTTGTACTTTAAATCCTCCAAAGGCATTAATAGATTGAGGAGTTAATCCTATATGTCCCATAACAGGAATTTGAGCTTTCACAATTGTCTCTACCTTATCTAAAACATCATGGCCACCCTCTAATTTAACAGCATGGGCATGGCCTTCTTGTATCAATCTACCAGCATTTCTAATAGTCTCTTCTGTATTCACATGGTAGGATAAGAAAGGCAGATCTGCTACTATTAAAGCATTTTTTGCTCCACGACTTACAGCTTTTGTATGGTGTACCATATCATCTACAGTTACAGATAGGGTATCATCATAGCCTAAAGTCACCATTCCTAGAGAGTCTCCAACCAATATTCCGTCTATTCCAGCACTATCTACTAATTTAGCCATGGAATAATCGTAAGAGGTAACCATAGTTAATTTTTCATTATTATTTTTTGCTTCTCTAAATGTTGCCACAGTCTTCTTCATTAGAATCACTCCTTAAAATTTTATATATTTCTTCTATCTTCTCATTAGACAAATTTCCCTTCTCTTCCACTATTTCCAATGCTACCAGTCCTAGTTCTTCATATACTTCCTTATATTTAGGAAGGTTCTCCATATGGAGTTTTATTGTACTAGTATCCCTCCTAACTATTGGACCAGTTAAAGAATCATTAATACCTTTTTGGCTAATATTTGACAAAGCACTTTCCATTAATGGAAGTATTCCATCAGTAGATAAATCCTTATCTAAACCACATTGTAACAGTAGGTTTTGTCCTATTTTGGCCAATGCAACTACATAGTTTGAAACAAATACTGCAGAAGCATGGTACAGTGGTTTGTCCTCTTTATTCATTACAAAATACTTAATATTAGCCTTGTGAAGGAATTCTTCTACCTTTTCAATATTGTCTCCTTCAATTGAAAAAACAACCTTCTCTAAATCAGATGATTCTTTACCTGCAAATGAAAATAAAGGGTGAAGAGAATAACACAGTGCACCTTTATCTTTGCAATTAGTAAAAATTGCAGAAGATAAACAACCACTCATATGGAATATCTTTTTATTAGATAGATCAAAGTCCACCATTTTATTCCATACATCTCCTATCTGGTCATCTGGTGTTGTGATAAAAATATAATTGGATTTTTTGATTAGTTCACCAAAGTTTAAAGGCGAACTCCTAGTTAGATTTGCTGCATAAAAGGAGGATTCTCTTGTCCGACTATGATATCCAACAATAGAGAAACCTTGCTGTTTGAGGTAGTGTCCAAAGGAACAGCCAACCTTTCCGGCACCTATAAAACCTATATTCATTTTTCGCACTCCTTATACTATAGTCCCATTCCAAAAAGGATATGAGCTAAATAGATTATAGCATGATTTAAAAAAAATAAAAAGGCTTGAGAAATTTTTTGGACAACTAGGGTTATGTTTAGTAAAATAGAGATATAATAGTTTATATAATATATTGATTATAATATTTAAAATAAAAAGGAAGTGTTTTTTATGGATAAATTAGAAACTATAAAGAAGGATTTTATAACTGCAGTAGAAGAGCTGTTGGAGGTAGCCAATTTAAAGGAAGAAGATATTCTAGTGATAGGTTGTAGTACCAGTGAAATCAGTGGAGAATCCATTGGTTCCAATTCTGTTCCAGACATTGCCAACGAGCTTATTGATGCTATAATGCCTATTGTTAAAAGAGAAAATATATTTTTAGCTACCCAATCCTGTGAACATTTAAATAGAGCTTTAGTTGTAGATGAAGCATGTGCAAAAAAATATAATCTACCACCTGTAACTGTAGTACCCCATCCTAAAGCTGGAGGCTCACTAAGCTCTGCTTATTATAGATATTTAGATAATCCAATAGTAGTTGAAGAAATACAAGCAGATGCAGGATTAGATATAGGGGATACTTTCATCGGAATGCATCTAAAAAGGGTAGCAGTACCAGTAAGACTATCTGTTAAAGAAATAGGTGCAGCCCACTTAACTGCAGCAAGGGTAAGACCAAAGTTAATTGGAGGAGCAAGAGCAAAATACGAATAGATAATAGAAAAATAGCAAGTTAGACTTAACTAACTTGCTATTTTTCTAATTAATATGGTATTTATAATCTATGTATAAAAATACCGCTCCTTAACTTTGGTTCAAACCAAGTGGATTTTGGAGGCATGGTTTTATTTAAATCTGCCAATGTCATCAATTCTTCAATAGTAGTAGGATATAGTGAAAAACCTACCTTCATATCAGTATCTACCCTATACTCTATTTCTTTTAAACCTCGAATACCACCTATGAAATCAATGCGTTCATCTGTTCTAGGATCTTCTATTCCTAAAATAGGAGACAATAGATACTTCTGCAAAATAAACACATCTAAAGAGAAAAGAGGATTAGACCTATCTATTATCTCTTCCTTAGCTTTAAGAATATACCATTGATTTTCCAGATACATTCCAAAGGAATGAGGGGTTTCAGGGGTATAAGGCTCTTTTTCATCCCAAATATTCACAGTAAAATAAGGTTCAATGGCAGATAGAAACCTTTCTTTAGTCAGTCCATTTAAATCTTTTACAACCCTATTATAGTCTAAAATCTTAAGTTGTTTGTCAGGGAAAAGAACGGCTAAGAAATAATTAAACTCTTCTTCTCCTGTATAATTAGGGTTTTTCCTTCGCCTCTGTAGCCCTACCTTTACTGCTGCAGCTGCTCTATGGTGACCATCAGCAATATATAAATTAGGTACTTTCTCAAAGGCAGATTGAATTTTTTCAATATATTCCTCAATTATTTCATCAATAGTGAACTCTTTATTATATGTTAGAAAAATAGGTCCAGTATGGGCATTACATGTATCTACATGGTTGATCCTATCCTGTTCCTTGTCTGCTCTTGTTAATTCATGTTTTTTAATATCATTGTCAATATAAGCGTCAATAGGGACACAACCTACAACCCCTATTTGGGAGTGTTTCCCCATTGTTAGCTTATATAGGTACAAGGAAGGGGTAGAATCTTGTTCATAGATACCTTCCTCAATCATCCTGTCTAGATATTTTCTTGCATGTTCATAGATTTCATTTTTATCATGTTTTTCACTATCGTCAAAATATATTTCAGGTTTATCAATATTTAAAAAAGAATAAGGATTATTTTTCACACTGTCCTTTGCTTCTTCTTTATTCATAACATCATAGGGCAATGCTGCTACCTTAGAAACAATATCTGGCTTAGGTCGAAATGCTGAAAAAGTTTTTAATATTGTCAATCATATCTCTCCTCTACAATAAATTACAAAACTCTAACCCTAATAATACCTTCAATATTTTCTATACTATCTATAATTTCCTTTGTTGGTTGTTCTGCAACATCTAGCAAAGTATATGCATATTTACCTTTACTCTTATTCAATAAATTATCAATATTAATATGGGCATCAGCCAATAGTGTAGTTATCTGGCCTACCATATTGGGAATATTGTGGTTGACTATTGAAATACGATAGGAAGGGCTTCTCCTTGGCATCACACATTCTGGATAGTTAACAGAGTTTCTAATATTCCCATTTTCCAAATAGTCTTTTAGCTCATTAACAGCCATTATAGCACAGTTTTCCTCAGACTCAGCAGTGGAAGCCCCTAAATGGGGTACACAAAGGACTTCATCCATTCCCAATATTTCTTCTTCAGGAAAATCTGTAACATACTTATCTACAATACCTTCTTCAATAGCTTCTTTAAGAGCTACTACATCTATTAATTCATTTCTTGAAAAGTTTAATAGTTTAACCCCTTTCTTCATTAGAGAAAATTCTTCTCGTCCAATCATATACTTTGTTTGTTCTAATAATGGTACATGGATAGTGATAAAGTCAGATTTCTCCAATAGTTCTTGTAAAGTTTCAGCCTTATCAACACCTCTGGAAAGATTCCAAGCTGAGTCGATTGACATAAAAGGGTCGTAGCCTAGAACTTCCATGTCTAAGGAGTGGGCAGCATTGGCTACCAATACACCAATAGCCCCTAAACCAATAACCCCCAATCTTTTACCTTTTATTTCACCGCCTTTAAAGGCCTTTTTTCCTTGTTCTACTTTCTTATCAATTGGTCCATCTTCATTAGAAAGGGAATTTGTCCATTCAATTCCTTCGATGATTTTCCTAGAAGCCAATAGGAGTCCGCAGATAGTCAACTCTTTAACTGCATTGGCATTTGCTCCTGGAGTATTGAATACTATAATACCCTTTTCAGAACAACTATCTATTGGGATATTGTTGACACCTACACCAGCCCTTGCAATAGCTTTTAAAGAACTGGGTAAGTCCATATTTTTTAGTTCTTGACTCCTTACTAAAATACCATCTGGCTCCTGTATATCTGTTCCTAGAATATATTTATCTTTTCCCAAAAGTTCTAATCCCTTTTGGGAAATCTTATTAAATACCTGTATTTTATACATTAATATCACCCTATCTACTATATAAATTTATATATTTTTTTCTTCAAATGCTTTCATAAAACTTACCAATGCCTGAACCCCTTCTATAGGCATAGCATTGTAAATACTTGCTCGCATTCCACCTACACTTCTATGGCCTTTTAAATTCATAAGTCCTTCTTTAGCTGCTTCTTCAACGAAAGCTGCATCTAGTTCTTTAGTAGGTAGAACAAATGTAACATTCATTAGTGAACGGTCTTTTTTATTTACAGTTCCTTTAAATAGTGAAGAACTATCTATATAGTCATAGAGAAGTTTGGCTTTTTCTCTATTTTTCTCAGCTATGGCTTCCAATCCACCTTGCTCTTTAATCCATTGAAATACTAATTTAGCAATATATATACTATATGTAGGAGGAGTATTGTACATAGAATTAGCATCTACATGAATCTTATAGTTAAACATATTAGGTGTAATATCCATAGCTTGTCCAATTAAATCATCTCGGATGATGACAACTGTTAGACCTGCAGGGCCTATATTTTTCTGAGCTCCTGCAAAGATAACTCCAAAATTAGATACATCACAAGGCTCTGATAAAATATTGGAAGACATATCTGCTACCAATGGTACATCCTTAGTATCAGGCAATGTAGTATATCTTGTTCCATAGATAGTATTGTTTGTTGTAATGTAGAAATAGTCTGCACCTTCATCAAAAGAAGAAGGGTCTAAGCTTGGAATATGATTAAAATTCTCCTTTTTAGAAGAGGCAACTATTCTTACTTTCCCATATCTTTTAGCCTCTTCAATTGCCTTCTGTGACCATCTTCCTGTGTTCACATAGTCTGCCTTACAAGACTTTCTAAATAAATTCAGTGGAACCATAGCAAATTGGCTAGAAGCCCCACCTTGTAAAAAGAGTACTTTATAATTTGAAGGAATATCCATCAATTCTCTTAAAAGATTCTCTGCTTCTAGAATAATATCTTTAAATTCTTTGGACCTATGGCTCATTTCCATTACAGATATTCCTGTATCTTTATAGCACAACATCTCTTCTTGAGCTTTTTTTAGCACGGCTTCTGGCAATATAGCAGGGCCTGCGGAAAAATTATATACCTGTTTCATAGCAACTCTCCTTTGTATATTAAATTATGTTTTAAGATTAAAATCTACGGCTTATCACTTTAATGATTCTTAACTTTAATGTATAAAAGAATATAATATACCATTATAACATAATTTTCTGAATATACTAGTGAATTGGAGATAAAAACAAAAGAAATAAAAAAATAAATACTAAAAAGGGACTGAAGAAACAGTCCCTTTTTAGTTTTAGTATTTATTAAATTTTAGATCTTCTATAGGAGTGAGGCCATTCTATATCTTCCTTTAATTTATTGGCTGCTTCCAATGGCCAATAGGGATTTCTAAGTAATTCCCTACCTAAAAATATAAAATCTGCCCTGTTATTTTTGAGTATTTCTTCAGCCATTTCTGGTTCTGTAATTAAACCACCAGCTATAACTGGTAATCCAGTACCCTTTTTAATAGTTTCTGCAAAAGGAACTTGGTAGCCAGGATATGCGTCGATATTAGCATGAACAACAGCTCCAGAGCTTACATTTATTATATCTATACCTTCATCTTTTACTAAATTTATAATATCTACTAAATCTTCTGGATGATTTCCATCGTTAACGTATTCTTCACCAGAGACCCTTAATATGATAGGTTTATCTTCAGGCCATACTGTATTTATTTCCTGTATTATTTCTCTTAAAAATCTAGTCCTATTTTCTAGACTTCCACCATAGTCATCTTTCCTTTTATTAGTAAGAGGTGATAAAAATTCATTAATTAAATATCCGTGGGCACCATGAATTTCAATAGTATCGAATCCAGCTTCATTAGCCCTTCTAGCACCTTCTTTAAAGGCGTTTATTACAACTTTTATGTCATCTTTAGTCATTTCTTCAGGCGTAGAATAGCTACCATCAAAAGCTATAGGTGATGGAGCAATGATTTTTTCAGATTTTATTTCACATTTCCTTCCAGCATGGGCTAATTGGATTCCAACTTTTGCACCAAAAGCTTTAGAAGTTTTAACTATTCTAGATAGCCCTTCTATATGTGAATCATCCCAAATCCCTAAATCTCCATTTTTTATTCTACCCCTACTTTCTACTGCTGTGGCTTCCAATATTATAAGACCAGTACCTCCAATAGCTCTAGAACCATAGTGGATTTCATGCCAATCCTTAACATAGCCTTTATCATCAGAAGCGACCATACACATTGGAGCCATTACTATACGGTTTTTCAATTCTAAATTTTTAATTTTAGCACTTGAAAAAAGTTTGCTCATATAAAATCCTCCTCTACTAATATTATCTTATACCCAATATTAGTATACTTATAATAATTTTACTAAATAAAAGTATATTTTATTTAAATAAAAAAATAGAACCTGTTAAAGGTTCTATTTTACTGATTTCAGTTTTGCTATATCATTCCAATTTTTAGATGTAACAATTTCTACAGTATTTAAATCTTCTATTAATGTATCTATCTTTTCATTGATTTCTTCTCTAAATTCTGTGAGATTAGCAGTTTGTTCTATTACAGCTTTTAAATCTTTTTTAATTTCTTCCTGTCCTATTTCAAGATTTTTCTGCCTATCCTCAAGAGCTTTTTGTCCTGTTTCAAGGTTTTTCTGTCTATCTTCGAGAGCTTTCTGTCTTTCTTCAAGATTCTTTTGGCCTATTGCAAGGCTTTCCTGTCCTGTCTCAAGGGTCTCTAATTTCTTCAGTACTATTTGTTGAAACTCTTCATTTGTCATAGCTACTTACTATACTCCCTTCTCCCTTATATTTTATTATTATTATACCATATTAATATTTATATAGAATAGGAAGTTTTAGATTCTCTACACTTAAAAGATATTCTAATATTTTTATAGACATAGTGATTTTAAAGATTTCTTCTCCATTATCTAAGTTTAAATTTCCTATCTTCCTTATTTTATCCAGCCTATAGTTCATAGTATTCCTATGGATGAACAATTTATTGGCAGATTGGACTGCATTCCTATCTTCTTCTATGTAGGTTTTCAAAGTTTTATAGTATTCAGTATTGTTATCTTCATCATATTGAATAATCTTAAATAATCCATCATTGCAAAAGTTTAGAAGTTCTTTATCTAATCCAGTTTTATTGAGAAGATGATAGAATTTAAGGTCTTCATAGAAGAATACATTTCCTTCCAAATCTAAATCGTAAATCAACTTCAAAGTATCTATTCCTTGCCTATAGAAATGGCCTATTTCTAATATATTTTCAAAAATATCACTTACCCATAAGATAATATTATTTTCTTTTATAAAATTCTTTAAACTTTCCTGAGCTTTATCACTTAAACTAGAATCATCTTTAAAATCTAAGAGGATTAAAATATTGTTTTTATAAAATAAAGATTTATGGTTAGGGAGTATATTATCTAAAGATTGTTTTAAAAAATTGGCAGGGTTGTTAGTAGAATTGTAGTTAGAAATATCTATAATCAATAGCTGTAGATTATGTCCAAAATTACATTGAGCAGATTTCATACGTTCATCTAAAGTCTTATTATCCTTTACATTTCCCTCTATTAAATCTACAATTAAATTCTCATACATTATTCCATTAAGATTCCTATATACATCATTCTTTTTCAATTCTTCAGATACTACATTGCTTAAAAGTTTTACAATCCTATAGGTATTGTCATTAAATTTTTCATTACATTCAAGGGCTATTACATAGCCTACAACATTACTATCTATTAGTACCTTGCTAACTAGTTTTCTAATAGGGCTACCTGAACAAATAACCTGGAAGGGTTCATTAGAATTAGGTGATTTTTGAACAGCTCTAATCTTTTTAACCTCTGAAATAAATTCATAGGAACAATAACCCATATTTATATTCCTAATCCAGAAAGGTTCCGTTATCATTTCCATATCTGAATGGGCCAGTATTTTATATCCAGTATCTATCAATATAACAGGGTTGTCCAATATTTCAGAACCAACATTTACTATATACTTAACCCCTCTATTCTTTATAAGGGCATCTAATAGTATAGCTGAGCTATCAAGGATTATAAAATCTTTCACAAATAGATTTTTTACTTCATGGAACAATAGATTTAAATCTTGTACTGGTGGAATAACAATAATATTTAAATCCTTTCCTATAAAATCATCCTTAATTTCCTCATCCTTTTCAATTAAAAAATTCCCTTCAGAAATTTCTCCTAACTTTTTATTAAACAAAGAAGCTTTCCCTACATATAATATATTCTTTTCAATAGTCCCTATATTATTTGTCAGTAGTTCTGTTTCAAATAATATTTGGTCTTCACTATTTTTAGAAAATATTGTAGGAGAATAATTTATAAGGCTGTTATATATTTGACGGAGTTTAATGGTCATTAACATCACCTCTTAATAATATTATAGTGCAATGTGCACAAAAAAACCACTTAAAATTGTATTTTTCATATATAGTAACCTATTCCTATTTAAGATAAAGTTATAGATAGAAAGTTAAATAACTAACGAGGGGGCTTATTTTATGGAGTATGAAAAGCTTTTCACAAGTGGAAGAATAGGACAGTTAAGGCTTAAAAACAGAATAGTAATGCCAGCAATGGGGACTTCATTAGCTACATCAACAGGAGAAGCATCAGATGAAATAATTAAATACTATGAAGAAAGAGCAAAAGGTGGTTGTGGTCTAATAATTACAGAGATCACTAGAATCGACAATGAAACAGGGGTTGGAACTCTAAACCAATTATGTGCCATAGAAGGTAAGCATGTACCTAGACTAGAAAGATTGGCAAGGGCAGTCCATAGACATGATACAAAGATATTTTTACAACTTCACCATCCAGGAAGACAATCCCATAGTAGGCTTATTGATGGAAGACAGATAGCAGCACCAAGCCCTATAACATGTAAGACTATAGGGGAAGAACCAAGAGAAATGACTACTGAAGAAGTAGAAGGCCTTGTAAAGAAATTTGTTATAGGGGCAAAGATAGCACAGACAGCAGGAATAGATGGAGTTGAACTCCATGGTGCCCATGGGTATTTAATAGGCCAATTCATGAGTCCACTTACAAATAGAAGGACTGATAAATATGGTGGAAGCTTCAACAATAGGATGAGATTTGTAACAGAAATCATTCTAGGAATAAAACATATTTGTGGACCAAAATTCCCAATAAGTGTGAGAATAGATGGAGATGAATTTGTTGAAGGTGGAATAACCCATGAAGAAGCTATAAAAATGGCTAGATACTTAGAAAGTATAGGGGTAGATGCTATAAATGTAAGTTCAGGAACCTATGAATCAGCCGTAACAATTATTGAGCCAATATCCTATAAAGAAGGTTGGAAGAAACATTTAGCCCAAGGTATAAAAGACAATGTAAAAATTCCAGTAATCGCTTGTAATGCCATTAAAACTCCAGAATTTGCAGAAAAGCTATTAGAAGAAGGAAACTGTGACTTTGTAGCTGTAGGTAGGGGACAATTGGCAGATCCTCAATGGGGCAAGAAAGCTATGGAAGGTAGAGAAAAAGAAATAAGGCCTTGTATAGCTTGTCTACACTGTATAGAGCAATTAATGAATGGAAAAGCAGTAGAATGTGCTGTAAATCCTAGACTAGGATATGAAGTGGAATATACAGACTATAAAAAAGATGGCAATGGAAGAAGGGTAGTAGTTATAGGTGGAGGACCAGCAGGAATGGAAGCTGCTAGGGTATTAGCTGAAAGAGAATATAAAGTAGTATTATTTGAAAAGAAAGAAAATCTAGGTGGCAGCGTATATCTAGGAAGTAAACCACCTTGTAAAGAAAGATTACAAAATTTAGTAGACAATATGGAATACCAAATTAGACAACTTGGTGTAGATATAAGGCTAGGCACAGCACCTACTATAGAAGATATAAAAGCTCTAGATCCATATTCAATATTTGTAGCAATGGGTGGAAACAGTATAGTACCAGAACTCCCAGGAGTACATGGAGAAAATGTAGTATTGGCTACAGATGTATTGGATAAGGAAATGGACGTAAAGAATAAGAAGATATTAGTAGTAGGTTCTGGAATGACAGGACTAGAAACAGCAGAATACTTAGCTGAAAAAGGTAACGAAGTAACAGTAGTAGAGATGGTAAAAGAAATAGGTCCTGGTGTCCATGGATCAGTACTATACGATATAACTACTAGACTTAAAAAATATGGTGTAGAAATGATTCCTAGAAGACAATTAGTTGGAATAGATAAAGAGAGAGCATATGTGTTAAATACTTTCAATAACGAAAAAATAGCTATGGAAGCAGACTATGTAGTACTTTCATTGGGGGTAGGAAGTGTAGCAAATAGTCAATTTGTACAAGAGCTAGAAGAAAACTTCAATAATATAAGGATTTTAGGAGATGCAAGTAGACCAGGAAAAATTTCTAATGCAACACAAACAGGCTTCGATTTAGCTTATACATTAGAATAATAAAGGGGGCATCTGTGATAATAGGATGGAGAGTTAAAAATATATTGGACGGAAAAAATCCAGACATAAACTTTTTCAAATAAAATAGTTATGTTAAAGTGAATAAATATCCCTAAACAGACTTGGCTCCAATTTCCATGGAGCCAAGTCTGTTATTTTTTATAATGTTTCAAATTAAAAAAATAAAGCATACTTATCTATTGTCATATATTAATAATGATGATAATATGAAAGGAAATAAATAGGATAAAAGTAGTAGGCAGAGAAGCAAAGGAAAAATAATAGTTAAGATAATGTTAAAAATATAACGAACAGTGGAACGTTATAAACTTTATGGGATATAATAAGCAAAGAAGTAAAAAAATATTTAAGGTGATTATATATGACTAGTTATAAAGAAATAATAATAAGGCTTGTTTTATCGGCTTTAATTGGCGGTTTAATTGGAGTTGAAAGGGAAGTAAATAATAGGCCAGCAGGTCTTAGAACCCATATTCTAGTAAGTGTCAGTTCAGCTCTAATGATGTTAGTATCTATAAATGGATTTATCGATGCTGAAACAGGATTGAGAACAGGGGATTCGGCAAGATTAGCAGCCCAAGTAATAAGTGGTATGGGATTTTTAGGAGCTGGAACTATAATTAAGACAGGTAGCAATATACAAGGTTTAACTACTGCTGCTAGCTTGTGGACCTGTGCAGGTATAGGTCTAGCCATTGGCAATGGTTACTATCTTGGAGGATTGTTGACCTCTATTATTGTTCTATTCACTTTAATGAGTTTAAGTTCTTTTGAAAAAAAGATAGCTAAAAAGAAATATAAAGTACTAAAGATTACAGGTGTTAATAGGCCTGGACTTATTGGTGAAATAGGAACTATGTTAGGAAAACATGATGTAATTATAAAAAATATAGACATTGTAAACAACGAAGTTGAAGAAGATGAAGAAGAATATAGTACAATGGAAATACATTTTATACTAGATATAAAGAAATACTTTAATTCCAGTATGCTTTTTTGTGAAATTTGTGAAGTAGATGGAATACATGAGGCTATTTTTGATGGAAATAGGGTACTCTGCAGTATTGATTGATAACCCTATGGAAACTGTTGATAACTTTAGTCCATATTCTAGACTTATCCACAATAAAGTAACCGAAGGATAAAATCCTTCGGCTATATTTCTATAACAACTCTTCAATAATTCTATAAAAGTTTTTATAAGATACTTTTTCAATATCTTCTTCACTATATCCTCTTTTTTTCATTTCAGCAATTAGGTTATGGGTTTTAGAAGCGTTTTCAAAGTCTTTAGTCCCTATGGTATCCCCTTCTACGAAATCATCAGTTGTATTGTTTTCAAGAAAATCAAAGAAATCAAATCCAAAGCAAATATGGTCTATACCCATGATATCCACCATATGGTCTAAATGGTCTACTAAATGTTTTAAATCCTGTTTATCCTTATCTAAATGGACAAATTCATTGAAGGAATTTAGTCCAACAAGGCCGCCTCTTTCACTAATAGCTTTTAGTTGTTCATCAGAAAGATTCCTTTTTACATTACAAAGGGCTCTACAGTTGGAGTGGGAAGCTATGAAAGGTTTAGTAGTCTTTTCATATACATCCCAGAAAGTTTTATCATTGGCATGGGAGACATCTATTATGATTCCCAGCTTTTCCATTAAATGAATAGCTTTTTCTCCTAAGGCTGTAACACCTCTTTCAGGATTTCCTCTTACACCTGTAGCCAACAGATTTTCCTCATTCCAAGTAAGGGAGGCATGTCTTACTCCAAACATATATAGGGCATTTAAAAGATCTATATTATCCCCAATGCCACTTAAACCTTCTAGCCCAATTATAACAGCTAATTTTTTTTCCTCTAATGCTTTATCAAAATCTCCTTTTCCTAGGATTATTCTTAAAATATCTTGATTTCCCATAATCTCTGTAGAAGTTGCTGAAATCATTTCTACTAATCTCTTTTTAGGATTCTTATCATGGGGTGGGTCTATCCACAACACAAATATTCCACCTATGATATTTCCACTATTGAATCTATTTAAATGTCTATTCTTTATAACATCCTTCATTCCATTATCTCTTTGAACAGTAACATCTGTCCAAATATCTCCATGACAGTCAAAAATCATTTTTGGTCCCTCCCTACTAATCTATAAGATGCTTAATAAATTTCCAATGAATATTCCAAAATAATTTCCAATTATATATCCTAAAGTTCCTGCTAAAATAGCTGGTAGTACTAGTGGAGTCCATCCCTTTGCAATAGCCATTGCTGCAGCAGTAGTAGGGCCACCAATATTAGAGTTTGAAGCTATTAAAATTTCTTCTAAATTGAATTTGAATAGTTTTCCTATAAATAAGATAAATAGCATATTAACGATGACCATTATAGCACAGAATAATAACAACAACGGCGATTTTGTGATGATAAGATGTATAGAAGCTGGTACTCCAATAACTACAAAGAAAATGTAGATTAAAAAGGTACCGATTTCCTGAGCACCATTAATATTCCCAAAGAAGTCTGGTAGATAAGTTGCAAGAATCATAGTTAGAGTAGTGATAATTAGATATTTGTTACCTAGAAGGCCATTAAGTAATGATAATCCAAAATTATTAGTAGGAATAACACTACCTAAAAATCCAGCCAATGCATCTGAAATAGCCACTATTATAAAAGATATACCTATTGTGAAAGCAATGTCTTTAAGGGATATTTCTTTTTTATCCCAGTATGCTGCTGCTCTGGTTTTGGCTTCCTCATCTTCTCCTACACGTTCCAATTCATCAATTAAAGGATGGTTAAAGTTCTTTCTGAAAATATGACTACCATCCTGCCACTTTCTTTCCAAATCTTTTTAATATTTGCATTAAATAAAAGCATAGGTAGGGCTAAAGGTACTACATAATCCCATACCATATCATAGGTTGGTGCATCAGTAGGTATGATTTTAAAATTCGCAAGAGCCATAGCTATAACAAGACCAATAATTGCTCCAGTTATCTTAGATGCCCACGGGTAAGTTTGTTCAAGATAGATACTTAAAGCTGCAATTCCCGTAAGTATTGCCCATAATGCCCAGGTGTTATCAGGGCTGATTAAAGTACTTTCTACCATTTAAAAGCTCCCCCTTAAATTAATTATTATTTTGAAAATTGTGAATAACTAATTTCATTATAATAGAAACTACAGAAAAATTCAATATAATAAATAAAAAATCAATATATTGAATAACATTATCTTTTTTTTCTGAAGTATGGTAAAATATTAACAATATAGTTTATAGGAGTGAGGGCTTTGGAAATAGATATAGGTTCCAAAATTAAAGGAATAAGAAAGGAAAAAGGCATTAGTATAGCAGAGCTTTCTAAAAACTCAGGTGTTAGTGCTGGCCTAATAAGCCAAGTTGAAAGGAACGCTGTAAACCCTTCTGTAGCTACACTTTGGAAAATATCTAAAAGTTTAAACGTATCTATTGGATATTTTTTTGATGAGGAGGAAGGGGTTCCAGAATTCAATCCAATAGTTAAAAAGGATAAAAGGAAGAGGATAGTCACTTCTGATTCCAATGCTATCTATGAATTGTTGACACCAGATCTAAATAGGAAGATTGAATTTTTATATATTACCATAAACCCAGGAGATTCTTCAAGGGCAGGCCTTATATCCCATGAAGGAGAAGAATGTGGAATAGTTATAAAAGGTAAACTAATGGTTAAAACAGAATATGAAGAATATATTTTAGAAGAAGGGGATAGTATCTACCTAGATAGTACTGTAGGACATAGATATATAAATCTTGGAGAAGAAAAATGTATATCTATTTGGGCTATGACACCACCAAGTTTTTAGTATGTGAACTAGTGAGGATAAAATAATAAAAAAGGGGCTGTTTCAAAATAAACAACCCATAAAATAAAAACAGGTCAAAGAGCACTGGCTCTAAGACCTGTTTTTTAGTATAATTTATCTGCAATGAAAAACCATACTAAATTTAATCATAAAGCAAAAATCAAAAAAATGCAACTATCTTTTAGTTTTGATTTGACTAATAATTTTGATATGGATGACGAGGTTTTCCTGGTGCACAATATTATTGAGGAGATGAATTTAAGTTTTTTAACTAGTGCCTACTCTCATAAAGGTAGAAAGCCGGCTGTAGAACCACGTACTATGTTAAAAGTATTAGTTTTTGCATATCTAAATAGAAAATATTCAGCTAGAGATATTGAAGATGCTTGTAGATATGATCTTCGGTTTAGATGGCTTCTAAACAATAGTAAGACTCCTGATCATGTAACTATTAATAGATTTAGGAATAAAATTTATCCTTTTATGGATGAAATATTAAAACAATTAATAGATTTGTTAATAGAACAAGGAGAAGTTGATTTAAAAAGTATTTACATAGATGGAACAAAAATAGAGGCAAATGCAAATAGATACACATTTGTATGGAAAAAGTCTATCATTAAATATCAGAAAAGATTAATAGAAAAGATTTCGGAGTATTTTAATATTAATGATGAATTATCAAAAGGCGATCTTAAAAAGCTTGTTTTAAAGGAATTTAATAATGTAAGAAATATTTGTAAATCAAAAGATATAGTATTTGTT
>NZ_VULR01000014.1 GCF_009696605.1 Anaerosalibacter bizertensis | reverse complement strand
TATTTATTTTCCATACTTGTATCGTATCACATTTTGTGTACGTTGCCAAATTATACATACACATAGTTTTATATTTGGGCTATCCATCCCACACCTAAAGAAGTGGGCTTTTCGCCCCTTGCTGTAAAACAAACCAAAGTAAGAAAAAAGCTAAAAATATTATTCCAATTAAAAAATATACATTATTGTTCATAATTCACCTCTATTAGTTAAGAACCCATATACAATATATGAATTCATACTACTTAAAATAGGGATACTTCTTATACTCCTTATAACTTTAAGTGTTCTGGCAAGTTTAATATCATTTATTACTAAAAATTCTATTCAATCTATAAGTGGGTTTTTAATCTTTATATTTTTAGGTAAGGTAATGACTTTGATTAAATTCTTACCAAATAAATTATTATTAATACTTTCAACTCATATAATTTCTGACATAGAGTCTATTGCAAAAGAAACTATTATGATAAAGAATGGTGAAATAATCATGAGGGGAAGCCATAGAGAAATTTTATCCAATATGAATGGGAAGGTATATACAATAAGAGTTAATGATGAAAGCCAATTAGAAGAAATAAGAAGAAAATATAAAGTAGTAAACTTACAACGTGGAATGGATTTCACTGAACTTAGAATTGTAAGTGATGAAGTTATCAATGATGAAAATGCAAAGGTTTCAGAAGCAAAATTTGAAGATGTTTACATGTTTTACTTTGATTTAGAAAACACAAAGGAGGTATAGTAAATGGGTAGACTTATAAAGGCAGAAATTAGGAAAATTCTATTAAAGAAAAGTGTTTTAATCGCTTGGATAGCATCTTTATTGCTAGGAGCAGCGCTAATTCATAATGCTACAGTAGCTGAGGTATATGCAGATGCTTTTTATAAAAGTTACGGATATACTTCTATGATGGGGCTTGTTATGTTTATGCTTTTATCAGGTTCTTATACTGTAGAATATAACTCTAATATGAATGGCTTAATAAACACTACAATGAATGGAAAGAAAAAATTGGTTATAGCAAAGGGTATAGGAGCAGGCATAGCAGCTTCTATTATAAATCTATCTATACTACTAGCAATATATTTAGACGCTATAAGAAAAGCAAATTTTAAAGGTTTAGATATACCACTAAAAAATCTATGGTATTTTAAAGGAATAAACTCAAATTTAAATGTATTAGAAATGATGATAATAGTAAGTGTTACGGTAATAATGGGATCCTTTTTCTTCGCTCAATTATGCCTATATTTATCATCTATAAGCAAATCAGCATCGATTCCATTTATTTTTGGTGGGATCATTATGGGGCTTCCATATATATTGGGAAATTTTTTACCTAAAAAAATTATTGTTTTAACCCCATTATGGGGAATGATATCTTCCCAGTTAATTAAGTATAACAGTGGCCCAGGGGTAATGGTAGCTCAAATACTTATATTTATAGCAGGTTGCTTAATTTTTCCTAGGTTAACATGACAGACAAATTATATATATTCAGTATAGGAATTTTATTAATTGGTTTTGTTTTTATAGGATTGGGAAAGATGTCCTATAGATTTAGGGCTTTTACGAATAAACAAGCGTGGAATGGAAAGACTTTTCCTTTTTTAGTTACAGGGGTTATATTTTCTATAGTTGGAATAATATTAGTATATATATTTTATCCTTATAAATAATAAGTTTAAATAAAGATTTTAAAAATACAAAATGAAACTTTTAAAAGAACCAAAATTCATATTTTTTATTTGGTTCTTTTATTATATGATATATTTAATAAGTAATGATAGTATATTATATAAATAATAGGGGAAAAAAGGATAAAGTCCATATATTAATAAAAGACAATGGAAAGGGAATAAAAGAAGAGGATCTTAAAAATATTTTTGAAAGATATTATAGAGGAACAAATACCGGGACAAAGCATAAAGGCTCTGGACTTGGTATGGCTATAGCAAATGATATTGTAAAGGCTCACGATGGTTCCATCAATATAAAAAGTCAGCTTGGAGTAGGAACTGAAATTGAGATTATTCTTTGATTTCAGTATGGTCGGAAAATCCATGTGACTTATTTTATGTATTAAGCTATAGTGAGCGTTATTGCATAATAGATGTTTAGCAAATAAAATAATACAAATACTACAATCATTAAAAATAGATGAATTTACAAAAGTCGAATGATGGTAGCACCTATAGTTTCTCAAGTTTTTGTCGTAGATGAAACTGGGGTTGGCGAGATTATACTGATCAAAGGAAGGTAGAAGTCCTCAAACTATGGGTATGAGTAAAAACGTAAGTCTTGAAACCTTTATAAATAAAGGCTTTGAGACTTTTTTGTTTTTAGAATTGCTAAAAACTCTAGCACCTGCTGATCCTTTAGCTTTAATATCAGTACTATTTGTTTTATCATACATAATTTTTTCTAATTCATTAAATCTAGATGGTTCTAATTTAATTTTCTTTATTTTAGTATCTAATTGTGTTGGTTTGTTTCTTAAAGAATTTGAAAAAATACCAACAAGTATCAATAAGGCCTTTAAATTCTTTACAAATTAAACACAAGTCATTGGCTTTTTTAAACATTCCATAATGTGTTTTTTCATACTATTTTTGAGATTCTTCAAATCTACTTATACAACTATTCCTAGATTTAAAAATTCTTAGAAGAGTGCAGGAAAATAAAAGATAATAAGAATAAGTTCCTATAAATACAGGATTTTGAGAAAGGTTAGATATGATATAATGAAACATATAAAAATTATATAAATAAAGAGTTAAATATTAACCTAAGATAAGTTACAACGATATGATCATATAATAAATTGTAGAAGTAATTAATAGATAGACAGATTATTAGTATATACTTCAATAACTACTTTCAATTAAACAGGAGGGCATTATGAAGACTATGTATTTAAATAATAAAGGAAAAGATACAATATTTAATTATTTAAAAAATGATATTAATGTTAACTCTACACTAGATGTTATTTCTATGAACTATTCTATTTACGCTTTGTACCAATTTAAAAAAGCATTTAAAAACAACAAAAATACTAATATAATAATTTCTAATCCAAATTGGAACAAGCTGAAAATCCTAGGTGAAAGATATGAAAGAGAATATAGAAATAAATTAAACCAAAGATATATAGCTTTAGAAATTAAAAATATACTTAAGGATAATATTGATATTTTCATTTCTAAAGATATTGGTATAATGAACAATGGAATCATAAAAATTGAAAATGAAAGTACAATTTCTACAATAATGGGAAATATAAAATTTACCTTAGATGGTTTAGGAATAGTACCAACAAAGGATTTTTATTTAAATACATATATGAATCATTCAAAGGATGAAAACAATAATATTGTTGAATATATAGATAGTATTAAAGATAATAGATTACATAATATAAAGAATGAGTTTATATCAATATTAGATGAGTTAATAGAAGCAAAATCTCCAGAGTATATATATTTCATAGCACTATATAGTATATTTACAGAGGAATTGGCTGGTTTAAAAGATGGAGTATTTAAGAAACAAACTGGAATAGAACAAACTAAAATATGGAATACACTTTATAAATTTCAAGAAGATGGTGCAAGAGGTATTATAGAAAAATTAGAAAAGTATAATGGATGCATATTGGCAGATTCAGTAGGTCTTGGGAAGACATTTACAGCTCTATCGGTTATAAAATATTATGAGCTTAGAAATGATAGGGTGCTTGTTTTAGCTCCTAAAAAACTTCGGGAAAACTGGACTATATATACATTAAATGACGATAGAAATCCTTTTGTAAATGATAGATTTAATTATGATGTATTGAATCATACAGACTTAAGTAGATATACGGGATATTCAGGAGATATAAACCTTGAGAATATTAACTGGGGAAATTATGATTTAATTGTAATAGATGAATCCCATAACTTTAGAAATAATAATACAAGAAAAGAAAAAGTAACTAGATATAGTAGAATGATGGAGGAAGTAATAAAAGCAGGAGTAAAATCAAAAGTATTAATGCTTTCAGCTACACCAGTAAATACTAAAATGAATGATTTAAAAAATCAAATAGCTTTTATTACAGAGGAAGATGATAGTGCCTTTAAAAGTGCTGGGATTAAAAGTATAGAACAAACTTTAAGGATAGCACAAGCTAAGTTTAATATTTGGTCGGAGTTGCCAGATGAGGCAAGAACCACTTATAGGTTCATATCTGAAGTAAATAATGATTATTTCAAATTATTAGATGCCATAACTATAGCTAGATCTAGAAAGCATATAGAAAAATATTATGGGCTTGATGAGATTGGGAAATTTCCTGAGAGACTAAAGCCTAAGAATATTTACTCTGATATAGATTTAAAAGGTGAATATCCTAGACTAGAAGATATAAATAAGATTATAAAAAAATTAAATTTTGCTATCTATAGCCCATTAAAATATGTATTACCATCTAAAAGAGATGTATATAGTAAGAAATATGATACGGAAGTTAAAGATGGAAAGTCCATATTTAAGCAAACAGATAGAGAGCAAAATATCATAGGGCTTATGAGGGTAAATATGCTAAAGAGAATGGAAAGTTCTATTCATTCATTTGGGATAACACTGGCAAATATTTTAAAGAAGATAGATTATATGATAGATAAAATTGAGAACTCACAAAATGAGAAAATTAGGGAAGTAGAAATAGATGAAGAACTAGATGATGAAGATTTAGATATGGTAACAGTGGGAGAAAAGATAGAAATTAATTTAAAGGATATGGATCTTAAAAAGTGGAAATCAGAATTAGAAGATGATAAGAGGGAATTGGAGAAAATTTTAAAGGCAACTGCAGTTATAAGACCTGAAAGAGATGAAAAACTCTATGAACTTAAAAAACTAATAGAATACAAAATAGAAAATCCAATAAATAAAGCTAATAAAAAAGTTATTATTTTTACAGCCTTTGCTGATACAGCAGACTATTTATATGAAAACTTAGCTCAAGAGTTCAAAGATATATACAATATAAACTCAGCCCTAATAAAGGGTTCTGGACAAAATAAAACTACTATGAAAGACGTAAATACTAAAGATATAAATACAGTATTAACTCATTTTTCTCCTATTTCAAAAGAGAGAAAGAAAGGGTTTACTGAGGAAATAGATATTCTTATAGCAACAGACTGCATTTCAGAAGGTCAAAATCTTCAAGATTGTGATTATTTAATAAACTATGATATACATTGGAATCCAGTTAGAATAATTCAACGATTTGGTAGAATAGATAGAATTGGTTCAAATAATGATGTAATTCAATTAGTTAACTTTTGGCCCAACATGGAGCTAGATGAATATATTAATTTGGAAAATAGAGTTAAAAGTAGAATGGTTTTATCAGATGTATCTTCAACTGGAGAAGAAAATGTCCTAGATTTAAGTAAAAAAGAGATGAATGATTTAAAATACAGACAAAAGCAACTTTTAAAACTAAAAACAGAAGTAGTGGATTTAGAAGATATATCTGGGGGAATATCAATAACAGATTTAACATTTAATGATTTTAAAATGGATTTAGAAAAATATCTAGACAAATATGAAGAAGAATTTTTCACAGGATTATATGCTATAACCAAAATACCAGAAAATTTAAAGGATGAATATGATAAGGGTGTAATATTTGTATTAAAACAGGTAGATGAAGATATAAAGGCAGAAAACTATAATCCATTTCATCCATATTATTTAATTTATATAACAGATGAAGAAGAAATAAAATATAGTTATACCCACACTAAAAATATACTAGACATACTTAAAAAAATAGGGAAAGAAAATATAGAAGTAGATATGGAGCGGGAAAATAGATTGAAAAAAGAAACAAAAAATTATAAAAACATGGACAAGTATAGGAGATTGCTTGAAAAAGCCATAGAAAATATTCTAGGTGAGAAGGAAGAAGATGGGATAATGTCTTTATTTAGACCAGGGGGAACAAGTATAGGTATAGAAAATAAAGATATAGATTCCTTTGAAACTATATCATATTTAATATTGGAGTAGATAAAATGGAAAAGATAATGGAAGTCTTTAATATAAAAGATGAATATCTATTAAATCAAAAGATATTTAAAAAGTTTTTTTATGAAAATGGAAACTTAAAACAGAATCAGAAGAACTTAATTAAAAATTATGTAGACGATATAAGTTTAGTAACTATGATAAAGCCTAACATTATCAATATACCAGAATATGAAGACGAAAACATACAATATTTAGAGATTGCTATAATAGAATTAAATCTCATAAAAGAAGGCAAAGAAGAAGAAATATCAGAAATAATGAATAAGATGATTCAATATCCAGTAATATTATTTATAAAATATGATAGGGCTATAAATCTATCTCTTTGCCAAAAAAGATTGGATAAACAAACTGGGGAAAATAATATTATAGAGGATATTTTAGTACTAAAGAATATATATGATTTTAAAAATGTAGAAGATTATTTAATATCCATAATGTATTTAAATAATACCAATTTATATGAATACTATAAAGACTTATATAAAAAGACTTATGCATTAGAACTTTCAAGGGAAGTAGATAATTTTGAAGCTATTTCAAAACAGCCTTTGGAAAGACTTCAAGAAAGCTATAATAAACTTATAAAAATAGATAGAAATATATTATCCTATAGAAATGAAATAATAGGAGAAGTAGATATAGGAAGAAGAGTGGATTTAAATATTAAACTAAAAAAAGAAGAAAAGAAAAGAACCAAATTATTTGAAGAACTTAAGGAGGTATAGTATGGAGAAGATTAATGGTGAAAGTATGGATATAGAAAGGGAAAACATAAAAAGACTAAAAGAAATATTTCCAGAAGTATTTACAGAGGATAAAATTGACTTTGAAAAGCTACAATTAATCCTTGGAGAGGATATAGAAGAAAGTGAAGAAAGATATAGTTTTAATTGGAATGGTAAAAGAGATGCCATAAGACTATCTCAAACTCCAACAACAGGAACATTAAGACCTGATAAAGATAATAGTAAGAATTGGGATGAAACAGAAAACTTATATATAGAAGGAGATAATCTAGAAGTACTTAAACTACTTCAAAAATCCTATCATGGGAAAATAAAGATGATATACATAGACCCACCTTATAATACAGGGAAGGACTTTGTCTACAAGGATAACTATAGAGATAATATGAAAAACTATCTAGAATTTACAGAACAGGTAGACGAAGAAGGACATAAACTCTCTACCAATACAGATACCAGTGGAAGATACCACACAGACTGGTTAAACATGATGTACCCTAGACTTAGACTTGCAAGGAATCTGCTTACAGATGATGGAGTAATATTTATATCTATAGATGATAATGAGGTTCATAACTTGAGGAAGATTTGCGATGAGGTATTTGGGGAGGATAATTTTGTAGCGAATTTTATCTGGCAAAAAACATATAGTACAAAAAATAATAACAAATATGTATCAGAAGACCATGATTATATATTATGTTTTTCTAAAGATATAGGTAAAATAAATCAATTTAACAGATTAGCTAGAACAAAGGAATCGGATAGATATTACAAGTACGATGATAATGATGGAAGGGGATTATATAGGTTAGATAATATAACTGCTGCTGGACAAAGGGGTTATGATATAGAATATAATGGGAAAACATATAAAGAACCTTATCCCAGTGGTTGGAGATTTAAAGAAGAGACAATGTATAAATTAATAAAAGACAATAGAATATATCTCCCTGAGGATGCGGATAAAAGGCCGCAAGTAAAAAGGTATCTAAATGAACAAGAAGGATTGATTTCAAAAACTATTTTACCCTATGAATTAGTTGGACATACTGATAGTGCTAATAGAAAATTATTTAATTTGTTACAAGATAAATTGTTCGATTATCCAAAGCCTGTTGAGTTAATGAAATATTTATGTGCACTAGTTTCTAACAAAGATTCCATAATCCTCGACTTCTTCTCAGGATCCTCCACCACTGCCCACGCAGTCATGGACCTAAATGCAGAAGATGGTGGAAATCGTAAATTTATAATGGTACAACTACCAGAGCCTACCGATGAAAAATCTGAAGCGTATAAAGCTGGATATAAAACTATTGCAGATATAGGACGTGAAAGAATAAGGCGAGCAGGGGATAAAATATTGGAAGACAATAAAGACAAAGAAGGCATAGAAGATTTAGATATAGGATTTAAGTCTTTTAAACTAGATAGTTCAAATATAAAAGAATGGAATCCAGAGTATATGGACAAGGACTTTACTATGGAAAATTTAGTCAATAATTTTGTACCAAATAGAAATGAAGAAGATATACTTTATGAAATAATATTAAAATATGGTATAGATTTAACTGCTCCAATAGAAGAACATAAAGTAAATGGCAAGACCATTTATAATGTAGGTTTTGGTGCTATTTATATATGTTTAGACAATCATATAGACAATGATGTAGTAGAAGAAATACTAAAATTAAATGAAGAAAATAAGATGCCAAATCCAATGGTAGTTTTTAAAGATACTGGATTTAAAAATGATGAAATAAAGTTAAATGCTAAGCTAAGTTTAAATGATAATGGAATAGAGGAAGTAGTTAGTATATAGGAGGTGAATCAATTGAAGATACAATTTGACCACAAACTAGATTTTCAATTAGAAGCTATAAATTCTATAGTAGATATATTTGAAGGACAGCCAATTGAAAATGGAATATTTACGGTAGAGAACTATGGACAACAGATGATTAAGACTTTTGATGACGGAGTTAGCAATAAACTATCCATATCAAAGGAAGATATATTAGAGAACGTCAGAAACATACAACTTAGAAACGGTCTTAAGCAGTCGGAAAGACTAGAGGATTTAGATTTCAGCATAGAAATGGAAACTGGAACGGGAAAAACCTATGTATATCTTAGGACCATAATGGAATTAAATAAGAAATATGGATTTAAAAAGTTTATTATAGTTGTACCTTCAGTTGCTATTAAGGAAGGTGTATATAAATCCCTCCAAATGACTGAGAAGGATTTTAGAATGCTTTACAAAAATGAACCCTATGAGTATTTTGACTATGATTCTAATAATTTAGAAGAGGTTAGAAATTTTGCTATAAGTAATAATATACAGATAATGATTATTAATATTCAGGCCTTTAATAAGAATTTTACTAAAAAAGGTTTAGGTAATATATTTCATAGAACCAACGATAAATTAAGTGGGAACAAGCCTGTTGAACTTATTCAGCAAACCAATCCCATTGTCATAATAGATGAACCCCAATCTGTAATAAATACTAATAATGCAAAAAAAGCAGTTAAATCATTGAATCCTCTATGCCTTTTAAGATATTCAGCAACTCATAGGGAAAAAATCAACTTAATGTATAAATTAGATGCTATTGATGCTTATGAAAGAAAATTAGTTAAGCAGATTGAAGTAGCTAGTATTACAAGTGAAGATGATCACAATACTCCTTATATTAAACTTCTTAGTGTAGATAATAAGAAAAGTCCTATTACTGCCAAAGTAGAAATAGATGCAATGGAAAATGGGAAATTAAAAAGAAAGCCTATAACTGTAAGGCAAAATGATGATTTGTTTAGATTGTCTCGTGGAAGGGATCTCTATAGTGGTTATATAATTAATGATATATATTGCGAAGAAGGAAACGAGTATATAGATTTTACTAGTCAAGAAGATATAATTGCATTGGGACAAAATATAGGTGGAATAGATGATGATATTATAAAAAAGGCACAAATAAGAATGACTATAGAAGAGCATTTAGAAAAGGAGCTTAGACTTAATAAGGAAGGTGTTAAAGTTTTAAGCTTATTCTTTATAGACAAAGTTGATAATTACAGGATCTATAATGAAGATGGAAGTACAGAAAATGGAAAGTATGCTAAATGGTTTGAAGAAGAGTATAGAAAACTTTTAAATAAACCTAAATATCAAAAATTATTAAATGGTGAAGATATAGATGAGCATATTAAAAATTCCCATAATGGATATTTTGCAAAAGACAACAAAGGAAGAATAAAGGATTCAAAAACTGGAAACTCAAGAGATGATGAAGATACTTATAATTTGATTATGAAAGATAAGGAGAAACTTTTAAGTTTTGATTCTAAACTTAGATTTATATTTTCCCATTCGGCCCTTAAGGAAGGATGGGACAATCCAAATGTATTTCAAATTTGTACATTAAATGAGACTAAATCTATCACTAAGAAAAGACAGGAAATTGGGAGAGGTCTTAGACTTGCTGTCAAACAAGATGGTAAAAGAACTGAAGGTTTTGATATAAACACATTGACTGTCATGGCTAATGAATCTTATGAAGAATTTGCTAAAGGACTGCAAAAAGAATATGAAGAAGATGCAGGAATTAAGTTTGGATTTATTGAAAAACATAGTTTTTCTAATATTAAAGTTGAAGAATATGGAGAAATGAAGTATATCGGAGAGGAAAGATCTGAAAAAATATTTGAAAATCTTTTAGAAAAGAAATATATAGAAGATAATGGCAAGGTAACTAGGAAGCTTCAAGTTGCAATTAAGGAGAATTTATTTGAAATAGACAAGGAGTTTAAAGATATAGAAGAAGATATCAAGCTCTTACTTGAGAAGATGGCTTCTGGTGTTAAAATTAAAGATCGTAATGATAAGAGAATAGTTAAACCTAAGAAAGAAGTTATATTATCTGATGAATTTAAAGATCTGTGGGAAAAAATAAAATATAAAACTAACTATTCTGTAAGTGTAGATTCTAAAAGGTTAGTTAAAGAGTGTTCACTTGCTATAAATAGAAATGTTAGAATAGATAGGACAAAGATTATAATGGAAAAAGCGAAATCTGATATTAGTGAAGCTGGGGTTATGATTCGGGAAGGTAATAGAAAAGTTGAAGTTGTAGATTCAAACTATGAAAAATTGCCTGATGTTCTTACTATTTTGCAAAATCAGACGGATTTAACTAGAAAAACTATTGCTAGTATTTTAGATGGCTCAGGAACATTAGAAGATTTTAAAATAAATCCACAAAAGTATATTGGAGAAGTTGCTAGTATTATAAATAGAAAGAAGAGATTACTTTTAGTTGATGGTATTAAATATACTAGGATAGGTGAAGAAGCTTATAGTTGTCAGGAATTATTCTTGAATAATGAGCTAACAGGTTATTTATCGAAAAATCTATATGAAGCTAGAAAATCTACCCATGAATATGTAGTTTATGATTCAAATGTTGAGAGGACTTTTGCTGAAAGTTTTGAAGCTAATGATGCTATAAAATTATATACAAAACTTCCATCTGAATTTAAAATAAAAACCCCATTAGGATTCTATAACCCAGACTGGGCAATTTTAGTTGAAGAAAAAGGAAATGAAAAATTATATTTTGTTGTAGAAACTAAAGGAAGCATAAAATCTGAAGATTTAAGGGATATAGAACAAGGAAAGATTCATTGTGGAAGAGAACATTTTAAAGCTTTAAATACAGGTGTAGAATTTGAAGATTATGATGATAGTAAAAAGTTTATAGATGATGTATATATTAAAATAAATAAAATATAGATTCTGATTAGATCTACTTGGTACTAAAATAGTTTTTAAAATTGAAAAACCACAATAAAGCAAACAATATAAATACTATAACCATTGTAAAATAAACATTACAAAGTAAGATAATTGTATAAAAATTGAGTAGGGGTAGTAATTTACTACTGAGCGGGATGAAAGTTTTGAAACCTTTAGGAATAGAGGATTCAAAACTTTTTTGTTTGAAAAAATATTCTATTATAAAGGCATAAATTTAAATAAAAAACAGCAATGCATACCATATATAGAAATGAACTTGAGAAACAATACAATATATGGTATATTCTTATTAAGGGATATTAGATGAAATTGTTCAAGGAAGGAGAATAATTATGAATATACATGTGACACCTAAAGATGGAAAGTGGCAAGTCAAGAAAGGAGGCGCAAAGAAAGCGACTAAGTTATTCGATACTCAGAAGAATGCAGAAGCTTATGGTAAAAAGATAGCTCAAAAGCAACAAAAAGAGTTATTGACACATGGCAGGGATGGAAAAATCAGAAAGAAAACGTCATATGGTAATGATCCATATCCACCTAGAGGTTAAAAATAAATTACTTTATTAGAAATTAATTAGCAAAAATCAATATATTTTTATAATTAGGGAGAGATTTTATGAGAGAGTTATATAGTAAATAATTATACTGAATTAGGATGTTTCGATAACTGTCATGAGGAATTGAAAGAAGCAAAAAATATAGTGATACTAATTGATATAGAACTTGTTGCAATCCATGTCATATCAGATAGATTAATATAGGTTTTAAATAGAAAATTCTTGCTGATTATAAAACTATAGGAATAAAATTTTTAAGGGGGAGTTCATTATTAAGGGAAGTAGATCGATATTTAGTCAAAGGAATTATATAACGGAGCATGATTTAAGGTTTTATTGTAAGAAAAATAATATTGATATTTCAGGAACAGAAAGTAAAGATGATATTATTAATAAAATATTATTTAGAAAAGAATTAGAGGAAGAGTTTAATAATTGGATAATAGATAAATTAAAATATGGTAAAATTGATATATTTATTAAAAGGTTGGAGAATTTAAATGGAGAGAATATAGAGAAATACTTTTCTAAAGAAAAAGATATTGAAGAATTAATATTTGAAATGGAAAATCACGATGAACTTACACTGATACAATATGAATTATATAGAAATGAAAATAAAAATATTAATCGAATAGAAATGGTATATTCAATAAAAATAGAAAGAGAAATAACTGAAGAGGAACGAGAGGAAAGTTTAGATTTAGCATATAAAGAGACTATCCATTATCCTATTTTTGTAGAGATAGATTTTGTTAACAAATTACTTATTTCACTTAGCAAACCACATGAAAATATATCTTTCATAGAAGATAATAAAATGGTTGCTAGTTCCATAAATAATTTAAATAAAAAATTATTATTTAAAATTATAAAAGATTTTGATTTAGCAGAATATAATGACGATGAAAGATATTTATATGGGTTTACTATTTTTAATATACTAGAAAAATATATAGCTACTCCTAAAATTATTAATGAAAAAATAATCGAAGAATTTGAGGAACATAGACTAGAAGATATGATATATAGTTGGTTTAAGAACAGTAAAAACTTAGAAATTAGCAGTAAAGAAAGATTTATAAAAGAATTAATGACTTTGATAGAAAAGCATATAGCAACTAATCCTAAATATTACAGAGTTTTTATGGAAGATGTAGAAGCATATCCTATAAAGATTTTCAAGAAAAATGATGAAGGCTCTTCAACCGATAACAGATCTGAAATTTCATTACTAACTAAAGAAACATTTTATGATAATAAAAGGTCTTTGATTAGAGAAAAGAAGAGTGAAGATATTATATTAATTTATAAATTGAAAAATAGAGAATACAAAATAAGATTTGAATCCAATGATGATTATTTCTATATAAAAGTTTATGATAAAATGGGAAAAGAAAACTTTGAATTAATTAAGAAAGAAGTTTTAAGAGGTTTGAATAATAGTATCAATTAGTACTAAAATAGTTCTAAAAACTTTAAAATACATAATAAATACAAATATTTGAGGTAATACAAATACTATGACCATCGAAAAATATATATTCTAAAATAGAATAAATGTATAAAAGTCGAGTTGAAATAAAAGATGGAGAGGCAATCTGTAACTTAAATGATTTAGAAAATTATAGAAAAAAACTAAGCATTATTTAAAAGAATATGAAGATAATCTACCAATATATAAGTTAAAAAATAATGAAGAATTGACTAGAAGTGATATTAAATATTTTGAGAAAATACTTTGGGAAGAGATAGGTAGCAAAGAAGAATATGTACAAACCTATGGAGAACAACCACTATTAAAATTGGTTGCAAGTATAACAGGAATGGAAAGAGCAGCAGCAGAAAAGGAATTTTCTAAGTTTTTAAAAGATGAAAACCTAAACTCAGACCAGATAGATTTTGTAAATAGCATAGTAGATTATATAGTTAAAAATGGCAGCATAGAAAAACAAGTGCTACAAGAATATCCATTTAACAAAAATGGTGGAGTGATAAATTTATTTAAAGATAGGATGGATGTAGCTAAAGATATAGTGGCTATTATTGATAAGGTTAATGGTAGGTTGATTGTGTGATAAGTTACATTAATGGATTTATCACAATCAGATCTTATTAGAAATTATGTATTAATGGGATTAGACCCAGTTACTCAAAGTAGAATTTATATTCAGTATTGGAATCCTATAGAGAATATGTTTAATTATGAGAATCAATCAACTTTAATGGATGATTTTTTTAGGGACTATATTACCTCAATAGAAGGGCAAATTCCAACTAAATCTCTTGTTTATGAAAATTTCAAAAGAATATATAATGATTTATCTCATGATACAGTTGAAGATATATGTAGTGATATTTATAAATCAGCTAAGCTTTATACAAATATGCACTATGCAAGAGATGAGAGTATGGAGTTAAATTCTTTATTTAGGGATATCAAATCCTTAAAGATGAATTTTGATGAGATAGATGATCCTCATAAAATAGGTAGAGATGTAACTAATATTGGTACATGGGGAAATGGAAATATGGAGATTTTAATGGATTCAGTAAATCAAATACCATCTATATTATATATTATTGGTCAATCCTATGATAAGCAATTAAATTAATAAGATTAACTACCAAATATTCGAATATGAAAGAGAAATGCTTTAAGAAACTTTAAAATATGGATTTCCGACAATTAAAGTAAGTAATATTGCAAAAAATTATTTTATTGTAAATATAAATTAAGTATTGTAATATTCATTAAGAGGGGATGATTCTAATAGAAATTAATATAATAAATTTTAAAGAAGTATTTAGAAAAAAATATGGATATTATAATAATTTGGATATGAATGTTCTAAAAGAATATAAAGATAATATTTTATTTTATGAAAGGAAAATGGACAATAGTATAAAATTATATAAATTCAGTAAGAAAGATTATAATATAGAGCTTTTAGCAGATATAGAAAGAAAAGGGGATGCCCAAAAAGAATATATTGGTTTAGATTATGTATATAACAATAAATTATATTTTTCCATCGGTGGAGATGATTTATTAAGCTATTATTCCTATGATTTAATAGAGAAAAAAGAAGGGTTGCTATTTCAAGGGAAATATGATTTTTCTATTTATTTAGATGATAGGTATATGATTTTAGGAAGAGATATTTGGGAATCGAATATTAGAAAACAGTATTTATATGATTTATTAGAAAGAAGAGTTTACGAAATATTAGATAAAAAAGTATATTCTATAGATTATTCAGAAACTAGAAAGATTGTATTAAATAATGAAGAATACATAGTCTTCAATAAGAGATTTTTAGATTCTTATGAATTAGATGAAATTTATAGAGAAGGTTTAGAATGTGAAGAAGAAAAAAAATCTGGTATATATGTAATTTCATTTGATAAATTTCTTAAAGGAGTAAAATCTAATAATGAAAAATTAGACTGGGATTTAGAAATAGAAAGTAGAGAGTATAGTTTTATTCAATCGGCTATTGTGGATAAAAAAATACAAATAGACTTTCTAGAAGAAAGTTATAGATTTATATATATGGATTTGAAAAGAAAACTAGCTAAGGTTTATAATATTGTTTGGAGGGGAAAGTTAGAATTAGAAGAAGTGTTTGAAGTATCTTATAGTGATTATAAGGATTCTTATAATTTAATTTTAGAAGATTTTCCATTAAAATTAACAAAATCTACTTGGTTTGATGATTTTGATGAATATAAAGTTTATTATCCAGAGGATTATTTATTTACATCTAATGATAATGAGGGCTTATCCTATATATTAGATAATATAATTATAAATGAAAAGTGGGAAGAACCAGAGGGACAGTATAAGGACTATACTATTATTAGGGATAGATTCACATTGAAAATACTTAAAATTATTGAAGGAATCGGACTATTATTAGATCATGGGAATACTTTATTAATATATTAAATAAGAGTAATAAGTCAGAGGACAGTCCTCTGACTCGTTTAATCATCTACAATTATTTTTGCATTTAGCCAATCTTTTTTAATGTATCTATAAAATACAATTATAAATCTTATAGATAGATCAAGTAACATTCCTAGCCAAGCACCTTTTAATCCCCAGTTTAATACATTTATAAATATATAAGCTGAAATTAGTCTAACAAACCACATACCACCTAATGCAGCATATAGTGGAATTTTTGTATCACCTGCACCTCTTAATACACCAGTTAAAACTATTGTAGCATTAAATAGTGGTTGGACAAAGGCAATTATTCTAAGAGCACCAACTCCCTCATTTATTACTGCCAAATCCTTAGAAAATAAGTACATTAATTGTTTTGGAAATACATATAGCATGATTCCGCTGAACAATCCTGCAAAGATTGATAGTATGAAACAAATCCTACCAAAGTTTTCTGCATCTTTCTTTTTTCCTGCTCCCAGAGCTTGTCCGATTAATGTAGTTGCTGCTACGGAGAATCCTGTTGCCGGCATATAAGATAGAGATTCAGCTGTTGTTGCTAAATGGTGAGCGGCAACTTGGATTGTACCAAGGCTTGCTACCATTTTTTGATATAGAACTTGTCCCGTTTCAGTAATTAAATCTTGACCAGTAGCAGGTGCTCCAGTTTTAAATATATGTTTTAAAAGTATTTTTTCAAATTTAAACAAATCCTTCAAGTTTAATCTTATTATTTGAGAGCCATTAAACAATAAATATAACATAATAATCCCACCTAATGCATTGGATAGGGAAGTGGCTATAGCAGCACCAGTAACTCCAAGATTAGCACCCCAGATTGTGAATTCAGTACCTATTATAGGAATGGTAACAACTCTTGTATTATAAATAAGAAAAAAATTTCCAATTATATTTAAAATATTTATAAAAAAAGCAACTGCCATTGGCATTTTAGTATTTCCAATTCCTCTCAATATACTAGATGCAGTTCTGCCTAAGAACATAGGAATAATTGCAATGGTCCAGATTCTCAAATAAGAAACAGCATCTTGAAGAATTTCACTTTCAGCACCAAGCCATTTAGGTATATGAGGTGATAGAAAGAATATTAATATAAATATTATTGTAAAAAGGATAAATCCACCCGATAATCCATTGATAGCTGCTCTTTTAGCTCGCTTGTGATTGTTGGCACCAATACTTTGGGCAACTTGTACAGTTGTACCCACAGCAAATAAAGTGGAAAAAGCCATGAGAAACCAAGTCACTGTGGCATTAATACCCACTGCTGCAGTAGCTACTGTACCCAATGTAGCTACCATCATAGTATCTGCAAAGCCAACTACAACATTGGCAATATGTTCAATAATACTGGGAACTGCAATTCTAAAAGTATCTCTTAAATAATCTTTAGTTTTCATAGTCATAACAAATATCCCCATTCTAATCTAAATCAAATTAATTATATTATAAAATCATAAAAATAGATACCATAAAAATAGATAAGTTAATAATGTAATTATTTTTTTATAAGTAAAAGAACACTTTTTAATCATAAATTTTTAGTACTGATAAATGGTATAATTGTAGATATAAAAAAAGATACATAAAAATTGGAGGGATTATTATGAATAAAAATCATGGTTTTGATACTAGAGCAATACATGCAGGAGGTACAGGAAAAAACCCAAGCAATGCTTTAAACCCACCAATATTTCAAACTTCCACTTTTGTATTCGATGATATTGACCATGTAGAGAAGGTAATGAGCTTTCAATCTGATGATTATGTCTATACTAGAGGCAACAACCCAACTTTAAGATTATTTGAAAATAGGATGGCAGAATTAGAACATGGAGAAGGAGCTGTAGCTTTTGCATCAGGTATGGCTGCTATTAGTTCAGTTTTATTTTCCTTCCTAAAACCCAATGACAATGTAATAGTTCATAGAACATTATATGGTTCAAGCTATAGTGTGATAACAAAACTTTTACCTCAATACGGTGTGGAACATAAAATAAGAGACCTTACTAATTTAGAAAATTTAAAAGAAGCTATAGACAAAAACACAAAATTAATATATTTTGAAACACCATCAAACCCAAACTTGTCCATTATAGATATTAAAAAAGTAGTGAAAATAGCTAAAGAAAAGGACATTAAGGTGGTAGTAGACAATACTTTTGCAACTCCCTATTTTCAAAATCCATTGGAATTAGGAGCTGATGTAGTAGTACATAGTGCCACAAAATATATATGTGGTCATGGAGATGTAGTTGGAGGAGTTGTTATATCTAAAGATAATGACTATATCCAAAGATTGAAATTTGACTATATGTGTGAATTTGGTGGCGTGATGAGTCCCTTCAATGCTTGGTTACTTTTAAGGGGACTGAAAACTTTGGGACTAAGAATGAGACAACATGAAAAGAATGCAACAGAAGTAGCAAAATTTTTAAAAAACCATCCAAAAATAAAAACTGTAATGTACCCTGGTCTTGAAAACTTCAAAGGATATAATATAGCAAAAGAACAGATGAATGGGTTTGGAGCCATGATAAGTTTTGAAATAGATGGTGGATTAAAAGATGCTATAAAATTTGTAGAATCAGTTAAACTTGCTCAATTAGCTGTTAGTCTTGGAGATTGTGAAACATTGATAGAAGTGCCAGCAGCTATGACTCATAGAGGATATCCAAATGAAAAATTAAAAGAATTTGGCCTAACAGAAAGTATGGTAAGAATATCTGTTGGTCTAGAAGATAGTGAAGATATAATAGAAGATTTAGAACAAGCATTAAATATGTAGGGAATGAAAGTCTTGAAACAAAACTGTCCCCTTCATATGAAGAATATTATCAAAACTTATTAAAAGTCTTAAGATATAAGGGAAGTTGAATATAGCCTTGCACCAAAATATATAAGATAGGTACTATATGAAAAGGCAAAGCAAAATGTTGAAATAAAGGTAATCAAATAATATGAATCTTAAAGGAGTGATAAATTGAAAGCTGTAATCTTTGATATGGATGGGGTAATAATAGATAGTGAACCATTGCACACAAAATTAGAGCTGGAGCTATTGGAGGAATTTGGGGGAAAAATCAGTAAAAAGGAACATGATGATTTTACTGGTACTACTGATTATTATATGTGGAGTACTTTTAAAGATAGGTTTAACTTAGAGCCTTCGGTGGAAGAATTGATAGAAATAAAAAAGGATCGATTTATTCAAAATATCCATGAAGTTAAACTTGTAGATAATTTTTATGAATTTATGTTAAAGCTTTATAATGAAAAATATTTATTGGCCCTAGCTTCATCTAATAATAGAAAGTCTATTAATTTAGTGATGGATAAATTCAATTTGAAAAAGTATATAGAGTATTCTATATCAGGAGAAGAAGTTGTAAAAGGTAAGCCAAATCCTGAAATATTTTTAAAGGCTGCAGAAAAATTGGATGTTAAGCCTCAAGAATGCTTGGTTGTAGAAGATTCTTCTGCCGGTGTTATTGCGGCAAAATCTGCAGGTATGAAATGCATTGGTTTTAAAAACCCTAATTCAGGAAATCAAGATCTATCTAAAGCTGATATTATAATAGAGGATTTTAATGAGTTAAACTTAGATGATATAAAATAGTCTAATAGATAGAAAATACTTTTTATTTAGAATAATGATCTATAGTATTAATCATTTATTTTCATCATTGTCCATATAAATATTTATTCCTGTTTTTAATTTTTCATCGGTTATTGCCATGTCCATGTTTTATGACTTCTTTTAAGGGGAGATAGAACCAATTTAAAATTGAAAAAGGACTATCCCCTATCAGGATTGACCCAAGGGGCACAAGGATACATTTAAATACTTATGTATTTCAACAGTAACTTATAGTACAGTGTTTTGGCTATTTATTATGATAGCACCACAATTATTTTCAAAAATATTTACAAACGATAAAGCTATAGCATTACTTAGGAAGGTATTTTTACTTATACCCCTTGTGCTAATATTGCCTAATATTTTATCAAATAAAGTTTTTGCAGTATTTTTAGCAGAGCCAATATCAGATATAATAGCAGCAACAGTTACAGGAATATTATTCTATAAAGATTTTAGTTCAACCTTGAGAAGTATGCCAAATACACCATCTTATAATTAACTAAATATGAATTTCCAGTAAGTTTATATTTCTTAATATTATTTTATACTAGTGAAAATATAAGAAATGGCATAATCAATAAAAAAAGCAAGTTGAAATTTTTCAACTTGCTTTTTTCATCCTTTAATTAAAGTCTATTTAGTTTTGATACTATACTTGATGGTGTGTTAACTATTGTATCCATTACTGGACAATTGCCATCAACAAATTTAATAAATTCTTCTAGCTTTTCTTCGTCTTCATCAGATTCAAAGAAATAGTTTGTTTCTAAACTTGAAAATCCAATTTTTGCATCTTTATCTAATCCTAAGAACCCATTAGGATTAAGTGTTCCTTCAACTTCTATTCTTATATTCTTTATATCAAGATTGTGGGCTTCAGCAAAGCTTCTTGCAACTATTGTTTTGCAAGCACCAATTGCATTTAATAAACATTCAACTGGATTCATACCTAGATCATTTCCACCAAGATCCTTAGGTTCATCAAGCGTGATTTCAAAGTCTCTTGATTTACAACTTACAGTAAGCCCTTCTTTTGCTTCGACTACAGCATTAAACTTAGCATCTGCCATAACATCAGCCATTTTTAAATTCCCCCTCATATAATGTATTGATAATATATCACCATATTTATCAACTATATATTAACATATAAAAAGACAAGCTTCAATATTATTAGCGACTATTATAAAAATCACTAAATTTAGTTAAAAGTAGTCTAATAACGTATTAAAATGTGGGAGAAGAGTTCGGAAAATATTTTAAATTCAGATTAAAGTTAAAAAATTGACAAAAAAATTGTATTATTATATTATGAAATCATAAAATATAAACTTAGGATATAAGGGTGAAATAGCTAAATATAGGACATGTCATAATAAGGTAAAAGTATATATATTAATACAAGTTGTTTTTATTTTAGGGGGGCTAATTATGAAAAAAGAAATAAGGGTAACATCATTGCCAGGATTTCAACCTAGTGCCAAGGTAGGGAAAATAAATATATCACCAGGAGATGAAGTATCAGAAGGGGATATACTATTGACTTTAGAAGGTGCAAAAGGCACAAAAGATTTAGAATGTGATCTGTGTGGAAAAGTTGTTTCCATTGAAGTTGAAGAAGGGGACGAAGTAAAAAAAGAAGATTTAGTAATAGTTATAGAATGTTCAGAAGAAGATAAAAAAGCTGAGAAAGAAGAAAAAGTGGAAAATATTGAAGTTGAAAACAAGTATTCAGCAGAAGTTGTAGTTTTAGGTGGTGGACCAGGTGGATATGTAGCTGCTATTAGAGCTAGCCAAAATGGAAAATCTGTAATAATAATAGAAGAAGATAAATTGGGAGGAACCTGTTTAAATAGAGGATGTATTCCAACTAAATCTATGGTACAAAGTACAAGGGTAAATGATTTAATAAATTCTGCTGATATTTTTGGAATAGAAAATGCTACAGGACATATATCAATGGAGAAGATAATAGATAGAAAAGATGGAGTTGTAAATACTTTAGTATCTGGTATTGAAGCAAGTATGAAGAAACATAATATAAAGGTTTTAAACGGTAGAGGTAGAGGATATGATGAAAAATCTTTAGTTGTTGATATGGATGGTAAAAAAGTTATAGTAGAGTTTGAAAACTTAATATTAGCACCAGGTAGTGTAGTTTCAATACCAAACTTTGAAGGGGCTTTTGAAGATGATATTTTAACTTCTGATGAATTATTAGAATTAAAAGAAATTCCAGAGTCATTAATAATCTTAGGTGGAAGGGTTATTGCTATGGAGTTCGCTTTTATATATAGAAAATTAGGCTCTAAAGTAACTGTAATCCAAAGATCAAATACTATATTCCCAAATATAGATGAAGATATAATAGAAGTTGTTAGAGATAGTGCTATAGAAAATGGTATAACTTTATTGGAAGGTACTAGCGTGAAAGCTATTAAAAGTACAGTAGATGGAGGAAAAGCAGTTATATTTGATCAAGGTGGAGAAGAAAAAGTTGTAGCGGCAGAGAAAGTTGCTATTGCTACAGGAAGAAAACCAAATTTAGAAGGCCTAGATTTAGACAAGCTAGGTGTGGAAATTTGTGAAAAAACTAAAGGAATAAAAGTAGATAAGAAAATGCGTACAACTGCTGAAAATATTTATGCAATAGGGGATGCAACAAACCTATATAATTTAGCCCATGTAGCTTCAAAACAAGGTATAATAGCTGCTGATAATATAAATGATGCAGAAATTGAAATGGATTATTCTGCAATTCCAGAGGCAGTTTTCACAGAGCCAGAAATTGGACTTGTAGGTATGAATGAAAAAATGTGTAAAAAAGAAGGAATAGAATATATAGTAGGAAAATTCCCTTATATGGCTAATGGCAAAGCTTTAGTAGAAAATGAAACTAATGGCTTTGTTAAGGTTATTGCAGATAAAGAAACTAGAGAAATCATAGGGGCTGGTTTAGTAGGCTCAGCAGCTACTGATTTATTAAGTGTTTTTGGAAATCTTGTTACAAACAAGAACACTATTGATGAAGCTAAAAATGTTATTTATGCACATCCAACTGTTTCTGAAACTGTATTTGAAGCTATACTAGACTTAGATAATGAATCACTTCACAAGTAATAGAAGGGAAGGTTTAAATGAAAAGTAGGATTATAATATCAGAAACCTTTGATCCAGCATATAATCTAGGGCTTGAAGAATATTTAATTGAAACTGGTGAAGATATCCTATATCTATGGCAGAATGATAATACCATAGTTATAGGTAGAAACCAGAATCCCTATAGGGAATGCAATATAAATAAGATGAAGGAAGACGGTATAAAGCTAGTTAGGCGTAGAAGCGGTGGAGGGGCTGTCTTTCATGATATGGGAAATTTAAATTTTACTATTATATCAAAGAAACATGAGAAAAATATAGAAGAGAATTTCCAATTGGTTAATAAAGCCCTTAGCTATGAAAATATAGAATCTGTTTTCAATGGAAGAAATGATCTCCATGTAGATAACAAGAAAATATCTGGAAATGCATTCTATGAAGATGAGAAGATTTTCTGCCATCATGGAACCCTTTTAATAGATGTGGATATGGATAAATTATCTTCCTATTTAACTGCTTCTAAGTTAAAGTTAAAGTCTAAAGGGATAGAATCTGTTAAGTCTAGGGTTATAAATTTAAAAGAGATAAATTCTGATATTAGTGTAGAGAAGATCAAAGCTGCATTGATTAAGGCATATGAAAAAGATCATGAAGTATCTGAAATTGAATACTTTACCAAAGAAACTATGGAAGAAAATCCAGACCTTATGAAGAAGATACAACGTTATAACTCTTGGGAATGGATCTATGGAGAAAGTCCTAAATCTAATGTCTACTTCGATAGAAAATTCAGATGGGGGATAATAGAGTTTGAATTTTATATAAGTTCTGGAAAAATAAAAGAATCCAAAATATCTTCAGATAGTATAATAAATGAAGATTTCCAAGCCCTTTCACAGGCCTTTATTGGGAGAGATTTTAAGAAAGAAGAAGGTATCAAAGTTATTGAGGAAAATGTAGAGTCGGAAGAAATAAGAAGAGATTTAATTGAAGCAATTAAAAATATATAGAAAAAACTCCTATGGTTAAAACTTTTAACTATAGGAGTTTTTTATGTATTAGTGTAGGCAGCCAACTTAGACATTTCTATCGACAGGAAAATGTTGAAATGATAATATAAAATTATAGAATTTATTTAAAATATTTTAAACAGGCGGTGTTTGTCAATGTTAATGAAAAATGAAAGAGAACAGATAGTAGAATATGGGAAAAAGCTTATTGATGCCAATCTTACAAAAGGAACAGGAGGGAACCTAAGTATCTTCAACAGGGAAAAACAACTTATGGCTATTAGTCCTTCAGGAATAGATTATTTTAAAATAAAACCAGAAGATGTTGTTATATTAGATTTGGAAGGCAATAAAGTAGATGGAGATAAATCACCTTCATCTGAATATGAAATGCATCGCATATTTTATGAAAATAGAAGGGATATAGATGCTATTATACATACCCATACCATGTATGCTACTACAATTGCATGTTTAAACTGGGAATTACCTCCAGTTCACTATATGGTGGCATTGGCAGGTTTAAATGTAAGATGTGCTAAATATGCTACCTATGGAACTAAAGAATTAGCTGAAAATGCCTTTGAAGCTATGAAAGATAGAAATGCTGTACTATTAGCAAACCATGGATTATTAGCTGGAGCAAAGGATTTGGCAAATGCTTTTAATATAACGGAAGAAATTGAATACTGTGCAGAGCTATATTATAGAACAAAATGTATAGGAGAGCCAGTGATTCTTTCAGAAGAAGAGATGACTTTAATGTTAGATAAATTCAAAACTTATGGTCAAGTAAAATAAAAAAATGGAGGGTTTTTATGAAAGATGAAAAATATATAAACGAAAAGGGAGAGAAAGAAGAGAAGGAAGATGATAAATTGTCAATAGGGATAGCTCTAGGATTGGCTTTTGGAACAACCTTTGGTATTTTAATGGATAATATTAGTATAGGAATATGCATTGGATTATCCATCGGTTTAGCTTTAGGCACTATATCAGATAAAAATAAAAAATAAATATTAAATAATAAAAAGGATGAGAAGCTAAAATGCCAATCATCCTTTTTATTATTTAAAAACTAACAATTTTTTTGATGGTAGATTGTCAAGTCTATGACTATCTTCGTAGTTTTTCAATATATTTATAAAATCATTCATTACTGAATCTATAAATTTATCCTTATGATAGACAATTTTAAAGGTTCTATCTAATAGATTTTTGGAACATCTGAATATGGTGATGTCTCCATTTAATATTTCTTCTTCAATTAGTCTAATGGATATAACCGATGCAAAATTGTTTATTAGTATAGCATTTTTTATGGAACCAGGACAATTACTTTGTAATACTACATTGATAGGGATTTTACTTTTTTGTATATAGTCTTCAAATAGCTCCCTAGTGCCACTCCCTTTTTCTCTAAAGACAAAGTTGGTGTTTTTAAGATCTTCAATTGTAAGCTCCTCTTTCTTAGCTAGTTTATGTTTTGAATTACATGCAAGTACTAAAGAATCTTTTAAAAAAGGTATGCTTATTAGATTAGGGTCACTTATATTGCCTTCAATCATGGCTATATCTAGTTCAGATGTTAGAAGTTTTTCTTCGATTACTTTAGTATTGCTGATACAAGATGATATATGAATATCTGGATATACTTCTTTAATATCATTTATAGCGTATGGCAATATGCAATTTCCTATTGTAATGGTAGCTCCTATGCTGAGACTCTTTTTTGAAGACATTTCCAACATTCTTTTTTCAATATTATCAAATTCAGTAAGGATATTTTTAGCATATTTTAATAGTTTTTCACCTGCATCTGTTATGTAGAGTTTTTTTCCTAATCGCTCAAATAGCAGAACTTCATAATGTTCTTCTAACTCTTTTATTGCTTGGCTAACAGTTGGTTGGGATAAGAAAAGTTGGTCAGCAGCATCACACATTTTACCTACAGTAGCTACTGCAACAAATATTCTCAGGTGTCGAATGGTCAAAAAATCTCCCCCTTTCAATATGGGAAACGTTCAACTTTTATGATAGGTTTTACCTATTGATATGATAAGATAATACCATTTTACTAAAAAATTAACAAGTGTTATACTCAAATTAGTAGAATAATTAACAGAGTTTTTGTAATATTAATTATTTTCCTTAAAAAATATAAGAGGTGGTCGAATGAAGATTCTCATAATCGGAGGAGTAGCAGCAGGAACAAAAGTTGCTGCAAAACTTAAAAGAGAGAATAGAGGTTATGATGTAAAGTTATTTACAGATAGTAAAGATATTTCTTATGCAGGTTGCGGATTACCTTATTACGTAGGACAAGTGATTAAAGATAAGGAAGAGTTAATAGTTAATACTCCAGAAAGCTTTTCAGAATTGACTGGAGTGGAAGTGTTTACAGAAACTAAGGTTACTAAGATTAATCCAGAAGATAAGACTATTGAAGTTACAGATTTAAACACTAATGAAAATAAAGAATATACATACGATAAATTGGTTATAGCTACAGGGGCAAGTCCAATTAAACCACCATTAGAAGGTATGGAGCTAGATGGAATCTTTTTTATGAGGACCCCAGAAGATGCTATAACTTTAAGAGAAGAAATAGAAGAATTGAAACCTAGAAGGGCTACAGTAGTAGGCGGAGGATTTATAGGGTTAGAAGTTGCAGAAAATTTAGCAGCTCAGGGAATAATCACTACTGTAATAGATATGGCAGAAACTATCCCACCAGGATTTGATAAAGAAATGACAGACTATATATTAAATCATCTATTTGAAAATAGGATAATGGTATTTACAGGTACTAAACTAGAATCTATTATTGGTGAAAATGGTCGAGTTAAACAAGTGAAAACTGATAGAAATAAGATGAATACAGATTTAGTTGTTCTATCTATTGGTATAAGAGCAAATACTAAATTTTTAGATGGTACTGGCATAGATTTGATGCCAAATGGAACAGTAAAAGTTAATGAATATTTAGAAACCAATATACCAGATATATATGCAGTTGGAGATTGTGCAACAGTATCCAATAGAATTACGAAGAAACCAGCTTGGTCACCTATGGGTTCTACAGCTAATATTTCTGGCAGGATTGCGGCTATGAATATAAATGGAAAAGAGAAGAAGTATAGTGGGGCTTTAGGAACAGCAGTAGCACAATTACCAGGTTTAAACATTGGTAGGACTGGACTTACAGAAGATGAGGCTAAAAGTATGGGATATGATGCTATTAGTGTAGTAACAGTAGTAGATGATAAGGCACACTATTTTCCTGGTTCATCAGCTTTTATAATAAAGATGACAGCAGATAAAAATACAAAGAAACTTTTAGGACTTCAAGTTTTAGGTTTAGATCGTTCAGCAGTAGATAAAATTGTAGATATTGCAGTGACAGCTATATCTTTAGATGGTAGCTTAGAAGATATAAAAGATTTAGATTTGGCTTATGCACCACCTTTCTCAACAGCAATCCATCCTTTTGCACATACTGTAAATGTATTGTTAAATAAAATATCTGGTGATTTTGTAACGGCTACACCAAGAGAGTTTGCCAACGGAGACTTTGATGATTATAAATTAATAGATGCAAGTATAACCCCAAAGTTGTCTAATGCCACTTATGTAGATTTACCTAAGGTAAATGGTGAGATAAAAGGCTTTGATAAAGATGATAAGATGTTGATTTGTTGTGATAAAGGAAAGAGGGCCTATTTACTACAAAACAGATTAAAGCATTATGGATATGAAAATACAGTAGTCCTTGAAGGTGGAAGTATATTAAATAATATTAAATAGTTTTAAAACTATTAAAATAAAGGGGGATTTATAATGGCAAGTTTGACTATTAGTCCAGAAGAGCAAAAGAGAGTAAAGGCATTAGGTTTTTTAGCTAATAAGGGAACTGATGAGTTTTCAGCTAGAATTATAACTGTTAATGGAAAAATAAGTGCAAAGCAATTACAATGTATAGCTGAAGCAGCAGAAAAATATGGCGATGGCACTATAACATTTACATCAAGATTGACAATAGAATGTCCAGGAGTTCCATTTGATAAAATTGAAGACTTTAGAGAATATATAGCTAAAGAAGGACTTTTAACTGGAGGAACTGGTTCCAAGATAAGACCAGTAGTTTCATGTAAAGGTACTACTTGTCAATATGGTTTAGTAGATACTTTTGATGTAACTGAAGAGATACACAATGAATTTTACTTAAATTGGCATGATGTTTTAACACCTCACAAATTTAAAATAGGTATGAGTGGATGTCCAAATAGCTGTATTAAACCAGACCTTAATGACTTAGGTATAATTGGACAATTAGAGCCTAATTATGATCCAGAAATGTGTATGGGCTGTGCTAGATGTAGTGTTGAAGAAGTTTGTCCTATGGATGCAGCAAAGGTTGTAGATGGAAAGTTAGAAATTGATAAGGAACTATGCAATAACTGTGGTCTATGTGTAGGAAAATGTCATTTCGATGCTATACCAGATGGAGAAACTGGATATAAGGTTACTCTAGGCGGTATGTGGGGTAAAAGAAAAAATCAAGGTAAACCAATAAGTAAGATGTTGAGAAGTAAGGAAGAAATAATGGATGTAATTGAGAAAACTATGTTAATATATAGAGAACAAGGGGATACTGGTGAGCGTTTAGCAGATACTCTTGAAAGAATGGGTTTTGAAGAGTTTGAAAAACAATTATATAATGATGAAATATTAGAAAGAAAAGAAGAAATACTTGCTGCTAAACTACACGTTAAAGGTGGAGCTACTTGCTAATATTGAATCTATTGTTAAAAAATACTATTGGGGAATTTCCCTAGTAGTATTTTTTTATTTACATAATTTTTTATGGTAAAATAGTATTAATGTTTCTATCAGGAGGAATATAAATGTCAAAAAAATTAGAACAATTGGATATGGAATATGTAGATGCAATAATGATAATAGATCATACGGGAAAAATAGTTTATTCTGTACGATATAATCCTAGATTTGATGATGAATCGAAGTTAGAAGATTTTAAGGATATTATAGATAAAAATATTCTTGAAGTATATCCAACTTTAGATGTAGAAGAAAGTACTATAATTAATTGTTTAAAACATGGTATTCCTAAATATGAGGACAATCAAGTATTCTATGATTACAAGGGCAGAGTTTACAATACCCAAAATTTAACTCTACCTATTATTAAAAGTGGTAAAATCCTTGGAGCTATAGAGATATCTAAAGATATAACTAGGATAGAAGAATTATCAGATAAAAACAAAAAAAGTATTCAAATACCATCAAAAGAGAATAATAAAAATAATAGGATTATTGCTAAATACAATTTTGAGGATATTTTAACTAAAAATGAAGAAATGAAAGAGAATATACATAAATGTAAAATGGTAGCTAATAGTATTTCTTCAGTTTTAGTATATGGAGAAACAGGAACTGGAAAGGAGTTATTTGTTCAGTCAATACACAATTATAGCTGTAGAAAAAACAAACCTTTTATTGCACAAAACTGTGCGGCATTACCTGAAAGTTTATTTGAATCTATACTATTTGGTTCAGTAAAAGGTGCTTTTACAGGTGCTATAGACAAGGCTGGATTATTTGAGCAAGCTAATGGAGGGACATTGTTTTTAGACGAGATAAACTCTATGCCTATCAATCTTCAGGCAAAACTTTTAAGGGTTTTACAAGATGGATATGTAAGGAGAGTTGGAGATTCAAAGGATAGGAAAGTAGATGTAAGGATTATGGCTGCTATGAATGAAGAGCCAATGGAAGCTTTAGATAAAGGGCATATAAGGGAAGATTTACTTTATAGATTGAACGTAGTAAGTATAAAGTTAGTTCCATTAAGAGAAAGAAAAGAAGATATTTCCCTTTATGTGAATTTATTTATAAAACAATATAATCAGAAGCTTGATAAAAATGTTAGTGGCATATCAAAGGAAGTTGAAAGACTTTTTTATGAGTATAATTGGCCAGGTAATGTAAGAGAACTTCAACATATAATAGAAGCTTCTATAAATATGGTAGATAAAGGTCTAATAGAAGTTAGACATTTGCCTATATATTTAAGTGAAAATATAGAAAATAGAGATTTAAAAGATAATATAGACGAAGTAAAACCTCTTAATGAAGCGATAGAAGAATTAGAAAAAAGGATGATAGTAAATTCATTAAAGAAAACAGATGGGAATATTTCTAAAGCTAGTAACTATTTAAGTATTCCAAGACAGACCCTTCATTATAAGATAAATAAATATAATATAGATGTAAATAAATATGTAAAATAATAGACAGGTTATTGTCGAATATAGACAGAAACCTGTCTATTATTTTAGGAGTAGCTTATTGAATGGCTTATAGCCATTATGATTTTTCATTTGAAAAATCATAATGTAGTTAAAACCCTATAAAATAGGGGGAATAGGAAGATAAATGGTAAATAGAAGATAAAAAGTAAAATAGTAGTGACAGAAATATGTCGCTTTTTCTGTTTTCTAGACAATAGGCTTAGGAAAATGATTTCACAGGAAGTCATTGATAAATACATATCTTAAGTAGATATTTCAAAGTTGGCATTACCTTTGCAGTATATAATATTGAATTGAAAAAACAACAAAATAAAAGGAGGTTATGTAATGGATCCAGCAACAAGCTACGGTATATTATCTTTATTGCCACCGTTGGTAGCAGTTGTTCTAGCTTTTATTACAAGGGATGCAGTGTTTTCATTGTTGATAGGGATTTTAGTAGGAATAGGTGTAACAGGACAAAATATTTTATTTGGTTTTACTGGATTAGTTCAAGACGCATTAGGAAATGCAGATTTTATATGGGTTGTTTGTATTGAAGTTTTTGTAGGTATTATGGTTGCTTATTTTCAAAAATCTGGTGCTATTGATGCCTTTACTAAAAAAATAAGCAAAAGGAATATTAATGCAGTAGGAGCTCAAGTAATATCTTGGCTACTTGGAATATTTATTTTCTTTAGTGACTATTTTAGTCCATTATATGTAGGGACTGTAATGAAAGGAATTACAGATAAAGCTAGAGTATCTAGGGAAAAGCTTTCCTATATATGTAGTTCTACATCTGCTCCAGTATGTACATTGATACCGTTTTCAGCATGGGGAGTTTATGAAGCAGGTTTACTTGTAGGATTAGGAGCATTTGCAGATAAGACTATAGCAACAAATGCAGTAGTAAAAATGGTTCCTTATAATTTCTATGGAATCATATCTATAGCTTTAGTAGGACTTATAGCTATGGGAATTGTACCAGATTTTGGACCTATGAGAAAAGCAGAAAAGAGAGCAAGGGAAACAGGAAAGGTTATTGCTGATGGTGCAAAACCAATGTTAGGTAAGGAATTGGAACAAATCAAACCTAACGAAGGTGTAGAAGCTAATCTTTTAATAAATTTCTTTGGACCAGCTGTAATAATAATAGGAGTTACTTTAGGAACTTATTTAGTAACAGGAAATGCTAAAACTCTTGAAGGGTTTATTGCAGCAGTAGTATTCCAATTTGTAACTATGCTTTTTCAAAAGATGGCTACAGTACAAGAACTTGAGGAGCAATAACAAATATTCTTTCATCATTGGCATCAGGTTCAGACCATATGGATCATGTTAAAACCCAAATGCCTTATGCACTAACTGCAGCAGTTGTAAGTTGTATATTATATTTAATACTTGGTTTTGTACTATAAAATTAAATTTTTATATATGAGGAGGAGTAGAAATGATAGCAGGTATAGCAAAAGAGATAAAAAATAACGAATATAGGGTAGCTTGTACTCCAAATGGGGTTAAGGAATTTGTTAAAAGAGGACATACTGTTTTAGTAGAAAAAGATGCAGGTATAGGAAGTGGATTTTCAAATGAAGAATATATAGCTCAAGGTGCAGAAATAGTTGAAACTGCAGAAGAACTATATAAGAGATCAGAACTTATCTACAAGGTTAAAGAGATATTAGAAGAAGAATATAAATATCTAAGAGAAGATTTAATAGTATTTACTTATATTCACTCAAATGCTCATAGAGAACAAACAGATAAATTCCTAGAAAGCAAAGCAATAGGAATTGCATATGAAGATGTTTATGATAGAAATGGAGGATTCCCACTACTTAAACCTATGAGCGAAATAGCTGGAAAAGGTGGATTTATAGCAGCACTTAACTTCTCTCAAAGTATCCATGGTGGAAATGGTCTAATGCTTGCTAGAGTTCATGGAGTAAGAACACCGGAGATTACAATAATAGGTGCAGGAAATGCAGGTCTTGGAGCAGCAGAACTTGCAGCAGCTTTTGGAAATAAGGTAACTATTTTAGATGTAAATACAGATAATTTAGAACATGCAAAACATATATTGCCTCCAAATGTAGAATTACTTTATTCTGATGAACAAAATCTAATTAATTGTTTGAAGAGAACAGATGTACTTATGAACTGTATACTATGGCCAAAATGGAGAACAGATCATTTAGTTTCAAGAGAAATGTTAAAACTTATAAAACCAAATTCATTAATTGTTGACGTTTCATGTGATGACAATGGAGCTATAGAAACTTCAAGATCTACAAGCCATGATGATCCAGTATATGTAGAGGAAGGTATAACCCATTATGTAGTTGACAATATACCAGCAGCATTCCCACAAACTTCTACATATTCACTATGTAATGCTACACTACCTTTTGCATTACAAATTGCAGATAAAGGTGTTAAACAAGCATTGATTGATAATAAATATTTAAGAAGAGGTCTTACTTCTTATGAAGGACAATTGACATTAGAAGAAACAGGTAAAAAACAAGATAGGCCATATATCTCTCCAGAAAAAGCATTAGGTATGGAGGATTAGAAAAAAATCTCTCTGTTTTACGAAACAGGGAGATTTTTATATTTTAAAAATAAATTATTTTTTGGATGAAGAAAAATATATAAGAAAACTATTCTTTACTATTAAATGAATAAATATATTAAAATGTACTGTAATGTTTATGATATAGTGAATATTCAAAAATACTTTTATAAATTCCATTGACAGACATAAACAATATTGATATTATAATTATAGATAAATTAATCGTTACTCATATAATTCTCAGAATAGGGCTGAGAAGTTTCTACTAATGACCGTAAATCATTTAGCTATGAGTGAAAGTGTGCCTAGGGTTCCGAAGAATAATTCTTGTCTGGACCGAGCGGTACAAGTATTGGACAGCCAATACTACACCGAGGGGGGAAAAGCCCGGACGGGTAGGTTTCACTAGAGCCTGCCCGTTCGGGCTTTAAAATTTTTAAGGAGGGTTTTCCTGTGGAGAATATTAAAAAATTGTTTGTAGAGAAGAAAATTGGATTCGATATAGAAGCAAAAAAGCTTTATAGAGATTTAAAAGAAAATCTTAATATTGAAGGATTGGAAAATGTTAGAATACTAAACTATTACCAAATTGGAAATATTTCTGAAGAGGAATATAAGGAAGCTGTAAATACTATTTTCTCAGAGCCAAATATAGATTTAGTATATGAAAAGAGTTTTCCTTTAGCTGAAGATGAATCTTATTTTAGAGTAGAATATCTTCCAGGACAATATGATCAAAGAGCAGACTCAGCAGTACAATGTTTAGAAATACTTACAGAAAAAAGTGGATATAAAGTAGGCAGTTCTAAAGTGATAGTTCTTCAAGGGAAAATTGGAAATAATGAATTAGAAAAAATTAAAGATTATCATATAAATAGTGTTGAATGTAGAGAAGTTCCACTAGAATTAGAAACTCTAGAAGTAGAGTGGGAAGTGGCAAAGAAAGTAGAAGTAGTTGAAGGATTTTTAGATAAAACTAAGGAAGAGTTGGAAAGTTTAAGAGATGAAATAGGATTTGCTATGGACATTGGAGACTTGCTATTTTGTCAAGAATACTTTAAGAATACAGAAAAAAGAAATCCTACTATAACAGAGTTAAAGGTAATAGATACTTATTGGTCAGACCATTGTAGACATACAACTTTCAATACTAGGATTGAAAATATAGATATTGAAGAAGGATTCTATAGCTCTATATTTGAAAAGGCTATTAAAGAATATTTAACTACTAGAGAATATGTATATGAGGACAGAGAAAAACCAGTTTCTTTAATGGATATGGGCACTATAATGGGGAAAAACCTTTCAAAGAAAGGACTACTTGATGATTTAGAAAAGTCAGAAGAAATAAATGCAGCAAGTATTGAAATAGATGTAGATGTAGACGGCAAAATTGAAAAATGGCTATTGATGTTTAAGAACGAAACCCACAACCATCCAACAGAAATAGAACCTTTTGGTGGTGCAGCAACTTGTCTTGGTGGAGCTATTAGAGACCCACTTTCAGGAAGAAGTTATGTATATCAAGCTATGAGAATAACAGGCAGTGGAAATCCAAGACAGAAAATTGAAGATACATTACAAGGAAAATTACCTCAAAGAAGAATAACTATAGATGCTATGAAAGGATATAGTTCTTATGGAAATCAAATTGGAGTTTCTACTGGATATGTAAGAGAGATTTATGACAATGGATATATTGCAAAGAGGATGGAAGTAGGAGCTGTACTTGGAGCAAGCCCTAAGGAAAATGTAATAAGGAAGAGACCTGAAAATGGAGACTTAGTGTTATTGGTAGGTGGAAGAACAGGAAGAGATGGGTTGGGAGGAGCAGTAGGCTCATCAAAGGAACATGATGAAGAATCACTATATACTTGTGGCTCAGAAGTTCAGAAAGGAAATCCTCCAATAGAAAGAAAAATTCAAAGACTTTTTAGAAAACCAGAAGTAAGTAAAATGATTAAAAGATGTAATGACTTTGGAGCAGGTGGAGTTTCAGTAGCTATTGGAGAATTGGCAGATGGACTTTATATAGACTTAGACAAAGTACCTAAAAAATATGAAGGATTAGACGGAACGGAAATAGCTCTTTCTGAATCTCAAGAAAGAATGGCAGTAGTTATAGATAGGGAAGATTTAGAAGAGTTCAAGAAATATACAGAAGAAGAAAATGTAGAGATGACTGTAGTAGCTAATGTTACAGATACAGATAGGCTTGTAATGGAATGGGAAGGGGATACTATAGTAGATATTTCAAGAAAGTTCTTAGATACAAATGGAACTGAGAAATTTACTAAAGTATTTGTAGAACAGCCTATGGAAGACAGTTATTTAAAGGATATACCACAGGAAGTAGAAGAAAACTTAGATGATATTAAGACAGCTTGGACTTTAAATATGAAGGATTTAAATACAGCTAGTCAAAAAGGATTGGTAGAGAAATTTGATAATACTATAGGTTGTGGAACTGTTCATATGCCTCTTGGTGGAGAGTATAGACAGACTCCAATAGAAGGAATGGTATCTAAGATTCCTGTACTAGAAGGAGAAACCAATACTTGTTCAATAATGACTTATGGATTTGATCCAAAACTTTCAAAATGGAGTCCTTTCCATGGTGGACTTTATGCAGTAATTGAATCTGTAGCAAAGATTGTGGCTATAGGTGGAGATTATAAAAAGACTAGACTGACTTTTCAAGAGTATTTTGAAAAACTAGGTGAAGATGAAAGAAGATGGGGGAAACCTTTTAGTGCTGTATTAGGAGCTTTTGTAGCCCAAAAGGAACTTAATATTCCTAGTATTGGAGGAAAAGATAGTATGTCAGGTACTTTCAACGATTTAGATGTTCCTCCAACCCTTATATCTTTTGCAGTAAATGTAGGAAAGGCAGATAAGGTAGTTTCTCCAGAGTTTAAGAAAAATGGAAGCTTTGTAATATTACTTCCACTAGATATAGATGAAAAAGGAATGCCAAACTTTGAACAGATGGACAGAAACTATAGCAGAATATATGAACTAATAGAAGATGGAAAAGTACTTTCTGCTTCAACAGTTAAAATAGGCGGAATTGGCAGAAGTATTTCAGAAATGTGCTTTGGAAATAAAATTGGATTTAGATTCAATGAAGATGTAGATAAAAAAGAACTATTTACTCCTAAATATGGTTCTATAATACTTGAAATAGATAAATCGGAAAATATTAAAAAAATATTTGAAGGTGTGGATTTTGAAGTACTTGGAGCTACTCATGCTGGAGAATATATTGAAATTTCCCAGGAAAAAATAGATTTAGATAAATTAATGGCTGAATGGGAAGAACCATTAGAAGATATATTCCCAATAAAAGCAGAGGCAGAAGAAAAGGATGTTGACATTAGATATACTAATGGACCAAAGGTTAATTTTGAAGGTAGACTTGGTAAGCCAAGAGTATTTATTCCCGTATTTCCAGGAACAAACTGTGAATGGGATACAGAAAGAGCTTTTAAAAAGGCTGGAGGAGCAGTAGAAACCTTTGTATTTAGAAATCTAAACAAGGAAGATATTAAATATTCTATAGAAGAAATGGTAAAATTTATAAATCAGTCTCAAATAATTGCTATTCCTGGAGGGTTTAGTGGTGGAGATGAACCTGATGGATCTGGTAAGTTTATAGCTACAGTATTTAGAAATCCATATGTAAAAGAAGCTACAATGAATCTTCTTGAAAAAAGAGATGGACTTATTTTAGGTATATGTAACGGATTTCAAGCGCTTATAAAGCTAGGACTTTTACCTTATGGAGAAATAAGGGACATAGATGAAAATTCACCAACCCTTACTTTTAATAGTATAGGAAGCCATGTTTCTACTATGGCAAAAACAGAAATAGTTTCAAATCTTTCACCTTGGTTTAGCAATACTAAAGTAGGAGAAGTATATACAATGCCTATTTCTCATGGTGAGGGAAGGTTTGTTGCAAATGAAGCTGAATTAGAAAAACTTATAAGAAATGGTCAAATAGCTACTAGATATGTAGATTTCAATCCAAATGGTTCATTATTAGGAGTAGAAGCTATAACAAGTCCTGATGGTAGGGTTTTAGGTAAGATGGGCCATTCAGAAAGAATAGGAAAAAATATTTGTAAAAATATTCCGGGAGAAAAAGATCAAAGGATATTTGAAGCAGGAGTAGGATATTTTAGATAATTGGCTTAGCCAATTATCTAAAATATTACAAATAACAAACTTTAGGGGGGATAATTGTGAAAGTTGCTGTTGTTATGGGAAGTATATCTGATATAGATATAGTGAAAAAGACAGTTAAGGTTTTAGATGATTTTCAAGTAGGGTCTGAAGTAAGGGTTATATCAGCCCATAGGACTCCTTTTGAAGCTATAGAGTTTGCAAAAAATGCAGATAAAAATGGTATAGAAGTGATTATTGCTGCTGCAGGAAAGGCAGCCCATTTAGCAGGAGTTTTAGCAGGGGTTAGTACTTTACCTGTAATAGGTTTACCTATTAAATCATCTACTATGGATGGATTGGACTCTTTGCTTTCTGTAGTGCAGATGCCAAAAGGTGTACCAGTAGCTACAGTAGCTATTAATGGAGCAGAAAATGCAGGTATTTTAGCAGTACAGATGTTGTCAATAAAATATGATGGATTGAAAGAAAAGCTTAAGGAATATAAAGAACAAATGGCTAGGGAAGTTAGTGAAATGGATAAAGAGGTAGTAAATAAACTTAACTAAGGCCTGAAAGGGTGGTCAATTTGTGCGGAATTATTGGAATATATGATAAGGAAAACAAAGATATTTCCAAAATACTATACTATGGAATGTATGCACTACAACATAGAGGACAAGAAAGTGCTGGAATCGCAGTAAATAAAAATGGATTTATAGATTATTTTAAAGATGCAGGACTAGTCCATGAAGTTTTTCCAAAAGAAACATTAAGTAGATTTAGAGGTAATATAGGCATAGGTCATGTGGAATCGAAAGATAATGGGGAAGAAGAAATTTCATTAAGTGCTCAGCCATTAGTAGTTGGATACAAAAAAGGTGCACTAGCCCTAGCCAATGATGGTAATTTAATAAATTCTAGACAGTTAAGAGAAAAGTTAGAAGATGATGGAGTTATATTTTCAACAAATACAGATACGGAAGTAATAGCAAATCTAATAGCTAGGTTTCACAAAGATGATATAGAAATGGCCATACAAAAATCTTTGAAAATGGTTAAAGGTTCTTATTCACTAGTACTTATGACATTGGATAGACTTATTGGAGTGAGAGATCCTTATGGAATTAAGCCACTATCTATAGGGAAACTTGGAGATAACTATATACTATCTTCTGAAACTTGTGCTTTTGATACTATAGGAGCTACTTATATAAGAGATGTAGAACCAGGAGAAATGGTAGTTATAAGTGATGGAGAGCTAAAAAGTATAAAGTCTGGTAAAGAGTACAATAAAAAACTTTGTATATTTGAACTTATATATATGGCTAGACCAGATAGCAAGATAGATGGAAAAACTATTTATTTAGCTAGAAGAAAGGCAGGTCAAATACTTGCTAAGGAATGTCCGGCAGATGGAGATATAGTTATTTCAGCTCCAGATTCAGGAACGGTTGCAGCTATAGGATATGCAGAGGCTTCAGGTATACCTTATGATGAAGGGTTAATAAAAAACAGATATGTAGGAAGAACTTTTATAAAGCCAACTCAGGAACTAAGGGAACAAGGAGTAAGGATAAAGCTAAATGTATTAGAAGAAAATGTAGAAGGGAAGAAAGTAGTACTTGTAGATGACTCTATAGTTAGAGGTACTACAATGAGATCAATAGTAACAATGCTTAAGAAGGCAGGAGCAAAAGAGGTCCATGTTAGAATAAGTTCCCCTCCTGTAATATACCCTTGTTACTTTGGATTGGATACTACTAAAAGGAAAAATTTAATTGCTTCTGATAAATCTATAGAAGAAATAAGAAAAATAATAGGAGCAGATTCTCTTAACTACCTATCTTTACAAGGCCTTATAGATGGGGCAGGAGGAGAAGATGTGTTTTGCACAGGTTGTTTTGATGAGAACTATCCTATGGATATTGAAGATATATAAGAAAGGAGAAAGATATGAAACTAACTTATAAAGAAGCTGGAGTCAATAAAGAGGCTGGATACAAAGAAGTACAACTTATAAAAAACTTTATAAATAAGACCTACACAGAAGGAGTACTTTCAAATGTAGGTGGTTTTAGTGGATTATTTGCTCTAGATAAGGAAAAATATAATGAACCTGTATTGGTATCTGGAACAGATGGAGTAGGAACTAAGTTGAAAATTGCATTTATGATGGACAAACATGATACTGTAGGGGAAGATTGTGTGGCTATGTGTGTAAATGACATTCTATGTCAAGGAGCAAAACCATTATTTTTCCTTGATTATATAGCTACAGGAAAGCTTGAACCAGAAAAAATGGCTAAGATAGTTGAAGGAGTAGCCAATGGTTGTATAAAAGGTGGTTGTGCTTTAATAGGAGGAGAAACAGCAGAAATGCCAGGGTTTTATCAAGACGGAGAATATGATATGGCAGGTTTTGGTGTAGGTATAGTAGATAAAGACAAGATAATAGATGGCTCAGCTATTGAAGAAGGGGATTTAGTTGTAGGTCTTCCATCAAGTGGGGTTCATAGCAATGGCTATTCTTTAGTTAGGAAAATATTCTTTGATAAGGCTAAATTAGATGCTGATAAATATATTCCTGAACTTAAATCTACATTGGGAGAAGCACTTTTAAAACCTACTAGAATATATACAAATCCACTATATGATCTAATAGAAAACTTTAATCTTAAGGGAATTAGCCATATTACTGGTGGTGGATTCTATGAAAATATTCCAAGAATGCTTCCTGAAGGACTTACTGCAGTTATAAATACTAAAGATATTGAAAGACCATATATATTTGATTTAATTCAAGAATATGGAGACATAGATACAGATGAGATGTATAGCACATTTAATATGGGTATAGGAATTGTTTTCGTTGTAGGAAAAGATGAAATAGATGATGTACTATCATTTTTAAATGAAAAAGGTGAAAAAGGGGTTCTTCTTGGAGAAATAAAAAGTGGAGAAGAAAGGGTAATACTATGTCACCAATAAAAATTGGAGTTTTGATATCTGGCGGCGGCACCAATCTTCAATGTCTAATAGATGGTATAAAAAGTGGATATATAAATGGGGAAATAAAATTGGTTATGTCCAATAAAAAAGATGCATATGGCTTAAAAAGGGCAGAAAAAGAAGGAATTGAAGCTTTATATATAGATAGAAAAAGCTTTGGTTCAGAGGAAGAGTATAATAGGAAAGTTATTGAAACATTTAAAAATAGGGAAATTGATTTAGTAGTATTGGCTGGATATTTAAGGGTTTTATCTAAAGAATTCGTAAGAGAATATAGTGGAAGAATAATAAATATCCATCCATCATTAATACCTAGCTTTTGCGGGAAAGGCTATTATGGGGAGAAAGTTCATAAAGAAGTTTTAAGATACGGAGTGAAAGTAACTGGAGCAACGGTCCATTTTGTTGATGAAGGAACGGATACAGGACCTATAATACTTCAAAGAACGGTAGAAGTAAAAGAACAGGATACAGTGGAAACATTGAAAGATAGAGTTTTAAAGGTAGAACATGAAATATTGGCTGAAGCTGTAAAGTTGTTTTGTGATAGGAAGATAAAATTAGAAGATAGAAAAGTAACTATATTGAGGTGATAATATGAAAAGGGCACTTATTAGTGTTTGGGACAAAACTGGAATTGTAGATTTTGCAAAGGAATTAGTAGATTTAGGATGGGAAATAATATCTACAGGTGGAACTAAAAAAACTTTAAAAGAGGCAGGATTGGAAGTAATAGATATTTCAAATATAACAGGATTTCCAGAAGCTTTTGATGGAAGGGTTAAAACTCTTCATCCTAATATTCATGGTGGACTTCTTTATATAAGAGAAAATGAAGAACATGTGAAAACATTGGAAAAACTAGATATGAAGCCAATAGATTTAGTAGTAAACAATCTATATCCATTTAAACAAACTGTACTAAAAGAAGGAGTAACCCATGAGGAAGTAATTGAAAATATTGATATTGGCGGTCCTTCAATGATTAGGGCAGCAGCAAAAAACTATAAATATGTAACAGTTATAGTAGATCCAAAGGACTACGAAAAGGTAATAGATGAATTAAGAGAAAATGGGGAAACCAGTTTAGAAACTAGAGGAAGTCTTGCAAGGAAGGTATTCCAATATACAAGTAATTATGACAGCCTTATAGCTAATTATTTTAATGAAAAAGATAATATAGATTTTCCAGATACTATTACTTTAACTTTTGAAGAAAAAGTTGGTCTAAGATATGGAGAAAATCCTCACCAAAAAGCAGCATTTTATAGGGAAGTAGGGGATAATAGAGGAACCCTTACAGGGGCTACTCAATTACATGGAAAAGAACTATCTTTTAATAACATAAATGATACAAATGGAGCATTAGAAATACTTAAAGAATTTGAAGAGCCAACAGTAGTAGCAGTAAAACATGCTAATCCTTGTGGTATAGGAAGTGGAGAAAATCTTTTAGAAGCATATAAAAAAGCTTATGAATCAGATAAAGTATCTATCTTTGGCGGTATAATAGCAGCAAATAGAGAAGTAGATGAAGAAGTAGCAGAAATGATAAATAGTATTTTTATTGAAGTAGTAGTAGCACCATCTTATACAGAAAATGCATTAGAAATATTAAAGTCTAAGAAGAATATTAGACTTTTAGAATTAAAAGATATTATGAAAAATGATTATAAATCCTATGATGTTAAAAAGGTTTTAGGAGGTATCTTAGTACAAGAAAGGGATACAGTCCTTTTAAAAGAGGATTTGGAAGTTGTAACTAAGAGAAAACCTACAGAAGAAGAGTTAGAAGAGCTAATGTTTGCATGGAAAGCAGTTAAGAATGTAAAGAGTAATTCAGTTGTTCTTGTAAAAGATAAAGGAACAATAGGTATTGGAATGGGCCAGACAAATAGGATATGGGCTGTAGAACAGGCTATAGAACATAGTGGAGAAAAAGTAAAGGGAAGTGTACTAGCTTCTGATGGATTCTTCCCATTTGGAGACTCTGTTGAAGCGTTGGCTAAGGCAGGAGTTACAGCAGTTATTCAACCAGGTGGCTCTATTAGAGATGAAGAATCTATTAAGGCAGCAGATGAAAACAATATGGCTATGGTATTTACACATATGAGACATTTTAAACACTGATTATTCCATTTAAAAGGAAGGGATAGATATGAAAGTTTTAGTTATAGGCAGTGGAGGAAGAGAGCATGCATTGTGTCACAAGCTATCTGAAAGCAAGAGGGTATCAAAGATATATTGTGCACCAGGTAATGGTGGAACTCTTCAGGTAGCTGAAAATGTGAATATAAATCCAAAGGATATAGATCTTTTATTGGATTTTGCAATAAATAAAGATATAGATTTAACTGTTGTAGGTCCAGAAGATCCTTTAGTTAATGGAATAGTAGATAGATTTAATGAAAAAGGTCTTAAGATATTTGGACCTAACAAGAAAGGTGCAATTTTAGAAGGAAGCAAGATAATATCTAAAGGGTTTATGGAAAAATACAATATTCCAACAGGAAAGTATAAGGTTTTTAAAGAAGCAAAAGCTGCAATTAGCTTTTTAGATAGTCTAAACTACCCAATAGTTATAAAAGCAGATGGCCTTTGTGCAGGCAAAGGTGTTATTATATGCAAGACTAAGGAAGAAGGAATCAAGGCCATTGAAGATATAATGGTAGATAAGAAATTTGGCTTATCAGGAGAAGAAATTTTAATAGAAGAATTTTTAGAAGGAACAGAAACTTCCTTGCTTTGTTTTGTGTCCAATGAAAATATAATTCCTATGGAAAGTGCAAGGGATTATAAGAAGATATTTGAAGGAGATAAAGGGCCAAATACTGGTGGAGTAGGTTGTTTTTCACCTAATCCAGTAATGACTGATAAGTTGAAGGAAGAAATAGAGAAAAGTATATTAAAAAATATAAAAATTGGATTTAAAAATGAGGATATAGATTTTAGAGGTATTTTATTTATAGGACTTATGTTGACAGCAGATGGACCTAAGGTGTTAGAGTTCAATGTCAGATTTGGGGATCCAGAAACAGAAGTAGTTTTACCTAGATTAGAAAATGATATTGTAGATATATTTGAAAAGACTATGGATGGAAGTTTGAAAGAAGAAGATTTAAAATGGACAGATAAAAAATGTGTTACAGTAGTTTTGACATCTAAAGGATATCCAGTGGAATATGAAAAAGGGAAAGAAATAACAGGAACTGAAGAGTTAGACAAGGATATAATACTTTTTCATAATGGAACAAAAATGGAAGATGGGAAGCTATTAACTAATGGAGGAAGGGTTTTATCTGTAACAGCTTTAGGAGATACTCTTAAAGAGGCTAGAGAGAAGGTTTATAAAAATATAGACAAAATAAAATTTGATGGTCTTTGCTATAGGAAAGATATTGGAATAATATAAAGTAAAAGTTAAACGAAGGAGGAGAATCATGGAAAACTTTTTTAAACTAAAGGAACATAATACTGATGTAAAAACAGAAATATTGGCAGGAATTACTACATTTATGACTATGGCTTATATTTTAGCAGTAAATCCTTTGATTCTTTCAGAAACTGGAATGGATAAAGGAGGAGTATTTACAGCTACAGCACTATCTGCAGTTATAGCTACATTAATAATGGCTCTTTATGCAAAATATCCTTTTGCATTGGCACCAGGTATGGGTCTTAATGCTTTCTTTGCCTATACAGTTGTATTAGAAATGGGATATTCATGGCAGTTTGCATTAACAGCAGTATTTATAGAAGGTATTATTTTCATACTATTGTCCTTTGTTAAAGCGAGAGAAGCTATTTTTGATGCTATACCTATAAATCTAAAAAAAGCTGTTTCAGTAGGTATTGGATTATTTATAGCTTTTATAGGACTTAATTCAGCAGGAATAGTAGTTCAAGGAGAAGGAGTACCCCTTGCTCTAGGAGCTATAAACGAACCAGAAGCACTATTAGCACTGATTGGACTTATAATAACAGGTGTTTTATTAGCTAAAAATGTGAAAGGTGCATTACTTATAGGAATTATAGCAACTACTGTTATAGGTATACCTATGGGAGTTACAATTTTGCCAGAAGGCGGAAAAATAATAAGTTTACCACCATCTTTAAGTAAGGTTGCTTTCCAATTTGAATGGCATAATATTTTTACTAAAGATATGATAATAGTAGTATTTACTTTCTTATTTGTAGATATATTTGATACTATAGGAACATTAACAGGTGTAGCTTCTAAAGCAAATATGTTAGATGAAGAAGGAAAACTTCCAAGGGTTAGTAAAGCATTGCTTGCAGATGCTGTAGGTACAATAGGTGGAGCATGTCTAGGAACTAGTACTGTAACAACATTTGTTGAAAGTGCTTCAGGAGTAGCTGAAGGAGGAAGAACTGGTCTTACAGCTCTATCCACTGCAGGCATGTTTGCTCTTTCATTATTATTTGCACCATTATTTACAATGGTACCATCATCAGCTACAGGACCAGCACTTATATTAGTAGGACTTTTCATGATGAGTCCAATTAAAGAAATAGATTTAGATGATTTTACAGAAGCTATACCAGCATTCTTAACAATTATTATGATGCCTTTAGCATATAGTATTGCTGAAGGAATAGTATTTGGAATGTTATCTTATGTAGTTTTAAAATTACTTACAGGTAAAGGGAAAGAAGTATCTTTAGTAATGTATATATTAAGTATTTTGTTTATAATTAGATTTATGATATAAAAATAACAATAAATAGTTTTAAAATTAAAGAGCCTGCTATATATTATATATAGCAGGTATTTATTTCCAAGGTTAAAATATATAGAATACTTTAAATTTTCATTTTAAGAAAAATTTGGTATAATGGTATTTGACAATAGAAACATTCTATTTATAGTGTAATTAGGATTTAATAGGGTATTAGTTTTGAATAAGGAAGGGTATGTACTTTTATAGCTAGTAGATTTTATAATTTTAGAATATTTAATAAATTATCCAGAAATCATGGATAAAATTAAGTGAGGGGGAAAGCTATGAAGACTGATGTTCAGATTGCTCAAGAATCAAAAATGAAACCTATTGAGGAAATTGCAAAACAGTTAGGACTTAGCAGAGAGGATTTGGAGTTATATGGTGATTACAAAGCTAAAGTTTCATTAGATGTACTTAAAGAAAGAGAAGATCAACCAGATGGAAAATTGATTTTGGTTACAGCTATAAATCCAACTCCTGCTGGAGAAGGAAAGACTACAATGAATATTGGTTTAAGTATGGCGTTAAATAAGATTGGCAAAACTGCTATATCTGCACTTAGAGAGCCTTCTTTAGGGCCTTGTTTTGGAATTAAAGGAGGGGCTGCAGGAGGAGGGTATGCCCAAGTAGTACCTATGGAGGATATTAACCTACATTTTACAGGGGATATTCATGCTATAACTACTGCTCACAACTTACTTTCGGCATTACTTGACAATCATATCCATCAAGGAAATGAACTTGGAATAGACCCAAGAAGAATTACTTGGAAAAGGGTATTGGATATGAATGACAGAGCTCTTAGGAATATAGTTGTTGGATTAGGTGGAAAGTCTAATGGAGTACCAAGAGAAGATAGTTTTGATATTACTGTAGCATCTGAAATAATGGCTATCCTTTGTTTAGCAAATGATTTAGAAGATTTAAAAGAAAGATTAGGAAATATCTTAGTAGCTTATGATTATAATGGAGAACCAGTACATGCAAGGGATTTAAATGCTGAAGGTGCTCTTACATTGCTTCTTAAAGATGCATTGCAACCAAACTTAGTTCAAACATTGGAAAATACTCCAGCTTTTATTCATGGTGGACCTTTTGCAAATATTGCCCATGGCTGCAATAGTGTATTGGCAACAAAGATGTCTCTAAAATTAGCAGAATATACTATTACAGAGGCAGGTTTTGGTGCAGATTTAGGTGCGGAAAAGTTCTTTGATATTAAATGTAGATTTGCAGATCTAAAACCTGATGCAGCAGTAATAGTTGCTACTGTTAGAGCATTGAAACTTCATGGTGGAGTTGAAAAAACAGAATTAAATGAAGAGAATTTAGAAGCTTTAGAAATTGGATTTGAAAACCTAGAAAAACATATAGAAAATGTAAAAGGCTATGGCGTTCCAGTAGTAGTAGCTATAAATCATTTCCCAACAGATACAGACAATGAATTAGAACTTGTATTTAATAAATGTAAAGAATTAGGAGTAGAAGTAGTACATTCAGAAGTATGGGCAAAAGGTGGAGAAGGTGGAATAGAACTAGCTAAGAAGGTAGTTGAAGTTGTAGAAAGTACCCCTTCAAACTTTAAAGTGTTATATGATGAAAATTCTACTATAGTGGAAAAGGCAGAAAAAATAGCTAAAGATATTTATGGTGCAGATGGAGTAGAATTTACTCAAAAAGCTTTAAAGGAAATTAAACAAATTGAAAAGCTTGGCCTTGATAAAATGCCTATATGTATGGCTAAGACCCAGTATTCCTTATCTGATAATCCAGACTTACTAGGAAGACCAAGTAGATTTAAAATTACAGTAAGAGAGATTAAAATATCAGCAGGAGCTAAGTTCTTAGTAGCATTAACAGGAGATGTAATGACTATGCCAGGACTTCCAAAAGTACCAGCAGCAAATAATATGGATATAACTAAAGATGGAGAAATAAAAGGATTATTTTAATAAGTAGGTTAGGAGGAGCTATCACTTTATCGTTATTTAAGATAAAGTGATAGCTCCTCTTTTATAATTAATTAAAAAAATGTAAAAAATTATATTACAGAAGGTATTTGAAGAAAAAAGTAGAATTAAAGGAGTAAAGAGATAAAGGGGGTGTGATTCGATGGATTATAATTCTAGGATAAAAAGTGATCAGGTAGATTCGTTATTTAAAGCAATACTTAAACTTGAAAATATGGAAGAATGTTATCGTTTTTTTGAAGATATATGTACTATAAAAGAAATACAAGCTATTAGCCAAAGACTTGAAGTGGCAAAATTACTTAGAATGAATAGAACTTATAATGAAATTGAAGAAAAAACAGGAGCTAGTACAGCTACCATCAGTAGGATAAGTAGAGCATTGAACTACGGAGCAGATGGTTATAATATGGTACTAGATAGATTAGGATACCCTAAATTAGATAAAGATGAATAAAAGTATAGCTAATTTATTTACAAAAACGTATATAGATGATATAATATAGTTAAAATAAATATTGTATTGAGATAATGAGAGTGTATCAAAAAATCTGGAAACAGATTTTTGGTACACTTTTTTGCTTTTTTACAATAGGAAGAAATAGTAAATTCCTTGAGGAGGTATTATTTTGGATACTAATTTTTTTAAAAGACTAGAGATAAACCCTATAATAGCAGCTGTTAATGATCTAAACAAATTGGATAATGCAATAAATTCCCCTTGTGAAAACATTTTCCTTTTAACGGGAAATATTGTAAATTTAAAGGAAATAGTAGATAAGGTAAGACAAAAAGATAAAGGAATATATATACATCTAGATTTAATAGATGGAATATCTAAAGACAACTGGGGTCTGCAATATATAGCAAAAAACATAAATCCTCATGGAATAATAACTACTAAAAGTAGCCTTATTAATTATTCGAGAGAATTAGATATTTTTGCTATTCAAAGGCTTTTTGTATTAGATTCACTATCTTTAGATACAGGTATAAGAAACATTAAAAATACTGAACCTAATGCTGTAGAAATACTTCCAGGAATAATGCCTAAGATTGTAAAAAGGGTAGTTCAAGAAACTAGAAGACCTATAATAACAGGTGGACTCATAATGGATAAGGAAGATGTAATAGGAAGTTTAAATTCTGGAGCAGTAGCCATATCAACAAGTAATGAAAAAGTTTGGTATATGTAAAAGAAGGGAGAGATATAAATGTATGATGTAGCCATAATAGGTGCAGGTATAACAGGTACATTTATAGCAAGAGAACTATCAAGATATGAATTAGATATTGTTATATTGGAAAAAGATAATGATATTTCAAGTGGTGCAACTAAGGCGAATACAGGGATAGTTCATGCAGGCTATGATGCAAAGCCTAATACAAAAATGGCTTATTTCAATGTAAAAGGGAATCCTATGTTTGATAAGGTATGTGAAGAATTAGATGTACCTTTTAAAAGGAATGGTTCACTAGTAGTAGGATTTAGTGAAGAGGATATGGAGACTATTGAAGAACTTTATGAAAGAGGAGTTAAGAATGGAGTACCTAAATTAGAAATAATAGATAGGGAAAAAATCAAGGAATTGGAACCTAATATAGGTAAAGATGTAGTTGGTGCTCTATATGCTCCTACAGCTGGAATTATAAGTCCTTGGGAGCTAGCTATAGCATTAGCTGAAAATGCAATGGACAATGGAGCAGAGCTATATTTAAACAATGAAGTAAAGAATATAGAAACTACAGATAGTGGATATAGAATAAAGACCAGTGAAAGAGAAATAGAAGCAAAATACGTTATAAATTGTGCTGGAGTATATGCAGATGAAATAAGTCAAATGGTAGGAGATAGTAGTTTTAAAATAACTCCAAGAAGTGGCCAATACTATTTACTTGATAAAGCAGCAGGAGAAATGATAAATACTGTAATATTCCAATGTCCTAGAAAGTTTGGAAAAGGGGTAGTAGTTTCACCGACAGCCCATGGAAATATAATAGTAGGGCCAGACAATGAAGTGGTGCCAAATAAGGAGGCTACTGAAACTACTGGATATAGATTGAGAATGGTAAGAGAAACTGCACAAAAGAGTGTAGAGGGAATACCTTTCAATAAGAATATAACTAACTTTACAGGTGTAAGAGCAGAACCAGATACAGGGGATTTTATCATAGAAGAATCAAAAGTAGCGAAAGGATTTATAAATGTTGGAGGAATAAAATCACCAGGACTTACATCTTCCCCAGCTATAGCAGAATATGTAACTGGAATGGTAAAAGATATAGCAGGTGGTTTAGAAGATAAAGAGGACTTTAATCCTAAGAGGAAAAAGGTAATCCGTTTTGCAGAATTGTCAAATGAGGAAAAAGCGGAGTTAATTAAAAAGGATCCAAGTTATGGAAGAATAATTTGTAGATGTGAAACTGTAACTGAAGGTGAAATAATAGATTGTATCAATAGGAATGCAGGTGCTACTACTGTAGATGGAGTGAAAAGAAGAACAAGAGCTGGTTTTGGAAGATGTCAAGGTGGATTCTGTATGCCAAGGGTTATGGAGATATTGGCAAGAGAACTAAATAAAGATGTGACAGATATAGTTAAAGATGGTACTGATTCTTATATACTCACAGGAGAAACAAAAGAAATTGAAAATGGTGAAGAGTAAGGGGGCAGAAAAATGGATAGCTATGAAATTGTAGTCATTGGTGGAGGCCCAGCTGGCTTAGCAGCAGCAATTGAAGCTAGAAAAAATGGCGTGGAAAATATATTGGTAATAGAAAGGGATAAAGAGCTTGGCGGAATACTTCAACAGTGTATTCATAATGGATTTGGCCTTCATGTATTTAAAGAAGAATTAACAGGACCACAGTATTCAGAAAGATTCATAAGGGAATTAAAGGAAATGGGAATTGAATATAAATTAGATACTATGGTGCTTCATATAGATGAAGATAGGAATATAGAAGCAATTAACACAAAAGATGGACTTATACAAATAAAAGCCGAAGCTATTGTATTGGCTATGGGTTGCAGAGAAAGACCTAGAGGTGCTATAACTATTCCAGGAACTAGACCTGCAGGTATATTTACAGCAGGTACAGCTCAAAGATTTATAAACATGGAAGGCTATCAAGTGGGAAAAAAAGTAGTCATACTAGGCTCAGGAGATATTGGGCTTATAATGGCGAGAAGGATGACTTTAGAAGGGGCTAAAGTAGAAGCAGTAGTAGAGCTTATGCCTTATTCAGGTGGACTTACAAGGAATATTGTTCAATGTCTTGATGATTTTAATATACCACTACTTTTAAGCCATACTATAGTAGATATTAAAGGAAGAGATAGACTAGAAGGGGTAGTAGTAGCAAAAGTAGATGAAAATAGAAGACCTATACCAGGAAGTGAAGTAGAGTATGAATGTGATACATTGTTGCTTTCAGTAGGACTTATTCCAGAAAACGAACTATCTAATGAAGCTAATATAGAAATAGATACTATAACCAATGGACCCATAGTTAACGAATCTATGGAAACCAGTGTAAGTGGAATATTTGCTTGTGGAAATGTAGTCCATGTCCATGATTTAGTTGACAATGTAACTAGAGAAAGTAGAAAAGCTGGTAAATGTGCAGCTAAATTTGTTAAAGGTGAACTAAAAGAAGATTCACATACTGTAAAAACCATACCAGGAGAAGGCATCAGATATATAGTACCTCAAGAAATAAGGGTAGAAAATGTAGATGAAGATTTAACTTTATTTATGAGGGTAACAGATATATTTAAAGATGCTAAATTAGTACTTGAAAATGGAGATAAAGCTATAAAAGAAATAAAGAAGATACAATTTGCTCCAGGAGAGATGGAAGAAATAAAAATAAATGCTTCAGAGTTAAAAGATGGAGAAATAGGAGATTTAAAAGTATCCATCCAAGAGGGAGGGAAATAAGGTGGATGTATATGAAAAAGTTTGTATAGTATGCCCTAGAGGATGTAGATTGACTATAAAAAAGGATGAAACTAGTTTAAAAGGATATACAGTAGAAGGAAACACCTGTAAAAGAGGAGCAGAATATGGAATAAAAGAAGTAACCAATCCAACTAGGGTTATAACAAGTACAGTTAAACTAAAAAGTGACCATTTAAATAGACTTCCAGTAGTAACTAAAGGTGGAATACCTAAAGCTAAAATGATGGAATCAATGAAAGTTATAAGTAATGTAGAAGTAAAACCACCAGTAAAAGAAGGAGAAGTAATAATCGAAAACTTATTAGATACAGGAGTAGATCTAATATCCTCTAGAACTGTAGAACAATAATGGAATATTGTTAAAAAAGGAGTGATTTTCCCTTAAGGGAAAATCACTCCTTTTTCTTATAATATACGAAAGAAGGAGAATGAGAAGATGTCTAGAATATTAAACAATAGGTATTTATTATGATATGTTTTTATTGGATATTCAACTTAAAGATTATTCAGGATTTGAATTAGCTAAAGAAATAAGAAATATAGATAATTATAAATTAACCCCTATTATATTTGTAACTGCAATACCTACAAGAGAATTGATGGCATTTAAAGAAATACATTGTTATGACTATATAGTAAAACCTTTTAAAGAGGAGGAGATAGTATGGACAAAACAAGAGCTGTATCTTTTAAAAAAGTTAATAAATATTATAATGAATTCCATGCTTTAAAAAATATAAGTTTTGATATTCCAAAAAATTCAATTGTAGGATTAATCGGAGCTAATGGTTCAGGTAAAACAACCATGATTAAATGTTTATTAAATTATTATGATGATTACTCCGGTGAAATTACTGTGTTTGGAGAAAAAAATAAGAGTATTGCTCAAGAAGATAATATTTTTGCTTATATTCCAGATACACCTGTTTACTATGAAGAATTAACAGTTAATGAACATCTTGATTTTATAAGTAGAATGTATAAAACAGAAGGAAAGGTTGAAAAGCTTAAAAAAGATTTTCAATTAGAAAGTCATTTAAATAAATTTCCACATGAACTGTCTAAAGGGAATCGACAAAAATTATTGATATGTTGTGCATTGCTTAGAGATTATAAACTTTTAATAGCAGATGAGCCTTTTTCAGGATTAGATCCTAGACAGCTTAATAATTTAAGAGAAAGATTTTTAGAACTAAAAAACAAAGGGAAAACAATTATTCTATCTACTCATCTATTAGCTTTAATAGAAAACTTATGTGATTATTACATTATGATTGATAAGGGAAATTTGATAGGGGTTGGAACGGTACAAGAAATTTTAGCAAAAACTCCTGATTGTAAAAATCTTGAAGATCTTTATTTACACCTATCAGAAGGTGGTGAAGAAGATTAATGATTTAAGAGTAATTTTATCTTATAAATTTAAAATAAAAATTAGAGAAATGAAGTCTATGATAAAAAACCTTTTTATTGGGTTAATGATAATGGGCATAGTCTTTGTATTTACGGTTTTTCAGTTTGGTAAAATGATTATTTTGAATTCAGAATTAATTAATCTTTATAGTAATCAAATTGTTCTAGGTATAAGCATGGTATTTATTTTATTTACCTTAATTTATAAAAAAACACCCTTAAAGTGGCACCCAGCAAGTATGATTTATTTATCAGGCTCTAAATTCCGTAAGATTTTTAAACTTAGTTTATTTAAGAAGATTATTTCTTATGCTGTTTTCAGTATTCTTATAGCTTTAATATTAAATAATTTTAAAATTAGCTTCCAAACAATACAAGTATTCTTAAGTCTTTGGAATTTGTTCATAATTTCAATAATTAGTAGATATTTTATCTATAATAAAGGGTTTAATATTAAAATAATGGGTTTTGTTTTTATATATACTATAGTATTGAATCTCCAATTATATACAAATAAATATTTATCTATTGTACTAATATTATATTTAACCTATGTATCTATTTATAGCATTAGGGAGGCTTTGAATACAGATTTTGATTTTGGTAAATCATTTGCTGATATGGTTTTTATTAGTAGAGCTAGCTATTTAGCAAGAGGAAATGCAATTGAAGATGCACAAGGATTTGTTAGAGAAACGTCAGCAGGGAAAAATAGAAAAAATTTTATATTAAAAAACATGAAATTAAAAAACCCTTTAATTCAAAAAAACTTAATTACTTTTTCAAGAATTAATCTTACTATATCTGTTTATATATTTGTTATATTTATAGCAGTTATTGTCTTGTATAAATTTGAACTCTTTGAATTTGTTAAAACAATCAAAGAATTAGGTATTGGAGCACCAATAGTAGCATTACATCAAGCTTTATTTATAAATAATATAATAGATTTAATGGCTAATCAGAAGAATTTATTAGTGGAAAAAAGTAAAGAAGGATTGTACTTACCCTATAAAAAACATGAAATTAATAAATCATTTATGGTATTAGGGGTTCCAATATTATTAATCGCAACATTAATGGTGGGAATACTTTTCCAAAAGCCGATATGGATTATTGGTATTGGATTATTGTTTTATTCAATAATTCTTTTAATTTCTTTAAGTTTCGAGAAAAAGAAAGATTCGGATTTTTTTAGAACTATTATATATTTTGCCATATTTGGGGTTTCATATTTATTGATAAAGTAAATTACAACATTAAGTTTATCACAATACTAATTATGATATATATAATTAATGGAATCTGAATGTTATATATCGTTAAAAATATTTTGCTATAAAAATTACTTATCAGCAGTTATGAAAAATCCATATATGCATGAGCTGACAAAAGTAGGTAATGAACTGATAATTAATAAAATGAATAAGTTATATCATGGATATGGCCTAAAATCGGTAAGAACTGCAGTTGGATTGGCAACCCTATTTTGGACAGAATTTTACTTAACATAGATTTTGTTGGGTGCTTATGATACTTTTTCTAATTTTGCAGTGTTTGATTCTCTATATTCAATTGGTATAATAATCTAAAAATCTATGGATTCTTAGATTATTATACCAATAAATATACTTTGCTAATTCTAGTTGTAACTATTCTAAGGTTTCAAATTTTCTTTGATATATGAATTATGTTTTCAATATTTTATTAGTGGCCTTATTAACTGCATTATCACATGGATTTCCTTTATTGCTCAAAGAACGTTCTATTTTAAAAGTATCTAAAATATTGTCTATCGTTATATTATCATACTCATTACTACGGTCTGAATGAAATATGTTGATATGTTTTAGAGGATATGAATTGGCAACCTATTATAATAGGCTCATTTCTTTATTAGCATTCCAATTATAGTACCTATCCATATACCTATTAAAGAACTTATGGTAATAAACCCTACTGCGAAGCCTTTCCAACTTTTAATATCAGTTAGACTGTAAAAAAATAAGCTAATACAGATTAAACTTAGTATAGAAGAGGTTATAAATAGAACTGTTCTTGTAACTTTAAAAGACATTATTAAAATACCTATAGCAGATATAATTCCTATAAATAATATAGGAAACCAACCTTCTGACATTAATATTGAATAGGTTACACTTAATAGGACAGATCTTTACTTAACATGGTACAATGTACAATAAAATTAGGAGGAGATTTTAATGACCAGAAAACGTTACGATGAGGATTTCAAAAAACAGGTAGTAAAGATCTACAACCAAGGAAATCACAGTTACAGAAGTCTAGGTGATGAATATGGTGTAGCCGCCCCTACTATTAGAACCTGGGTACTAAGATATAATAATTCTAATTCCTTTGATGTGGAAGATAATAGAACTGAAGAGGAAAAAGAATTAATTGAACTTAGGAAGAAAGTAAAGCAACTTGAAATGGAAAATGATATTTGCCCTAAAGGATAAGTTCCACTAAGGCAATAAATTGCCAAGTGAGTCAGTTAAAAGCAGGCAGCACTACTACTAGGCAAAAAGTAGACCTTATCATTTCTAATAGAAAGAAATACAGTATTAGTGCAATGTGTGAACTTTTAAATGTTCAAAGAAGTTTAGTATATTACCATTTAAATAAAGAACCTTCTACTCCTTACAATGAAGAATCCATAATTACAAAACACATTAAAGATATCTTTAGGCGTAGTAGAAATAATTATGGAACAAGAAAAATTAAAGTAGAACTAGAAAAATTAGGCCATAATGTTTCAAGAAGAAGGATATCTAGAATTATGAATGAAAATGGCCTGGTATCCAATTACACAGTGGCTTAATATAAGGTTGATACTAATAATTGCAATGAATTTTCTATACCAAATATTGTGGATAGAAAATTTGAGACCTTAGAACAACTACAATTAGAGCTAGCAGAGTATATCTTTTGGTATAACAACCTAAGGGTTCACGGAGCTTTAGGATACAAGACACCAATTGAATATAGAGAACTAAGTACTATGACATTAGAAAGACATCATAGATATTTAATAAAATCTATGTTAAGTAAAATATTGTTCAAAAAGGGGTTGCCAATCCATTCTCTTATGATACTGACATGTCAACACTTTTTTGGACAGTTTTTTACCGAACAATATATTTAAACTTTCTTGAATTTATTTGCAAGTCTAAGATTATTTATTTAATCCCGTCAAGGGTAAATAAACTCGCTATCGCTCGC
>NZ_VULR01000013.1 GCF_009696605.1 Anaerosalibacter bizertensis | reverse complement strand
GATAGTGAAAGTCTTAGGGAAAATAGATAGTTTTAATGCGTTGTAACTATATTTAATATAGTGAGAGTATTAAAGAAATCTATATAGTACCTAAGAACCCCATCGGCTTTAGCCGTGGGAGTTTCAGAGAAAGCATATCTACAACTTCACGAACGTCAAATATATCTTCCATATAATCTATGGAAAGTTCGGAAACATAGGTCCCTCTACCTGGAATTACTGTAATAAGGTTTTCATATTCTAGTTTGCTTAAAGCTGCTCTTAAAGGCGTTCTACTGACTCCTAGTTGTTCTGAAAGTTCTTCTTCTGTTAAAAGCTCCCCTGGTTCTAAGTCTAAATCTAATATTGCCCTTTTCAAAGTATTATATGTCTTTTCCGTTAGACTCCCTTTACTCTTTATTTGTGGTAAATTCATAGTCTTGATCTCTCCTTCCTTATAGATTTTGATAAATAATATTTTACATTTTAATTATAACATAATGCTAATTTTAATAATAATAATTTCTTTCTGAGTCTTGTCTCCATTCCTTTTTACCTCTATCTTAAAATAAATACTATAGGATTTTTTGTTATTTTTGCAAAATTTAATAAATTATAGTTGATTTTTACAGTATTTATTGTATAATCTAAATAAGTTTTCCTTATGGTCTATATTTTTTTCAAATATGTTAATTATTATCATACTAGTTAATAATGCCTTATTATTAAACTGATGATTATTTTTCAAAAGATGGGGATTATATGATTGTAAGCTTATATAATCTCTTCTTTTAAAATACAAGATAAATATAAGGGAGTGAATATTTATTATGAAAAAGTTAGGATTAGTTCCTAAGCTAATTATTGCTATTATTCTAGGTATTATTATAGGAAATATTTTTCCTGCACCAATAGTGAGAATCTTTGTTACATTCAATTCAATTTTTAGTAATTTCTTGGATTTTGCTATACCTTTTATTATTATAGGATTTGTTGTAGCAGGAATTGCTGATTTAGGGCAAGGGGCAGGAAAACTACTAGGAATTACTACTGCTATATCTTATGGTTCCACTTTAGTTGCTGGATTTTTAGCTTATATTGTTTCAACTAATATTTTCCCACTATTTATTCATACATCAAATGTCCTTTCAAAAGCAGCTAATCCAGAGGATAAACTTTTAAAAGCTTTCTTTGAAGTGGAAATACCCCCTCTTATGAATGTAATGACTGCATTGATTTTAGCATTCTTATTAGGATTAGGTATATCTGCTATAAAGGGAAGAACCCTTTACAATGCTGCTTCAGAGTTTCAACAGATTATGGAAAAAACTATTAGTAGAGTAATTATACCCCTATTACCTATTCATATATTAGGTATATTTGCCAATATGGCTTATGCTGGTGAAGTAGCTAGAATTTTATCAGTCTTTTGGAAAGTGTTCTTAATAGTTATAGCTACCCATTTTGTAATTATACTAATACAATTTTCAATTGCTTCTGCTATTGGAAAAAAGAGTCTTCCTAAAATGATAAAAAATCAAGTACCTGGATATATAACTGCTATTGGTACTCAATCTTCTGCTGCTACTATTCCAGTTAATTTAAAGGTTGCAGAAAACAATGGGGTATCTCAAGGTATAAGGGAATTTGTAATTCCACTTTGTGCAACTATACATCTATCTGGAAGTGCTATTACCTTGACTGGTTGTGCTATTGCTGTAATGATGTTAAATGGTATCCCCTTTACTCCTAGCCAAATGTTTGGATTTATAGCTATGTTAGGTATTACTATGGTAGCTGCTCCTGGGGTTCCTGGTGGTGCTGTAATGGCTGCTCTTGGAGTTATCCAATCTATACTACATTTTACCGATGCTCAAATAGCACTTATGATAGCCTTATATATTACACAAGATAGTTTTGGAACTGCATGCAATATATCTGGTGACAATGCTATAGCAGTTATTGTAGATACTATTCACAAACCTACCAAATAAAAAACTTAAGGAAAAAATAAAAGCCAGAAAATCTGGCTTTTATTTTTTAATCCTATAAATGACTGTTAAGATATAAATACCTTTTTAAATTTTCTATAAACATATCCACTGTTACATCTTGTCCAAATAAAAGATAATTATAGACCAAGTCTCTCCCAATCTGATCTAGTGCAATTTTTAACTCCTCATCCGTTACACCTTCTAAGTCAACTTCCTTACTTAAAAAGTTTTTAAATATCTTCATCATTTTCTATCATCGGCCACTCCTCACATATCATATAATCACTTTTCAAGCCTATAAACCACATATGCTAAAATCATTTCCTAGCCTTTTTTACCCTTGTTAAAAGTGTTCTCATTTCTTTTACCCGCAATAAACAGCATAAAACAAAATAAACTAATACACCTACAACTACTGCTAGTACAAGTAATAATAGTTCCAAAATAGTTTTATTTGGCAACAATCCTCCAAATCCATAGTACAACATATATACTGATAATCCCATTATTACTGAAGCTATTGAAGTTTTTATAAAACAGATAAAATAGGATTTCATCCCTATTCTTCCTATCTTCTTTCTCAAAGCTATAAACAAGAGTATAGTAGTAATTATAGAGGAAATACTTGTAGCCAATGCTAGTCCCGAATGAGCCATGTATCTTACTAGTATATAATTAAATACTACATTTATAACTACAGCTATTACACCATTAATCATGGGAGTAGAAGTATCCTGAATTGAATAAAATACCTTGTTTAACATAAGCCTTAAAGAACTTGCAATAAGACCTATGGAATAAAATACCAATGCACTTGATGTCATAAGGGTTGCTTCTCTATTAAAAGCTCCTCTTTCAAAAAATATTTTTATAGCTGGTCCTGCAAGTATCATTATTCCCATAGTAGCAGGTACAGTTATTATTAAAATAATATTTATACCTTCTTCCATTATGCTTCTAGCTTCATTTAGATCATCCCTTGTAAAGGCTTTAGAAAGCATAGGGAATATAACTGTGGTTATTGCCATTACAAATACTGATATAATAATGTCATTTACCCTTGATGCATAATTTAATGCTGAAATACTTCCTTCTTTCAAACTAGAAGCTAAAGTTCTATCTATTATTACATTTATTTGCTGAACAGCAGATCCTAATAATACTGGAGCTACTAGAATTAAAGCTTTTTCAACGTATCTGTCTTTTAAATTTACTTCAAAAGAATGTCTAAAACCTAATCTTTTAGCAGCTGGTATTTGGATCAACCATTGGGCAGCTGCTGCTATAACACTTGTCACCATAAGTCCTGTAATCCCAAATTTTTTAGATACTGTTAAAAGATATGCTATATATACTAAGTTAAATGGAATACCTGCTATAGCTGGTGGACCAAATATTTCACTGCTTTCAAGAAAACCTGAGAAAACATAAGTAAGTCCCATAAATATGATTATAGGAAGACCTATTCTGTTAAGTTTTATAGCCAAGTTATATTGTTCTCCTGTAAATCCTTTAGCTAAAATTTTCACTACAAGGGGAGAAGCAAAATACCCTACAATAACTAGTCCAACTGTTATTAAAAATATAACATTTAGTACATTGTTCATATATTTTAATTTTCTTTCTTTACCTTTTACCTCGTTTATTTCAGAAAAAATTGGAATAAGAGTAGTCTTAAGTGCTGCTCCAATAGTAGTCATTATTAAAACTGTTGCTGTCATAGCAACAAAATAGGTGTCCGTTTCATATCCAGAGCCAAATTTTGAAGCAATGAGCACTTCTCTTAGAAATCCTAAAAACTTACTAAATAATGTAACTGCTGCAATCATAGCTGCTGATTGGGCTGCCGTATTTTTATGGCTCAAATTTAAAACCTCCCAAATATATTTGAACTAATACATTATAGTTAATTTCATAAACTTTTTCAATATGATTGTAAATATTTTTCATTAAGAAAAAGACTACTTAAAACAGTAGCCCCCTCTTTTTATTTTAGCTTTATATAAATTTTTATCGGCAACTCTTAAAAGTTCATTAACACTTAAACCATCTTTTGGATAAATACTTATTCCAAGACTTGCAGAAGGACAAATAACGACTCCCTCAACATCTATTGGGATTTTTAAAGACCTTATTATCCTCCTTGCAATTATTTCTATATTAGGTTCTTTTTTAATATTGGAAATAAAAATTAGAAGCTCATCTCCTCCATATCTTCCTGCAAAATCTCCTTTTCTAATAATATTTTTAATCCTTTTTGCAGATATCTTAAGTACTTCATCGCCACATTGATGGCCATATGTATCATTTATTTCTTTAAATTTATCTAAATCCAACATGATTAAAGCAGATTTAGTTTTATTGCTTCTAGCAATAGCAAGCTCTTTTTCTGCTTTTTCTATAAATATTTTTCTATTATAAATACCAGTCAATTGGTCATAATATGCTAATTTCCTTATAGCTTTTTCATTATTCTTTTTCTCAGTTATATCGTCAAAAAGAAGAGCATAACTATCTTCACCCATTTTATAGCCTAGTACTTCAATTATTTTATCCAGTTTTGGAATATACATTTCATCAATCTTCAATGTAGCCCCTTCAAAAGCATGTTTTTTGATTTCATCTATTAGTCCCTTTTTAAATACTGGATATTCAAGTTCAGTAAACAATTCCTTATGCAAAATATCTTCTTTTTCTATTTTGAAAAAATTTAAAAAAGCTTTATTTACATCTAATACATAAAAATCTTTTATATCTCCATTGACATCTTTCACAATCTTCGTATATAGAAATCCTTTAATCATATTTTCAAATAGAATTTTATATTTGAGTTCACTTTTATTTAAGCTTCTTTCAATATCTCTGAATTTCTTAATATAATCTTTATATCCTTCTACTCTGATATACTCCCCTGTTACATCAATTATTTCCATTAGAATATAGTTTTTTTCATTTATAGATATGGTGCTTACTTTTAAATTCTGTCTTAAATTATGGTCGCCATAATTTTTATCATAGACAAAATTTTTATGAAGGGCTGCAGAAAAGAAGTGTTTTCTATTTTCTTTAATCATAGTGCGGAAAGTTCTTAAAAATATTTTCTCTTTGAATTTAGGAAGAACTTCATAGATATACTTTCCTTCCACATCTTCTTCAGACAAATCTGTAACATTTGCCATATATCTGTTCCAAAACCTAACAGACAATCTTTCATCTATTAGTATGATCCCTTCATCTATATTGTCTAACATACTTGTATAAATCTCCACTTTATCACCTACAAATTACTTTCTATCTCCTCTACCTTGCTCATCAATTCTTTCATTGAATCTAAAGTAAAGTTTATTATTAGTGCACCATCTATCTCTGTTCCCCCAATTTTAAAGGTAACAAATAAGATAAGCATGTTTATCTTTTTTCTACTACCCCAAAGTTCTTCAACTTCAATATTGTCAAATATTTTAACTTCAGGCATAGAATAGTGAATTTTCATTTGAAGAAAGTTACCAAGACCCCCTATTACTGCATTTAAAACTATATTTCCTATTTCTTTTATTATATCTAGGTCTGCATCTGTAAATTCTGCTAGTTCATGGACTTCTTCTATTTCTTCTCCCATACAGATAGAAATTAATTCCTTTATATGATTAGCTGGAAATATAAGTTCTGCCCTTCCTTTTAGCTCATTTTCAAATCTCATACTGGATACCATCAGGGCACCTTTTAAAAGGTGAGGATATTCTCCACTTTCTAATCCATATTCGTTGTCCAATATTTTTATTACTGGAACCCTTAATTCTATTTTATTATCTACTATTTCTGATAATAAACTAGCTGCTTGTCCAACATAGATATTTATAAGCTCTTTTAGTATATCTTCTTTCATATCTCCTTTATAGTTCATAGAATTACACCCCTACGCATTTTAAAATTTCTGCCACCTTCTCTTCATTTAAAGGTTTGTTTATAAATCCATTTGTTCCTAAACTATCAACTTCTTCTCTTACTTTTTCCTGTACATCTGCTGATACCACTATAAGCGTTGCCTTTTCATCATATTCTTTTATTTTCTTTATAAGTTCTAGCCCCGACATACCAGGCATCAATAAATCTATAATAGCAAAATCTGGTTCTAACTCTTTATATTTTTCCAACCCTTCTTCCCCATTACTAGCATAATATATTTCTGAATTGGGCATATTTTTTTTCAAAAGATTCCCTTCAATTTTTTGGGTAAATCTTGAATCATCTACTATAAGTATTTTCAACTTTTTTTCCTCCTTAAGTCTAGCTTTTACATTGTTCTATTTTATGTCCGTTTTCTACAAATTGTCTATTTTATAATTAAATGTATAAGGCCCATTTCCTAAATGGTATCTATCTACTTCAATAAGTATAGTTTTATATGTTATTACTTGCAAGAGAATGCTACCTTCTCTAGGCGGTATAATAGAAAGAATTATTTCAAATTCCCCTTTATCCTTTTCTATTATTTCTTTTATTTTCATATCATAGCCTGGAGTTGGGAACTCCTTTGTTATAGAGATTTCTATAGAGTCATCTAACCCTTCTAAAACAATTCCTTCTGCTCTAGGGCTATAGTCCTGTTCCACAGTTTTTATTTTAAAAGGTATCGTTTTTTCAGGCATATCTATTCCCCTTTCATTGTAACCAATATTATATACCATTTCACTTTATTAATCATTGTTTTTTGGGCATATTTATAAAAATAATAAAGGGATTGCTATCGATAAATAACAGCAATCTTCTTATTATTTCATAGTCACTTAATTCCAATCTTTATCAAATACAGCTGAATTTAATAACAACTTTAGTCGATATATATTGATGTAGATCTTTATTACTAGAATATATAGTCCTTTTTTCCCCTTCTATATGATATAATACTACTATTACCATATTTACCATATTTATTTTCCCACTTTTAATTGAGTACAAAAATATATAAAGGAGAGATGATTATGGAAGAAATTAAAAAAGGAGGAGAACAAGTAAAAACTAAAACTATTCGTACTAGACTAATGATTTCTATTACTGCTGTAATTGTAATCCTATGCTTGGTTCTAGGGGCTATAACCTTTGTTATTTCTAAAAACTTTATGATATCAGATACATATAACAATTTACAAACAACTTCTCAAGATGCTTCTAAACTTATTGATGAAAGGATAAAAAGATACATAGTAACACTCAACACCTTAAGTAATTTTGAAAGTATATCTAACCCTAAAGTTCCTTGGAATGAAAAAGCCTCAACATTGAAAGCACAGAAAGAAAGGCTCGGATATGCAAACTTTGGAATAGCAGATACAAAGGGAAAAATAACTTTCATTGATGGGGTAAAAGCAGATATAAGTGATCAAGAATATTTTAATTCTTCAAGAAATGGGAATACTTATTTTTCAGAACCTATAAGGAATAAAACCAATGGTATGATGCAAATAGTCATATCTGCTCCAATTAAACATGAAGGAAAAATAATTGGAGTATTGGCAGGGTATGCAAGGGTAGAAGATTTTTATGATATTGCGAGTGATATAAAAATTGGGAAATCTGGATATGCAATGATAATGAATAAAGATGGAAATGTAATATATCATCCTGATAAAAAAGTAATAGACAATAAAGAGTTAAACTTGGACAAGATAAAGGGAAAAAATGGTGAACTAAAAACTATTTTTGAAAATATGATTAAAGGTAAATCGGGTACAGGAAAATACGATTATAAAGGGCAAAAAAAGTTAATAGGATATGCTCCTATTAAGTCAACTAACTGGTCTATAGCAGTATCTCTACCTGAAAAACAAGCTTTAACTAATCTTAATAGTTTAAGAAGTACCGTACTCATTTTAACTTTAGGTGCAGTTTTTATAGGAATTATTTTTTCTTTCATATTTAGTAAGAATATAGCTAGCCCTTTAACTTTAGTAACAAATAGAGCAAAAAGTATTGCTAATTTAGATTTATCAGGTAGTATAGATGAAAAACTTCTAAACAAAAAAGATGAAATAGGCCATATTGCCAATTCCTTTAACAGTATATTAAATAATTTTAGAGAACTGGCAAGGAATATAACTGAGACTTCAGAGAACGTTGCAGCTTCATCTGAAGAACTGGCTGCAACTTCACAAGAATCTACTGCAGCTGCTACAAATATTGCAGAATCTGCAAGTGATATAGCTAATAGCTCTGACAAACAATTAGAAGAAGTTTTAAAAGTAACTTCTGATATTGAAAATGTTACAAAAGAGATAGATAGCATATTTAGCCTTTCACATGAGGCAAATGATTTAAGTGACAAGGTTTTAGGAGAAACTACTGAAGGAAAGAAGATAATAGAAGAAAGCCTTAACCAAATGGTGAATATCTCTAGAAGTACAAATTTAGTTAGGGATTCTTTAACAGATATAAATAATAGTTCTGGACAAATGACTGCCATAATAGATGTAATAGAATCTATTGCTGAACAAACAAATCTCTTAGCACTAAATGCTGCTATAGAAGCGGCTAGAGCTGGAGAAGCTGGTAGAGGATTTGCTGTTGTAGCTGAAGAAATTAGAAAACTAGCGGAAGAAACTCAGAAATCTACTGAAAAAATAGGTGTTTTAATAAAAGAAAATCAAAATATCATAGAAGAAGCAAATATTAATATGGATTCTAATGAAAAAGATGTAGATACTGGCATGAACACAGTAAACATAGCTAAAGACACTTTTGAAAAAATTGATAATTTAATTAAAAATGTAAATAATCAAATAGAAAAAATAACTCAGGCCATATACCAAGTAGCTGAAGTAAATACTAATGTAATAAATTCTTCTAAGTCTATGGAAGAACATAGTAAAAATGTATCTAGTCAAATTCAAAATATTTCAGCTGCTACAGAAGAGCAAACAGCTTCCATGGAAGAAATCTCATCTTCTACTGAATCATTAGCAGAAATAGCTGGAGAACTGCAAGAATTCCTTTCACAAATTAAATTTTAATAAATAGGTAAAAAAATAGTGAGTCAACTTGACATGGGTCAGTTCAGTTTGACTCACTATTTTTATATTACTTTTCTAATTCTATAGCTAAATTTGCTCCAACTAATGCATTGTTGTATACCAATCTAATATTGGATTCTAAACTGTTTCCCCCTGTTTTTTCTTTTACATTTTCAAGTAAAAATGGTGTTACTTTTTTACCTTTAATCCCTTTTTCTTCTGCTTCACTTAGGGCTTCTGCAATAGCTTTATTTATTATATCTATATCCATTTCATATTCTTCTGGAATTGGATTGGCAACTACTATTCCACCATCAAGACCTAGATCCCATTTAGTCTTTATAGCCTTTGCCAGTTCTTCTTCACTATCTACATTATAATCTACGCCAAAGCCACTTTTTCTTGTAAAGAAAGCGGGAAATTCGTCTGTCTTAAAGCCTACAACTGGAACTCCAAAAGTTTCAAGATATTCCAATGTGAGACCTATATCTAAAATAGATTTAGCTCCTGCACATACTACTGCTACACTGGTTTTAGCAAGTTCTTGAAGGTCTGCTGAAATATCAAAGGATTCTTCAGCTCCTCTGTGAACTCCACCTATTCCTCCAGTTACAAATACCTTTATTCCAGCCATTTTAGCCACTATCATGGTACTAGCTACAGTAGTAGCACCATTTAATCCTTTTGCTACAATGAAAGGTAGATCCCTTCTACTAACTTTAGATACATTTTCTGCACTTCCTAGGTATTCTATCTCTTCTTTTGAAAGTCCTACTTTTATCTTTCCATCAAGTATAGCAATAGTAGCTGGTATAGCACCTCTATCCCTAATTATCCTTTCTACTTCCAAAGCAGTTTCCACATTTTTAGGATAAGGCATTCCATGGGCTATTATAGTAGACTCAAGGGCTACTACAGGTTTCTTTTCATCTAGAGCATTTTTTACTTCCTCTTTGATTTCCATATATTTTTCTAACATATTCCCATCTCCTTTATTTTCTTTTCAATTTTTTCAGGTGAAATATTAGGATTTATAGTATTTTCGTTTTCCAATGTAATGATGGAGGCACCTGTTGAAAAAGCTAAGGTTTTATCAATAGAAAAATCATTAAAGTATGAATAAGCTAACCCTGCAAAGAAGGCATCTCCTGCCCCAGTAGCATTTGCAACCTTTACTTTTGGTGAAGCAAAATGTCTTTCCACCTTTCCATCAGTATAATATACGCCTTTCTCTCCTAGGGATATAAATACTCTTTTCACACCTTTGTTTATAAAATAATAAGAAGCTCTTTTCAAATCTTCTTCATTGTTTATTTCAATTCCTGATAGCATTTCTGCTTCTAGTTTATTTGGTTTTATAGTGTGGAAATATCCTATTATATCTTTTACCTTTTTAGCCTTTGATGTAGATACAGTGTCCAAAAAGAAATCTACTTTAAAATTAGTAACCATGTATTCCAATGTCTTTATATTTATATTGGTATCTACTATACAAAGTATGGAATTTTCTATTAGATCCCTTTTTTCTTCTATAAAGGATATAGTCATCTTTTCAAATATATCCATAGAAGAAACAGCTAAGGTCATATCTCCACCTTCATCTAATATACCTAGATAAGTAGAAGTCTGTTCATCTGAAATTACTAATGAATCAGACATATTTAGCCCTATTTTCGAACCCTCTTCCATAATAAGCTTTCCATAGGTATCCTTCCCAAGGACAGTTATAAGCCTTGTATCTATTCCTAATCTAGCTAGGTTTTCACCAATATTTCTACCTACTCCACCCAGTGAAATACTAGTTTTCCCTGGGTTTGAATCTTTCATTACAATTTTATTATAGGGAAAACCTATTATATCTACATTAGCTCCTCCTACAACAGTTATATAAGGCTTTGTCTTTACAATATAGCCTTTCCCAAGTATATAGCCCTTTTTCATTAGATTTGTAATATGGACTGCTACAGAAGATCGGCTAATACCTAATATATTTGCTACTTCTTTTTGAGATATCATTGGATTTTTAGATATAAGCTCTAATATTTCTTTTTCTCTATTAGTCATAAAATAACCCCTTAATATTTGTTTATTATATAAACAACTGCTTATATTTATAGTAATATTAATCATATATTTTGTCAATATGAGATTTATTTTATAAAAATTTATCTGTATACTATTACAATAAGACTGTCAACATTATAATAATTAATGTAAAATTATATTAAGTATTATATAATGTATATTATGTATAACGATTTTAAAGGTAGGTGTAAATGTGGAAAATAAAAATAACTTTCTATATTTGAAAGTTTATAATAAAATTAAAGACAATATTATTAGTGGACTTTGGGAAGATGGTTGTCAACTTCCCACTGAATATGACTTAATGAAAAAATTTAATGTAAGTAGACATACCATAAGAAAATCATTACAAAAACTATCTGAAGAAGGTTATATATACAGACAAGCAGGAAGAGGTACTTTTGTTAGACATGTAAAATCTAGGTACAAGCTTACTGCCCTAGAAAGTTTTACCGAACAAATGATTAATAGAGGTTTCAAACCTTCCAATGATATTGTCGATATCAGTTTAGAATTTCCAGATAGTAAAATTGCTAAATACTTAGAATTAGAAGGTGATGAAAAGGTCTACAAAATAGTAAGAATAAGAAAAGCTGACAATGAGCCTATGGCATATGAAATAACTTATGTACCTAAAAATATTTGCCCAGGACTAGGAATAAAAGTTGAAAAAGATACTTCTTTATATAAGCTATATGAGGAAGAATACGGTTTAAATATGGATTATGGAAATATTTATTTAGAAGCAGAAAAATGTGATGCAGAAATTGCTAAAAAGCTAAACATTGAAAAAAATTCAGCTATGCTTAAAATGAGTTGTATTGTCTATTTAGATAACAAAAAGCCTCTATATTTTGTTGAATGTTTCTACATTGGGAATAAATATATATTTTTTGCAAGTATGCCAAGAAAATTATAATATAAAGATTCTCAGGATTTCAATTGAAATCCTGAGAATCTTTAATTTCTAGCCAATAAACTGTTTTACTAAGTCCTGTGCTGATTTCTTAACTACATCATCTATAGCAGTACCTACTACTATTATATTTATACCTGTATTCTTAAAAGCTTCATAATTGTCTAGATTTATACCACCTTCTGCAAGAGTAGGAACATTTACCGCCGATACTAACGCTTCTACTCTTTCCTTGACTACTGGATGGATCTCTCCTGCTTCAACACCTTCATAACTCATACCAGTCATAAGACCTATAAAATCAACTCCTATACTTTCCATATCTTTTGCTACTTTAGCTACTTCTTCTGGTGTTTCTGCTGGTATGCCAAAAGCATGAAGATCATTAGGATGACCTATATATGCATCTACTAATAAACCATATTTATGTGCTCTTTCTACTATTTCTTCTAGATCTTTTAAACTTACTTTGTGAATATGAAGACCATCAGCTCCCGCCTTCGATAGCTCTAAAAATACTTCATCTGATAATTGTACTGGGACTAATTCACAAAATCCTCCTGGTATTCCTACAGTAATGTATACATCTTTTTCAACTACATTTCTAACCCCTCTAGTTACTTTAATCATCTCTTCAATCGGAAGCTCATGTCTTATTTGTTCAGCATCATGCATATTTACTACACCTTTAAATCCTCTAGCTAAAGCTACTGCAGGATGATTAGGCTCTATCAATTTAATTCCTGCTTCTGTTACAGCTTTTGCTAATCTAGCATCATCTCCTGTAATTCCAGTACTTAATATAGTAGTTCCGTTATGTGCTTCTATAGCCTCTATTACTTTTTTATATCCAAATTTTCTTTTTCTCTCCATGTCCGCAATAAACATATTTATGCCTCCTTGTTTCGCTTATTTCTACTTATTTTATTTGCAAATAATGTTATTAAGAATGAGGAAACTAAAGCTATAATCATACTTATTGTAAATCCTAATGCATTATTTGATAATGCTGGAGCAGTTACAGATGGAACATATGCTGTACCTTTAACATTAAATATTCCAACAAATACGCCTGATAGTGCTGCTGATAATATTGCCCCTATAAAAATTAATCTATCTGAAAACATAAATGGATATGAAGCTTCTACAAATGTTCCAAAAGCAATATTTATTAAAAATCCTGGCACTGCAATTGCTGACTCACTCTTTTGTTTAGGGTAAATTATATTAGCTAAAGTTATACCTGCAGATACCATAACAAGTCCAGTCATATCTATAGCTCCTAAAAAGCTTGCACCCGTTTTCTCCATTTCCAATAATACTATGGGTAGAATAGCAGCATGGTATACTCCACCTATAATTGCAGGCCATATCAACAATCCTGCAATAGCTCCTGCAACAATTGAGTTATAATTTAGTGCTAATTCAATTATATATCTAATACCATTTCCAAGGCTCAATGCTATTGGAGATATTAGGAAAAATACTATTAGACCAGATATCAACCCTGAAAGACCACCTGCTACTATATTTGCTGTGGTTCCTGGAAAATTCCACCTAAGAGCTAATTGAATTAAATAAAAGGCTAATATCCCTGCCAATATCCCCCCTATTAATCCTCCTATTAGTCCTCCATCAATAGAAAGCATGCCGGCAACTACCCCTGCTACTATGCCAACTTCATCTAATCCTGAAACTTGATTTGCAGCAATAGCTGCAACTACTACCGGAAGACCTTTTATTAATAAGTCAAAAGCATCATTTAATTTTGCCAATCCTGGTATTTTGCTTAAAGCTAACACTATAGACATTGCTATAAATCCTGGTATTGCTGCCATCATAATTCCTCTAAAGCTTATTCTCTGGAAAATGTTTTCATCTAGATTCTGAGAGGATTTTCCTGATGAGCTTATTACAGGTTTATATTTCAAACCCCAATGCCTACTTAAGGATTGTATAGCTGCTACTGCTCTAGTCCTATTGGTAGTACCAGTAGTTCCAGATGTTGCTATGACTTTTCCTCCCATGGACTGTATTGTAGCCATGGAAGTTCCGCCAGTACCTACTATAGGTATATCTTTCTTAGCAGCTGCTTTTATAGATAAATTATTTACTCCTTCAGGATCAGAACTCATAAGGACTAGACCTTGAACCTTTCCATCCTCAATCATTTTTGCAATTATACTATCTACTTTCTTTGCCTCTCCATTTACTTCCTTCAAAGCCTTTTCTTCAGAAAAAACTATATTTTCTTCACTTGAATTCCATGTATATAATCTAGATAGTGTACTTTCATTAGCATTATCCATAGAAGCTTTAGCACCTATAAATTGGATAGCAGCTATTTTTATTCCTGCAGAACTAGCTTGTGTCTCTATTTCTCCTAGAAGTTTAAGTGGCTCTTTGCCTCCTAAATTGTATAAGTTTCCTCCACTACTCCCTAATATGGCAATCCTTTTCATTATTATCCTCCTTTCAATAAATGTCCGTACATTTATTATAGTATATTTGTCCGTACATTTCAAGAGATTATTTTTGTTTTGAAAATAATTATCTATAGTACAGTATTTTCAATTCATTCATTTCTTATATATTATATCTAGAGAAATTTTATATGAACATTAAATATATTTATACTACAATTAAAATCAAAATACTTTCAGTTTAAATGATTAGCTTGAAATATATTTTTAATGCCTTTACTATTATGCCATCCGTTAGAGTCTTAAAAAACTTAGATTGTGCTTTAAAAAATACATTACCTATTATTCTGTTATCAGAAGTTCATATAGGTGGTTTGACAAGTATGTATGTTTAGTAGAATTATGCTAAAAATAAGAATATACCTATTTAAACTGGAGGCTTTGTATATGATAGAAACAGCTTACATAGTTCAAAAAGCTTATAATTTGAAATGTGTTTCCTTTGCCTATACTACTTCAGCTATGTATGTCCCTATTGGAATATGCTTAGATTAGAAAAAAGCTTCCTACAAATTTGTAGGAAGCTTTTTTTCTAATGGGTTTTTCCTTCTACAGTTTTTATATCTTCTTCATTATCTATTGCTGCTTCTATGGCTAAAGTCAATGCCTTTGTTATATCTTCTAGGTTCATACTTGGAGTATTGTTTTTATCTACCACTTGTTCTGGTAGGAAGGGTACATGGATGAACCCACCTCTTATATCTGGATACTTTTTATCTATTAAGTAGAGAAGACCATACATAATATGGTTGCATACAAAAGTACCAGCTGAGTTGGATATACTTCCAGGTATATTTCCCTCCCTTATATTTTTCACCATAGCTTTTATTGGAAGATTTGAAAAATAAGCTGCATCTCCATCTTCAAATATAGGTTTGTCTATAGGTTGATTGCCTTCATTGTCTTCTATTCTAGCATCACTTATATTTATAGCTACCCTTTCTACAGTTATATCATATCTTCCACCAGCTTGACCTATACATAGTACAATATCTGGTTTTTCCCTATCTATGGCCTTATCAAGTACTTCTATTGATTTTTGAAATACTGTAGGAATTTCTAATTTAACTATTTCTCCTCCATTTATATTATCATCTAATCTTTTAACTGCTTCATAAGCAGGGTTTACCTTTTCTCCACCAAAAGGATCAAAACCTGTTACTAGAACTTTCATGCAAAAAAACCTCCTTTTAAAATGCCCATACTATCATTAATATAATATGGATAACTAACATTAGTATAGCTATTGGTGCTTGAGTCTTTATTACTTTATTCTTATCTTCCATTTCCAATACTGCAGCAGGTACTATATTGAAATTAGCTGCCATAGGGGTTAATAATGTGCCACAGTATCCTGCTGTTAATGCCAATGCTCCTGCTATAGCTGGATCTGCTCCTTGATTATATACAAAAGGTATTCCAATGCCTGCTGTAATAACAGTAAATGCTGCAAATCCATTTCCCATTATCATAGTAAATACTGCCATTCCTAGACAATATGCTATAGAACCAAATATTATATTGTCTGCAGGAATAGCTTTAGATATTCCACTTGCTATAACTTCTCCTACACCTGCTGCATTGAATAATGCTCCTAAAGCTGCTAAAAGTTGAGGTAGTATGGAAAAGGGACCTACTTGTTGTAACAATCTATTTCCCTCATAAAGAGCTTCCTTAGTCTTTGCCTTTGTTATTATAAGACCAGAAATAGTTGCAACAATAGCACCTATACCTAAACCTACCAATCCACCAAGGGAAGTAAACTGTCCTATTACAAAAGCAAAGAATGCAATACTCAATACAGGTATAAATATCTTATTGCCAAATTCTTTCGACTTCTTTTCTTTAAATTCACTAGTTGTCTCTTTAAAGTTTCCCACCTTTACCTGTCCTGTTGCTGTCAATATCCCCATTATAAGTACTATAATTCCTACAAGTTTTGCAGGTATAAGTTCTCCTAATATAAAAGTAATAGCTAATAATAACCAGAACAATCCAGTACCGAATCTTGTTTTCAATTCCTTATCTTTAAATGCATATATAGAAGTTAATAACGAAACTATTCCTGCTAGTATATATAAGAATTCTAATGCCATTTTAACACCTCTTTTTAGTTCTTATTTTTAGATTTTTCCAATTTTCTATCAAATATTCTAAACTGTATAACTGCCAATATTATTCCAATTATAGCTATTGGTATAGCCGCTTTAGATACATCTTTTTCTGAAACTTCTACTCCTAATTCATTTAAAGTTCCTACAATCAAAAGCACCCCTCCTGCAGCAATAAATACATTTTGTCCATAAAAATTGGCGTAGTTTTCAACAGATGCTGACAAGCCTTTTATATCTTCTGTTTCTTCTTCTGAAAGCTCTCCATATTTATTTTTTGCTGCTCCTTCTGCCATTGGATATATAAGGGGTCTTATAAATTCAACATGGCCTCCTATTCTTAAAGACAGTGCTGCTGCTATAGTTCTAAGCACCATATAAAATGATAATATCTTTCCTGTAGTAGCCGCTTTTAAATTGCTTATAAGGGAAGCTGCTCTTTCTTTTAATCCGTACTTTTCTAAAAGTCCAATTATAGGAAGAGTAACAAAGAATATAGTCATATATCTATTGGTTATAAAGGCTTCTCCCAATGTTTCTAATATTTCTCCAAAGCCTAATCCTCCAACTATTCCAGTAATTACTCCTGCTGTTAGTACTACTGCTATAGTATCTAATTTAAGCAAAAAACCTATAATAATTATTAAAATTCCTATAAGTTTTATCATATTTTAGCTCCTTTCTATTTATAATTATCTTAATATTAGGAATCATTCTATATGAATAAATATTCTTTTTCTGTATCCTAGGATACAGACTATTTCCATTTAACATATTTAGATAAAGCTTCCTCGTTCCTTATAATAATCTTTCCCATTTTTATATCTATTATTTGTTTTTTCTTAAACTCATTTAATGCCCTGGTTACAGATACCCTAGAACATCCTATAAGTTTAGCTATTTCTTCATGGGTCAATCTTTCATTGACCATATTTACATTTCTATCCCCATTGCTTTCTTGACTAGATAGCCTAATGAGAGTATCTGCAACCTTTCCATAGGAATCACTAAATGTCATGTTTGCCATTTGAAACATTAGGATTCTAAACTTTCGCGTTATACTATGAATTATATATTTATATATATAAGAATCCTTGTCCAATATATTTTCCATTACATTCTTATTGATTATAGATATAGTACTTGGTTCTATTATCCCATTTATAAAATGGGAGTCTCCTTCACAGAAATATTCCATTTCTCCAAATATTTCACCTGGTTGGAGAATATATAGTATTTTTTCTTCACCTTCCTTACTATAGATAGACTGTTTAATTTTCCCTTCCATTACTATATAAAAATTATCAGTATTATTTATTTTTATAATTTCGTTTTTCTTATAAGATTTATAGATACCTTTTTTACCAATTTCTAAAAACATATTTCGCATTTCCTCTTGCCTATCTTCATCGAAAAAATCATTATATATATTTTCATCTTTAAAATTTTTCATATTTATCACCCAATATAATTATACCAACAGTAGATTATTTTGAATAACTTTGTGCTATAATATAAAAAGCAAATTATATGAAAGGGAGCGTATATAATGGAGAAAAAGAGAATTATATTGGCTTTAGGAGGAAATGCACTTCAAAGAGATACAAAGGATAGTTCGGCAAAATCCCAACTTGAAATGGCAAAGCTTACAGCAAAATCTGTTGTAGACCTAATATCAGCTGGACACGAAATAGCTATAGTACATGGAAATGGTCCTCAAGTAGGTCAGATAGTATCGGCGTATGAAGAAGCTAAAGATAGGGAAATGCCTTTTCCTGAATGTGGAGCTATGAGTCAAGGCTATATTGGATACCATCTTCAACAGGCTATAAGAGGAGAAATGAGAAATAGAGGTATAGATAAGGGTATAGCTTCAATAGTTACACAGGTATTAGTAGATAAAGATGATCCAGGCTTTTTAAATCCAACAAAACCTATAGGCTCTTTTTTCACAGAAAAAGAAGCTAAAAAATTAGAAGAAGTAAATGGATATACTATGAAAGAAGATGCTGGCAGAGGCTTTAGAAGGGTAGTTCCTTCTCCAGAACCTATAGATATAGTTGAATCTTCCACTATTAAATCCCTTGTAGAAGCAGGTAATATTGTAATTGCTGCTGGTGGAGGAGGAGTTCCTGTTATAGATAAGGGAAATAACTCCTTAGAAGGCATAGCGGCAGTTATAGACAAAGATTTTGCTGCTGCAAAATTAGGAGAAATATTAGAAGCAGATATGCTAATAATACTTACAGCAGTAGAAAAAGTTTATATAAATTATAATAAACCAGAACAAAGAGGACTGGATAATTTAACAGTAGCTGAAGCAGAAAAACTTATGAAAGAAGGCCATTTTGCTGCTGGCTCTATGTTGCCTAAGATCAAAGCTGCAATAAAATTTGTAAAAAATAATCCAAATAGAAAAGCCCTCATAACTTCCCTGGAAAATGCAAGTGAAGGAATTGAAGGCAAAACTGGAACTTTAATTATAAATCAATAAAGCTATAGACGTGGAAATCCACGTCTATAACTTATTTTACAGGAATTTTTATCCTATCTCCTGGATAAATTTTATTTGGATTTTTCATTCCATTGTACTTGGCTATTTCACTCCATCCCACACTATATTTTTTCCCTATTCTAAATAGTACATCTCCTGGCTTTACAATATATGTTTTTTCCCTTGGTTTCCCAGTTACCTCTGCTGATTTTTGCTTGTTTTCCTCTATTATCTCATCTATTAACTTTTTAATTTCCTTATCTTCTTCTAATTCTACTGCCTCATCTTTTCCAAACAATCTAGCTTTTTTAGATATTATTCTACTGCCTAAAAATTTAATATCTACTATACCTAGATTTTCAGTATATTTTCCTGATTGGACTATTAAAGTATTTCCTACTTTCAATCCTTTATCCAATTCTTTATGGCTATGACCATCTACTATTATATCTATACCTTTTACATTTTTAGCTATATCTATAGAAGAGTAGTTTCCTCTTTTACTTATACCTATATGGGTCAATCCTACAATCATATCTACTTCCTTATCTTTTAGTTGTCTTACTATTTCCCTAGAAGCTATGGTAGGATCTAAAAATGTTATTCCTTCTATGTTTTTAGGACTAGTTGCATATTGGGTATCTGGAGTAATAACGCTAAATATCCCTATTTTTATACCATCCACTTCTTTTATAATATAAGGTTTAAAATCTTTCTTTCCATATTCATTTGAAATATTTCCCGATATCATTGGAAAGTTTGCCATATCCTTTATTTCTAGAAGTCTCCTATATCCATAGTCAAATTCATGATTACCAACTGCCATCGCATCATATTTCATAGCATTCATAAGTTTTATAATACTTTCTCCTTTTGAATCTTTAGCTATTTCAGAGCCTTGAATAGCATCTCCTACATCTAATAATATTGTATCTGGATTTTCTTTTTTCATCTGTACAATCTTTGTATTTAGCTTTCCAAAACCCATTCCACCATCTTCCTCTAGTATTCTTCCGTGCATATCTGTAGTGTGAAGAATGGTTATCTTCCTTATTCCTATTTTTTTCATTCTATTTTCTTCAGCAAAAGTTTTGTTATTTAATGAAAATATACTTAGTATAAATATTACAAACAATATTAGTCTAATTTTTTTCTTATATGTGAAAGACAATTTTTTGCCTCCTCTGATGCAAATAGTATATTGTTCTGCATATCTTTATTTTTTCTATATATAGATTAAAAATTCTTTATAAACTATTAAAATAATGTATAAACCACCTTAGGTAGCCATATGTCCCAATGTCTTCCACAGAATTTTTTATAAAAAAATGGCGAATAAGTAGTTACAATCATTTCTATATACATACCCTAAAACCCTTTTAATAAAGTGAAAATTCTTAATACTATATATGTACTAGTTCATAAAATAAAAGGAACAAACTTTTGACAACTATCAAAAGTTTGTTCCTTAATATTTATTTATTAAATCCAATCCGGCTATCTACTACTACTCTATAAGTAAAATCTGGATAACTTTCCTTATCAACATCAATACTGCAAGGCATGGCGGAATAAGACGGAATTTCTAATGGCGACTTAAGCTTGTACCCTTTCATATCTAATATATATCCTTCTTTTGCTATAAATTTTACTGGTATTTTTTCTAATTTTATAATTTCAGAAGTTGCATTTCTTATAAAAAAACCTAGTTTTGTATAATCTTCTTCATCTTGAATGTGAGTAGTATTTATAGATACCTCTCCATCTTTAATTGGTCTTTTCATATTTAAATCTTCTAGTTCTTTTTCTAAAAACTTAACCCTTTTTTCTTCCTCAGCTAAATTTAATTCTGTCTTAATAAAAACCTCAAGTTTCTTATTCATACAAACCACCTTCATAGTTTTATAAACATAATAAAAAAGACTCCCTTCTACATTATACATTATTAGTGAAAATTTATCTTTCTTTTTTTCTTTAGTCTAAAAATTGTAATAAAAAAAGCAATAAGCTAAAATTTCTATTTTAACTTATTGCCTTTTTATTATTTTAATTTATCTATTTTATAAATAGTTTCTAAAGCTAATTTTATTTCTCTTTTTTCTCCTTCTATACAGATCTTTTCTTTAGATACATAATCTGCAACTCCATCTTTCAAATCACTTTCATACTCTACTACTGTATTCAATATACTTGCTGCTTTCACCCCTTTTAGTTGAGCCAATGAAAGGAATTAATAAAAAAGATAGTTGAATACATTAAATTTTACAACGAAAAAAGATTTCAAAAAAATTGGTATGTATAGATTCTTTAGAATATCGAAACCATGCATCCAGATTTGCATAATATTTTAATTAAATTATATGTCTACTTAATATAGAGCAGCTCACCCAGATTCTAAAGATTTTTAAATTCGTGATTCGTTTTATATTTTTTATTTCTTATTTAAAATTAATTTTCGTTTCTGCTATAACAAATACTATCTGTTTCTACTGTAATAGGTGCTACCTGAAACTGTATCATAAAAATTTTTAGCTCTACTAATATTAAAATTAACAGTTTTACCTTGTCCTACACTTGCTTGTCCTCCTCCACTAATAGTAGTGCTACCAGAAGAATATAATTCTCCCGATACTGAAAAATATATTCTCAATGGTGACTCCAATTTATAATAAACTTTTCCTTTAAAAGCTTTTTTACCAGCATCAACGCGGACATGTTCAATAGATTTTATTCCCCCATATGGTCCCCATGAAGTATATTCGCAATAAGCATATAGATATATCTTATGTTTCTTTCCTTTTGATAAAACAGGTTTACTTGTTTTAAATTCCATATATTTTTTTCTTGATGAACTGTAAGCTTGTCTATTATATGAATTTTCACATTCTAACCCAAGTTGTTTTATAGCTTCTTCTTTTGTATAACCATCTTCAACTAAAACTTCTACCATTTCATCATAACTTAAAGTCCTAGATTCGATCATCTCTTGGGAATTTAAATTAACTAAATCATTCTCAACTTCTTCTGAACTTAATTCTGGATATTGTTCATCTGCAAAAGATGCTAAAGAATTTGTTAGTATCATAGTTAAAACCAAAGCACATCCTAATACTTTTTTAAACTTCATAAGCAAATCATCCCCTTATCTATTTTTAATTAAGTAACCGCTTCGAAATCTATCATATTATTTACCATTTAGTTTGTCAAGTGATTTCCATATAAGTAATAAATAGTAAGTTGCTATCAATTCACTTTTAGTTAATCCTTCATAAGCAGTCTAATAGCACCTGAATACCTGATATTACTATATTCTTTTATTTTGTCAGGTAGATTAAAAGCCTTAAATTATTACATATATTTAATACGCTTTTTTCTATTCATTGTTGTCATTAATTTTTTCAAAAATAAATTAAGACCTATTACTAAACAAGGTCCCAATCTAATGCATTATGTTCTATAATGTTTTTTTAATTCTCCTTGTGCTTCCTTTATATATACTTTAAAATATATACCCATTTTTATTAATACTAATATTCCTTTATATATAAGGTTATATATTCTTTGTCTAGATACTCCTAGACTTCATTTGTATCCATAATATTTTCATCAATAAGCTTAATAACTCATCTCCATTCATAATTCACAAGAACAGGAATTTGACCCATATATTTTATCATATTATAGTAGTTTATTTAAAAATTATGTCATACTAAAAAATATACTAAATTCCTTTTTTGTCTATGAAAATCTAAGAACAGTTATATCTATTATATATAACTTCAAATAATAATCATACTATAGAAGAAAGTTTGTACCAAGAGCAAAAGCCTTCTTGATACAAACCTTCTTAATATCCTTCTAATATAACTAGATTATTAGTCTTTCTTTATGAGTCCTTTAAATTCCTTAATATAGACTTTATCATCTTTTCCTACATGTGCAAAAAATTTCACTCCCACATCTTCATCTACTGGCTCTATTTTGGCTATATAATTAATTATACTTCCATCTTCTGACTTAATAGGCTCTATAGTTATTAGCTCTTCATTTTCCGTAGTCCAATTTAAAATATTATACCCTTCTAATGTAGTTCCTGGAAGTTCTATATCTTCAGCTATTGCTTCCCAATCAAAAGATACTTCTATATTAAAATCTTCCTCAGTCTCATCAACTTCTTCATCAACTATATCAACTGTCAACACTTCTGATATACCTCCATTGGAAGCATAGTCAAATCCTACTATCTCTATATTGTATTCATTCCCTTCTTCAATAAATTCTCCTATATTATACTTATACTCTTCCATGCCCTCTTCTGCTTCTATATATTCTACTGTTTTCTTGTCATTGGACCAGATGGTGAAATATCTTATTCCACTGCCTTCATCTTTCCCTTTCCAAGTCAAATCTCCACTTTCCTTATCAAAAGCTATATCTGTTATTTCTGGAGCTTTTGTATCTACATATACTGGTATAGACTTTTCTTGCCATTTAGCCTTATTGCCATAATGGATTTTAGATTTTATTTTATAATAGTACAGTCCATCTTCTACTGTACGTATCTTGCCTCTACCATCCCACCTTCTCAATATGCTATAAGAATAAGGTGTGTTTTGTCCTCCTCCAACATAGTGCTTCCTTACAAAACTTTCATTCCTAATATTTCTAACAAGATTTCCCTCTTCGTCTTCTATACTATATTTCACTTCTTCTGCATTTCTTAAGAAAGACAGTATAGGCGTTATAGAATCTGTTCCATTCTTTCTACCTGTCTTAATTCCTGGATTTATAGCAGCTTTTCCTGGCTCCATATAATAATCCTTGCCATTTACCATTCCAGATATATTATAATAAGACTCTTCATTTAAATCCTTCATGCCATCTAATATTTCTGGTCCATTCCAATCACCATAGAACCCTACAAATGGGATACTTAGCTCTGGGTAAGTATCTGTTATTTCTTCTAATTTAACAAACCCTTCTATAAACATATTTTCATATATATTTGAATCCTTTGAAAAATCTATATTAATTTTCAAGTTTTTAGATCCATTTGCTGGAACAGTAATAGTTTCTTCTGATGAAATATTGGAATCTACAACCCTAGATTTTAAAGTATTTACCTCTTTACCTTCTACCTCTTGAATATCATCTGCAAGTACAACCCCATCTATTTTATAGCTTATATCTTCTTCAGAATCATTGAAAAGACTAAGCTCTACACTAATTTCTTTGCTACTAAAGTCTTTTAATTCTAGTTTTGCTTCATTATCAGCCCTATTAACTACCCTTACAGGGGTATTTACTGCTCCATTTAGATTCATAATACCTGCACCTTGTCTTCTTGGTGAATAAGGTATTCCATTTTCATCTTCCAATATTTTAGCTGTATTCATCATAAGTTGTTTTGCAATTCTAGACTGTAGCTTTGGATTTAGTCTTCCATATTGTGAACTTTCTTTTATATACTCCATTACTAACGCAGATCCACCTGCTACATGAGGTGCTGACATACTAGTACCGTTCATACTTCCATATTTATTATTGTTCAATGTAGAATATATCTTTCCTCCTGGTGCCGTAATTTCAGGTTTTAACTCTAGACTTGGTGTAGTACCCCAAGATGTGAAATCAGACATTTGCCACTCTTCAGGATTAGGAATATCTATAGTATCTTTATTAAAGGTAACAAATTTTTTCTCTTTTTTAACCATTTCAGAACCAGAGCCATGTCCTATAAATACAGCTGGAATTTTCCCTTTATTAGGATACATCATATTGATTAACTCTTCTCCACCTGCTTCATTGTTATATATAATAACTGCCGCAGCTCCTGCCTTTTGAGCATTCATTATTTTGTCTGTAAAGGCTAGTTCTCCCCTCTCAATGAGAGCAACTTTTCCTTTGACTTTCTTTCTATTTATTTCATCTTTATTACCAAGACCACAGTCTATATATTCTACTGGTCCATTAAATACATCTGATGGCTCTATAGTACTAGCCAATGCCATTGGAACTATAGCTTCCTCCACTTTCTTGCCATTATTTTTTCTTTCCCTTATTCTATTTCTAATAAAGCCTCTTTCCTTTTCTTTCTTTCCCTCAATCTCATAGGTTAAATAAGGAGTAGTTATCTCAGTATTTTCAACAGATGCTACTTGAATAGACTCATAAGCTAGTCCTGGTGTCCCTACAAGGCCTATATCTGGATTTTCTTTAAAAGGAAGACCGTCATACCCTTCCCATCCCCAGGTAGAATATCCTTCATTTCCTGCAGAAATAGAACATACTATACCATTATTTACAGCATTTGTGATACCTACATTTACAGCACTATCCTCTTGGTAAAATCCAGCTGGACTACCTAAGCTCATATTTATAATATCAGATTCAAGTACTATTGACTCCTCTATAGCATCTAAATATATATCATCAAAAGTGCCTATATCGATTTTATTGCTAAAAACTTTCATAGCCAAAACCTGCGCTTCTGGAGCAACTCCCTTTATACCATTGTCCTCTATATTTCCATTGGCTGCAACAGTTCCTGCCACATGCATACCATGGGCACCACCAGTTTTGCTCTTGTCTACTATTTCATTATTCCTATCAAAATAATTGTATCCATATGGTACTTTTTCTGTATAGTATTTGCCTTTTAAATTCTTTTCTCCTATAAGTTTATTTATATTATCTTCGTCTAATTTAGTCTCCATTCCTTCACTTATTACAAAATCTTTATGGTTAGGATCTATACCAGAATCTATAATAGATACAACCATACCTTCACCTTCGTAGCCAATATCCCAGAGAAGTTCAGAACCTACCATACTATTGCTAGAACTCATATCTGGTTTAGCTATAGGACGTTTATACTCTTTAGATATATAAACCTTTTTAACCCCTGGCAATTTTTCTATAGCTTTTATATCTTTAAATTTAGTCTTCCCACTAAATCCATTAAATGCTGTAGTATAATTAGTCATTTTTTTGAAACCTATCCTTTTAGATTGAATATCATTTTTAATTTTCTCCTGATTATTTAGCAGTTTCTTTTCTTCATTTCTTCTTTCTTTCACAGTCATTTTAGAGTATCTTTTATTAGATTTTGTGGCCTTGACAACTATTGGATCTTCCTTTAATTCTACAATAACCCTTACCTCATCTTCATCTTTAAATTCTTCTGTAGTATTACCTCCAAACTTATTCCTATCTGGAAACTCATCTACAAGCTTTCCATCTCCTTCGGCAAATACTAAACTAGGTAAAAGCAATGTTAAGATAATAAGAATAGATAAGAATTTTCTGACATTTTTCAAAAGATCTCCCCCTTATTTTTTAAAAAAATACAAACTATCCCCCTTTCCTGTCATTTTAAATATAAAAAGGCCGCAACTATCTTAAAGAGGTTGTCCTTAAAAGTTGCAGCCTTTTTATTAACTTAATTGTCTTATTTAAAATAATAATCATTTATAAATAGCTAACTCTACCCCTTTTGAACTATTTATACATTATTAAATCTGTATTGAATACATTCACAAACCCTGATTAAACTTCATTATACTACAACAATGTATCATGAATACTATAAAAATGGAATAGGATGTATTTACCATTTTTGTCCTACTATGTTACTATAAGAACCTTATAGTTTGAAATATAAATGCCTCAACTATTTATCCTGACAACATCATCAGCACCCCACATGCCAATGAAGAAAACCCTATAGTTTTATTTGTTAATATATATACATACAAGTATTGGATAAATTAAAATACTACTTTAAAATAACTTATTCCTTGTAAACTTCTTATTATTGTAGTATAGCTATATTAAATGATTTTATAGAATTTAAAAATATTATTTTTTGTAAATTTTTTCAGTTTTTTAAATTTCACTCTATCATTTTATAAAGTACTATGATATAATATTAACATATAACGTTATATTTTTAACTATTTGGATGTGGAGGAGGTATTTATAATGTATAAAGAGAAACCACAATACAAAAAATTTAGAGTAACCAGTTTGATCATAGCTTTTGTAATGATAGCTTTAATAATAAGTTTTTGCCTAATAGAAAACGATTTCACTAAATCTGAAAACTTTAAGTATAGAAAAAATACCCCAACTTACTTTAGCTATGTAAATATAGAAAGTAATCCGACAACTGTAGATAATAACTTTCTACATATTATTAGTTAAAATAATATAGATTATAAAACTAAAAAGCCTAAAATTATCTCTAGTGTACAACACACTAGAGATAATTATTTTTTTGAGATTTAATATACCTCTTTACTTTTATTGACTTTTATGGATTTTATGTTAAAGTATATGTAATAAGTACCAAAAAATTTAAAGGGGGAGTATTTAATGAAAAAGAAAAGTTTATTTTTGCTTTCCTTGTTACTTATAACATTTAGTACAAGCCATGTTCTAGCTAGTAGTGATGACGTCATCCCAACAGATGAAGTGGAAGTACTGGAGTTAGAGGAGGAAATTGAAGGTCTCATTGAAGAAGTGGATGAAATCATTGAAGAAAATCAAGAAATTATAAACGAAGAAGAAGAGATTGAAGAAGAATTGGAAGAAATCGAAAATCTAACTGAACTTGGAGATAAAATTGAAGATAGCATAAAAAAAAGCAGATTTATTCTAGATGCCATTGAAAATCAGTATAATATGAAAAGACAATTTGTTCATAATTCTAAAGATGCCTATAATCTAACTATTCAATTAAAAAACAATTTAAATGAAGTAAATGGAGAGATAAAAAATATAATAAAAGATAAGGATAAAACTATAGATAAAGAAACCTACGAAGAAATTAGAGAAATAACTAGCCATATTAGCTCTGCTATAAAAGAAAGTGAGTATATCGCTGGAAGCATACTACGTGAAACCAAAAATTATGCAGGATATCTAAAAAACAGACAGTTTAAAGAAGCATCAAAAAGTTTCCAGAGAATATTGTCACTCCAAAATGAACAAATAAATTTATTAAAAACTGTAAATGAAGATATTGAACAACTTAATATAATACTTGAAAATATTTAATTATAAACTTTATTTATGCCCAATAAGAAAGCTACTCAACAATTGAGTAGCTTTCTTATTTTTATATCATCTTTCAACAAAATAGGAAATAAAACAATCTTATTATTTCCCGAGAAATATTTCTTGTCATCTAATAGGAAAATATAGATATATTAGTCAAAATATTTGTCTAATATATGGAATACTCCTTCTTCATTGTTGTCATACTTAGATACTTTGTCCCATTCTTCCAAAAGAATTCTATCTGAATTTTTCATTGCTATACCAGTACCAGCATATTTGAACATCCCTAAATCATTTAAGCTATTACCTATTGCCAATATTTCTTTGCTTTCAATACCATATTTATCAGCCAATACCTTCAAAGCATTCCCTTTATTGACTCCCGGAGCACCAAATTCTAAGGATCTAGGAGTAGACATTGTATATGAAACATTTTTTATATCCATACTATCAATCTTTTTACGTATTTCCCTTATCCTTTCTTCATCTTCTATGAGAATAATCATTTGAGCACCTTTTTCTATATTTTCACTTAACTTTCCAATAACTTTATAGTCAATCTTATGGTTTTTACATATTTCCCTTGTTCTTTCATCATCTTCTTCTACATAAAGGGTATCATCTGTATAAACCTTTATATCCAGTTTTTCTTTTTCTCCAAATCCTATTATTTTCTTCGATATATCTAATGGTAGTCTAGCATCATATATAATATTGCCATTGGAATTGTCCTTAACTAGTGCTCCATTATAACAAATAATGGGATCATCTATATTTAATATATCTGCATATTGTTTTGCCGATCTATAGGTTCTTCCAGTAGCAAGGGTTACATTTACCCCTCTATCCCTTAAAGCCCTTATTTTATCTACAGTTCGTTTTGAAACTTTAAAGTCATCATCTATAAGAGTACCGTCTATATCTATAGCTACTAATTTAAACAAATCACTTCCTCCTTTGTTCAATTATTTTCAAATTAAAATTAAATCACATTAATATCCTTTACCCTTTAACTATTTTATTAAACTTTCAACTTATTTTTATCTATTTCTACAATATAAAAGCAACCTATTTAAAAATAAATTCCTGTATATATATTTATTATTTTACCTCTGTATTATAAAGCTTAGTTACATAGTCCCTCATTATAGATGCACCATAGTCAGGATTTGGAGCCCATTTTCCTCCTAAATCTTCTACTAACTGTACTTGGCCTTTCCATCCAACAGTACTTGTAATATACCATCTAGGATGCGGCTCTCCTACTGGATCTACTCCACAATATATTCCCAATATATAGGAGCTATATTTATAAATCTTTCATACACCTAATTATTCCTAGCCCAAGCCTGGGCTTGTCCAACTGTTGTTCTTGTTTTAGATATTATAGAGGTTTTTACTTTTGGTTTAACCTCTTCTTCTTTAACTTCTATTTCCTTTATAAAAGCATCAAATCCTTTACTTTTAACATCATTTAAAAAAACTTCTGCCTTGTCCTTTGTAGGAAATTTGTCAACAATAACAAGATAACTATTATTATCTAGGTTTTGCAAAATGAATGCATCATTAAATCCAGCATTTATTAGATCATTTACATGTATTAAAGCATTATCAAGTCTGTAAAATAGTTTGTGCTTTTAGTGGAAAAGCAATATCTCTATTCTTACAGGAAATATTTAATTGGACATAAATGTTAAACTTGTATCTTTATTTTAGCTTGCCAAAGTTTTAGGATAATATACATAAAATCTTATAACTTTGGCAATAATTCTTATAATGGATAAGTGGGCTTAATAAGTAAGAGGTAATGCTACTTTTTTACTTATTAAATTGCTAATTTTCAATAAAATTATAGTCTTATTTTATAGGTAAGGTTCTATCCTTCCCTCAAAATATACAATTAGCTGATTGAGAATATAATCCCAATTTTTATAGCGCCTACTCTACTTTTTCTAAAGATTGATCCGAAAGAAAGACTGATTTAGTCTTTGTAACCTTTCTAATATGTTAGATACTATTTACGTACTACTGACTTTTCAGTTCCAATCATTTTAGCAATATCATAAAAACTACCATAATCTTTCTCATAATCTTCACAAACTTTAATTTTTACTTCTTTACTATACTTTGGCTTTCTTCCCATAAAAAATACCTCCAAGTAGATAATCTAATTTTAATTAATTAGACTGTTTACTTTGGAAGTATCATATGATTCTCCATTGGGGGCCTTCTTTACCTCATTAACAAATATCGACAAAACTTGGGTGGAACCAGGTATATTTATTGTATCTGCACCAGTGCACCATTAGCTTTTGGTAATTTATTTCCATTTATATGGTTAACTTTACAAAAATATTCAAAAAATCTCTGTGCAACCTCACGTTCTTCAGGTTTCTTTTTCAAAGAAACAATATCCTGTAAAATTTGAGCCATCCATATATTATCAAAATAACGTTGTCTTCCTGAATTCCATGTTATCTTAGTAGGAAAATTTTTATTCATATAGTATTTCCAAAAAAGCATCTTATGCGATTCTTGTTCTGAAAGACGAAGTCTATACTCTGGATGAGCTGGAATATATCCATCCTTACATGTCTGTCCATTAAAACCTTCCTCTGCCATAAATACACCTAAGATGTGCCTATACTTTTCTGGCATACCAGGTTCTCTTCTAGTTAAAAGACATCCGCTTTTCCAATTTATTCGAGCCAGTCGCCTTGGCTGTCCTTTGTTTTTCCCACTTTTAACTTTCCCTATAAAAACCCTACCCTCTGTGAAAATCTTATCCTCTTCTCCTGTTTCACACCAGAAGACGGCTTGTTGTTTGGGATGAACTTTACGACTTTGCATAGTTTTTTTCTGTTCTAAAATATGTTGACGTTCCCGTTCTAAAGCTTTATCCTTTCTTAGCCTTAATTCTTCTTTCTTTTTTTCTTCTTCTCTTTTTTGTATTTCCATCTTTACTAAATTAACCGCTTCTTGATCAACAAGAGTCATATATTCTCCAAATACATCAGGAAAAATGAACTTTTTAACACCTGATTCAAAATCTATTTTTATATAATTATCATTGTAGTCAACCACACTTCCTTTACCAAAAATCTCATGTATTACTTCCTTATCAACTAAATACATTAACTTATACCCCTCCATTTTATATATGCAACCTTTTATAAAAACCACCTTATTTTCATTTATATTTAATTTAAACCTGTTCTTACCAATATTATAACATTAAAAATAAAATAATTCAAATTTCTATTGACACAACTATATTCTTTGTTGTATAATATATTATTTAAACAAAAATATCTCACAAAAGTACCGAATATCACCCGACTTTTGTCGAAACTTACTGACGAGATAAATAAGGGGAACTGACCTTTCAAGGTTGGTTCTCTTTTTTTTATGCAAAGAAAAAAGGACTATGCCTTATTTAGCATAATCCCTTAAAATAGAATGTCATCATAAGCATTGTCCTTAGCTACTGCATCTTCATCTTCTGCTTTATTTAATTCAATTATATTTTTAGCCTTTTGCCAATCTTTTTTAATAAGCCCTCTTCAAAGAAGGTAGTTGGCATTCCACATAATCTAGGTTGTTTCCATTTGGATCAACTATAGTTTCACCAAGGCAGTAATTATAGAACCTAAAGCCACAGATTTTGCAGTATTCGGCGTATGCTTTTTTATGTTAATTTTATAAACTTGTTATTTTTCAGTATAATCATATATTCTATAAGCCGATCATATAATGGCTCTGCATCTTCTCCAAATTCAGCCTTTACAAGTTTTGATATTTCATATACAGATTTTTTCCCATCTATGGAGTGCCAAACGAAACTCCCTAGATTATCTAGATCGACTACATATTTATCTGGAGTAAAGAATAACTTTCTCATAATTTTATCTAGAAGGGAATCCCTATATATAATAAGCTGAGTAAGACCATCATCTCTTTTTCTCCAATCTATTTTTTCAGATTTTAAAGGAATATAGTCTAAATAGTTTTCTTTCTTTTTAGCCAAGTTTTCCCCTCCTAAGCTAGTTTTATTCTTTGTCTGTCTTTAACCAGAAAGAACGTCTTATAAGGGTTATGCATAGTAATGCAAAGAATATAAGTGAACCCCATTGGCCCAATGCATTATTACCAAAGGCAATTGCATCTCCTAAACTTCTAGGATCTCCAGCTGCAGTTACTCCTGCAGGTATTATTGCAAATATTGCAAGTAATATACCTATTAAACCTTCACCAGCTATTAATCCAGAAGAGTATAGTACTCCACTATCAACTTTCTTTCTAATAGTTATTTCATCTTCTTTTCTTCTTTCTAAAAGACCTCTCAAAACTCCACCTACCATTATAGGTGTACTTAAGTGGATGGGTAGATAAAGTCCTACTGCAAATGGAAGAACTTGAATACCTAGAAGTTCAACTACAATACCTATTCCTATACCAGCAAATACTAGTACCCAAGGAAGGTTTCCACTCATAACTCCTTCTATAACCAATTTCATAAGGGTAGCTTGTGGTGCTGGAAGTTCTGCTGAACCAAAGCCCCAAGCCTTGTTTAGTAATGATAATACAAAACCTATAGCAAGACCAGAAGCTAACACTCCTATAAGTTCTCCATATTGTTGTTTTTTAGGTGTAGCTCCTACTAAGAATCCAGTCTTTAAGTCTTGAGACATATCTCCTGCCATTGCTGATATAATACATATTACAGTACCTACAGATAGAGCTCCAATCATTCCTGCCTCTCCATCAAAACCTATTGCTTTAAATATAGCACTTGTAATAAGAAGTGTAGCTATAGTCATTCCTGAAACTGGGTTGTTACTACTTCCTACAAGTCCTACTAGTCTAGCTGATACTGTAGCAAAGAAGAATCCAAATATTGCAATTATTATAGCACCTGCTATACCTACTGGTATAATAGATGTACTTGCTATGAATACAACTAAAATTATAATTCCTATAAGTGCAACTTTTCCTGACATATCTTCATCTGTTCTAATACTTCCACTAGTACCTCTAGATTCTTTAAATCCTCCCATTGCTTCTTTAAATGTTCTAAATATTAAAGGTAATGATTTGATCAAACTAAATATTCCTCCAAATGCAACTGCTCCTGCTCCTACATATCTTAAATAATTAGACCATATATCCCAATAACCTAATTGGCTTAGTGGGTCAGTTGCTGGATAGATTATATCTGGTATAAACTGTCCTAAGTGGGTCATTAGTGGAATAATAACTAACCATCCAAGTACGGCACCAGATAACATATAAGCTGAAATCTGTGGACCTACTATGAAACCAACTCCCAATAGTGCTGGAAGAGTATCCATACCTATAGCAGCGCCTTTATAGCCTTTTAATCCATATTCTATTTCACTTGGGAAAAGCTTGATTCCATCAGTTATAAATTTAAACAATGAACCAATTCCCAATCCTTGAAATACAGTCTTTGCTTGATTACCACCTTTTTCACCTGCCATAAGTACTTCAGCACAAGCTGTACCTTCAGGATAAGGTAGTACTCCATGTTCGTTTACTATCAATGCTTTTCTGAGAGGAAGCATTAAAAATACTCCCAATGCTCCACCTACTAATGCTATAACTATTATATTTATCATACTAGGTGGGGCCATGCCTAATTCTTGTGACCAAATAAATAGTGCAGGTAATGTAAATATAGCACCTGCTGCCAATGATTCTCCAGCAGAACCTATTGTTTGAACCATATTATTTTCTAGTATAGAGTCTCTTTTTAAAATACCACGTATAATTCCCATAGATATTACAGCTGCTGGTATAGAAGCACTTATAGTCATACCAACTCTGAGCCCTATATAAGCATTTGCTGCTCCAAATATTACAGACATTAATATTCCAATAATAATAGATGTTGCAGTCATTTCTGGCATTACCTTATCTGCTGGTACATAAGGTTTAAACCCTTTTGGATCTTTCACATTATCACTCAAAATTTCCCCTCCTTATTAAATAATTTTAATATTTTTAATACTTTGTTAATAAGTATAAGCTTGTGTTTTACAAGCTTATAAAACTTATCAGAATATTTAGATGTAACTTTATTATATGACAATTCATTTTCCTAGTCAACTTTAATTTGAAATAAATCTATAGTTTTACTTTAATGACTTTAACTAGGAAAATGTTTTAGGAGGATATTTAATATATAATAAAAAATTATAACACTTTATCATGGTAATGTAAAGAAGAAACAAGCGGAGAAATCCTCCGCTTATTTATAATACTTAATCCTCCTCAGTTTTAGAAAAGTTTCTTAATAAACCAAAACATTCCTCCTCTTGTACTTATCCTTCCTTCAGCTACTTCTACTACAGTATTTCCATAGGTATCTGTAAATTGAATTTCTACTATGGCTTCTTTTATAGATACTCCCTTTGGTACAGTCCAGGTTCCCTTGTAGAATCCCGGCTCTTCTTCTATCATTTCTATTCCCGAACCATTACTACTTTGTAATGTAGCTGGAAGTAGTATTCTAAATTCACCTTTTCCTCCTGTTGTTTCACTCCTGAAACTAACCTCTACTTTACCCCCTGGTCTAACTTTTATATTTTTATCTGGTTTAATATCTGTTATAGTTGGTACATCATTACTTAGATATACCTTTCTTTCCACTACAGTTTCATTTCCTGCCAAATCTGTAGCTTTAACAACTATATTGTTTTCACCTGAATTTATTAGTACCCTTTCTTCAAATGTTCCATCTTCATTTACTTTTATTTCTTTTTCATTGACAAACAATTTACTGAAGTGTTCATCTTCTGCCGATCCTACTATATGAACTACCTCTTTATTTGTCTTCATGCCTTCTTCTGGTGATAGTATATTTAATTCTGGAGGAGTTTTATCTTTAATAACTTTTACTGGGGTTGACGGTTCTGTTTCTTTCCCGTTTGCTGCCGCCGTTACAGTAATATTGTTTTCATCTTTTGGTAGCTCTACCTCTCCTGAGAACTTCCTGTTCTTTGATTGCACTTCCAGTGCTTTCTCCCCATTAATATATATATTCACCTGGGCATCTTTTATTACTGAACCTTCAACTTTTATACTGTCCTTATTTACATAGTTCACTTCTTTAAGGTTGGTTATATCTGGTGCTTCTAGAGAGTACTCCATTATTCCTCTAATCATTACATTTCCATAGTCTTGTGTTAGCTTTTGGAAACTGCCATCTGAATGTAGATAGGATCTGCCTTCAAATTTACCATTTTCATCTATTCCAGTACCTGGCGATTCATCTCCAATTTTATTTTGGAATGTAGCTATATAGAAATCCCTATCTGTAGCAAATCCAAAATCTGATAGTTCTATATAGTTCCATTTACCCCTTTCAATAGTTACATATTTAGGTTTTCCTATCATTTCTCCTGGTTCTCCATCTGGTTTGCTATCAAATAGTACTACACCTATTTCATTACCACCAGGGCTTGGCCAAGAGTTGTCCCAGAAATATATATTTGCTCCTTTTACCTTTCCATATTCTGAAGGGGTCATCCTAGTTGCTAGTCCATCACCAGCAGCTCTCAATACCAATGCATTTTCAGCAGTCCCATCATCATAGACTAGATCTTCTTCATAGCCTACAAACCTTTTAAGGGGTATCTCTACTTCATTGTCTTTATTTGGCTCTACCTTTATAGATATCTCTCCAGGTTCAAATCCATCAGCAATGACTTTTAATGTGTAGCTTCCTTCAAATATATCTGGCATTATAAATCTTCCATTTTCATCTGTTACTACTTCTTCAATTCTTGAGTCTTCTTTAATCCTAATCTTTGCATTTTTAGCTGGTTCTTTTGAATGTCTATCAAATACTTTTCCTACTATTCTTCCTGTAGGTATTGGATCTAGCTTGAAGTTCTGCTTTATAGTTTCCCCATCTTTTAGTTCTACTTTTGCTTCTTTTGGATAATATCCATAGGCTTCTGCTCTAAGGGTCCAATTTTCTCCAGTTTTATTGGCAGCATGTTTCAACATATAGCTTCCATCTGCCGGATTGGTCCTTATACTTTTACCTGTTTCTAAAACTGTTATTACAGCATCTATTGGAAGGCTTGATGTTTTTATTTCTCTATCTTTAGCTTGGTCTAAAATCTTTTCATATTTATCTATAGTTCTTTTGTTGCTTTTTTCAATCTTATATTCTAAATCTCCAGGTTCTACATAACCTTCTTTTATTTCTTCTCCGTCTTCCAATTCTTCATTATTTTCCATTTCTTCTTTCTCAATTTCAATATTTTCATTGGCTTCTACTGATTTTAAAGATACACTATCTATATACCATCCAAGTTTATTTACAGATATATCTGATGTAAATCTAAATCCTATAAACACTGGATCTTTTGAGCCTATATAATCATTTAAATCAATAGATACTTCTTCCCAACTCTTCCCATCTCCTGAATATTCAGGACCTATTTTTGTCCAATTTTCCCCATAATCATTGGTTATAAGAACCTGTCCTTTATCATATCTGGCCTCAGTCTCATACCAATGGAAAAAATTAAAGGCAACCGATTCTAAATTTTCATTCCTTAAATCTATAGGTGGAGTAATGAGCAAGCTGTCTTGCTTGTTAGAATATTTTCCATCTAATTTTGTGCCTATTAGATTTTCTCCAGCATATGGCTTTGGTCCTCCACTATCTGAAGGGGTTCCCCACTCCCATTCTCCCGCTATTTTCCAACCTAATGGATAATCATCAAAATTGGTTTCATATTCATCTGGAAGTATACCAAACTTCACCCCTATTTTATACTCTTCTGTCTCTACTATATTTCCCCCAAAGTCTCTTGCCTTAATTTTATATGAAATACCTGGTTCCTTAACTAAATCTGCAGGTATTGTTCCTTTATATATACCTTCTTTTTCATTTCCCGATTCTAATTTTAAAGGTAGTACTATCCAATATTTACTTGAATCCTGTTTTACATATAGTTGAGATTCTACTATAGACACATCATCTTTTATCTTAGCTTCTATAGATATATCTGAGCCTATAAAGGTTTCCTTTATAGGTTTATGTTCTATTTCTGGATCATCTAAATCTTCTCCATCTATTGAAACCCTTCCTTTAATAGTTCCACTGCCTGTTGAAACCTTTGAAACTGCATCAAATACATTTAAAAGCCCATAACCATATCCAAAGTTTGGTGACTCTTCATATTGAGTATCTGTAAGTGGAGTAGCTGTCTCTTGAATAATATTTTCTATCTCATCTGGTGAAAGAGAGTTATTTGCTGATAATAACAAGGCTGTAGCTCCTACTACATGTGGAGTTGCCATACTTGTACCATTCCATCCACCTTCATATCCTCCTGGTACTGAAGATCGTATACCTACTCCCGGTGCTGATATCTCTGGTTTTATATCCTCACCATAAGGTCCTGGACCTTGTTTAGAGAAACTTGCTCTTTTATTCGATTTATCTGTAGCTGCTACTGCAAAACTTTCTGGATAGTTAGCCGGGTTAGGGATTGAACCAGGTTGTGATGGACCAAGTCTTTCATTTCCTGCTGCAAATACTGGAAGTATACCTGCCGCTCTCCAAGCTTTAACCATATCCCTATACCATTCATCAAGGGTATTTCCACCACCACTACTCCAAGAGTTATTTATTACATCTGGTGCCAAGGATGGATCTCCACCTGGTGCCAGCATCCATTCTCCTGCTGCTAAAAGCCAGTTATCATATCCACCTTCTTCACTAAAGGCTTTTGCTGCAATCCATTTAGCTCCTGGAGCTACACCTATTTTATTTTTTCCTTCTGGTCCCTGCCCAAGTATAGTTCCTAAAACATGGCTACCATGAGGTGAACCAGCTTCATCATAAGGCATATCCCTATTGTTTACAGCATCGAACCAGTTGCCTTCTGAATTTGGTTTTTCTGGATTGTTTGGATCGTAGCCTCTCCAACCCTTTCTTAAAGCTTCATGGGTCCAATCTGCTCCTGTGTCAATCAATCCTATTACTGCTCCTGAACCATCTATACCTAGATCCCAAGCTAGTGGTGCTCCTACTTTTTCTATATTCCATTCTATTTCATCATCACTTTCTAATATACCTTTCATATTCTTAGGATTAGGTCTATTATTATCAATTTTTCTATTTAGATATATTTTTTCTACTTCGTCCATATAAGATATATTTTTCACAACATCCCTATTCCCTTTTACATATACCATATTTACTATATAGTAGGACTCAAAATTTGATACCCTGTTTTTTTCCTTTTCCTGTTCTAAATACTTTATTAAATCTAACTGGCTAGTTTCTGCTTTGTCCTTTAAAGTATTTAGTAGAGCTTTTCTACCTGATAGTTTCCTTTCATAAGGAGTTTTCCCCTCTAAATTTGCCTTTGCTACCTTATCTGGATCTACTCTATCTTTTAAATAAACCAAAACCTCTACATCTTCATTTTTGTCAGTGACCTTCTGTACATCTGGATGGATCTTTTTCTTTGCTTGTTCTTCTAGCTCTTCTTTTAAACTATTTACACCTTCATTTAAATTCTTTTCGGTAAATGCTGTAAAAGAGCTAAATAAAAGTATAAATACAAGCAAAGTTGAAAGTACCTTTCTAATATCTCTTTTCCCTTTCATATATCCCTTTACCCCCTGTTTTATATTAAATATAAAAGATATACCTATGATTGATCCTTATCTCACCACCTTATAAATATATTTGTATATCTTTTTTATTTGTAAACTTCTTATCTGATTTCCAGGGTTTTCCTTATATGAGATTATAACACTTGCCTTTTTTATCTACAATGAAAACCGTTCTAAATTTTCTGACATTTTAGGATAGTTTTTTAACCTATTTTGAAAATATCAGATTTTTATCTTAAAAAGAGACAAAAGTCTCATGAAGACTAGTAAAAATGAGTCCTTTGTCTCCTTGTTTTTTGTCTATATGTCAAATAAGATAACAATAGTAAGAAAAAAATAGCAATTTTTAGAAAAGATTGAGGGGGATATTTAATGAAGGAAAAAACCTTAAAAACAGTTAAAGTAAGGCGTTGGAAGTTTACTATTCTACTTATATTGGTAGGGATTTTAACAGCTGGGCTATTCTATACCTCATACTACGAAATATCAAATTTACTTAAAAACAATAACCTTCAACTTACAGGTTTAAGCAAATACATAAATAGTTTCACAATTAGTCTATCCGTTGCAATTGTTTTGGTCATATTTTTATTCTCTTTTCATAAGGACTTTAGTCACATTTCCTCCCATATTAGAAAAGTGAGAAGAGGAGATTTTACAGAACAAATTGATGTAGATAGAATTCATAAAAACAGCAAATTATATAATACTGCCAGAGAATTCAATGTTATGAGCAATAAGTTAAACAATACTATTAAAGATGTTGTGAATATGACCAATAGTGTAAAACATCATTCTAAGACCTTAGAGTTGATATCAAAAGAAGAAGAAATAAATGGTGGAAAATTAAACTATATGACTGAAGATATCAAACTTAGCTTAGAAGCTCAAGGTGAGTATTTAGATGATGCCTTTAATGGACTTTGTGGGGTATATGAAAAGGTTGATGTAGTAGATGAATCTCTTTTGGTTATGAGAGATGATGTAGAAAAAAAGATCAAAATAGCTTCAGCAGGAAAGGATTCTTTTAACTATTTAAACCGTGAAATCAACAGTTTAGTTAATCTATTAGAAGAAAATATAAGTAGAGCAGATAGTTTAAAACTTCATATTCACAATTTAAAAGAGTTTGTAGAAAATGTTGAAAATGCAAATGAAAAAGTTGGTATCTTAACTTTAATTGCAAATGTAGAAGATGATAACGATAAACAACCTGAAGCTAATAAAGAAATTAAAGCCTTAAGTGATGAAATTGAAGAATCTATAAAATCTATTTCTACTACTTTTGAAGATATAGATAAGGATCTAAGAAATTTGCATCATGATGTAAAGGGGACTAAGGATACTCTTCATAGTCAAAATAAAAGATTTAATAGTATTAATAAATATAGTTATGCAATTGATGAGTTTTTAAAATATAGCCAATACAATATAGATAAAAACTTGGAAGTATTAAGGGACATTGTAGATAGCAAGGAAGAAATATTTGCTTTTAGAGAAAATATTGCTAATGCAAATATTTGTATAACTGAGAAGGTAGAGAATGTTTCCTCCATCTCTAATAGACAATTAGAAAATACATGGAAAATAAAAGATTATTCTAAAGATTTATTCTCCCTATCCAGGAACTTGAAAAAAGAATTAGAAGAATTTAAAGTAAAGTAGTATAATTAAGATGGGACACTAAACAATATAGGAAGGAGAATTTATATGAAGTATAAAACAAAGGACTTAGTTATGGCTGCTGTATTACTTGCAATAGGTATTGTACTACCAATGGCTTTTCATATGTCTGGAATTAAAGGATCTATTTTTTCACCTATGCATCTACCAGTATTACTTGCAGGACTTATACTAGGCCCATCTTTAGGATTAGTTGTAGGGATACTTGCACCAATACTTAACTCTTTAATAACTGGTATGCCTCAAATACCATTTCTTTGGATAATGGTTGTAGAACTAGGGTTTTATGGACTTATATCTGGATTATTATATAAAAAAATAGGAATGAAACTTATGCCATCTTTAATATTCTCTATGATTATAGGACGAATAGGAGGAGCCCTTTCAATAATACTTTTTACTTTAGTTTTTGGGCTAAAATTGCCTTCTCCTATGCTTTTTCTTAAAGGATCAACTATTACTGCAATACCAGGGATTATAATTCAAATTTTACTTATCCCGATTTTAGTTAATTTTTATTCTAATAAAAATAGGAGCATCCTGGGCCAGTGAGACTTTTCTCACTGGTTTTTATTTTAGAATAAATAAATCCAACTATATAGTACTATATAGTTGGATTTATAGTATAAAACTTTCTATTTCTTCAATATATCTATCCCATTCCATTTTAGTTGTATCTATAATTAACTTTGAAAGGGATGTTTCTTTTGAAAAATTTAAAAGTGTTCTCTGCATATTCACATATTTTTCTACTGCTCCATCTATTCCTCCAAAGGATAAACAATAGTTTTTCCAAGTTGCAGGTCTTCTAGGAAAAGTATCTATAAGCCTTTCTTTCACTACATTTTCATCCATCATAAGGAGTATAAGTTTAAAGTTCATATTGTTTAGTCTATTGTCTATATCTTTAAAGGCATTGAAAGAACTACCTTCTACACTATGGGTCATATGGAACCTCTCTAGTATAAAAAAAGGTTTCACCCTTTCCAAACTAGTATTTTTAAATCGGGAATTATAGAAATTGAAATAAACTTTTTCTAAGATATCCACATATCCTTCTAAAAGCTCTACCCTTTTATCCACAGTTGGCTCAATATTTTCCACAATTCTTTCTGTTAAATATTCACTTAATTGTATCTTACTCTGCTTTTCTCTATACCAGTCCCTATTAGTTAGCTTTTCAAATATAATGGATTTTCCTGAAGCAGATATTCCTTCAATTATAACTCCTGACATCTACTATTTAATTCCTCCAAACCTTTCCAGTTTATTTATTTCTCTTTCCATTTTTCTATTTAATTCCTTTACTTCTTTTGTTAATCTCTCAATAGATTCTATGCCATCCCTATCCCCACTACAGATTGTCTTTAAATCCTTATCTATTTTGCTATCCAATCTGAGAACATACCCTTTTAAAGATGTAATATCGTTTTTTATTCCAGAAACTTCAGATCTTAATCCTAAAATATCCCTTCTAAGCTGAGATATTTCCATTCTCATATTATCGTCCATATCTTCACCTTCTTCTAGTTTTATGTCTATATAGACTATAATATCAAATAATACTAGAATTTAAAAGCAAGTATGCTTCAACTTTTAAAATGGATATGCTCTTTTTAATTATCTTATTTAACTTTTTCTAAGGCTATTTTCAATGTATGCCAAGACAGGACTCCGCATTTTACCCTTGCTGGCATATTAGAAATGTTCTTTAAAAATATAGCATCTCCTAATATCTCTAGTTCTTCCTCATTATCTATTTCTTTCCTTATCATCTTCAAAAATATATCTACAATTCTTTCAGCTTCATATATTTTTTTACCTCTTATCAGGTCTATCATCATAGAAGTAGAGGCTTGTGATATTGCACATCCCACTCCTGAAAAAGAGGCGTCTACTATTGTATCTTCTTTTACTTTTAAATGGAGTATTATCTCATCTCCACAGCTAGGATTATGTCCTTTTTCTGAAATAGTAGCATCTGGCATTTCTACTTTATTTATAGGATTTTTATTATGTTCCCTTATAAGCTCTGTATATATTTGATTAAGATCCATATCCTAAAACACCCCTTACTTCTCCAAGAGAATCTACTAATCTATCTATATCTTCAAAAGTATTGTAGAAATAGAAACTAGCTCTACATGTTGAATTAAGTCCCATATATTTCATAAATGGTTGAGCACAGTGGTGACCTGCCCTTATGGCTACATTGTTATTGTCTAATATAGTTGCTACATCATGAGGATGAACGTCTTTAATATTGAAGGATAGTATACTCTTCCTATTTCTTAAATCTTCTCCTCCATAGACTTTTACATATTTATTCCTTTTTAATCTTTCCAATGTATATTTTAATAGTTCTTCCTCAATAGCCTCTATGTTTTCAATTCCTATATTTTCAATATAGTCTATAGCCGCTGATAAAGATACTACTCCTTCTACATTTTGAGTCCCTGCTTCAAATTTATATGGAACTTCATCAAAGCTTGTCTCATAAAGATCTACATATTCAATCATATCTCCACCTGATAGGAAAGGTTCCATTTCTTCTAGTTTTTCAAGTTTTCCATAAAGCACCCCGATCCCCATAGAAGCTAGCATCTTATGTCCCGAAAACACTAAAAAGTCTGGTTTCAAATTTCCTATATCTACTTTCATATGGGGTACACTTTGAGCTCCGTCTATTATAGTAGTTGCTGAATATTCTTTTCCCTTTTCTATTATATATTCTATAGGATGAACCATTCCAAATACATTGGTTAGGTGGGACAAGCTTATGATCTTCGTATTTTTATTTATCTTTTTATCTATATCTTCTTTATACATCTGTCCATTTTTATCACAATCTAAATATACAATTTTAGCACCAGTTTTTTTAGCTACTATCTGCCATGGAACTATATTGCTATGGTGATTAGTAATAGCTAAAAGAATCTCATCTCCAGCATTTAAATTATTCACGCCATAAGAATAAGCTATAAGGTTTAGAGCTTCTGTAGCATTTTTGGTAAATACTATTTCTCTTGGATTCTTTGCTCCTATGAACTTAGCTACCTTTTTCCTTGTATTTTCATATAGTTTTGTTGCATTGATACTTAAATAATGGGCTCCTCTATGAGGACTCCCATTATAAAGTTTATTGTATTCTTCTATGGCTTCTATTACTTGTAAAGGCTTTTGAGTAGTGGCCCCATTATCCAAATAAGCTATAGTACTGCCATTTATTTTTTGTTTGAGAATTTTAAAATCTGCTTTATAATCTTTCACCTAATCCCCTCCTAACCTATCCTTTACAAGATTTATTATGTTTTTTTTCGTATTCTCTTCAGGTAAACCTTCTAATATTGGGACAAAGGATGATTCTACTACGAGGATTTTAGCTGCTTCTTTATCCAATCCCCTATTCATCAGATAAAACATTTTGTTCCCATCTAATTGACCAGCACTAGCTGCATGATCCCCTATTACATCATCTTCTGTGCAAAATAATGCTGGAATAGCATGGCTTTTTACATCTTTATTCAATAAGGTTACATATTCCTTAGCACTGCCTTCTGATTTTTTGCAACCTTTTTTAAAGTTTTCTGTACTCCTAAATACTTTCCAAGCCTTATCTGTTAGAGCCCCTACCGATTCTACATAACCTTTAGCATTTCTACCTAAAAAGTTAATATCATAATTAAAATCCATTTTATCCTTATCTGTTCCTAGATATACGTTCTTTATATCGCAAAAACTCCTATCCCCTTTAAGCTCTACATCATAATTAACCCCTTTTAGTTTCGAGCCTAGTTGAATATCTATTATATTTACTTCTGCATCTTCATTTACAAATATTACACTAGAATCAAAATGTTGAATTTTTTGAGAATAGTTCTGTATTCTATATAGATTTAATTTTGCCCCTTTTTCTACATATATCTTTGTGAATCCATTATGAAAACCATTAGTCTTTTTATCATCTTCATAATTTATAAATATATCTAACTCACTATTTTCTCTACATATAATAAGGTTATGATCTACTAAAATAGGGTTTTCTGAATCTATATTCAAATCTATTCTTGCCCTATTTCCTTTATCTCCAGCTTCAATATCTATAAAAAGACCAGTATTAGAAAAACCTTCTGAAAATCTTAAAAACTTCTCTCCTAATCCATAGTTTTTATCTAGTTCTAAATACTTTATATATTTAAAGCATAGCTCTTCATCTACATCCATTACATTGTTAAAATTCTTTTCAACTATAATATCCTTGTTGTAATCCAACACCTTTTCTGGGAATAGTATCTTTTCATTTATTCTCTTCCAATATGGATTAGGAAGCATTTCATATTCTTTTATATTCTGAGCCCTATAATTTTTCAACATATTAATCCTCCTAACCTATTGTGCCTTCTAATTCAATATCTATAAGGTTATTTAGTTCTACAGCATATTCTAGAGGCAACTCTTTTGTAATAGGTTCTACAAATCCTCTTACTATCATGGCCTTAGCCTCTTCTTCACTCATTCCTCTACTCATAAGATAGAATATACTTTCGTCAGATATCCTTCCAATTTTTGCTTCATGCCCTATATCTATATTGTCATTTTTAAATTCCATAATAGGGAGAGTATCTGATTTTGAATCATTATCTAGCATCAACGACTCACAGTTCACTGCAGCTTTAGCTCCACTGGCTTCTTTAGTTGCTTGAAGAAGTCCTCTATACATTGCAACTCCTCCTGATTTTGATATGGACTTTGAATTTATAATGCAAGAGGTTTCCGGGGCAGCTAATAATACTTTTGCTCCAGTATCCAATATTTGACCTTCACCTGCAAAAGTCACTCCTGTAAATTCTGATTTAGCTCTTCTTCCTTTCAGAATACTCATAGGATATAGCATAGATATTCTGGAACCAAAAGAACCAGATACCCATTCTATTGTTCCTTCTTCTTCAACTAATGCTCTCTTAGTGTTGAGATTGTACATGTTTTTTGACCAATTTTCTATTGTAGAATATCTAAGTTTGGCACCCTTTTTTACAAATAACTCTACTGCTCCAGCATGGACATTTTGAACATTGTACACTGGTGCTGAACAGCCTTCTATAAAATGAAGTTCTGCACCTTCATCTACTATAATCAATGTATGTTCAAACTGGCCTGCCCCTTTTGCATTAAGCCTGAAATAAGATTGGATAGGTATATCTACTTTTACATCTTTTGGTACATATACAAAAGAACCACCAGACCATACTGCACCGTGCAAGGCAGCATACTTATGGTATGATGGGGGTATTAGAGTCATAAAATATTTCTTCACTATATCTTCATACTCTTTAACAGCAGTTTCCATATCAAGGTATACTACGCCTTGTCTAGTTAGTTCTTCTTTAGTATTGTGATAGACAACTTCTGAATCATATTGGGCACCTACACCTGCTAAAGATTCTCTTTCTGCTTGAGGTATTCCAAGTCTTTCAAAGGTATCCTTTATATCTTCTGGTACTTCTTCCCAACTATGACTCATATCTGTATCTGGTCTAATATAGTGGACTATATTGTCCAAATCAAGTTCAGAAAGATCTGGTCCCCAAGTAGGTACAGGCTTACTATTATATATTTCTAAAGACTTCAACCTAAGGTCTAACATCCATTTAGGTTCATCTTTCTCTTTAGATATTTCTTTTATTATGTTTTCATTTAAACCTTTTATAGTTGCAAATCTATGTCTCTCTTCATTAGCTATATCATAAATAGTTCTATCAATATCCTCTACATAAGTCTTCTTCCTAGATTCCATTATTATCTCTCCTTATTCAAATTACTTCTTGAAGTGTTCATAGCCTAATTCTTCTATCCTATTAGCAAGATCTGCACTTCCTGTTTCAACTATCTTTCCATCTACCAATATATGAACAAAATCTGGATCTAAATAGTCTAATATCTTATTATAATGGGTTATAACCAAGAAGGATTTTTTACCATCTTTTAAAGTCTTTATACCTTCATATATGACCTTTATAGCATCTACATCTAGTCCAGAATCAGTTTCATCCAATATAGCTAATTTAGGATCTAGAATGGCCATCTGAAGTATTTCATTCTTTTTCTTTTCTCCCCCTGAAAACCCTACGTTTAAATATCTTTCTTTATATTCTTCTGGAATTTGTAATAAGTCCATTTTTTCTTTAAGCTGTTTTTGAAATTTTAATATTGGTATATTCTCTCCTGTAACAGCCATTTTTGAAGTCCTTAAAAAATTTTCTACAGTTACTCCTGAAATTTCTTCTGGATATTGAAAAGAAAGGAATAATCCTTTTTTAGCCCTTTCATCTACTGAAAGCTCATTTATGTCTTCACCATTGAAGTAAATACTTCCATCATCTATCTTATACTCTGGATGCCCCATCAATACATTGCCAAGAGTAGATTTCCCTGCTCCATTTGGCCCCATTATTAGATGGGTTTCCCCTTCATTAATTTCTAAATTGAGTCCCTTTAATATATTTCTATCTCCTGCTGAAACTTTCAATTCATCTATTTTTAATAGTAGGTTATTATTCATAATTATCCCCTTCCATTTGAGAATGATTTTCATTGTTAATAATATTATATATCTACTACTAAAAAAGTCAACTATATAAAATAAAATCAGGGGAGGTTAGTACTAACCTCCCCTGATTTTAAAAAAATGGATAGACTTCCGGACGTCTATCCATTTTCATAATATTTTATATTGTTATAGTCTTATATAAGGTCTCTGTTAACTATTTCTGTAACTATAAAGCTAGCTACGTCTTCTGCAAAGCTTCCTGTTCCAAATCCTGCATCATAGCCAAGTTCTTTTGCTAATTCATGGCTTAATCTTGGTCCACCACAGCAAAGAACTACTTTATCTCTTAAACCTTCTGCTTCTAATAGTTCAACTAATTCTGTTAAGTTTGGTATATGAACATCTTTTTGAGTTACTACTTGGGAAACTAATATTGCATCTGCATTTAATTCTATTGCTTTTGCTACTAATTCTTCATTAGGTACTTGGCTTCCCATATTTACTGCTTCTATTCCTTCATATCTTTCAAGTCCAAAATGGCCTGCATAGCCTTTCATGTTCATAATAGCATCTATACCTACTGTATGAGCATCTGTACCTGTACAAGCTCCTACTACTACTACTTCTCTTTTTATATTTTCTGCTATATATTCTTCTACTTCTTCTTTACTCATAGTATCTACTTCAACTTTTGGTACTTCTATCTTTGAATAATCAACAGTATGTTGACATTTTCCATAAGCAACAAAGTAAGTGTATCCTATGCCTAAATCTTGGTGATAAACCACACTTGGTTCATTTAATCCCATTTTCTTTAATAATTGTTTTGCTGCTTCAACTGCTTCGTCTCCATCTGGTACTGGTAATGTAAATCCAAGTTGCATCATTCCATCGTTCATTGTATCCCCATAAGGTTTTACTTTTGTTAAATCCACTTTTTCAGTTTCTATTGTTGCCATTATCTTTCACCTCCAAGCATTAATTCAATGAATGGGTTAAAGTATCCTTCATCTTTTTTAGCTACACCTTCAAGTCCTTTTCCGCCATCTCTAGCTCTCTTAACGCCACCGAATTTACCTTTTTCGATAGTTGAGAATAATCCTTCTTTTTCAATTTGTCTTAGAAGTTCTTCTGCATCTCCTAATACTTTTTGTGCTCTCTTTTGAATGATTCCGCCATCTTTAAATGTTATTTCATTTCCTAAATCTCTAGCATTGTTAAAGATATACTCTGCATTTTCTATTGATAAGAATCTATCATGTAAATGTGGAGTATGAATTGCTTCAGTAAGCATTCCAAGAAGTTGAATTCCTTGGTTAGTCATTATAGCTACCATGTTAAACAATGCGTCTTGTACATGTCCTTTGAATATATTACCTGTCATAAATTTAGTTGGAGGCATGTATTTTAATGGTGCATTAGGGAATATTTCCCTTGCCATTTGAGCTTGTGAAAGTTCATATAAGAATCCATTTTCTACATCTGGATCCATTTCAAATGCATGACCAAGTCCCATTTGTTCTTCTGGAAGTCCTGCTTTTAGTGCAAATTGTTCATTTATAAATTGACTAGCAAGTACAGTATGAGCTGCTTCTACTGCGTCATCTGTAGTTAGATAGTTATCTTCACCAGTGTTTATAATAATTCCTGCATATCCGTTTATAACTCTTGAGAAGTATTGGTCAACTAATGTTCTTTGCATGTTGATATCTCTAAATAGTATTCCATAAAGAGCGTCATTTAACATCATGTCTAGTCTTTCCATTGCTCCCATAGCTGCAATCTCTGGCATACAAAGTCCTGAACAATAGTTACAAAGTCTAATGTATCTTCCTACTTCTTCTCCTACTTCATCTAATGCTTTTCTCATTAATCTAAAGTTTTCTTGTGTTGCATAAGTTCCACCAAATCCTTCTGTTGTTGGACCATAAGGAACATAGTCAAGTAAACTTTGGCCTGTAGTTCTAATAACCGCTATAACATCTGCACCTTGTTTTACTGCTGCTTTAGCTTGAATGATATCTTCATATATATTTCCTGTAGCAACTATAACATAGATATAAGGTTTTTCTCCTTCACCTATTGTATTTAGATATTCATCTCTTTTTTCTCTATTAGCTTTAATCTTTGCTACATTTTCTTCTGCTATTGGATAAATAGCTTCTCTAATTTTTTCTTCACTAGCTATATCTAATCTAGTTATATCTAATTCGCCTCTTGAAATTTTTTCCGCTATAGTTTGTGGGTCATCTCCTGTTTGAACGATAGCATTTCCAATCCAGAATGCTGCTCCTCTTGGTAGTCCGCCACCTTCTTTTATATTGTCTACCAATACGTTTGGTAATGGTTTTTCGATTTCATCTACTCCATCAACTCCAAGAAGTCTTGTAACTGTTCTTTCTGTAGCTGTAGTAGTATGTGCATCTATAAATTCTTGAACATCGTCTGCAATATTTGCAGCTGCTGTTCTAGCACTGTCAATTATTTTTGAATCAAGATTTAATTTGCTTTCCACAATGTCTACCTCCTTTATTTTTCTTCTAATATGTTTTCTGCTTCATGTATAATTTTTTCATCTAGTCCCATTAGCCTTGCAATATTTAGTGCATCCTTTGGAACTTCCTTTTTACTTTTTACTTCTACCAGTCTATAATCCATATACCTATTTATTATGTCCATTTTGTCTAGCTCTCTATCCTTCAATTCTTCGTTAAGTTTTTCAAACTCTATATCTGAAAGCCCTACTACTTGAAGATGGGCTACGCCTTCCATATCTGCAATATTGTCATAATGTGTTGTTACTAATGTTATTGAATTTTTATCTTTTAAGAATTTTATAAGTGCTTTGGATATAGCATATCCTTCTTGTGGATTGGTTCCACGGGCCAACTCGTCTATAAGGATAATCCCTTTCTTATGAGCTATTTCAATAGCTTCTTGAACCAATTTTATTTCTCCGCCAAAGGTACTAAGGCCCTTATCTGTAGATTGCATATCTCCTATAGATGTACATATAAAGTTACTTAGTCCAAGTTTCATACTATCTGCTGGTACAAATAAGCCATGTTGAGCCATTGCCGCAAGAAGTCCTACTAGTCTCAAGCTAACAGTTTTCCCGCCCATATTAGCTCCTGTAATACAAGCTGCACCTTCTTTTAGATCTATAGATATTGGAGTGAATTCTAATTCCTTTTTATTTAAAAATTCTTCTACTTTTGGATGCCTGCCTTCTTCAATGACTAAACAATGTTCCTTTACAATCTCTGGCTTAACTGCATTAGTTTCTATGGCAAACTGAGCTTTTCCCAGGATAAAATCCAGTTTACCAATACTAGCCATATTTCTGAAAAGTTTTTTTCTAGAATTGGCTATTTGCTTACTTATTTCTTCACGCACTTTGTACTCTTCTTCTTCTTCTCTTTCTTTGAGATTGAAAAGTTTTCTTTCTAAATCAGAAATTTCTTCCGTTGACTTTATAGTAAACTTCACGTTCATATAGGTTTCCGAAACATAGGTTAAATAGGGGTTAGTGTCAATTTTATCTAAAACACTTTGGTTCTCTTTAGGAACTACTATAGAACCGTCTGGACGAAATCTCATATTTAGGTCTTCTTTAACCTTATCTTTTATTTCTTTTTTCCTTTTCTTTATCTCTCTATCTACTTCTTTTTTTTCTTTTCTTATATTTTTAAGTTTTTTAGAATAAGAATCATATATATAAAATGTAGCAATCTTTGTATCATCCGGGTCTAACAATTTTTCTAACTTTTCTATAGGTTCTATTTCTATATCCTTCCAATCATCCATTCCGTACTTTTTTAAAATTTTATCTAAATCCCTTATTAAGAAAAGAAAAGTTTTTATTTCAAATAACTCTACTTCTGATAGGACACAGCCTTCCATAGTCCTTTTAACTGAAGTTCTTAAATCTTTTGTATGTGCAAATATATCATTTATTTCCCTTGAAAAGTCATGATCTTTTGCATATTTTAAAAATTGTTCTATTCTTTGTAGCTCCTCTTCTAGCCTTTCCTCTTCACCAGGTAAATAGGGTCTCATATTTTCCTTATATCCTTTACCATAAGGGGTATATGTCTTTATCCTGCTCAACACATAATCAAAGTCCAAACTTTTTCTTGTCAATTCATTCATAAATTCCATATTATTCACCACCAAGAACTACGTCTATAACTGGTACTTCTTTTACGTAGCCTTTCATTTTTTCTAAAAATTCCCTTGGGTCAAAATAATATCCTTGAGGAGCATAAGGGTTTGTTGTAATGGCTACAAGCTCTATACTATTTAGCACTTCTACCTTAACGCCGTATCGCTGAAATCTAAGCCAGTCTTTTGGTTTAATAAATACTTTAGTACCATCACTTATTATTATCTTTACATTTTTATATTTTCTTGTGGTTTTAATCATATCTTCTATCGTATTTTTAACTAGGGAGCCAGATACTACTACGTATTTAGTATCTTCACTTATATGATCTCCAATGATATTACCACAACTTAAAGCCGTTCTCACTTTTAATGGTTCTATTTCGTAATCTTCGTTTATTAAGCAAACTTTTCCGGACTCAACGATCTCTTCAATTAAAGGTCTTGCTTTTTCATCTTTAACTTCTGGTAATTTTAAAAGGTTCACTACATGTAGTGTTTCTTCTATAACTTTATTCATGTTCCTACTTAATGTAGCACCTGTAGATAGGATAGTGCCTTCCGAAACAGAGGGGGCTGCTGAGGATATCCTATCTAGGGCTCCATCAATTATTACAAATTCCGCCCCAAGTTCTAACATTATATTGGCAACTTCTTTAGTCTCTTTTACAGTTTGGGGGCCTCCTATTTGAACATATCCGCTATCCTTTACACGACCAATGATTATAGAACCAAGGGGGGTTCTATAGTCTGTTACGCTGATAATCTCTACTTTTGCATCTCCTAAAAGAAGCATATCTGAAGTAGTTGCAACCAAAGTCCCTTCTTCAACAAATATCTTTGGTTTTTCCGTTTCAGTTACTAGGTCTAAACTTTCCCCGTCCCTACCTATAGATGTGATACCGACTACTACCGATTCATCTATGGCTTCTCCTATAAGATGGTTCAACGTCATGGTTTTTCCTGTGTTTTTGGCCATTCCTACTATAGATACAGTTTCATACTTTCCTCTTATCAGCTTCAATAAAGACAATTAGAACACCCCTTCTTTCTATTTGAAATCAATTAACTGACTATTTATTAATTACTTATTTCTCTTTTCAGCTCTTTCTCTTCTTAATAGTTTTGTAGGTTCTAGTACTTTTACATCTTTACCTTCAAATAATCCTGCTACTCCAGTAGAATATTGTTTCTTTTCTTTTTGACATGCTTCACAGTTACATTCTTCTTCTATATATTGTGGTTCTGTATAAGTTGTAATAACACCTTCAAAGTTTCTTAATACAACTTTTGATGGTGACATACTGATTAGATATTGTGGCATAACTGGAGTTTTTCCTCCTCCACCTGGAGCGTCAACAACAAATGTTGGTACTGCATATCCTGAAGTATGTCCTCTTAATGATTCCATGATTTCTAATCCTTTTGAAACTTTAGTTCTAAAGTGTTCAATACCCATGGATAGGTCACATTGGTAGATGTAGTAAGGTCTTACTCTCATCTTAACTAATCCATGCATTAATTCTAACATAGTATTTGAACAGTCATTAACTCCTCTTAGAAGTACAGATTGGTTTCCTAGTGGAATACCAGCATCTGCTAATTTTCTACAAGCTTCTGCTGCTGCAGGAGTAATTTCTTTTGGATGGTTAAAGTGTGTATTTAACCAAACTGGATGATATTTTTTAAGCATGTTTACTAGATCATCTGTAATTCTCATAGGCATAACTACTGGTGTACGTGATCCTAATCTAACTATTTCAACGTGTGGGATTTCTCTTAATTTCTTGAAAATGTATTCTAATTTGTCATCTTCTACTAATAAACAGTCTCCACCTGAAAGTAATACGTCTCTTACTTCTGGAGTATTTCTAATGTATTCTATACAAGCGTCGATTCTTTCCATTGGTACTCCAGAATCATTTTGTCCAGCAAATCTTCTTCTTGTACAATGTCTACAATACATTGAACATTGGTCAGTTATTAAGAAAAGTACTCTGTCTGGATATCTATGAGTAAGTCCTGGTACTGGTGAATCTGCATCTTCATGTAGTGGGTCTTCCATGTCACCAAATCCAGCATGAGTTTCCATTATAGTTGGAACTGCTTGTTTTCTAACTGGACAGTTTGGATCTTCTGGGTCCATTAATGAAGCATAGTATGGGGTGATACCCATTCTAAATTTCTTTAATACTTCTCCTATATCTTTTGCTTCTTGATCAGTTAATTTAATAACCTTCTTTAAATCTTCTACATCAGTGATTCTATTTTGTACTTGCCAATGCCAGTCATTCCATTGCTCTTCTGTAACATCTTTCCAAAGTTCAATATCTTTATATGATCTCATCTTAAAAAATCCTCCTTTTAATTATGTGAATTTAAATATATTTTATTTAAGTCAACATCAATATAATGTTTGAGTTAACTTAAAGTGTACTTTAAGCATATAGTTTTTCAAAGATATCTCTTAGTGCTTTTGATTCTCTCATGATTTGTAATGAAATTTCTGCATGACCTTTAGTATATCCATTTCCTACTACCATTTCTACGTCTTTTCCTACTCCTTCTGCTCCTAATGCTGCTTTTGTGAAGCTTGTTGCCATACTGAAGAAGTATACTAATCCTTCATCTTTTGTTACTAAGATACTTGCCATTTCTGTATTTGGTATATTAACTATATTTATAGTTACATCTGCCATTTTTCCATCAGTTACATCTGCTATTTTGTTCATTACTGATACTGCATCTGTTGCATCTGCTTGAATGTATTCGTCTGCTAAATCTGCTGCCTTAGCTCTTTTTAGTCCTTCTTCACTATAATCTAAGCAGATAACTTTTCCTGTAACTCCTGCTCTTTTCTTTGCTTCATATAGGCAAAGCATTCCTGCTTTTCCTGTTCCACCTATTATTACTACTGTGTCCCCAGGGCTTACCATTTTAGCTGTTTGAGCTGGTGCTCCTGCTACGTCTAATACTGATAGTACTAAGTTTTCTGGTAGATCTTCTGGAATCTTTGCATAAAGTCCTGATTCAAATAGTATTGCTTTTCCTTTTATGTCTACTTGATCTATTTCTGGTCTTATATCTGTTATTTCATCAATTCTTAGTGGAGTTAAAGATAGTGATACTAATGTTGCTATCTTATCTCCTACTTTAAGGTCAGTTTTTCCTTCTAATGCTGGTCCAATTTTTTCAACTGTTCCTATAAGCATTCCACCTGAACCTGTTACTGGGTTTTGGTGTTTACCTCTTTCATCTACTATGCCTTTCATTATCTTCTTGATACCTTCAACATCGCCTTTTGCTTCATCACTTATTTGAGTAAAACTTGCTGAGTCAATATTTAATGTTTGTACATCAATAAGTATTTCATTGTCGTAGATTTCCATATCATTGCTGATTTTAAATGCTGGTTGTGGTAATACACCCTTTGGTTCTAAAACTCTGTGTGTTCCATAAGGACAACCTTTTTTCATTATGCTCTCCTCCTTATTTATAAAAGTAGATAAACTGTGTTTGCCAATATATTAACAATTCACAAAGCAACTATAAAATAATGCAACTAACGTGCCAAAAAATATAAAAACTTGTTAAACCCCTTTAAATTGGGTATAAGTATTTTTTAAGGGAAAATAAATTGTGCCAAAAACGTTTTTTTAGCCTAATATTCGGCATTATTCTACTAAAGTTTTGGCACTAGAATCTTATTTTAGATTATATTTATTTATTTTGTATTGAAGGGTTTGCCTTGGAATTTTAAGCATTTCTGCTGTGTGAGTTATGTTTTCATTATTTGTTTTTAAAGCATTCAATATTATATTTTTCTCAGTATCTTCTAAAGTCTCTTTTAAAGATTTTGTTCCATTCTGTCTTATATTCTTTTTATAATTTCTAAATTTAGAAGTTAAATGTTCTACTTCTATTGTTTTTACATCATAAATACTCATTATTCCTTCAAGCAAATGCTCTAATTCTCTAACGTTTCCCTCCCAATCATATTCAAAAAATATTTTCATTACTTCATTAGAAACATTTTCTACATTTCTCCCTAATTTTTCATTGAATTTTTCGATGAAAAATTTAGTTAGTATAGGAATATCATCTTTTCTTTCTTTAAGAGGGGGTATTTCAAAACTTACTACATTCAATCTATAGTATAAATCTTTTCTCATTTGCTTTGTTTCCACTGCCTCTTCTGGTGGTACATTGGTTGCTGTAATAATCCTTACATCTACATCTACAGTCTTTATATCTCCTACTCTTCTTATTACATTATCCTGTAGTACTCTAAGAAGTTTGGCTTGTAATTCCAAAGGCATTGAGTTTATTTCATCTAAAAATAATGTGCCGCCGTTAGCCAATTCAAATAAACCTGGTCGGTCTTCAGCTCCTGTAAATCCTCCCTTTACAGTTCCAAATAGTATTCCTTCTAATAAATTGGCTGGTAAAGCTGCACAATTTTGAGCAATAAAAGGTTTGTCTTTTCTAGAACTTGCATTGTGAATAGAGTGAACAAACAACTCCTTTCCTGTTCCTGTGTCACCATATACCAGGACAGGGGCATCTGTATCTGCAGCCCTTAGGGCTAAAGATTTAAGATCTAACATTTCCTTATTTTCTCCTATTATATCCATGAATGTATATTTAGCTCTTTTATTCTTTTTATTCTTTTTTTTCTCTTTTTTCTTTCCATTATACAATTCATCTTGCAATTCTACTATAGTTTCTGACATTTGTTTTACTTGGGTTATATCCCTTGATATTTCTAATGCACCTACAATTCTTTTTTTAGACTTTATAGGTATGGATGAGTTTATAGTGGTTATTTTTTTACCTTTATAGTTTATAAAAGTCTGTTCTACATTTAATATAGGTTCTCCAGTTTTCATAACAGTGAGAAGGGTGCTAGTTTCATACGAAAGGGAAGGATATACCTCTAATATATGTCTTCCTATAGCTTTGTCCCTATCTATATCATCAATAAGTTGAGCAAATCTATTATAATAAACTATTCTACCATTCTTATCAATAATATGGATTCCTTCATCGATATAATCTAATATCTCATAAACATTTTCCTTTATAAAACTATCGTTCATTCTACACCTCCTATAAATGCTAGATTTTGGGCAGTACCTGCTAAAGATTAGGCACTATTTAGTGCCTTTTTTTATATTAATAGTACTAAAGTACTTCTATATTAACCTTTTGAATTGTGGCAATTTCTTTTCTCAGTATATTTCCTCCTATTCTTCTAAACTTTTCTGGATCATCACTAACATAAAATTCGTATTTAGCTCCATCTACTTTTTCTGATAAAAGTCCTTCTTCTTTGAGAAGTTTTTTAGTACATTTTGCTGTTTCATAGGCTGGATTTATAAGTTTAACCCCATCTCCCATAACTTTTCCTACAGTATATCTAAGTATTGGATAATGAGTACAGCCTAAAACCAAAGTGTCAACGGTATGCTCTTTTAATCCTGAAAGGTATTTTTCCGCTGTTATAAAGGCTACGTCTGTATCTTCCCACCCTTCTTCTACTATAGGAACAAATAGAGGACAAGAAATTCCAATTACTTCTGATGAAGGATGAGCTCTTCTTATTTTCTTCTGATAAGCTTCACTATTTATTGTCCCTGTAGTACCTATGACACCTACTTTATTATTCTTTGTTGAAGATACTGCTGCATTAGCTCCTGGATCTATTACTCCTAGTATAGGGACTTCGAAAACTTTTCTTGCTTCTTCCAAAGCCATAGCACTGGCAGTATTGCAGGCTATTACTATTGCTTTTATGTCTTTGCTTAAGAGGAATCTAATACATTGAAAAGAATATTTTATAACTGTTTCTCTCGATCTTGTCCCATAAGGGATCCTAGCTGTATCACCAAAATATACTACATCTTCTCCTGGAAGTTGTTCCATTATTTCTTGAAGGACTGTAAGTCCACCGATTCCTGAATCAAAAACACCTATGGGCCTATTGTCCATTAAAATTCCCCCTTTTATCTATATTGTACAGATAAAAGGGGGAATTTACAACTATTTTTTTAAAAGGTCAGTGTACCATTTTCACTTTTAATTATTTGAAGTATATCTTCCTCTTTCCCATTTAGAGCATTTATATAAATGATAAAATCTGAACCTTTATATTTTCCTTTAAATTCATAACAGAGTATTTCTTTACTTCCTTTTGGTATCATTGCCAATCGAGTACTATCTATATCAAAATCTATTTTTACAGATTCTCTTGCTTTTTCTGGAGTAATATTTGGCTTTTGTATATTTCTCTTTTTGTGATTCATAAGATAAGCAGCTGAATCAAAACCTATTATTTCTCCATTGTCTAATGCCACTTTTAATTTTATAAGATCTGGATATACTGTTACATTTCCTTCCTTATAAGCAAAGTTAAATACTGCTACGCCATCATATTTTAAAGAATAATTAGGCTCCATATTGGTAAATCCTTTTTCTTTTAAAAATTTTAATGCCTCTTGTTCTGCCTGTTTCATAGATAGATTGTTTTTAGAAACCCTCCTAGGGTTTACCATCCATACTACATTGCCACCTTGTTTACTTACCCCCATATATATTGCCATATCTTTTGAAGTGTTTTTAGGCAGTACATTGAATGTATGTGAAGGTATGGCAACTTTAGAAATATCCTTACCTTCTTCAAAGGAAGTTATTTCATCTACTTTTTTATCTCCTACAAATTGTTTTGCAATCCTTTTGGCCTCGTCTTTTGTAACCTTTTTGTTCCCCAATCCTACAGGCTTTTTATTTAACCTTTGGTCTGAAAAAGGTCCATCATATATTAGTTCTGGAGATTTCCCCATCTGTTTTTCAAAACTTACAAGCCTTGTTTGTAACATTTCTTTATTTACCTGTTGCAATTTATTCCTTTCCTTTGCACTAGTTCTTGAAGCATTAAAATCTCCTTCCAATATTTTATCATGTAAAGCAGATAGTTCTTTATTAAAATTTGATGTGTTTCCTTGAAGGTTAAATAAAGTCTCTCTTTGTTTATTAGTCAGTTCTTTTCCATCTAAATGATCTTGTATGAGGGAATAACTATAATCTGCTACCTGGGTTAAAAACTTCTGTGTTTTTGCTATATCTGCATGAGTTACTGGCATCTGTGATAGTTTATCTTGAGCAAAATAGGCCTCATTCATAACTTGGGATAATAATAAAACATTTTGTTCTTTAGAATCTGATACTAAGGCTTTAGAAAGAGATACTTGCACATTTTCTACGTGTTTTTTTGTGTCATAAAAAAGTCTTTGATAATGGTTGGTTAGTGCTGTTTCATAATCATTCTTTGTATTGAACTGGTTATATCCCCATACCAATGCTACAACAAGAACCAAAGACAACACGGTAGGAATTATCCATCTTCTATTATCCACTAAAATCCCTCCTTATATTCCAAACCAGTGTTTACCTATTTTAAGTGTTACTTTTCTAGACCAAATCCACTTACTAGTAGCTGTAGCTGGATTCCAATAGTATATCGAACCATAGGTTGGATCCCATCCATTTAAAGCATCTCTTGCTGCCTTAATAGAATCTTTACCAGGGGCTAAATTTATCTGACCATCTGCTACTGCTGTAAAAGCTAGTGGTTGATATATAACTCCAGCTACTGTATTAGGAAAAGATGGATGTCTAACCCTATTTAATATTACTGCTCCTACTGCTACTTTTCCTACATAAGGCTCCCCTCTTGCTTCACCGTGTATAGCCCTTGCTAGAAGATATACATCGTCTTTTCTATTTATACCTGCTGTAGATGTAGCAGGAACTGCACCCCTAGAAGCAGTTGCAAAATTTAGTCCCATAGCCCTTGCTGTAGACAATCCTACAACTCCGTCTACCTTTAGCCCATTTTTACTTTGAAATCTTCTTACAGCCCTATAAGTATCTGCCCCATATATACCATCTACCTTGCCATTATAATATTTCCAATTTCTTAATTTCCACTGAACATCTTTAACATCTTGACCAGTAGTTCCCCAATATAATACTTTTGAACCTTGATAATATTCATATTTCGTTGAACTTTCCACAGGTTTTTTAAATTCATAAAAAGTCATTATTGAGAAAACACTTATTGCCACTAAAAATATAGCAAGAAATCTTTTATTAAGTAATCTTTTTTTCAAAAGTATCCTCCTCTCAATTAACAAATTATTTTCTTCCTTATTTTTTGTAAAATTACGTTTTTTATTCAAGAATATAAATATAATGTAATAAAGGGCGAGTCAAAGTTGCTTGACTCACCCTTTTATTCAATTACAAACATTTTTGCCATTTGAGTTTTTGTTTTCTCAAATAATTCTGCTACTTTTGATTTTAAAACTATCTCCTGTTCTTCTTCCTCTTCTTTTTCTACTATTATAGTATCCGTTTCTTCTTCATTTTCTTCTTTTATTTCTTCTTCTAAATATTCTTCCTCCATCACTTTTACTTCTTTTGCTTCTTCATCTTCCTTTTCTTGTTTGTTAATTTCTTCTTTAAATTCTTCTTCATCCACAGAAGATACACTATGGGTTATATCTACAAAGCATAGAGGTGGAAACATTACACACCACCAATTTTTACCTTTCCCTTCTCCTATGACTACTTTCAATGCTTCATACTCTCCTGCAGGCAATGTTAAATCTCCATAGGTCTTTGTAGGAAAATTATCATTTCCCAAAGAAACTTCTACTTTATAATCTTTCCCTTCTTTTTTTATTTGATCTTCTGCTATGTTTTTAATCTTATTTAAATTTTCTTCTATTATTTTTCTAGATTCATCTATATTTTTAGAACTATCAAATTCTCCTCCAACTTCTTCCAATATTCTATCCCTAACTTCTAGTTTTAGTTCTTGATCAGGTTTAGAATCACTATTTGCTATAACATGAAATCTTATTATATTATCATTTCCCTGAAAAGCAGCTTCCTCTTTTTCTAAGGATATATATGGAAATATTATGTATATTATTAAAACTGTAATTAAAGAACATATAAGAATTGTCTTTTTATGTTTCATCTCTATTTCCTCCTTTTTCCAACCTTGTCCAGCTTCTTTTTCTTTATCTATTACTAAGTATTGGCTGTTTTAATTTTTTTATTCATTTTTAACAATTATTTTGTAAGTCCAGTTCTCCTTATCTTAACATCAGCATGGACATTTATATTTAAAGTAGGAAATATTTCATCCCAATCCTCTTCTATTTCTTTCCAAAGGTCAGGCTCAAATTTACTTATATGTTCCCCTATACATAGGATATCTGCATTATATTTATTTTGAATATCCCCTATTATCTTTTCTAAATCCTTCTCTATCTTATACTTAACCCTTTTTTCAACTGTTTTTAAAAATTCTTGGTCAAAAGCATTGGTTTCTCCTTCATACTTATATTCTTGAAGATAACCTTCAGTAAATATATTTATATCTACATTTATGTTTTCATTATCGGCATGAACATCTTTTTTGCATATAGCATTAGATATTATATAAGAAACTATAGTGTCTTTGTAAGGAACATTTACTATTTCAGATATTACATCCCCTTTAACCAACGCAACTAAACTGTTTTCTGTTTCTCCAAGCCATCCTATCAGCCTATAATCTTTTATAATAGCCGAACCAGATAGTTTAAATTCATCTTTTTTAGGAACAGCCCTAGGAATCATAGAAACATTAGAAACCTGTAAATCTTTCATAACATCCGAGAAGGTTCGATTTGAAAATCTTGCAGCTAATTGTTTATTCTTAAGCATACCATTTAAATATCCACCTACCACAAGCTCTTGTTCAGTTTTTGTACTTAGAACATCTTTAGCCTTTCCTTGGGCTACAATTATTTGAACCTTCCTATTTATTCTAGGATCTCTTCCTAATCCATCAAAAAACTCTTTTATTTTATCTGGTTTTTTTAACAATTCTTCTCCTATAACTATTACCTTCATATGTCTGAAAAATAGAGGTTTATCTAATCTAGTAGTTAACTCCCTACTCCCTTCAAAAGGCGTTTCTACAACAGTAGATTTTACAAATTTATTCTCTTTTTGACTTCCACCGTCTTTTATGGAAGCAATATTTGGATAGACATATGTAACTAAATACTCATTTTCTATATTTGGATCTTCATTCAAATCTATTCCTACAGCTGTAACAAATATTCTTTCGTTTATTTCTATTACATCCCAACAGCCTGTGAGAAAAATTGCCATCAAAGCTATAATTATTATTAAATATTTTTTCATACCCTTTTCCTCCTTTTCAGAAGGGATACTATAAATAATATTGTTGGCGCTATGATTATGGCAAAAATGGCTAGGTATCTTACTATCATATCCATAGTTGAATACACTTGGGTTAAACTTTCAGGAATTAATGCTATTATCATCACTATAGTTACAAGAGGCAGTACAAAAAAATTGTGTTTCCTAGTATTAAACAAATTAGATAGTACAACCCCTGATGCATACATTAAAGGCCCCATAGTGGCAAATACTACTAGTACCCAGCTAGCCATCATAATTCCATCTAAATTTTCTATGAAAAATCCTGGCAGCTCTATCTCTCTCATAATAGAAATAGAGGGCCATATTTGTTTTTTTAGTTCATGTATTCCAAATTGGCTAAGGGTTATAAAGAATGTAACTAAATATATAAGAATAGTATAAAATATACCAAGAAAGCTAAACTTTAATGTAGATTTACTATCTTCTACATATGCTAAAGCTATAAGTATTATTTCAAATCCTACATAGCTAAAAAAAACAGTTGATACACCTTTAGGTATATCTTTTATATCGAATTTAAAAGCAGGAAACAAATTAGTAAGATCTAGTGTAGGCAATGAAAGTATAACAAAAATTATAGTTGATATAGCTATAATATACAGTATTAAAAAAGCCATTCTAGATATGCTCTTAATATCACTTCTACCTATATAAGATGTAGCTAAAAGCATTGTAAGTATTATAACTTCTATTGGTGTATTCTGTAAAAGATAAGCCTCTATTACTTCTCCAAATATTCTAACTACAAAAGCTAAAAAAACTAAAAAATAAGTTAAATACACAACATTAAATATTTTAAATAGTATATTTCCAACTACTTCTTTCCCATATTCATAAAATATTCTTCCCCTATACATTTCTGCTAATTTGTTCATTATATATACAAAGGGCAAAGTTGCCAATCCTCCAAGTACAATAGCAATCCATCCAGCATTATTCATAATATCAGCTATAGAACTAGGTAAGGATAATATCCCTACACCTATATTAGCAGTTATAATAAGTGCTTTTAATTGACCATTAGATATCTTATGTTCTTCCATATTATCACCCTATTTAATCCTCTTTTTATCTTTTGGAAATGTAAAATCTGGTCTATGTTTTGATTTGCTAACAGGAACTCTAACTAATACATCCTTTAAATCTCCTGTTTTAAATCCTAATCCTGAAAATGGAGAAGTAAAAGGTATTCCAAAACTGTTTAGCTTGACTAAATGGGTTCCCATAACAATAAGACCTAGCATGACTCCATAAATTCCTAATATAGCAGCTAAAATCATAATAATAAATCGATAAAATCTAAGTCCTGCAGCAAATTCATAACTAGGGAGGGTAAAAGAAGCAACTGTAGTTAAAGCTACTACTATAATCATTAAAGGACTAACTATGCCTGCTTCTACTGCTGCCTGGCCTATTATAAGTCCTCCTACTATCCCAATAGTTGTACCAATAGGCCCAGATATTCTAGTTCCTGCTTCCCTTAAAAACTCTATAGTAAGTTCCATAGCAAAAGCCTCTACAACTGCAGGAAAAGGTACATTTATCCTAGTTGAAGCTACATAGAAAGCTAATCCTGTAGGAAGTAGTTCCGGATTAAATGCTGTTGTGGCAATATATAGGCCCGGTGCCAACACAGCTACAAATCCAGCAATATACCTGATGATTCTAGCTACACTAGCTATTGCCCATCTTGTGTAGTAGTCTTCTGATGATTGCATGAAAGTTCCTAAAGTAGCTGGAAGTACAAGTACAAACGGGGTATTATCTACTATCAAAGCAACCCTTCCTTCTAATAAGGATGCAGCAACTGAATCTGGTCTTTCTGTATTTTCCATTTGAGGAAAAGGCGATATACAATTATCTTCTATAAGCTCTTCTAAAACAGAACTTTCTATAATTGCATCTATCTTTATTCTTTCTAGCCTTTCTTTTACTTCAGATAATAATTTTTCATTTACTATATCCTCTATATACAAAACTGCTACATCGGTTTTACTCCTTTCACCTATTTCAACCATTTTTACCTTTAGTCTTGGATCTTTTATTCTTCTTCTAATTAAAACTGTATTGGTCCTTAAAGTTTCCGTAAATCCATCTCTTGGTCCCCTAATAACAGTTTCAGTTTCCGGTTCATCTATACCCCTCTTTTCCCAGCCCCTTGTAGATAGTATAGCTACTTTTTCATAGCCATCTATCAAAAGGGCTGTTTCTCCTACTAAAACGGCATCTACTACTTCATTGATAGTTTCTGCTTCTTTAACTTCACTTATAGATATATTTCCCTCTGTAATTAAGCTATAAAGATTATCCCTTATAGTTAGAGGGGTTGGTTCTACTTTTCTGGCAGTTTCTAAAAGGGGCCTTAAAGCAAAGTCACTAATTGCATCACTATTTACAAGACCGTCTACATATATTATGGCCAAGGAAAACTCTTGATTTATTCCCACTTTAAATTGCCTATATACTACATCATCACAGTTTTTAAATATATCCTTTATTTTTTTCATGTTTTTATCTAATTTTTTATGTACAGGATCGCCTTTCTCCATTAAAATCCTCCTATATTATTTTAAAAAATAAGTAGGTTGCAGGACCTACTATTATGTATGTAATAGCAATTATTTTGGCAATTTGGGCTTCTTTATTTAGGTTTTCTCTTTTTAGATTTGGTATATCCACAAAAAAAATAAATAAGGATGGAAATAGAACAGATATTAAAAAATAAATATCAAAAAAATTTTTAAGCGCAATTTTAAAATACAATATTCCCACCTCTTGTAGTTAGTACTAATATATATTTTCTACAAGAAGTGGGAATATTATTCAATAGTTTTAGTTATTATAACTTTAGCTACTTTTTTCTCTAAATATTCCTTACATTTCACTAGTTTTTTTTCATCATCGAATAGTCCAAATACTGTAGGTCCACTGCCGCTCATTAAACTGCCTAAGGCTCCATATCTTATCATATCTTCTTTTATAGTTTTAATTTGACTAAATTCTTCAACAGTTACTTGTTCTAATACATTTCCCATATTTTTAGCCAAGGTATATATATCATCATTTTCTACTGCCTGAACTAACATGTCCATATCAGGACTTTTTTCTATCTTATCTAATCTCAGGCTATTGTATACATGTGCAGTAGATACCGATATTCCTGGATTAGCTAAAAGAATAAGTTTGTTTGAGAAGCTTTTTAATATTTTTAACTTTTCTCCAATTCCTTCTGCTAAAGCTGTTCCTCCCATTATACAATAAGGAACATCTGCACCTATACTAACGCCTATATCCATTAACTCTTTTGTTGAAAAGTTTAATTTCCAAAGCTTGTTCAATCCTTTAAGAACTGCCGCTGCATCTGTGCTTCCTCCAGCTAGTCCAGATGCTACCGGAATATTTTTTTCAATTATTATATGGACACCTCTATCGATTTTAGCTTTTTCTTTCATCTTCTCCCAAGCAGTATAAACTAAGTTAGAGGAATCTACTGGAACTTCTGGATTATCACATTCTATTTTTATTCCTTTCTCTCTATCCCTAATAGTTACAATGTCTTTTAAATCAATTTGCTGCATAATTGTATTTATATCATGATATCCATCATTTCTTTTCCTTATAACATCTAATGCTAGATTGACCTTTCCATAAGCCTCTATTATGAGTTCTTCCATATATCTTTCTCCTTCTATCTTATGTTTTAATAAGTTTATTATAACATATATAAATCTTGTAATAAATAATAAAGGCCTTTAGGTAAAGCTCCTAAAGGCTAAAAATTCATATCTACATTTTTTTCTATTATTATTTTTTCTCCTGGCATCAGTGTATCTGGAGATGAAATATCATTAGAAGAAATAATATCATCTACTGTAGTATTATATCTTTTAGCTATATTCCATAGAGAGTCACCACTTTGTACTATATATATAGTAATACTTGGTCTTCTACTTTTGTCTATATACTCTTCTTTTTCTTCCAAGTTTAAAATAATATTTATATTCTTTCTTCTATTTAGTTCAATTAAATTGTTTAAATGAACTTTTAATATCAATTTATTATCATTGATTTTATAATCTATATCTTCTACCATGCTTTCTACTTCTGGAGCCATGGTTTCATCTATTCCTTCAGATTCTACATAAGTTTTAAAAGGTATTTCTTCCCTTAATGTGTTTATTTCCTCAGAATCAGAATCTAGATATATAATGTTTAATATGATTAATCCTTCTAATATTAGTTTATCTTCTACTATTCTACTATCCAATATTGTAGAACTTCCTTCTATACTATAGACTTCTTTAAAATAGGAATGAGCAATATTTCCCTCTATAATTTCTTTGTTTTGCAATCCCTTTACATTTTCTACAACCTCTATATTTTTTCTTTCAAGATCTATTTCTTTCTTAGTAGAATAGGCATCCAATATTATCTCTTTTTCTCTTTGTTCATATACTTTTCCATCTATTTTAACCTTTATCTCCAAATCTAAAATTCTTAAATTTCCTTCTAGATTCTCCTTTATTTCATAATTTGCAAACTCTATATCCATTTTTACTTGACTTTCTGAATCCTTAATTGCTCCTTCTATGTCCACAAAATGATTAAAAGATATTTCTTTTTTTATAGAGTTTATTTTCTTACCTCCATAATATACCAAAGAACACTCTAAAGTCCCCGAAACTATTATTTTGTCATCTACTACCTTAGACTCATTTTCATAGGCCATTAAATCAAATTTTAACACTTCATCAATATCTGGCATACCATCGTCCACTTCAAAAGCTTCATGAATGAGAGTATGGGTATAGCCTTCTCCCAAAAGATGATTATACCTTACTTTTTCTTTTAATGTCTCTAATCCTTCTCCACCTTTTATATCTTTAACTATCTCTATTGAACTACTACTTTCTACCTTGCCTTCAATATTGACTAAAGCTCTTAATGATATTTTTCTTTCATCTTCTTTTTCATGTTCTATATGTTCTATATTAACTTTTCCTTTGCCTACCATTTCTTTATTTATTCCTTCAATATCTATTTCTTCTCGAAAGTCGCTAGTGGTCTCTACTTGCTGTATAGATGAACTTTCTTCAGTTGATTTGTAAACCACCTTAAAATTTACTACCCCGCTAATTAACAGTTTATCTTTGACTATTTTAGTGCTAATTATTTCTGGTTTGCCTTGAGCCCAAAGTATTTTGTCTATGTCTGGCTTAGTTTGTTCTAAGTATATTTCTGCCTCTGCCAATGTTTGTACTTCTTCCTTTCCTTTTATCTCATCAATATTTAAGCTATCCTTTATTAACTCTACAGCCATTATATCCCCCCTATAACTCCATTTATATATTATATGAAGAAATATATGCTTTAATGTCCCAAAAAATTACTAACCTATACTTATATTCTTTATTAATACTTTAACAAAAAAGTGAATTAATCCCAAAGGCCTATTTACTTACATGGACAATCTCATATATAATTAATCTTGGAAGACTTCCAAGTGGTCTTTCTTCCCCGTAAGAGCTAGCTATATAGCCAGGCTCATTTCCCTATTTTATATGAAATACCGACTAAAGAGTCGGTATTTTTTTATTCAAAATACTTAATAACAAAATATCTCTGCCTTTATATAAAGGCAGAGATATTTTTATTCTATAATAACTAATGCTCCATCTGGTACTTCATCATATATATATTTAGATATATTTACTGGTAATCTAATACATCCATGGCTAGATGGTTCTCCTAATTTTTTTGCTTCTTCTTCTATAATTTCCTGATCTTCTGTAAAAGGAATAGAGTGGAATAAGTATGAGCCCTTAAATCCAACCCAATACTTCATACCCTGCTGAAAACGAGGAACATAAGCCCATTCTCCTCTTCTTCCTTCTTCTATATGAAATACTCCCTTAGGTGTAAAACTATCCTTTAATCCTCCTGAAGCTAAACTTTCTAATACAAGCTTTCCTTCTCTATATATTCGTACAGTTTGATCCTTTTGATTGAACTTTAAAACCCATTCTGAAGAGTTTTCATCATATTCATGAGGTGGAATCTTTTCAGCCCTTATGTACCTAGCATCTCCATAACCAATTTGTCCATTTTCCAATTTAACTTTAAACCAGCCATCAGGCAAAGTCTCTAACAATTCTATTTTTTCATGATCTTTAAGTATACTAATCACTTGACTTTCTTCATCATTCTTTTCATATATTTTTGTCTCACCATTATTTTCAACAGTATTTAGAACTTCCCCTTCATATTTTACTTCATCAGGTATATCCCTATTCTCATTTTTAGATCTGTTAGCAGTTACAATTTTTTCATTTCCGGAATTTTTCACATACTGTTCTCTTCCTTCTTTTATTTTCTGTCTATCAATATTGTTAAGAACAACAGATGTGATAACAACAGCTACAACAGTTAAAAATATGAAGATTTTCTTTTTCATAACATACCACCTTATCTTTATTTGTTTGTTTCATTATACCATAAAAATTATTATTTTTTATCATTTTTATATGCTATATCAGAAGTTTTGCTAAAGTTAAAGGAAGAACAAAGTAATACTCTGTTCTTCCTTTCTCTTAACTTATTTTTGTTTTTTGCTCTCCACATATGGTTACTTCAACAGTTTCTGTCAGTATATCTGAATAGGTATAGGATACTCTTCTGATGCTATTATATTCATTAGATATTTTAACAACAAATATACTTGGATATGCGCTTTCTAATATTCCTTCTCGTATAGTCGTCTTTTTCCTCCCTTTGTTAGCTTTTAATATAACTTTCTTGCCTACGGAATCTTCTACATTTTTTTTAATTTTGGCCAAAGAGCTTTTTTCTAACAAAGTTATCACCTTCCCTAAAATTCTCCCTTTGTAAAGGGGTAGAAGAAGTGCGATTAGACACTCATAACTGATATTATAACACAGGAACCTTATTCTGTCAAATAAATTATTATTATACTACTAATACTGGATGTTGTCAATCTTTTTTCCTTAAAAACTAATATTCGAAATATTGTAAAATTCCTTTTCCTATGGCTTCAGAAAATTGTTTTATAAATCTTTTATCTGAAAATTTCTTTTCTTCTTCTAAATTAGATAAATAACCTAATTCTATAATAAGTGAACTAGTATTTAAATTTTTCAATAAATAAAAATCGCCTTCCCTAACCCCTTTGTTTTTTATATTTATATCCCTTTCTATTTCTTCTAAAATCTTAACACCTAACTTTTTACTTTCTTCATCTCCTCTGAAATAATAGGCTTTACAACCTCTATTATTGGAATTGGCAAAAAAGTCCATATGAAAAGATATAAAAAAATCTGGTCTGATACTATCAGCCATTTTTGTCCTTTTATTTAAAAGCATATTTTCATCTTTATTTCTTGTTAGATATACCTTTGCTCCCAGTCTTTCTAATTTAGGTTTTATTTCTTTTGAAAGAGATAATACTATGTCTTTTTCTTTTAAACCGTTATTTCCAACATATCCAAAATCTTCTCCACCGTGGCCAGGATCTATTAATATTACTTTTCCCATTAATGGCTTTTTTATACTTGGAAGTAAACACCTTTCCACCTTAATTCCTGTATAATAATAGTCCAATATTTCTTTGTAGGTATGTCCTCTTCTAGCCATTTCATTGCCTCCATACTGACAATATCCTAATCCTTCCCCACTACCTCTCGATACAATTTTTATTGATACAGGACATATATAAAATCTATTAGAACTTAAATCAAGCAATTCCATTATCTCACTTCCTGTAAACTCCTTACCTCCTATTTTTATTTTCCTAACCCTATTTTCTTCATCCCTTACTATATTGTCTATATATCCACTTATCTCTCCTTTTTTAAAAAGATCATCCTTAGAAAATTTTATATTTAATTTTTTTTCAATTTCTTCTAAAAAATATTCTTTACTTTCTTCCCAATTAGGTGATTCTATACAATAATCACATAAAACCTTCCTTAAATAAACAACTTTATTTTTTATAATATTTTCCGAGTTTTCTGTGCTTCCCCCACAAGTGTTGTGGTATAAGGCCATAATAGGTTTTCCCTCTATAGTGAGAATATCACCTTCCGTCTCTTTAACTGCCTTTTCTATCTTTTCTATATTCATTTCAAAATCTTCTTTCCAAATATCTTTTAATTCTTCTAAAGAATAAAAATCGTGGCAATGGTCTGATTTACATAGGTCTACATTTTCATATTTTTCACAACCTTTGCCACCTAGTTTTAAAGAATTTCTAATTAAATTTGTTCTTATTATAACTGCTTGAGCTTTTAAAGATTCTAATTGAAAACTTATATCTATCTGAGAAGGAAGTAATATCTTAACCATGTCTTCAAGGGGCCTTTTAACAATTTGGTCATTTTCTGGGTCAAAAAAACAAATTAAAAAATCTTCACTCATATTGGATTCCCCCTTTTTTTAAAGTACTACTACTATATAGTATGAAAAGACTATTCATAAGTGAATATTGTGATATAATTATTATTATGGGGAGGTGATCACTTGAAGGGAACCATAGTTTCTGCTTGGGTAAAAACTTGTAGAAAACTTTATGGAAATGAATTAACCAATGAGGCAATGGAACACTTTGGTATGAGCTCTGATAAAATATTTACTCCTACTGAAGACATTGAAGATATTAAAGCTATAGGTATTTTAGACTATATAGCTAAAAAGCTAGACAAGCCTTCTTTTGATGTTTGGAAGGAAATGGGTAAAAATAACATTATAACTTTCTCAGAAGATTATCCTGCTTTTTTTAAATACAATAATTTATATTCTTTTTTAAAAGCTATGTATGATATTCATGTAGTAGTAACTAAGATAATACCAGGATCAAAGCCTCCTATTTTAAATGTAGAACCTATAGGGAGTCATAAGGCAGCTATGACTTATTCATCTCCAAGAGGAATGTTTGGATACTTTCAAGGTCTACTAGAAGGAGCCAGTGATTTTTATGGAGAAAAAATAGGTATAGAGATTATTGAGAAAGAGGAGGGTTTCATTAAACTACATATAACCTTTCCTGAGAAAATTCATGAGCATAAGGATTATAGAATAAATAAATTTTTCTCCTTTGGGTTTGTCAGAAGTTTAGAATTAAAAATAGGATTAGGTTCTTTAATATTTTTAGGTATTCCATACATTATAGGGACAAGGTTTTTACAGAACAATATACTTATACCTTTGACTCTAATTTTAACTTTTATTATACCTTATATAATTAGCAAGCTTCTTTTTCTGCCTAAAGACAATATACTTAAATCTTTAGATAATATGGAAGATAGGAATATATCTATGGAGTCTACTATTTCTACAAGAGACTTCTTTGAAGATATCAATGTAAAAATTAACAACATAAAAGGGGTAATAAAATCAGACTTTGTAGGATATAACGGAACTACTGATGAGCTAAATGTTTTCGCTGATAAATTTAATGAGATATCTGCAAATATGAACTACACATCTCAGGAAATTTCCAATGTAATGGAGCAAGTTGCAGAAGGCGCTGTAAGTCAGGCTGATGAAACTGAAAACTCTGCCCACCTACTTAACAATAGCATTAGCTCACTAAACAATGTAGTCAGTAGGGAAAACAAAGGAAAAGAAGATTTAGAGCTTGCTGTTAAAAAGATAAGTAATGGATATGAAAACTTAAAAAACACTTCAAAGAGCTTGAACAATATTCTTAAGGAATTTTCTCTTGTTAAAGAAAGAGGATTTAAACTTCAAAACAGGGCAAGAGATGTAAACAATATTGTAGACACTGTAGAAAAAATTTCTGATAAAACCAATCTGTTAGCCCTAAATGCTAGTATTGAAGCCAGTAGGGCTGGAGAATATGGCCAAGGCTTTACAGTAGTGGCTATGGAAATAAGAAAATTAGCTGAGAACTCTAAAGAAGCAGTAAAAAGTATTAATGATAATTTAGAAACCTTTATTGAAGAAATAAATGAATTAGTAAAAGAAATTGAAACACAATATTTTGTACTGGAAAAAGAAAATGAAACTCTTTCTGATATTGCCAGTGAAAACTATGAAACTGTTACATCTATAGAAAATGTATCTAATTTAATAATCGAGCTAATAAATGAATTAAATAATGAAAGTAGAGCCTTAAATAAGATTTCATCAAATATTGAATCTTTAGCTGCCATTGCCGAAGAAAATTCTGCTTCCTCTGAAGAAGTAAGTGCAAATATAACTACTTATACAGAGGAAATTAAAAAAATGATTGAAAATATTGATGAATTTAAAAAGGTCTCTGAACAATTTGGAAGAGAACTTGAAAAATATATAATTTAAAAGTAAAAGGCTGTCTTAAAGTGATTACTTCAAGACAGCTTATTTTAATTATTGTGTTTCTATTTAACTCCACTTTCTAATACATATAGCTTTTTATTATCTGCATCTAATCTGGCTTTAGCCCCTAATGGTAAGGTGATCATAGGTTTACAATGTCCCGATTTTAAATTGTATATAGTTGGTATATTAAGTGGTTTTATTATATCTTCAAATACTTCTATTAAAGTTAAGCTTTCGTTATATTCATCAGATTTGGCTTCACAGCCATTCCAATCACCAAGTATAATCCCATTTGCCTCTTCTAATTTACCTGATAACCTCAATTGAGTAAGCATTCTATCTATATTGTAAGGTTCTTCTCCTACCTCTTCAAGTAAAAGTAATTTTCCCTTAGTATCTATTTCGTAAGGGGTTCCTAAAGCATCTACTACTAGAGATAAGTTCCCCCCTACAATTTCTCCTTCTCCAATACCACCACTAATAGTTTCTATTTCCTCTCCCTCAGGATTTTCTACAAGTCCTATAGGTTCATTATTAAATATATTTCTAAATAAACTTTCCTTTGAAAAGTCATCAAATCCATCTATCATATTAGAGGCCACCATAGGACCATGGAAGGTTATTAGACTACATATTTGATTCATAGCTATATGTAAAGCTGTGATATCACTATACCCTATAAATATTTTAGGATTATTTTTAATTCCTTCATAATCTAATAATTCCAATATTCTGGGGGTTCCATAACCTCCCCTAATACATATAATTCCTTTAACTTCATCATCTAAAAACATACGGTTTAAATCCCTAGCTCTATCTTCATCAGAACCAGCTAGATAACCATAGGTTTTAGATACGCTTTCTCCCATCTTAACTTTAAATCCTAATTCTTTTAACTTCTTTTCAGATTTTTTAACATTTTCCTCACTAGTTGGACTAGAAGGAGATACTATACCTATAGTATCTCCAAATTTTAAAGCTTCTGGTCTAAACACTAAAATCCCTCCAAATTATGCACCAAAGAACAATCTAGAAACATATACTGCAGTTAATATTCCCGCTAAATCTGCAAGTAATCCTGCTGGTAATGCATGTCTTGATTTCTTTATTGAAACTGAACCAAAATAAACTGCTAATACATAGAAAGTAGTTTCTGTTGAGCCCATCATAACTGCAGCTGCTCTACCAATTAAAGATTCTGGTCCATGGGTTGTTATTAGTTCACTCATAACCCCTTGAGCCCCTCCACCAGAAAGAGGTCTCATAAGCGCCATAGGAAGCAATTCTCCTGGCATACCAATAGCGTTAGTTATAGGGCTTAAAGCCTTAGTAAGTAGTTCCATAGCCCCTGAAGCTCTAAACACCCCTATAGATACCAACATTGCTACAAGATATGGTATGATTCTTACACCTGTATTAAATCCTTCTTTAGCACCATCTGTAAAAGCTTCATAAACAGAGACTTTCTTAAACAATCCATATATAGTAATTCCCAAAAATATAAAAGGAATAGCATACTTTGAAATAGCTTCCACTATCTTTATAAACATAAAAATCCCTCCCCATAATCAATACTATTTAGCTTCTTCATATTCTATATCTTCATCATAGTTAATTTGATATTTAGGCAATTTACCTAGATATCTAGTTGCAATAAGGGCCACTGCTGTTGAAACTGTAGTAGCGATAATTGTCGGTCCTATTATTTCTGTAGGAGTCTTAGCTCCAGCTGAAGCCAATATAGCTATTGAAGTAGCCGGTACCAATGTTACAGATGATGTATTAATAGCTAAAAATGTAACCATGGCATTGGTAGCTGTATCTTTTTTAGGATTTAATGTCTGAAGTTCTTGCATAGCTTTAAGTCCCAGTGGAGTAGCTGCATTTCCAAGTCCAAGTATATTAGCTGCTATATTCATAACCATAGCCCCCATAGCAGGGTGTTCTGCAGGTACATCAGGGAACAACTTTAATGTTATAGGTTTAAGACCTTTTGCTAGTTTTTCTACAAGTCCTGATTTTTCTGCAATTTTCATAATACCCAACCACAACGCCATAACACCTACTAGTCCTAATGCAAGTTCTACTGCTGTGTTAGCTGATTCAATAGCTGCATTTGTTACTTCTTCTACATTACCAGTAATGATTCCCACAACAAATCCAACAATTAAAAGCCCTGCCCAAATAAAATTAATCATTAGAAATACCTCCTTGTACAATATAGTTATAATCAAATTACAGTTTTCCACTGTAATAATTATCAATTTCTTAGATACTAATATAGTCTTCTTTTCTAATCATTAAATACATTTCTTTGGCTTCTTATCTTAGCCATA
>NZ_VULR01000012.1 GCF_009696605.1 Anaerosalibacter bizertensis | reverse complement strand
ATAACAGTTTCGTTTTTTAAGCCAATAATTATTGGTTTATTAGGTGTGCATTTTTTTATTATTAATTTTTCCAAAAAACATTAAATATTATTTTGCTAAAATCTATTGACTTTAATTAGCTGGTCTTTTTTATTTAGTTGGGTAGAAGATCTACCCAACTAAATATACTATCTCTTTAGATTAACTAATTCTTGAAGCATTTCATCAGATGTAGTTATAATTCTTGAATTGGCTTGGAAACCTCTCTGGGTAGTTATCATTTCAGTAAATTCCATAGAAAGATCCACATTAGACATTTCCAAGTTGCCTGATTTAGCAGCACCAAATCCACTAGTTCCTGCCGTTCCATATTGAGGTTCTCCTGAGTTTCTAGTATTTATAAAGAAATTACTTCCCATTTTTTCAAGTCCCATAGGGTTATCAAACTTAGCCAACATAAGTTGTCCAAGGGCTTTATTCTCTCCATTGCTAAAAATACCATTTACAGTACCAGAAGGATCTATTGCAAAACCAGTTAGCTTTCCAGAAGAATTCCCATCTATAGCATGAGGTTTAAGATCAGTATCATTAGCATATTGAGTCATTTTGTTATAGGAGTCTGAGTTATTTGGGTCAAATATAGTTATTTTGCCCTCCTGTCCAAAAGTTGCACCATTTTGATTATCAATTATTAGATTTACACCTTTTAAATCTTCTTCATTAATTTCTATCTTTCCATCTTCACTAAACTTTATAGTGGTTCCTTCACCTTCTAGTTTAGCTCCATTTTCTCCTACTTTTATTTCTAACTTTCCATCCTGACTTTGTATACTCTTAAGTGACATTGTCCAAGTGTTTTCTTTTGCTCCCTTTTCAAATTCAAATTCTACAACCCAAGAATTTCCTAGACTATCTTTTATAATAGTATCAGCAGTATGTTTATCACTTGCTGGATTTAGATTTCCTCTAAGTTCAATTGTTTTTGTTGGTGTTGCTGCTATTGTTTCTGATCTGTTTATAACTATTGGACCATATGTTTCTGTAATTTCTCCGTTATCATTAGCCCTATATCCTAATACCTTATATCCATCTGCTGTTACTAAATTTCCTGCTCCATCTACTGTGAAGTTTCCTGCCCTTGTATAGTATCTGTTTTCGAAATTAGTATCATCAGTTACTACGAAAAAGCCTTCGCCGTCTATCATTACATCTGTAGGATTGTCTGTTCTTTGAGAAGCTCCTTCTGTATGGATAGTATTTATAGAGCCTGCATCTACACCTAGTCCTATTTGTTGAGGATTTGTACCACCTTTTCCTCCTTGTGCTGCCCCTGCCCCCCTTACTGTTTGACTAAATACCTCCTGAAATGTCATTTGACCTTTTTTATATCCAACAGTATTCACATTTGCAATATTGTTACCAATAACATCCATTTTAGTTTGATGCGTCCTCAGTCCTGATACTGCTGAGTACATTGATCTCATCATTTCTACATACCTCCAATTTTCTAGACAGTACTATGTCTTCTATCAGTCAGACATAAATAACCTCCTAAAAGGTCCAGTTATAATATTACTGCCCCATCAATATTTGTTATTATATTTTCCTTACATTCTTCATTAGTTAAAGCAGTTATAATAGTTTTATTTTTAATACTTGCTATAAACCCCTTATTTCCTAATAAAATCAATGCATCTTTAACACCTTTTTCTTCTGCTGTTTTAAAGGCTGTCTCTATTTTTTTGACTTCATCTAAATTTAATTTTACATTTCTTGAATCCATTCTTTCCAACGCATGTTTAGAAAATTTTATTTCATTACTTTTCTTTTTAGCTGTTTCAAGAATTTCTTTAAAATCTTTATTTGTATTTGTATTCGTCCCTTTAATTTGAGTAGAAGAATTTATCAATCTACTCTCTAGTTGTCTTATATCTACTCTGTTCACAATATCAGCTCCAGACTTCATTTTCTATTCCTCTGGTGTGCTAGGTTTGTCCCCTTTAACTAAATAAGCTTCTAATGCTTTTCTTAAACTAGTTATTTCTTTTAACGTTTCAATGCTTGCATCTATATAATTGTTATTTAAATTATCTATAGAATCTTTAATTTCTTTTTGAGAATTTGAAAAGTTTTTATTAAGATTCTGCACTTGCTCCAAAGTGCTAAACTGAGCCATTTGAGCTATAAATTCTTTATCTTCTATAGGGTTCAATGGGTCTTGATTAGAAAGTTGTGCTACTAGTAGCTTTAAAAAAGCATCTTTACCTAGTTGATCATTTTTTTCTATTTCTTTGCTCGAGTTTTTCTTTTCAAATTCATATACATTTTCCACATATTTCTCGACATTTATATTATTATTAACTTCCATTATTTATGCCTCCTAAGCTTTTAAGTCTAATGTTCCTTCGTTTAATGATATGGAGTTATCAGACATTATATTTTCTTCATAATTATTTATATTTAATGCACTTTCCTTTTTTAACTTAACCCTTTTATTTTTTCTGTTATTTTGAAAAAATTCTTCTCTTTGTTCCCTGTCAAAATCCGAATTACTCCCTACCTGAACTTGAAAAGTTTTTATATCTAAACCTTGCTCTTCTAAACCTTCTTTTAATTGTAGTATATTGGTTTCAATTAACTCTTTTACCCTATAATTATCAACTATTGCTTTAGCTACAACTACACCTTTTTCTACTTCCACTTTTAATAATAATTCTCCTAATATTTCTGGTTTAAGTTTTATTCTGATTTCTGAACTATCTTCATCTAGCATAATATTTGCCTTGTCTACTATCTGTTCAATTAACTCTTCTTTTGGTATTTCTACTGGCCTATTTTCCATAGATTCAATTTTATTTTCAAACATTAAGTCTTTCTCAGAATTAATAAAAGTAGATTTCATATAAATTTCATCAGAATCAATTTTTTCAGGTTTTATATCTGGTTTTAAACTATTTTCAACTTCAGCTTCTTTCAATACGTATTCTGTTTCATTTTTAAATTCATTTAAAAAATCCATATTATTAGAAAAGTCTTTTCTATTTAAATCCACTTCACCTTTTAAGTTGTTTTCAATAAAATTTCTTTTTTCTCCTGACAATAGCTCAATTCCTTTTTTAATAAGAGCTATATCCCCTTTAATTTCCTTTATAATAGGAGCATTCTTTTCAGCAATACTTAATGGATTTTTGTCCAGATCTTTTTTAAACATATTTAAAAGTTCTGTAATCTCTGATAGCTGATTTAATATATTCTCTATAGTTTCATTGTTATTTGAGAAATCATAATGAAAAAGTTCTTTTCCAATGATTTCTTCAGATATATTCTCTAGCATTGGAATAATTTTTTCATCTATTTTTTTAAATTCATGTCCATCTATTTTTGTTTCTAATTCTTTTAAAAATAAACTTATATCTGCTAACAATATATTTATATTGTCAAATTCTTTATCCGTTTCTTCATCTATTTCTTCATTTCCATCGCTTGTCATAGAACTTTCTTTAGTTGTATTTTTATTTTCTATAATTGATTTTGCTTCTTCAAAACAACTAGAAAAATCCCTATCTACTTTTTCATCTACTTTCTTTAAATCAGTATTTCTACTTGACACAAAAAAATCATTTGAAGCTTTTAGAGCCAGTATATTATTCTTCATTCCTTCCACTTTTTCACCTCCTTTACATAATATTTTTATGGACTAGCTAACATTTGAGTTAACTGTGAAGCCTTTTTGGTATTCATATTATTGATAATTTTTGATAAACTTGTTTTTTTCATTTTCCTCAATACATCTACTACAATAGTTGAATCAGAAATCTCATATATTGGCATTGAATCAATTTCCAAGGAAGTAACTTTTTCCGTATTTTCTAACATTTTTTCAGTTATTTTAGCTACGTTACTAGCTGACATTCTCTCATAAACCTCTACTAACTCATCTATTTTACTATTATATTCTCTTAAAAATTTAACCGCTTCATTGATTTCAGCAGTTTTTGAATCATTGCTTTTTCTAAGTTCTTCTTCTCTTTCTAGATATACGAAAATCTCTTCCACAAGCTCATCTTCTTTTATCCTTGAAAGAATTTCAGCAGCTTTTTCTACTGATAGATTCATATATATATAAGATAGTTCCTCTATAGAATATACTTCTTTATTGCCTATTTCTTTAATAACTTCATCTGTAGGTTTTGAATCATAACTCCTTGCTAAATTTTTTAATTTGTCATATTTGATTTCTTTTTGTAATATTATTCTTTCTAAATTATTCCTTTTCTTAATCTCTAATTCACTCATTATTTCTTTCTTTATATTATTATCCATATAAAAAAGCAACTCCGAAGCCTTTTCATCTTCCATACGATCTATAACATAAGGAAAAATTTCCATATAATCACCATATTCATTGGCCATACGTTCTACCTTCCTTATACCAGCTAAGGTATCCATACTTTCTAAGGTTTCTATTTCCCTTTTTATTTCAATCTGTTTTTCTTCTTGTATCTCATCATATGTAGAAGAGAGAAAGTCTTTTTTTAGCTCTATATTCCTTATAAGCTTAAGAACTTCAGAAGTTTTATCAGCCGATTTTCTATTCATTAATCTAATTAAATCATTAAATAACCCTTTATCATTCATCTTAACTATGTATAATTTATCAGCAGCTTCACTGTTTTTTAAAGAAAGATAATAATCTGATAAGCTAATTTTTTTTTCTTCTTTTTCTGCATTTGTAGAACCAGTTCTAAGTTTTCCTTTTACAAAGTCTATTGTTCTACCTATTATAAGGTTTGTAGCATTTTTAACTTTTCCATTTTTAACATATAGTAGAGAACCCAAAACTATAGGAATTAATACTAGGGCTATTATTAAAGCTTTCTTGCTTTTTTTTAGTTTATTCATTATTCTTAAAGTGCCCCCTTTCCATTTTTAATGGGTACTCGCCTTAAAACTTACTATTGTATCTATTAGTTTTTCTTCTTCTTTCTTAATATCATATAAATATTCTTCATATTTATTTTCCTTTAGCCTTTCAAATATTTTCTTCTCTTTTGATACTTCTAGCAATTCACCTTTTGCAACTTTTAATTCTTCTTTAGTCTGATTTATTATTCCCTCTTGGACAGAAATAAGCTCATTCATATTATTTAAATAGTTATTGTATAATTGAAGATTAGCTATATTTGTCTTCTTATAAGATTGATTTTTCCTATTTTTAAGCTCATCTTTAAATTCACAATACTCCTCTAATGCTTTTTCTTCCTCAGTTAGCTTCTGTTGTATTTTCCCATATTCATTTTTTTTGTGGTTTTCAATAGTTTTTTTATAATCTAATACTTTTTCAAATTTAAAATTAAATTTCTCCAATCAAAATCCCCCCATTAACTAAGCTTTTTCTAGTTTCTTATTTATATCTAAAAGCAATTTACTGGTTTCTTCAAAAGAATAGCTCTTAGAAGTTTCCTGTATTAAAAATTCCTTTATATCATCTATTAAATCTATAGCCGTATCTACTTTTTTATTGCTACCTCTTTTGTAAGCACCTATATTTATTAAATCCTCAGATTCTTTATATACTGCTAATATATCTTTAATTGCATTAGACATATTCATATGATCCTTTTCTACTATATTAGGCATGACCCTACTTATGCTACCTAGTATATCAATGGCTGGATAATGATTTTGATTAGCAAGCTTTCTTGAAAGCACTATATGTCCATCTAATATTCCTCTTACTGTATCGGTTATAGGCTCATTCAAATCGTCCCCATCTACTAATACTGTATATAGGCCAGTAATACTTCCTCTATCAGAAGTACCTGCTCTTTCTAATAATTTTGGTAATAAAGCAAAAACAGATGGAGTAAATCCTCTTGTAACTGGTGGTTCTCCAATAGCTAATCCAATCTCTCTTTGAGCCATAGCAAATCTAGTAAGAGAATCCATTAAAAGCATTACATTCATTTCTTGATCCCTAAAATATTCAGCAATAGCTGTAGCAACCATAGCACCTTTAACCCTAATAAGAGCAGGTTGATCAGATGTAACCACCACTACTACTGATTTTTTGAGGCCTTCTTCTTGTAAATCATTTTCAATAAATTCTCTTACTTCCCTACCTCTCTCTCCTATAAGGCCTATTACATTTATATCTGAAGTTGAATTTCTTGAAATCATTCCCATTAAGGTACTTTTTCCAACTCCACTTCCTGCAAATATTCCTATTCTCTGGCCTTTTCCACATGTTAAAAGTCCATCTATAGCTTTTACACCTAAGGATAGGGGTTCTTCTATTTTCATCCTTTCTAATGGGTTTGGAGGAGATTTAGACACAGGATAACTTCTTAATGTATTAATAGGTCCTTTTCCATCTATAGGTTGTCCTAACCCATTGATAACTCTACCTATTAGTTCATCTCCTACATTAATATTTAAAGATTTTCCACTAGCAATTACAGTGCTTCCAGAAGCTATGCCTTCCATATCGCCTAAAGGCATGAGAAGAATTTTATCCTCTTTAAACCCAACAACCTCTGCCATTATAGGCGTATTTTTGTTATGAGGATATATATAGCATAGCTCACCAATGCTAGCCATTGGTCCATTAGATTCAATAGTAAGGCCTGTAACCTTAGTTATATTCCCTGTATATTTAACCAATCTTTTATCATTTATTGCACTTATATATTTTTTCAGATCTATCCTATTTTCCATTAAAATCACTCACTATGTAGAATATTATTTAATAGTTCTTTTATTTCATTTACTTGATAATCTATACTTACATCTACGCTGCCTTTATTAGTTTCTATAATACAATCTCCCTTACTTAGATTGCTATCAACCTTTATCTCTAAATCATTGACTAAACTAGCCTTAGCTAATATTTTATTTTTAGACATTTCTACAATATCATAATCTTCTTTTGATATTCTAACAATTAAATTTTCAGTTGTATTAAGACTTTCAATCCCTTTTAATACTAAAGAAGTTATATACTCCTTGTCCTCATTTATTTTATCATAGATAACTTTTTCGGATATATCTAAAACAAGATGGATTATATCTTCTTCAACTTCCCTATACAAATTTTCCTTCTTTTTTATATACTCTTCTTTAATTTCCAAAGCTTCATCTATTAGAATATTAGAATCTCTTCTTCCTTCCTCATATCCATCATCATAACCTTCTGTATGACCAGATTTAATACCTTCTTGATAACCTTTATCTTTCCATTTATTTGAAATATTTTCAGCTTCTCTATAGGCTATATTCAATATAGATTCTCTTTCTTTATGACCGCTTTTAATAATTTTTTCCGCTTCACTTCTTGCTGCAAAAACTATTTCATTATATTTTTTTTTAGCGTTTTTTAACAAAATTTCTTCTTCTCTATTATTGGTTTTTTTAATTAAAGAATCTCCTCTTTCTTCTACAACTTTCGAAGATTTAATAATTCTAGACAACTATTTCATCTCCCCCTCTTGGAGTAATGATCTCACCTTCTTCTTCTAACTTTCTAATTATATTGACGATATTTTGTTGAGCTTCTTCTATATCTCTAAGGCGAATAGGTCCCATGAATTCTATATCCTCTTTAATCATTTCAACTAATCTCTTAGACATGTTTGCAAAAATGGCTTCTTTAACATCGTCGCTAGCCCCTTTAAGAGCAACAGCCCATTGGCTATTGTCAACTTCTCTAATAATCCTTTGAATACTTCTATTATCAAGACCTACTATATCTTCAAATACAAACATTCTCTTTCTAATCTCATCACTAAGCTCTGCATCTTTTATATCTATCTCTTCCATAATATATTTTTCTGTTCCTCTATCCACAGAATTTAATATATCTACTACTGTTTGAACACCTCCAGCAGCTGCAAAATCCTGAGAAACAATATTTGAAAATTTACTTTCTAACACTTGTTCTATTTCCTTCACTACCTCTGGAGAAGTTCTATCCATAATTGCAATTCTTCTTGTTACTTCAGCCTGTTTTTCTTCTGGTAAACCTGATAGTATTTGAGCCGATTTAGATGGAGACAAATAAGAAAGTATTAAAGCAATAGTCTGAGGATGTTCATTTTGTATATAATTTAACAACTGATTAGCCTCTGCCTTTCTTGCAAATTCAAAAGGTCTTACTTGTAATGAAGATGTTAGCCTACTTATTATATCTTCAGCCTTATCATCACCTAAAGCTCTTTCCAATACTTCCTTTGCATAATTAATTCCACCTTCTGAAATATACTCCTGCGCTAAGCAAAGCTGATAAAAATCTTCTATAATCCCTTCCTTTTCCTCGGGAGAAACCTTCCTCATATTGGCAATTTGTAAAGTTAATTCTTCTATTTCCTCCTCAGTCAAATGTTTAAATATCTCTGCAGATTTTTGAGGTCCTAATGCAATGAGAAGTATAGCTGCTTTTTCTTTACCTGTTAATTTTTCTCTAGGCATAAGTTTGTCACTCCCTATTCATTTAGCCATGATCTTAATAATTGGGTTACAGCTTCTGGCTTTTTCTCTATAAATTCTTCTATTTGAGTCTTCATTTCTGACTCTTCTCTTTCAAAATCTAACTCCTGAACCCTAGTCTCTTCTTCTATTTCTTCTTCTAAAGCTCTTTCTAGATCTTCAAGCTCCATCTCCTCATCTTTTCTCTTTTTTCTTCTATATATAATAAATCCAATAATAGCAGAAACTAATCCTGCTCCTAGTAAAATCCATTTAGTTAGATTTGACTCTTCTTCCTCTTCTTCTGGTTCCTTCATCATATTGAAATTCTGAGAACTTACTCTTACTTCCCTAGTATCAAGTCCCGTAGCTGCTGTAACTAATTCTGATATTTCCTGCCTTTTTTCTTCTGTCATTTCTCCATCTATTAAAGCAGCTTCATTTATAAGAACAGCAACTGTTATTCCTTCTACTTGTCCAGGTGCTCTTTTAATTTCCCTATTTATTTCATTTAACTCATTATTAATTACACGACTTGCCTTATCGTATCTAGATACTCCTCCATCTTCCATTTCATAATCTGGAGGATTTCCATCAACACCAACTGGTATATTCCCTTCTCCGCCTACCATTGTCTCCTCTATTTCTTCCATGCTTCTTATAAGTCCTTCCTCACTATCTTCAATGGGAGGTGAAAATTCTACTATTTTTGTAACTTCACTGTCAAAATTTATCTTTGCACTAGCTCGAACATCTACATTTCCATATCCAAATACATTTTCTAAAAATCTTCTTAAACTTTCATTTATCTTCAACTCTATATTTTGCTGTATATCGTATTGATCAGTCATTAAATAATTTGAATCATTCCCATTGTCCGTTAGAAGCTTTCCTGAATCATCTATTACAGAAACTTGACTCTCATCCATATTAATAGAGCTTGCCACAAGATTTTTAATTGCAGTTACCTTATCAACGGGTATAGGTTTATTATCACTTTTTTTTATAAATACTGAAGCTGTAGTCTCTTTTTTATCATCTTCTAAAACAAAAGCCGATTCATCTTTTTCATCTATGTAAACAGTGGCACTTTCAATACCATCTATTTCCGAGATAGTAGAGGATAACTCATTCTGAAGGGCATATTGCATTCTCTCTTTCTTTTCGTAATCTGTCATAGTCCAACTACTATCATTAAATGCATCTACAAAACCATATCCTTCTTTTGGCAAACCTTCAGAAGCTAATTCAAGTTTTGCTTTATTCTTTACTTCTGAAGGCACTAATATAGTATTTTCATTATCATCAGCAGTCTTCCATTTTATATTCATTTCATCAAGTTTCTTAGTTACTTGTCCCATATCTTTAAGGGATAAATTGTCATAAAGAACTTCATATTTAGGCCTTGTTAGAAAAAAGATTAAAATAAAAACACCTACTATTATTAGTCCACTTATTATCCCTAATTTGATTTTTTTGTTTTTATCTGTTTTCTGCCAGTAGTCATTTAATTGCGTCTTCATTTGCTGGATAGTTTCACCCACTAAATCACCCCATTCTTTGCCAGATCATCTATAATTGCATCCTCATAATTTCCCTATAAGCATCTACTACCTTATTTCTTATACTCATAGTCAATTGCAACGATATATCGGCTTTTTCAGCAGCTATCATTACATCGTGAAGATTGTCAACATCTCCTGTAGCTAATAACTTCTTATAATTCTCCGATTCTATTTGGAGTTTATTCACATCATTAATCGCTTCTTTTAAATAAGTACCAAAAGATAAAGAATTGTTTTGTTTTTTTTCATTATTATTTGCTACAATAGAAAAATTATCTTCTTTATAATTTATTGGATTTATATTCATTTACTGCCCTCCTACTTTTTTCCTATTTCCAACGTTTTCATTAGTATAGTTTTAGAAGCATTTATAGATGTTATATTAGCTTCATAAGCTCTCTGAGCATCTATCATATCAACCATTTCCTTCACTATCTCTACATTTGGCATCCTTACATACCCATTTTCATCTGCATCTGGATGTCCAGGTTCATATACTAATTTAAATGGTGTAGGATCATCAACGATTCCAGCTACTTTAACCCCTTCACCATTAAACTTCTTCGTATATTCAGATAGATAATGAGAGAATGGACTGCCTTTTTTCTCCTCAAATATTACTGTCTGTCTCCTATAGGGTTGTCCTCCTGTACCTCTAGTTGTTTTTTCATTTGCAATATTTTTAGATATTACATCAATCCTTGTCTTCTCAGCTGTCAATGCCGATGAGTTTGTATTTATAGAATCAAACATGCCCATAATTATTTACCTCCTTCAATAATAGCATTTTTTACCTTATCATATTCATCTATAAGTTGCTTAACCAAAGCTTCATGCATGATGGTGTTTTTCGCTAAATTTCCAGTCTCTACATCTATATTTACATTATTCCCATCAAATCTATAAGATGAGCTTTTATCTTCAACTACCTTAGGTTCATAATCTTTAAAAGTCCCAATACCTGGAATATGTTTATTATTTGTCAATTCCAGTCTTTTATTGCTACTTAATTCCTGTTTTAAATAGTCTTCAAACACTATAGATTTTCTCTTATATTTAGGAGTATCTACGTTTGCTATATTTTGAGATATTACTTTATTCCTATACCAGGTTCCATCTAAAGCTTTTTTTAAAAAATTTGTTGTAGAATCCATTTTCCATAACATAGTTTTCACCTCTGAAAATAAATATAATTGTTTATATTATAATATGTTTTTACATTTTTAGCAATATTAATCATTATTTCCATATTTTCAACAAAATATAGTATGTTTCACGGGATATTTTGGGGGTACCTAGAATATATTCTCCATAAAGTAATTTTTTCCTTTTAATTAATTGTTTTTTGTCAATTTTAGAGCTAAATAGGACTTAGGTCCTATTTCCTATAATTACATAAAAAAAATAGTAGGTATTAAAACCTACTATTGTCTAGCTTTTTGAAGTTCTTCAATTAGTTTATCATTTAATATTTTAATATGGGTTCCCTTCATTCCTAAAGATCTAGATTCAATAACACCTGCACTTTCAAATTTTCTTAGTGCATTTACTATTACAGAACGAGTTATACCTACTCTATCTGCAATTTTACTAGCTACTAACAAACCTTCATTTCCATCTAGTTCATTAAAAATATGTTCCATAGCTTCCAGTTCAGAATAAGATAATGTACCTATTGCCATTTGTACTACCGCTTTTTTTCTTGCTTCTTCCTCTATTTCATCATTTTTAGACCTCAATATTTCCATTCCTACTATTGTAGCACTATATTCAGATAATACTAAATCGTCTTCTGTAAAGTTTCTATCTAATCTAGATAATACTAATGTTCCTAATCTAACTCCTCCACTGTTTATAGGTATTATAGTAACCATTTTGTTAGGATATTCACATTCAGAAACTTCATCAAATACGCATTCTTTCATTTCCTCTATATTTTCTTTAGTTTCTGTCACCTTCAGTAACCTATCATTGTATTTTTTAGGAAATCTCTTTTCTTCCACCACTTCATTTTGAAGTATATCACAATCAAGGCCAGAAGAAAGTTCATATCCTAGAACCCTACCTTTCCTACTAGCTATATATACATTAGCATCTAATATATCGCTAAGTATTTTACTTAGTTCAGGAAATGACACAGGTTTAGATCCAGAACTCTGTAATGCCTTATTTAATCTTCTAGTTTTTTGTAATAAACTTTCACTCATCATAATCCTCCTTTTATAATATGTATTTTGATATGTCTTTTTGTTGGATGTCATTCATAAGTTTTGTTTTTATATATTCACCATTTAAGATCACATCTTTTTCTTCTAAATCTGGTGCATTGAATGATATATCTTCTAATACCTTTTCAATAACTGTGTGTAATCTTCTTGCCCCTATGTTTTCATATTGCTCATTAGAAATATATGCAAATTTGGCAATTTCAGATATAGCTTCTTCGCTAAACTTAAGGTTGATTCCTTCTGTCTTTAATAAAAGTTCGTATTGTTTTATCAAGGCATTTTTAGGCTTTGTAAGAATTTCTTTAAAGTTCTCTTCAGTCAAATTGTCCAGTTCAACCCTAATAGGAAATCTACCTTGTATCTCTGGAATTAAATCACTTATTTTTGAAACATGGAAGGCTCCAGCTGCAATAAAAAGTATATGGTCAGTCTTTACCGGTCCATACTTGGTCATTATAGTACTACCTTCAATTATAGGTAATATATCCCTTTGTACTCCTTCTCTTGAAACGTCTGGCCCTGAAGAATACTCTTTTCCTGCAATTTTATCTATTTCATCAATAAAAATTATACCACTATTTTCTGCTCTTTTAATTCCTTCTTCTCTAACTTCATCCATGTCAATTAATTTTTGTGCTTCCTGTGCTGCAATTATTTTTCTAGCTTCTTTAATAGTTACCTTTCTTTTTTTAGTTTTCTTAGGTAAAAACTCTCCAAACATATCGCCTACATTTATATTGAATTCTTCCATACCTAAACCACTAAAATATTCTACAGTTGAGTTTAAGTTTTCCTCTACTTCTATTTCAATAATTCTATTTTCTAATTCTCCATTTCTCAATCTTTTCTTTATTTCATCTCGACGATCCCTAATTTCTATAAGCTTATCATCAGTTTCTTCCTCTTCTTCTTCATTTCCAAAAAACATTTCTAATGGATTATTAGAACCCTTCTTCTTAACAGTTGGAACCAGTATATTCAAAATCTTATCTTCTGCCAATAATTTACCTTTATCATATACTTTATTTATTTTTTCTTCTTTAATCATCCTAATAGAGTCTTCAATTAAATCCCTAACCATAGAATCTACATCTCTACCTACATAGCCTACTTCAGTAAATTTAGTAGCTTCAACTTTTATAAAAGGCGATTTTACAAGCTTAGCCAATCTTCTTGCTATTTCTGTTTTCCCAACCCCTGTTGGTCCAACCATTAGAATATTTTTTGGTTTAACTTCATCTTTAAACTCTTCATCTAATAAACTTCTCCTATATCTATTTCTAATAGCAATAGCCACAGCTCTTTTAGCTTTATTTTGACCTACAATATATTTATCTAATTCAGCCACTATTTCACTAGGAGTTAATTCCATCATATAATCACTCTCCTTAGAGAACTTCAACAGTTATATTATCGTTTGTATATACACATATAGTTGAAGCTATATATAAAGATTCTTTTGCGATAGTTTCTATGTCTAGCTCAGAATGTTTAAGTAATGCTTTACCTGCAGCTAATGCATAGTTACCTCCTGAACCTATTGCTATAATACCTTGGTCAGGTTCTATTACTTCTCCACTGCCTGAGATTACCAATAAATTTTCCTTATCACCTGCTATAACCATGGCTTCCAATTGTCTCAATACCTTATCTCTTCTCCAATCTTTTGCCATTTCAACTGCAGCCCTTCTCAAATTCCCATCGTATTGTTCCAATTTTTCTTCTAAAATCTCAGCTAATGTAACAGCATCTGCTACTGAACCTGCAAATCCAATGAGCACTTCTCCATTATATATTTTTCTAACTTTTTTTGCTGTGCCTTTCATTATGGTTTTATCACCCATAGTCACCTGTCCATCACCAGCAATAGCAAGTTTTTTATCTTTTCTCACAGCTATAATAGTAGTTCCTCTCATCATTTAAGACCACTCCCTTAATAGGACATATACAAACAAAAGAAATACTATCATATTTCCTTTATAAATTCAAGATTAAATTTATAGTTTTCAGAATATTTTTCCTTGTTTAAATTGTGTGTATATATAATAAGCTACCATAATTTTATATAAATGTACAGACTATTTTATTTAATATCTTTCTCTACTTTCTTATAACCACAAGATTTGTTCATACATTTTATAGTAGTACTAGTCTTATTTACTCTCTTAACAAGGATATCTCCACACTCTGGACATTTTTCGTCAATGGGTTTATCCCAAGACATAAAATTACACTTAGGATAGTTGCTACATCCATAAAATTTTCTTCCCTTCTTAGTCCTTCTTTCAACTACTTTCCCATCACAACGAGGACAGTTTACATTCAATTCTTCTAAAAAAGGTTTTGTGTTTTTACATTCAGGATAGCCAGGACAGGCTAGAAATTTTCCATACCTTCCATACTTGACCACCATATTTTTTCCACATTTTTCACAAATAACATCTGTTACTTCATCTTTTATTTCAATCTTTTCAATTTCTTTTTCTGCTACCTCTAAAACTTCATGAAATTCAGAATAAAAATCCTCTATAACTTTCTTCCAAGGTAATTTTCCATCTGCTACTTCATCTAATCTTTCTTCCATATCAGCAGTAAATTCTTCATTTATTATATTTTTAAAATAATCTTCTAATAAATCTGTAACCAAAAGTCCTAATTCTGTTGGTTTAAAGCTTCTATTCTCCAAGACTACATATTCTCTATTTAGAATTGTTGATATAGTTGGTGAATAAGTACTTGGTCTTCCTATCCCCAGTTCTTCTAAAATTTTAATTAATGTTGCTTCAGTATATCTAGCAGGTGGCTGTGTAAAATGCTGATTAGGATTCAGCTTCTTGAGTTTTACTTCTTCTCCTTCTTTAAAATTTGGGAGCTCTATATTATTTTCACTCTCATATGCATTATATATTCTCATAAAACCATCAAATTTTAATTTAGAACCAGAAGCCCTAAAAATATAATTTCCCGATTTTATTTTAATAGATAAAGTTTCGTATACTGCAGCACTCATTTGGCTTGCTACAAATCTTTCCCATATAAGTTTATATAATTTATATTGATCAGCACTTAAAGATTCTTTTATATCTTCCGGTTTTCTACTAACAGATGTAGCTCTAATTGCTTCATGAGCATCTTGTATATCTCCACTTTTCTTTTTTCTGGCTTTTTTTCCATTAGAGGAGTAGTCCTTCCCATAATTTTCAATTATAAAATCATTTGTCTCTTTTATAGCTTCTTTAGAAATTCTAGTAGAATCAGTTCTTATATAAGTTATAAGTCCAACAGTTCCTTCTCCTTTTATATCTATTCCTTCATATAATTGTTGTGCTATAACCATAGTCTTTTTTGCAGAAAATCTTAATCTTTTTGATGCATCCTGTTGTAAAGTACTTGTTGTATATGGAGAATATGGATTACGTCTTTTTGTACCTCTTTTTACTTCATGAATAAAATATTTTTCATTCTCTAAACTTTCAAGTACTTCCTCTACCTCTTTTTTAGACTTTAAATCTTTCTTAACTTCCTTATTATCTTTTAATTCACCATAGAAACTTGCTTCAAAATCTTTCTTGTTTTTTTCAAATATTCCTTTAATACTCCAATATTCTTCTGGTACAAATTCTTCTATTTCCTTTTCTCTATCACATACTAGCTTAACAGCTACAGATTGTACTCTACCTGCACTTAAACCTTTTCTTATCTTTCTCCATAATAATGGACTTATTTTATAACCAACCAGCCTATCTAATACTCTCCTTGCTTGCTGGGCATCTACTAAATCTCTATTAATAGGCCTAGGATTTTTAATAGCTCCGGAAACCGCTTCTTTAGTTATTTCATTAAACTCTATTCTTACAGGATCCTCCTCATCTAACCCTAAAATATGAGATAAATGCCATGATATAGCTTCCCCCTCCCTATCAGGGTCAGTTGCAAGATATATTTTATCTACCTTTTTAGCTTCACTTTTTAACTCCTTTATAACTGGTCCTTTACCCCTAATAGTTATATACTTGGGTTTAAAATTATTTTCAATATCTATGCCTAAGGTACTTTTAGGCAAATCCCTCACATGTCCAACAGACGCCTTTACCTTATAATTCTTTCCTAAAAATTTCCCAATAGTTTTTGCTTTTGCAGGTGATTCAACTATGACTAGATTTTTTTGCAATGTATACACCTCCATCTATTAATTATATATCAAGACAATACATATACTCTACCTGGAAGCTCTTTTACTATGCCTTTTAGCTCCAGTATAGTTAATGTACTGTTTACAGTTGATATGTCTAGTCCTGTCATATAAACTATATTATCACAATGAATAGGTTCTTTCTTTATGCATTCTACTATCTTTATTTCCATAGAACTTAGTTGAGAATAATCAACTTCTTCCTCTTGTTTAGTAATTATATGATTAAATTCATTTATCTCCTCTAAGATGTCTTCTATATCCATAACTATTTTTGCTCCATCTTTTATTAAACAATTAGTACCTCTACTAAAAATACTATTTATATTTCCTGGAAGAGCGAATACCTCTTTGCCTTGCTCTATAGCATGCTCTACAGTTATTAAGGAACCGCTTTTTTCTGTAGCCTCTATAACCAATATTCCTAAAGACAAACCACTAATTATCCTATTCCTTTGGGGAAAATTGGCTGGAAAAGGTTCTGTTCCTATGGGAAATTCTGATACTACTGCTCCACACTCACATATCTTATCATATAATTTCCTATTGTTTTTAGGATATACGATATCTAATCCACTACCTAATATAGCAATTGTTCTTCCTTTTCCTTTTAAAGCACCTTTATGAGCTTCAGTATCTATACCTCTAGCCATTCCACTTACTACTGTTATTCCTAGCTCTGCTAACTCGCTAGAAATTTTTTCACTAGCCCATTTTCCATAGGAAGTCGCCTTTCTAGAGCCTACTATACCTAGGGATAGTTTGTCAACTTCTGAAAAATATCCTTTATAATATAAAACTGTAGGGTTGTCATAAATATATCTTAACCTATCTGGATAATCTTCATCAAGTACAGTCATAACATTTATACTGTTTTTTTCTATTTCTTCTAAAGCATTTTCTAATATAGATTCCTGTCTATTAGAAATAATCTTTTGCCTAACACTTTTTCTTATACATCCTATATTTAAAATTTCTTCATTAGATATCTTCCATATATCTGATATGTTTTCAAAATACTCTAATAGCTTATTTGTAGCTATATTACTAACTCTTATTTTATTTAACCAAATAAGTGTTTCTTTATTACTGAAGCCACTCATCTTTCTACCCCCAATATTTTTTATCTAAACTTCTATATTGAATAGCTTCTAATATATGTTTTTCTCTAATGATTTCTTCTCCATCTAAGTCTGCAATAGTTCTTCCAACTTTTAATATTTTATTATAGCTTCTTGCACTAAATTTAAATTTTTTAAAAGCTTGTTTCATAATTTTTTCAGCTTTATTATCTAATTTACAATAATTTTTCACCCCTTTAGCAGTTAATTGGCCATTAGAAAAAATATCTTCATTAAAATATCTTTTTAGCTGAATTTCTCTTGCTTTATTAACTCTCTTTTTTATATCTTGGGAAGATTCTGTTTTTGTATTTCTACTTAAATCATTGTACTCTACTGGCATAACTTCTATATGTATATCTATCCTGTCTAACAAAGGTTGACTTATTTTTCCTAAATATTTATCAATACTATTTATAGTACATGTACATTCATGATGTGGATCCCCTAAATATCCACATGGACATGGATTCATACTAGCTACTAACATAAATTTTGATGGATAATTTAAGGTTGCATTAACTCTAGATATTGTTACATTACCATCTTCAATAGGTTGTCTTAAAGCTTCCAATACATTCTTTTTAAATTCGGGAAGCTCATCCAAAAATAAAACACCATTATGAGCTAATGAAACTTCTCCCGGTTTAGGAATTCTTCCTCCACCAATTAAAGATGACGAAGAAGCAGTATGATGGGGTGATCTGAAAGGACGTTTATTTATTAATGAATTTTTATTTAATAATCCTGCCACACTATATATTTTAGTTGTCTCTATAGATTCTTCAAATGTAAGATCTGGAAGTATAGTAGGAAGTCTTCTTGCCGACATAGTCTTTCCTGAGCCTGGAGAACCTATAATAATTATATTATGAAAACCTGAAGCAGCAACTTCCAATGCTCGTTTCAATCCTTCTTGCCCTTTTATATCGGCAAAATCTTCTTCTGATTTTTCTTCAATTTTAAGTAATTTACTTATATCCCGTCTATAACTTTTTATCTTCCTATTACCCTTTAAAAAACTTATTAATTGATTTAAATTTTTAACGGGAATAATGTTTATATCATCTATTATTCCACATTCATCTTTATTTTCATAAGGTACTACTATACTTTTTATTCCCTTTTCTCTTAAAGATATAACCATAGGCAATGCGCCTTCAATTTTATTGACTTTGCCATCTAAAGCCAGTTCACCAATAAAGGCAATATTAGAAAAATTGCATTCAACAACTATACCCATAGCCGATAATATCCCTACAGCTATGGCTAGATCAATTTGAGAACCTTCTTTTTTTATATTTGCAGGAGCTAAATTAATAGTAATTCTATTTAAAGGAAACTCATATCCACTATTTTTTATAGATGTTCTAACTCTCTCTTTAGATTCTTTTATAGATATATCAGGAAGACCCACTATATTGAAAACTGGAAGGCCCTTAGATATATCCGTCTCAACCTCAACTACAAATCCGTTTAAGCCTTGCAGTACACATGTTTTAACTTTTGAATACATTGTTAACCCCTTTTCTGACTTATTTAAATATTCTTTATTTTATAGGCCTTTTAAGACCTATTTCCCCCTACTATACAAAAGCATTTTCATAATGATTTATTTTTTTAATTTTACCCAAATAAACCTCTATAATGTCAAATCTTAATTGATAACCTTTCATTCTATTAAATTTAATATAATAAAAGGCAGTATTCATAATTCTTCTTTGTTTCTTTCTATTTACAGCTTCATAAGCATATCCATAGTCAATACTAGTCCTAGTTTTTACTTCTACAAAGATTAGCATATCTCCTTTTAAAGCAATAATATCAATTTCTCCCGTTTTACTCCTAAAGTTTCTCTCTAATATGTAATAATCTTTGCCTATTAAAAAGTTAACTGCTATGCTCTCTCCAATTTTCCCTCTATCTATATGATTACTCATCTAAATCACCTTTTTTCTTATCTAAATAATAAACATAAGTAATTATCTGAGCTACAACATCATAAAGTTCAGGAGGAATTTCTTGTCCAATTTCTATTTTCATAAGATCATTCAAAAGTTCTTTATCTTCATATATTTCTATTTTTTCTTCTTTTCCTTTTTTAATTATATTTTCTGCAACATACCCTTTCCCTTTTGCAGTTATAATTGGTGCTGTATCATCTTTCGAATATTTTAATGCAATAGCTTTCTTTCCTTTTTTATTATTGTTTTTTTTCATATTCTACACTCTCACATCCAAATAATAATAAGGATTCTTATTATCTACTAATGTGTCTAAAAAATTCATCTCTTTATCTTCTATATAATTTATATTATTTAGTTTATACCCATTTTCTTCTATAATATTTTCTAACATTGTTTCATTCTTTTTAAATAAAGAAACATTTTCTTTCGTTAGATCAAAACTAATACTTACCAATTCTGCTTTAAACTCACAATATATCTTTACTCTATTTAAATGGCTCATATCTAAATTAATAAATATACTTATCTTATCACCTTTATTAAAGTTTTCTTTTCTTTTTTTTAATATAGATATAGCCCCTTTGTTTTCTTGATTTTTAATTGTTATTGGTACATAAATAAATGCCATATCTTTATTTATATTATTTAAAAAATCTAAGCTATCGCTTAGTTTCTCAAAAGTCTCTTTTGTGTTTTTATCTACTTTTGAAATACCATTTTTAATTTTATTATTTATCTCATCTATTTTTTCATTCAATTCATCATAATAGTTTTTAATATATTGACTATCTTTTCCTGTAAAAGTGAGAAGACTTCTATCCTTAAAACTCAAACTATATTTTTCATAGCCATCTTCTTTATCTAAAAAACCCAAAAGATGATCTACATCATCTTTTGAAATGATTTCCTTGCCTTCTAATATTAAAAAAAACTTTTCTAGATTATTTATTGAAATCTTCATATCATTTTTTAAAATAAACGCAATAGATTTTATACACCAACTAGACATTTTTTCTTCTGGAAGCATGTCTTTAATATGGTCATATATATAATTTAAGTCTTCCTTTTCAGGATATTCTTCTTTGTTAACAATTAAAAAGTTTCTTATCTCTTCTTTTATAGGATCATTAATATTATTAAATAATATTATTTTTTCTTCATTTGCTTTTCCTAAAATCTCTTCTATTTTACCTATAGTTTTAAGTCCCTTTATAATATTTTCCTTATTTATAGGTACATTATACTCCAACAAACTTTCTATAAATTCTTCCGATATTTCATCTTGTGAAATATTATACTCATTAAATATTTTATCAGTAATTTTTTTATTTTCAAACTTTTCTAAGCTTAATTTTGGATCTTTAATGTCTGAAATAGGGGCCAATTCTAATTTTCCATTAGAAATAGATTTAACTAAAAAACTTATTTTTTTAAACTTTGGATAATCAATATCAAACTCATTTTTACCCTTTACTTTTCCCACATTTTCCAGATCTAATAATATTGTTTCTTCCGACATATCTAGTATTTCTCCAGTGATTATGTCTCCTTCTTTGATTTTAGAGTTATTCATATCCATAAGAAAGTTCTTTAGTGGAAAAGAGTCATAAATTTTCATACTTTTTCCTCCTAAATAATGTTCTTCAAAAAAGTCAATCTGTGGATTGGAGAAGGACCTAATTTTTTTATAGCTTCTCGATGCTCTTTAGTTCCGTAACCTTTGTTTTTCTCAATTAAATATCCACTATATTTTTTCCCCCATATTTCTTCACATTGTCTGTCTCTGAAAACTTTAGCCATGATAGAAGCACAAGCTATTCCATGAGATCTAGCATCTCCCTTTATAATGCCCTTCTGTGGAATATCTAAATATATCTCTTCTGCATCAATTAATATGAAATCAGGACTTATTGAATTTCCGTCTCTATCTTTTAAATTTAATACTGCCTTCTTCATAGCTAATCTAGTACTTTCTTTAATATTAATCTTATCTATAGTTTTAGAATCTACTTGTCCAAATCCTAACGCTAAAGAACTTTCTAATATTTCACCATATAGTTTTTCTCTCTTTCTAGGTGTTAATTTTTTAGAATCTTTTACACCTTCAATAATTAGATCCTTAGGCATTATTATGGCACATGCAACTACATCTCCTGCTAAGCAACCTCTTCCTACCTCATCTATACAAGCAATATATTTATACCCCTTAGATCTTATTTCATTTTCAATTTCTAACATATAATCCCTCCAGATAAAAGCTAGGGTAATTCTAATGTTATTTTTCCTATCTTTCCTTTCCTAAAATCATCAACTATAGTGTTACTTGCCCTAGTAAAATCAATTTCTCCACCTTTTAATATGCAGCCTCTATTTCTAGCAATTTGTTCCATTACTTCATAAGTTGAATAGTTTTCTAATTCTATATTATATCGTGTTTTAACCAATTCAGGATAAATTTTTATAAGTCTCTCAAGTAATTGGAAAGCTAAATTTTCTATATCTAACAATTCATCTTTTATTGCCCCAGTAAAAGCCAAGTTTAAAGCTGAATCTTTGTCTTCTAATTTAGGCCATAATATTCCTGGAGTATCTAAAAGTTCTAAGTTCCCTTTTATTTTTATCCATTGATTCCCTTTAGTAACTCCCGGCTTATTGCCAGTCTTAGCGCCTTTTTTCCCTGATAAGCTATTTATTAAAGTAGATTTACCTACATTAGGTATACCTAGTATCATGGCTCTAACCGGCCTATTTTTTACACCTTTTTTTTGTAATCTATTCATTTTATCTTTAATAAGAATATTTGTTTTTTTAATTATTTGATTTAATCCAGTAGCATTTAAAGAATTCACAAAAACAGTAGGTATTTTTTTTGAATAAAAAAACTCCTCCCATTTCTTATTATATTCTTCATTACTTAAATCAGCTTTATTTAATATAATCAGTCTTGGTTTGTTACCAATTATATTGTCAATATCTGGATTTTTACTACTCATAGGTATTCTAGCATCAAGAACTTCATATACAATGTCTACAAGTGGTAAGCTATTTTTTATTGTCTCTTTTGTTTTTTTCATATGTCCAGGATACCAGTTTATATTCATAATATCACCAACCTAAGAATAAATAAATATTGGGACTCAATAAGCCCCAATATTTTAGTAATATGATTTTTCTTTAACTCTAGCAGATTTACCTTGTCTTTCTCTTAAATAATACAACTTAGATCTTCTTACTTTACCTTTTCTTGTAACAATAAGTTTTTCAATTCTTGGAGAGTGTAGAGGAAATGTTCTTTCTACTCCAACACCATAGGAAATTCTTCTAACTGTGAAAGTTTCTCTTACTCCACCGCCTTGTCTTTTCAAAACAGTACCTTCAAATACTTGAATTCTTTCACGAGAACCTTCTTTAACTTTATAATGTACTTGAACAGTATCACCTACATTAAATTGAGGAATATCCTTTTTTAATTGCTCATCTTCAATCATTTTTATAATATCCATAGTATAAACCTCCCTTCTCCCTAGACGTTCGTATCCTATAGATAGAGGACCGTCCGTTATACCATACCTTGTGTATTATAGCATAAGTATATTTAAAATACAATATTTATTTGATTTCTAATTCCTTATAAACCTCTTTTAACATATCTTTTTCTTCATCAGTTAAATCCTTTTTCTTCAGTAAATCTCTTCTATTTAAATATGTTATCTTCAAAGACTCGTATAATCTCCACTTTTCAATTTCCTTATGATTTCCAGATAGAAGAACTGAAGGAACCATATATCCATTAAAATCCCTAGGCCTAGTATATTGAGGATGTTCTAAAAGTCCATTATAATGGGAATCTTCTATAAATGAATCCTCGCTTCCTAATACTCCTGGAATTAGTCTTATTATAGAATCTAATAATACTAATGATGGAATTTCACCACCAGTTAAAACATAATCCCCAATGGAAATTTCTTCATCTATATAGTGTTCAACTATCCTATTATCTATTCCTTCATAATGTCCAGACAATAATATAAGATGTTTTTCTCTAGCCAATTTATTAGCCATCTTCTGGTTATATACTTTTCCCTTTGGAGATAAATATATAACCTTAGATTCACTTTCTTTAACACTCTCTATGGCCTTAGCAATTGGTTCTGGTTTCATAACCATACCTGGTCCTCCACCAAAAGGATAATCATCTACCCTTTTATGTTTATCTTCAGAAAAATCTCTTATATTTATACAATTAAGTCGAACAAGTTCTTTTTCTACTGCTCTACCTATTATGCTCCAATTAAATATAGTATGAAAAATCTCAGGAAATAAAGTTAAAATATCTATCTTCATTCTATCAATCCTTCAATAGGCTCAATAATTATTTCTTTATTTTCAATATCTACTTTTTTGATAAACTGTTTTACTGCTGGAACTAAATAATTTTTGCTATTATCTTCACTTTTTATAATATATATATCATTACCTGTATTGGTTATAACTTGAGTCACAATTCCTATTTTATTGCCATTAATATCTAGCACATTACACCCTACAATATCAAATATAAAATAAGAATCTTCTTCAAGTTTAATTTTATCTTTTTCTTCAATATATAAGTACTCATTCTTGAATTTTAGTACCTCATTTATATCATCGTATCCTACAAATTTCAATATTACAAATTCTTTTTTAGACCAATTTTTCTCAATATAAACTAATACTTTTTCTTCACCTATATAAACTTTTTCAAGTTCATCAAATCTAGAGATATCATCTGTAAGTGGATGAATTTTTACTTCTCCTTTAATCCCCTGGGTATTTATAATTTTTCCTACTTGAATATAATCCATATTTTCACCTGCCAACTGGTAGTAAAAAAGGGATTAGAAAGCTAATCCCTTACTGAATAATTTCCACAACCACTCTCTTATTTTCTTTAATAGCAGCTGCCTTCACTACTGTTCTAATAGCTTTAGCTATCCTACCTTGTTTACCTATTATCTTTCCCATATCATCTTGAGCTACTTTAAGCTCGATAATTACAGATTGAGTTCCTTCTACTTCATTAACCTCTACTTCTTCAGGATTATCTACAAGAGCTTTTGCAATCATCTCAACTAACTCTCCCACAACTTTCACCCCCTAAGGAATTATTGTTGTTCTTTGCTTTCATTCCACTTGTCATAAATTCCATTTTCTTTGAAAAGTCTCTCAACTGTATCTGTAGGTTTTGCACCATTAGTTAGCCACTTAACAGCCTTCTCATCATCAACTTTTACAGTTTTAGGCTCTGCTAAAGGATTGTAGTATCCTATTTCTTCTATGAATCTTCCATTTCTTGGAGAACGAGAATCAGCAACTACAATTCTATAAAAAGGGTTTTTCTTTGCACCCATTCTTTTTAATCTAATTTTAACTGCCATTTTTTCACCTCCTTTAAATTAAAAATATCTATTGTTAGAAAAAGGGAAGTCCAAATTTTCCTTTTTTCTTCATGGTTTTTTCCATATCAGTAAATCTTTTCATCATCTTCTTAGTCTCTTTAAATTGTTTTAACAGCCTATTTACTTCTGGTACAGAAGTTCCACTACCTTGAGCTATCCTCTTCCTTCTACTGCTATTTATTATAGAAGGATCATTTCTTTCTTCTTTTGTCATTGATTTAATAATAGCTTCTATTTTCACAATCTCTTTTTCATCTACATTTAAGTTTTTTAATTGCTTAGAATTAACTCCAGGTATCATACCTAATATTTGATCTAAGGGCCCTAAATTCTTCATTTGATCTAATTGATCTAGAAAATCATCAAAAGTAAATTGTTGACTACGAATTTTCTTTTCTAATTCCATAGCTTTTTTAGCATCAAAAGATTCTTCTGCTTTTTCAATTAAGCTTAACACGTCACCCATGCCAAGTATTCTTGAAGCCATCCTATCTGGATGGAAGGCTCTTAGTTCATCTAGTTTTTCTCCCATACCTACATATTTTATAGGTTTTCCTGTAACAGACCTAATAGATAATGCTGCTCCGCCACGTGCATCTCCATCTAGTTTAGTTAATACTACTCCAGTGATACCTAATCTACCGTTAAATGTCTCTGCTACTGTAACAGCATCCTGCCCCGTCATTGAGTCTACAACAAGAAGTATCTCATTAGGATTTACTCCATTTTTTATTCCTTCTAGTTCATCCATTAAGTTCTCATCTATATGGAGTCTACCTGCAGTATCTATTATTATTAAATCATTTCCATTTCTCTTTCCATGTTCAACTGCTGCTTTAGCAATATCAACAGGATCATTTTTATCTCCCATTGAAAATACTGGAACATCAACTTTTTCACCTACAACTTGTAATTGTTTAATGGCTGCTGGTCTATAGACGTCACAAGCTACTAATAGTGGTCTTTTATTTTGCTTTTTTAAAAGATTAGCAAGCTTCCCTGCAGTAGTAGTCTTTCCTGCTCCTTGAAGACCACACATAAGTACTATAGTTGGAGGCGTAGGAGAAAATTCTAACTTACTTTCTTTTTCACCCATTAAACTAGTTAATTCTTCGTTAACAATCTTGACTACTTGCTGTCCTGGAGTCAAACTCTCCATAACTTCTGAACCAATTGCTCTTTGTTTAACATCTTTTATGAACTTTTTTACAACTTTAAAGTTTACATCAGCTTCTAGAAGTGCCAACTTTACTTCTCTCATAGCTAAGTCTACATCTTTTTCTGTCAACTTTCCTCTGCCTTTTAATTTTCCCAGAGCATTTTGAAGTTTTTCAGATAAACTTTCAAATACCATTATATAACCTCCTGGTCACTTTCTAATATTTCTAAGGCAATCCCTTTTATTTTTTTAACATTTTCTGTAGTCTTATTAAGCCCTAGTTCTTCTGCCTCTTTTTCAATGTCATGGGAATATTTCAATATATCTTTAACTTTTTCTTTAGTAAAGGAAAACTTTTTAACCAATCCTAATTTTTCTTCATAACTATATAATCTATTTTCTGCTCTCTTTAATGTATCATAAACTCCTTGTCTACTTATACCAAGCTCTTCTCCAATTTCTCCTAAAGATAAATCATATATATAATAAAATTCTATTGCTAAGTATTGACTTTTACTTAAAAGCTTTCCATAAAAATCAAACAAGATACCTACTTCAACAATTTTGTCTACCATTTTAATCACCACAATAAGATAATACTGTCAAGTTTGAAACTTGACAGTATTATCTTATTATACTTATTCTATTTTGTCAATACTTTTTTATCCAATCAAAGCCTCTATAAAACTTTTTGTATCAAAAGGTTGAAGATCATCTATCCCTTCACCAACCCCTATTAATTTTACTGGTACATTTAACTCTGATTGGAGAGCTATAACTACCCCGCCTTTTGCTGTACCATCAAGCTTAGTAAGAACAACTCCTGTAATATCACAAGCCTCTTTAAAAACTTTAGCTTGTAAAATAGCATTTTGTCCAGTAGTAGCATCTACAACTAATAAAACTTCTTTACTAGCTTCTGGATATTCTCTTTCTACTACTCTAAAAATTTTATTTAACTCGTTCATTAGATTCTTTTTGTTATGGAGTCTTCCTGCAGTATCACATATCAGAACGTCAGATTTTCTAGCTTTTGCTGCTTGTATTCCATCATATATAACTGCTGCTGGATCTGCCCCTTCTTTATGCGCTACTAAATCTACATCAGCCCTATTAGCCCATTCTTCCAGCTGTTCAATAGCAGCTGCTCTAAAGGTATCTCCTGCAGCTATTAATACTTTCTTACCTTCTTGTTTTAAATTCCAAGCCATTTTTCCAATAGTTGTAGTTTTACCAGCTCCATTAACTCCTACTACTAAAATTATGGCTGGAGATGGCTCTATATTTAACTTTCTATCTGTTTTTGAATCTTCTACCTTTTTTAAAGTTCCCTCTATTTCTTCTTTTAAAAGTTTCCTAATATCATTTGATTCTTTAATTTTCTGTTCTTTTACTTGATTTTTAAGATTATCTATTATTTCCATAGTAGTATTAACTCCTACATCAGCAGTAATAAGAACTTCTTCCAATTCATCAAATAAATCATCATCTATTTTTCCATATGATCTAAGTATACTATCTATCTTATCTGTAACCCCTTGACGGGTCTTAGATAATCCTTTTTTAAGTTTTGTGAAAAAATCTTCTTTTTTTTCTTCGACTTCTAAACCGTTTTTAGATTCATCTAATTTATCTAGCTCTTTTTCTTCTAAGATTTCTTCATACTCCTTCTCTTCTTTAATTTCTTCTTTTTGTATATCTTCTTTTACATTTTCATCCTCTTTTTTTTTGTTTTTTTTAAAAAACTTAAACATTGTATTCCTCCTTATCTAACTTGCTTTTTCTGAATCTTTATCTGATAGTTTTATTGAAACCATTCTACTTATTCCTTCTTCTTCCATTGTTATACCATATAAAACATCTGCCATTTCCATAGAGCCTTTCCTATGGGTTATCATTATAAACTGGGTTTTATCTGAAAAACTTTTTAAATAGTTAGTATATCTTGAAATATTGGCTTCATCTAATGCCGCATCTATTTCATCAAGAATACAAAATGGTGTAGGTTTAGTTTTCAATATTGCAAATAATAAAGCTACAGCAGTTAAAGATTTTTCCCCTCCCGATAATAATGAGAGACTTTGCAGTTTTTTACCTGGAGGTTGTGCCATTATTTCAATTCCACTAGAAAGTGAATTTCCTTCATCAATTAAATACACATCAGCCTTTCCTCCACCAAATAACTCTCTAAATACCTGATTAAAATTTTGTTTAATTACATTAAAATTTTTCATGAACCTTTGTTCCATTTCTTTTTCTATGTCTTTAATAACTTTCTTCAATCCATCTTTAGCAGAAAGTAAATCTTTTTTTTGAACTTGTATAAAATCTAGCCTCTCCTTAAGCTTCTTATATTCTTCAACAGCTCCTAAATTAACTGTACCCAAATTTTTTATATCATTTTTTAATTTCTTAATTTCTTTCTGTGCTTTATCCATGTCTATAATGTCCATCTTATAGTTTAGAGCTTCTTCATAATCCATTTCATAATCTTCCAAAAGTCTAGACATATTACTTTCAATTTTAACACTGTATTTTGTATAATTAATATCTAAACGATTAACCTCTTTTTCAAAAACATTTATATTTTTCTCTATTTCTTTTAGTTTTCTTTCTTCTAAAATAAAGCTTTCCATAGATTTTTCTTTTTCTTTTTTTAATTCGTCCAATTTTGTAGAACAACTACTTAATGATAAATTTAAATCATCAGTTTCTTTTTTAATTTTTCCCTTTATATTTTTTAGCTCTTCCATTTTTATGAGATTTTTTTCATAATCTTTTTCTCTATTAGTAATATTATTTAATACATTCTCATAGTTTTTACCTGTATTTTCAATTCCATTTTTTAAAAAACTTATACTCTTTTCTAAAGAATTTATTTCTATCTTAAAATCTGTTACTTTCCTATCTGCTTCTTCTTTTATATCTTTTTCAGATTGAAACTTTTCCATACCTTTACTTATAGTTTCATCTATTAGATCTTTGTCTTTATTAAGATTTATTAGTTCTAAATTTAAATTATTTACCTGAAGATTAATATCTTTTTCTTCCTCTTTCAATTTATTTATTTCATCATTATACTTAAGTATATATGCATCATTTTTCTCATTATATTGGGTTAGCTTAGTAATTTCATTTTCTATTTTTATTATTTGAATATTTAAACTTTGAGCTTTTTTATCTCCTTCTTCAATAGATTTTTCTAAATTATTTAAACTTGTATCTAGCTTGTCTTTTTTCCTCTCATACAATACTAGTTCTTCTTTTAAATCTTTTATTTCTTTTATTAGTTCATCAATTCTAGTCTTTCTATTTAAGATGTTTGTAGAGCTTTTAGACATACTTCCACCTGTAATAGAGCCTCCAGGATTAAAAAGTTCCCCTGCTAAAGTTACTATTCTAATAGAATGATTATATTTTCTAGCTATTTTCATTGCAGAATCTATATCTTCCACTATTAAAGTCCTTCCTAAGAGGTAATCAAAAACATTTCTATACCTTTCATCAAATTTAACTAATTGAGAAGCTATCCCAATAGCGCCTTCATCCTCTATTTCTTTTATATTAATACTAAACTTCCTACCTTTTATTGAAGTTAGTGGTAAAAAAGTAACCCTACCTAATTTATTGTTTTTAAGATATTGTATAGCTTCTTTAGCATCTTCCTCAGTATTAGTTAATACATTTTGAATACTTGAACCTAGTGTGATTTCAATAGCTTTCTCATACTTTTCATCAACTTTAATAAGCTCTCCTACTACTCCTATAATACCAGTGCTTAATTTAGGATCTTTTTTTGAAGCTAATAAAAGATTTCTTACACTTTTATAATATCCTTCATAATCTTCTTCCATATTTTTTAACAGATTATAATTAGAAATTTTACCTTGTAATAATCCTCTTTTTCCATCAATTTCTTTTAATAAAATATTATATTTATTTTCTATTTCCTTTTTATTTTCTAAGTCTTCATTTTTTTTATTCTTACAAGAATTTAATGATCTCTTAATTGATTCTAATTCTATATAAAGACCATCTACTAGAGACGTTTTTTCCATTTTTTCATTTTTTAATATATCTATCTCTTTCTCAAGCTCTGTCAATCTACTTCTTATATTTTGCTTAAAAGTCTCTAAGCTATTAATTTTATTCTTTTTATCGGATATTAAATTATATATCTTAATAATACTATCTTTTTTTTCCTGTATGTTTTTTTCTTTTAATTTTATTTCGTCGATTATCTCTTCTAAGAATTTTGTTTCTTTAAAATAATCATCTCTTAATTCAGTAAGCATAATATTTTTTCTATCTAATTCCTTTTCCATCTCTTCTTTTTCAATTAGAAGTTTTTCTTTTTCTTTTAAAAAACTTTCTTTTTCTCTATTCAAACGATCTCTTTCTTCTAAATAAAACTTTTCTTTCTCATTACATATTGCAAATTCATTATCTTTTTTTTCTATGTTATTTTGAATAGAATATTTTTCCTCTTGAAGCTTTTCAATAGAATTATTTATATTCTCTATTTTGTTTTTTATAGAAAAATATTTTGTTTCTATTGTTTCTTTTATATTTAAGTTTTCTTCTATATTATTATTTGTTTTTTTTCTTTCTTTTTCAATAGATATAAGCTCTTCTTTTAATCTATCTATTTCTCTTATATAGAAATTAACTTCCAGTTTTTTGAGCCTTTGAGCTATTTCTAAGTAACTTCTAGCTTTAACTGCCTGATTTTCTAAAGGATTAACTTGTCTTTCCAACTCAAATACAATATCATTTATCCTAACTAGATTTTCCTCAGTCTTTTGAAGCTTTTTTTCTGATTCTTCTTTTCTAGTTTTATATTTAACTATGCCAGCTGCTTCTTCAAATATATGCCTTCTATCTTCTGATTTTGTACTTAATATTTCATCTACTCTACCTTGACCAATGATAGAGTAACCATCTTTTCCTACTCCTGTATCCATAAATAATTCCTTTATATCTTTAAGTCTACAAGCATTTTTATTTATATAATATTCACTTTCTCCTGATCTAAACATTCTTCTGGTTACTGATACTTCAGAATATTCTATAGGTATTGTCCCATCTTTATTATCAAATACTATAGTTACCTCAGCATATCCTAAGGGCTTCCTTTTATCAGTTCCTGAAAAAATTACATCTTCCATTTTGTTACCACGTAAAGTTTTAATACTTTGCTCTCCTAATACCCATCTAATAGCATCTGAGACATTGCTTTTGCCACTTCCATTAGGCCCTACTATTCCTGTAATTCCTTTTTTAAATTCTATTTTTGTCTTATCCGCAAAAGATTTAAAACCTTGTATATGTAGTCTTTTTAAATACAATATAAACACCTCTTACGTTTTATCTAAAAAGGTTTCCAAAACGGAAACCTTTAGTTACCTATTAACTTATTCCCAATTAAATATTTTTCAATGATTTCATCTTTTTTAATTTTATCACAAAATTCACGGGTTTTGATATAAAATATTCCAGAAGGAATATTTTCTCCATGGATTCTTACTTTACTAATTCCAAAATTATTCTTAATCCATTTTGTATTTACTGAATTTTGACCTACTAGATTTGAAATTTCTTTAGGATTTATGCTAATTGTAAGTTCATTTTTATCTTTAAGGTCTTTTTCAGAGAAATATTCATTTAAAACCATTTTATAAATATTAGATTCTACTAATTGTCTAAAAGCTGAGTGAAATGGTCCTGCTATTACATCTTTACCTAAAGTAATATTGTCAGTAGGTTGCAATCCTACTCTTATAACATTTATCTTATTATATTGGAAAAGCATTAATAAATCTGTTGAGATATCTACTGCATCCTGCAATAATAAAGGTTCATATTTATTGTTTAAATACATATTCTCTAAAAAAGTTTCCTTCACTACTAATGTAGGATAAATTCTAGTACAAATAGGATTCATTTTAATTATTTCTTTGGCAGTATATAAACTTTTCTCTTTAGTATCCCCTGGAAGTCCAATCATCATTTGGAGACCTAATTGAAAGCCAAATTGTTTTATAAGATTAGAGGATTTGTAAACATCTTCACTTTTATGACCTCTGCCACTAAGAAATAGAACTTCTTCATCTAAAGACTGAACCCCTAACTCTATAATATCTACTCCATATTCCTTTAAAAGAAGAAGTTCTCTTTCATCTATATAATCTGGTCTAGTGGATAACCTTATCCTATCTACTATTCCTTGCTTTTTATAATAGTATGCTACACCTAAAAGCTCTCTTTGCATATCTACTGAAATAGCAGTAAAACTACCTCCATAAAAAGCAATTTCAAGTCCCTTGTTATATGATGGAATAGTTTTTAAATGTTCTTTTATTATATTGTCAGCTTTTTCTCTAGTCATATCTGTACTCAATCCAGTAATTCTCCTTTGATTACAAAAAACACAATCATGTGGACATCCAAGATGGGGTACAAATATAGGAATTATATAATATTTTTTATTCATCTTTAACACCCATTCTAATTAAAACTTCTTTTGCTGCCCTTTGTTCTGCTTCTTTTTTACTTCTGCCATAACCCCTTCCAAATTCTTCTTTATCTATTAAAGCTAATATATGAAATTTTTTATCATGATCTGGTCCTTCTTCTTTTACTATTTTATATTCTATACTTGCTTTTCTATTCCTTTGTAAAGTTTCCTGCAATTTAGTTTTATAATCTATAAACAGTTCTCCTTTTTTTGAAGCTTCTATAATTTCCTTTTCTAATAGCCTTATAACAAATCTTTGAACATCCCTAAATCCTTTATCTAGATACATTGCCCCAATTAAAGCTTCCAATGCATCAGCTAATATTGAATCCCTATTTCTACCTCCAGTTGCTTCTTCTCCTTTACCTAATAATAAATAATCCCCTAATTTGATTTTTTTAGCAATTAAAGCTAGTGCAGATTCACAAACTACAGTTGCTCGTATTTTTGTTAGATTGCCTTCTGGATAATAAGGATATTTTTTATATATGTAATCGCTGACTGCAAGATTTAAAACGGAATCTCCTAAAAATTCTAATCGTTCATTGTGAATCATGTTAGTCTTTCTATGTTCATTAGCATAAGAACTATGAGTCAAAGCTCCATTTAATAGGGTTATATCTTTAAATATGAAATTTAATTCATTTTGTAGCTGACACATTGCTTTTTCCCTATTATTTTTTTTCACACAATATACCTCCAAAAATAAGAATGTTTCTAAGGTCTCGAGTTAAATCCGAGACCTGCATATCAAATTAATCTAAATCTGTTTGTGCTTGAATATATTCAACAGCATCTCTTACTGTTTGAATATTTTCTACTTCCTCATCCTCAACTTCTAGTTCAAATTCGTCTTCAATAGACATTATTAATTCCACCAAGTCTAAAGAATCTGCATTTAAATCATCTTGAAAGGAAGTATCCATAGTAATATCATCTTCTTCTACGTCTAATTGTTCAGATATCATTACTTTTAACTTATCAAAAATCATTTGTTACACCTCCTCCTATACATTAGAGTATATAATAGTTTATCGTTTTAGTCTTTAATATTTATTTATATTTTCTTCAATTTTATCAATTACTTTTTTTTCTGTAAATATTTTAGCTTGTTTTATGGCATTTTTAATAGCAAATGCATCTGAGCTTCCATGTGCTTTTATAACTGGCTTTTTAATTCCTAATAATGGAGCTCCACCATATTCTCTATAATCGAATCTTTCTTTAAAAGACTTAAGTTGAGGTTTTAACATAAGAGCTGCAAATTTTGATGATGCTTTCTTTGTAAATTCTTCTTTTAAAGTAGAGAAAAATAAATTAGCTATTCCTTCAGTTAACTTTAGTATAACATTTCCTACAAATCCATCACAAACCATTACATCTACAATTCCTTCTGGTATATCTCTTGCTTCAATATTACCATAGAAATTAATATCAGAATTTGATAATAGTTCATAAGATTCTTTTACTAGCATATTACCTTTTTCTTTTTCTGTTCCCACATTCACCAATCCTACTGTAGGTGAACTTATTCCTAAAACTTTTTCACTATAGGTTGAACCCATTATAGCAAACTGTTTCAAATATTCAGGCTTACAATCTACATTAGCTCCCATATCTAAAAGTAAAGTCATACCATTTCTAGTAGGATAAAGACTTGAAATAGCAGCTCTATCTATCCCCTTTATTCTCTTAATAAGAAATAATCCACCAGCTAAAAGAGACCCCGTATTTCCAGTTGAAATAAATGCTTCTCCATAGCCTTCATTCAATTTATTAAACCCTACTACCATAGAGGAATCTTTTTTTCTTCTTATAGCTAATGTAGGACTATCATTATTTGTAATTACTTCCTCAGTATGAATAACTTCGATTCTATCTCCATCATAGTTACTTTTATTCAATTCCTTTTCAATTAAATCCTTTTTTCCTATAAGTACAATTTCTAAATCAGATTCTCTTACTGCTTCTATACTTCCATTAACCGTTGCTTCAATACTATTGTCTCCTCCCATAGCATCTACAATGATTTTCATTTTTATCCTCCTAAAACATAGTAATTATCATACTGATATTAAATATATATTACTTAAAATAAAAATGCAATAAAAATATAAAAAAGATAGTGACTACTCTCACTATCTTTTTTATATTTACTCTACTTCTATAACTTCTCTATTCTTATAATATCCGCATGATTTACATACTCTATGAGGTAATTTTAACTCATGACATTGTGGACATTCAACAAAAGTTGATTTTGATAATCTATATGCTGAAGCTCTTCTTTTATCTCTTCTACTCTTAGAAGTTTTTCTCTTTGGTACTGCCATTAAATCCACCTCCTTATCTGCTACTCAAAAAAAATCCTTTAATTTTGCCAATCTCGGATCTATATCTTCTATTACACAATCACATTGACCTTCATTGAGATCTTTACCACATTTAGGACATAATCCTTTACAATCTTCTGTACATAATGATTTCATAGGTAAAGATATTATTATTGTGTTAATTATTGGCTGTTTTAAATTTAATTCATTTCCTTCATAATAGATTATTTCTTCATCTTTTTCATCAAAATCAGAAACTCCTTCTGATTTTTCTCTTAATTCTCCTGACAAAACCGTATTTATAGTTTGTATAAATTCTTTTAAGCACCTGTCACAGTTCTCAACATACTTAAAAGAAATATCTGCAGTTAAATAATTAGTGCCTTCCATTTTATAAATATGTCCAGACATTTTAACTGGCTCTGTAAAAGCTATATTCCTTTCACCAATATCTAAGCTTTCTAATTCTAATATTTCAGTAAAAGGAATATCATTTAAAGTTTCATCAAGAAGACTAGCTAGATTAACCTTCATTTACTTCACCTCTTAAATCTAACAAGTTTTATTATATAAAGGTGGAATACTTTTGTCAAGAAATATATTACAATTAAGCTAGCTCTTGAGTATCTTTTGCTATCATTAATTCTTCATTTGTTGGTATAACCAATACTTTAACTTTAGATGTATCTTTGCTAACTAAAGCTTCTTTTCCTCTTACATTATTCTTTTCTTTATCTAATTCTATACCTAAATTCTCTAATCCTTCACAAACCATTTCTCTAATTTCAACAGAGTTTTCTCCAATACCTGCTGTAAATACTATAGCATCTACTTCACCCATTAGTACTGTATATGCACCAATATATTTCTTAACCTTATTTACAAAAACATCTAATGCAAGTTCTGCTCTTTCATTTCCCTTTTCAGCTGCTTGTTCAATATCTCTAAAGTCACTGCTTACTCCAGAGATTCCAAGTACTCCAGATTCTTTGTTAAGCAAATTATTTACTTCTTCCATAGATAAGTTTTCTTTTTCTACTAAAAATGGAATTATAGCTGGATCAATGTTTCCAGAACGTGTTCCCATAGCTAATCCTGCTAGTGGAGTGAATCCCATACTTGTATCTATAGATTTTCCTTTTTCTACTGCACAAATACTTGCTCCATTTCCTAGATGGCAAGTTACAATATTTAAGTCCTTAATATCTTTGTCTAACATTTCTGCTGCTTTTGATGACACATATTTATGTGAAGTACCATGGAAGCCATATTTTCTAATTCCATATTTCTCATATAATTCATATGGAAGTGGATAAATAAAATTAGATTTTGGCATAGTTTGATGGAATGCAGTATCAAATACAGCAACCATTGGAGTATCTGGCATTAATTCTTTACATGCCTCAATTCCCATAATATTTGGTGGATTATGTAATGGAGCTAAATCAATACATTCATTTAAAGCATCCATAACTTCATCATCTATTTTTATTGAATTTGCAAATTTTTCTCCTCCATGTACTACTCTGTGACCTACTGCATTAATTTCGTCCATAGATTTTATAGCACCATGTGCCGGATCCACTAATGTTTTTAATACTATTTCTAATACTTCCTTATGATCTGACATAGGCTTTTCAATAACAACTTCTTCTTTTCCAGCAGTTGTATGCTTTATCTTTGATCCTTCGATACCTATTCTTTCTGATAATCCTTTTGCTAAAACTTTTTCTTCATCCATATCTATTAGTTGATATTTTAGTGAAGAACTACCACAATTAATTACTAATATGTTCATCATACATTCCTCCTGTTATTCTATTGTTTGTCACTATAAAACATAGTATTATAATTATATCAAAAAATCAACTAGTATAAACTTATGTTATAATTAAATTTAGCATATATTTTAATATAGGAGGATAAAATGAAAGTTTTAGGTATAATTAGTGAATATAATCCTTTTCATTATGGCCATCTATATCATTTAGAAAAGTCCAAGAAAATAACAGGATGTAACTTTTCTATAGCTGTAATGAGTGGCTCCTTTGTACAAAGAGGTGAACCATCATTTATAGATAAATGGACAAAAACAAAAATAGCTATAGATAGCGGTATAGATCTAGTTCTAGAACTTCCTTCAATTTTTTCAGTCCAAAGTGCCGAGCTCTTTGCTTATGGAGGAGTAAAGCTTCTAGATAGTTTAAATATTGTTGACTATATTTCTTTTGGTAGTGAATTAGGCGAATTAGAAATACTGAAATTTATTGCTGAAATTTTTGCTAGAGAACCTTATTATTTTAAATTAATGCTTAAAAAATACTTGGATGAAGGGAATTCTTATTCAGTTTCAAGAAGCTTAGCATTGGAAAGTTTTTTAAAAAAAGATGGACGTAATAAATGTAATTATACAAATATTTTAAAATCTCCCAATAACATCTTAGCTATTGAATACTTAAAAGCTCTTTATATACTTAATAGCGATATAAAACCTTTTACAATTAAAAGAGTCGGAAGTGATTATAAAGAAACACTTTTCAATAATAAATATTCTAGCGCAACATCTATAAGGAATAAGATTTTAAAAGGTGATTTAAAAGAAATAAAAAACTATTTGCCTGAAGCTACTTACTATCACATTAATCAATATCTAAATGAATATGATTCTTTCAACACAATGGAAAATTACTCCCATATACTTTTATATTTATTAAGAACAATCGATAAAAATAGTTTATCTAAAATTATGGATATAGAAGATGGATTAGAAAATAGACTAATTAATTATGGCTTTAAATACAATAATATAACTCAAATTATAAATAATACTATTACAAAAAGATATCCTAAAACCCGTATACAAAGAATACTAATCCATTTACTAATGGGAATCAATAAAGATATATTCCTTGAGCTAAAAAACACCTATCCACAGTACATTAGGGTCTTAGGAATGAATAATAAAGGAATGAATATTTTAAATAAAATTAAACAAAATACAAATATTTCAATAATAAATAAATTCGCAGATTATAAAAAAGAAAATAATCTTCAACTTCATAAAATGATATATTATGATAAAAAAAGTACAGATTTATATTTTTTAGGGCTCCAAAAGGAAAAAAGTAGAATTTCTAACTTAGATTATTTAAAATCCCCATATATTAAAAACTCAAGGACTAATTTTTAATCCTTGAGTTTTTATCTTCCCAGAACTTTATTTTTCCTTTTATTTCATCCATATGTTCTAATGCAGTCTTATAACCTATTTCCACACATTCCTCTACCAATTCAAATTGGGAAGACTCTATATGAGATAAAGGTGGTTCTATTAAAATATCTGCATATATTTTATCTGCTTCTAATATTTTCTTTGCCATTATATCTATAGATTGTTGGATGATATCAAGTAAGTGAAAAATCCTATTTCCGTATTCACTAAATCCTACATCTACTGCTATAACTATATCTGCCCCTAAATCCTTAGTTAAAGATATAGGTACCCTATCAACTACACCGCCATCTACCAAAACCTTGTTATCATAATTTACTGGTTCAAAGACACCAGGAATAGATATGCTAGATCTAATTGCACTATATAACGGTCCCTCAGTAAAGATAACTCCTTCACCTTTTTGCAAATCTGTAGCTACAATGCCCAACTTTTTATTTAAATCTTCAATATTTCTCTCTCCAGTTATCAATTTAAGTATTTCTTCAATTTTGTCTCCTTTTAAAATTCCTCTTCTAGAAACAGTAAAATCCATCCATAACTTTTTATCTATTTGTATAGCTAAATTTTTAATCATTTCTGGTTTTATACCGGAACAATATAGTCCTCCAACCAACGCCCCAGCACTGCTTCCAGTGACTATATCTACAAATATATTGTTTTCTTCTAAAGCTTTTAAAACTCCTATATGTGCAAATCCTCTAGCTGATCCTGAACCTAATGCTATACCTATTTTAGGTTTCTCTGTCATATAAATCCCCCCGTATAACTATTTATATAGATAATCTATCATATTAACAAGAATTTGAAAATATAAATATACAAAATGGAGGTATTGTCCCATGGAAAAAAATAAAATATTTAAAAAAGGTTATGTATCTACCATAATATATATAATAATTATTATATGGTTTTTGTTGAATATAATATCTCTTCCTCAAAACTGTATAGAAGCTGCTCACAGCGGATTATTAACTTGGTTTAATATTGTTATACCATCTTTACTTCCTTTTTTTATAACATCTGAATTATTGATAGGCCTTGGATTTGTTGATTTTATTGGTATATTATTAGAACCAGCAATGTCACCTATATTTAATGTCTCTGGAAAAGGTGCTTTTCCTTTAGCAATGAGTGTAACTTCAGGCTATCCTGTAGGGGTAAAGATAATTTCCAACTTAAGAAAAAACAATCATATAACAAGAATAGAAGCTCAAAGGCTACTTTCTTTTTGTAGTACCTCTGGGCCAATATTCATGATTGGTGCTATAGCCACAGGCATGTTAAACGATCCTTCATTAAGCCCTTTAATAATACTACCTCATTACTTAGGTGCTCTAACTGTTGGTATAATTTTCAGATTCTATAAAAAAGGAAAAAAAATAACCCCATATTTACATGAGCAGAATATTTTTAAAACTGCCTTTAAACAGCTATTTAAATCAAGAACAAAAAACAATAAATCCTTAGGTATTCTTCTTTCTCAAGGTGTAAAAGAAGGTATAAACTCTATGTTAGTAATAGGAGGATTTATAGTTTTTTATTCTGTACTGGTTGAAATATTAAATTCAGCATTTTTTTTGAATTTAATAATCAAAAAAATAATTTCTATATTACCTATAAATACCGATCAAAAAACTTTAAAAGCTCTAATAACTGGCTCATTTGAAATTACTATAGGGTGTAAAAAAATTGTAGAATTAAAGGAAGTCTCTTTATTATGTAAAATTATGATGATAAATTTTCTAATTGGATGGAGTGGTTTTTCAATACACAGCCAAGCCTTAAGTTTTCTAAATGAAACCGATTTAAATAGTAAACTATATGTTTTTTCAAAATTTTTACATGGTAGTTTTGCGAGTTTATATACATTTTTTATATATAACTTTAAATATAAAGATATTGTAATAACTTCCTTTAATCCTAATATTATTTCACTAGAAACATTTTCTTTTCCAAATTGGATTAACACTTTAATATCTTCTATACAATTAGAGTTTTTTATAATAATCTCCATTCTTTTATATGCAATAATTATTGGCCTGATAAATACAGTAATAAAAGTTAAATAATTTCCTCAACTATCTCAATTCTTGTCTATCTCTATCTAAAGTTTCCACTAATTGATTTAAATTATCTTGAAGTTCTTTTAAGTTACCTTGAACTTTGCCTAATATATTGTCTGCATACTCCATTGAACCTAATCTAATTTCTTTTGCATTGGTCTGAACCTTTGTCATAATTTCCTCTGCTCTTTCCTTTGCTTGTTTTGTAATTTCATCTTCCTCAACTAATTCTTTTAAGTGAGTTTTAGCCTCAGAAACAATAGTATCTGCTTCTTTTTGTGCTTCTGCAAGAATTCGCTTTTGTTCTTCTCTAACCCAGTTAGCTTGTTTAATTTCATCAGGCAATTTTATTTTTATCTCATTTAAAATTTCTAACAATTCTTCCTTACTTACTATTACTTTTTCTGAAAAAGGTACAGAAGAACTTTCTTCTAGAATATTTTCTATTTCATCTATTAACTCTAATACACTCATTGATTCTTCCTACCTCCTTTTATTTTTTCTTTTAAAGCTTTCTCTACAACCTCTGGGACTAAACATGATACATCTCCATCAAACAGAGATATCTCTCTAACTATACTAGAGCTTAAATAAGCATAATCACCACTTGAAACCATGAATAACGTTTCAATTTCATCATATAACTTTCTATTTACTAAAGCCATTTGCATTTCATATTCAAAGTCTGATACTGCTCTTAATCCTCTTACCATAGTAGTAACATTTTTTTCCTTAGCATAATCAATTAAAAGACCAGAAAAAGTATCAACTTCAACATTGTCATATTTCTCTAAACATTTTTCCAATAGTTCCTTTCTTTCCTCAACTGTAAATAAAGTTTTTTTAGATGTATTGTTTAAAATTGAAACTATTACTTTATCAAACTTTTTAGCACATCTATCAATAATATCTAAATGTCCATTTGTAATGGGATCAAAGCTTCCTGGATATATTACCTCCATTAGTCACCCTCCTTAGTGTTTATTCATAAAAGTTATAGTTTTATCCCCATATATTCTCTCATCTACTTTATTTAAGGCAAAAATATGTGTATCTAATATTAATTCACTTTCATGTTCTATAATGATAATTCCTTCATTTTTCAATAAATTATTTTCACATATGGACTCTAATACACTTAAAATTAAGTTCTTCCTATAAGGAGGATCCATAAAAATATAGTGAAAATTCATGTTCTTCTTTCCTAAAATCTGTATAGCTTTAAATACATCATTTTTATACACTTTAGATTTTTCATTAAAATTTGTAGCATCCAAATTATATCCAATGGTCTTAATACTATTTAAAGAATTGTCAATAAAGTAGCATTCTTTTGAGCCTCTACTCAAAAACTCTATCCCCACTGAACCAGAACCTGAAAACAAATCTAATACTAAACTATCTTCTTTTATATCGCCTAATATGTTAAATAAAGATTCTTTTATTCTGTCTTGAGTAGGTCTGGTATCTAACCCTTTTGGTGACTTCAATCTATGTCCTTTCCTACTTCCTGAAATTACTCTCAACAAACCAACTCCTCTTTTGATGTAATTCTATTTTAACACAACTTTTATCTACAATAAAACATAATATACTAATTAAAAATTATATCATCAGTTTTTCCTTTAAACATATCTTTAATCTTTTCCTTTAACAATTTATATTTAGCATCCTCAAGATAAGGATCAGAATTTAAAATCTCAGCAGCTTCCTTTTGGGCTATTTTCAATATATTTATATCTGTAAATAGATTAGCAATTTTCAAATCTGGAAGGCCATGTTGTTTAGTCCCAAAAAATTCACCTGGTCCTCTCAATTCTAAATCTTTTTCAGATATTTTAAAACCATCATTAGTTTTTTGCATTATTCGCATTCTCTCTTGTGATATTTTACTTTTCCCCTCATTAATCAAAATACAATAAGATTGATATTCTCCTCTTCCTACCCTTCCTCTTAACTGATGGAGCTGAGCTAATCCAAATCGTTCAGCATTATAGATAACCATTATACTTGCATTTGGAACATTTACTCCAACCTCTATTACTGTAGTGGAAACTAATATATCAACTTTTCCATCTTTAAACTCATTTATAATTTCTTCCTTTTCTTCTGCTTTCATCTTTCCATGAAGTAGACCAACCTCGAAATCTTTAAAAACTTCACCTTTGAACCTTTCATATAATTCTTCACAAGCTTTTACGTTTAATGTATCAGATTCTTCAATCAAAGGTGATACAATATATGCCTGTCTGCCTTCTTTAATCTGTTTTTTAATAAATTCAATCAATCTTTTTTCCATACCAATCCCTATTGAATAAGTTTCTATAATCTTTCTTCCAGGAGGCAATTCATCTATAATAGATATATCTAAATCTCCATATAATATAAGAGCCAAAGTTCTAGGAATAGGTGTAGCAGTCATTACCAATACATCTGGATTCAATCCTTTTTGACTTAGAACTGCTCTTTGACTAACTCCAAATCTATGTTGCTCATCGGTTATAGCAAGGCCTAATCTATTGAATTTTACATTATCCTGAATAATAGCATGGGTTCCTACAAGTATATCTATATTACCGTTTTTCAAATCAGCTAAAATTTCGTTTTTTTTGCTTTGAGATAAACTTCCTACTAATAGTTCACATCTGATATCATAATCCTTTAGCATGCTTTTAATAGTCTCAAAATGCTGTGTAGCTAATATCTCAGTTGGTGCCATCATAGTTGATTGATATCCAGATTTCCATGCTTTAAACATTGCTAAAACTGCAATAACAGTTTTCCCTGAACCTACATCACCTTGTACTAGTCTATTCATTTGCTCATATGACTCCATATCTCTTTCGATCTCTTTTAAAACTCTCTTCTGAGCATTGGTAAGTGTAAATGGCAATTTATAAATAAATTCTTTTAATTCATCTACCCTTTCAAAACTAATTCCTTTATTGTTAGATTTAGTCTTATTCTTTATTATAAAAAGACCTAATTGTAAAGTTAAAAGCTCTTCAAACACTAATCTCTGTCTTGATTTTAAAAATTTTTCCCTGCTTTGAGGAAAGTGAATATTTAAAATAGCTTCTTTAACAGATATTAAATTAAATTTGTCTATAATACTTTTAGGAAAAATCTCTTTTACATTACTTATATAAGATTTTAATGCATTATTGACTATTAGGGTCATTTCATTATTAGTTAATTTATCAGTTAAAGAATATATGGGAACTATTCGTCCTACTTTTTTATTTGAAGAGCCTTCTTTTTCATAGGTCGGATTTTGTATTTGAATTTCATTAGCAATCCTTTTAACTTTCCCATTTATTGTTAGTTTTTCCCCTATTCTAAAATTATCAGCCAAATAATCTTGGTTAAACCATGTTAGATATGCCATTCCAGTATTATCTTTTACTGGAATTTTTAAAATAGAAAGATTTCTTCTAGGCCTTAATACATTGGGGCGACCAGATATACTTACCCTAAAACTCATCTTTTCTCCATTTACAGCATTAGATATATTATTAAATTTCCTTCTATCTTCATAACCTCTTGGGAAAAAATAGATTAAATCTTCTACGGTATTAATGCCCATTTTTCTCAATTTAACTGCTCTTTTTGGTCCAACCCCTTTTACATATTGAACTGACATAGATAATCCATCCATTTTTTCACCTCAAATAAAGATATTTCCCCTACCTTCAAGGTAGGGGATTAAGTAATTACTCAATTGAAAAAATATAATAATATAGCGGCTGTCCGCCATAAACTACTTCAATATCATAGTCATCAAATTCTGCTTCCAATAATTCAGCCAACGTATTGGCTTCATCTTCATCTATATTTTCACCATAAAAAATAGTTATAAGTTCAGTATTTTCATCAACAACTTTTTTAATAAGCTCTAGAGAAACCTTTTGAATATCTTTTCCTATAGCTTTAATATCTCCTTTGCAAATACCAATAATATCATCTTTTTTTATCTTTATATTATCTATTTCTGTATCCCTAACAGCATAAGTAACTTGCCCTGTTTTTACATTTTCTACAGCCGATTCCATAGCTTCAAAGTTCTCATCTATACTTGCTTCCTGATTAAAATTAAGAAGGGCAACAATTCCTTCTGCTACAGTTTTAGTAGGAAATACATAGAGGTTCTTTTCACTCATTTCTTTTGCTTGCTTAGCAGCAAGGATTATATTTCCATTATTAGGAAATATAATTATATTTTCACCGCTCACCTTTTCCACGGCATTTAGTATATCTTCTGTACTTGGATTCATAGTTTGCCCACCAGGAATTACATAGTCTACATTTAAATCCTTAAATACTTTAGAAATTCCATCTCCCATTGATACAGTTATAAAACTATATTTTTTAGATTCTTTTTTAGTATCTATTTCTATTACATTATTATGATTATTTTCATATTCTTCTTCCTCTATTAATAAATTTCTATGTTGTATCCTCATATTATCTATTTTTATATCATTTAATTCTCCAATAGATAATGCTTTTTCTAAAACCAATCCTGGATTATTTGTATGAACATGAACCTTAATTAAATCTTCTCCTCCTACAACCATTAAGGAGTCTCCATATAAAGCTAATTCCTCTCTAAACTTTTCAACATCTGCTTTTGTATTGTTTATTATAAATTCAGTACAATATCCAAATTTAATATCACTTGTTTCTAATTCATCCCTATGAACTTGTTTTCCATCCTTCTTCTTCCCCGCAGACTTACCTAAGTATTCAATTTCTCCTTTACTAGTTAAAGCTCTAAAAGCTCCAGTTAATATTACAATAAGCCCTTTTCCTCCTGCATCGACTACTCCCGCTTGTTTTAAAACAGGAAGTAAATTAGGAGTATTATCCAGTGATTTATTCCCATGTTCTATTACTTCGCTCATAAAAATAATTATATCTTTTTCCTTTTTTGCTAAATCTGATGCATATTCTGCACATTCTCTAGCAACTGTAAGAATAGTACCTTCAGTAGGCTTCATAACCGCTTTATATGCCATATCTGCTGCCAATTTGAAAGATTCAGCTAAATCCATTGTATTGACTTCTTCTTTCCCTTCTAATCCACTTGCAAATCCTCTAAAAAGCTGAGACAATATAACGCCAGAGTTTCCTCTAGCTCCCATAAGAGAACCACTACTAGCAGATTTAGCTACTTGGCTAATAGTACTATCTTCTTCTAATTCTAAGATTTGCTTAATAGCAGATTGAACAGTTAAAGACATATTTGTACCTGTATCCCCATCTGGTACCGGAAATACATTGAGTGCATTTACATCCTCTTTATTTTCTTCTAAGTAATTTGCTGCGCCAATAAATGCCTTTCTAAGCAGCATACCATTTACATATTCAATTCTCAACGTTAGTACCTCCCCTTACTACTTTTGAACTCTAATTCCTTGCACATGTACATTTATTTTTTCTATTTTAAGTCCTGTTAAGTTTTCTACATTATATTTAACTTTTTCTATAATATTACCTGCAACAACTGAAATTTTAACTCCGTATTGTAAAATAACATGTAAATCTATAGTTATATTATTTTCTTTTGTATGGACTTTAACACCTTTAGATAAATTTTCCCATTTAACTAATTCAAAAAGACCTTCTGTTGCATTCTTATTAGCCATTCCAACTATTCCGTAGCACTCCATAGCTGAAAGACCTGCAATAGTAGCTATTACACCATCATCTATACTAACCATTCCAAAATCATTATCAAATTTGCCAGGCATTTTAAATCTCCTCCCTAAAACTAGATTTATTTATGACTATATTTTACCTTATTGTAATAAATAGTTCAACTATTACCAATTCATCTTTTTATATTATAACCTTCTTTCAATCTTGCAATCACACCATTTATTGTGTTAAAATATAAAGTGTTATTTTTAGATAATATATCTATATTAAATAGTATTTTTAATAGTTAGTCAAGGAGGTGTTTGCATGGCTAAATATTGCCAAGTATGTGGAAGAGGAAAAAGTCATGGTCATAAAGTGTCTTTTTCAAATAAAAAACATAATAGAACTTGGGCGCCAAATATAAGAAGAGTTAAAGCTGTTGTTGATGGCTCTCCAAGAAGAATCTATGCTTGTACAAAATGTTTAAAATCTGGAAAGGTTACAAGAGCATTATAAAAAAAATGGCTTCCCGTGAATACATCGGAAGCCTTTTTTTATCCATTTTTAATAAAATACAATCCAGCACATATAAAAATGAGTCCAAATATAAAAAACCATATACTTGAAGGAACAACTTTTAAAATTATTAATGTTCCTATTAAAACTAATAAAAAACCAAATATTTTTTCTACTGTCCATCTATAATGAATTTTCCTAAAAAACTTTTTCACTTTTATCACCTCAATATAGTCTTTAATATATATTATTCAAAATATATTTCATGGGTTACAAAAGAAAAAAATAGCTCTCTTAAAGTAATTAAAATTACCTTGAGAAAACTATTTTTATTAATTTCTTAACATATTCTATATTATTTTAATCTTTAGATTTAACTATAAGACATATTCCTTCTTCAACCTTTATATATCCTTTTCTTTCTACTATTTCATTGCTTATTCCAAATGTAGAAGAAAAATGAAAATCATCCCTATCTGTTTCATATAGAAAGCCTTTTAAAGTAACCTTTGCTCCACTTGAATTAATAGGGATTACAGATACAAAAGTACCTTCTTCTTTTTCAATCTCTAACTCATTATCTGTTATATATATAGTATTCTTTTCATTTATTATCATTCCTTTTATCCCTTTTTGGAACAAATTATATAATAAATATATATTAGCTAAAGTATGATCAATTCTCGTTCCTATAACTCCCATAAGAATGATTTCTTCAAATTTCCTATCTACTAAATATTTTAAGGCTAATTCTGTATCCGTATAATCTTTATGAGAAGGGAACTTTAAAACTTGAATATTTTCCTCTTTTATTTTATTTAAAACATCTTTCTCGATAGAATCTAAATCCCCAACTACTAAATCTGGTTTTATGTTAGCCTTTAAAATATAATTTGTTCCTCCATCAGCGGATATTATGAAATCTACGCTTTTTGATATATCTTTCAACTGATTTAAATCATTAATTTCTCCATTAGAAACAACTAATCCTTTCATAAAATCCTTCCATTCTTTTTATTATTTTTCAATTCTACTTAAAGGTTTCCACAAAAGTAATAATATTATAGATGAAATAATAAGTTCTGGAACTAAATATCCTGCATTATATGCCGTAGAATATAACCAAGGATTTTGATCCCCTGCATATTCAGCAAAAAATATTACTCCTGAAAGAAGATGAGATATAAATCTTCCTCCTATTGATAACAATACACCTAAAAATATTATAAAATAATCTTTTGCATTTGTTTTTCCATTCTTCATAGTTGCTATTCCAGCTAAACCTAAAAAGCCGTAAGCTATAGGATAATCTAATAAGAATTGTAGGGGGTGGTAAAAATAAGGTTTTAAAATAAAATGTAATATTCCATATATAGCACCAACAAACACTCCTGGTCCAACTCCCCATCTCATAGCAAAAAACATTATAGGAATCATACTTCCTGCTGTAACAGATCCCCCTTGAGGAGCTTGATATATTTTAATATAGCTTAATAAAATAGATAACGCAATCATAACTCCTCCTTCAGCTAACATTCTAGTACTCCATTTTCTTTTCATCTTGTCCACCTTCCTTTAAAGTATTAAAATTAAAACCCATTACCTGAAAAGTAATGGGTTTATTTATCCACAATAAAATACTACTTCCCTCCGCTAGCATTACCTAGTTCAGGTTTAAGGGTCGAAACACTAAAAATTTCCTCTCAGCCATTTAAGCTCCCCTTGTAAATATATTTAATTTTAATCTCATTGTATCATAAATACTCTCAATGTAAATATTAAACTTCTTTAAACATCTTAACTCTCCCTGTTATATCATCTGATTTAAAAATATCTGATCCTACTACTAATATATCTGTGCCCCAGTCTACAACTTGCCTTGCATTGTCTAGTTTAATTCCTCCATCCACTTCTATTTTCACATCTAATTTTTTATCATCAATTAATTTTCTAAGATATTTAATCTTTCTTTCCATAGCTGGAATAAAGGATTGTCCACCAAATCCAGGATTAACAGTCATAATAAGTACCATATCAATATCATCTAATAAATATTCAATATTTTTTATAGGAGTTGAAGGATTTAAAGAAACTCCTGCTTTCTTTCCAAAACTTTTAATACTTTGAATAGTCCTGTGAAGATGTATAGTAGATTCTTCATGTACTGTAATAATATCTGCTCCTGAGTTAGCAAAATCTTCAATATATCTTTCAGGTCTATCTATCATTAAATGTACATCAAAAGGAATATCAGTAATATTTCTTATTTTTTTTATAACTGGTGGTCCAAAAGTTATATTTGGAACAAATATACCATCCATTACATCTAAATGAACATAATCTGCTCCACCTTCTTCAATTTTTTTTATCTCTTCTCCTAATTTACTAAAATCCGAAGATAAAATTGATGGTGAAATCTTTGCCATATCAGTACCTCCTAGTATTTCTTTTTATTTCATCTAAAAAATTTAAATAGTTATTATATCTTTCTTTACTTATATTTCCTAATTCCAATTGTTTTTTTACTTCACAATCAGGTTCTTTAACATGTAAACAACTATTGAACTTACAATGCCCACTATATTTTCTTATATCTTTAAAATATTGCTGTAATTCACCCTCTGTCTCAATAAAATCTAATTTTAAAGAGCTAAAGCCAGGAGTATCCAATACATATCCTCCAGCATCTAATTCTATGAGTTCTACATGTCTTGTAGTATGCTTTCCTCTTTTAGTCTTCTCACTTATTTCACCTGTTTTAAGCTTTAGATTTGGCTGTATTCTATTTAAAATAGAAGATTTTCCTACTCCTGAAGGCCCTGCAAATACAGTTACTTCATCTTTAAGAACTTCTTTTAAAGTGTCTATTTCTTTGTTTAAAGTACAACTAGATAGTATAACTTTATATCCCATATTAGAGTAATTTTCATAAATATTTTTTCCAATTGAATTATTATCTAAGTCTATCTTATTTATAACTATAACTACATTTAATTTCTGTTCTTCTGCCAACACTAAAAACCTATCCAGAAGCCACAGATTCAAAGATGGACTTTTAACACTCATTACTATTACAGCTTGGGTTACATTGGCTACAGGGGGCCTTATAAGCTCTGTTTCCCTTTCCATAATCTCCTCCACATAACCTGTCATATCCAAATTATTTTCTCGTATCTTCACTCTGTCCCCTATAAGGGGAGTTATTTTATTCTCTCTAAAAACTCCCCTTGCTCTACATTCATATATTCCAGTATCTGTTTTTACATAGTAAAATCCACCTATGCCTTTAACAATAATTCCTTCTACCATCTATTACCTCCTAGGTTTAATTATCATAAGTTTTTTTAATAATTATTGTTGGTCTTCTGCTGGAGAAAGATCCTCATCATCTTCCGGATCTTTGCCTTGTCCTGGTTTAGGAGTATCCCCTGGTTTAGAAGTATCCCCTGGTTTAGGAGTATCCCCTGGTTTAGTAGTATCTCCTGGCTTAGTAGTATCTCCTGGTTTATTAGTATTTTCCGGTTCTTTTCTATCTTCTTTCTTAGGTTTTTCTGGTCCACTACTTACAACTAAATCTATGCTGGTATTTTGTTGAACTTCAGTGCCTTGCTGATAACTTTGCCACAATACTATTCCTTTTTCTACACTATCATTAGATTGATATCTAATATTACCAATTACTAAACCTTTAGCTACGATAGCTCGCTTAGCTTCATTTTCCTGCAAACCTACAAGGTTAGGTATAGTTGAAGTTCTAATTTCTGGTCCTTTGCTAATAACTAGATCTATTGCACTACCTTCTTCTACTTCTGTATCAGGTTGAGGACTTTGGCTTATAATTATATTTTTAGGAATACTATCACTATATCGATAGTCTATATTTCCTTCTTTAAGACCTAAATCATCTAATACAAATTCTACTTCGCCTAAATCTTTCCCAGTTAATTTTGGTACCTTAACTTTTTTCTTACCTTTACTAACGGTAACTTCAATGGGGAAACCTTTTTTTACCACTTTTCCTGCTTCTTCATTCTGCCACATTATTTCTCCTTCTTTAAAATCCGAACTATAGGATCTATCTTTAACAATAAATTTAAGGCCCATTTCTTCTATCTTTTCTTTAGCTATTTCTTCTTGAACGCCAACTAAATCTGGTACTTCTACTTCCCCAGGCATAAAACTTTCTTTAAACTTTAAAAATCCAAAAGCTATACCATTTACCAATAAAAAAGCAAGTAAAATCCCTAAAAATACTGCTTTCTTACTCCCTTTTTTATCTTTTTTCTTTTCTGGCTTCTTTTTCTTCTCATTTTCATTTAATCCTTTTTTCTTTTCTTTCTTATTACTTTCTACTGCCGGTAATATTATAGTCTGTGAATCAAAATTACTAGTATTGTCAGTAAGCTCTACATCTCCACCTGAGTACTTTACTTTTCTAAGATCTTTTAACAATTCTTCTGTATTTTTATACCTTCCCATTTGGTCTTTCCTAGCAGATTTCATAATAATATGCTCAATGTTTTTAGGTACACTACTATCAATATGACTAGGAGGAGTTATCTCTTCTTCTACATGCTTCAACGCAACAGAAATAGGACTTTCTCCTTCAAAAGGTATTTTACCAGTTATCATTTCATACATCACTATACCAAGGGAATATATATCTGACTTTTCATCTGTAAATTTTCCCCTTGCTTGTTCTGGTGAAAAATAATGTACTGAACCAATAACACTAGAAGTATTGGTCATAGTTGCAGATGTAGCCGCTCTAGCTATACCAAAATCTGTAACCTTAATTCTTTTATCATCTGTCACCATAATATTGTGAGGTTTTATGTCTCTATGAATTATATGATTTTTATGAGCATGCCCTAATGCCTCAGCAATTTGTATAGTATAGTCGATAGTTTCTTCTGGACTTAACTTACCTTTTTCATCTATAATATCTTTTAATGTCTTACCTTTTATATATTCCATAACAATGTAGTGAATATCATTTTCTACACCAACATCATATACGCTAACAATATTAGGATGAGATAAACTAGCTGCAGCCTGAGACTCATGTTTAAATTTTTTTATAAATTCTTCATCATTGGTTAACTCATCTCTTAGTATTTTCACAGCTACATATCTATTTAGCAATCTACATCTTGCTTTATAGACTAATGCCATTCCTCCTTCGCCAATCTTTTCAATTATTTCATATCTTCCTCCTAAAACTTTTCCAGTTATATCAACCACATTATCACCTCAATTCACACCAATTTAATAGCTATAACAGTCACATTGTCAATTCCGCCTAATCTATTGGCTTTCTTTACTAAACTATTACAATTTTTTTGTAAGTCTATTTTATTTATTAGAATTTCTTTTATCTCATCATCATTCATCATATTAGTTAATCCATCTGTGCATAATAACAAAATATCGTCTTTATAAATATCTTCAACTATAATATCTGTTATTACTTCCTCATCTGTACCAATGGCCCTAGTTATTATATTCCTCTGGGGATGACACTCAGCTTCTTCTTCACTTATACTCCCTTTCTTAACCATTTCTGCTACAAGAGAATGGTCTTCAGTTATTTGAATAAATTTGTTATTCCTTAATAAATAGGCTCTACTATCACCAACATGGCCTATATATAATTTGTCTTCAGAAATATAAGCCATAGTTATAGTTGTTCCCATTCCATGAAACTCATCATTTTCAATAGATTTTTTATAAATTATTGTATTGGCTTTTTCAACTACAGACCTGATAAATTTTGAAATATCTACTTTATTTTTTTTAAATTCTTCTTTTTTTTCTATGAAAAAATCTTTAACAATTTCTACAGCCATATTGCTTGCTACTTCTCCTGCTTTATGTCCACCCATTCCATCAGCTACAATAAATAAAGGTAATTCAGTATCCTCTGAAACAAAATAAGAATCTTGATTGTTTTTCCTTACTTTTCCCTTATCTGTACTCACTCCAATAAACATATTATCACCTCGCCAAGCAATCTCGCTTATTAGCCTTTTACATATTTTCTCCTTAATTGACCACAAGCTGCATTAATATCTGAACCCATTTCCCTTCTAACAGTTGTAGCTATTCCATTTTGATTCAATCCATCTTTAAATTCTTTTATAGCATTTCCATTAGCTTTTATTTTATTGTATTCTTCAATAGGGTTTAAAGGAATTAAATTCACATGGCATAAAAGTCCTTTTAATATTCTACTTAATTCTTCCAAATCTTCTTTTCTATCATTTACACCATTGATTACAGTATACTCAAAAGTTACTCTTCTATTGGTTTTTTCTATATAATAATAACATGCAGCTAAAATTTCTTCTATTTTATATTTGTTCCCTATAGGCATTATCTTTTTTCTTTCTTCATCAAATGGAGAATGAAGAGATATAGATAAAGTAATTGGAATATCTTCATCAGCTAATTTATATATTTTAGGAACTACTCCACAAGTGGATAAAGTAACATTTCTATATCCAAAATTTTGCCCTTTACTATCATGTAATATATTTAAAAACTTAATTACATTCTCATAGTTATCTAGTGGCTCTCCACTTCCCATTAAAACAATATTGCTAAGTTTTGTATTAAGGTCCTTTTGAATATTATAAACCTCACTTAATATTTCTCCTGGAGTTAAATTTCTTACAAGCCCTTCTTTAGTAGAGGCACAAAATACACATCCCATTCTACAACCTACTTGGGTTGAAATACAAGCTGAAATTCCATATTTGTATTTCATAGCTACACTTTCAATTATATTACCATCTTCTAATAAAAATAAGTACTTTTTTGTATCATCTATTTTTGAATCATATCTCTCTAAGATGGAAATATCTCCTATAGTATAGTTTTTTTTTAGCTTGTCCCTGAGAGTTTTAGACAGAGCTGTTATTTTAGATATTGAAGTCTCCATATTTTTATGAATAAAATTAAAAACTTGTTCTCCCCTATATTCTTTCTCTCCTAGTTCAAGAAATAAGTCTTTAGTTTCTCTTAAAGATAAATTTTTAAGATCTGTTTTTTGCAAAAATATCCTCCTAACTTTTCTTAATTAAATATTATATCATAACCGGTAAATTTTTATTTATCTTTTTTTAAAAGCTTTGCTATAAAAAATCCATCAGTTCCATGAATGTGAGGAAATAATTCAATATATCCTTTTTCAGCAGTTTCAATATTTTTCTTTGACTCTAAAAGATGATCAAAACCAACTAATTGAAATTCATTATTTTCTGTAATAAAGTTTCTAATCATATTAATATTTTCTTCCCGTTCAATAGTGCAAGTACTATATATTAAAATACCACCTGGTTTTAAATATTTACTGGCATTTCTTAATATGATATATTGCATTTCTTTTATTTTCTCTATATCATCTTCCTTCCTATTCCACTTTATCTCTGGTCTTCTCCTTATTAATCCTAAACCACTACAAGGTGCATCCACTAGTACATAATCTGATTTTGAAAGTAGTTTTTCATCTAACTTTAAAGCATCAAATAATTCTGTATTTATTATATCTATTCCTAATCGATTAGAGTTTTCTTTAATCAATTTTAACTTATGATCATAAATATCCCTTGCTATTATCTTCCCCTGGTTTTCCATGTATTGGGCTATATGTGTAGTTTTACCGCCAGGCGCACTACATATGTCTACTACAATATTATTTTTCCCAGGAGTCATTATTTGAGAAACCAACATACTACTTTCATCTTGTATAGTAAACAAACCCTTTTTAAACTCATCTGTATTAGTAATTTTATAAGGGTTCTCTATTATCAATCCATCTGAAGCATATTTAGTTTCTGAAATATTATATCCCTTAGCTTTCAATAATTTTTTTAAAGTTTCTCTATCGATTTTTAATCTATTTGTTCTAATATTTAATTTTGGTTTCTCATTATTTACCTTGCACAATTCTAATGTGAAATCTTCTCCAAATTCATCTATCCATCTTTTAACCATCCACTGAGGATGAGAATATTTAATTGATATATAATCCATAGTATTTTTTATATCTATATCCAATATATTTGCTCTTTTTCTAATAATATTTCTAAGTACACCATTTACATAGGAAACTGAACCTTTGTGAGAATATTTTTTTGCTAATTTTACAGATTCATTTACAGCTGCACTATTTGGAACCTTTTCCATAAAGACGATTTGATATACACCTATTCTTAAAATTTCTAAAATAATAGGATCTATTTTTTTGATTTTTATTTTAGAAACCTTTGATATTATCCAATCTAAATATAATCTATTCTCTAATACTCCATAGACTATTTCTCTTGTAAAATTTTCATCTAATTTATTTATATTTGAAGCCATATGTTTATTCAAAGCTATATTTGAATAAGCACCTTTTTTATTTATCTCAATCAATATTTTAAGGGCAACTTCTCTCATATTCTTTTCCATATATTCACCTCCAAAGATATTATATACAAAAATCACAAAAAAATAAGAGGTGAATCTCACCTCTTTAATTTCTTCTATCAGATAAAGAAATAAGTCTTAATAATTGTCCAATTGCTACTAATGTTGCCGCCACATAAGTTAATGCAGCTGCACTTAATACTTTTTTAGCTGGCCCTATCTCATTTCTTGTAACTATTCCAGAATCCAATTGATCCAAAGCTCTTCTACTAGCATTAAATTCTACTGGTAAAGTCACAACTTGGAATAATACTATTGCTAAATACAATATTATTCCCGCTTCTAATAATACTGGACTTATTAAAAATCCTAAAAAGATTAATATCCAAACAAATCTGGCACTAATGCTTGCAATAGGCGCAATATTATTTCTTAAAATGAGAGGAAAATAGCCTTCTGCATGTTGAATCGCATGACCAACCTCATGAGCGGCTACACTTAAAGAAGCTATAGAATTGCCATTATAAACATTACTGGACAATCTAATCACATTGGTTCTAGGATCATAATGATCTGTAAGCTGTCCCCCAATTGGCTCTATTCTAACGTCATGTAAGCCATTTCTATCTAATATCATTCTTGCTACTTCTCTGCCTGTATAACCTGAATAACTTGGAACCCTTAAATACTTATTAAAAGTTGTGCTTACTTTAATCTGAGCATAGAAAGATATTATTAAAGCTATCATGAGTAAAAAATAATAATCCATACTCACCCTCCTTTAAATTATATTATCTTATATGATAATATAGTTTTTCTATTAATACAATTATTTTAAAACTGTTCCTATATCTATTTTATTCCCTCTGATAAAATCTTTTACAGCCATACTTCTTTTCCCTGGAAACTGTAATTCTTTGATTATAACACAAGAGTCTATACAATTTACAAATATTCCTTCATCTGATACCTTAACTATTTCACCATTTTTTCCATCTTTAAATTTAGAACTTAGTTCAACTTTGTGGACTTTTATATTATTCCCTCTATAAAAAGTATAAGCACTAGGCCAAGGCTTTAAACCTCTTATAAGATTTTTTATTCTTTCTCCAGATTCATTCCAATCAATTCTTCCCATTTTTTTATTTAGCATTGAAGCATAGCTGGACTTTGAATCATCTTGACTTTCAGGAGTAATATTTCCACTATATATACCCTTTAGTGCTTCAACTATTAGTTTTCCACCTATGTTAGATAACTTATCATGTATAGTTATAGCATCATCATCTTCTTCAATGTTTATATATTCTTTTAAATACATATCTCCAGCATCTAATTTTTCAACCATTTCCATAATAGTTACTCCTGTTTCTTTTTCCCCATTTATAATAGCCCAATTTATAGGTGCTGCTCCTCTGTATTTAGGAAGTAATGAAGCATGTATATTTACACAACCATATTTAGGAATTGACAAAACATCTTTTTTTAAAATTTGACCATAAGCAGCTACAACTATAAAGTCTGGATTAATTGCCTTTAGCTTTTTTATACTATCTTCACTATTTATATTATCTGGTTGAAAAACTTCCAAGTTTAATTCCTCGGCTTTTGATTTTACAGGAGTAGGCAAAAGCTTTTTTCCTCTTCCTTTTGGTTTATCCTTTTGAGAAACTACTAAAGAAATGTCAAATCCCTCTTCATGTAAACTCTCTAATGGACATACAGCAAATTCTGGCGTTCCCATATAAATAATCTTCATAAAACCCCTCCTAATCTTCTACCTCTTCTACAACTTTATCTATAAATAGTACCCCATTTAAATGATCTATTTCGTGACAAAGTGCTCTTGCTAGGAGTCCTGTTCCTTCAATATTTTTTTCCTTTCCATCTATATCTAAATACTTAACCTTTACCCTTTCAGGCCTTAAAACCTTTCCAGTTCTATTTGGAACACTTAAACATCCTTCTATATCTAAACTTTCTCCTTCTTTTTCAATTATTTCTGGATTTATCAGTTTTAAAATTCCTTCTCCCACATCAATAACTACAACTTTTCTTAAAATACCAACTTGTGGAGCTGCTAAACCAACACCTTCATTTTCATACATAGTTTCTACCATATCATTTAGAAGAGTTTTTATTCTATCATCTATTTTAGTAACTTCTCTAGATTTTTTCCTTAAAATAGGATCATTAACATATCTTAATCGTCTAATTGCCATATTTATTCCCCCTATAATATTGAATTTGGATTTATATCTATACTAAACTTTATATTCTTATATTCTTTATTTTGGCTATTATATATACATACCCTGTTCACTATGTTTTTTAACAGTCTTAAATTTTTTTTATCTGATTTAATAATAATTTGCCATCTGTAATTATTATTAAGTTTTTCTAATGGTGCAGGATTTGGTCCAAATATATTTCTTGCCAACTCTCCTTTATTTATTTCCTTTAATTTTTCTAATATTTTACTATATACATCTTTAGATGATTTAGATACCTTATTTTCATCTCTTCCATATATAATTATGGTTATAATATCTATAAAAGGTGGGTAACCAAATTCCTTTCTTAATAATATTTCTTTATTGTAAAATTGAATATAATCATGTTTTTTTGCCATCTGTATACTAAAATGTTCTGGGTTATAAGTTTGAACTATAACTTGCCCTTCAAAATTTCCTCTTCCTGCTCTACCTCCTACTTGTGTTAAAAGCTGAAATGTTCTCTCAGAAGATCTGAAGTCTGGCAAATTTAAACTAGTATCTGCTGCAATTATCCCTACTAAAGTTACAAGTGGAAAATCTAATCCTTTAGTTATCATTTGAGTTCCTATTAATATATCTATATCACCATTTTTCATGTTTTTTAAGATTCTAGCATGACTTCCTTTTCTAGAAGTAGTATCTACGTCCATCCTTGCTGTCCTTGAGTAAGGAAAAAGTTTTTTTATTATTTCTTCTATCTTTTGAGTGCCTGAACCAAAATATTTAATATACTTACTACCACATTCAGGACAAATTCTAGGAGGACTGGATATCATGCCACAATAATGGCATTTTAATCTATTCTCAGAAAAATGATATGTTAAAGATATATCACAGTTTTCACATTTTGCTACATAACCGCATTTTCTACAAGATATAAAAGTTGAATATCCCCTTCTATTTAAAAATAAGATTGTCTGTTTATTATTCTTTAAATTTTCTTCTATGGCATTGTATAGTTTTACACTTAATATGGATTTATTTCCTGAGTTTAATTCTTCTCTCATATCTACTATATTCATAGCAGGCAACTTCTTATTATTAATTCTATCTGATAAAGTTAAAAGTTTAATTTCACCACTTCTTGCCCTATAATAGGTTTCAATCGAAGGAGTTGCAGTTCCAAGTACTAATGAAGCTCCTTCAAGTTCGCATCTTTTTTCTGCTACTTCAATTGCATTATATTTAGGATTCATACTAGATTTATAGCTATTTTCATGTTCCTCATCTATTATTATAAGACCTAAATTATCAAAAGGGGCAAAAACAGCAGATCTTGCACCAACAACTATATTTACTTTTCCTTCTTTTATTCTTCTCCATTCATCAAATCTTTCTCCAGAAGAAAGCCTACTATGTAGTACAGCTACCTTTTGTCCAAATCTTCCTACAAATCTTTCTACTGTTTGAGGTGTAAGCGAAATTTCCGGAACTAATACTATGGCTTGTTTCCCACTCTTTATAAGATTTTCAATTAATTGAAGATATATTTCTGTTTTCCCACTTCCTGTTACTCCATGTATCAAAAATTTATTTCCTTCTTCATTTCTTATTGTATCTAATATTTCATTTAAACAATATTCTTGCTTATCTGTTAGCTTATGCTTTTTATATTGGGATATTCCATCAGGAATTGGACTTCTCAGAACTTCTTTTTCAATAATCTTTATTTCTCCTTTTTTTTCTAAAGACTTTACAACTGAATTAGATGTATTTGTTTCCTTTAATAGTTTTTTTAGAGAAATTTCTCCTGCTTCGTATAAAAACTTTATTACTTCTTGTTGCTTAAATGCTCTATTGTCAATTTTAGAAAGTATTTCTTCTAATTTCATATTATCATTTTTTAAAGTAATATACTTTTCATATTTTTTATGAATTTTTGTTTCAATTTCTAAACTAGTCAGTATAATTCCTTTTTCTTCTAACTTTTTTATATATTTTCTTATATTGTTATCTTTAATTTCTTTTTTTAATTCACTAAAAGATACCTTCTTCTTATCATTTAATATACTAATTATATTTTTTTCCTTTGGAGATATCTGTTCCATATTAAAACTTTGCTTATCATTTACATAGATATAGGTATTAATTTTTTTAAAATCTCCCGGAGGCATAACAGCATATAATGAATCTAGATAAGAGGATAAATAATTTTCCTTCATCCACAAACTTAATTCTAGCATTTTTTCAGAAATAATAGGTTTATCATCTAATAAATCTTTAATATACTTTAATTTAGAAATATTTCCATTGTATTTTTCTATCTTTATTACAAGACCTTTTATATACCTATTCCCTCTTCCAAATGGAACTAAAACTCTCATACCTTGCTTCAAATCTTCTTCCATATCCTTTTTAATTGCATAAGTATATGGTTTGTCCGTTTTCGAAGATCTATTGTCAACTATTACTTTAGCAACCATTGTACTCATAATTACCAATCCTCTTTATATATTAAAAATTAAAAGCTAGATGAAGCCCTATCTAGCTTTTAATCAACAACTCTACTACTTTATCTAAAATTATATTTGCCAACTTGTTTTTTTCCATTAAAGGATAATTTTCTACTTCTCCACCTCTATCTATAATGGTTACAATATTCGTATCAGCTTTAAATCCAGCTCCTTCTTTTAAAACATCATTTGCTACTATGAAATCAAAATTCTTTCTTTCCATTTTTCCTTTTGCATATTCTATAATGTTTTCTGTTTCTGCTGCAAATCCAACCATTATTTGAGATTTTTTCATTTCACCAAAATGCTTTGCAATATCTGGATTCTTTATAAATTTCATCTCTAAAACATCATTGTTTTTCTTAATCTTTGAATTACTTACTTCGTTAGGTCTATAATCTAGTGGCGCAGCTGCTTTTATTAGAACTTGACAATCATCAAATTCTGCTTCTACAGCAGATAACATCTCTCTTGTAGTGTTTATTTTTACTAATTTTATACCTGTAGGTGGTTCTATATTAGTAGGTCCAGTAATTAGAACTACTTCACCACCTCTTTTTTTTGCTTCCTCTGCTAAAGCATAGCCCATTTTTCCACTAGAAAAATTTGTCATATATCGTACAGGATCTAATGGTTCTATAGTTGGTCCCGCTGTTATAACTATTTTTTGATTTTTTAAATCTCCATCTTTAAAAAAATCTTTTACATGCTCTATTATATCTATAGGTTCTGCCATTCTGCCTGCTCCATATGTTCCACAAGCTAGAAGACCATTTCCAGGTTCTATAAATTCATAACCAAGTTTTGTTAACTTTTCTATATTTTCTTCCACAATTGGATTGCAATACATATGAGTATTCATAGCAGGAGCAAACATTACTTTAGCTTCTGTAGCCATAATGACTGTAGAAAGCATATCATCCGCTATTCCATTAGCTATTTTTCCTATTGTATTAGCTGTAGCAGGAGCAATTAGAACTAAGTCTGCTTTCTCTGCCAATGAAATATGTTCAACTTCCCAAGATTTAAGTTTTTCAAAAATATCAACATAAACCAAGTTTTGACTTAAAGTTTGAAAAGTTAAAGGAGCTACAAACTCAGTTGCAGCTTCTGTCATTATAACTTCAACATTTGCATTAAGTTTCTTTAATTTACTTACTAAATCAGCAGTTTTATAAGCTGCTATTCCTCCAGTTACTCCTACTAGAATATTTTTTCCTTTTAACATTTTCTCACCTACTTAAGACCTTTAATATCTGGACGTTTATAACTTATTTTATCTTCTGCAATTTCTTCTATAGCAATGCTAACTGGCTTAGTTGACTCTGTATCTATATAAGGTTCATTGCCATCAACTAATTGTCTTGCCCTTTTAGCTGCTAACATAACTAAAGTATACCTACTATCTGCTTTTTTTGTTATTTCATTAATAGAAGGATATAACATGAAAGACCTCCTTAAGATAATATTTTATTTATTAATTTACTTTGTCTATCCACACTACATTTTTCAGCTGATATTATAGATTCTATTTTTTCTACAGCCTCTATAACTTTATCATTTATAACTAAATAATCATATTTTTTTATATATTTTACTTCCTCAAAAGCATTCTTATACCTTCTTTTTATATCATCTTCACTCTCAGTTCCTCTTTTTATAATTCTATTTTTTAATTCTTCCATAGATGGAGGTAAAATAAATATAAAAACTCCATCTGGATAGATTTCTTTTATCTGTAATGCTCCTTGAACATCTATTTCTAAAAATACATTTTCTCCATTTTCAATCTTTTCCAGAACAAACTTTTTTGGAGTTCCATAAAAATTACCATGTACATGAGCATATTCTAAAAACTCATTTTTGTTAATCATACTTTTAAATATTTCCTCTGTTAAAAAGAAATAGTTTTCTCCATCTACTTCTCCTTTCCTAGGTTTTCTTGTAGTTGCTGATATGGAAATACTCATATCCTTATTTCGTTTTAAAAGCTCTTTACATATAGTACCTTTTCCACATCCTGATGGACCAGATACCACAACTAGTAAACCTTCTGCCATATTTATATGCCTCCTTGATTTAGTCCATTTCTACATCTATAACTTCTTTATTGTTTAGTCTATGAGCTACAGTTTCAGGTTGAACAGCAGAAAGAATAATATGATCACTATCTGTAACAATTACTGCTCTAGTTCTACGGCCATAGGTTGCATCAATTAACATGCTCCTATCCCTTGCCTCTTGTATCATCCTTTTTATTGGTGCTGATTCTGGACTAACTATAGCGATAATTCTGTTTGCTGACACTATATTTCCAAAACCAATATTTATTAGCTTAATATTCATAACAAGACCTCCTTAAATTACTCTACATTTTGAATTTGTTCTCTAATTTTCTCTATTTCACTTTTTACTTCTACAACTAATCTACTAATAGCTATATCACTAGATTTTGATCCAATTGTATTTATCTCTCTGTTCATTTCTTGAACCAAAAAATCCAGCTTTCTTCCTACTGATTCATTGCTATTTAGACATTCAGTAAGCTGATCTATATGACTATATAACCTTACTATCTCCTCATCAACACTACTCTTATCAGCAAAAAAAACAACTTCATTCGCCAATCTACTTTCGTCTAACTCATATTTATTATTTAAAAGTTCTTCCACCCTATCTTCTAATTTCTCTTTATATTCTACAACTACTAAAGGAGCTCTTTCTTCAATTTCTCGGACCATATTTTTTATATTTAAAGCCTTCTCTTTTATATCATAAGCAAGCTGATTTCCTTCTTTAGATCTCATATCTATTAAATTATCTAATGCTTCCTCCAAAGCTTCTTTTAAACATAACCATATTTCATTTTCATCATCTTTTTTTCTCTCGGTTTTAACTATCTCTGGCATTCTTACAATATGATTTATAGTTATTTTTTCATTTATATTTAAAGTATTTGCCATTCTTTCTAGTGCTTCTTTATAAGCTAATGCTAGTGGAATATCCACCTTAACATCTATATTATTGTCATCTACATATTCTAAATCAATATAAACCTCTATTCTTCCTCTTTTTATATTTTTCTTTATTAATCTTTTTATATTTTCTTCCATATAATTGATATGTTTAGGCATTTTTATTATAATATCGTTATATCTATGGTTAAGAGATTTTATTTCTACATTAAAGTTATGTATTTTATCACTACTTTCTCCTCTACCAAATCCAGTCATACTCATTAACATGGTATTCATCCTTTCCGGTCCGTTATAGTCAATTCTACCATATTTTTTATTACTGTCAAAGCAAGTTTCAATATTAATTATATGGCATATAAAATTTTTTTACTATAATATATTACAAAAATTTAATTTTTCTTCATTCTGCAGCAGTTATTTATTTATTATCAAGTAGATGATATACTTAATTTAATAAATTAAATGGAGGAATAAAAATGTCTTTTGATGGAATAGTAACAAATGCTTTAGTAAAAGAATTTAAAGAAACAATAACTGGTGGAAGAATTGATAAAATTTATCAACAAGAAAAAGATGAAATACTTATTCATATTCGTAACCTTGGAAATAATTATAAATTACTCCTTTCGGCTAGTAGCAACAATCCAAGAGCTTATTTAACTGATTATTCAAAACAAAATCCTAATACTCCTCCCATGTTTTGCATGTTCTTAAGAAAACAATTACAAGGAGGAATAATATTAGATATCAATCAACATGAACTAGATAGAATAATTACTATTGATGTTAAATCTTTAGATGAAATGGGAGATATCAGTATAAAGCAGTTAATCATTGAAATCATGGGAAAACATAGTAATATAATTTTAATTGATAAATCATCTGAAATCATATTAGACTCAATAAAAAGGGTACCTGAAAGTATCAGTCGAGTACGTCAAGTTCTTCCAGGACTTAAATACCAATACCCTCCTTCTAACGATAAATTAAATCCTTTGTATATAAATTTTGATACATTTTTAAATAAGTTGGATAACAATAATAAAAATGTTCAAGTTTTTAAATTCTTATATAAAAATTTTATTGGTTTAAGTCCTCTTATTAGTAAAGAAATTTGTTATAGAGCCCATATAGATGAAAGGCTCACTATAAATGCCTTGACAAAATTAGATGTAAAAAACCTATATAGTTCTTTTAATTCATTAATGAATGATGTTTTAGAAAAAAATTTTAATCCCCATTTTATAAAAAATGATAAAACCAATGAAATTTTAGCATTTCATGCTTTAAACCTCAGTCAGTATGAATGCATGTATAAAATAAGCAATCAATCCATCAGTGCTATTTTAGATAATTATTATCATAAAAAAGATACTATAGATAGAATTAAGCAAAAATCATTGTCAATAAGAAAAACTATTCAAACTAAATTAGAGCGAGATTTAAATAAATTGGCTAAACAAAAACAAGAGCTATTAGACTCTAAAAAAAGAGAAAAATATAAAATATATGGAGATTTAATCTCTGCAAACATATATAAAATTGATAGAGGAATAGACAGCATTGATTTAGAGAACTTTTATACAGAAAATTTAGATCTAATAAATATTCCTTTAGATCCTAAATTATCTCCTTCTCAAAATGCTCAAAAGTACTATAAAAAATATACAAAACTTAAAAATGCATCTAAATTATTAGAAAAAGAAATTCCTAAAACAGAAGATGAAATTGAGTATTTAGAAAATATATTAGTCAGTATTGAAAACTGTACAGAAATAGAAGAATTAGATGAAATTAAAGAAGAATTAATAAATGAAGGTTATTTAAAAGGCAAAAACAGGAAGAAAAAGAAAGATAAAAAACAAAATTCTTCTAAACCTTATCATTTTATTTCTTCTGATGGTTTTCATATTTATGTAGGAAAAAATAATAAACAAAATGATTATTTAACACTTAGATTTGCAAATAAGGAAGATATTTGGCTTCATACTAAAGATATACCTGGAAGTCATGTCATCATACGTAAAGAAAATATGGAAGTACCCCAGAATACTTTGTATGAAGCTGCTATTTTATCTGCTTTTTACAGTAAATCTAAGAACTCAGAAAATGTAGCTGTTGATTACACCGAAAAAAAACATGTGAAAAAACCAAATGGAGCAAAGCCTGGAATGGTCATATATGAGCAAAACAGTACTATTTACGTAACTCCCAAAATTGAAGAAATTAGCAAAATAAAGAAGGCAGAAGTTTAAAACTTTTGCCTTCTTTATTCCTTGATTAATACTTGATCAACTTTATCTGTTTCCTTAAATTCAACACTTACTATTTCTTCCCTTGATGTAGGCACGTTTTTTCCTACATAATCAGGCCTTATAGGTAGTTCTCTATGTCCTCTATCTATTAAAACTGCTAACTGGACTTTTTTAGCTCTTCCCTTATGAACCAAAGCATCTAGTGCTGCCCTTACAGTTCTACCTGTATATATTACATCATCTACTAGAACAACTGTTTTATTATTAATATCAAAATCAAACTTAGAATTATTAATTACTGGACTTTCACCTATTTCCGTTAAATCATCCCTATAAAATGTTATATCTAATACTTCTACTGGAATTTCTTCTCCTTCAATTTCAAATATTTTTTTAGAAAGTCTTTCTGCAAATGGAACCCCTCTTGTCTTTATACCTACTAGCAAAAGATCTTTTGTGCCCTTATTCCTTTCTAATATTTCATTAGCTATTCTTGTAGTTGCCCTTTGAATTGCTTTTTCATCTAAAATAATAGCTTTAGCTGTCAAAATTAACCCTCCTTAACTTTTTTTAAAATACTTATAAAATAATTTGGTAGTTTTGATTCAAATTCTAAATAGTCACCTTTTCTAGGATGATAAAAGCTCAACCTCTTTGCATGGAGCAATTGACCTTTTAATCCAAATATACTTTTTTTATTTGAATATACTGCATCTCCAACTACTGGATGTCCAATATAAGCCATATGAACCCTTATTTGATGAGTACGTCCAGTTTCTAATTCAACTTCTAGTAAAGTGTATCTGTTGAATCTCTCTAAAACTTTAAAATGGGTTATTGCTTCTTTGCTGTTTTTATCAATCACCGTCATTCTTCTTCTATCCACAGGATCTCTACCTATAGGAGCATTAATAACTCCTTTGTCTACCTTAACATTTCCATAAACTAGACAATAGTATATTCTTTTTACTCTGCGTTCTTTTATTTCATTAACTAAGATACTGTGAGAAAAGTCATTTTTGGATATTATTAAAAGTCCTGAAGTGTCTTTGTCTAATCTATGAACTATTCCAGGCCTTTCTTGTCCCCCCATAGTAGAAAGGCTATCCATATGATATAAAAGAGCATTTACTAAAGTACCAGAATAATTTCCAGATGCAGGATGTACAACCATACCTTGAGGCTTGTCAATTATTGCAATATCATCATCTTCATATAATATATTTAGTGGAATATTTTCAGCAGGTATGTTTATTTTTTTAGGTTCTAATATTTTTATTTCTATATAATCTCCTGTTCTAACTAAATATCTAGGTTTAATTTTCTTTCCATTCACAGTTATTAAACCTTCTTTAATCATTTTCTGTATATTAGATCTCGATATTTCCTTAAGTTCTTCGGCTAAATAAGAATCTATTCTAATATCCTTATCTTCATCTACATATATCTCAATAATATTCATTGTATCCTCCCTACACCCTATACTTATCAAATAAAACCATATATACAATTAATATAGTAGATATCACTATGAAACTATCTGCAATGTTAAATACTGGGAATTCATATCCATTTCTAAATTTAACTGAAATAAAATCTACTACATAACCAAATCTAACTCTATCTATTAAATTTCCAATAGCTCCAGCCATAAGCATAACTAAGGAAATCTTGATACTTTTGTTCAAATAATAAATATTCTTTTTCAAAAAAAATAATATCAATACTATTACAATTATAGTTACTAAAACAAAAAATACTCTTCTGTTTTGTAATATTCCAAAAGCTGCACCAAAGTTCTCCACATAACTAAACTCTAAGAAATCTTCTATAATTACTAAGGGCTGATTGCCTTTTAAATATTTTATAGCTCCATACTTAGTTAGTTGATCTAATAAAATAATTAATACAAATATTATGTAATACAATATTATTTCCTCCTTAGCCAATAATCATATATTTATATTCTAATCTATTAAGCTGATTATTACAATAAAAAAGCTAGTTGTATTTAACTAGCTTTTAAAATATATTACTTATAATGTATCTTTATAATATTTTTCTGATAATTTTTCTACCTCTTCAACAATTCCATCTTGAGATTCGTCAAATATACCTTGATCATCTCCTGTTGTATTGGAAGGATCTTTTTCTACTTTATTATATCTAGCTACTGCTTGATAGCTATCTTCCCTATCAAAGTTCATATCAGTTTCATCAGATACCTCAACATTCCTTCTTTTGAAAGGATAGTCTCTATCCTCTTCTTCTGGCCTGAAACTCATTTTAACATCCAAAGGTATCTTTTTATTTGAGCACTCTAAACATAGTTTTGTATATGGTATTAGTTCTAATCTGTCTTCTTCAATATTCACTCCACAACCTTCACATATTCCATAATCCCCCGATTTTAGTTTTTCAATGGAATTTTCAATTTCATATATAATATCCTCATTTTTATTTTTTAACCCTTTATCATGTTCCATCATAAACATTTCTGTTCCTAGATCTGCCGGATGATTATCATAAGAAGATAGCTCTGTCCCATATTCCTCCATAGCACCTGGATGATTGTCCTGCATTTTTTTTAACATATCTTCAATTCTCTTTTTTTCTCTCAATAAAAGTTTTTTATAGTGTTCTATTTTATTTTGCTCCATTGTATACCTCCATCAAAGATTTTCTTTAACTATTTTTACAATTTCAGCAATAAAATCGCCAATAAGAGGTAAATTCAATTTTATTAGTTCTTGCAGAAAATAAAGAAATAAAGCACCTAATAAAGTGAACCCAATAGCCATACCAAATCCTCTTGCGATCCCTTGAATAAAATTAATATAAATAAGTCTTTTCCTATTATTTATATAATCTACATACTCATTTATTTTAGTCTTTTCTAAAGCTAAAGCTATATTATCAATTTTTTCATCAAGCTCTTTTGTTTTTTTCAATTTACTCCCCTCAAAACTAATATTCCCAATTTAAAAAATAAAATGTAAAATAAATTATATTGTTTTTAAGCTGCAGAAAATGCTAATAATAAAAAGAAAAACAAAAGACTATTTTTATTATAGTCAGCATCCCATATCCATGTAAGAATAAGAAAGAAAAATAAAAGGTAATCATCATTATCTTTATTTTTAAATCCCATAATAACAACCCTCCCATTATCATACTATGCTTTACAGTATGATAATGGGAGGGTTGATTTATAGTTATATTAAACTTTTGTTTTTTCTATCTCATTAACCAATTTTTTAAATTCATCAAAATCTAAAGACTGAAACCCATCTGATAAGGCTTTAGAGGGTTCAGGATGTATCTCTATAATTACTCCATCTGCACCAATAGCTAATGCAGCTTTTGTAGCAGGAAGAACTAATTCTCTCCTTCCAGTACCGTGGCTCGGGTCTATAAGTATAGGATATTCTGTCTTGGATTTAATGATCGGTACACTCATTAAGTCTAAAGTATTTCTAGTATAATTCTCAAATGTTCTTATTCCCCTTTCGCATAAAATAATATTTTCATTTCCTTCACTTCTTATATATTCTGCAGCCATAATCCATTCTTTAATAGTTGCACTCATTCCTCTTTTTAAAAGTATAGTCTTATTTAGTTTTCCTACTTCCTTTAATAAAGTATAATTTTGCATATTTCTTGATCCAATTTGAATTATATCTATATATTCATAGGCTTTTTCCACATCTCTCGGATCCATAACCTCTGATACAATTTCAAAATTATACTTATTCTTTATTTCTCTCAATATTCTAAAGCCTTCAAAACCTAAACCTTGAAAAGAATCAGGACTAGTTCTAGGTTTAAAAGCACCTCCCCTTAAATATCTAACATTAAGAGAATCTAAAAAACATCCTATTTTCTCCATTTGAGCATAGCTTTCTACAGCACATGGTCCTGCAATTATTGTAAAATCTCCATCTCCGATTTTTGATTTATTCATATATATATTCCTCCAAAAACTATAGTTCATATATATTATTTATATCAATTCTAACTTTATGTCAATATTTAAAACAAAAAAGAGGAGGCTAAGCCCCCATATTATCAATGTCTTCTATGTTTTCTTTTCCTTCTGAATTTTCCACTTTTTCAGCATCTTTGCTATAAATATCATCAATATCTTCTCTTATTTCATTAATTGATGCCTCTTCCATTTCACTATAATAATCTTCCAATGTGGAAAGCTGAGCTTCAATTAAAGACTTAAATCTAGTTTTGAAAACATAGATTTCTTTTCTTAAACTTTCGTACTCTTTCTGTATTTTAAGTACTTCATCATGGGCATCAGTTATTATTCTTCTCGACTTTTCTTCTGCTTCCATAATAATTAAATCAGCTTTTTGTTTTGCTGTAGTAGTAACCTCTTCTGCTGTACCTTGAGCTACTACTAAAGTATTTTTCAATGTTTCTTCAAGATTATTATATTGCTTTAAATGATCATTTAAAAGAGTAATCTTATCTTTTAATTCTATATTTTCTTTATAAAGCTTCTCATAATCTATAATTATTTCATCTAAAAAGCTATCTACTTCTGACTCTTTATATCCTCTAAAAGAATTATTAAACTCTTTATTTTGTATATCTAATGGTGTAAGCATTTCATTCACTCCATTTACTTAAATATTGTAATACTTGCTTTAACCCTATTCCTTTTAGTTTTTCCAAATACTCTAGATAAAATAAATCTCCCATATCCTTTAACAGAGACCAAGTCTCCTTCATTTACTTCAAAAAAAGGTTTTGAAATAGGTTCCCAATTCACTTTTATTTTTCCATGTTTAATAAAATTTAAACTATCATTTCTAGATAAATTTAAAGTACTGCTTACTATTGCATCTAATCTTAAAGAGGGTATAGTAATATACTTTTCTTTATAGTCCTCTTTCCCTTTCCTTATTTCTTCCCTGCAAATTGATTCTACTTTTACATTCTTATTTCCTACTTTTTTTAAATTAAATATTATATAATCAGATATAGAATCATCAACTATAACTTGAGCATCATCTTCATGTAGTAAAATATCTCCAACTTTTCCTCTAGTTATTCCTAGCCCCATTAAAGAACCTAAAAAATCTTTATGTGTCAACCCTTCTATATTTCCACTTATAGATAATGGAACAATAGGAGCTTGGATTTTTTCAAATGATAAATAATCAGGATAAATAGAAATTATTTTTCTTTCTGCATTTATAAGACCACCATCTTCCGAATAAGAAATATTGTCAAATCTATTTAAAATTGATTTTGACAGTCTCCTAGAATAAGGGTCCAAAAAATCTGTACTCTGTATGCTATGCTTATCTATTACAATCTCTATTTTATCTAACAATTTCCTCATATTTAATATCTGGTCTTTATCATTTATATGGGAAACATATTTTTCTTTATCTTTAATCATATATAATCACCAAAATCTATAAAATAATCCTTGCAATAATGTTGGAAATAATTCTTAAAAACAATACTGCAATTAACGGCGAAAAATCAAATGGTCCAGTATCTAAACCAATTTTATAAAGCAATTCTCTGCAGGGAGCCAAAATAGGCTCTGTCATATCATATATAAAACGTCCAAAAATATTGTTCATATTTATTGGTAAAAAAGATAGTAAAATTCTTATAAATATAAATGTTTCAATTATATTAAATAAAATACTCAAAGCTCTGTAAAAAACCATCATATCATTACCTCATTATATATTATTTTATATCTTACCAAGAAAATAATCCTTTGCTTTTTAAATCTTCTTTTAAATGTCCATCAATTTCTACATTGTTTGGAGCAAGTATAAAAATATCCTTTGTAACTTTATGAATATTGCCTTCTAAAGCATATAATCCTCCATTCATGAAGTCAAATACTTGTCTCTTACAATCTGTATCTAATTGTTCTAAATTTACAACTACAGTTTTCCTTATTTTTAAGTCTTCAATAATACTAGGTGCTTCTTCATAACTTAGTGGTTCATGAACTACTAATTTCATGTTTACATTATTATGAATACTAACTACATTATTATTAACCCTCATCTGTCGTGCCCCTTCTAACTCCTCATCATACTCTTCATAATCATCTTCACCATACTCTTCTTCTAAATCTTCAAGACCCATAAAATACTTAAACTTATTTAACATATTTGCCATACTCTTCCCCCCTTAATATATTCTTTTTCCAAATAAAGCTGTACCTAGTCTAACCATATTAGAGCCTTCTTCTATAGCCACTTCATAATCATTGCTCATACCCATTGATAAATATTTCATTTCAATATTTTCATAATTCCTGTTCCCTATTTTATATCCTAAATTTCTTAAATCCCTAAAAACATATCTTATTTCTTCAGGATTCTCAACATGCGGTGCCATAGTCATTAAACCTTTAACTCTTATATTTTCCATTTCTAATATCTTTTCAATAAAAGGCACAACCTCTTCTTTCTTTAAGCCAAACTTAGACTTTTCTTCTGAAATGTTAACTTGAATAAGCACATCTTTTACTATGTCTTTGGCTTTTGCTCTTTTATTGATTTCCTTAGCTAGGGATAATCTATCTAAAGAATGTATCAAGTTAACTTTATCAATTATATACTTTACTTTATTGCTCTGAAGATGTCCTATCATATGCCAATTTACATCATCATTTATATTATCGTATTTTTTTTTTATTTCCTGAACCTTATTTTCCCCTATATTATTTATACCTAAACTAATACTTTCATTTATTATGTCTACATCAACAGTTTTAGTTACAGCAATAATATCTATATTTTCATTTTTTCTTCCTGATCTTATTAGTGCATTTTCAATGTTTTCTTGGACTTTTAGTAAATTCTCTTTAATATTAATTTAAATCCCCCCTTGTTGTCAGTCTACTATCTGTCCTTCTTTTATTTTTCCATTGTTTAAAAGAATTTCATCAAATAATTTTACCGTTTTAACTACCTCATCACTTCCCTTTATATTTATATTATTGTTTTTATCCCCACTTGAAATAATAGCATATTCTTCATTTTTACCTAGTATTTCTATTGGCCTAAACTTTATTATTCCACTTATGTCCTTAATATAAACACCCTTAATGCCATCCTTTTCAGATATTGATTTTATAGGAACTTTCAATCCTTCATGTCTAGATTTAACTAATTCTACATCAACTATTCTCTTGTCATAATGATCATGAAAAAAAGAATTAAAGTTAATAACCATTACAGCTTGTCTTCCTTTTTTGTTTATTTTTAAAATTTTTCCCTTTACTTTTTGATCATCATTATCTATAAACACATTTATGTTGTCCCCTTCTTTCAAGGGAGAAATTGTTTTTATATTGTCCACTTGAACTAAGATATACCAGTTATGATTGTCCACTATTTTAAATAGTGTATCTTTGACGTTAACTTTAGCTCCATCTTTAATAGTTTTTATATTAATTTGACTTTCTAGTTTTTTAACATCATCTATATCGTAATTAAGAACATTTTGAGTAGAATATAAATTTTCTATACCATCAATCTTATAGCTTACTATTCCTGATTCTTTAGATATATAGTTAATAGTATTATTGGCAATTTCTTTTGTAAGTCTTTCTTTCTCTTTTTTTAAATTTTCTAAAGTTTGACTTGCAAGAGTGTTCTTACCATCTATATTTTTCTGTTTCCCTAAAGAAACATATAGTTCTTCTTTTAAATCTGATACTTTCTCATAATTTTCATAATTAATACTATCCTGTATATCATCTAATACTTCATTTGCATTTTTATTAACCTTATCCTTATCAGACTCCATAGTTTTCTTTTCTTTTCTTATTTTTTCTATACTATCAATTTTCTTGTTTACCTCTTTTAATTCATCTTTGAGAGAAGAATTATTATCAATTAAAGAGATTTGAGCAACTTTTGTTCCTAGTTTTACTCTTTCTCCTTCTTTCTTATAAAGCTTTATCTTTCCTTCACCTTCAGAACTATATACTCTTTCATCTTTAATAATAAACCCTTTTAATTTAACCTTATCTTCTAATATTCCTTCTTCCACAATGGCAGTTTTCAAAGTTGAAGCATGCAATGCTGGAACACTTCTAAAGATTAAATATATGAATACAAAAGCTATGAAAAAAGTCCTTATTTTCTTTTTTTTACTTCGTTTCTTATCTCTTTCTTTTCTAGACATAAGTGACCATCCTTTTAATTATAGGTAATAATACTATATTTTCTATATATATTCTGTTTTTCCTTCTATATTTTTTAAAAAATATTAGGTCTAAAGTCCTATTTAATTAAAAAGTTTTAAAAAATTTGCCATATTTACTTATTATCTTGAACTTTTTAATATTATCAATAGCAAATTTTTTTACTTCATCTTTGTGGGTTACTATAAGCATAGACCTATCTTTTCTCTTTGCACCAATTAGAATACCTTCAACTTTTCTATTCCCTTTTAAAATAACCTTAATTTCATCTCCTGACTTAACTTTATGTCCATCGAATATAAATTCTTTCATATCTGCTTCATCTATATGTTCTTGAGTTACTGATTTTTTATTTATAACTATCATATTATTCTTTAAGTAAATTTTCTCTTTCATAACTGAAAATATATATCCAAATACACTAACAATGAACAACATAAATAAAATAACTCTAGTATTTCCAAACAATTTTCTATTACCTCCATATTTTATGTTTTCATATTATAAGTATATCATAATTAAATAATTACTTAAACCCGCTATATCTATAAGTCTTATAGCAAAATAATATATAAATAGCTATTCTACAGATTATGATATATTTGCATTTTTTAAATAAATATCATATAATTATACTGTCCAAATAAAAATCGGGATGTGGCGCAGTTTGGTAGCGCACAAGTCTGGGGGACTTGGGGCCGCTGGTTCAAATCCAGTCATCCCGACCATTTTATATTTTTGTATATCGTTGTAACATTGAAAAATAGCCATTCTTATTTTTATGTTTTTGATACATTTGAGTGTTTTTTGTTAAAATTGGCACGAATGGCACGCAAATTGGCACGGATTTTTGATACAAAAAAGACTAGTCAATCAAATAGATCGGCTAGTCTTTTTACCATTTAATCATTAGTAGATTTCTTATCATATTCTTCTTTGTTTTTACGCAAATGAAATAAAATTAAAGCGGCAAATATAAGACTTAAGATAGACCAAATCTTTAAATCTGCATAAGTACCTACATTAGATATGCCTATTAATCCCCCTAAAACATAGAAAACTATTGCAGTAATTGTCATGCCTTTGCTAGTTCTAGACATAATAGCAATTATTCCGCCTATTAGCATAAAAATAGACAACATAAGCCCTGCCGTACCACTCACCTCTCCATTTTCGGTTATAGTATTGCCTAGTCCAGCAACACAGCTTTGAAGTGATACAATTAAAAATAGAACTATACTTATAACCCCTATCACTTTTTTCATGAATTCTCCCCCTTTTGTAAGAAATATACAAAAACCAACATTGTAAGGTGTTATTAATTATTCTTTAGGATAATCTGCTTTAATTAATACAGGTTTATCAGTAAAAGTTTCTTCCAATGCTTGTATTTCAATTTCTATAGAGTTTTCACTAGTTGGAGAATATGCTGCTTCCACACCTTCTAGGGTTGTCCCTGGTCTTACTTCTTTCGTCATCTTATCAACATCTGCATCGTCTCCCTCTATAACTGCCATTTCCAGCTCTGCTCCATCTTGAAATACTTGAGTTCCCATAGATCCCATATAGCTAGTAGTCTCTTCACTATTGTTAGTCCAATCCAAATTTATTATTATAGCAGGATTCCCTTCATAATCCTTTCCTAATTTAACTGAATTAATCTTTACCTTATAAGAACCAGCCTCAAATTCATCACCTATTTTTACTTCCTTGTCTTCATTTTTAGAGCCTGTTTCTTTAGAATCATTTTGTTCAACTGCCGTTGAGTCCCCTTGTTTATTAGACGATTCAACATCATCTCCCCCATTACTACAAGCAACAACGCTAAATGACATTAATACAGCCATAAATATAGCCAATAGCTTTTTCATAATATCCCTCCATTTGATATGTTTTATGTATATAACTAAATATATCAAACATAGGAAATCATTTCAACTTTTGAAACGCCCCTATAGTGTCATAAAATCTCGAAAAATTAATATATCTATACACCAATTATATCGATAGCATTAAATCAACATAAATATGAAGGGAATAGAAGGGCGATTTTAGGTAAGGTTAGCAAAATAAAAAGACTAGCTTAACAGCTAGTCTTTTTATTTACTCGAAACATAATACTTGCAATTCTCTTTTTTAATATGTAATTTTATATCACTTAAAAAGCCAAGACATAAAAACAATAAATAGGGCCGATGCAAAGAAACTATTCATATAGAACGAAATAGGATATATGACATGTCAACACTTTTTTGGACAGTTTTTTACCGAACAATATATTTAAACTTTCTTGAATTTATTTGCAAGTCTAAGATTATTTATTTAATCCCGTCAAGGGTAAATAAACTCGCTATCGCTCGC
>NZ_VULR01000011.1 GCF_009696605.1 Anaerosalibacter bizertensis | reverse complement strand
TCAATCCGAAGATTTCACTATATATCCTTCGCTCGACTTGCATGTGTTAGGCACGCCGCCAGCGTTCATCCTGAGCCAGGATCAAACTCTCATAATAAAAGTTTTATCCTTCAGAACTAATTACTTCCGTATGTTAAACATACAGACTTAAGTTATGAATTATATTTAAATCAAAGTTATTAACTTAAGGACTTTTTTACACTGTTTAATTTTCTAGGTTCTTTTGAGTTGCTTATCTAATATAGCATATTCTAAAATGTTTGTCAACTCTTTTTTAATTTTATTTGTTTGCTGTGTTTGTTTTAGTTTTTCAAGCAACAATATGAAATGTTATCATCTTTTCTAATCTTTGTCAATAGTTTTTTTGAAAAAATTTCTTGTTTGTTTGCATTTCATATTTTCCTGTGTTTCAAGGACAGTTAATAACTTAACATATTTTTTAATGTAGTTCAACTCTGTATACAATGATTTTTAATGTATTTTATCCGTTTTTATAGCTTTATCTTTTTCTTTCGCCTTTTTTTGCACTTTTTCATCAAAATATATTTTTAGAAACTAAACTTCCCAACGCTATTGAATAAAGCTTTGATTCATGGGTATCTGCTCTCGAAACCAATACTACTGGTACCTTAGCTCCCATGATAACTCCAGCTGATTTTCCATTTCCAAAATAAGTTATACTTTTCCCTATTCCATTTCCCATTTCGATATTTGGTACTAATAAAATATCTGCATCCCCTGCAACCTTACTTTTAAAGCTTTTTATTTCAGCTGCTTCTTTAGAAATAGCAAGATCTAGTGCCATAGGCCCATCTACAATTATACCTTCTTCAAACTTTCCTTCTTCATATACTTTTTTTAGTTTATCTGCATCTATTGTAGCTTCCATCTTTGGATTAACTTTTTCTTTAGCTGCAAGACATCCAACTTTTATTTCTTCTTTTCCAAAAGCCTTACAAACTTTTACAGCATTATTAATAATTTTAATTTTTTCTTTTAAATTGGGAACTAAATTCATACCACCATCTGTTAAATAAATTAACTTATGATAACTAGGCGCTTCATAAACCATAACATGGCTTAATAAACTATTAGTCCTTAAACCATAATCTTTATTCAATACTTCTTTTAGAAGTATCGAAGTATCTACTAACCCCTTCATAATAAAATTAGCTTTTCCATTATTTACAGATTTAACACCTATTTCTGCACATTTTTCATAATCTTTTTCATTAATTATCTCAACATCTTCTAGATCCAATTCTCTATCTGCTATGATTGTTTTTATTTTTTCTTCGTCACCAATTAGGATGGGTTCTGCAATTTTAAGTTCTCTTGCTTCTGAAACAGCTTCCAATACCTCTGCATCTTGAGCTACTACTACAGCTAATTTCATGTTATTCCCATTATTAACCTTTAAAAGTTCATTTAAACTATTTATAGGCATAAAATTCCCCCTTATATTTATATCTCATTAATATATTATCATATATTTTTTAAAAATTAACCTTTATATTCCAATCTCTAATTCTTTTTTGAATTTCTTTACAACTTCATCATAGGGATTAATTTCATAAGCTTTATCAATATCATTAATAGCCTCTTTTAACATTCCTAATTGGAGATAAGCAATACCCCTATTACAGATTATTTTATAATCCTTATTATCTTTTTTAATTCCCTTTGTAAATATTTCTATAGCATCTTCAAAATTCCCAATAGAAAATAAGCATATACCTAGTTCATTGTATATATTTACCTCATTTTCATTTAACTCTAATGCAGCCATAAAATATTTTATGGCTTTATCTATTTCTCCAATGCCTTTATAAGAAAGGCCAAGCATATAATTTAAATTCCACCAATCTTCATACCTATCCTTTATATTAATAAACTTTTCAATTGCTTCAGAATATCTTCCTGAAAAAAGTAAATTGCATCCTTCTTCATAATTTGAATCATCTTCTATAGCATCTAATACCTCTCTTATTTCTTGCTTTCTTTCCTTATCTTCATCTAGAAGCAGAAACTTTTCCCAAATAAGTCTAGCTTTTAAAAATTGTCCATAATATCTATAATAATATCCTAATTTATAATAAGCTAAAGAGTACTTTGGAGAAATATCCAATATAGTTTCTATATTTTCCATTGCTTCTCTTAAAAACATATTTCCTTTTTCTTCATTACCTGAATTTAAAAATTCTTTAGCCTTATTTTCTAAACAAATACCATAGTTAAATAAGGCTTCTACATTAGTCTTGTCAATAACCAATAATGCTCTAAAATAAATCATTGCTTCTTCTATTTTTTCTTCTATCATATATTTCATGCCTATATGAAATATATAATTATCAATTTTAGTACTATAAGCAAAAAGTATATCTTTATATTGATCCACATATTCAAATTCTGGATCAACTCCTAAAGTATATATTATGCCCTCAATCAAATAAGATACCTTTATATCATCTTTCATATCTCCCGACTTGACTTCATCAATAAGAGTATCTATAAGAATTGGTAATGGCAGACTACTGTCAATTTTATAATCATTGATTTGTACATAAGAATTATCCTTTAACTCAATAAAAGACAAGTTTTCAGTCTTTTCTTTGAAATAATCATTTAATCCCATAATTCATCACCTACTAATCATAAAATTTTTTCATATAAGATCTTTTTCTTCTAGTGCTAGTACTCAATATTTCAAATAAAAATCCCCTATATATCATTATAAATGAAAATAACACTTGTCCTATTAAATACTTTAGTATTCCAATTAAACTAATATCAAAATTATAACTTAAATGGGTTGCAAATATATTTGTTAGCATATTGCCAGTAAATTTATAAATTATAAAAAAGAATATTGCATTAGGTAATAACCAATTAAACCAATTCTCTTTCATAAAATTAAAAGAATATGTTATAGATTCCCAGGGAGAAAGTCCTTTTTGGTAAATTATTTCTGGTAATGGATTAAAAATTATAATTATTAAAATATTTATAATCATATTTATCCTAGTAACAGATTCAGAAAATAAATCTCCCAGTCCTCCAAAAAAGAAACTTAGTAACCAAGCTATGAAAAATACACCATATACTTTCCATAAGAAATGACTAAATCCTTCTTTAAAATCTTCAAAAGTAAAATTATCATATTTAATTATATTGTATAGTAAATAAAGATAATTAGAAATTAAACTGCTAGTTACAATTGCTGCTGCAAAACCAGCCAATATACCTAATACACCTCTAAATAATAAGTTTATTAGATTGAATATAACTATATTCAAAAGGGTGTATGCAAAACCTGTAAATACAATAGTCCAATTTTTAGAAAAACTTCTTAAAGCTTTCTTGCTTGTTGTAGAATTTATAAAAAATAAATCTTTAAATAAGTCCAATATCTTTCCTCCTATATTTTATTAATTTTTTCTGTAATATCTTTTACTTCACATTTATTTAAAACCTTATTATTTTTATAAATAAATAATAAGATTATTTTATCTCCATTTAATTCTTTTAGTGAATAATTCTCATTAATAAAATCGATAATATTAAAATCAAAAGCTTCAAAATGTACTTTATTGATAAGCTTCCTTGTAGGTAAATCTTTGTATTCAGGTAAATATTTTATTAGATTCTCTTCATCCTTTAAAAAATCATGTCTTTTATTTATTAGTTCTTCTACATCTCTTCTTTTAAGATAAGGTGGAATATTTGAATCCCTATTATTTAAAATATAATCAAATTTCAATATCTCATTAAATACTTGCAAGTTTTCTCTAACTATATCTTTATAGAAATTGTATAATATTTTATAAAGCCCTTTTTTGCTATGGGATAATTTATGATATTGTTTTTCTTCCCAATAAGAACTAAAATCCTCATAGAAATCAAAAGGTGTATCATAATAATTAGTTATAATGTATTGAAGAGAATTTTCAAAAACACTTTCATTCCCATATTTCTCCAACAAGTCTTCTATTGTCTTTAACTTTAACATTTCAGAATAGGATATATATTTAGTTTCTAAAACTTCATAAGGAGATTTATTTAAAAACTTAAATCCATACCTTTCTATATTTTCTCTTAGTCCAGATCCTTTAAGTAATTTTAGAAATCCTAACTGAAGTTTTTCTGGCCTTAATTCATATATTTCATTAAATGAATCTTTAAAAGAATTATAATCTTCATATGGAAGTCCTGCAATTAAATCTAAATGTTGATGTATGTTTTGATACCCTTTTATAATCTTGGTAACCTTTTTTGCCTTCTCTATATCTGTAGTTCTACCTATAGCTTCTATAGTTTTTGGATTTGTTGATTGAATTCCAATTTCAAACTGAAAAAGTCCTTCCCCAGCTTCACTTAAAAAGTCTAACATTTCCTTATCTAGTAAGTGGGCAGTTACTTCAAAATGAAAATTCATATTTTCAGGATTTTTATCCATTATAAATTTCATTATTTCCATAGCATATTCTTTCTTGGTATTAAAAGTCCTATCTACAAATTTAACCTGTCTTACTTGGGCATCTATAAGCTTTTCTAAATCTTCTTTTACCCTATCTAAACTAAAAAACCTTACACCTTTTATAGTTGAAGATAAACAAAATTGACAATTAAATGGACAGCCTCTTGAACTTTCGTAATATACTATTTTATTTTTTAGCCCAGATAAATCCTCATAAGGGGATGGGATAATATCTAAATCCTCAATAAATGGTCTAGGCTCATTTTTTACTATTTTCCCCTCTTCTCTATATATTAAACCCTTTACATCTATATACTCTCTATTTTCGCTTATAAGTTTAATAATAAGCTCTCTAAAGGTTATTTCTCCTTCTCCATATATTATAAAATCTACAAAATCATATTTTTTAAGTGTTTCTTCTCCATCAAAAGAAACTTCAGGCCCTCCTAATATTATTTTTATGTTTGGATTTACAATTTTTAAAATATTACATATATCTAAAGTCTCTTCTAAGTTCCATATATAGCAAGAAAATGCTATTATATCAGGATTCATTTTATAGATTTCTCCAGCTATATAATCTTTATTTTGATTTATAGTAAATTCACATATTTCTATATTGGGAATATCTTTGCAAAAACTTTTCAAATATCTAATTGATAATGATGAGTGTATAAATTTAGAATTCAAAGTAGTTATTAATACTTTCATTGTTTATCCTTCCTTTTCTTTTAATTAATTACATTATAGCACAAGATTTTTATAAACTATAACCTAAAAACAAAAGTATTTTTGTAGATTTTTTTACTATAAAGAAGGGTTTTATATAACTATATAGAATTATAGTAGTTAGATAATTAGATAAAATTTAGGGAGGAATAGATTATATGCATAAATTTGATAAAATCTCCATTGCCGAAATGTCCAAAAAAGATATGCTAATAATTCTTGAAGCACTTGATTACACCGGGAAAAATACTAATATAAAGGACTTCATAGTCTTAAAAAATAATATAGTAAAAGAACTTAGTTTACTTGCAGATAGTAGTGAAGAAGAGTTTTTAAACTATCTAGAAAAATAGACCCCCTATATGTGAGGGTCTTTATTTTTTAAAAATATATATACCAGATTTAGTTGCTAAATAGACTTTTATACCTTCTGATATATTTTCTTTCTTCAATACTTTACATTTATTTAATAAAGAGTGATAAAATTCATCTCCTTCATTAAAAGAAAATATATCAGGTAAATAGTATTTTTCAATGGTTAAAATATTGGGATCTATTCTTCCTCTATTTAAGCTCCAAATATAATGGCATAAGTCCTTATGAAATTTTAAACTATCCTTCTTATCAAGATAAATGTTATTTTTCATCCAGTATAATCCCTTAGAAAATATATGAAAATCATCTTTCAATATGTTTTTTTCTACAACCATTAAAGACTGTTTTAAAACTTTAAATTTATTCGAACTTATGCCATTAAGTAGATTGATTATTTCTATTCTGTTTCTTTCAAAATCTACAATAAATTTCTTAGAATATTCCTCTACTGAAACTCTGAAAAATCCAGAATATTTCTCTAAAAACCCTACTTGAGAAAAAGAAATTATATCATCTTTTAATTTTGAAATAATATTTTCATCATTATATGCAATTAAAAATAGTATTTTAGAAATTAATAATCCTTCTAATATAGCCTCTATATTTCCTGTAGTATAAAGTATGTTCTTTAATACTTCTTTCTTTATAATATCCCAATTTTTATTTGAAAATACTATGGGAGCTATTCTTATATAAAGGCTATCATCTATACTATTTAAATAAACATCTTTACTAGATAAATCTATACTGTTTAAAAGAGAAAAATTCTCTCCACTTCTATAAAGATACCACAATTCAATTTCTTTTTTAAATCTTTCATAATCTATTCTAGTTCCTATTTCTTGTCTTGAAGGCATAAGACTTTTTATAGTTAAAATTGTTATTTCCGATACATAGTTTCTTTCTTTTTCTTCATTAAGTACATTAAATATATTTAAAAGAAAGTTGTTAATCTTCCTTTCTTCCATCTATATTCTCCTCTACATCTTATCAGGAGCTTCTATTCCTAGTAATAAAAGCCCTGTATTTAATACTAGTTTTGTAGCATAAACTAAATGAAGTCTTGCTTTTCTCAAATCTTCTTCTTCATTAAGTATTGGACAGTTATGATAGAACCTATTAAAGTTTTTTGCAATTTCTGTTATATGCCTTGTTATAAAAGATGGCTCATTTTTCTCTGAACTATTTACTATTATATTCGGAAAATCATATAGAAGTCTTATAATATCTATTTCCTCTTCCCTTTTCAATAGTGAATAATCAATTTTATCTTCTACTGAAAACTCTCCTTTTTTCAGCAAACTATTTGCTCTAGCATGAGCATATTGTACATAAGGTCCTGTTTCCCCCTCAAAGCTTAAAGTTTTATCCCAAGAGAAAACATAGTCTTTTATTCTACTATTAAACAATTCTTGGAATACAATAGCTCCTATTCCCACTTGTTTAGCTACCTCTTCTTTATTTTCTAATTTTGGATTTCTTTCTTCTATAATACCTGTTGTTTTTTCTACTGCCTTTTTAAGTACATCCTCTAAAAATACCACTCTACCTTTTCTAGTAGACATAGTACCCTCTTCTAACCTTACCATTCCAAAAGTTACATGGATACAATCTTCTGCCCAATCGTAACCCATTAAATCTATTATTTTTCTCCATTGGTCAAAATGAAGTTTTTGTTCTGAACCTACTACATATATGTTTTTATAAAAATCATAATGCTCTTTTCTATAAATAGCTGCAGCTATATCCCTAGTTATATATAATGTTGAACCATCACTTTTTCTAATTAAAGCTGGTGGCATATTATAAGGTTCTAAATCTACAATATCAGCCCCTTCTGATTTAACTAAAAGTCCCTTATTTTGAAGCTCCTCAACTACTTTTGGCATCTTATCTGAATAAAAACTTTCTCCAGTGAAAGAGTCGAATTCAATTCCTAACATATCATATACTTTGTTAAATTCTTCTAAACTTATTTCTCTCATCCATTTCCATAATTCTGTAGCTTCATTGTCACCATCTTCTAGTTTTTTAAACCATTTTCTAGCTTCATTATCAAGGCTAGGCTCTTTTTCTACTTCTTCATGGAATTTAATATATAATTTTAATAATTCATTAATAGGATCTTTCTCAATAACAGACCTATCACCCCATTTTTTATATGCTACAATTAACTTTCCAAATTGGGTGCCATAATCTCCTAAATGATTAATAGCCACTGTATCATAGCCTAAAAAGCTGTATATTCTATATAATGCGTGACCTATAATTGTAGTCCTTATATGACCTATATGGAAAGGCTTAGCTATATTAGGTGATGAATATTCTACTATAACGGTTTTACCTTTGCCTATATTTGAGGAGCCATATCTTTCTTTTTCATCTTTTATTTCTTCAAGAACAGTTTCTGCAAGAACTGCCCTATCTATAAAAAAGTTAACATAAGGACCTGCATTTTCTATCTTTTCAAAATAAGAATTTTCTTGTATCTTATTAGATATCTCTTCTGCAATAAGATTAGGTGCCTTCCTAAATATTTTAGCTAGCTTAAAACAAGGAAAAGCATAGTCTCCCATTTCATAAGATGGGGGTACTTCAATTAAAGACATTATTTCTTTTTCATCTAGTTTTTCATCTAATCCTGAAATTATTTTTACTACTTCATTTTTAAAATCAATCATATTAAAAATCCTCCCTCCATATTTAAAAAACCCTCATCTCTAATTAAAGAGACGAAGGTTAAACTCCGTGTTACCACTCTTGTTGGCAAAATGCCCACTCATTTTTATAACGTTATAAACGTATCATCCTACTTGTTTCAGATGTATTCTCCAAGGCTCTTTTCAAATATAATTTTGTACTAAGCTTCCACCATCCTTAGCTCGCTTTAACAAAAAATATATTCTACTCTCCTCTTCATAGAATTTCTCTTTATTAATTTGTTTAATTACTAATATATAATATAACTCTTATTATTTCAAGAACTTATTTTAATTCTACTACTGTTACTCCAGTTCCACCTTCGCCATAATTACCTAGCCTATGTGATTTTACATGTCTATGACTTTTTAAGACACTGGATATACCAGATCTTAAAACACCTGTACCTTTGCCATGTATTATCAACACTTCTTTAAGTCCAGCTATATATGCATCATCTAAGTATTTATCTAGATCTAATAAAGCTTCATCTAATGTTTTTCCCCTTAAATCCAGCTCTTTTCTTACAGTTTTAGCTTTACTCTTAATTATATTTTTTGCACTAACTTGAGATTGTTCTATCTTTTTGTGATTAGCCCTCTTAAGAGTCGATACATGAACATTTACTTTCATTATTCCTACCTGAACATTTACATTTCCATTTTCATCTGGAGAAGACAAAACTGTTCCCTGTTGTTCTAATGAAAGAATCTCCACTATTTCTCCTACCTTAAGGTTCTTTGGCGGCTTATTGTTCTTTACATTTAATATAGCACTAGATAAATCACCTTCTACATTCTTGATACTTTTCTTTAACTTATCTTGTGCTTGTTGAATTTTTCTATTCTTCTCTTTTTCTATTTCTGATGAAATTTTTCTTAACTCAGATATAATAGCATCAGATTCTTCTTTTGCGTCCTTTAAAATACTCCTTGCTTCTTCCTTTGCACTTTGTATTATTTTTTCTCTTCTTTCTGAAGTTTTTTCTTTTTCTCTATCTAATTCTTCTCTTAATCTTTTTATCTCATCTTTTAACCTTTCAGTTTCTTCTTTATTCTCTGCTATCCTTTTTCTATCTTCTTCAATAGTTTGAAGTACATCTTCAAACTCTACATTTTCTTTTGAAATAAAATTTCTTGCATGTTCTATTATATCTTCACTTAATCCTAAACGTTTAGATATTTCAAAAGCATTGGACTTACCAGGAACTCCAATTGAAAGTTTATATGTTGGGCTCAAAGTTTCCACATTAAACTCTACGGAAGCATTTTTAACCCCTTCTTTAGTTAATGCATAAATCTTAAGTTCGCTATAATGGGTAGTAGCAATAGTCCTTATATTCATCCCATGTAAATGATCTAAGATAGACATGGCTAAAGCTGCCCCTTCAGTTGGATCTGTTCCAGCTCCCAATTCGTCAAATAGTACTAAACTATTTTCATCCACATTTTCCAATATATTTACAATATTAGTCATATGAGAAGAAAAAGTACTTAAACTTTGCTCAATACTCTGTTCATCACCTATATCAGAAAAAACATTATCAAAAACAGCTATTTCTGAATTATAATCAGCAGGTATATGAAGACCTGATTGGGCCATTAAAGTCAATAAACCTGTGGTTTTTAATGTTACTGTTTTGCCTCCAGTATTAGGACCGGTGATAACCAAAGTATTGAAGTCCTTCCCTATATATATATTAATAGGAACCACCTTATCTACCTTTAAAAGAGGATGTCTTCCATTTTTAATATTTATATAGCCATTATTGTTCAAAATAGGTTTTGAAGCCTTCATCTCAAGAGCTAACTTTCCCTTTGCAAATATAAAATCTACTTTCTCTAATATTTTTTGATTTTGAACTATTCTTTCCCCTTCTTCTGCTACAATTTGGGTTAATTCTAAAAGTATCTTTTCTATTTCCTTCTTTTCTTTTATCTGGAGCTCTTTTAATTCATTATTTAACTCTACAACAGCCATAGGCTCTATAAACAATGTAGCTCCACTTGCAGATTGATCATGTACTAACCCTGGAAACTTAGACCTATATTCTTGTTTTATAGGTACAACATATCTTCCATCTCTGATAGTAACAATGGCATCTTGTAAATACTTTTTATGAGTAGAAGAATTAACTATAGAATTTAATCTATTCCTTACAGAGTCATTTTTAGCATTTATTTGTCTTCTAATATTCCTAAGAGTGGAACTTGCATTGTCAGAAATTTCTTCTTCACTTATTATAGCTTCGTTTATACTATTTTCTATACTTTTAAATACTTCTAAAAACCCAATTAATTTTTCTAAAATTGGATAATTAGAATCCTTATCTTCCCTAGTCTTTTTTATATAATTTTTAAGATTTCTAGACACCCTTAAAGTATCTGAAATTTTAAGTAAACTTCCTGGTGATAATATCCCACCCATTTCTGCTCTTTTAATTTCTGTTGATATATCTTTTATTCCATATAGTGGTGGTTCTCCTCTTTTTATAAGAAGGGCTATAGATTCACTAGTTTCTCTTTGCATATATTCTATATCTTTAATATTAGTAGAAGGTTTCAATTTTTCTACTAATTTTCTTCCTAAAGATGATTCTGTTTTCTCTTTTAATTTATCAATTATCTTATAATATTCCAATACTTTCAATGTTCTTTCATTCATACAATCGTCACCTCAAAATCTTGAAGTTTATACAATATTATAAAACTCCTCTAAAATAATGTCCTTTGGTTATTCCAGTTTTTTCTTTACAATAATCTGTTATTTCTTCTATTTCTTTTTTTCCTAAATTCCCATTTATATAATCATAAAAAGCCTTCTGAATAGTTTCTATCCCTTCTCTTTCAAATGAAAAATCTAATTTTATTATATTAACACCACTATTATATATCTCTTCTAATTCTTCTAAAACCATAAGAGGAACACTATTGTATATAGTGGTTATCTTGTTTTTTCTTATAAATGCAAATATTTTATTTTTTCTATCTTTTAAACCATATCCTTCTCTAAAAGAACATTCATTGCAATTTAAATTATTATTGCATTTTTTAATTAATGACATAGGGCAGTGTTTAGTTACCATAGTAGGTAAATAGCCATAGCCTATAGTTTCATAAACTATATTTCCTTTTTTACAAATTTCTTCTATTTGTTTTAAATTCAACTCAGGAGAGAGGGATATACTACTAGCACCCATATTCCACAATGCTCTTGAAGTAAAACTATTAAACACATTCAGTCCTATATCTCCATGGATATTTAAATTAAATTTGTCTTTTACAAATTGAAAAGTCCCTAAATTAGACACAGATATTCCGTTTATATAATTTATAACCGTTTTTACTTTTTTCTCTAAGTTTTTTAACTCTAATTCACTAAGTATTTTTCCAGTATCAATATAAACCTCTTTTCCTTTATTACTTACTTCTTTTACGCAATTTAATAAATCCTCATTAAATCCTATATATATTCTATCCAACTTTTCTAAATCCAACTTTTGAAATTGTTCAATATTAGATACCTTTACACTCAATTTCCTATTTTGAATTTGTACTTTCTCTCTCTTTTCAAATTCAAAACAATTTCTAACTCTTGATTCAAATACAGTATTAGATACTTTTTCTCTATTATTAAACACCGCTTTTTTTTCATTCAATAATTCTATTCCTCTCCTTCTCAAACTATTTAGTTCGCTTAAAGGAAGGAAAGAATTCTCATCTAAATAAATCTTTATATTTTCTATATAATATGGTTCATTTGTCAACTTATTTAATTGATTCTTTACCCTTTCTTCTGTTAAAGACACCTTTTTTGCTTTTTCTACCAATCTGCTTCCTTCTACTTTTATAGTATGTTCATCATCTCTTATTATAAGGACTGGTATCTTCCCTATGGATATAAATACATCAATATCTATAGGATACTTTATATTTTCTATGTTTTCAAAAGACTCTTTCGCTTTTTCTAGTAAAAGATTGTTAGATGTCCTATATACTAAGGAATTTATATCCACTCCCTTTATCTTATCTATTTTTAATATAGTACCTTTTCTAGCAGAATTGTCCAATACCAATCCTACCTCTTCACCTTTATTTGTAACAAGTTGAATTCCATCTTTAACTTGAACATCTTCCTTTAATCGAATATATATTTTATTTCTATCTACCTTTACAACTTTACCTATACAAATCCCTCTATTATTAGGTTTATCTAAAGATATTATTCTATCCCCAAAATCTCCAAATAAATAACCTTTAGTAAAACCTCTATTAAATATTTCTTCAATCTCTCTTTTATCAATTTCCGATATTTTATTACTACCTAAATCTAGAGCTTTTCTGTACTTATTGACTACAGTAGCTACGTATTCTGGCCTCTTCATTCTTCCTTCTATCTTTAAAGACATAATTCCACTTTCTATTATTTCCTCTAATTTTTCTATAGTATTTAAATCCTTCGGACTTAAAACATACTTTTTTTCATAATCTTTAAAAACATGATTTCCATCTTTTAAACTTACAATAGAATAAGGCATTCTACAAGGCTGAGCACATCTCCCTCTATTACCACTTCTGCCACCTATAATACTACTCATAAGACATTGACCAGAATAACATACGCAAAGTGCTCCATGTACAAAAGCTTCTAATTCAATATTACTTCTGTCATTAATATATTTAATTTCTTCAACGGAAAGTTCTCTTGCTAAAACTACCCTTTGAAAACCCATATTTTCTAAAAAAATAGTTCCTTCTAAATTATTTATAGTCATTTGAGTGCTTCCGTGAATCTCAAACTCAGGAAATATGTTTTTTACTAAAGATGCTAATCCAATATCTTGTATAATTAAAGCATCTATATCTATTTCATATAATGATTTTATATAATCAATAGCTTCTTCTATTTCATCATCTCTCAATAAAATATTTGCAGTTACATAAACCTTTACTCCTCTTAAATGTGCATATCTTACTGCAACTTTCAACTCTTCTAAATCAAAATTAGAAGCATATTGTCTAGCACTAAAAAGTTTTCCTCCTAAATAAACTGCCTGTGCACCATTTTGTACTGCAGCATATAGTGATTCCATACTTCCTACAGGAGCCAATAACTCAACTTTTTTATTCTTTTTTTCCACCTGTATTACAATTCCTCCTTATTAAATATGCTATTATTTTTATCAAGATCTTTTACTACCTCATCTAACTCTTTCTTAGTTTGAATCAGTTCCATTTGATTTTGATATAATTTGTCTTGTAAATCTTTTATAATCTTCTGATTCTGTTTCAATTCATTTTCTTTAAGATATATAGCCTGTTCATATTTTGTAACAGATTTATTTACACTTTCATGATTTCTTTTAGCTTCCAATAGCTCATTTTTATAGATATTACATTCTTCTTCTAATTCTTTAATCCTTATTTTGCTTGTTTCTAATTCCTTAATAAGCCCATCATAATTTTCCATAGGTTCCTTAACTTCCATTTTTAAATTTTCCAATTCTTTATAGGTTCTATAGTACTCATCAGCCATATTAAATGTTGCAAGAATAGTTGCCATTAAATCATTCAATTTTTCATTTTTGGAACTCACTTCTTTTATTTTCTCATCTACAAAGGCTGCAATACCTTTTATATATTCTTCAGATTCATTTCCTACAACTGTAAAGTTACGACCAACTATATTAACTTCTACTTTCTTTTTATCTGTCATAACTTACCCTCTCCCTTTATTTAGTTCATATATAAGTATTCTTCTTAAATATTGTTTTTCCTTTATTTAAAGATTTAATTAAAGGAGTAGAATATATCTACCCCTCTAACTTCTAAGATTGGCTTTGAAAGTTTCCTCTAATTTATTAATTATATTATTATGAACTTTAGTTACTTCTTCATCTTTTAATGTTCTCTCACTAGATCTATAAGTAACTGAAAAAGCAATACTTTTTTTGTCCTCTGGAATCTGTTTACCCATATATACATCGAATAAATCTACTTTTTCTATTAATCCTTCTCCATTCTCTAAAATCTTTTCTTCAATATCTTTTACTAATATCTCTCTATCAAGTACTATAGCTAAATCTCTTATAATAGCTGGATATTTAGCTAAAGGCTTATATTGTCTTTCCAAGTTTGCAATCTCTATTATTGTATCAAAATCTAGTTCTGATATATAAACTCTCTCTTTTATATGATAATTTTCTAAAATATCTGGATGAATTTCTCCAATAACACCTAAAACTTTATCTTTATAAATAATATTAGCAGTTCTACCTGGATGGAAAGAAGGATGATTTTCTTCTCTTAAGTATTTACATTTTAATATTCCTAATCTTTCAAGAAGTGTATCTACAACTCCCTTTATATAAAAATAATCCACATCACCATACATGCCTAAAGATAATATTTTCCTTTCAATTGGTAGATTTTTAATTGGTAATTCTTTCGGTATGAATATATTTCCTATCTCATATATAAAGGCTCTTTCTACCCCATAGTTATAATTTCTTGCTAAAACGTCCATAGCATTTGGAATAAGGGTAGTTCTCATAACACTATAATCTTCCCCTAAAGGATTCATTATCTTTATATATTTCCTTTTTTCACTATCTTCACTTAATTTTATTTTATCATATGCTTTAGGACTTACAAATGAATAAGTTAATATTTCATTCATTCCTAAACCTTCGAGTATTAACTTCGCTTTATCTTCAATAGCCTTATCATAAGGCTTTTCACCTCTAATTAAAGCCCCTCTCAAAGGCTCATTTTTTATATTATGAAAACCATATATTCTTCCTATTTCTTCAATTAAATCTACTTCTGCTTCCAAATCCAATCTAAAAGTAGGAACTGTAACTTCTAAACACTCTTCTTTTTCTTCTACTTTTAATTCTAATCTCTCTAGTATATCAATCATATCATTTTTATCTATATTAGTTCCAAGAAGTCTATTAACCTTATCAGTTCGTAAAGTAATAACTTTTTCTATGGATTTTTCTATATAGTCATCTATGTATTCGCCAACTACTTTTCCAGCACCTATTTCTTCTATTAATTGACAAACCCTATTACAAGCAATTTCACATAGATTTGGATCTATTCCCTTTTCAAACCTTGCTGAAGCTTCAGTTCTAAGATTCAATGATTTTGACGTAAGCCTTACATTTTTATCATTAAAATTAGCTGTCTCTATTAAAATAGTTTTTGTTTCACTTGTAACTTCTGAATCCAATCCTCCCATTATTCCAGCTATAGCTATTGGCTTTTCACTGTCTGCTATAACTAGATTTGAAGGATTTAACTTTCTTTCAACACCATCAATAGTAGTAATTTTTTCTGAATCTAATGCTCTTCTTACAATAATTTTTTCATCTTTTATCTTATTTAAATCAAAAGCATGGATAGGTTCTCCAAATTCTAACATTACATAATTGGTCACATCTACAATGTTATTTATAGGACGTACTCCTGCTTCCATAAGCCTAGTCTGTAACCATAGTGGTGAGCTTTCTATCTTTACATCTTTTATAACTTTAGCATAATATCTATTGCACAAATCTTTATCTAATATTTCTACATCTTTAACATAATTATTTATACTTTCTTCTTCTTTTCTAATTGAAATTTCTGGATACTTTATTTTCTTATCAAATGTAGCACAGGTTTCCCTTGCCATTCCTATAATGCTTAAACAATCTGGTCTGTTTGGGGTTATTTCAAGCTCTATCACATCCCCATTAAGTCCCAATATGTCTTTTATATCCATGCCTAGAGGGTATTCTTTATCTAAAATAAATATCCCATCTCTCTGTTCTTTAGGTACAACATTATCATTTATACCTAACTCATCTAATGAACAAAGCATTCCAAAAGACTCTTCGCCTCTTAATTTACTTTTCTTTATTTTAATTCCACCTGGAAGTCTTGCACCAACTAGTGCTACTGGTACATAATCTCCTTCTTTTATATTTGAAGCTCCTGTTATTATTTTAAGCTTCTCATCTCCTACATCTGTAGTGGTTATTACTAGCTTATCTGCATTAGGATGCTTTTCTATACTTAATATTTTTCCTACCACTACCTTCTTGATACCTTTGTCTAAAGGTATAATAGATTCTACATGAGAACCAGTTAAAGTTAGTTTATCAGAAAGTTCTTTTGAGTCTATATCTATATCTATATAATCTTTCAACCATTTCATAGGTAATAACATTTTTTCTTCCTCCAATTCTTAAAATTGTTCTAAAAATCTTATATCATTTTCAAATAATAACCTAATATTATCTATTTCATATTTTACCATAGCTATTCTGTCTATTCCTAATCCAAAAGCAAAACCACTATATTTTTCTGGATCTATACCACAGTTCTTAAGTACTTTTGGATTTACCATTCCGCATCCTAAAAGTTCCATACTCCACCCTGTTCCATTACATTCTTCACATCCTTTTCCTTTACAGTTAAGACAAGATACATCAACTTCTGCACTTGGTTCAGTAAACGGAAAATAATGTGGTCTAAATCTCGTCCTCATATCCTCTCCAAATAACTCTTTTATAAAAATATCGATTGTCTCCTTTAAATTAGCCATAGTCACATTTTCATCAACTACAAGTCCTTCTAATTGATGGAACATAGGAGAATGAGTATCATCTACATCATCAAATCTAAAAGTTCTACCTGCTGATACTATTCTTAGTGGAGGTTTGTTTTCTTTCATAACCCTTATTTGAACAGGTGATGTATGAGTTCTTAAAAGTATATCCTCAGTTATATAAAACGTATCTGTTAAATCTCTTGATGGATGATTCTCCGGAGAGTTTAATTCATCAAAATTATTCTCAACCGTCTCTACTTCCGGACCATAAACTACACTAAACCCCATATTCATAAATATATTTTCTAGCTCTTCTATAGTTTTAACTAAGGGATGTCTGTGTCCCAAGATAAAGTTTTTACCAGGAATTGATATATCTATTCTTTCCTTTTCTAATTTCTTTTTTTGAATTTCCCTTTTTAATCTTTTTCTTGTATTATTTATTTCTTTTTCAATATCCCGTCTTACCTCATTAGCCATTTGCCCAATTACAGGCCTTTCATCATTAGACAATTTGCCCATACCTCTAAGTACCTTAGTTAATTTGCCTTTTTTACCTAAAAATTTAATTCTCAACTCTTCTAATTCTTCCATATTGTTTAAAGTTTTTATTTCTCCCATTGCCTCTTCTTTAATCTTATTTATCTCATCCTTCATCTTCCAAACTCCTTTCATTCCTGACTATATAAAAAATAAGACCTATCCCATAGAGGTAAGGTCGCAAATCTCAAAACTATTTTATTAAATTATAGCACTAGCAAAGATAAAATACAAGAAATATTAGCTTCTCTGCCTAACAGTTTCATACATTATTATAGATGATGCTATAGCTGCATTTAAAGATTCTGCATTTCCTATTATAGGAATTTTAATAGTATTATCTGCTAAATCTAATATTTCTTGTGATATACCTTTAGATTCATTACCAATTACTAAAGCAAAATCTCTTTTAAAGTCTACATCATAAATATAATTTGCAGACTCTAAAGACGTGGCATATATTTTTATATGTTCATTTTTTAACTCTTCTATTAGCTGGATTTTATCTTCTACTTGAGCTATAGGAATATGAAATAAAGATCCCATAGTTGAACGAACAACTTTTGGATTATATAAATCTACACAATTTGGAGTCAAAACCACTCCGCTTGCTCCAAAAGCATCGGCAGTCCTTATTATTGTACCCATATTACCTGGGTCTTGAAGTTCATCCAATATAACAATAAATTTATCTTTTTTTTCAAGGAGCACTTTAAAGTCTATATTATTAAAATTTAAAACAGCTAATATACCTTGAGGATTTTCTGTATCTGAAATATCTTTAAGTAATCTACTAGGAAGATTTATTAGTTTATCATCATATTTTTTTATATTATTAAATAATTTTTCTCCTCCAGTAGTCTTAAATAAATCATTTGAAAATAAAATATATACAGGTTCAATATCCCACCTTATACATTCTTCAACTATTTTTACCCCTTCTATCAGGAAAAGTCTTTTTTTCCATCTTTCCTTTTTCTTATAAAGTCCCTTTACCACTTTAATAATTGGATTAGAGGGACTATTTATCTTTTTCATTTCATTATTCACCTGAACTTTTTTCTAGTTTCTTAATATCCTCTGTATTTCCAATAACCACTAATATATCCCCTTCTAAAATTTTATCATCTGCATAAGGAGAAACATTTATATAGTCTCCACTTTTTACTGCCATAATATTTATTCCATAATTAGTAGGCAATTTCAATTCTTTTAATGTCTTATTCTCCCATTCAGGGATAGCAGTTATTTCTACAATGCTAAAATCTGGAGAAAGCTCTATAAAATCTAAGATATTTGATGACACTAAATTATGTCCAACCCTTACACCCATATCTCTTTCTGGAAAAATTACTTTATCTGCTCCTATTTTTGATAATACTTTTCCATGTAATTCACTTTGAGCTTTTGCTATAACAACTTTTACCCCTAATTCTTTTGCAATTAAAGTTGCTAATATAGAAGCCTCTAAATCAGAGCCAATACTTACAATTACAACATCAAAATTCCTAATTCCTAATTCTTTCAATACATTTTCATCCATTACATCTGCTTGAACAGCATGGGTTACATATTCAGATATTTCCTGAACTATTTCTTCATTCCTATCTATAGCCAATACATCATTTCCAAGTTCATATAATGTTTTTGCCACACTTGAACCAAAACGCCCACATCCAATAACTACATATTGTTTCATACTCTATCTCCTTTCTAGCCAACAAGTATATTGCCTTCTGAATATCTATAATTTTTAATTGAATTCTTTTGCCTTTTAGCAAAAGCAAATGCCATAGTCAAAGGTCCTACCCTACCTAAATACATGGTAATCGCTATTAGTATTTTTCCGAAATCAGTTAAATCTGGTGTTACTCCTCTTGTAAGTCCTACAGTAGCAAATGCAGATGTAGTTTCAAATAATAGATCTAAGAAATTTGCACCTTCAGAAATAGTCAATATCATTGAAATAACAGTTACTAAAAATATTCCTATACTAGCTATAGTTAAAGCCCTATATATTATTTCTTGAGGAATTCTCCTTTTATAGGCTACTACATCTCTACCTCCTCTTATAACTGTAAAAGTAGTTAAAAGTATTGCTCCAAAAGTTGTAGTTTTTATTCCTCCAGCTGTAGAACCAGGAGAACCTCCAATAAACATTAATATTATCATAATAAACGTTGTAGTATCTTTCATCTTTGACATATCTATAGAATTAAATCCTGCAGTTCTTGTAACTACCGATTGAAAAAAAGATGCTACAATCCTTTCTTTTGTATTTAATGGCTCTAAAGTTCCTAGATTATCCCATTCTATTATATAAAATAATATCATTCCTACTATTATAAGTATTAGGGTAATCACTAAAACAAGTTTTGAATGTAAAGATAATCTATTAAACCTTTTGTGCCTAGATATATCAATATATACTGAAAAACCTAAACCTCCTATTATTATGAGAAAAGCTATAGTTAAATTTACTACAATATCGCCCTTAAAAGGAACTATACTATTTCCTGTAATATCAAATCCCGCATTACAAAATGCCGAAATTGAATGAAAGATTGAAAACCATAATCCCTTGATGAATCCATATCTAGGAATAAACCTAGTAGAAAGAAAAAGAGCTCCTAATCCCTCTATTGCAAATGTCGAAAGGATTACATACTTAGTAAGTTTAACTAAACCAGACATTGTTTCTTGATTCAATTGTTCTTTTATTATAAGTCTTTCCTTTAGAGTTATTTTTTTACCCAAGATTAAAGCAACTAGTGTAGCTAAAGTCATAAAACCTAATCCACCCATTTGAATTAAGCATATAATAACAATATGTCCAAACAAAGACCAATACTCACCTGTATTAACTACTACAAGGCCTGTTACACATACAGACGAAGCTGATGTAAACAGTGCATTTATAAACCCGATACTTTCTCCACTTTTTGAAGCTATAGGCAGATTTAATAGTATAGCTCCAATTAAAATCAATCCAGCAAACCCTAATGCCAAAACTCTAGGAGGATTAAGCTCCAATTGTCTTAATCTTCTTTTTAAAAAATCCATTAAATCATCTCCTAAAACATGGTACTAAAAATAGTGTTTCAAATATAGCAGATAGTTATTAATTTATCCCAATATGTACAAATTCTTTCAGAGTAAAGAAGGAAAAAATAAAAGCTCCGAAATCGGAACTTTTACTTTACATACCTTTTGCAATTTCTACTAATTTTGAGAAACCTTCTGGATCGTTTATAGCCATTTCGGATAACATTTTTCTGTTTATATCTATATTAGCTTTCTTTAAACCGCTTATAAATGTACTATAATTCATTCCATTTAATCTTGCAGCTGCATTTATTCTTGATATCCACATTTTTCTAAAATCTCTTTTTCTTAGCTTTCTTCCTGTATATGCATAATCCAATGATTTCATTACCGCTTGATTAGCTGGTCTATATAATTTGCTTTTAGCACCATAGTATCCTTTTGCTTGCTTTAATACCTTTTTATGTTTCTTTTTTGCATTTACTGCTCTTTTCACTCTTGCCATATGAGCTACCTCCTTCGCTTCCTATATAAATTTATTCTAGTAAGGTAATAAGTTTTTAATTCTCTTGTAATCACTTTCACTAACTACTGCACCTTTTCTTAAGTTTCTTACTCTTTTTGGTGATTTCTTTCCAGTCTTATGGCTTTTATAAGCTTTATATCTTCTCAATTTACCTGTTCCAGTTTTTTTAAATCTTTTTGCTGCTCCTCTATGAGTTTTCATTTTTGGCATATAAATTACCTCCTTTATCTATTCTGTCTTTGGAACTAAATACATGACCATATTTCTGCCTTCCATTTTAGGTCTTTTGTCTACAGTTCCAACTTCTGAAGTTATTTCTATAAACTTACCTAAAACTTCCCTTCCCATGTCTGTATGGCCCATTTGTCTTCCTCTGAATCTAACACTTACTTTTACTTTATCTCCATCTTTTAAAAATCCTATTGCTTTATTCGCTTTTACATTTAAATCATGATCCTCTATATTTGGAGTCAATCTTATTTCTTTTATATTAATTACCTTTTGATTCTTTCTGGCTTCTTTTTCTTTCTTAGCCATTTCATACTTATACTTGCCATAATCCATTATTCTACATACTGGTGGTTTTGCATTAGGGGCTACTTTTACTAAATCCAGCTTTTTGTCATAGGCCATTTCTAAAGCCTTTTTACTTGGAACTACTCCCACCTGCTCACCATCTACATCAATAAGCCTAACTTCTCTCTCTCTTATTTGTTCATTAATTTGAAGCTCTTTAATATTACGCCACCTCCCAAAATTTTTAAACAAAAATAAAAAAGCGGATAAAACTATCCGCTTTTCTCTCAAAATAGAAAAACACTAATGTATATAATAAGTAAAAAAATACTTATTATATAACAATTATAAAACCTTATGAGCTTTAGCTATAAGGTGAGAAGCGGACACTTCTACTTGAACCTATCCAATATTAAGTTTCTTTATACATTATATGCTAGTTAATTTAACTTGTCAATATGTTTATATATTATTTTGCTAATTCATATAGTGCCTTTGCATATATTTTAGCCATTTTCATCAAATGTTCTATTGAAATATATTCATCTTTTTGATGGGCAACTTCCTCTTGTCCTGGAAATACTGGTCCAAAAGCTACTGCATTGTCCATTGCCCTTGCATAAGTTCCACCGCCAATAGTAATAGGTTCACTATCTAAATCACCAGTTTCTTCTTTATATACCTTCATAAGCTTTTCAACTAATGGATCATTTTTAGGAACATATATAGGCTTCATTTCATCATCATCTTCTATAAGCTCTATTCCAGTCCCTTCTAGTTCTTTTCTAATACCATTATATACTTCTTCTGAACTGGATTTTATAGGATATCTAATATTAATTGATAAAGTAATTTTACCATCTTCAGTTTTTATAACTCCTGGATTAAAATTCAGTTTTCCTGAAACCTCATCTTCAAAACCACAGCCTATTCCTTCTCCATTATGTTTTAATGCTATCTTTTCATTATAAATCTTTATAAAATCGCAAATATCACAATTGCAATCAAGTATTTCTCCTAAAAACAACATAAGATAGGTAATAGCATTTTCTCCTTTTTCAGGAGTGCTTCCATGAGCAGAAGATCCCTTGGCAATTACTTTAACTATTCCATCTTTTTCTTCTATAGAAATATCATAATCGTTCTTTTCTTTAAAATTTTTAAGCTTATTTTCTATATAATCCATATCTTTCACTTCAAGTATTGCTTCACAATAATCTGGAACCATATTAACTGCATTTCCACCTTTTATACTTTTTATAGAAATATCTCCGCAACTATTATTCTCTATCTTCTTTACAAGATCAAAAGCTATTATACCTTTTTCCCCATGTATTACTGGAAAATCCGCATCTGGTGTGAAAGCCATATCTGGAGCTTTTTCATGTTCAAAATAATATTTCATACATCCCCATCCTGTTTCTTCATTGGTACCAAATATTATCCTGATTTTTTTATTTAAAGACACATTAGCTTCTTTTAAAGCTTTCATAGCATATAAACTTGCTATAGCAGGTCCTTTATCATCTAATGTTCCTCTGCCAAAGATTTTTCCATCATGAATCTCTCCACTATAAGGTGGGTATGTCCATCCATCCCCTTCTGGTACTACATCTAAATGGACTAATATTCCTATAGTTTCATCACCTTCACCAAAATCTGCATGTCCTGCATATCCATCTAGGTTTTTTGTTTTAAATCCCATATCTTCAGCTATATCTAGTGCATATTTAAGTGCATTATATGGCCCTTCACCAAAAGGCATACCCGGTTTACCTTCACCTTCAACACTTTTTATTCTAACTATTTCCTGTGTTGATTTGACTATATCATCTTTATAGCTTTCTACTAATTCAATAAAATCCAAAAAAACCCCTCCTTATTCTTTATTTTGTCTATTATCTTATAATTTAAACTTCTTATTTACATTATACCTTTTCAAAATATTTCCTTCAACAATCCTCCAATTATTTTTATATAAAAAAACTAAATGGTTAAACTATTATTAGTAAAATATAAAAAGGTGGGGATCATTTGAGAAAGAAAAAAATAATTCTTCTAATAACTATTTTAAGTGTAATTTTTTCATCACTACTTTTTTACGATAAATATTTTTCTACATCTGGATTCGAAAAAATTACAAATGCAGATAGATTTATAGTATGGATAGTTACAATTATTTTTGTTGTTTACTATATAAAACTAGATTCAGACCCACAGTTAGCCCCTTTAGCATTAAGTAGTGATAAAGAAGGAAATAAGAAAAATAATAACAAACCAGATGTTTCTTTTAAAAATGTAGCAGGACTAGAGGAAATTAAAGAAGAACTTAAAGAAACCATTGACTTTATTAATAACTCGCATAAATACACAAAAATGGGTGCAAAGATTCCAAAAGGAATCCTTTTTCACGGCCCACCAGGAACTGGAAAGACGCTCCTTGCAAAAGCTGTAGCTGGAGAAACCAATTCTACATTTCTATATGCTAGTGGTTCTGAATTTGTTGAAAAATATGTAGGAGTAGGTGCAAAAAGGGTAAGAAGTATGTTTGAAAAAGCAAAAAAAGATGCTCCTAGTATTATTTTTATTGATGAAATAGATGCTATAGGAGCCAGAAGAAATTTAGATTCAAACAATGAAAAAGATCAAACACTAAATCAACTTTTATCAGAAATGGATGGATTTAATACTAGTGAAACAGTAGTAGTCATTGGAGCAACCAATAGATTAGATTTACTAGACGAAGCATTGCTACGCCCAGGTAGATTTGACAGACATATTTATGTTGGCAATCCCAATATAAAAGCAAGGAAAAAAATACTAGAAGTACACACTAAAAATAAACCTCTTCATAATGGTGTTTCTATAGAAGATATAGCAAATAAAACTCATGGACTTTCTGGAGCTCAACTTGCAAATATAGCCAACGAAGCTGCGATAATTGCAGTAAGAAAGAATAAAAGCAAGGTTGACTGTGAAGACTTTAATCAAGCAATCGAAAGGGTATTAGCAGGACTAGAAATTAAAAACCCATCTATTTTATTAAAAGAGAAAAAAACTGTATCTATTCATGAAGCAGGTCATGCTTTAGTTAGCAAAATACTTAAAACTGATATGGTACAAAAAATATCTATAGTACCTAGAGGGCAAGCATTAGGATATGTTTTAAAATTTCCAGAAGAAGAAAGATACCTACTCACTGAAAAAGAATTAATGGGAAAGATTACTGGTCTTCTTGCAGGAAGAGCTGCAGAGCAAGTAATTTTTAATGAAATAACCACAGGAGCAAAAGACGACTTAACTAAAGCAACTCAAATTGCACAAGAAATGGTTTGTAGTTATGGAATGAGCACATTAGGTAATATTTCTATAGATGAGTATTATATAAAAAACAATTACGATATAATTAGACGAGAAATGAAAAAAATAATAGATAAATGTTTTGAAAACGCTCTAAAGATAGTAGAGGATAATAAAATAATATTATTCCATATATCTGATTTGCTTATGAAACAAGAAACCATAACTAGTGAAGAATTGGATAAGATATTTCAAGAATATAAAACTGATTTAGACTATGCCACATAATAAACGAGACCTTAAAAAAGGTCTCATTTTATTTATCTCTTATTTTCTATTTCTTTTTTTATTTTTTCTATGAAATCTTCTACTCCTATTTGTCCAAGATCTCCTTCATCTCTCTTTCTTACAGATACAGCTTTTTCTTCTACCTCTTTTTCCCCTACTACTAACATATAAGGAATCTTTTGTAGTTGAGCTTCTCTTATTTTATATCCTATTTTTTCAGTTCTATCATCTACCTCAACTCTTAAATTATTTTCTTTAAATATTTTCTCAAGTTCATAAGCATATTCATTAAATTTATCAGATATAGGAAGAATAGATACTTGGACTGGAGCCAACCATGCAGGGAACTTTCCAGCATAATGTTCTATAAGAATTCCCATAAATCTTTCTATACTACCAAGTATAGTTCTATGAATCATAACTGGACGTTTCTTTTCATTGTCTTTATCTATATAAGTTAAGTCAAATCTTTCTGGCATTTGGAAATCCAATTGTATTGTACCACATTGCCAAGTTCTACCTATAGCATCTTCTAAATGGTAGTCTATTTTTGGTCCATAAAATGCTCCGTCTCCCTCATTAACTATATAATCTATATTTTTTTCATTCAAAGCTTCTATTAAATTATTTGTTGCCATTTCCCATTGTTCATCTGTCCCCATAGAATTTTCTGGTCTAGTAGAAAGCTCAACATGATATTTAAATCCAAATACATCATAAATATAGTCTGCTAAATCCATTACACCAACTAATTCATCCTTAACTTGGCTAGGTAGCATAAATAAATGAGCATCATCTTGAGTAAAGCTTCTTACTCTCATAAGACCATGTAATGTACCAGAAAGCTCATGTCTATGAACTAAACCTAACTCAGCCCATCTAAAAGGAAAATCTCTATAACTAAACATTTTTGTTTTATATACAAGCATTGAACCAGGACAATTCATAGGTTTTATAGCATAGTCATTATTATCTATTTCTGTAAAATACATATTCTCTCTATAATGATCCCAGTGACCTGATCTATGCCATAGTTCTTCATTTAATATTAAAGGTGTTTTAATCTCTCCATAACCTCTTTTTCTGTGTTCTTCTCTCCAAAAATCTTCTAATATATTTCTAAGAAGCATTCCCTTTGGATGGAAAAATGGAAATCCAGGTCCTTCCTCATGAATACTAAATAAATCTAGTTCTCTTCCTAACTTCCTATGATCCCTTTTCTTCGCCTCTTCCAATCTATCTAGATATTCATCCAAATCTTTCTTTTTCATAAAACTAGTTCCATAAATTCTTTGTAACATTTTATTCTTTTCGTCTCCACGCCAATATGCACCTGCTATATTTAGAAGCTTAAAGGCTTTTACTGGCTTTGTCCTAGTTAAATGGGGCCCTGCACAAAGATCTACAAAGTCACCTTGTTTATAAAAAGAAATAGTTGCATCTTCTGGCAAATCTTCTACTAATTCAACTTTATATGGCTCATCTTTTTCTTTTAAAAATTCAATAGCCTCATCTCTAGGAAGAACAAACCTTTCTAATTCATAATCTTCTTTAACTATTTTCTTCATCTCTTTTTCTATTTTTTCCAAATCTTCTGGAGTAAATCTATGTTCTGTATCAAAATCATAATAAAATCCATCATCTATAGCTGGGCCTATAGCTAATTTAGTATCTGGATACAATCTCTTCACAGCCTGAGCTAATATATGAGAACTAGTATGCCTAAAAATTTCCTTTCCTTCCTTATCTTCAAATTTCACAATTTTCACTTCAGCATCTTCTTCTATAGCATCATTAAGGCCTAATGTCTTTCCATTCACTACTGCTCCTAAAGAAACCCTTGCTAAGCCTTGACTTATATCACTAGCTATTTTATATACAGTTACGCCTTTTTCATACTCTTTTTTTGAACCATCTGGTAAAGTAATAATTATCTTATCCATAATTTCCCTCCTATTTCTATTTTTAAATACAAAAAAACCCTCATCCCATGAAACATAGGGACGAGAGTTTATATCTCGTGGTTCCACCCTAATTGGTGCTTGAGTCAAATAACGCAAATTGCGGAAATCCTTCCCTAAAAAAGTTAGGATTCAGCTTCGGGTTGGTTTTCAGTTAACAATACCTTAGGATTGTTTCCAGCCAAGACAATCCCTCTCTTGAAGGATTAATTAACTTACTCTTCCCTTCATAGCTTTTAAATATATAATTTTACTTAGTCAAATATTATAGCTTTTATTTTATGCCTTGTCAATATTATTTTCTATCTTTTTAAAAGTTTTATACCTTCTTCTATTTCAAACATTTTTTGTTCTCCTGATCCCATATTTTTTATAGTCATTTTTTCATCTTTTAATTCATCAGGACCTAATATTATTACATAGGGAACTCCCAATTTGTTTGCATAGTTAAACTTTTTACCCATTTTATTTTTCTCTAAATATACTTGAATATTAATTCCTTCATTTCTTAATCTATTGCCAACTTCTATTGATTCTTCTAAACAACCTTCCATAGGTATTATAATAGCTTTTATTAAACTATCTTCATTGCTTTCAATAATATTTGCTTCTTTGAATTGATAAAAAAGTCTAGTAAGTCCTATAGACATCCCTACACCAGGTAATTTTTGATTTGTATAATGTTTAGCTAAATCGTCATATCTACCCCCAGAACAAACACTTCCTATGTCTGGATAATCGTCTAAAAATGTTTCATATATAGTTCCTGTATAATAGTCTAATCCTCTTGCAATAGTCAAGTCTATAGCTATATTTTCATTTGGAACTCCAAAGTATTTTACATAATCTATAACTAAAGAAAGTTCTTCTAAACCTAATTGAAATTCTTCGTTATCAATATTCATATCTTCTAAATTATGTAATATTTCTTCATTGGTGCCTTCTATGTTCATAAATTGAATTATCTTTTCAACAGCTTCTATACTTAAACCAATTTTGTCTAATTCTTTTTTTACACCATTAATTCCTATTTTATCAATTTTATCTATAGATCTTAATGTACCAACTCTATCTTCTATACCAAGGTAGTTAAAGAAACCATTTAATATCTTCCTATTATTTATTTTAATAGTGAAATTTTCAAAACCTAATCCTTTAAAAGTAGAGTATATAACACTTGGAATCTCTGCATCATTTATGATACCCAACTTCCCATTTCCTACAATATCTATATCACATTGATAAAATTCTTTAAATCTTCCTCTTTGATTCCTTTCTCCTCTATAAACTTTTCCTATATGATATCTCTTAAATGGAAAATTTAAATCAGGGAAGTATTGAGCAACATATCTTGCTAAAGGTACTGTTAAATCAAAACGTAAAGACATATCATTACTTCCCTTTTTAAATCTATATATCTGTTTTTCTGTTTCTCCTCCACCTTTTGCCAATAATATTTCTGATTTTTCAATTACTGGCGTATCTATTGGTAAAAATCCAAATTTCTCATAATTTTCTCTTATAATATCTAACATTTTATTAAATAATACTTGATCTGAAGGCAACAATTCCATAAATCCTGGTAATATTGAAGGTTTAACTCTTTCTTTATCCATTATATCCCCCCTAAAATACATTATACTAATACTTATAATATCATTTTTTTAAAATCTTTCAAAGTATAAAAACGAAAGTAAGACTTTCTTTATTTTTCTTTATTTAATGGGACTTTTATATTACATAAATTACAACCTTTACAAAACTCAACCTTATCTATAAAAACACTTTGAAGTATATCTACAATTTCTTTATCCTTATTTTCTTCATTAACATGAATAATTAATCTCTGAGGAGCTATTGTAATTATAGAACTAATTAAAATATCATCTTCATTAATACCATCATCTGATAATTCACTAATAATATCACTAAAAAAATCATTATCTATTAAATTGTTTTCCTTATCATATAATTTATATTCATCATCTATAACCACATTTATTAAATCAATTTTAGGTTCTTGAATGTCTATAAAATATTGAAGTATATTTATAAATTCCCTATATTCCTTAACAGCTGAAAATTCATCTATACTTCTTTTTATAATTTCATTTATAATCTTATCTCTAGATTTCAATCTAAAGCTTACAAATCCATCTATTATCATTAAATCATTAATAGAGATATAGTCATATACTTCCTTAAATATTAATTCCTTCTCTTTTACAAATTCATTTTCATTATATAAGTTTTTATAAGCTAATTGAACAATTTCAACCTTTTCATCTCTATTGAAATTCTTATATTTCATAAAAACATCTTTTAATATTATCTCTTTTAAATAATATTCAAATATTATTTCACTAATAAATAAAGATATAATATTATAAAATTCTTCTTCTTTACCTTCAAAATAAAATATTAGAAAAAATCTGTCATTAATTTTTTCTTCTTTAACTTCAACATTATTTCCAAAATCATATTTATTAAATATATCATTTATTTGACTTTTGGTTTCTTTTACCCCAATAGATAACAATTTCAATCCTCCTCTCTTTGATGACATTAGTAGTATACGTTTTTGGCATAAGTATATACTATTTATAAGATTACAATATTAACAATATAAAGTAATTATTGTACCAAGATCAACAATTTTATCATTACTTAAAAAAATTAGATTTTTTTTATGTTTTTTTAGGAAGTTATTAATTTTATCTTTATCTGGATGATCATCCAATTTTCCTGAAATAAATATGTCATTTTTGCATATACTACCAAAACAACCACCTATAAATCCATAGTCAAATCCTTCTAGTTCTATATATCCTGGTTCTATTAATAAGGTATCTATGTCACATTTAACCATTGCCTCGTATATAGGACGATCAGCAGTAATAATAGCTTTTTTATCTACTACTGCCATAGAACATTTTGTATAACCTTGATTCACATGAATTAATTCCAATCCTTCTTTTTTTAAATAGAAAAGAAGTTTTTCATCTGTATACTTAAAATTATGAATTGCATATCCATAAACTCTTCCTACATTATATGCTATATCTCCTGGATAGTCTCTTACTAATTGTTTTTCTCCTCTTATAAGTTCTATACCCGTTCCAAAGAATTTTTCTTCATAATATTCAAAAACATTTGGAGCTACAATTAAAGTTTTATAATTTATAGGATGTAGCACTATATCTGGATGATAAGCTATAGCCTCATGAACATCTTCACATTTGACAGTTTTTATTACTTTTATATTTAACTTTTCTAAAAACTTTATTACTTTTTCATCTACCCTTCCATCTATAATAACTAAATTTCCTTTTTTATATGGTATAAAAGGATTGTTTTTCACATATATTCCTCCTTTTAAAGCTAAAAAAATAAACCTTCTATAAGATATAGAAGGTTTTCTTGGAGGCGGCACCCAGATTTGAACTGGGGATAAAGGTTTTGCAGACCTCTGCCTTACCACTTGGCTATGCCGCCATATTTAATTTTATGATTGTTTTGAAATAGTAATTCTAAAGAACTCCCCCGACTAAGTGATTCACACAAAACGAAAAACATGTTTTGGTTCTCTACTTATGCCTTACCACTTGGCTATGCCGCCATATTTAATTTCCTGGAGCGGAAGACGGGATTCGAACCCGCGACCCTCGCCTTGGCAAGGCGATGCTCTACCACTGAGCCACTTCCGCAAATTATTTGATTTTGAAATTTAACAAAATTTTATGCTGCATCTAACTGCGTCCACTAAGCGATTCACACCAAATCATAGATTTGGGTTCTCTGCTTATACCACTGAGCCACTTCCGCAAAATTTCTAGTACATAGTTTTAATGTAATGGTGCCCAGAGGCGGAATCGAACCACCGACACGGGGATTTTCAGTCCCCTGCTCTACCGACTGAGCTATCTGGGCAACTTAACCACATTTGATAGTATACAACAATTATAAGTTAAAGTCAACACTTAAAGCAAAGATTTTAAATCTTCTTTTGAAAAATTATATTTTTCATTGCAAAAATGGCATATAACTTCTGCCTTTCCATCTTCCTCTATCATGCTTTTTATCTCTTTTTCACCTAAACTTCTGAGAGTTGTTTCTATTTTATCTCTAGAGCAATTACACTTAAATGAAACTTCTTTTCTATCTAAAATATTCATATTAAATTTTCCAAATACATTTTCAAGTATTTCTTCTGGAGTTAATCCCTTATCTATTAATGTAGATATAGGTTCAGAATTTTTTATACATTCTTCCAGTTTATCTATATCTTCATCTAAAGTTCCTGGAAGTAATTGAACTATATAGCCTCCAGCTGCTTTTACAGATAAATCCCTATCTACTAATACACCTAAATTAACTGCTGATGGCTGTTGCTCAGAATTCGCAAAATAATATGTTAAATCTTCTGCTATTTCTCCCGAAACTATACTAGACTGCCCAATATAAGGATCCTTAAGACCAAAATCCTTTATCACAATAACCCTTCCATTCCTTCCTACTGCTCCACCTACATCTAATTTACCATTACTTTTCAATGGTAAATCCACTGTAGGGTCACCTAAATAGCCTTTAACCTCACCTTTTGAATTAGATACAACAGCTATGTTCTTAATAGGCCCATCTCCACGAAATTGAATAGATATACTTTCTTTTTCATTCTTCATCATTGTTCCCATAATGCTAGCTGCTGTTAAAGTCCTACCTAAGGCAGCTGTTCCTGTAGGCATGGTATTGTGAGTTTTTCTAGCCTCTTCTACTAAATTAGTAGTACTGGCAACAAATACTCTAATAGTTCCTTTTTCATCAATAGCTCTAATAACGTAATCTTTCATAGTTAACTCCTTTTCTATATTGTTTTAGAGATATTTAAAGCCCCTAATGTTAGGGGCTGATTTGCTACAATTTAAAACTATCTACAAGTTTTTATATTTAATTATAGTTTTTTAACACTTGTAGCTTGAGGACCTTTTTCTCCTTCAACTATTTCAAATTCAACTTGTTGTCCTTCTTCTAAAGTTTTGAATCCATCTTCTTCAATTGCTGAATAATGTACGAATACATCTTCGCCATCTTCAGTAGAAATAAATCCGTAACCTTTTGTAGCATTAAACCACTTTACTGTTCCATTAACCATTTAAAACATTCCTCCAATACAACTAATTTAATATAGATGAGTATGTATGTAATACCCTCTACTTTCCCTAATATTATCACAGTTAAATACTGTTGTCAAATAGTATTCCTCAAAAATAACAAATTATTCAATAAACTTTCAGATAATTTTTTACTACTTTTTAGCAACAAAATTAATTCTTTCACTATTATTTTTAGGAGTATTAAATGTAAATGCCTCATATTTTTTTATTCCCTTAAATCCTGCCTCTTTAAGAATACTTTCAATTTCTTCAATTTGATAAGCACGCTCTATATGCTCTTCATCAAATCTCATATAGCTTCCATCTTCATCTTTAATAAAAAAATCTAAATTAAATTGAGCTAAACTACTAGCTTTATCGAAATAATTTTGCCAAACATAGTATATATCATCTCTATCTTCAACAAAAGTATTATCTCCTATAATTTCACTCAACTTATAATAGGAATTAATATCGAATATAAATAAACCATCTTCTTTCAGATGCTCATATACATTTTTAAATATTTTTAAAAGCTCATCTTTATTAAGAATATAATTTATACTATCACAAATAGATACTATGCTATCAAATTGTTTGCTCATCTTGAAATCGTTCATATTCTGTTTTAATAATTTTAAATTCTTAAAATGCAACAATTTATTATAAGCTATAGAAAGCATCTCTTCTGACATATCAAAGCCAGTTACATTGTATCCTTCTTTACATAGATAATAAGTTAAATTTCCAGTACCACATGCCATTTCTAATACTTCTTTAGGTTCTACATCAAATCTTGTAAATATATCTTTAATATATAAAAACCAACCTTTATAATCTACATCATCCATAAGCTCATCATAATATAGAGCAAACTCTTCATAACAATTCATATTTTATTCCTCTACTAACTCTTCTAGTATAGATTCCAATATATCACTAGCTGAACCGTTTAATAATATATCACTATAATGGTCCATTGCAGAGCGTCCTTTATTTATGATTATTAAATTCTTAGCCATTTGAGGCAAATAGTTAACTGGTGATACTACTAAACTAGAACCTACTACTATAAGTAAATCACTGGTACTTACTTCATTAGAAGCTATACTAAAATCCTCTGGAAGCATATCACCAAACATTATTACATCGGGTCTTAATGTTCCCTGACAGCTATTACATTTTGGTGGTATTTGGCCTTCATTTATTTTTTGTGTCATTACATCTAATGGGACTTTTTTACCACAGTCCATACAACTGCCTTCTCTTGTGTTTCCATGAACCTCCAAAACATATTTTGAGCCAGCCTTGTGATGTAAATTATCTATATTTTGAGTTATTATTCCTTTAATAAATCCTCGCTTTTCCATTTCTGCTAATACTAAATGAGCCCTATTAGGTTTTGCATCTTTCATTCCTAAAAGCATTTTATAACCTTCACTGTAAAACTTCTCTGGATCATTATATAAAACTGTAGTAGATAGTGCTTCCATAGGATCTGTATTTTCCCAAAGACCTGTACCAGGGCTTCTAAAATCTGGTATTCCACTTTCTGTAGAAATGCCTGCCCCAGTCAACACCATAGTTTTAGAAGATTTTTTTATCAGTTCACTTGCTCTTTTAATTTTATCAATATCCATGATCAAGCACCCCCGTTATGTTCAAATATTAAAATACTATTCTTTATTCTTTGAGGCTTCTTTTTTTGCCATTTCTCTTTTCTTTACAGTTATAAGTCCTCCTATTCTTCCTGACTCTTTTGCAGTAAGCCCACCCCATCCTACTTCTTTTATCTTATCCATAAGTCCTAATTCTTCAGCAATTTCATATTTTAATTTATCTTCCAGTGTTTCGATTTTCTTTTTTTTCTTCTTTGCCATTCGAACCCCTCCCTCCATTTAGTATGGTTGAGAAGGCTTTTTTTATTCAATTCATTATTGATTAAATAGAAACATATAATTATAAAATATAAATATTATCAATACACCTACTAATGGAATATAATCTAATTTCCTAAAATTATAATCTTCTATTAATTCTTCTTCAATTTCCTCTTTGCTTTCAGGCAATGCTTTATATAAACTATATGATATACTTGCACAAACTATTGAAAATATAAGACCAACAATTATAGATAATATAGTAGCAAAAGAATTGGCTGATATATCAATAGCCTCACTTTGAATTTGTATTTTATCCATCTTTCCTAATAAAAAATAACCAATAGTTAAGGCTATAGCATTGTTAAAGCCATGAGCAATCATAGAAGAATATATTGATTTTGTCTTATACACTATTGATCCAAAAATTGCTCCTAAAAAAATAGGTCCTAAAAGATTCTGAAGATTGAAATGGTACACTCCAAATAATACTGAAGATATTATTATGGCTTTTTTCTTTCCTAATTTATCATAAGAAGACATAACCATGCCTCTAAATAATATTTCCTCACATATTCCTGGTGATAGTGAAATAACTATTAGACCTAAGATGAATTCTGGTGAACTACTAGGTATAGGAATAGGCGCTGGCCTTATTTTTATAAAATTACTTAAAAAAAGAATAAATATATAATTTAAAAATGCTCCTACTGGATAAGCAAAGATAACTATTAATGGTATAAGTACTATCTGTTTTATAGATATTTTATTTAATTTAAGAGTATTTTTTAAACTATAACCTCTTATTTTTAAATATGATATAGTAGGAAGCAAAATTATTAAATATTGAGTTATTAATAATCCAGAATATATCTCTCTAGATTGTACAAATCCCCCTAAGAATATTAACAAAGTTCCTAAAACAAGATAAAAAATATTTGTCTCCAAAATACTAGGATTCTTTTTTTTATTATCCATAATAACCTCCTAAACCCTTTTATTTAATTGTATCTTTTTTCTTATCCCAAATCAAATAGATTATTCTAATTACACAAAATTAAATATATTATAGTATAATATATTATAATAATTCTAAATTTAGAGGTGAAAATATGAAAAAAATAAATGTCGGAATAGTTGGTGCAACTGGTATGGTTGGAAGAAACTTTCTTAAATTAATGGAAGAAAGGAATTTTCCTGTAAAAAATCTCTATTTATTTGCCTCCAGTAAGTCAAGTGGAAAAAAAATATTATTTAGAGAAAAAGAATACGAAGTAGAAGAATTAACAAAAAACTCTTTTAATAAAACCATAGATCTTTTGCTTTTTTCTGCTGGGGGAGAAATTAGTAAAAAATTTGCTCCTATTGCAAAAGAACATGGAATCACTGTAATCGATAATAGTAGTGCTTGGAGAATGGATGAAGATGTGCCATTGATAGTTCCTGAAGTAAATCCTGAGGATATAAAATGGCATAATGGTATAATTGCTAATCCTAATTGCTCTACAATTCAATCTGTAGTTCCATTGAAACCACTTCATGAAAATTTTAAAATAAAAAGAATCATATTCTCTACTTATCAAGCAGTATCAGGTTCTGGTGTAGCCGGTATGAATGATTTGGAAAATGGATTAGAATATTTAGAACCTAAAAATTATCCACATCCTATTGCTTTTAATTGCCTTCCACATATTGATTCTTTTATGAATAATGGATATACAAAAGAAGAAATAAAGATGATTGAAGAAACTAAAAAAATACTACATGATGATAAACTAAAAATTACTTCTACTGCAGTAAGAGTTCCTGTTTATTTTGGTCACTGTGTCTCTGCTAATATTGAATTTGAAAATAGCTTTGATATAGAAGAAATTTATGATGTTTTAAATAATTATAATGGAATTGTAGTACTAGATGATGTAGAAAAAGATACCTATCCAATGCCTATAAATGTAGAAGGCAAAGATGAAGTATATGTAGGTAGAATAAGAAGAGATTTTAGTGTTGAGAATGGAATTAATATCTGGATAGTAGCTGACAATACTAGAAAAGGCGCAGCTACAAATACTGTTCAAATTGCCGAACTTTTATTAAAAAATAAATAAAAACAGGAGGTTTTATAATGAGTATTTTTAAAGGTTCAGGTGTTGCTATAGTGACGCCATTTAAAGGCGATAAGGTAAATTATGAAAAATTAGGGGAACTACTTGAGTGGCATATAAGCGAACAAACAGATGCCATAATTATTTGTGGAACTACTGGAGAATCTGCTACTCTATCTAGTGAAGAAAAAAAAGAAGTCATTAGGTTTGCAGTAAAAAAAGTAAATAAACGAATTCCTGTAATAGCTGGAACAGGTAGCAATAATACTAAAGATTCAATAGAACTCAGTAAATATGCAGAAAAAATTGGAGCCGATGCTCTATTAATTGTAACACCATACTATAATAAAACTACTCAGAAAGGTCTTATAGATCATTATTTGGCCATTGCAGACAATGTAAATATTCCTATCATTGTTTATAATGTACCTGGAAGGACTGGACTTAATATTTTACCTGAGACACTAAAAACATTATCTAAACATCCTAATATTCGCGGAGTAAAAGAGGCTAGTGGAAATATTGCACAAGTAGCAGAAATTGCTAGACTATGCAAGGACAATTTTGATATTTATTCTGGAAACGATGATATGGTAGTACCTCTTCTTTCATTAGGAGGAGTTGGTGTTATATCCGTAGTAGCTAATATCATTCCAAAAGACACTCATAATATGGTGAGCTCTTATCTTGAAGGGGATTTAGAAAAGAGTAGAGAGTTACAGTTAAATATGAAGGCTTTAATCGATTCATTGTTTATAGAAGTAAATCCTATACCAGTAAAGGAAGCTATGAATTCCCTCGGTATAGATGTAGGTCCAGCAAGGCTTCCACTTACAACTATGGAAACTAAAAATCGTGAACATTTAATAGAAGAAATGAAGGCTTATGGATTAAATGTAAGGGGGTAAATATATGATTAAAGTTCTCATTAACGGTTATTATGGCCAGATGGGTCAAGTAATATCTCAAGAAATAAAAAAAGATACAGAAATGGAATTAGTAGCTGGTGTAGATAAAAATAAATCAAATAATTGTGATGATTTTAATATATACAATAATATATTTGATTGTAATGAAGATATTGACATAATAATAGATTTTTCTCACCCTAGTTCCTTACCTAACCTTTTAAAATATAGTATGGAAAAAAATATACCTTTGGTTATAGGAACTACTGGTCTTAGTAATGAAGACATAGAAAAAATCGAAAATACTTCTAAAAAAATACCTATATTCTATTCTGCAAATATGTCTTTAGGTATAAATGTATTAGTTTCAATAGTTAAAGATATTGCTCCAGTATTAGAAGACTCTTTTGATATTGAAATAATTGAAAAACATCACAATAAAAAGATTGATGCTCCTAGCGGAACAGCTTATATGATTGCAGATGAAATAAATAAAGAATTGAACAATTCTAAAGAGTATGTTTTCGGAAGAAATACAAAAACTAATAAGCGAGAAAAAAAGGAAATCGGCATACATGCCATAAGAGGTGGAACTATAGTTGGAGAGCATTCCGTAATGTTTGCTGGATGTGATGAAGTTATAGAAATAAAGCATAGTGCTTCCTCTAAAAAAATATTTGCACAAGGAGCTATTAAAGCAGCTAAATTCCTATACAATCAAGAAAACGGTCTATATAATATGGAAAATTTAATTAAAAAGTAAAACTTAGATTAAATATATAAAAAAATAGCCTTGTATATTACAATAAATATACAGGGCTATTTATCTTTAATCAAAGGTAAAAATGTAAGGAATATTTCTATAATAATCCCCATAATTAAGTCCATAACCAACTATAAATACATCTGGTATAGAAAAACCTATATAGTCAGGTTTTAAGTCTACTTTTCTCCTACTAGGCTTATCCAACATAACAGCAGTTTTTATACTGCTAGGATTCTTTTTCTTCAAATGTTCTATTACATATTGCATAGTATACCCAGAATCCATTATATCGTCAATAATTAATACATCTCTTCCCTCTATATCGCTCCTAATATCAGTAACAATTTCTACATTTCCTGAAGTTTCTTCTTGATCCCCATAGCTTGATGTAGTCAAAAAATCAATCTCAACAGGGATGCTTATATTTCTTACTAAATCGGAAGCAAATATAAAACTACCTCTTAAAAGAGAAATAGCTACCAACTTTTTCCCTTCATAATCTTTAGATATTTCCTCTCCTAATTCTATATTCCTTTTATCAATCTCTTCAGAACTAAAAAGTATTCTTTTTTCTTTATTTGCCAATATGTTTCTCTCCCTTCCAGGTTTCTAATTAAAAACTTTGTTTAATCACGGTCCTTTTTCATATACAATATTTTTTTAATTTCTCTTAATTCAAACAATATCTTATTTAAAGAATATTGTATGCTTATTAAAACTATAAAAAAAATAACTCCAACAATTATTTTAAAGTACATTTAAACACCCCTTATTGATAATATATAATAACAGAAAAACCTATATTTTTAAGGGCTATATTAGATAAATTATAACCTAACATATAATAATTGGTCAACATGTTCCTTTAAATAAAAATTCAAACAACGAAATAACCATATATTTTCTTGTAATTAAAAAATACGAAGAAAATATATGGTTATTAAAATCATAAAAAATAATTATTATAACTTAAATATTCGTTTCTACTGCTTCCTCTTCTTCTTTCTGCCTATTATTATCATTTTCTATGTATTCAAGCTTAGATATAGATACTTCATAAGCAGTTCTTGTAATTACTTCTCCATTGGAAAGCCGTTTCTGATAATCTCTACTTTGAATTCTTCCCCACAATCTCACATGATCCCCTACTAATAATTTTTCACAAAACCTAGCATTTCTACCCCAGGATATACATGGTATATAATCAGACGGATTTTATGAGGAATGTCTATATTACAATGTTTAAGATGTATGTTTTTAATACTTTTCTATATGAATATTGTTTGATTATTTAATATAAACTAAAGTATTGTTTATATTATTTATTATTATAGATATTATATCATACATTGCAATAAATATTAAGTATTATTGCATTGAATCTTCTACAACATTTTCTAAACATTCATTTTGAATGTTTAACTAAGTTACAAGATGTCACTTAGTATCCATTTCACACAGAGAGGCGTTTTAAGAGGTTATAATTTATCCATAGACCAATTATATGCCCTCTTATTTTAAATTGATTCTGTGGCTTTCTATGGTGAATAATATTATTTGTACCCCTAGCAAATGGCTTGAAATACACATTTACAAGGGTTTTATTGATGTTGAGATGTTACCCTCTACAAATGGCATGGTTGACACGTTTGTAAGGGGTAGTTATTTACAAGCATATACCACTACCCCTATTTTTGCTTGTTTATGTACTTTATTTCCGAAGTTTAGTTCGGTAATAAAATCATCAAAATAAACCATATCCTTCTGAGGGATAAGACCGTTATCATTTTCAGTGATAGCACTTGTATATTATTTTTTGTTCTTGAGATAGTCATGTGTATATTTTTATAAGATTTTATAAAAATATATTAGTAGTACTAGAATAGATTTATAAAATCTTATAAAAATATGGACTGATAAATAATATAGATAAATATATAAATAATATAGATAAAGTACTATCACACTCATTAAAAAACAATGAGGTGTGAATGTTGTTTTTTTTGTTTTCTTCATTTTGAATAGAACGTTCTGTTCTTTGAGAACATTACATTACAAGATGTAAGTAACGAGGGAATAATATCCCCCGCTTTTATTCTCTTACAATGTATGTACTATATCCTTTTTTCTTTAATTCTTGTGCTAGTTTGTCTGCGTTTGACTTGTTACTAAATGCTCCTACTTGAACTTTATATAATCCTTTACTATTTTGTGTTGGTGCTGTTGGATTCTTTTCTGGTATATATTTAACCCCCATATATTTGCATATTGCTTTAACATCTGCTTCAGCGAATTTCTCCCAGTTGTTTTTGAGTTTTTGAACATCTCCTGCATTAGTAATAAAACCATGCTCAACTATAACCGTTTCAACACTTCCAGTTTGCCTATGCATAAAATAATAATCCCTACCACTCTTGCCTTTTTTGCTAAATGCTCTTCTTCTCTTAAATCCTTCTTTTACTAATTCATCTAGTATCATATTTGCCAATTTGCCGTTTGAGTATATAGAGTGTATAGTTTCAACACCATTCGCAGATGGACTTGCTGCATTTACGTGATTCGACACACATATCTTAGCACCACTATTCTTAACTCTTGCTGTTCTTGTAGAGTTAGACAAAGTTGTATCCGCTGTTCTAGTCATGACCACCTTAAATCCATGTTCTCTTAATCTTTTTGCTTGATATTGTGATATTTTAAGTGTATAATCTTTTTCCTTAATACCATTTCCAACTGCTCCTGGATCATTACCACCATGTCCAGGGTCTATACATATTGTTGCCATTAATTATCCTCTCCTCTATTATTAATCTGTTCTTGGCTAATATCAAACCATTTTTTAATTACTTCTGGAATGTTATGACCTGATTTTGAAAGAGTCTCGAGTATACTTCCAAATTCTTTAAAACAAAAAGCGACTGAAAACATGCCAGATAAAGGTAACTTTAAACCTGCGATTTGTGCTGCTCTTTGTATAAGTGCTAAGGCAAATAATAAAAAGAACTCCGAAACCTTATCTATCAATCCATTTCTCATTAATCTACTTCTAAATTCTCCAGCCTTATTTGCTGCTATAACACCTATAACAACATCAAACATTGATAGTGCAAACCAAATGATTACCAATTCCCAATTTAATCCTGCAAAATAAGACAACAGTCCACCTATTGCGATTGATATTGCTTTCCCAATTCCGTCTATATTGTTTTCCATCTCTATCGCCTCCTTTCCAAATAAGCCTCGTATTAACTAGATATAAAATTAAAAAAGACAATAAAAATAGAGGGGCAACTTAACCCTCTATAATATTTTTTATTTCCTCTTCTACAACTGGATTTAACTTTTCTAATAATCTATTCCTTTCTTCTTCTGTAATTCTTCCTGCTGTATAAAAGAATTCAATTTGTAACATCACCATATCTCTTGTCATAAAACTGTTCTGTTGCTCTATTGCTGTCTCTAGTAATTCGTATATCATACTGTCATACCCCCTTCTAAGGCAGTAATTCTAACTTCTTGCTGTAGTAACATAGCAGTAAATAAATCAGCATCGGTATAGATTTTATTATTTATTTTTTCTATTGCTGTTGTATTACTATTGATTTGTGCATTTAGATTTATAGGTGTAGTTATTGATTTTAGTCCGTTTGCGTAGTAACCTTCTTGTATCTCTCCATAAATTTTATATGTGCCTTCATCTGCTACTGTAATAGTTTGTCCATCTTCACTTAATGTGCCTTCTACCTCCACCCATTTAGCGTTTGCTGTATCTAATTTTAATAGTTTGTCTATTGCTTTGATAGGATATTGTAATGTAATTAATTTAGTATCATCTACTATAAATTCATCTTTTATATAAGGTGTAAAATATACTGTTCCATTTTCATAGCCTTGTAACTCGCCTTCTATCTCAATTGGAATATGTTCAGGCTCGGCTAATTTATAAGTTAGTGTGATTGGGTTTTCGGATAAATACTGTTTAAACCCATTCAAGTCTTGAGTTGCTAATTTGCTTTTATTGATTTTTATAGCAATATTTGCTACAGCTCCGCCAAGAACATACCCTTCATTATCAAAGCTTGGATATACAGGAACTAAACCTCTGTTATTATAAACATAATACCCGCTTTTTTTACTGTCAATGTGCAAAGTGAATGCAAGAGTATTAGTAGTTTCCCATGTAGATACTATGCCCCAACTTTCACTACCATCTAAAGTAACCTCATCACTAACCCTCTTAACCAATTCAGCCTTATTCCCACTCACCCTAATTTCATCATATATTCCATCATTAATTCGCTTTAAATTTACTATTTTATTGTCTTTATCTTTTGCTGTAATGTATGCTATGGATTCTTTGTAAGGTTCGTATTCTGTTGGTGTGTCGCCTTTTTCTAGTTGAGGTTTATATATGCTTAAATAACTATTTAAATCTTTTTTTGTTTTCATGTCATCAATAACGGACAGCACAACGTACCCATTTTCAGGCATTTTTATAGTATTAATTGAGTTCTTTTTCCATGACGTAGAAATTATTTTTTCTTTATTCGAATTAAAACCAATCAATATATTCCTTGAATTATCCATGTTTTTAAATGAAGCAACATATCTTCCTGGTGTAACTTTGATAAAATCACCAGTTATCCCATCATTCGGTTCTTGGGGCAATCCAGTATTTGTATTAGTATAACCTATATGTGTATTGTTCCCATCAAACAAATTCTTCCCAACACTCTTTATTCTAGTAGCACTAATTGTAGATTTAGTATCCCCTTCTTCATTAGCCTCTGTATTACCAAAAATATTTAAACTAACTTGCCCATTAGTTGTGTTGTCTGGCAAGGAAATAACATTGTCATATGTTTCCGCAGGCGTTGAGTATAGATGCTTGTCTATTTTATTGTTTATTTTTTCTATTTCTGTGTTAGTATATTGTTTGGCGTTTTGTTCTGCTTTATTAATATCTTTTTCTGCTTCCTCTAATCTATCGTTTAGGCTGTTAAATGTTTTATTTTTTATTGTAGATGTACGTGCGTTCATTACTTCTGAATCCTGTTGTTGAGATGTAGTCAAATTTGTAAATCTATTTTCTATATCCGTCATAGACTCTTGCCTTTGTTGCTCCTGCGATTGCCTTATAACTTCATTTTCAACACGTATTTTCTCATTTCTTTTACGTTTATCTTCCTCTATTGCAACGTCTATATCTTTTATTATTTCAGCAGACTCTAATAATTTTTCAAATAAAGGGTATGCATCATGCCCTTCTATTGCACTATCGGATATAATCCCAGATTCAACTTCTATTTTAAATTTTTTACTAGAGATAACAGCATCGTCTTTTCTTAATGCTAACTCTGCTAATACAGTACCAGATTGTAATATTTGACTCGGGTATATAATCTGATATTTCCCTTTAGAAGTGTCTATAGCAGTTGCTTTAACCAGGTATGGTTGTTTGTCATTCCCTACTGCGTACATTTCAACATCAATATCAGTAGTATCTATTACTGTATTATTATTTAGTATTTGAATATCAAGCCCTCTTGACTTCTTGTCTCCTTCTTTTGCAAAGATAGGTTCTATAATAGTATCATTTATATTTAATTTTAATGATTGCAAACCTAAATCTTTTAATTCTGTCATGCTATCGCCTCCTAATCTGCTATCTTATATTTGTCTGGTTGAAAAACATGTTCTGGAAGCAACTCAATTTCTTTTGTTTCTGTATTTATTTTAAATTTCTCTATATTATCAAGCACTTGTCTGTCTCTTTCTAGTACTACATAATCCCAAATTAAAGAAAAATCTTCTGCATTATCTCCATAAAAAGACATATCTTGTATACCTGTTGCATACCCTCTTATCTCGCCATCTCTTTTTCTATAGAATATTGTCATACTATTTTGATGTTCAGCCATTGATGCCATTTTATCGCCCCCTTATGCTATAACCATATATTGAACTTCTACCGTACCTTTATTAGTGAAAGAATTTAGATCAGAGTCAAGGAAACTACCCCAAACCTGTGACCCGTCTGCTGCTTTAATGTATCCTGTTTTAGTTTTTACACGTCTAGACCACATACTTGAATTCACTATAACCGTACCTTCATTGTAATTTTTTGCCCAAGCATCTACGGTTATACTATCTAATACGTACCCACCAGGTAATCTAAAAGTTTTTAATGAAGAAAACGCCTTAAACATTTTTCCTTTAAATTCATCAGGCAACTGAATTATTACATCATCACCTAGAATATTTCCTGTAATATCTATTTCCACTTCGCCTACATAAACCAAATAATTATAATCAAAACTACCAGTTGCGGTACGCCGTCTTAAACCTCTATTACTTATTTCTGTATAAGAGCCATCCTCATGTATATACTTTGATTTAGTATTATCATGTTCGACTATATCACCACTAAGACCACCTAACCGAAATGTTTCATAATCTAAATCAGCATAAATTCGACCACTTTTACTTGACAATGTTCCTGCTTTTATTAAGTTAGCATCTAATGTTCCAGTTGTAATAAAGTCAGCAACTATCTTTCCATCAATTGTCATAGCAGTTTCATAAGGCCCATTGTAGCCACTGTTACTAAATCCAATTCCATTTTGATTTATCCTTATTACATTTGTAGCAGTTTGAATATCATCTGTGTCCATATATAACGTCTCGTATGGTTTTCCTTCTGCATTAAGTCTATCTACTCTATATCCGCCTTGATTTCCTGTTATGAGGCTAGTTGCATTATCTATAGCCTTATTTAAACTATCTTCTGTTTCTATTATTTTATTATCTGTATAATTTATTGCATTTTGTTCTCTAACTTCTGCTATTTTGTTTATTAATTTAGTTTTTCTATCCTCTAAATATTTAAAATGTGTTGCAACATTATTCGCTTGATCTTGAGTTATAGGAAGAGGATAAGTTGCATTTAACCAGTTCATATTAAGATAATTAGTTAAAGTATTTAACGCTGCAATGTAATTATTTTTTTCTGTTGTAATTCCTAAAGACTTTGAGATATTAACTAAATCTGTACTTTCATAAGTAACTCTTTCTAAATCTATCTTTAGTGTTTCTGCTTCTGTTGCTGTAAGAATTAAATCTTCTCCAAGTTCATTAATACTGCTCTTTAAATTATCGATTGAATTATCTAACTCAACAACTTGTTTACCTATATCGTTTTTTAAGTGATTAACTGACTTTGCAACGTCAGAAGTCTTATTGTCAACGTATTCTTTTATTTTGTTACTGTTATCTGTTAGTTTTTTCTTAAAACTACCTAATTCAAGTTTTTCATATTTGTCTTTGAGTACGTCATATTCAACTTTTATAATTTTAGCATCTATATTAATATCTAATTCTAATACGTTAACATGAACAATATCATATAAATCAACCTGTTCTAATAGTTTTAAGTCCTTATATTGCTCTGTTTTGCTTAATTCAATGAAGTCAACCTTGTAATTCACTTGAGGTTTATCTATTTTCTCCACTTCATATAAGTTCTTACAATGTTCTCTCATCAAGTCGTATATTTCTTCCATATTTATCTCTGTATCTTCATCTTCATTCGATTGATATTCTTGAGGTAAATTCATACGTGTTTCTTTTACAACAGGATTTCTGTATTTATTAATGAGAGGACTATCTATATATTTCTCGGGTAATGAGTAAACAACCTGATCAATTACCGTTGTAGGATATAACCTTGTTACCACTTCTGTAGTATCTATATCTTCCTCTATACCGATAAGGTTCTTGCCAAGTCTAATCTCATATCCTCTATCAACCCCACCTCGTGCTTTCATCTTGATAGAAAAATTATTTCTTACTATTTCTCCACCCCATCTGTTGATGAAACTATTGTCTTCATCTCCTATTAAACATTGAATAGGATTTTTTCTAATATAGTATGCTGTAGCAGTGTTTTCTATATCACTTGAACCTATAAAGGGGTGTTTATATTGAGTATTATTTAATATTGCTTGTATAGCGTTAGCCCCAGATGTCTTAGTTGGTCTAATGTCCTCTATGAAATTATCAAGCAAATCATAAGTAATATGTCTAGCGTAAACTTTTATTCCTTTTAATGTTTTTACAGGTCTATAGATACGAAATAATTGTTTTCCTCTGTGAGTATTACACTTAATTATATTGCCTTCTACTAATTCTTTAACTTTATCCCTAGGGTATTCCAACTCTAACTCAAACATTCCATTTGCTTCTTCAACTACTTTAGCACTTATTACATCTTTTAATGGTATTCCTATATGGTCGAAATTCGTTTCAAATTCATCATATAAACTAATCAAATATATTCACCCCCCTTATAACATTCTCCAACGTGGCATTATCTCTATTTTGCTTACATTACCTTCCCATGTGATATTAATATCTCCTATATCGAAAGTGGGAAAATCTTTACTATAGAATTTATTAGATTGATTTAAAGTATCACGATATATTACTTGCAAATTACTATCTATTGTTATCTCATCTTCCACATTCCTAAACTCATAAAAATCACTATTAATATTAAGTGTTATGTTTCCAGTACCATAAATTTTTATAGTCGGCTCGGCATAATATGTTCCAGGATTAATTAATTTAATTGGTTCTGTTATTGTTATTATTTCTTGTCCACTATCAAGGTAGAAAAAAGGGTCAACTTTGAAAGAGACCCTAAAATCTTGTGTATCTCTTGCAATTTCTTCATAATCTAAACCAGAAAAAATACTAGCATAGAAAAATCCTCCTTCATCTATGCTAGTTCTCAATTTTCCTCTACCTCTTAACCATGCATTTATTCTGTCTATTTGCCTTATATCTTTTGCGACTACTGTCATCTCTCTCAAATAAGGTTTATATCTATTAGTATGAATAATTAAATTCTCATTTCTGTAAGGAATTTCATACTCTTCTATTTGTTCTTCTGCTCTTTGTCTCCTCCCTAAATCACTAATGAGGAGGTTATAGTCCACACTATAGTTATCTTTAAATTTAAACCAATGCATTTACTGTCCCTCCTCTAGATTTAAGTTTTCTCTCTATTTCGAATTGAATTTGCTCTATTAAATCTTGTATATCTAAATCACTATCATTGTTAAAGTTTTCTATATTAAGTTTAACTTCTACATTAATATCTTGTTTATTTTGTCTATTGTCATAGCCCATGTTTTCCATTGTATTAGCCATAATGTCGCTTAATTTTTCTATAGGCAATACTGCTTCGTGTCCTGCTTCTCCACCACCAAGTAAATTGTTACCCGCCATACCAAATATAGTTGGCTCCGTAAGGATTCCACCTTCTTTATACCAATCTACACGTAATTTTGGTACGCTTGGAGGTTTCAATGAGAATTTACCATCAAGTCTAAAATGTGGTAGTTTAGGCATCTCAATCTTAGGAAATTTTAATTTTAAATTACTAAAGAAACCTTTTATCTTATCTAGTGCAGATTTTATTTTATTCTTTGCTGTTTCTACAGGCTTTATCATTGCTGTTTTAACATTATTCCATATTCTTGTTGTAGTCGACTTAATTGCATTAAATACACTTGTTACAGTTGATTTTATTCCATTGACTATTCTAGTTATAGTTGACTTAATTCCATTCCAAACCGTACTCGTTACCGTTTTAATTCCATTCCACACTCTCGTTACTACACTTTTTATTGCATTGAATACAGAAGTGATTACTGACTTAATTGCATTAACTATGCTTGTTATTACCGCCTTGATACTATTCCATACACTTGATGTTACAGTTTTGATTGAGTTCCATATCTTTGTTACTACATTTTTAATTGCATTAAATACTGTAGTAATTACAGTCTTAATAGAGTTAATTACTTTCGTTATTACATTTTTTATAGAATTCCAAACGGTTGAAGTTACAGATTTGATTGCATTCCAGATTGTTGTAATTAATGTCTTTATAAAGTTTAGTGATGTAGAGAAAATATTCTTTATTCCTTCCCACAAACCAGAGAAAAATTCACTAATTGGCTCCCAATTTTCTTTAACAAGATATGCTAGTCCTGCTAATACAGATATTATCCCTACTACTAGTCCAACAGGTGTAAATAATAAACCAAATACACCTGTCAATAATTCGATTACAGGTATAACAATACCAAATGCACCAGCCAACACTCCTACTACAATGCCTAACACCTTAAACAATGTCGCATGTTCGCTAACAAACTCTTTCATGTTTTGCCAACCTTCGTTTATCCTCCCTATTACATCAGGCAACTTTAATAATGCTTGTTCGATTAAGCCTAAAGCGTCTATGACTACACCTTCTTGTGTTTCTCCCATAGCCAATAAGAATTCTTCCCATGCTGATTTAACTCTTGCCAATGCTCCACCCATACCACCATCCATCGTTTCTTGCATTTCTTTTGTTTTTCCGTCTGCATTACCTATTGCATCTGCAACTTTATTGTATTGTTCATCTGTTGCTTCAAGTAAGGGTAACATTGCCTTTGCTCCCGCTTGACCAAATAACTGATTAGCATAATACATTTTTTCCTCTTCTGTTAAGCCTGAAAACGCTTGTCTTAAATCTCCTAGTACATCATTAAGAGGTCTTGCTTGTCCTGTTGCTTTATCAAACAGCGATACATTTATTCCTGTTTGTTCATTAAGTGATGCAATTGCAGCATTGACCGCATCGCCACCACTTGACATTCTCATAAAAGCACTATTAAGTTGTGTTCCTGCTTTAGCACCTTGTATTTCATTATCAGCCAAAACTCCAAAAGCCAAAGACATATCCTCAAGAGAATAATTAAGTGTCTTCACCATAGGGGTAGATGCTTCAAATGCTTCACTGAGTCCTTCAACATTTGCTGCACTAGATGCCGAAGTTGCGGAAGTTACATCAAGATATCTATTTAGTTCGTCTGCTGTTAGTCCAAATTGATTAAGTCCACCCGCTGCAATTCTTGACGCTGTATCTAAATCAATAGCATTTGCACTAGCATACGCAAGTACATCACCTGTTTTGTTATATATATCTTCTACTGTCCAGCCACTTCGTGCTAAATTTTCCATTGCTTGTCCCGCTTCTGTCATTTGTTATATATGAGTTTTTTATCTCATATTCTTAGAGTTTCCTCTAAGTATCGGCGTACCTTTTTACCCTCAACTTCACTTGTTAGGGTAGTGAACACTCTTGGAGGGATTATATTTATTCACCCTCTACGCTCTACGGTGGTTATTAGCCTTTCGCAATCTAACAACTTACCTCGGGGTTATCATAGTTTATGACCTTAGATTTCCCCGATTTTGCTCACTTATTTATGCTACACATTTCTGTGTAGTGTGCCAACTCACTCTAGCACTATAGCGGGTTCCCTTACCTAATTCTCTTGCTTTATTCCGTAACTTATCCCATTCTGCACCAGTTGCACCCGATACCGCTTGTACTTTTCTCATTTGGTCATCGTATGTTGCATAAGTCGATATTATTTTCTTTTCAAATTCAATCATTTTTTTTACTGTAAAAGCAGCACCAATATATTTTCCTATCTTTTTAAAACTACTACCTATTATTCCTTCTGATCTTCTTGCTGTATTTGTTATACTATCTATTTTACTTGTTGCACCTTTATCATCTATTGCAATACGTCCAAAAAGGGTGAATAAATTCATATATCCACCTCCTATTTACCTAGAATTTTTTCCGCCTTTTTAATTGCCTTCTCCTCCATTTCTTTAGTCATTTTTTTATTATTTTTAATTTTTTTATTATTTTTATTGACACTCTTCATTATTTCTTTTTTCCATTCTGGATATGTCTTATCATAAACTTTGTGCAACCAAACATTAAACAATTGTTCCTCTTGCTTTTCTTCTTGTTCACGTAATAATTCATCTGATAAGTATTGTATATATTCAACAAATTCAATTGCTGTCATAGTCGATAATAGCCCTAAAGGGTTACTATATCTTTGATAAAGAATGTCCCTAAACCTATACTCACCTATTTCAGCGATGAGTATAGATGCTTGAAAAAAGCCTTAAAACCTTCTTGTGAGAACAATTCAATAATCAACATATTATATTCCGCAAAATCTAACTCCTTAATTTCCTTTTGAGTAGTATTACACATATTTGCAAGTAATTTATTTATATCATTCTGTACTTTGTCAATATTTACAAGTATTACTTCTAGTGCCTTTGCAAATAATTCAGCACCTACCATATCTATTTCTTCTTGAGATAGTTCTTCATCGGCATATTTACCTCTTTGTTTTTCTACATATTTTATTGCATCACTAATCCCTAGTTTAGCCACTATGGGTAATAATAAAAAAGTATCTTGTCCATTAAGTTCTCTCATTTCTAATTTAGCCATCATCTATCATCCTCCTGTATTAATAAAGTAAAAAAATAGAGGGAAATTATCCCTCTACTGGTGTTTCTGGTTCAGTTGCCACTGGTGGAAAATATATTCGACATGGTAACTTTCTATTTGATACATTTTCTGCATCAGCGTGTGCTTCAAATTCCATCGTAATAACTAATTCATCGTCATCTTTTGTTTCGCCTTCTAATCCAGAAGTACATAAAGCATTATCCAAAATAATAATGATTGGTTGTTCTGAACCTGTTAATGTTCCTACAAGTCCTAAATTCTTGATATAGTCAGTATTTTCAAGTTTTCCCTTTCCTTCTATTACCTGATAGCCTTCTGGTGCTTCATCTTCTCCCGCTTCTCTTACAGTACCATTAATCGCAAGTCTCAAGTTTTCCGCTGTTATTTCTTTCACGTTAACCTCGAGCATTGCTTTAGATGTTTGTAAAACCTTTTGTCCAACTGCATCGACAAATACACCATCAACTTCTATTTTTCTATATTCTTGTTCGATAGTTATTTTATTACCATCATGTGTAGCACCTAGAAGTTCACCCTTCCACGTTTTAGTTAATGAGTCATATTCCAAATCTTTATATATTGCCCCTGCGTCAACCATATAGTGCAAAGGTGTACTTTTTGTATAACCAGTTGTTTGTAAAGCCATTTTATATTACCTCCTCATAAATTCTTATTACATAATTTAACTGTGTTCTTCTTATTGTTTTATCTTCGTCTTGAATATTGTTACGCCAATTTATTGCTTTCTCAACATTAAAAAAAGGTATATTATTACTTCTATACACCTCTCCTCTTAATTCTTTATTTATTTTTGTTATTATCTCCTCAACCTCTATAATTTGTTCTTTTTTAGCCCAAATATCAATTATTAAGGGAATATTACTTCTATTTTTTGTCATATTGTCCTGTAAGGCTTCAGGAAGGCTATAGACGACTTTTACATCATTGATAAGGGCAATACCTTCCTCGTTCCTTTTTAAGTCCTCATAATCAACGCTATTACAACATTTTTTTAATTTGTTATAAATATATTCATAAATCTCTATCATACTTTATCACCTCAATTTCCTAAGGTGTTTATCGATTATATTTTGAAATTTGTCTATGTTATTCATTATTCCATCTCTCAAGAATGGCTGGCTCTGTTGCCTACTTGTCCCCAATTCCACAAACACACCATATGGTGCTTCTTGAGTTACCCCTATATCAACATGTTTATTTTTATTGTCTACTTGATACGTTTGACTTCTACGTAATTTGCCTGTATCAACAGGAGTCCTTAATTGACTTTCTGCCATCCCTACTTTACCTATATCTTCAAGGCTGTTATTAATAGCATTTTCTAATGCCTTTTTAACTTCTTTACTATTGTCCTTAAACATGATGTACCAACACCTCTTGATACTCATTCCACTCAATTATTTTCTTTATCTCATATTTCTTGCCACGATAAACTATAAAATGAGTATCTATATTAATATCTTCAACATCCATGAATATTACTTTTTCACAATCAACAGTAAATCCATAATCTTTAAGTGCTTCCTCGGAAAAATAAGGCTGTACATTTACTTTAATTGTCTTTATCAATTTTGGTTTACCTTCTACTGCTTGTCCAAATGATCCTTCTTTTTTCTCACCCTTCTTCCATATTTCAATTACTTTATTTCTAAACATTAGAAAAACCTCCCATATGGCATAGGGAGTAAGTTTGCCACATCTTCTGTTATAGTAAAGTTAGTATTATCTTTATATGTTATACTTTGTTTTCCTTCTGTGTATGCTTTTATATTCTTATTATCTTTATTTCTGTATGCAGTTGATACTAACTCGATTATTGCATCTTGAAAGTTATCTTTGATATATTCGTCAGTAAATTTATCATTGTTCAAGTAATACCTTATTGCTGTTATTGCCTTTCTTATATATATACGCAATATATTATCTTCTTTATCATCTCTTATACCTAATAATATTTTTATATCTTCTAATATCATTTATTTATCCCCTCCTTAACAAAATAAAAGAGGGGAATATTACCCCTCTAGTTATGTTTATTATGCACCTGTAGAATTATTGTGTACAAAGATAGCGTCTTTCTTATTATCTAATACAAAAGCATCAAAGTAAACTCTACCTTCAACTAATGAACCTGAAATTCCAGGAGCATCTTCGTGTATTCTATATTCTGCCAATTTAACAGGTGCTGTAGTTGCCACATTATGACATACCATGAAACCAAAGTTTTCTGGTAATCTACTAGAAGGTACTTTAACTACTTCCATACCATCTACCAATGCTACTACACCTCTTGCTCTCATCTCTTGCCCTATTTCAGTTTCCATCACAATATCTTTATTTTTCTTCATTAATGTATAAGTTGCAGGTGTTACAACAAGGTATCTTCCCTCAAAAGGTACTTCTGCATCATCTAATACTTCTGTTGCTTCTGTTATTTTGTCATAGATATTAGTTGCTGTAAGATTAGCAGTTGCAGTTTTGCCTGCGTTAGTAGCCATTACATCTAATCTATAAGTATCTACTTCAGGTATAACTCTTTCTCTAATTTGTCTATCTAATGCCTTCCCTGCATTTAATGCTCCCATTGTTTCATCTTCATTCATCTTGTCAATTGTAAATGTAAAAGACTTATCTTGTGTCATTGTCATTTCTTGTACTGTTGTATCTAATTCATCTGGAGAACCAAATCGATTTACTCCTGTTCTTGCATAATCTGTTAATGGTACAGTTCCTATATTATATACCTTTACTGTTTGTGCACCTACAAAATCAAAATCCTTGTTAACTAATTGTTCTGTCTTACTTCCTTCCATAAATTTCTCATCAACTAACTTTTGTAAATCATATTTTTCTGCATAATTAATAGCCATTATTAAACACTCTCCTCTAATTTATTATTATTTTTATTATTTCTTAACCCATTAACCCCTTCAAGAATGGATCAATATCATCTGTTTCACTTGTTGGTGGTTCATATCCACCTTTTATTCTTTCTTTTACTGCTTCTTCAAGAGCATTTGTCCATTTCTCTTCAAATGTCTTAATATTATCCATACATGCCTCTGCATCATCCGCGATTAAATAACTTGCAAACTCTGTAGGTAGTCCTTTTGTGTTTAATTCTTTTATTACTTGTAGTTCCATTTGTTGCCTTTTAAATTCTTGTCTTTCTTTTTCAAATTTTGCCTTTTCTTTATCAAAAATTGCTTGTTGTCTTTCTGCTTCAGACATTTTTGCAAGTCTTTCTGCTTCTTGTCTTTCTTCTTCTGCCTTCTTCTTTTCTCGTTCTAAACGTTTAGAAATTATGTCATTGATTTCCTCTTGTGTAAATAATTTTTCCTTTTTAGTAGAATCTACTGCACTAGACTCTTGTTTATCTTTTGATTTGTCACCAGTTTTCTCTGTATCTATATCTTTTATTTCTTCTTTTTTATCTATCGTTTCTTTATTTTCCATTACTATTACCTCCCGTTTAAAGTCCGTACGACTATATATTTTCCGAGTTGTTCTTTTAGCCCTGCAAGCAAGTAAAAAGGGCATAATAAAAACACTCAATCAAGAGTGTTATTCATATTTCCTTCTTAAATTATTCATTTCAGCCTTAATTTCTTTTTCTATTTCCATTCTCTTCTTAATATCCCTCATACCAACCTCCCTTATCTCCTTTTGTTTTTGTTTGATATAGTTGTTAGTATAGTACGCTGTATAGTCATGTTTGCAATGCTTACAAACAAAGTGTACTCTTTCTATATCATCTTTTATTTTTTCTACTTGAGGGCGTAACTTAAACCTACCTCCACATTCATCACAATATACCATTTGTTGCTTACGTCTTTTAAACATCATACTTCCCCCTTTAATCTATATTATTTTGTTCCTTCCACTCTTCATAAGTCATGAAGTCAATATATCCTTTTGTTTCGTTATCTTTCCTTGTATCAAAGTCCCAATCTACAGAGGGTAAATTTACAAGTGTTGATCTACAGAGTGGGTGCAAAGGGGGTATTGGCTTATCTGTATCATCTATATCATATATATTTGAATCTAAATTTTGACATTGTTCTGTAGTACGTTCATCTAATGTCGCAACATACATTTGTTTTTCTACATCATGTTCACGTGCAAATAAGTCATTTGCTTCTGCCTGACATCTTGCAACCTCTGTTTCAATTAATCTTTTACTGTTATAAGCATTTTGACTGAATTTATCTCTTATCACCTTGTCTATATCGTTTATATTAGTTTCACCCTGAAATAGACGATTTACTTCCCTTTTTAGTGTCCTCTCTAACTTCTTCTTGTTAGTCCAGTTCCTATCACTCCATGTTTTGCCATCAATAGTATTATTAACTATTTCCTTCATTTTACTATCACTAAATCTTTTCATATCAAACTTCATGCCAATACTCATCAAGTAACCATTCTTGTTATATCTTTCTTTTGTTACTGTTTCAAGTATATCATTTATTACTTTTTCTTCACTCGTACTTTGATTACGAGTGAGATTTTTTATTGTCTTATTAAATTTCTTGTTGAGTTTCCTTTTTTGTTTCGTTGTTAAGTCTATTACGCCATCAATTACTGCATAGGTTAACACTACTCTACCTATTTCATCTAATAATTTTTCCCTATCTTCTTTTTGTTTCTTGTATATCTCTTTACTTTTCTCCTCTGCTATCTCATACCCTTCTTTTTCATGTTCAAGATACATTTCCTTATACTTCTTCTTCATTTGTATCACCTATATCAAGTAACTTCTCGCCTTCCCATATTTCTTTATTTTCCTCTTGTAGTTGTTTTATTTCTGCATCTGCATTATCAATGAATGATAATTGACTTAATGCAGTTCTTAATGATAACTTATCACCCATTTGTGAAATAATTTGACTGATTATTAAATCATCAGAAGGTATGATACTATTGAATTTAACACTTATATTCCTGTAGTCATAATCCTTATTCTTGATTATTTTCAGATATATAAACAAGAATCGAATCCTACTTATCAATACATTCATCATTGCCCTGTTGTTTAATTTTACCTTCATTTCAAGATTAATAAGTCGATTCCTCAATGTTAATGAACTTGTATTACTTTGTAATTTCTCTTGATTATCGATGTGCATACTCAAAGTGTACATATCTTTTTGTAAACTTTCCATCATTAGTTCCTGATAGTCAGCATTAAGATTCTTCAACAACCAATCTAAGTCGGCTTCTTTCGTATTAGGTAAATTGGCAAACCTATATCTTTTCAAGTTATCAACCTGTTCTTTGTCAAGTTTAAATCCTTTCCCTTTTAGTATCGCTGCTCTTGTATTTGTTATCTCATTCACACCATCTGATTTAATAATACTTAATCCATCCTGTATATCTTTTACATCATTGAATAGAGTATCTTTTTCCTTTTCTGCAGATAATATACCAATGCTAACAGGTACTTGTCCGAATATATGTTTGTCTTTTGCCTTTACCTCATTAAAATCCTCATCAAAATGATATATATACTTATTATCATATACATCTATATATACAGTATCATCAAATTTTAGTTTAAACATATGAAAGAATAGTAATATATTCCCAAAATCATCCATATAAGCATAACCACCACGAGGACTAATTACTTTTGCACTAAATTGTCCCTCTCTATCAACATAATAAAGTTCATATACGGTGCTGTAGAGTAGCATATTTTTTAGCACTTCAACATCATGATTTCTATTCCAGTGATATGTGTAATAATCAATTTCTTGTACTATATCATCATCATTTGTTTTTGATATGTAAGACGGTTGATTTCCGATTGAGTATGATATTTCTTCTTTGATTAATTTCTTGAGGTAATTTAAGTTCATTTTATGACTTTCTTGATATTCTTGTGCTGTATATCTCTTAATTGCATCTGATTCACCACAGTAGTATTGATACATCTTATCATATGTAGATTTTTTATTTAGATAATCCTCATAACATTGCTCTAATATTTTCTTATTCATTATTCCACCCCCTATAAGCCTAACTTTCTAATGTCGTATATTTGTAGTTCACCATATTCTTCAATATTATCTATTTCTATTGCACCAATTGCCAAACAGTCTATAAAGTCGTCATTCTGTGTATATTTTTCACCCTGAAATTCCATCATCTGTTCTATTGCCTCTTTCATAACTCTTTCCTCACAGAAAATAATTCTACCATTATTCACATCATCTGTTATAGTAGATATTTTTTCATCTTTATTTCTATGTTCCATTTTATTTATTATTTCTATATCTCTATCTTTTAACTTTTCATCTTGTACTATACTATCTTTTAATTTATCAGCATCTAATCCCATATATGTATTCTTTTCTATATATACGTGTGTTATATCATCAAATTCATGTAGAATATCTATTATATGTTGAATATATTGACTGAACGTACTAAATCTTAATATCTCTCCCTTTCTCACATATTTAAATTCATTATCTGCTAATGATACAACAACAAAAGCAAAATAATCCCCTTTACGTTTATTCTTAATTCCAGCGGGGTCAACACATAACATAGTCTTATTGAAATTATGATTTTCAACATCTTCTTTGCTTTGTGTCCTGTTACTTCTTATCCATTTCTCCATAATTGAAGAACTGTCGTTCATTTTTTCCGACATAAATGCCTCTCTATTTTCCCAATATGGTACTGCAATATCATCAAAACAATCCCATTTCTCTTCCCACAAAATAGGGAATTTCATATCGTCTTTATGTTCTTCATAGAATTGTTTTGCATCTATTTTAGGATTATCTATCTTATCATCAAAATATATATTCTTACATTCAAGCCATTTATCAGTTTCAAAGATATCTTCTATAGTTTGTCCTTCTTCAAGTATTACTGCTTGTTTATATAATGTATAGTAATCTTTATTACGTGCTATTTGAGAAATTAAACATGAACTATGTAATACTGTCCCAATACTAACTATTTTAGTAGCACTTTTAACCTTTTTGCCATTACGATATACGGCTGTATCTCCTACATTTTCAATTTCTTTAGTCCATTTATTATACTTCTTTTCTCTTGCATCTTCTGTTAAAATATCTCTCTCATCTTGATAATCATCAGCAATAACAACAGTTGGTCTAATACCTTTAAAGTTAGCACCTCTAACACTACTAGCACTTCCTACTGCTCTAATATACATACCATTCGAGAATTCAACTTCATTAGCATTATTCTTCTTTTTCTTATCAATCAGTTTACCAAAATTATCTATTATCTTTTCATTCTCTTGAAACACCTTCTTGATACTATCGATGAATTGTTGTGCGTCACTGTCCTTCTTAGCACCAATTAATGTGAATTGACTTAATTGATAACATACTAACCATACGGTCAATGCTAATGTTCCCATTGTTGTTTTTGCCATACCACGTGGACAAATTATGTTTATCTTATCTATTTTATCTTTTACAAAAGTTACATTAAATAAATCCCATATTTCATAATGTGTAGGGGATAAGTTTCTTGCCTCATTATTATCTTTCACAACAAAAATGTCCTGGAGAAAATATAAACAGAAAAATGCTATATCTTCTTTACCTAATGCCTTTGCAACAATATTTAAGTCTTTACTATTTTCTATAACTTTACGTGCTATATCTTTATCATAATGTTTAGTAAGATATTTATATAATATATATGTATTGTATTCTGCTTGTGTGAATTCTTTATTGTCATAATATACTTTTATATCCATTTATCCCTCCTACCCCCTATTTTTAGTGTTATTTGACCAATAATTAATAATCGCTGTAACATAGTAGTATCAATGCTTACAGGGTGATTTGTAATTTTGTTATTTCTCTATAGTAGTCGATTAGAAAGCCGATATTTTTGTTGATGGATAATTGGTCTAGTGATTATTTATAAAGGCTTGTGTGGCTTGTGTGTGTAGATGTGATAGTTAAACATTGAAATAACTGTAAGTTATAACAATCCTTATACTCAAGTTAAAAAATGATAGAAAAAATTGTATGACTTAACAACACACTTCCCCCAATTTCAAAAATAGAATATGGGCGGGGTATTTCTACAAACAAAAAAAGGACTGCAGTTTTGCAATCCTACATTTTTATCTATTTAGTTTCTAGCCTTACATTTTAAACCTCTTTCTCTTTGTCTTCTTATTAATGTACTCTTACTTATCCCCGTTATCTCTTCTACTTCTGTGTAACTATATTCTCCACCATTTACCTGCAACATATCTAATGCGTGATTGATTTGCACCTTACTATATCTTCTAGGTCTACCTTCTGTAAAACCTTCTCTTTGTTTTGCAATAGCCTTACCTGCTTGTGTCCTCTCTACTATCATATTTCTTTCAAACTCTGCAAAAGCAAGTAGATTAGTTACTATCAACCTTCCCATTGCTGTGTCTTCTATTAATCCCATATTTAGTATATGTACTCTTACACCTCTATTCATTAATACATCTATTAGTTCTAATCCTTCTTTTGTAGTTCTACAGAACCTATCCAACTTAGTACAAACTAATGTATCACTATCGTCTAGTTCTTTTATAATAGTATTAAAAACTGGTCTATCTATACTTGTTCCTGTAAATTGTTCTTTATATATTTCTGCATCTGCATATCTTTGTAGTATTTCTTTTTCTTGTTGCTCTAAACTATTATTATCTAATTGTTTCTTAGTACTCACACGTGTATAACCATATATTTTCCCCATTATCATAACCTCCTATTATGACCATAAGTATTGACACCGTTCTATATGTCTATTATACACGACTAATTAATCGGTGTCAATACTATTAAGTTATGATACTGTTATATGGTTATTATCTACTTAAAACAAATCTTTTATTTACTTATTAACTCTGCATAATACATATTATGTAGAATAGAGGACATGTTACACTTTGCAATCTACTTTGCTTTCTTCTTGCCTTCAATGTCTATTACATTGTCAATTATATTGTCAATATCTTCAAAGTTATCTTTACCTTTATCCTCTTTATCTTTAGTAATATCTACTTTAGTTGTAGCCTTACCAAACACATTTTCCCAGATGAATACATTTGCATCCAACATTACCTTCTCACTATTAGCATTATTTGCAAGCATTACGATGTTATCTAGTGCCATTTGCCCTTTTGCAGCCATTCTCAGTTGTCCTTCTTCTGCCATTGCTTGTTTAAATTCCTGTGTTCTTTTGTGAAGTGCGTCCTTAAACTCATCTTTCTTTTTCCAATCATATATTACTCTCTCACTGTAACCTATTTTCTTTGCTATTTCCGCATTTGTCAACGTTCCTTGTGCTAATAACTCTATACATTGTAATTGCTGTTCTGTTAGCATGTCACCACCTCCATCGCTTCATATTGTTCATAATTTACACATTAAAAAAGAGCCATTATAGGCTCTAATAGACTCCTTCTTATCTAACTAAATACATCAACCCCATCATACCAAACCCAAAAATCAACTGACGATTCATTATTATCGCTTTCTTTATCGCCTTCATTTTTCTTTTCCTCCTTACTTAATGTCTTCCCCCAACTCACACTATCAATATATACTTCTCTATTCTCCACCATCATTTTATATATTTCTTCTTCCACATCTGTCAATTCCGCTGCTTTTGTAACCTCTTCTGTAATATCTTTCACCTTTCTCACCCCTTATTAATAATAAAGAGTAAGCACGACTCAACATGCCTACTCTTTTATGTTTCTTACGAATTTATTGCCTGTTGTGTAAATCCAAAAGATTTTATTTCGGTGTCGGTCAAATCGACCCCTAATAAATCTATTATATCTACACCATCCTTCACAAAGATTAGCCTTTAACATTTAATATTCTTTATTTCCTCATCACTCATATTCTGCAAAAAGAAATAAACTCTCCCATCTTCATAATTGTCGCAATGTCCTATTGTTTTTTCATCTAATGCATGTACAATACTATCATCTACATGATAAACTCCTCGATATTCGTTAAACAACATATCGATAAACGATTTTGACAAGTTGTCCATATCGAAACGTGGCATATTAATATATCTCAAAAATATCTTAATTGGTTTATTAAAATTCACACCATAATCAATCTCCCACATTTCCCTATCAGGCACTTCATCGGCGGGAAAGTTATTTATCCAGTTATTATATGCCCATGTCCTGCGTCCATTCTTTATAGCACTATTCCAGGTGAATGGATGATACTGAACGCAATACATCTCTTTAAGAGAAGGATTAAGCCTATTTAATTCCCTTTCTCGATTACTTAATATTTGTGCTGTAGACCTATTTGTTGTCTCTATTTGTCCATTTTTTAACTTAATTATTAATTCTTTTGCATATAGTCGAATTGATACTATATCTTTATTGTCTATATCTTCTTGAATTAATTCTAATGCTTGTACCAATTTATCCCTAACAAATTGCTTATATTCTGTTTTATCCATTTTCTTATGTCGCTTATCCATCCTTAACTTTTTAGGTAAATTAGCGTGATACTCTACTATCTCTTTCGCAATTGACTCATATTCCATTGGATATACTCTTAAAAATAATCTAGTTAAATTATACATTCTTAAAGAATAATTTTTCTTGGTTAAGTTATTTAGTGCATTTTCTAATTCATTGATATATTCTATTGTCTTATATCTACAATATGTACTTTCACTATTTAGCATTTGCAACATCCCATCACGATTTAATTCAAAACAATCTCTAGTTTTACCTTGTTTATCACGATAATTAGCCGAGGAAAAATTTCCTTGACCTTCCAACCCTAGTGATTCCAATACTTCTAACTCTTTTCTGATTTTCTTCATGAAGTCACTATGTTTTAATTCGGCCTTTCCACCTTCCTCTTTTCTAAATTTATTGATAATATCTACTAAATCAACAGACTTAATTGTAAAGCCCTCTTTTGTCACATTTAATATTTCTTTTTCTTTACACATAAAACTATAACCTCCTAATTTATTAATAAAAAAAAGGAGGATTGCATGGAGGGTATCATCACGACACGCTATTCCAATCCACCTTACTATCATTTATGATAATATCTATTATGCTATTTCCTCATCAACATCATCACATATCAATGAATACTTTACTTTATCCTTGCCTGTCCTCGCATAACTCAACAATCGACTGTCATTCAGCCTATTCTCTTTGAAAAAGTTTGTACTACACTGCTTTGCTTCTGCATATACTACTTTGTCATATACGGGTACAAACTCAACTCTATCAAGCCCCAGTATCTCCAATACCTTGTCCCATTTTCCACTTTGATAAAGTTTCTTCTCATCTACAAAGTGACACCAACCAGGTAACATCTCTATTACTTCTATTTGTCTCTTAATACCTAATATATTTTGCAACTTCTGAAAGTCTTTTTCTGTACGTCTATTCAACACATCAATCATTTCTGTCATACCATATTGCTCTAAATATCCTGTTAACGTTTTCCTATTTTGTATTGTATAATAACTTAATTCATTTATCGCCAAGTTATAAGGACTAGTATACTTATACCAACTCAAATATGTACTATCTATCGCCAATAATATCATTTTTCCTAATTCCGATTTTGGTAAAGGTATAGCAAGCAAATAATATAGATATAATGTCGTGCTAAACAAACTCTTATCGTAATAATTGTATGTAATGTGGTTATTTACACTTAAACTATTAACTTCTTGACCTTCTCTGACCTTTAACACGTGATTAGACACTGAAGGTATATTAATATAATTCGCAAAATCTACATCAACACCGACAATCTTATTTTTATTATTTATGTATGTATGCTTATCTAACATTAATTTACTAAAATCATATATTCCCACATTCCTGATACCTCTATACTTCTGTAATAGTGCTGAAGATAAATAACTATCTATATCATCTTGCATAACACTATATTCTTTTCCCTCTATTATTTTCTCAAATTTTTCCCTACTCATCATAACTTCCCCCTTTAATTTTTTGCATTAAAAAAGACTAGTACTAACTAGCCCATGTGATTGTGCATTTCCTTTTTAATTTCCCTAAAACACTTAATAAAGTCTTGTAAATCTTTATTATCATAGTATTCCTTTATTTCTTTACTCAAATCCTGATGAGGAAATACAAAATATACTATATCCTTTCTTTCCTCATCTTTATGTATAGTGTATTTAGCACCTTGACTGATTAACCAAACCGCTTTATTGATACTATATATTCTATTTTCTTCCTTATTCATTCTATCCCCTCCTCATCTGTCTTAGTAACATACTTCTATTTTGACAATCTCTTATTATCTGTTTTGTTTCTTCTTTTCTCTTATATTCCTTCATTTTTTTAGCCATTTTCTCCATTTCCTTGATTCTTTCTGTACAATTAATGTTAATTTGTTCTAGATACTTGTCCATCTTCATCATTCCTCCTTTTTATTAGACACGCTAAAAAGGACTAGACACAAAATATATCTAGCCCTCTATTACTTCAACCCGAGTTGAAAATATACTAAGCGAATAATTCGTCTATATCATCAAGTTCAACGTCGCATGACATCATATCGTAATACTGTTGCTCTCTACTATCTACTTCACTTACATCTTCTTCAACAACAACGTCAACAAACATATCATTATATTTTTCTATTTCTTCTTGCATATCTAATTTGCTTTGTATTTGTTGCAATTGATTAAGAGAATTAACTAACATATTTTGACATTGCTCGTGCTTACTTTCTATTGTCGCATCTGTAAATTCTGAACTATTCAATATATGTACTATTTCTTCATCTTCATTAAACAACTTCTCACACGCTTCTTCACTAATATGTTTATAAAAACTTCTAAAATTATCTATTTCATGCTTAATAATTTCTTCATCTGATTCATTCTCTTCAACAACAACAACATCATCATCACAAATTGAATCTTCTTTTTCAATATAATTTTCAGTAATCTCAATACTTTCATCTTCATCAACACCAAACAAATCATTAATCATATCGTTAATACTGACTTCTTCATCCCAATCAGTATTATTTTTATTATCATCTTCAGTAGTCGATACTTCGTCGACTACTTCATTTTCAATCTCACTATCTTCAACAATTTCAATGGTTATAAAATCATCTTTTTTCTCTTCAAGTAAATTTTTATTATCTTTAATTAATTTAAAATATTCTCTCTCATATTTTTCTAGTTCTTTGAACTCTTTATTTGTAATTGTATTGTCATGATATTTTGCTCTACGATGATTAATTAGTCCCATCAATTTCCGTTTTAATTGACCGTTTTTACTACGATATATTTTTGCCTTACCTTCTTCTAATTGTCGCCTTCTATTATTTAAACCACGTTGTAATATATCTTTATATTTTTCTTGACAACATAATACATATATACTGTTTCCTTCTTGTATTTTTCCATCGATTAAAACTTGTCCTATTCGGTCATAATCAATTAATTTATTATCTTTTAATTTTTGCAAAGCATCACTAATTCTATTATCACTTGTAGTATTTAGATCTTTTTTCATATACTCATAAGGAACATAACAGTAACCTTTTGAATCAATCCAACTAGCAATATCTGTATATAAAAATAACATTGTTTTTTTAGTCCTTATGTCCTCATCAAGATTCAATATTTTATCAATTTCATTTATTTGTATTTGTGTAAATCTATCATTATAAATTGATAACTTGACTTGCAATCTAGTATTTTTATTAATCTTATTAACATTTTTTATAAGAGTTATTAAGTTTAATTCTACTAAATCATCAAAACAATTAATTAAATCTTTTTGCAATTTATAAGAATTAATTTCTAAATCATCAAATAACCATCCAAATGTAAAATTTATTTCTTCATTATAATTTTTAAACTTTTGCATATACACTAACACTAACAAATGATTCTCTGTAAATTTTTTATCATATTGCTCTAAATCATGTCTAAAAATATTATTAACAATAGCAAACATAAATATTACCTCCTGTTTATTTGTTGTTTAAATTCCCCCATAACAAACAAAATTTGTATGATGTAAGAGTGGGGGTTGGTAAGGGGTTTCCCCTTACTTATAGTTATCTATGTATAAAAAATATTATTAACAAACACATCTCGAAAGAGTGTGTATATTACTTAGTATCTATTATTTATTAGTATCTATTACTATACTATTGAAAGTACATAATTTTACTATACTTAAATATAGTCGACTATATTTAAGTACATAATTTTACTATACTTATCATAGTCGGTCTATATTTATTATATGTAATATAATTAAGTGGTTTATTTAAGTACATAATTTTACTATACTTATCATAGTCAAATAAATATTATTTTATCTTAATATTATGCTTACGCTCAAGATAGTTTCTTGTTTTTTCTGTATCTTTAAAATAAAATACAGTTTTTAATTTACATTGTTTATTTTGTTGTATATCTATTACATGAAAATTGTTTCTAATTAAATCTTTTGCTACTCTTGCACTAAAAATAACTATATCCTTATCCATCATTATCATCCTCCAAAAATTTAATAATTAATATTTTCCCCTCACAAACAAACATTCATGTTGAAAAAGTGGGGATTTGTAAAGGGGTTTACCCCTTTGCTACTAGATAGAAAACAGAAAAATAAATATAAATATTGAACAAAAAATTCTCTCACAATCGCAAATGTCGTATAGACATTTCGACTATTGATAGTTACTCGTTATATATTATAGTAATATTATATTATAGTATTAATTATACAATACAGTTTTGTCACCTCCAACTGACAGAAGTGTAATCGACTTCCTCAGAATTGTCAGTTAGGACTGACAAAACTGTAATCGACTCGAATACGATTTTGTCACCTACAACTGACAAAACTGTAATCGTCTTTTATATTGTTTTAATTTCTGCATCATTTAACCATTCGCCGTATAAATCACTCGATTTTTCTTTATCAAATACAAAGAATATTTTTCCTGTTTTGTTATGTTTATTTATCGCAATTGGTAACAATCCTTGCTGTATGTAATAGAATGCTTGTTTTAAGTTGTATATATAAACTTTATCCATGCTATCGTCCCCCTTATATATTTTGGGTTAGGTGTATTACTTATATCATACACCCAACCATGTAAATATCTATTTAATTATTATCCCCATGATTGACTTTCTTTCATAAACTTTACAATTGTATCTTCTATTAATTCAATTCTGTTTTTGTGTAGTCTAATATAGAAATCTCCATCTTCTGTATCTTCATATTTTTCTTTTATGTATTTTGTTCCATTCTTTAATAATTTCTCAATTTTTAACAGTTCTTCAATTAAACTGTCAACCTCATCCAGAGTAAAATCAATTGAAACTATCTCATCTTCTTCTAATTCTATTAATAACTCATCATCAAATTTAATTTCTTTATTGTCCATTAAAATTCCCCCTTATATATTTTGAGAGTGTAATATCCTATCTCTCACCACAGTAGGCGTGCGGCTTAGCACGCCAATATACTAAACACTCAATACCAATGTAGCGTTATTATTCTTCTTATCTATAACACTAATATTAACTTCCGTACCTTCAAAATCGGTCAATTCTCTATAATCATCTATAGCATTATATTCTTGATATATAAAGCCAATATTGTCCAATACAGGCTGTACTACATTACGATATATCTGTGTTTTAATTGTTGCCTTTTTTGGTATCTCATCTATATCGTGAGTAATACATACTCTTACTTGATGTTCAAAACTATCGTCTAATTTCGCTAATTTTTCTTTAGTTTTTTCTCTATTCTCTCTATGCAATTCTTCTATATTGTCAGTACTATTAATAACAACTTTCTTATATCTCTTATGTAAATAATTAATATCTCCATCTTCGCTTTCTATGTATGATACACGATTACAGTGCTTACTTTTTTCTTTTAATACTGTTGCAACAGTACTATAGAAAAAGTTGAATATAAACGATTCTGAACACTCTAGCATGGCTAAAGCGTGACTAATTAATTTTATGTCATACTTTTCTATGATCCTATCAGCAATAAGCATTACTGCCGCTTCTATCTCCAGCATTTTCTTTAATCTTGCTTTCTTAACCTTATTCTTCTTCTGTTCATCTGAAATTTGTATCAATGCATCATTAAATTTCTTATTAATCATTTTCTTTTCTTTATATTTTTCGTATAGTTTAGTTATTATTTCTTTACATTCTTCATATTCTCGTTTATTTTCTGCCGCAAAATCTGGATTCGCTAAATATTTCTTAATTAATCTCTTATTATCGCTTGATTTTATTAATTTTATGTCATCTCTTAATAACTCATGTGCAATTCTAGTCGCATGAATATTTAGTGCATTTGCAATATTCTTTGTATTTTTATTGTTCAGATAATTTTTTTTAATATATTTTAAATAACGAGGTCTTTTAAATCTTAATTCTTGAGGAATTTTTGGAAGAATAAGAGTCTTTGGAGCATCTATTGCAATCATTTGTAAATTTCGTAGTTGATAACTTTCTTTTCGGTAGTAATATAAACCTTCTCGAATTTGTTCTTTTAATTCTTCTTCATCATAATAATTTTCTACATATGTAAAGTGTGACATTAATTCTTGAAACTTGTCCCAATTCTTATGTTTTTCTGGCACTTTATCACTGTTAAAATATCGTTCTAATAATGAATCATAGTCAATAGTAGTGTCTTCATACTCATACATCTTATATCCCGCATTAGTCGCATAATTACTTACTCCTGCACCGCTTAATGCTAGACTACCTATCAGGTTACCTGACGCCTTTAAAGTCGCATACAGTCGATTATATGGGGTAAACTTCATTAATCCTTTATTTTCTTCTTGTTCTACATCATCTAAGTTCACGAAAGGCAAATCCTCAACAACACTATTTCTTATTATCTCTTCATCAACTACAAATGCTATATCGAGGTCAAAGTCACAACCTGACATGATATGAGGTGTAAGGTCATAAGCATTAAATACATATATTTCTTTGCTGTAATGTGATATGTACTTGTCTATCACGTCATTTGTATCATGTTCTACATTCAATATTTCTGAGAATGAGTTAAGTGGATTTCTTGATATTGTTCTAATTTCGCCTTTAGGGATACTGCTACAATAGAATTTATTTGCTTGAAGTCCATTTTTGCATTTTGTGAGTGTATTATCTGTACGATTCATAATCCAATCAAGAAAACTAATAGGATCTTGAGTCAGCGTCTTATAATCTCCTCTTATGTAGAATTTTCCTGCACACAATTCTTCTATTTTTTTCGTAACAACTCGACCAATTGCCCTTTTTACATAACCTAACTTGATAAATTCTGGATTAAATGTAAGTAATTCTTGTGCTTTTGTACTCATACTCATATCTTTAGCGTTCTCAATCTCTTCAATAATGTCGCCCCAAAAAATACGGATTATATCCTCATTACCTGCAAGGATTTCTCGGTATATTCTTTCTGTTTCAGCAGATAACTTATCAATTTCTTTCTCTGTGATTGCTAAATTTGCTAATAATTGATAATTGCTTCGTGTATATTCTTTTATTTCATCATCCGCTTTATTAATTTTTGTTATGTATAAGTGGCTTAATAGGTCTTTATACCCTTTAAACTCGTCATTATTAAGTAATTCTTCTATTTCTGTCATACTATCGAAGTTTTTAGCCCATTTGCATTGACTTTCATTTAGTATCATGTCCACATCTTCTGTACATTGCCAGTACCCGTACATATCTTTGATGTAGAATTTACCGTTTTCTTTCTTGAAGTAATCTGTGTCATGTGTGTAAAATTCATTGAAGTATTTATTGAAGTCTATAGATGTAACAAGTCCTTTGACTGCTAACCCATTGTACATTCTAATTCCTGCAAGTGATACATCATGTTCAGCCCCTAATTCTTTCTTAATCTGCTCCGCAAACTCCATGTTCATTACCCCACACCCATCAAAAATTGTTGATTCTATCTCATAATCCTTCTTTGTAACTACTTCATCATTCTCAATAGTTACAATATCAGAAATAATTTTGTGTGAGCATTCTGGTAATATCACGATATTTGGTATTAAACTAGTTTCATAACTTGAACTTGTTGCAAGTGCTATACGGGATAATTCTTTGTTAATTACCTGATCTGTTCCGTAATAATCTTCTATTTTACCTAAACTGATAAGATATTCAAATTCAGCGGCAAAATCTTCATATTTTTTATTGATGAAGTACATCTCGCATTTACTATTACTGTCTTTATCTTCTTTTTTCATCATACTAGGTGTCGCAAACCATGCAACGTACTCTTTATTTTTTAATTTGAGTGATTTGCATTGTTTCATCGCTGTATCAAAATCACTAGATAACATAACTTTAATTAAATCTGTGTCGACTTCATTATCATTAAATTTTTCATTTTTATATCTCTTAAACGCTTTAATCATGATATTTTCTGTTAATCTTACTTCTCTTGCTTTTAATTGTGCAGATGTATCTGTTACTATCTTGTCACCTTTTATATCCTCATTTGTAAATGCATATAATTTATAACTTTTTAATTGACACATAACTAATTCCCCCTTTAAATTAATATTTATTTTTAAATAACACTTGACAATTTCACAAATCTGAGTATAATATATAGTAGATATGAATGTAGTAAGATTAGATATTTGAACTGCATATAATTCTATAGTATCACGCTTGGCACAATTTGTCAAGTGATTTTGTGTTGCCTTCACTAATATTATCGGCATAATAAAATAAAACTTTAGTGTTTTATGCTAAATACTATCCCCTCTATATATAAGATTGTAGTTCTGCTAAGCACTTTGTCAAGCAAATTATGTTAAATTTTCCTACCTTCACTATATTTGTCGGAAAGTAGTCATTTTACCCCCTAAAAGTCTTTTTCTATACATCTTAAATTTTCATCGTCTCACATAGATGTAAAATACACCCCTTCCCTATAGTATATAGTGATTCTGCTAGGTGTTTATGTAGTATTGTCATGTTAAAATACTACCTCCCCTATAGTTCATCTATGCTTGCTCGGTGTTTATGTAGTATTGTCATGTTAAATATACCCTCTCTATTAATATATACTACATCTGCTCGGTGTTTATGTAGTATTGTCATGTTAAATATACCCTCTCTATTAATATATACTACATCTGCTCGGTGTTTTGTTACTATTGTCCTGTTAAATATCTCGCTTTCAATATATTATGTACATCTGCTCGGGGTTTATATCTATTCTTTTTGTTAAAATACTATCCCCCTCTATAAAGTTATACTACTTCTGCTTAGTGTTTTTACACTATTGTCATGTTAAATTTTCATCGTCTCTCATAGATGTAAAATGCACCCCTTCCTATTACTATATAGTGATTCTGCTTGATGTTTTGTTACTATTGTCCTGTTAAAAATACCCCCCTATTAATATATCTATGCTTGCTAAGCACTTTGTTGCGTTTTGTTAAAATATCTCGCTTTCACTATATTATGTACATCTGTTTAGTGTTTTTAGAACTATTTACATAAAAAATAAAGTTGCCCTTATCTGGACAACTCTATTAAATACTCCTTATATCTTTTTACCTCTTCTGCTAATTTTCTTTTATATTCTATATCTGTTTCAAAATCACTTGCTATAATACGTTCATTTCTTTCTATCATTTCTTTTAATTTTTCTTCTAAAGCAACTTTTATTACTGCATCATCTGTTTCAAGAATCCAATGCGGTTTTTCATTTTCCATGTAATTATTTATTTTTAACATTAAATCACCTCTAACATATCAACATTAATTCGATCTGTTAATTCTGTAATGTATATCTTCAATATTATTTTTTGATGTTGTTTATTTATATTTTCCCTATCCATTTTTTGTTTGAAAGATTTAACCTTCTGCATAATGTCTAGAAACTCTTGAACCCTCATTCCCTTCTCCTCCTTTTTCTTACCTTCTAATTCTAGTATATCATAATCTTATGTCTTTGTCAAGTTACTTATTAACCTTGTAAGGGTAACTAATTTAGATATACATATATTAAGTGTCCTTATCTATAATATATCACACCTTATAAAGTTATGTCAAGCCATTTTTAACCTTATGGGGTTAATTGTATGTCTTATAGTTGTAATTAATGATTCTTCATGGTAATATAATATATAAGGAGGTGTATATATGCTAGAGGTAAAGTTAAGGATGCAGATGGCAAAACATAAAATAGATACAGTAGCAGAATTAATGGAATTGTCTGGGCTAAGTAGAAACGCTATTAATAGATTATATAAGGAAAATGAAGTAGAGAAAGTAGAATTACGCACATTATTAAAACTGTGTGATACTTTTAATTGTAATTTGTCAGATTTAATTGAATACATTCCAGAAGGCAAGGAATAATATCCTTGTCTTTTTTATTTAGTTATTATATAATAAAAATATAAACACTAATAGACCACTCACTACCATATTTTTGTAAATGGTAATAACTGGTCTAACAATGTTTATATGGTGTAATTTCCTTTAAGGAATTTACTTAAAATCCATATTTTTTAAATCGTTTTTTAAGCATAATATCTTCTAATTCATCATTAGAATAGTTAGAAGAAACATGACTTATTGAAGAACTTCCCCATCCACCAAGTTTGGGGGAGTTTTTCTTTGCTTTAATTCCTTTGTTGGCGGACTTTTTATTGCTTATTTGACTAATACCCTTACACATCTCTCGTTGTGCTTGTATATTAGCACATATCTTGCTTAAATAGGCTTTTATATTAATAATATGAGTTCCTCTTTCAAGTGCATACTTCATTTGTAATAATGCTTGATTAACTATGTTTTGTCCAAATTTTTCTATCAATTCTTCCTTGATTGTTTGAGGGTCAATCACATCAGTTCTATTAGTTTTCTTGTATTGTCCTTTCTCTTGAACTACCTTCTTTTTCTTTTGAACCACATGTGCATAACTTTTTCCTAATTCTGCTATAAAATAATACTGATTAGTTTTGTATTGATTTTCTTTATCATCCCATTCTTTCCTTTTTAATAATAACCCTTTATCGATTAATTTTTTAATATACTTTATAACAGTATTCTTACTTAGTTTACACTCATCTGCTAGTCGTCTAATGCTTACTTCCGCTTTTAGAGTAGTAAAGTCCATAAAGCGTTTAATTTTCTCGTATACGGTCACCTCATAGCCTGTCAGCATATCTAATACATTATGATTAGTTATATTGTAGGTGGTCATTATCTTCTACCCCCTTTCAAGTTCATAAGGGGACTTGATTTAACAGTTAGTTCTTGTATTTCTTCATCTCGTATACTAGACGCATATACAGTTGTTGTTTGTATATCACTATGACCTAAAACACGTGATAAACTATATAAATCTAATCCATTTTTTAATGATGATATTGCAAAATAATGTCGGAAATTATGAGGAAAACATTTTTCCTTATCTACTCCCGCTTTTTCTCCTGCTTTGGCAACCATCCATTGGAGGACAAATCTTGTGATCTGTTCTCCACTTTTACTTAAAAAATAATATTCAGGTAAATCAAAGTGGTCAAGGAAATAACTATCTTTAATTCTTTCATATTTCATCATTTGTTTTTTTAGTGCAGGAGAAAATGGTACATATCTTTCTTTTTTACCTTTTCCTCTTATAAATAAAGTCATATCATCTTTTATATCTGTTGTTCTTAATTTGCATACTTCACTATTTCTAATTCCTGTATCAACAAGCATCATCATCATAGTTTTATCTCTCATATCTATATAACTTCTCTTTTTCTTGAATGTTTGCAACATATCATGTACCTCTTCGTCTGTAAAAGTTTTAATAACTTTATCTTTTTCTTTGATTAGGTTCATACCTAATGGCACATCAATATATTCTTCTTGATACAAGTATGCTAAAAACAAATTGCTAATTGTAATTGTAGTGTTAATATAACTTTCTTCATAGCCTTCTCTTCTTAGATATATTACATATTTTTTACACAGTTGTTGATTCAGGTCTTCTACTGCACACACACCGTTCTCTTCTGCAAACTGTAAGAATTTTTTAACATTATAACTATAATTTTTTAAAGTTTCTTTTGCTAATCCTTCAACTTCACAGTCAAAGATAAATTCCATCATTGCTTCTTTAAACAACAAAATAACCACACCTTTCTATTTCAAACAATACATATAGAAAAGCATGGCTACCTAAAACATTGTAAAATACTAGATTATTGCTTTCAACCCTTTGAGTATTGTTAGATTAAAATAGGATTTTAATAAATTCAACATAACAATATTAATTCGTTTCTACTGCTTCCTCTTCTTCTTTCTGCCTATTATTATCATTTTCTATGTATTCAAACTTAGATATAGATACTTCATAAGCAGTTCTTGTAATTACTTCTCCATTGGAAAGCCGTTTCTGATAATCTCTACTTTGAATTCTTCCCCACAATCTCACATGATCCCCTACTAATAATTTTTCACAAAACCTAGCATTTCTACCCCAGGATATACATGGTATATAATCAGACTTGTTATAAGGCCTATTAACAGCTATAAGTAAATCTGTTATCTCCCTGCCAAAAGGTGTGGTCCTATAAACTGGAGGTTTACATATATATCCATCAATGAAAATTTCATTTGGCTTTTTTAGTAGTTCATCAATTTCTTCATCTTTAGGTTCATATATATCTCTAGCAAATACAGTTAAGACCAATCGATTAGAATTATTTACGTATCTATTATAAGATCTTAATTGTCCTTCAATTAAAACGTATTTTCCATTCACCAAGTCAATATTTACAAGCAACCTTTCTGAGATAGTTACAGGAAGAATATCAATATAATCGCTAAGTCTTGGTACTCCTAATTCAAAATTGTAAAAACCCTCACCATACATCTCATGACTAAACTCTTTTTCAGAAACTACTTTTCCAACAATTATAACTTTATTTGTATCTGTTATCTTATCAACCATTGAGTCTCCATTCCCCCTTATTCTTGTGTTTTTTTGGATAACCTATTTTTATATCTATTCAAAAAGCTTCCATAATATGAATTATTTTAAGATTTACTGGCTATTTAATTGATTTAGCAATATATCTTTAGAGTTATTTAATAAGTCACTACCTAATAATAGGAAAATATCATCTTTTTCTATAGATTTAAGTTCACATTCTAAACAATGTTTCAAATTATAATATATATTATAGGGAATTCCATTTTTAATAAATAGATGTTCTATATTTTTTTCTATCAAACTATCTTTCTTATCTACAAAAAAAACAACTCTTCTAATTCCAAGTATAGGAGCCCAATTCAACACTATCTCTAAGTTTTTTTTAATTGTATAAATTCCTTGATCTATCTCGATACCTTTTAAAAGTACTATATCTTTATATTTTAAATGTTGAATATTTTCAAAAGCAATGCTATAGTCTACTGGATTTAAACAAAAATTATCTATAATTGTAAAACTTCCCTCGTATACTTTTTCCATCTTCCTATCAAAACCTTTAATATTCAATAATCCATCTCTAATATTTTCTATGTACAAGCCATAGCATAATCCTACAATTATTGAGGCTAAGGCACTATATATATATTCCTTTCCAAAAAAATTTATTTCCACAGGAAAATCTAAGGGTTCTATAACATCTCCTTTTAACGTTTTAATTTCTCTTTGAAGACAAAAATTAAACTCTATTAAATTATTTATATCTAAACTAGAAGCAGTAACTGTAGCCTTATTATTTAAACCATAGGTTATAACTAAAGCTTTATTATTTCCCTCCAATAATTTAATATTATTTTCATCATCTATATTCAATACAATAATACTATCTAAAGAAGCAAAACTTTTTTTTACTTCCTTAGATAGCAAAGTTTCATATCCAATATCTGCATATACAATAACATTAAATTTTAATCCTAAACTAGAAAGATCTTTTAAATTTTTAAGTGAAAAATTTATTATTCCTATATAATTGTTTTCATTAAAGCTTAAAAAAACTATATTTTTATTTTCATATACTAAGGAAAAACCAGAATTTATAAAAATATCTCTTATCATACCAAAAGTTATATTGCCTCTCTTCTCTTCAGCTACTCCAATTAAACTCATCTTTTGATTTTTCATGTTCCACACTCCTTCTAGTTTTTCATTGTTAACTTCTAGTTTTTATTCTTTTCCTTGTGTTGCCTGCCTGTATTATCCATATAATAATCTTCTTTATATATAAGCTCAGAAATAGGTACTATTTCATATCCATCTTTTTGAAGCTCTTCTATTACTAATGGTAGATATTCCTTCACATACTTCGCATTATTGTGAAATAAGACAATAGAACCATTTTGCACATTTCTAGTTACCCTATCTACTACTGGTTGAACACCTAATTCTTTCCAATCTAAAGAATCTACATCCCACTGTATAACATGATAATTATTTTTCCTACAAACCTTTATAAGTCTATCATTATAATCTCCAAAAGGCGGTCTGAAAAGCGTTGGCTCTTTTCCAGTTAATTCTTTGATCTTATTCCCTGTCTTATTTAATTCTTTTAATATTTGCTCCTCTGAAAGTTTACTCATATAAGGATGGCTTGTAGAATGATTTCCTACATCATGACCTCTTTCATCAATTTCTTTAACCTTTTCTGGAAATTTGTCTACCCAAAACCCAACTAAGAAAAAAGTAGTTTTTACCTCGTATTTATCTAGTATGTCTAATATGTCATTAGTGTATTCATCGCCCCATGCAGCATCAAAACTAATAGCAATTTTTTTCTCTTCAGTCTCAACTGAATATATTGGTACTTCTTTTTTGTTAGAAAAAACCTCTACAATATTCATCTTATTGGTAAAACTAGTATAGACAATTGAAATACATAAAATAATAACAACTATAAAAATTCTCGCAGTCATATTTTTGTTCATATTAGAATTATGCAATTTATTCACTCCTATCCAAAATCTATTTTATAATTTTAAATATTACTTCACTATATACTACATAATATGATTGTAGAATATGAAAATATTATATTTTTTTACTTTTAAGTGTTAAAATAAAAAAACGCCCACATAATACTAGGATATATTTATTAATAAAGGTTAAATTAATACTGCAACTCCTAAAAAAGATTTCAAAGGAGGATGAAAAATGGCAAGAGGAAATAATAAAATAGTCGTTCCAGAAGCAAGAACAGCCTTAGATGAACTAAAAGTTGAGATTGCAAATGAATTGGGAATTGAAAATTATAATAGTATAGATAAAGGGAATTTAACTTCCAGGGAAAATGGATATGTAGGAGGATACATGGTAAAAAAACTTGTTGAAGATGCACAAAGACAAATGACTGGAAAATAAAATTCCTTATAAAAGGAGAAGTGAGTTTTCACTTCTCCTTTTAATATGATATAATTTAAAATAATATTATTTTTTAAAAGAAGGTGTTAGAATGTTTATTGATAGTACCGAAGAACTTGCTCAAAATAAACTTCTCTTACTCTATATAATAGATAAGTCTGAGATTCCTCTTACAAATGGACAAATAACTGAATTCGTATTGGAAAATAACTATATGAATTATTTTTTAGTTCAACAGTTTTTAAGTGAGTTAACAAGATCTAAATTCATTGAATATTCTAGGAAAGAAGAAAAAGAACGATATACTATATTGAAAAAAGGAAAACTTACTCTAAATTATTTTATTCATAAGATACCTGATGAAATAAAAAATGATATAGACAAAAAATTCGAAGTAAAAAAAGAAGAACTAAAAAGAGAAACACAAATAATTGGAGACTATTTTAAAAAAAATAAAAATGAGTATGTGGTAAATTTAAAATTAGTAGAAAAAGATTCTACATTATTTAGTCTCTATCTAAACGTTGTATCTAGCGAACAAGCAAAAATGATTTGCAATAATTGGAAATCGAATCCAGATAAAATTTATCAAGAGATATTGAACACTCTAATAAAATAAAGTTTACTTAATTATGATCAAGCCATTTGGTTCTGAGCCTACTTTTATATTCTTTATCACTTTATTATTAAATATATTAAAAATAGTTAAGATGTCCTTTGACGTATTAGTTATAAGCAAGGATTTATTCCCATCCCAAAAAATTTTATTTGGCATTCCTTCCAAATAAATTTTTTTAATTATTTTGTTAGCCTTCAAATCTACTTTATATAAATGTCCATCTTGAAGGCTTGTCAAAAATAATATGTCTTTTTCCCTAAGTTTTAACATATTATTGCAGACTCCTTCAATATCTAAACTTTTAACAATACTTAAATTGTCTAATCTAACTATAGAGATATTGCTATGTTCTGAAAAGCTTTCATTGGAATGAGAAAGTATATACATATACTCTTTTTCCAAACATAATCTAATGGGATTATTACTCAGTATAAGTTTCTCCTTTTTATTGTTTTCTAGATCTATTATGTCTACACTATGTCCATTACCATTGGCTATAAATATTTTTTTGGAAAAATTATATATTTCCATATCCTCTGGTTTATCTCCTACAGATATATTTCCAATAAGATTAAAACTTTTTTTATCTACTATAGAAATTGAATTTGAATCTTCATTCAATACAAATATAAATCCATCATAAATTTTTATAGTAGAGGGAAATTTTCCTACAGCTAATATAGATTCTATATTCATTTTATTCATATCAATTTTAGAAATTGAGTTATTATAAGCATTGGCTAAATATATTTTGTTTTTTTCTCTATCTAAAGCTATATCCCAAGGTCCAATAGGTTGGTTATCTAAACATATATCAATGCCTTTTGCTTTATCTAATAAAGAAATAAAAGATATATCTTTTATTTCATAATCATTTTTAAAATCAATAATTGTAATAGAACCTTCTCCTGTATTTGCAACAACTACTTTCCATTCCATTGCTAATTTTTCACCTCCAACTCCTATATATACAATCTATGCATTAGTTGAAATGAAGGTGATTATTAAAAAAATAGATGCAAAATTGCATCTATTTTTTTAATATATTTTCAATTAACTTCTCTTCATTTATCTTTAGGTTTCTCTTTTTTATTTCTATTATCATAGAGTTTATTATCATAACTTCTTCCCAATAGTCTTCATTGTTTTCTTTTTCTAATAAAGATTTTAATCTAGCCATTTTTCTACAAGTAACTTCTACTAATTCTTCATCTTTCCATTTTTTAAAAGCTGGAAATTCTATTACATTCATATGGACCTCCTAGGAACGATATATATTAATATATATTCCTAAAAAGTCCTACTAATTACTAATTATTTAATAGTATCTTTCTTACATCTCCTATTAGATATATAGAGCCTGCAAATACAATTAAATCATCTTTATTGGCTATATTCAAAGATTTTTCTATAGCTTTTTTAATATCTTTTTCTATTATCATGTTCTTATTAGCCTTTCCAACCTCTTTAGCTAAATTTTCGGCATCCATTTTTCTAGGATTATTTATTTCAGTAATTATTATTTCATCTGCTAAAGGAGCTATATTTTCTACCATATGGCTAAAGTCTTTATCCTTCAAAATACTCATACCTAATATCAATCTATTGTATTTGAAAAGCTCTAATGATTTTACTAAAGTTTTTATGCCTTGCAAATTATGTGCTCCATCTATTAAAAATATAGGTTTCCTTCTCAATACTTCAAGTCTGCCCTTCCAAAAAGTATTTGTCAAACCTCTTTTTATCTCTTCATTACTTGTTTTTATAAGCCCTTTATTTCTTAATATAGCTATTGCAGATATTGCTAATGATGCATTATATACCTGATGTAGACCTAGAAGATTAATTTTCATATCTTCGAAAATATCATTCTTATATTTAAAATCAAATACTGCTCCATATTCATTTAATTCTTTCACATTTATATTTTCTATTGGACATACTGAAAAATCTGCATTCTTATCCTTTGATACTTCCTTTAAAGTTTTAAACACTTCATCTTTTTGTGGATAAGATAAGACTGTTCCATTTTCTTTAATAATACCAGCCTTTTCTCTAGCTATTTTATCCAAGCTATCTCCTAATACATTCATATGGTCATAGTCAACAGTAGTTATCACTGAAAGTAAAGAGCCATCTATAACATTTGTAGAATCTAATCTTCCACCTAATCCTACTTCCAACACTACAAAATCTACATTCTCTTCTTTAAAATACAAAAAAGAAATAGCAGTAATAAGCTCAAATACAGTAGGATGAGGAAAACCTTCACTAACTATTTTTTCGGTTTTTTCTTTAACATTTTCAGTGATTTTAGCAAAAGTTTCATCAGGTATATCTTTTCCATTTATTTGTATCCTTTCATTGAATCTTTCTAAATAAGGAGATGTAAATATGCCTACTCTATAACCTGATTCCTCCAATATCTTAGAAATATAGGAGGCCGTAGACCCTTTTCCATTAGTGCCTGCAATATGAATATATTTTAAATTTTTTTGAGGATTTCCTAACTCATTCATTAGTTTTTCTATGGTTTTTAATCCTAATTTAGAACCTAGCCCTTCTGCTCCATTAATAAAATCCAAAGCCTCTTCATAGTTCATCTTCAATTTCCTCCTAAGTACATATTTTACCTAAATATAATTTTACCATATTAGAAGTCCCACTACTATAATAGAATATTTAGTTTAAGATATATTTAACTTATTTAACAAATAGCTGGGTCATATGACCCAGCTATTTGTTAAATAATATTTACATATTTTCTTTTACATATTTAATTCTTTCCAGCACTTTATCCATCATATCACTATATTTAACCTCTTTTTGTCGTTCGGCTTCCACTATATTTTCAGGAGCTTTATTTACAAATCCTTTATTTGAAAGCTTTCCTCTAACCCTTTTTAATTCACCTTCTAGTTTATCTTTTTCCTTCTCTAATCTTTCTAGTTCCTTTTCAAAATCAATTAAATCCTTCAATGGTAAAAATATTTCAGCCCTATCAATTACTACTTGTATATTGTCATCACCTATTTTTTCTTTATCTTCTTCTATTTCTATATCTTGAGCATAAGCTAAATTTATAAAATATCTTTCCCCATATTCCAATATAGATTTAACTTTTTCATCTTTGGTAACAAATATAATCTTAGATTTTCTTGAAGGAGCTATATTCATTTCTGCTCTTGCATTTCTAATGCCTTTTATTGCTTTCATTATATATATTATTCTTTCTTCTGATTCTTTAAAATTGTATTTCTCGTCATATACAGGCCAAGAACTAACAATTAGTACTTCATTATTTTCAGGTAAATGGCTCCATATTTCTTCTGTTATAAATGGCATAAAAGGATGGAGCAATTTTAAAATATCCTTCAATACAATTAAAAGAACTTTCTGAGCTACCTTATTGCTTTCTTCATTATCTCCGTATAGCCTTGGTTTAACCATTTCTATATACCAATCACAGTATTCATCCCAAATAAAATCATATAACTTTTGTCCAGCAATCCCTATTTCATATTTAGATAGATTTTCTGTAATTTCCTTAGTTACATTATTCATTCTAGATAATATCCATCTATCTTCCTCTTCTAAGTTTTCTAAATTTAATTTTTCACTTATTATATTTTCATCTAAATTCATAAGAACAAACCTAGTAGCATTCCAAAGTTTATTTGCAAAATTTCTATTAGCTTCTACCCTCTCCATATAAAATCTCATATCATTACCAGGAGAGTTACCTGTTATCAATGTGAACCTCAAGGCATCTGCACCATATTCATCTATAACATCTAATGGATCGATTCCATTTCCTAAAGATTTACTCATTTTTCTACCTTGTTCATCCCTTACAAGACCAGTTAAAAATACATCTTTAAATGGAACTTCTCCCATTTGTTCTATACCAGAAAAAACCATTCTAACAATCCAGAAAAATATAATATCATATCCAGTTACTAATACATTAGTAGGATAAAAATATTCTAATTCCTCTGTGTTTTCTGGCCAACCTAAAGTTGAAAATGGCCATAATGCTGAGGAAAACCAAGTATCAAGAGTGTCTTCATCTTGATAAATATTAGTACTATTACATTTATTACACTTTTCTGGAGCTTCTTTTGAAACCATTATTTCATTACAATCTCTGCAATAATATACTGGCAGTCTATGTCCCCACCAAAGTTGTCTTGATATACACCAGTCCCTAATATTCTCTAACCAATGGGAATAAATCTTTCCAAATCTTTCAGGAATGAAATCCAATTCTCCATTTCTATAAGCTTCAAGAGCTGGCTTTGCTAATGGCTCCATTTTTACAAACCATTGCTTAGATATTATAGGTTCAACTACAGTTTTACATCTTTCACAATGACCTACACTGTTTTCATGATCTTCTGTTTTTAATAGATATCCTTCCTTATCTAAATCTTCAACTATTCTTTCTCTGGCTTCATACCTATCGAGGCCTTCATATTTTCCACCATTTTCATTTATTGTAGCATCATCATTCATAATTTTACATTGACCTAAATTATGTCTGTATCCAACTTCAAAGTCATTTGGATCATGAGATGGTGTTATTTTAACAGCACCAGTACCAAACTCCATGTCTACATATTCATCTGCAACTATAGGAATTTCTCTGTTTACCAATGGAAGTATAGCATACTTTCCAATTAGATTAGTATATCTTTCATCTTCTGGATGAACTGCTATAGCTAGGTCTCCCAACATAGTTTCTGGCCTAGTAGTTGCAATTATTATAAAATCATCACTATTCTTTATAGGATATTTTATATGCCAAAAATGTCCATGAGAATCCTCATGATCTACTTCTGCATCCGAGATAGCTGTCTTACAATTTGGACACCAATTTATTATTCTATCTCCCCTATAGATAAGGCCTTTTTCATAAAGTCTTATAAATACTTCTTCTACAGCATTACTAAGACCTTCGTCTAATGTAAATCTTTCTTTAGACCAATCACAAGAAATACCTAGCTTTCTCAATTGGTTATTTATATTGCCCCCATACTCTCTAGTCCAATCCCATGCTGCTTCTAAAAACTTCTCTCTTCCTAATTCTTCCTTGCTTTTTCCTTCTTTTTTTAACTTCTCTACTACCTTAGCTTCAGTAGATATACTGGCATGATCTGTACCTGGAAGCCATAATGCTTCATATCCTTCCATCCTCTTCCATCTTATTAATATATCTTGTATTGTATTATTTAGAGCATGACCCATATGAAGATTTCCGGTAACATTTGGCGGAGGCATCATAATTGTAAAAGGCTCTTTTTCCTTATTTACATTGGCTTCAAAATATCTTTCCTCATTCCAAAACTTATATATTCTTTCTTCAAAATCTTTTGGATTATAAGTCTTAGGCAAATTCTCAATCATTTTCATTTCCTCCTTTTATATATAAAAAAACCTTCATCCAAAATATAAGGACGAAGGAAATTCTCGCGGTACCACCCTAATTCCATAGCTAACACTATGGCTCTTAAATATATAACGGTATTTGCCGTTCAAATTTACTGGATTTCAATTTGAATACTCAGAAGCTACCTTCAGTAAACATTGCCTAAAAAAGTCTTTCAGCCTATGGACTTTTCTCTCTATATAGGATATTTACCTACTCCTCTTCTTCACAGTATAAATATAATGTTATTTAACTATTTAATAGTTATTATATAAAAAACAATTCTCATTTGTCAACAATTTAAGCTTCATCTTTATCTGCCATAACACCTTTAAATATAGATAGATAATTTAAAAAAGCTAGGAGGTGAAAAAATATAGTAATATAGAATAAAGTGTTTATTGCTGTTTGATGTAAAGATAATATTACAGAAATTATTGCTATATAAAAAGAAACAGTAGCTACTTTTCCAAACTTATTTGCAGGTATAACCTTCTTATCATCAGAACAATATAATATTCCTCCTCCTACTATAAGTGCTAACTCTTTAATACCTAGCACAATTAGAACCCAAGGAGAAATTAATTCATAGGAAGTAAAACTTGCAAGAACTGCAAAAGTAGTCAGTTTATCTGCTATAGGGTCTAACACTGTTCCGAGTTTTGTAACCATATTATATTTTCTTGCAACATAACCATCTAACATATCTGTTATTCCTGAAACTATAAGTACTATCCCTGCATAAACTATCCTCTTTTCAAGTGTAGAATAAAAAAACAATAAGTAAATAGGTATTAAGAAAATTCTAGTTAAAGTAAGACCATTTGCTAAATTCATATAATTCCCCTTTCTATTATTTTGTAACCCTTTATCTATTATAATCATATAATAAAAATAGTCTAGTCTCCATAAATTTTTAGGAGGGATTTTAATGAATAAAAAGCTTAAACTCTTTTCCTTGGTATTAGTATTGACAATTTTAATAAGTTTTAGTTTAACTGGATGTAAAAAAAATAATTTAAAAACTGTTAAACTAATAGAAGTAACACATTCTTTATTTTATACCCCTCAATATGTAGCTATAACCCAAGGATTTTTTGAAGATGAAGGTCTCGACATTGAACTTATTAATGGAAAAGGAGCAGATAAATGTATGACTGCTCTACTAAGTGGAGAAGCAGATATTGGGTTTATGGGACCTGAAGCCTCCGTCTATGTTTATAACCAAGGTAAAACAAACTATGCTATTAACTTTGCACAATTAACACAAAAAGATGGTTCTTTCCTTGTAGGAAGAGAAAAAGAAGAAGACTTCGATTTCAAAAACTTAAAAGGAAAAACTATTATTGGAGGAAGAAAAGGTGGAATGCCTGAAATGACTTTAGAATATGTACTTAAAAAACATGGATTAGAACCAGGCGTTGATGTAAATGTAAGAACTGACATTCAATTTGATGTTATGGCAGGAGCTTTTACCGGAGGAGAAGGAGATTATGTAGCACTTTTTGAACCTGTCGCTGCTACTTTAGAAAAAGAAGGAAAAGGATATGTAGTTGCATCTATAGGGAAAGAAGCTGGATATATTCCTTATACCTGCTATTCAGCAACAAAAGACTATATAGAAAAAAATGAAGATACAATTCAAAAATTTACTAATGCCATATATAAGGGCATGCTTTGGGTGCAATCCCATAGTGTAGAAGAAATAGCTGAAGCTGTAAAGCCACAATTTCCTGATACTGATGATGAGGTTTTAATTGCCCTTATCACTAGATACAAAGAACAAGATACTTGGAAACCAGATCTGCTTCTTACAGAAGATGGACTAAATCATATGATGGATATTATGGAAATGGCAGGAGAACTAGAAGAAAGGGCAGACTATAATAAGATTGTTACAGATAAATTTGCTAAAAAGGCTATGAAAGAAATAACTAAGTAATTGAATAAAAAATGTAGCAAATAAAAACAATTTAACTGTCTTTATTTGCTACATTTCATAACATCTTTCCTCTTTAAACGATACATACGCAATATTTTATACATTAAATAAAATATCATAAAAAATATATTGAATCCATTAAAAGCAGTAAAAGTATATATTAATTGATTCATATTATCTATAATTCCAATAGAAAAAGGTGGACTATTTAAATAGCAATAATTAGAACTAGTCAATATATTGAAAATAAATATTATTGAATGATAGACATTTGTAAAGATTAGTACGGAAAATAAACTTTCTTTACCTATATCATGTCTTTCAACTACCAATAAATATATTCCCGACCATAATAACAATGCATGTCCTAAGAAAAATGATAACCCGGTGTAGTGAGGAAATTTAAAAGGATCTACCGTTGGAAAAGCAAGGGCCGATATTGCACCAATGATTCCCCAATAACAGCAAATGTTTTTATAAAAATCCTTATTACTAATAAGTGCGAAAATAGTAAAAATAATCGCCACCCTACAATTATATAAGGGTAAACTTTCATGAATTGTAAAATATCCTGAAAACTCATACCATAAATATAGAATGATTTGCTGTATGGACAGCATTGTAATCATAAAAACTTTAAATATCTTATTATACTTATCTTCTCTCAATTCATTTCTATATTTTATTATCAATTCTACTCCCATTAAAATAAACGCCATCATAATCCAATGTATTCTTGAACCATTTGGAAAAATATATCCATCTGGTGTACCTCTAAAAAAATATTTTATCATATACAACCTCCCTATATCCTAATTCATATGTAAATATTATTTATAAAAAAGTATAGGAATTTATCCTAAATTTATAATTGGATAAATTCCTATAAAAATTATACTACAAAATATTATATTTTTCACTAAGCATTTTATATATTAGAAAAATCTATATACCTCTTTTAGCATATAAATTTTCTTCTGCAATTTCACTTATTTCTAATCCTACCATTGCTTCTCCCAAATTTTTTGATACTTCAACTAATTTTTTAGGATCATCATAATTTCTTACAGCCTCTACAATAGCTTTAGCTCTTTTTTCTGGATTTGAGGATTTAAAAATACCTGAACCTACAAATACTCCATCACAACCAAGTTGCATCATAAGAGCCGCGTCTGCAGGTGTAGCTATACCTCCTGCTGCAAAATTAACTACAGGTAATTTTCCATTTTCAGCTACATATAAAACCAAATCATAAGGAGCACCCATTTCCTTTGCAGCAGTCATAAGTTCCTCTTTAGGCATATTTTCTAACTTTCTAATTTGTGACATAACAGTTCTCATATGTCTTACTGCTTCTACTACATTTCCTGTTCCAGCCTCTCCTTTTGTTCTTATCATTGATGCCCCTTCTCCAATCCTTCTTAAAGCCTCTCCTAAATTTCTTGCACCACATACAAAAGGTGTTTCAAACTCTTTTTTATCAATATGATAATTATCATCTGCAGGTGTTAACACTTCACTTTCATCTATGTAATCTACACCTATAGCTTCAAGAATTTGTGATTCTACAAAATGACCTATTCTCACCTTTGCCATTACAGGAATTGAAACAGCTTCTAGTATTTCTTCTATTAACTTTGGATCAGACATTCTTGCTACTCCGCCATCTTTTCTAATATCTGCAGGAACCCTTTCTAGTGCCATAACTGCTACTGCACCAGCTTCTTCAGCAATTTTGGCTTGTTCTACATTCACTACATCCATTATTACCCCGCCTCTTAACTTTTCATTCAATTCTATTATTTTCTTATCCATAAAATAACTCCCCCTTGTACAATATAGTTATAATCAAATTACAGTTTTCCACTGTAATAATTATCAATTTCTTAGATACTAATATAGTCTTCTTTTCTAATCATTAAATACATTTCTTTGGCTTCTTATCTTAGCCATA
>NZ_VULR01000010.1 GCF_009696605.1 Anaerosalibacter bizertensis | reverse complement strand
TGCTATACCTAAAATTAGACTAAGAAAAATATATTTGAATTTATAGAAACTTAGGTACTTCAGTTGTTAACTTGAACATAAAAAAAGAGGCATTTCATAACTGATAAATCAGTTATGAAACAGCCCCTTTTTATATGGGTATTATTATTTATTTAATTTTATTTTTAATTTTTCCAACATATCTTCAGTCATTTTAGCTAAATCATATTTAGGATTCCAACCCCATTCTTCTCTTGCTGCACTATCATCAAGAGAATTTGGCCAAGATTCTGCTATAGCTTGCCTTACTGGATCTACATCATAGTCCATTTCAAATTCAGGTATGTGTTTTTTGATTTCAGCTGCTATGTCTTCTGGTTCAAAGCTCATTGCAGTAACATTGAAAGCATTTCTATGAATAAGCTTATCTGGATTTGCTTGCATTAATTGAATTATAGCATCAATAGCATCTGGCATATACATCATATCCATATAAGTTCCTTCTTTAATAAAAGAAGTATATCTACCATGTTTTAGTGCATCGTAGTAGATATGTACTGCATAGTCTGTTGTTCCACCACCTGGTAATGTCTCATGTGATATAAGTCCTGGAAAACGCACTCCCCTTGTATCTACGCCAAACTTTTTAAAATAATAATCACATAAAACTTCTCCTGCAACTTTAGTTACACCATACATAGTCTCTGGTCTTTGAATAGTATCTTGAGGCGTTTTATCTTTTGGTGTAGATGGACCAAAAGCCGCAATAGAGCTCGGTGTAAATACTGAGCAATTCTCTTGTCTACCTATTTCTAGAACATTATAAAGTCCGTTAATATTAATATCCCATGCTTGATTAGGTTTTTCTTCACCTACAGCTGATAGGATTGCTGCCAAATGGACTATAGTATCAACCTTGTGTTTTTTAACTATATCAGCTAGTTTTTCTCCTTCTGTCACATCTACTACTTCAAAAGGACCAGATTCAATTACTCTTTCTTGTCCTTCTTTTTTTCTCCTACTACTAGCTATAACATTGTCATTGCCATATATACTCCTTAGTTCCATAGTAAGTTCAGATCCTATCTGTCCAAGAGCTCCTGTAACTAAAATTTTACTCATTAAACACACCTCCAAAAAATAGGTTTTTTATACTTATTTCCCATTTCATTATAACATATTTTTCAAGTTTTGAAATATATTTATCAACAACTGTAACAAACTCCTATAGTTTCTGGTCCTAAATGAGCACCTACTATGGGGCCTAGTTCATCTATTGTTATTAAAGCTTTAGGAAATTCTTTAATTAATTTTTCTTTTAAGCTAACAGCTTCATCATAATTTAATATATGACAAACACCAATTCTTTTCACATCAGAAGGTATTGTTTCAATTATCTTTTTTACAGCTTTATTTTTTCCTCTAGTTTTTTCCAATAGTCCTAATTCTCCGTCTTTAAAGGATATTATACGTATCACTTAATTTAGAAGATATAGTTAAAACTACTATTTCATCATATTTTTTAAGAAAATCTCCTGTGGCTGGTTGCAAGGTATAATAGAAATATCCTTTTCTAGTGCATAATCTTTATCTATATAACTAGTACTATCTGTAATTATTTTTATTTTATTCATTTATTTCCTCCTAAATTCAAGTACAAGGGAGGAAAACCTCCCTTGTCTAATTATTTAGCTACTATATTATATATCTTGCCCGGAATGTATATTTCTTTAACTATTTTTTTATCTCCAATAAATTTCTTTACTCCAGCATTTTCTAGTACCTTATTCCTTACACTTTCTTTAGATTCATCTATAGATATTTTTTCCCTACCTCTAACTTTTCCATTAACTTGGATAGCAATTTCAACTACATCCTCTACCAATTTATCTTCATCCCATTTTGGCCAAGTAGCTTCATGTAACATTCCACCTAAACCTACTCTTTCCCAAATTTCTTCAGTAATATGTGGTGCTACTGGATTTAAAAGTATTAGATAAGTTTTTAATTCTTCCTTGTTTATCTCTCCTATATCATTAAATTCATTTAATAAAGACATTAAAGCTGCAATAGCAGTATTAAATTTCAATGTTTCATAGTCTTCTGTTACCTTTTTTATAGTTTTATGGATACTAGTTTCTAATTTTTTCGAATAACCATTACCATCTACAACTATATCTTGAAGTCTCCATACTCTCTCTAAAAATCTTCTACATCCTTTAACCCCATTTTCAGACCAAGGAACACTCTTTTCAAAATCCCCTATGAACATTTCATATGTTCGCAATGTATCTCCACCATATTCATTTACTATATCATCTGGATTTATAACATTTCCTCTAGACTTTGACATCTTTTCATTATTTCCACCCAATATCATACCATGGGCAGTTCTTTTATTATATGGTTCTGGGCAAGAAACTACCCCTATATCATATAAAAATTTATGCCAAAATCTTGAATAAAGTAGATGAAGGGTAGTATGTTCCATTCCGCCATTGTACCAATCTACTGGAAGCCAATAATCTAATTCTTCTCTGCTAGCTATCTCTTCAGTATTATGAGGATCTACATATCTTAAGAAATACCAAGAAGATCCTGCCCATTGTGGCATAGTATCTGTTTCCCTTTTAGCATCTCCTCCACACTTTGGACATTTTGTATTTACCCAATCTTCCATATTTGCAAGAGGTGATTCACCATTATGTGTAGGTTCATAATTTTCTACCTCAGGCAACATAACAGGAAGTTCATCTTCTGGCACTGGAACCCAGCCACATTTTTCACAATGAATTAGTGGTATAGGTTCTCCCCAATATCTTTGACGTGAAAATACCCAGTCCCTTAATTTATAATTAACTTTCTTCTTACCTAATTCTTTTTCTTCTAGCCAATTACTGATCTTTTCTATAGCTTCTTTTACCTCTAGGCCATTTATAAAGTCAGAATTCACTATTTTACCAGTTTCCGTATCAGTATAAGCTTCCTTTTCTACATCTCCACCTTCAACTACTTCTACAATTGGAAGACCAAACTTTTTAGCAAACTCCCAGTCTCTACTATCATGGGCAGGTACTGCCATTATAGCACCTGTTCCATAACTCATAAGTACATAATCTGATACCCAAATAGATATTTCTTTCCCATTAGCTGGATTTATTGCTTTCAATCCTTTGATTTCAACACCTGTTTTATCTTTATTTAATTCAGTTCTTTCAAAATCTGACTTCTTCGCAGCCATTTCCTGATATTCTTTAATTTCATCCATATTTTCTATAATATCATTGTATTTTTCTATTAGTGGATGTTCAGCAGCAATGACCATGTATGTGGCACCAAACAATGTATCTGGTCTAGTAGTAAATACTCTTAGTGAATCTTCTGTTCCTGCAATTTGAAAATCTACTTCCATTCCTTTAGATCTACCAATCCAATTTATCTGTTGAGTTTTTATTCTCTCTATATAGTCAACTGTATCTAAATCATTAATTAGTCTATCTGCATATTCAGTGATTTTTAGCATCCATTGATTCTTTACTTTTCTAACAACTTCTCCATTACATCTTTCACAAGTTCCATTTACTACTTCTTCATTTGCTAATCCTACTTTACAAGATGTACACCAATTTATAGGCATTTCTTTTTTATATGCAAGACCTCTTTTAAACATCTCTAAAAATATCCACTGTGTCCATTTATAATAAGATGGGTCTGTAGTATTTATTTCCTTTGACCAGTCAAAAGAAAATCCTATTGATTTAAGCTGTTCTTTAAATTTTGCTACATTATTTTCAGTAACTGTTTTAGGATGTATCTTATGTTGTATAGCAAAGTTTTCTGTTGGAAGTCCAAAAGCATCCCAACCCATAGGATATAGTACATTATATCCTTGAAATCTCCTTTTTCTAGAAACTACATCTAACGCTGTATAAGGTCTTGGATGACCTACATGAAGTCCTTGCCCTGAAGGATAAGGAAACTCTATTAATGCATAAAATTTTGGTTTTGTCTTATCTTCACTAGTTTTAAAAACTTCTTTTTCATCCCATATATCTTGCCATTTCTTCTCAATTTTTTTCGGATTATATTCCATCACTATAATTCCCTCCTACTATTTTATATAAAATAAAAAAGCCTCTATCTCCATTAGAGACGAAAGGCTTTATTCCGCGGTACCACACTAATTGATAGAAAAAATCTATCCACTCTAAGAAATAACGGTTCTTTTGCCGGTTAAAGCTAATATATTTCACTTTAACAACTCAAGGACGAGTTCAGCAGCATTTCTACTGTCTTCCACCAGCCGACAGCTCTCTATAAGAAATTTAAAGCCTACTACTTCCTTTCATAGTTAAATATATGTAATTTAAAATAATATAATAAAATCTAATTTAGAGTGTATTATAGCAGATATATATAAATAAATCAAGGTTTATTGAATTTTTTGTGACTATTTTTTGATTATGTCAAACTAATACTATAAAAAAAGATGAGGCTTATTGCGTCCTCATCTTTTTAATTAATTATATGTGAATATAAGCTCCAGGTCCAAGTGGAAGCCCTAATATATACCAAATTATCATTAGGATTGTCCAACCTAATAAGAAAGTCATTGAATATGGAATCATTGTAGATATCAAAGTTCCAAGTCCACTTTCTTCATCATATCTTTTAGCAAAGACAACTATCATAGGAAAATAACTCATAAGTGGTGTTATTATATTAGTAGTTGAATCTCCTATTCTATATGCAACCTGTGTTAATTCTGGAGAAAGTCCTAATTTCATCATCATAGGTATAAATATTGGAGCCATAATAGCCCATTTTGCTGATGCAGAACCCATAAATAGATTTAAAAAGGCTGAAATTATAATAAAAGCAATTATAAGAGGTAATCCAGTAAATCCTATACTTTTCAATAAATCAGCACCTTTATAAGAAATAATAGCTCCTAGATTAGTATAGCTAAAATAATTTACAAATTGAGATGCAAAAAACGCTAATACTAAATATCCTCCCATGCTTTCCATTCCACTAGTCATTGCAGTTACTATATCTTTGCTATCTTTAATTTTGCCAGTTGTTTTACCAAAAACAATACCTGGAATTATAAACAATAATAATATTAATGGAAGAAGCCCATTATTCATAAAAATATCCAATGTCATCTTACCAGTATTTTCATCTAACTCTTTAAATACTGCATTTTTAGGGAACATTAAAAAAGCTGCCAAAATTACAAATATTAAAAGTGAAATACCAGCATTTTTAAGAGCTTTCTTTTCAAGAGGGGTTACTTCTGCTTTGTCAGGAATATAATCCCCAGTATAAGTCCCAAGGTTTTTCTCTACTATTTTTTCAGTTACAAAGGTACCTAAAAATGTTAATAATATAGTAGAAACCATCATAAAATACCAGTTAGCTGTAGATGTAATTTGATAATCTATACCTACACTTCTCAAGGCTTCATTGGTAATACCTGCAAGTAATGGATCTGTTGTTCCAATAATAAGATTAGCAGAAAACCCGGCAGATACACCTGCAAAAGCTGCTGCAAGCCCTGCAATAGGATGACGACCTGCTCCTGCAAATATAATAGCTCCCAAAGGTATAACAACAACATAACCAGCATCTGATGCAATATTAGAAATAATACCTGTAAAAACAACTACTGCTGTTAACAGTCTAGGATTTACATCTGTTAATAATCTTTTTAATGATGTATTAATAAGTCCAGACCATTCTGCTACACCTACACCTAACATAACTACAAGTACTGTGCCTAATGGTGCAAAACCTGTAAAATTAGTAGTTGCACTATTAAAAATATAACGCAAACCCTCTGCATTTAAAAGTGAAACTGCCTTTTTAGTCACCTCTTCTCCAGCTTTAGCATCAAAATAAGTAACTGATACTCCCGTTGCAGCAACAATTGCAGAAACTACAACAATAGCAATACTTAAAATTATAAAAATTATAACTGGATGTGGTAGTGCATTCCCAATTTTTTCGACATTTTTCAAAAAACCTTTTACTTCATTTTGTTTTTCTTTTCTAATATTTGTTTCTGACATAGTTTCCTCCTTTTTCGGTGATAAATGTAATAAATTCAATATAATGTAATCAGAATTATATATCAAAAAATAATCCATGTCAAAATTACATTTAATAACAATTATTAATTTATAATAATATTTTTAGAAAAATTGATTTATTATCTGAAATAGATATTGAAGCAAATAGGAATAGGACTATTCCTATTTGCTGAACTGAGACTAAGTGGAAAGGAAATTCTAAAACACGCTAAATTAAAACTCTGCTGAACCTACTGTCCTTGGAAAAGGTATTACATCCCTAATATTTTTCATACCAGTCATATACATAATAGCTCTTTCAAAACCAAGTCCAAATCCTGCATGTTTTGTTCCACCATATTTTCTAAGTTCTAAATACCACCAGTATTCTTTCTCGCTCATTCCCAACTCTTTCATTCTTTCTTCTAAAACATCTAATCTCTCTTCTCTTTGACTACCTCCAACTATTTCTCCAACTCCAGGTACTAATAAGTCCATAGCTGCTACAGTCTTGTTGTCATCATTAAGTCTCATATAAAAAGCTTTAATATCTTTTGGATAATCTGTTACAAATACTGGTTTTTTAAATACTTTTTCTGTTATATATCTTTCGTGTTCAGTTTGCAAATCTATTCCCCATTTAACTGGATATTGGAATTTCTCCTTAGATTTTTCTAATATTTCAATAGCTTCTGTATAGGTAATACGTTCAAATTCAGAATTAACTACATTTTCAAGTCTATCAAATAATCCTTTGTCAACAAAAGAATTAAAGAATTCCATTTCTTCCTTAGCATTTTCCATTACATAGTTAATTATATACTTCATCATATCTTCAGCTAAATCCATATCATCATTTAAATCAGCAAAAGCAATTTCTGGCTCTATCATCCAAAACTCTGCTGCATGACGAGCAGTATTAGAATTTTCTGCTCTAAAAGTTGGACCAAAGGTATATACATTTCTAAAAGCTAGAGCATAAGCCTCTGCTTCTAATTGGCCACTAACAGTTAAATTTGTATCTTTTCCAAAAAAATCTTTTGAAAAATCTACTTTATTTTCATCATCTAGTGGTATGTTCTTTAAATCTAAATTAGTCACCCTAAACATTTCTCCCGCACCTTCAGCATCACTACCAGTAATTATTGGAGTGTGCACATAGACAAAATTTCTTTCTTGAAAGAATTTGTGAATAGCATATGCTGCTAAAGATCTAACTCTAAAAACTGCAGAAAAAGCATTACTTCTAGGTCTCAAATGAGCTATAGTTCTTAAATATTCAAATGAATGCCTTTTCTTTTGTAATGGATAATCTTTAGCTGAATCTCCTATCATAGAAACACTAGTTGCCTTAATTTCAAAAGGCTGTTTTGCCTCTGGTGTAGGATCTAATTTCCCTTGAACTACTATTGAAGCACTAATAGGAAATTTAGATATTTCCTTAAAGTTTTCAAGCTTTTCATCAAATACTACTTGAATATTTTTAAAGAAAGTACCATCATTTACTTCTATAAATCCAAATTTCTTAGAAGATCTCAATGTTCTTATCCAACCTTCTATTTGAACTTCTTTATTTAAATATTTTTCTGTCTCTCTAAAAATTTCTCTCACAGTAACCCTTTCCATTTTCTTTCTCCTTTCAAAATAAAATTAATAAATAAAAAACCTCTCATCCTTATGAAGGGACGAAAGGTTCGCGGTACCACCCTAATTGTCATATTCTAAATGACCACTTTAATTAGCAAATCAATACCTATCATATATAACGGTATGAATCCGTCTAAGCCTACTTTCTTACAGATTTCGGTTAGAAACTCCAGGATGTTCTTCAATATAGAGTCTGTATCGGTCTTTCACCATCACCGACTCGCTAAAACTTTCTCCATATCTACTCTTCCCTTCAAAGTCTTTATATGTATCGTCATATTGTTTTAAATACAATTATAATTTTATTATTTCTTTTTGTCAAATAAACTATCCAATCTTTCTTTGATATTTTTTTCATATCCATTTTCTGTAGGATTATAATATACTTTATCTTTTAATTCATTAGGAAGATATTGTTGTTTTATATAGGCATTAGGATAATCATGAGGATATTTATAATCAACACCATGATTTAACTCTTTAGCTTTATTGTAACTAGTATCTCTCAAGTGAAGAGGAACTAAACCTACTTTTTTATCCCTTACATCTTCTAATGCATTATTTATACCTAAATAGGAGGCATTGCTCTTTGGTGCACAAGCAATATATACAGCAGCTTGGGCTAATGGTATTCTTCCTTCAGGCATACCTATTATATCTATTGCTTGAAAAGCTGATACAGCAATATTCAAAGCTTGAGGATCAGCATTTCCAACATCTTCTGAAGCAGATATAATAATACGTCTTCCTATAAATTTAGGATCCTCTCCAGCTTCAATCATTTTTGCAAGCCAATATAGTGTAGCATCTGGATCTGAACCTCTCATGCTTTTAATAAAAGCAGAAGTAGTATCATAATGTTCATCTCCAGATTTATCGTATTTTATTCCTCTAGTCTGGATACAATCTTTTATAACTTCTTTATTAATTAATATTTTCCCTTCATTATCTTTAGGAGTGGTCAAGACTGCTAGTTCCAATGAATTTAAAGCCGTACGAGCATCTCCATCAGCTATATTTACTAGGTAATTTATAGCTTTTTCATCAATTTTAACATCCTTCTTTCCTAAACCACTTCTACTATCTTTTAAAGCTCTAGACAATAATAACTTTAAATCTTCATCCTTTAATGGTTCCAATTGTATAACAGTCATCCTAGATAAAAGGGCTTTATTTACTTCAAAATAAGGATTTTCAGTTGTTGCCCCCACTAAAATTAGTATACCTCGTTCTACAAAAGGCAGAAGTGCATCCTGCTGAGATTTATTGAATCTATGTATTTCATCTATAAACAATATAGTTCTTCTTCCATACATCTTTAATTTTTCTTCTGCACTTTCTGTTACCTTCCTAATATCTTTAACTCCCGATGTAACTGCACTTAGTTTTTCAAAATTCATCTCTGTAGTATTAGCTATAATCATAGCTAATGTAGTTTTCCCTGTTCCAGGAGGTCCATAAAATATCATAGAAGGTAATCTGTCCCCTTTAATAGCCCTATTTAAAAATTTACCTTCTCCTAATAAATGATTCTGACCTACAAATTCTTTTAAATTTTTTGGCCTCATTCTTTCTGCCAATGGTGCTTCTTTTTCCAATTGTCTCTCCATATTGTAACTAAAAAGATCCATTAAATCACCTTTCTACTAAGGTTAAATATAGACTCTCTTTACATACTCAGATGTAGTGGAACTTAATATTCCACCATAGTCTAATTTAAATCTTATCTTATCACCAACGCTATAGTCTATTTTACTATTAGTTACATCTAATATCAAGTGATCACTACTTCCACCTAGTATTATTAGATCATCATCTATGGGAACTATATTTTCTAAATCTATATCTTGTTTACCAATAGCACATATCATTCTCTTTCTTATACCCCTATCTGTAAAAGTAGGCTTATTTCCAAAGGCATCCATTCCTATTTCACCTATTGGTATAGAAGGCTTTTCTTTTAACTCTATAGCTTCTACGACTATAGTAAATGCATCATCAAAAGTATCTTCTATTCTATCTCCAAAAGCTGTTTCTCTACCTAAAACTAGTGATTCTCCCAACCTCAATTGATTTATACCTTCTGGCATATTATCATTAAATATTAAATGAAGACTACTGGAGTTGCCACCTGAAATAATTTCTAAGTCAATATTATAATTACTTTTAATTTTTTCTGCAACTTTAATAAGTTTACCTACATTGTCCTCTCTTGGTATTATTCCACCATAACAAGTTAAATTAGTCCCTATACCTTCTAATTTAATTCCCTTTAATTTCAATATTTCTTCTACAGCTTCATATATTTCTTCCTCTTTGAAATATCCTTCCCTTAAATCACCTAAATCTATCATTAAAATAATCTTGTGAACTTTTCCAGCATCTACTGCCTTTTTAGAAAGAATTTTAATAGTATCCATTTCTGAATTTAGAGAAACATCTGCATACTCTACTATATCTTCTGCTTCACTTTGCATAGGTAATCGTAATAAAATTTTAGGAATATCAAAATCTTTCAACTTTTTTAAGTTTTCTATCCTAGAATCTGCTAAAAAACTAACACCTCCATCTACATAGGCTTTAGCTATTTTAGGATCACCACAAAAAACTTTAGTTACTCCTGCTACTTTTATACCTTTACTATTACATTTATTTACAATATATTTAACATTATGTTCAAGTTTATTTAAATCTACTTCTACTCTCGGATAACCCATGTTTATCCCTCCATTTATATTTTAAATAAGTCCAACAAAATGTTGGACTTATTTAAATTATTATATTAGACTTATTTAATTTCAAGACTATCTTTTAAAATACTTAATGCAGCTTGTGGATGTCTTTTTGCTAATACACCCAATGAAGCCATTATATAGTTATTGTCTATTAAAAGCCTGGCATCTTTATTTGGCAATAATTCCATTCCTTTATTACTTAAAGCTATTTGCTTCATCATATCCATTCTATTTGGAAGTCTTGTAAGAGCACCTCCAGTACCTAATATATACTTCACTCGAGTTAAATCTTTTCCTTCAGCAACAGTTTTCTTTCCACCTGGTCCATATAAATGTCTAAAGACTCCGGCATGTCTTTTTACTGCAGTAACAACGGCATGGAGAGTCAATTCCTCTACAAAATTTCTTTGTAGGTCTGTTTCAGGTATAGGTTTATGACTTTCAATAAGTTCTTCCAATTCTTCTAAACTAATATTTAAGTTTTCTGCTATTTCTTCTCTTCCTACCATTTCTACAATATTTTTCATATTTACATAAACACCTAAATCACCTTCAACAGTCCTTTTTGCTACAGGCTCTGGACTTATAAGTATTCTCGCTATCTCATCACTACCTTCTGTAACTGAATGAACGTCTGTGGTAGCTCCTCCAACATCTAGAGTTAATAGATCCCCTATATCCTCATATAATAATTTAGAAGCATTCATTACGGCTCCTGGTGTAGGCATAATAGGACCAGTAACCATATCCCTTATTCTTTCCATTCCTGGAGCATGAATAATATGTTTTTCAAATACATCTTGTATAACTTTTCTTGTAGGTTCAATATTTAAATCGTCAATTTTAGGATATACATTGTCTACAATGTATAACTCTGATTTAGTATCTTCAAAAGCTTCTTTTATTTCTTCATGATTTTCAATATTTCCAGCATATATAACTGGCACATCTAAATCCAGTTCTGCAATTAATTCTGAATTATAAAGAGCAGTATCCCTTTCACCATAATCTACTCCACCTGCAATTAAAATAATATTTGGATTTATTTCTTTAATCTTCTTTAAATCTGATTTCCTAAGTTTTCCTGAAGTAATATATTTTATATTGGCTCCTGCACCTAGTGCAGCTTCTTTTGCTGCCCTAACTGTCATATCATAAACAAGCCCATGTACTGTCATTCTTAGGCCACCTGCTGCACTACTAGTAGCTATAAGTTCATCATATTCTAGATCTTCTACATTTAAATTTTTCTTTAAATCATCTATTGCCCCTTTGAGCCCAATATTTACATCGCCTTCTAAAACAGAAGTAGGGGCTTGCCCTTGTCCTATAAATTTAGGGCAAGGGCTATCCACCTCATGAAATCCATTGACTACTGTAGTAGTGCTACCTATTTCTGCAACTAATATATTAATTCTCATTATTCATCTCTCTTCTTTTCTTAACTATAAATGTTGCTACATGGGCTCCATTTGATCCTCTTCCAAAACCTGCATCCATTCCATTTTTAACAGCTAATTCATTTGAAACTTGAGTACCACCAGAAACAAGTATTATCTTATCTCTTATACCTTTTTCTATGCAAAGTTCATGTATTTTTTTCATATTCTTATAGTGAATATCGTCATGACTTATAATTGTAGAAGCAAGTATTGCATCAGCGTTTACTTCAATAGCCGCGTCTACTAGTTTTTCTACTGGTACTGATGTTCCAAGATATTCACATTCTATACCGTATTTTTCAATTCCACCATGTTTAATATCTATTATTTCTCTAAGTCCTACAGAGTGTTCATCTTCTCCTACAGTTCCAGCAACTACTTTCATTGGATTTGCTTCAATATCGGCCCTTATTTCATCATCTGTCATGATTTCTGGCTTTGGAGGAATTACTAATTTATCAGTATCTATAGCAAATGGAACTCTACCTTTCAGCTCAATTCTAGTTCCTTCTGCTTCTTGCATTATTTCTCTGTGAATTACTTCTACATCTTCAAGTCCCATTTTCTTACCAATTTCAAGAGCAGTAAATTCTGCTACTCTTTCTTCTGCAGGTAAGAATAATGTAATTTGAATTATTCCATCCCCTGCCCATTCCATTTCAGGTTTTATCTTAGAAGTTTTTCTTAATTCTTTTGTCTCTTCTAATCTAACATTAACATTATCATTTTCATCTAATTCATCAATAAATATAATTTTATCTGGATCTTCAAAAGTAGAACCACCTATTAATTTTGAAGGATTGTCTACTGCTTCTTCATCGTATTGTGCTACATTATTATATCCAAATACAGCTGTAACAGGTGCCATATAATCTTCTTCTCTTTCATATACCGTATCTACTCCAATACCACCATTAATCTTTCTTGCAATTCCATCTCCATTTCTTTCTGGATATTCTCCTGAATCAACAAAGAAACCTTCTTCAACTGCCTTGAAATATCCGCCTACTTCTATAATTTCTTCCATAAATAGGACTGCTCTTTCTTTAAGCTCTCTTACCTTATCAGCTAATTCTCCCTTATCTCTCTTTATTTCAACCATTTCTGTAAGTCCATCCATACCTACTAATGCTTGTTTTGCTGTATCTACAGCTTCAATATTGTATATATGCCATGGTACATTTCTACCTTCATCTGGTGTAATAGTAGATTGAATTTCCGCTCTTGTAAGTTTTGAGATAAGTAAATTTAGTGTATGAGTTACTGTTGCTTCTCTAGTTGATGATTCCATATATTTTGTATTCATTTGTGCTCTCATCTTATATTCTCTAAAAAGCTCTCTAAGCGCAACTGCATAAGGTAAATCCAGTCTCATACAAGGAGCTGGAGGAGCTGTTGGTGGTACAGTTGAAAGACAGATATTTTCTTTATCCATACCTACTTTTACTGAAAACATACTATTAAGAGCATGTTGAACCATAAGCTCTGGCATTACTTTCCATGCTTCTCTTGCTGTAGCATTGGCATTATGAGCTCCGTCTATTTGTGCTATTTCTGCCCAACTCATAACCTTTTTAGCTGAAGCAGCATCTACAAAAGATCTAACCATATTTATATTTCTATAAAGTACATTATACTGAGGGTCTTGGTGAGCACCATTTACTCCCTCTTCTGCAAACATAACCGCAATTTCAGGTCCTGCAACTCCACTTACATATGAGTGGTAATTTAATGGACGACCTACCTCATCTTCTATTATGTCTAATGCTTTTCTTTGAGCTCTTACTTGTTTTCTAGTAACTGGTATTCCGCCTACTCCTTGAGGTGTACCCTCTATTAAACCATCGAAATGGCTTTGTCCTGCTGTTCTAATAACCATTAAATGATCTGCACCATGCCATGCAGCCATTCTCATACGTCTAATATCGTCTTCAAATCTCCCAGAAGCAATTTCTGTAGTTATGACATTTTCTGGTTGAGGATCAATATAACCAAATCCCTTACTTGATGGTAGTGGTTGGCTTTTTTCTAATGGCTCTGCTGTATCATAATACTCAAATTGGCCAATTTTTCTTTTTTGTCCTATTCCTTCTCTCCAAGTCCAACCTCTTCTCCTTGGTCTATATTTATCAATATCCTTCAATATATTTTCAATATCTAATTTTTCATTAGGTTTAAGTTCCATTAGTTAGCACCCCCCTTAAAAATTGCTACAACATCTTCCCACATTTCTCCTTCTGCAAGTTTAAGCCCTGCTTCTCTTATAGGCATATCTTTTTCTTTTGCTAATCTATATACTAAATGACCTGCACCTTTTCCTAAAAGCCCTCTTTCTATAGCACCATCTACAATTGCACTACATTCTATACTTGAAAAACCCATTCTCATAAGTACAGATCTTTCAATAGATGGAGAAGTGTTTTTATAAGCTAAATCTACTAGTGGATTAACAATCTCCTCTGCTAATTTCCAAAATCTTTCCTCTAATTGTTCTTCAGTCAAATCCGCAAGATGTTTTCTTCTCGTTTGAAAATCGTCTTCTCTTTTCATCAAAAGCACCCCCTAATAATATATAAAATCTTAATATTCTACTTTCAATTCATCTAATACTTTTTTAACAAACTCTTCACTAGATTTTGTATCTTTTACTAAAAATTCTATGTCTTCACTAGTAACACTATTTACCTTAGTATTTTTTATACAATTTCTAATATAAGATCTTTTAATTTTATTTAAATCTATATCCTTTGTTTTTATATAACTTGGATCTTCAGGTAGAACAATGTTTTCTCCAGGTATTTCATCTTTTGGATCACCGATAACTATTTCTATTCCGTTTTCTTTTGCAAAAGTAAGCTGAGGTTGAATATGTTTACCTGCTCCTGTGTATTCTGTTTCTTGAGCTACGATTATTTTATCTTCATCTAGCTCTTGTGCTAATGCAAAAGTTGCTGCCAATGATGTATTTCCTGCTGGACCTCTTTCTAATCCCTCTAACTGTGCTAATGCTTCTGTCATATAGAATACAGAACCTTGGTTAACAGTTACATATCTATCCATATATCTTAATGGTCTTGCTGCTGATCTTGGAACATCAGATCTATCTGGCCAAGTTGCAAATGGTATACCAAATCCAGTATGACCAGTAGTAAAGGATTTTTTATTAAATTGTTTATCACTAGCCATATGTAGTCCACTTAAATCTACACTAGCTCCCACAATTTGAGTATCTGCATCTGCTTTTATAAGTCCTCTTGCTGTACCAGTTAAATTTCCTCCACCAGCATTTGTTACAACTACTACATCTGGGTCTTTTCCTTCTCTTTCTCTAAACTCCATAGACAATTCATAACCTAGAGTTTCTACACCTGCTATACCAAAAGGAGTATACAATGAAGCATTGAAATATCCGGTTTCTTCCAGCAGTCTTAAGAAACTATAAAATAATTCTGGACCAACAGTAAGTTGTACAACTTCTGCTCCATAAGCTTCACATTTTCTTGCCTTTTCTACAATTTCAGGTTGGCCTATTTCTCTTGAATCATAGCATTCTTGAACTATTATACATTTCAATCCTCTCATAGCTGCCTGACTAGCTACTGCTGCACCGTAATTGCCACTAGTCGCTGCAATAACACCTTTATAACCTAATTTCTTTGCATGGTAACAAGCTGTAGCTGCTCTTCTAGCTTTAAAACTTCCTGATGGATTAGCAGCTTCGTCTTTTACAAAGATTCTAGCTCCTTTTCCTTCAGGTGCAAATTTTCTTGCTAGAGCAGTTAAATTCCTTAGTTCATAAACTGGTGTATTCCCTACTCCCGTTTCACTTTGAATTTTTTGCATTTGTTGCAAACTATATCCTGTTTCTCTCATCATTCTTTCATAATCAAAAGCAATACTTCCAGACTCAAATATATCATAATCTATTCCAATAGCCTTTTTCATTGTCTCTGGTCTTCTAGCCATTACAGCTTCAAAACTCATATCCTTACTCACCTTGCTCACTCCCTTCTAGGTAACCCCTAAGCTGTCTTCCTATGTATAACAACTCAGGTACACATTTCCCAAAATCATGATCATAAAAAGGATTTACTTCTACCAATTTTCCTTCTACTTTTCTTCCTATATAAGATTCAACTTCTACCATATCACCTATATTTGCACCTTCATTTAAAAGGAAGCCTTTATCCCACATTTCTAGAGGTACTTTTTTTGTATCTTCAGGTAAGTTTGGAGACCTATCTTCAGGGTTTAAAACTATATTATGAATTCTTACCCAATCACCTTTTTTAGCATCCATTTTAATTCCCCTCTTTCCTTTTTATAATATATTTTAATTAGTCTTCAATTAAATCTCTCATATCGCCCATAATAGCTCTTGGTACTGGTAAATCCAGCATAGTTTTTAATCCTGGAGTAGCATTTATTACTTGTGGAATCATATTTATACACATTGCAATTGTACCTATTCCACCAGGAATTTCTGGTTTTATAGCCATATCTATATCAGGATTTCCTTTAATAGTTATATAGTCTCCTGTATCTACACCTTCAAGTTGAGGTTCAACTTGTTGTGGATGAACCATTTCTATTTTTTCTTCTCCAGCTACATAGCCATATCCTAACATTTTACATCCAGCTACATTTCCTGCTTCTACTTCTGCATAAGGAGCTTTTCTATATACTTTTGAAACAATTGGTTCCATTGTTTGTTTTACTTCTCCACTTAATTTCCATCCCAATGCATCAGAAATCATATTTACTGACTCTGGAAAACCAACATGACCTGCCAATGAACCATCTTTTACTCTACTATTAAATTCTTCTTCAGTTATTCCCACCCCTTGCTCACTCATTACAGCAGGACCAAATGGTGAAAGATTGTTAACTCTTTCTGCTTTAATATGATCTACATCTATACAAGCACCTGTTAATGCTACTACAAGTAAATCCATTATAAGGCCTGGATTTATACCAGTTCCTAAAATTGTGACACCGTTTTCTCTAGCTATTTCATTCAATTTTGCAGCTAGCTCTGGTTCTTGAGCTTGAGGGTATGCCATTTCTTCTGCAGTTGTTATAACATTTATCTTTTTTTCTAAGCAAAACTTAGCCTTGTCAAATACACCTTTAACAAAAGAATCTGTAGCTATAAGAACTATATCTGCAGCTCCTTCTTTTATTGTTTCTTCAACATTATCACTAACTATTACTTCTTTTCTATCTCCTCTTTCAACTCCTAAAACATCATACATACTCTTATTAACTTTTTTTGGGTGCATATCACAAACTCCTACTATTTCTACACCTTTTTTATTAAGTAATACCTCTGCCATTCCACTTCCCATTGCACCGAATCCCCAAAGAATAACTTTTACATTTTCCTTTGCCATAAAAAGGCACCTCCTAAGATCTATTTATTTAATAAAGTTTTTTCACTATCTTAATTATATATGCAATATCTTTGCCAAGTTATAGAAAAACCATGTAACCCGCATTCTACAACAAAATACTTCTTAATACTTCAATATTTTTCCTAATAAAAAACAAAAAACGCAATATTTTTTGCGTATAGATGCAAAAAATATTGCGTTTGCATGCTAATATATTATGATATATCATACTTTTTCAATTTGTGCTGTAATGTTTGTCTTTTTATTCCTAATTCTCTAGCAGTATGAGAAATATTGTTATTATTCTTAGTCAATCCTTGAATAATAATCTTTTTTTCTATATCCTCAATTAGTTCTGGAAGGGCTTTTCCTTCATCAATCTTTTTAAATAAATTAGTTTTTGGCTTAGAATCAATTATATGTCTATTAGAAATAAAATGCTCTTTTTTTAGAACATGTTCATCTTCTGAAATATAGTTCATAGCAGACTCTATAGCATTTTCTAATTCTCTAACATTTCCAGGCCATGAATAGTTTTGAAAACAAGACAATACCTCTTCAGATACTAGCCATATATCTTTATCTAATTCTTTATTATATTTTTTAATAAAATGTTCACATAATATAGGAATATCATCTAGTCTTTCTTTTAATGGGGGGATGGCAATATATATTACATTTAATCTATAATATAAATCCTTTCTTAATGCACCTTTTTTAACACTTTCCACTGGATCTTCATTAGTAGTAGCTATTATTTTTACATCAATAGGGATATCTTTAATTCCCCCTACTCTCCGTATATAACCTTCTTGTAATACTCTTAAAAGTTTTGCCTGTAGTGACAAGGTCATAGAATTTATCTCATCAAGCATAAGAGTACCACCATTGGCTTGTTCAAATATTCCCGGTCTGTCTACAGCTCCTGTAAATCCTCCTTTTTCTGTACCAAATAGTATTCCTTCAAGAAGAGAGTCTGGAATAGCAGCACAGTTTTGTGCTATAAAAGGTTTATTCTTTCTAGGTCCATCATAGTGTATACTTTGAGCAAACAATTCTTTTCCCGATCCTGTTTCACCATATATTAGCACACTAGAAGTAGACTTGCTTCCTCTCCTTCCTACTTCTATAGCTTTTTTAAGTTTTTTATTATTCCCTATAATATCCTTAAATTTATATTTTTTAATTGTCTTATTTTGTTTTTCTTTATTATTAATATTTAATTCATTTTGTAAATCTATTAACTGATCAGATAGCTTTTTAATATGTGTTACATTTTTAGCAATTTCCAATGCTCCTACAATCTTCCCTTTATGTATTAAAGGCAATGTAGAATTAACTGTAACTATCTTTTGACCTTTAAGATTTAAATAAGTTTGAGTCCTATTTATAATTGATTGCCCCGTTCTCATTACATTGATTAAAGTACTGCTTTCCTCATCTAAACTAGGAAAAATTTCTAATAAATCTCTATTTATAACTGTTTCCTCTTTTAATCCTTCTAACTTAGACATAGCTCCATTATAAACAATGGTTTTTTTATTATTATCTATTGCATGTATTCCTATATCTCCATGCTGCAAAATATTTTGCAGTATTATTTCATTGTAATCTTTCTTTTTCATTATATCAACCTCTTAAATCTTAATTTTTATCTTCAATATCTACAAGTTTATCTAAACCTTTTTCATCTAAAGGTATTTCAATAGTAAATATTGAACCTCTATTAGGTTCACTTTGTAAATCTATTTTACCATTAAACATTAAAACTATATGTTTTACAATAGCCAATCCTAATCCAGTTCCTCCTACTTGTCTACTTCTTGCCTTATCTGCTCTATAAAACCGTTCAAATAATCTATTTTGATGTTTTTTATCGATTCCTATACCAGTATCCTTAACCTTAATTACTAGTTTTTCATCTTTTTCAAATACTGAAACTTTTACTTTTCCACCATTTGGAGTATATTTTATACCATTATCTATTAAATTCATAAGCATCTGCCTAAAGTGATTGTAACTTCCATACAATTGTGGAATATTTTCTTCAATCTCTTTTTCTAATATTATATTTTTTTCTTTTGCAATTTTATTTAATACCTGGAATAAGTTATCTATAATTTCTTCTACGTTAAAATACTCATATACTGTATTGCTATTTTTATTTTCGATTTCTGAAAGGAGTAACAGATCATCAACTAAACAATTTAATCTATCTACTTCCACGTCAATAATATCTAAAAATTTATAAGACACATTTTTATCTTCTATAGCTCCACCTTTTAAAGTTTCAATAAATCCTTTTATCGATGTTAGTGGAGTTTTTAGTTCATGGGATACATTAGCAACAAAATCCTCTCTTACTCTTTCTAGCTTTTTGACCTTGGTCACATCCTGGAATAAATATACCATTCCTAATTTTCTAGTAGGATCATTATTTAAAATAATAGGGTTAGCGTATACATTTAAAACCCTATATTCTGGACTGTATATTTCCATTTCCTTCTCCCATATAGTCTCGTTGCTAGTCAGCCCTTCAAATATTTTATATGTCTTATCTTCTAAAAAAACATCTAATATATTCTTCCCCATGATTTTTTGTCCTTCTATACCAAATATCTTTTCTGCAGCTGGATTGAATAAAATTAAATTAAAATTATTATCCAATGCAATAAGGCCATCAACTACACTTGTAAGTGTAGCTTTAAGCTTCGTATTGCTTTCTTGTAGCTTTTTAATTGTATCATCTAATTTTACACTCATATTATTAAAACTATTTGCTAAAGCACCTAATTCATCGTCTTGTTGAAGAGAAACCTTCTCTCCATAATTTCCATAAGAAATATTTTTGGTAGCCTCAATTAGCTCCTTATATGGATCTGAAGCATGCTCAATATATCTTAATCCAATGAGAAAAGCTACTATAAGCCCTGCAAAAATTGATATCACTAAATATTTCATGAACTTTTTATTTAAATCATCTATATTGTTAGAGTCTACAGAAAGTCTAAGCTTTGAAATATTTATTTCTTTATTATCAATAGGAATACTTATTGATAGTACATCCTTTACATCTTCATCTTTTTTTTCTACAGTACTATCTCCTACTACATTTCCTTTTCCATCAAAAAAAGTAACTCTTACATCAATAGATTTTGAATATTCTTTTGCTAATAAATTTAAATCCATATTCTCCATATTCTCTTTTTCAACTAGTTCTTTAATAAGTATAGAATTTGAGTTTAATTTGTCTTCCAAGGACTTTAAATGAATCATTCTTTGAAAACTTAAGGACAATATTCCAGTGGTTATTACCCCTATTAGTACCAAACTAGAAAAAATAATAAATATTCTCTTCTTCATAATTTATCACCTATCTCAATTTATAACCAATCCCTCTTACAGTTTCAATATACTTTGGATTTCTATCATCATCCTCTATTTTCTTTCTTAAGTTTCTAATATGAACATCTACAGTCCTAGTCTCACCAAAGTAGTCGTAGCCCCAAACCATATCTAAAAGCATATTCCTAGACAATGCTTTACCTCTATTTTCTGCTAATATTTTTAATAGTTCAAACTCCTTATAAGTTAAATCTATAACTTCATCTTTCTTTCTAACTTCATATCTATCCATATCTATAACTATATCCTCTACTTTTAAAATCCCTTTTTTAATATAATCTTTTTTGTCTATACGTCTCAATACTGCTTTAACTCTTGCAAGTAATTCTCTAATGCTAAAAGGCTTTGTTATATAGTCATCAGCACCAATTTCTAATCCTAATACTTTATCTGTTTCTCCACTTTTAGCAGTTAGCATAATAATGGGAATATGGCTAGTCTCTAAATCCCTCTTTAATATTTTACAGACTTCAATTCCATCAATTTCTGGAATCATAAGGTCTAATATTATAAGATCAAATTTTTCCTTATAAACAAATTCTAAAACTTCTCTACCAGTATAAGCTTCTTTTACTATATAACCATTACTCTCTAAATTATATTTTAGTAGTTCGACGATATGTTCTTCATCATCAACAACTAAAATTTTTTCATTCATGTTTCTACCCCCAAATTAACCCTTTAGTTTAATAGCTGAAATCATTCTATTTTTAGTTCCGTTTTCTTTCCTATATGAGTAAAGTTTTTGGTTATTACAACTAGTACAAATATTACTAACTGTAATATTCTCACTAGGTATCCCTTTATCTTCTAATAAAGTTTTATTTGCTTTCCATAAATCTAAATAAAACTTATTATCCTTTATTGGAATAAATAACTGTTTATAAAAGGGATGTCTTTCTTTAAATTCATTATATACGTCTTTTCCTACTTCGTAACAGCAGGAACCTATAGAAGGTCCTATTCCAACAAGTATATTCTCCGGAGCTGAATTGAATTTTCCCACCATTAAATCTACCATTTTTCCTCCAATATTTTTCACTGTCCCTTTCCATCCTGAATGGGCTAAAGCTATAACTTCTTTTTCTATGTCTAAGAAAAATAATGGTACACAATCTGCATAATAAGTAACTAATACTATGTTCTTTCTATCAGTAATAAGTCCATCTACACCCTTGGGATATACTTTGTTTTTATATTCCTCAATATTTTGTACATAGCCAATATTTGTTCCATGAACTTGTTTTGAGAAAACTATATTATCTTCTTCCACATCAAATATCTTTGAAATCTGTTTTGAAAAGTTTTCATTATCCCATCCAATTCTAGTTGAAAAAAGGTGTTCAACTTTATTGGATTTTTGAAAGGATTCAATTATATAATATTGAATATTCTCATTATTAGATACAAGTTTAAAACTCATATTTTCACTCCTCTTAAATAAATAGGACTCTACTTACAGTAAAGTCCTGTCTATTCTTTATTCTTCATCTAAAAGCTTTTTTAATTCATCCATAAAAGTACTTATATCCTTAAACTGCCTGTATACAGAAGCATATCTTACATAAGATACTTCATCTATATCTTTAAGTTTATTCATTACCATTTCTCCAATATGATTGCTAGTTACTTCTTTTTCCATTGAATTATATAGTGTTTTTTCAATATCGTCAACTATTTGTTCTATAGTATTCATAGGCACTGGACGTTTTTCACAAGCTTTTATTATTCCATTAAGTAATTTATTCCTATTGTAAGGCTGTCTATTCCCATCTTTTTTAACTACAATCAAAGGTATTTCTTCTATTTTCTCATAAGTTGTAAATCTTTTTCTGCACTTCATACATTCTCTTCTTCTTCTAATAGCTTGTCCTTCATCGGTAGGTCTAGAATCTATTACTTTAGTTTCATAAAAATCACAAAAAGGACATTTCATCGTCTCACCTCTTTATAAGATATCCAATGTCTATCTATTATTATCATCTAGTTATTTAATTATAATATATAGATTAAAAATTGTCTAATATAGATTTATTCAATTTCTTTTAAATCTACTAAGATAGTATCTATACCAATTTTCATAATATCATTCCAATTTATTATTATATCTTGGTTTTTCCCAAATAAACTAAAAACTTTTCCTAATCTAGGTATAATTACAGCTGTTACCTCTCCTTTAGATAAATCTACTTTCACATCTTCTATAACCCCTATTCTAGAACCATCCCTTACATTTATAACTTCTTTTTCTCTTAGTTCTGATATCCTAACCATTATCTCACCATCCTTTAATTGTTGTCCTATATTATATATATTTTTATACATCTATATAATATGACTAAATTAATATATTGGATAATCTAAATAAAAAGCCTATTCATCCTTGGCTATATAACTAAGAATGAATAGGCAAATTTTCATTAAATAAAGTTTCTCATGTTTTTTAATGCATTTTTTTCAAGTCTGGAAACTTGAGCTTGAGAAATCCCAATTTCTTCTGCAACTTCCATCTGAGTTTTCCCCTCATAAAATCTTAAATTTAAAATATGCTTTTCCCTATCATTTAATTTATCTAATGCTTCTCTTAATGCAATTTCTTGAAGCCAAACTTCATCTTCACTTTTTTCATCTTTAACTTGATCCATTACATATATAGCGTCCCCACTATCATGATATATAGGCTCAAATAATGAAATAGGTTCCTGTATTGCATCCAAAGCAAAAACTACTTCTTCCTTAGGCATATTTAAATCTTTTGCTATTTCTATTACTGTAGGTTCTCTAGAATGTTTATTTACAAACTGATCTCTCGATTGCAATGCTTTATAAGCTATGTCCCTTAGGGATCTACTAACTCTAATAGAATTATTATCTCTTAAATATCTTCTTATCTCTCCTATTATCATAGGAACAGCATAAGTAGAAAACTTAACGTTCTGGCTTAAATCAAAGTTATCTATAGCTTTAATAAGACCTATACAGCCCACTTGAAACAAATCATCCACAGGTTCTCCCCTTTTATTGAACCTTTGAATAATACTTAATACTAATCTTAAATTTCCTCTAATAAACTCTTCCCTTGCCTCCATATCCCCAGCTTTAATTTTTATAAATAGCTTTTGCATCTCTTCATTGGTGAGAACAGGTAATTCTGATGTATTAACTCCACAAATTTCTACTTTATTGCTACGCATTATTTTTCTTCATCCCTTTCACCACTTTTTGCCCCTTTTAAAATAAAATTATTACCTGTCTGAATTTTTTTATTCAATAATTAAAGTAAATAGATTAACCATTTTAAAGAAAAACTCTGTATCCCTTGTTATTAGACCATTCTACTTACTTCTTTTTCAAGTCTTTTAATAATCCTTTTTTCAAGTCTTGAAATATAAGATTGGGATATACCTAATATATCAGCAACTTCTTTTTGGGTTTTTTCTTGACCATTTTTAAGTCCAAAGCGTAGCTCAACTATCTTTTTTTCTCTACCAGATAATTTATCTATTGCTTGATCTAGAAGCTCTCTATCTATTTCTTCCTCTAAATACTTAAATATAATATCTGCATCAGTCCCCAGTACATCTGAAAGTAATAGCTCATTTCCATCCCAATCTACATTTAATGGTTCATCAAAAGATACTTCTGACTTAACTTTATTATTCCTTCTTAAATACATAAGTATTTCATTTTCAATACATTTAGAAGCATATGTGGCAAGTTTTATCTTTTTTTCTGGATTAAAAGTATTAACAGCTTTAATAAGTCCTATTGTTCCAATAGAAATTAAATCTTCTACACATACCCCTGTATTTTCAAATTTTCTAGCTATATAAACAACCAGTCTTAAATTCCTTTCTATAAGAGTACCTTTCACACTATTATTTTCTTCTTTTAATTGAGATATTAAATCCATTTCTTCCTCTGGTTTCAAAGGTGGCGGAAGCACTTCTCCACTTCCAATATAAAATACTTCTTTTAACATTTTAAATTTTGAACCTGCTTTAAATAAAAACAAACTAACCTTCATTCTAATTTTTACTAAATTCTTCATACCATTGTCATCCCCTTAGTATAAAATTTCTGGGTTAAGTAACCCTTTATATTTATTGTCATTAGACAATTTATTATTATAGATCCCTACCACTATCTCTTCTTCTATCTTCCTTTCTGTAGCTTCATTCATTATTAAAATCTCGTCTGGTTTAAATCCTAATAAGATACCATTTTCTGTTCCTATAGCTTTAAATGGTATAACTCTAAGCTTTATTTCATCTACAGACTCTATCATAATATCTGTAATCTCATCTAGATCTAAATCTTCATTTTCTAAAAATAAATTCTGAACCTTTTCTGGAAGCAAATCCTTTATAGCAAAAAATTCAACTATTATTACAGGTCTTTGGCTTATAGGCTCTTTTAGAGAATTACCTGTATCAACTAAAGCCACTATATTAGCTTGTTTATTATTTAAGTTTATTATTACATTCGTTAGAACATCTGTTTTTCCTAATTTTATTTGTAAGTATTTGAATACATATTTTATTAGAATAAAAGATAAAGTAATGCCTAATATTAAAAATCTTATTGGAAAATCTTTTATATAAAACACACCATTATAAACTGAAAAATTTGTATTCATCACATAAAATAAGGCAAAAGTAGCACCAGCAAATACAAAAGCTGTTACATAGAAAGTAGATAACAATCTAATAAAATTTGAAAATTTTTCTGGATTAAATGCAAATATGATTATCAGCACAGATATAGCAACTTTCACTGTGAATTTAGTCATAAAATTAAGGGATGGAAAAAACATTACTAAAGTATAAACTGAGCCTATAAGCGCCGCTATTAAAAGCCTTGATTTACTTGTTTCTGTTCTAGTAATCTTTTTAGTGACATATAGTATAATATAATTAATAATAACATTTTCCATTATCAAGTACTCAGCATAAATATACATATAATGCCCCCTTTTAAAAAAACTCTATACTCTACTTTTATTCAAGTTATAATAATTTTATGTCTATTATATATTATATGTATAGAAAATATTGTCATTTCTTAGGCTCAAAAAAAATCGTCTCTCTTTTTGAGAAACGATTTTTTGACATAATATTTATTTTTATCTATCTTTTTTTCTTAGGAAAGTAGGTATATCTAAGTCATCTAAATCAAATTGACTGTCTGATATTTCTTCCCTATTCTTTAATTTTTCATCAGCATTTGTCTCTTCTATACTTCTTCTAACAGTAGGTTTTTTCCTTAATTCTTCAAAACCAGTAGCTATAACAGTTATTTTTAATTCTTCATTTAATGAATCATCTATTCCTGCTCCAAATATTATATTTGCATCTTGGTCTACTGATTGTCTAATTAAATCGGCAGCTTCATTAACTTCAAATATTCCTAAATCTGCTCCACCAGTTATATTTAAAAGTACTGCTTTAGCCCCTTCAATAGAAGTTTCTAAAAGTGGACTTTGAATAGCTTGTCTTGCTGCATCTTGTGCTCTATTATCTCCAGCTGCCTGTCCAATACCCATATGAGCTATTCCTTGATCATACATAATAGTCTTCACATCGGCAAAATCTAAATTAATAAGAGCTGGTACAGCTATTAAATCTGAAATACCTTGAATACCTTGTTTTAGTACTTCATCAGCCATGGCAAATGCTTCCATGATAGTAGTTTTTTTCTCTGCAACTTGCAATAATCTATCATTTGGAATAGTAACTAATGTATCTACTTTATCCTTTAATTCTTCAATACCTTTTTCAGCATGAACCATCCTTCGTCTTCCTTCAAAGGTAAAAGGTTTAGTAACTACTCCTACAGTTAATATTCCTATTTCTTTTGCCACCTCTGCCACTATAGGTGCAGCTCCTGTACCAGTACCTCCTCCCATACCTGCTGTAATAAATATCATATCTGCGCCTTCTAATGCATTAGCAATTTCATTTCTACTTTCTTCTGCTGCTTTCATCCCTATATCTGGATTAGCTCCTGCTCCTAATCCTTTAGTTAATTTTTCTCCAATTTGCAACTTAGTTTCAGCTTTAGATGATTGCAATGCTTGCTTGTCTGTATTTACGGCAATAAACTCGACACCTTGAACACCACACTCAACCATTCTATTGACGGCATTATTACCGCCTCCACCAACACCTATAACTTTAATATGTGCAAATTCTTCTACTTCCACATCAAAGTCAAACACGTCATAAACCCCCTTATCTAATATGCTAAAAATATTCATCCCATATTCTTCTAAAAAAAGATGTTATACTATTTCCTGAATTCTTCTTAGACTTACTTTTTTTCACCTCTACATCATTACATTCTATATAATAATTAAATTTCCTTTCAAGAGAATAACTAATTAACCCTGCACCTGAAGAATATATAGGCTCATCAATTCCTATAAATTTAGGTTTACCAATTCTTACAGGTAGATTAAATATCTCTTTAGCAAGTTCCTTAGAACCTGGGAAATATCCAACGCCCCCACCAGTCAATACTACTCCAGTCAATATCTCTTCTTTTAAATCATTTTTAATAAGTTCTTCATTAATAATTTCAAAAATTTCCCCTAATCTAGCTTCAATTATCTTAGACAATTGGACTTCAGAAATATTTATTTTTTCATCTATACCAATGGGATTAACCTTTAACATCTTTTCATCGCTAGCTAAAGGGGTATAAGCTATACCAAATTTTCTTTTTATCTTTTCACTTTCATTAAAAGAAATTCTTAACCCTACAGATATGTCATTTGTTATATGGTTCCCTGCAATAGGGACTAAATCATTGTATATCAATTTATCATTTTTAAAAACTGAGAAATCACTAGTTCCAGCTCCTATATCTATTATTAAAACTCCTAGTCCTCTTTCATCTCTATTAGATACAGATTCAGAAGCTGCAAAAGGCTCAGGTATTATTCCTAAAACCTCCATACCTACTTCATTTGCGCTTTTAACAGTGTTTAAGATTGTTGTAGTAGAACCTATGACAATATCTACATCTGCCTCTAGTCTAATTCCTACCATTCCGACAGGATCTTTTATTTCATCATAGCCATCTATTATATACTGAGTAGGGATTATATCTATTATCTGTTGATCCTGTGGTAAAGAAAGTATGGCTGCAGAATTTAAAACCCTCTTTACATCATCAGAGTCAATCTCTTTATCTTCTCCAGATACAGCAATTATACCTTTATTCCTTATAACTTTAGAATACCCACCAGGTATATTTACATAAGCTGTGTTCACTTCCACATTTGCCATATTTTCAGCTTGCTCTAGTGCATATAGTATAGCTCTAGAAGTAGATTCAATATCTACCACAACACCTTTTTTAATCCCTTCACAAGGGCAGACCCCAACTCCTATTATTTGAAGTTGTCCTGTTTGATCTATTTCACTGATAATAACACATACTTTTGAAGTTCCTAGGTCAATGGAGGTAATATATTCATCCATAAATATGCCCCCTTTAGCCTAAATCTACTTAAAATGTCTAATTTTCCAATTCATTTTCACTTTTTCCCTTCTTTTTTCTTACAGTTCTTTTAAATAACAGTATTCTCCTAATAGATGCAAAGTTGTCAAATAATCTTCCTCCAAAAGCAAAAATAGCTGCATAATAAAGTGGTACTCCTAACCTATCACCAATATAAGCTAAAAAAGCAGCCAATATCGCATTTCCAAAAAAACCTGATATAAATATTCTAGTATCAAATGTATTTTCTAAGTTAGCCCTCACTCCTCCAAATACCGAGTCAAGACAAGCTAATATAGCAACTGATATATATAATGCATAAGTTGGACTATAAGTTATAGGTAGCACAAGTCCAACAATTACCCCTACTAAAATTCCTATTATTGCAAATAACAATTTAATCACCTTCTTTTATAGGTTTTGCATATTTAAATCTAAACCTGCCAGAATATCCAGGTACAAAGACATTATCTTCTATGTTAGATTCAATATTTATCTTATTAAAATTTTTAAGTTCATAGCCATGAGTTGCTGGAGCATTTACAGCTGCATTTAAAAGTTTTGGATCTCCTATAGCTTTTATGACAAAAGGAGTTCCTAAGCTTTTCCCATTAATCTTTACTATAGGACCCCCACATTTTATTTCAGACATAGGCATGACTCTTTGACCATTTATACTTATTGCCTCAGCCCCTGCTATTCTTAGATCATTTAGTATCATAAGTATATCCATATCATGAATTACATCGTCACTTATTTCAACACCTTTAATTTCTGTGTCTTGATTGTCCCACATCTTTATAACTATACCAGGGCCTTCCATATCGGTAAATCCAGAAGCAACTTTGGTAGTTTCTGTTCCTTCAACCAAAATATCATGTATATTTTCAGCATCATTTTTTTTAATTCCTTCTAATTTCTCTAATTCTTCTTTTTTACTCTTAATAAGAGATTCCATCTCTTTAATTTCATCATAAGTATTATTTATCTCATTTTTAGTAACTTGTATAGATTTTAAAGTAACTAAATTATAACTCTCTACATTTTGTTTCATTTGAGTTACAGCAAAAAAACCTAGAAATATACTAAAAACAAGTAGCGTAATATTAGTACTGCTAACTTTCTTCATATCCATCCCCCTAGGGCGTTAATTAGCACTTTCAACTTTTGGTTTTGCATAAGTAAAATTTTGGGTTTTTCTATACTTAGGAATTTGAATATTTTTTTCTTGTTTTAATTGAACAATATAATCAGAATAATTTTCTAAATACCACAATATCCCACCCTTAAAAATCAACGAAGATTCAAGTAATGAAGGATCTCCTATTGCCTTTATAACTATAGGTGCTCCTACAGATACTCCATTTATCTCTATATGATTTCCAGCTCTAACTATTTCAGTATAAGAAGTATATCTTTGATCATTTATAGATATGGCTTCTGCTTCGGAAGCATTTAAAACACTTATTATCTGTAAAATAATATCATAATCATCTACTATGCTCGATTCTTCGCCAAGTTGAACATCCATAGGTGGATCGTTGATTTCCAAAACAATTCCTGGCCCTTGCAAATCTAGATATCCTGCAAACATTCTATATTTTTCTAAATCTTTATATAGATTTTCTGTATATACATTCTTTTCAGATTCTCCTTTTTCATATTGACTAATCTTTTCTTCAATATCATCTAATTCCTGTCTAAGTCCATCTCTTTCATCTTGAGCTTTCTTCAATTCAATAGATAGCTGCTGAGCCTTTTGAGTAGGTAAAACCCCTTCGCCTATTGTTTTGTTTACAGTCTTAAATTGTATAGCTAAAATAATTCCTAAAAAAACACATACTAATGCAATAGCAACTCGTCCTTCAACCTTTTTCATTTAAATCCTCCTATTTATCATCTGTTACTATAATTGGATTCTCCCCTTTATTAAAATATATATATTTACAATTTAAGTCTTTTTTTGAAACATCTTCTAATATGCTATAAAGGTAGCTTAATTTATATTTTACATTATTTAGAGGTCCAAACGCAACCTTAATTCCATTTCTTAAATTAATATCAATGTTTTCTTTTTTTGAAAAATCAATGCTTTTCACCTGTTCTAATAATTTAACTTCATCAGCTATCTTAATAAAGTTCTCTAATTCTTCTATATCTTTACCCTTTTCTAAAACAATTTCATCTCCAATTTGTGGCTTTTCTATATTTATTCCTATAATTATAGGAACTTTTTCCACATCAGGCTCAGATTCAATTCTCAAAACAAAGCTTTCACCATCAGAGTATACATAGGATTCCATATAAGGTATACTAAACTTTTCTCTTCTCTCTACTATATTAACTGCTAATTTATCAGGAAGTTTCCTCTTTACTTTCGCTTCTTTTATATATGGATGTCTTTTTAAATTTATCTCCATATTTTTCAAACTGACTTTAAATATGTTCTCATTTGTAGTACCACCTGAAGCTCTAATAACTTGTTCTTTAGATAATTTTTTATTTCCCACAACATCTATTGAAGTTATGTTAAACAAACCATTTTTAAAAGATATAATAGTAAATATAAAAAATGTCATTAAAAATATAAAAAATATAATTCCTTTTTTCTTCTTTTTAACCTTTTTATCCACTTTTCTTTTCTCAATCATAGTCTACACCACCCAGTGCTTGTCCTTACAGATATTAGCAGCAAATAGCTGCTATTCTACTTTTATAATATCTGCACCTAATTTCCTTAAATTTTCATCTAAATCTTCGTATCCTCTTTCTATATGATATATATTTTCCACTTCAGTGGTTCCTTTTGCTGCAAGGCCTGCTAAGACTAAGCTTGCTCCTCCTCTTAAATCTTTCGACTTCACCTTAGCTCCTGTAAGCTCTTTGACCCCTTTAATTATAGCTACTTTTCCTATGATCTTAATATCAGCACCCATCCTTATTAATTCATCTGCATGTTTAAATCTATTTTCAAAAACTGTTTCTGATATAATACTTGTGCCATCAGCTATGCTTAAAACTGCCATCATTTGAGCTTGCATATCAGTAGGAAATCCTGGATATGGCAATGTTTGAGTCATTTCAATATAATTTATTTTTTCAGGTCCTATAACTTTTAATGAACTATTATCATTATATATCAAGCAACCTGCTTCTTTCAATTTAGCAACTATAGCTTGAATATGATTGGTCTCTACATTCTTTATTATAACCTCCCCACCTGTTAAAGCGGAAGCTGCCATATAAGTCCCTGTAACTATTCTATCTGGCATTATTGTATATTCTACATCTTTAAACTTTTCGACTCCTTCAATTTTTATAATACTTGTTCCAGCTCCAGATATTTTTGCACCACATTTATTCAAATAATTTTGTAAGTCTATAATTTCTGGTTCTCTGGCTGCATTCCTTATAACGGTAGTCCCCTTTGCCCTTACAGCAGCTAGTATAGTATTTTCTGTAGCTCCCACACTTGGATAATCCAATTGTATTTCACAGCCTTTTAATTTTTCACAATGACAATATAAGAATCCATGAGATTCATCTATTTTGGCGCCCATTTCCCTTAAAGCCTTTAAATGCAAATCAATAGGTCTTGGACCAATTTCACAACCGCCAGGATAAGAAACCTTCGTCTCACCACATCTAGTCAGCATAGAACCCATAAGTATAATTGAAGAACGCATTTCTCTAACTAGTTCATCTGGAATATTTGTATTACTTAAATTTCTAGAATCTACATACATAATATTGTCCATTCTTTCTACTTTGCATCCAATAGAAAGCAATATTTTTTCCATTATATCAACATCTCTAAGATTTGGAGTATTAAATATTGTACTCCTATTCCCTCCAACAACTGTAGCAGCCAAAATAGGTAAAACTGCATTTTTAGCTCCAGAAACAGAAACTTCTCCTACTAATCTTTCGTCTCCATTAATTATATATTTTCCCATTATTACACCTCCAGAATATGCAACAACTTGTGTATTACACATAATATATTCTATGCATATTCTAAAAAGGTGTTACATGCTAAATAATTATTCAATCATTCCTTCTATTATATCTACAATTTCATTTACCGCCTCTATTTTCCCAAGTTTTTTACTGTTTTTTCTCATCGTACTAAGCTCTTCTTCATCCTCTAACAATTTTTTTATACTATTGTTTAATTTTTCTCCTGTTAAGTCTTCTTCTAATATAACTAGGCTAGCCCCTTTTTTTTCAAGAGCCTTTGCATTGTATACTTGATGATTTTCTGCTGTATATGATTTAGGAATTATAATACTTGGTATGCCTAAAGCTGTTATTTCAGAAATAGTTATAGCCCCTGCACTAGTGACAACTAAATTTGCAATATTTAATCCTTCCGGCATATCAAAGAAATAGGGGAGTATTTTTATATTTTCTTTAATAACTATATTTTCTTTCTTTAACTTCTTTGTAAAATCTTCATAAAATCTTTTCCCTGTTATGTGTAATATCTGTATATTAGAATTATCAGCATTCTCTTTTATTACATGAAACATACTGTCATTTAGCTTTTTTTGCCCTCCACTGCCACCGAAAGAAAGTACCAGTGGAATATCTGGATCAATACTTAATTTTTTATATGCACTATTTTTATCTACCAGAAATAAGCTCTTCCTCACTGGATTGCCTGTAATAGATATTTTATTAGGATATTTAAAATATTTTACAGACTCTTCAAAACTTAAAGCTATTTTATCTACATATCTAGATAAAATCTTATTTGTTATTCCAGGAAAGGCATTTTGTTCGTGTATAATTGTCGGTATCTTTTTTTTGCTAGCAATATAGACTACTGGACCACATACATAACCACCAGTACCAATTACTACATCTGGTTGAAATTCTTTTATAATTTTTTTTGCATCGTTAAGACCTAAGAATAATTCCTTAACAGTTTTAAACATTTCTTTTGAAAACTTTCTTGGAAAACCCTTCACTCTTATGGTCTTAAAGTTAAATCCTTCTTTAGGAACCAATTCACTTTCCATACCTTTTTTCGTTCCAACATATAGTATTTCCGCATCTTTATATCTATCCCTTATTTCATTAGCAATAGCTAAAGCTGGATATATATGTCCTCCAGTGCCTCCACCAGTTATTAAAAACTTCATTTATTTTCAACTCCTATCTAAATCTGCATGTCTTGAAATATTTAAAAGTATACCTATAGAGCCCATATAAAGAATTAAAGATGTTCCCCCATAACTAACTAAAGGTAATGGTATTCCCGTAGTAGGCACAGATGATGTAACTACAGCTATATGAATAAGTGATTGGATAGTTATAAGAGCAGTTATACCTGAAGCTAACAAGCATCCAAATAAATCTTCAGTATTTAAAGCAATCTTTATTCCTCTCCATATAATCAATAAAAATAACATTATAACTGTAAGAGAACCTAAAAATCCTAATTCTTCACCTATTATTGAAAAGATAAAATCATTATAAGGCTCTGGTATGTAAAAAAACTTTTGTCTACTCTTTCCTAAGCCTAAACCAAATAATCCACCTGATCCTAGTGCATATAGCGACTGAACAGCTTGCCATCCAAATCCAACTTTATCAGCAAAAGAATCCTTAAATGCAAGAAATCTCTTAGCTCTAAAACTTTCGCCTGAAATAGCCTTATATACTCCAATACCTCCCATAGCCATCAATGCACCTAAATGACTAAGCTTCATACCAGCAATAAACATAATACTTAAAAGGGTAACACCTAATGTAAAACTTGTACTAAGGTCTTTTTGCGCATAGATCATTCCACAGGAAATACCTATAATAATAAGAGAAGGAATAACACCTTTTCCCAATCTCCTAATATCATCTTTCTTCTTTGACAAAAAAGACGATAAATATATTACAGACCCTAATTTTATTAAATCTGAAGGCATGAAGGTAAATCCTCCTAGTTTGACCCAACGTCTAGCTCCATGGAACTCCGCACCAAGTGGAGTAAAAATAAGCATTCCTGAAAGCAAAGATGCAATAAAAATAAATAAGGACAATTTATCCAATTTCTTATAATTAAAATTCATAAAAAAAACTAAACCTACTAGCCCCAAAAAACTTGCTATTAACTGCTTTCTTAAGAAATGATAACCATCCTTCATTTTGTAAAGTGCATCTGGCCAACTAGAGCTAAATACCATAATTATACCAATAAATACCAATAGTATGGTGGATAAAAGCAAGGTAAAATCACTAGCTCTTTTTTTTGCCATCATTTAATCCTCCTTTAAGTTGTACACAGCTTCTTTAAAATCCTTACCTCTTTCTTCGAAGCTTTCATACATATCCCAACTAGCACAAGCTGGTGAAAGTAAAACCGTATCTCCACTATTTCCTATTTTAAAAGATTTGTTAACAGCTTCATTCATACTGCCTACTATATATATATTATTAAATCCATATTTAATTGCAGTTTCTTTAATTTTATCTTTAGTTTCACCTAATAAAATTAAGGCCTTTACTTTTCCTTTAAAAGATTTTATAAAATCATCAAAATCTGTTCCCTTATCCTTTCCTCCTGCTATAACTATAAGAGGTGGTTCTAATGCTTCTATTGCCTTAATACTAGCATCAGAGTTAGTACCTTTTGAATCATTGTAAAATTTCACTCCTTCAATACTAGTCACATATTCAATCCTATGCTCTACACCTTCAAAGCTTCTTAAAACGTCTGCCATATCTTCTACATCTATTCCCATTGCCCAGCCTATAGCAATACTAGATAATGCATTTTCTAAATTATGTTTTCCTGGAATTTTAATTTCTTTCCAAGGCATAACTTTAACAATTTTTCCATAATGACTTATAACAATATCTTTCCCATCAATATATACTCCATTATTTAATTTGCTATTTACACTAAACCATATTATATTTGAATTAATATTATCTTTTGTATTTCTTAATACTTCATCATCATAGTTAAGCACAGTAAAATCAGTCTTATCTTGATTTTTAAATACTTTCTTTTTAGAATTAATATAGTTTTCATAAGTTTTATGCCAATTTATGTGATCTGGAGTTATGTTTATAATTGCGCTTACCTTAGGTTTAAATTTATCAATACTTTCTAATTGAAAACTACTTGCTTCAATTACAAAAATATCTTCTTTTTTCGAATTAACTGCTTCCCAAAGTATTCCTACACCTATATTTCCCGTAATATGACAGCTATATCCAGCTTTTTTTAAAATTTCTCCCATCAATGTTGTAGTAGTAGTTTTTCCATTTGTTCCTGTAATCGCTATGAATTTATTTTTAGGAATGATCCTATAAGCTAGCTCTATATCAGTTATTACTTCAATATTTAGTTTTTTAGCTTTTTCAATTATTGGTATATCAAGGGGTATGCCAGGACTTTTTACAATCAAATCTATATCATCTAATGGAACATCATTGGTGCCTAGAAAAAGTTTAACAGAATATAATTCTATACTCTTTAAAAAATCTTTAAGTTCATCTTCTTTTTTAGAATCACTTATTATAATATTGGCTCCCAATTTATTTAAAGCCTTAACAGTAGACACTCCGCTTACCCCTAAACCTAGTATGAGTACATTTTTATTTTCTAACTCCATTTCAAACACCTATCTTTCTAAATTTAGTTTATACTAGCTACTCCAATTAGACATAATATAACAGTTATAATCCAGAAAACTGCTACAACTCTAGTTTCTGACCATCCTTTTTGTTCAAAATGATGGTGAAGGGGACTCATTAAAAATACCCTTTTTCCAGTTAATTTATAAGAAGTCACTTGTATTATAACTGACAATGCTTCAACAAAATATATTCCTCCTACTATAGGAATTATCAGTGGTAAATTCAATAATATAGCAAGAGCAGACACTGCACCTCCTAAAGCCATAGAACCTGTATCTCCCATAAACACTTTAGCTGGATAAGCATTAAAAACTAAAAATCCAAGGCATGCTCCTGTTAATGCTGCGGAAAATATAGAAGCACTATCCATTCCCCAATTTAATGAAACTAAACCGAAAAATGATAATACTATTAAAGTAACACCTGTAGCTAAACCATCTAATCCATCTGTTAGATTCACACTATTTACAGTACCCACTACCACAAAAGTTATAAAAGGTATATAAAGCATTCCTAAATCTAAATATTTATTACTTACAAACGGAATAATTATCTTAGTACCTAGCATAGAAGTATTAGACTGATAAATAGCCAGTAAAGCAGCTAATATAAACTGGCCAATCAACTTTTGATAAGGCTTAAGTCCTAAAGATCTTCTTTTGACTACCTTTATATAATCATCAATAAATCCTATAAGACCAAAACCAAAAGTAGATAAAAGTAAAATATATATATCCCTATTTAATATACCTGAAGTTAAAACAGTAATTAAAAGTCCAATCATCATAATAATTCCACCCATAGTAGGGGTACCACTCTTCTTATAATGAGTTTTTGGACCTTCCTCTCTAATACTTTGCCCAACTTTCATTTTCCTTAAAACAGGTATCAATATTGGACCTAGTATAACAGTTATAATAAAAGAAATAATTATAGTTCGTATTGTGTCGGTATAATCAACCATTATTCTTTCTCCTCTCTAGTATATAGCTTATTTTTCCATTTTTTTCAAAATATCCAATACAATTTGTCTTTCGTCAAATGGAAGAACTTCATCTCCAATAATAGTGTATGTTTCATGGCCCTTCCCTGCAAGTAAAATTATATCTTTAGATCTTGCATTTTTAATTGCATATTCTATGGCTTCTTTTCTATCTACAATTTTTATATAATTTTCATTTACCTTTTTAACCCCTTCTATTACATCATCTACTATTCTTCCTGGCTCTTCATGTCTAGGATTATCAGAAGTTACAATTAAAAAATCTGCATATTTGCCTACTGTTTCACCCATAATAGGTCTCTTTGTTCTATCCCTATTTCCACCTGCTCCAAAAACAGCTACTACTCTACCTTCTGAAAACTGTCTAATTGTAGTCAAAACTTTTTCGAGTCCATCTGGAGTATGAGCAAAATCTATAATAACTGAAAAATCCCTATTAGTAGGAACTATTTCAAATCTTCCTTTAATACCCTTTACAGACTGTAAGCCTTCCTTTATGGTATTTAACCCTATTCCATAATAATAAGCACAGCTAGCAGCTGCTAGTGCATTATAAACGCTGAATTCTCCAGGTATATTAAATAATATATCTATCGAACCTTTAGGCGTATTCAATTTAAAATCTACACCATTCAAATGGTATTCTATATCTGTAGCATAAATAGTAGCTTTTTCTACTATTCCATAAGTAATAGTAGAGATATCTAAATCCTTAGTTTCTTCTACTATTCTTCTTCCATAAATATCATCTATATTAATAATATTACACTTATTTGTCATATAAAACAATTTTAACTTAGCATTAAAATAGTTTTCTATAGTATTATGATAATCTAAATGATCTCTACTTAAATTTGTAAATATTCCTATATCAAAATTACAATATTCTACCCTTTTTAAATCTAGTGAGTGAGAAGAAACTTCCATAACACAAGCTTTTGTCTCTTCTTCTATCATATGATAAAGATATTCTTGTATCAGCAATGATTCAGGAGTAGTATTTGATGTATTAAATAATTCATCGCCTATTACACTCCCCATAGTACCTATTATTCCAATTTTCATATTGGCTTTTTCCAATATGCTTTTAACTAAGTAAGTTATAGATGTTTTTCCATTGGTCCCTGTAACTCCTATAAGTTTCATTTTTTCAGAAGGATTTCCATAAAAATTAGAGCTAATCCTAGCTAAACTATCCCTAGTATCTTTAACTTTTATTACAGTAATATTTTCTTCATCTACTTTTATATCTTTAGTAACTACTAATGCAGTAGCTCCTTTTTCAATTGCTTGATCTATATATTTGTGTCCATCAGATTCAAACCCTTCTATAGCTACAAACACATAGTTAGAACCTACTTTTCTTGAATCATAGCTAATTCCTTTTATATCCTTTTCTAGACTTCCATAAATTTTTTCTACTTCCAATCCTTTGATTATATTTTTTATCTTCATGTTTTAATCTCCACCTTACATGTAAAAATTAATTAAAAGGCAACCTTAAGTCGCCCTTTAATATATTACTCCTTAATATCTGAAAATTCAACTTCAACAGTTATATTTTCATCTATTTCCGAGCCTGCTTTAGGCTTCTGATTTACAACTATACCATTTCCATTGAAATTATATTTTAATTTCAAATCATCTAATATTTTAACTGCCTCTTCTCTTTTTTTGCCAGTTAAATCTGGCATTATATTTACATTTGATTCTTTCCTTTTTTCATTAAAATATAAATCTATTATTGAACCTTCATTAACTTTAGTGCCTGGTAATGGAAATTGATCTATAACTATAGTATCTTCATTTATATTTGGTAACTCTGTATTATATTTAAAACCAAGCTTTGTTAAAGTTTTGCCTGCAGCTACTATATTTTTGTTTCTTACATCTGGAACTGTAACTTTTTTAACAAATTCTTCTTTTTCCTTCTCTGTGTATTGAGGTTTTATATCTAAATACTTTAAAGTCTCTTCAATTACTTCACTTGCTACTGGCGCTGCAGTAGTTCCACCATAATAACTACCACCACTTGGTTCATCTACCACTACTAACACAGCAATTTTAGGATCATTTGCTGGTGCTACTGCTACAAAAGAAGCAATATATTTTCCTGGTGCATATCTTCCGTCTATTACTTTTTGAGCTGTTCCAGTCTTTCCACCTATCTTGTACCCAGGAACATAAGCTTTTTTACCTGTACCTTCCGACACTACCGACTCTAGTATTTCCAATAAAGTTTTTGAAGTTTCCTCAGATATAACCTTTCTTTTAGCTTCAGGCTTGAAACTTTGAACAACTTTTCCTTCTTCATCTATTAGTTCTTTAACTATCCTAGGTTTCATTAATTCTCCACCGTTACCTATAGCCGAAACAGCCGTCACAAGTTGAATTGGAGTAACTGCTATCCCATGGCCATAAGACATTGTTGCAAGATTTGCTTCTTTTATATTTTTTGGATCTGAAGGAATGATACCCGCTTGTTCACCAGTTAAATCTATTCCTGTATTTTCTCCAAATCCAAAGGCTTTTATATATTTAAGCATTTTCTCATTTCCTAATCTCCTACCTACATCTACAAAAACAGCATTACAAGAATTTTGAACCCCCTCTGTAAAAGTTTGACTTCCATGAGGATTATACCATCTCCAACATTTTATATTAGCACCTGGAATCCCTTTTATATGGCCTCCACAATAAAAGTTTGTATCTGGAGTTGTTACATTTTCCTCTAAACCAGCAGCAGATGTTATTATCTTGAAAGTAGAGCCTGGCTCATAAGCATCATTTATAGTGAAATTTCTCCACATATCATACCATCTTTTTTGTAATTCCTCTTGTGATAAATCCTTCCACTGGTTTTTTATTCCTTCATCAACTGGCTCTCTTGGGTTATTTGGATCGTAATCTGGTTTAGTAGCCATAGCTAGGATATCCCCTGTCTTAGGCTCCATAACTATAACTGATACATTTTTTGCATTGTTTTTTATAAGGGCTTCTAAAGCTGCTTTTTCTGCGAAATGCTGTATAGTTTCATCCATAGTCAATACAACACTAAGACCATCCTCCGCTTCATATAGTTTCTCACTTCCATAAGGAAGTTGTCTACCTTTCGCATCTGTAGTTTTTATCCATTTACCTGGTCTTCCATTAAGATATTTATCATAAACTTTTTCAATACCATATAATCCGTTATTATCAATATCTGTAAAACCTATTATATGGCTTGCAAAACTGCCATAAGGATAATGTCTTTTATTATCATCAATAATTTCAATCCCTGGTAAATTTGCCTTCCTAAGTTCTACAGCTTCTTCCTTAGTTATCCACTGTTTAAGTTTTTCTACTCTTTGGTTCTTAGTTATTTTTTCATAGACTTCCTTTTCATCCATTTTTAATATCTCTGCTACTATCTTAGCAGTTTCTTTAGGTTTATCAATATCAGCCGGACTACTCCATACAGTGTAAGAACTTACACTCATAGCCAATTTTTTTCCATTCCTATCGTATATTACTCCTCTTTTAGGCTTTATCTCGATACCTTTAGTCCATTGCTCAAGAGCACCTTTTTTTAGTTCCTCACCTTTTACAATTTGTAAGTACCCTAATCTTAATATTAGTAAAAAGACAATAAATGATACAGAAAAAAATATAAATACTAATCGTTTTTTTGTTTTGTTGCTAGGTGCTGGCATTAGCCCAACCCTCCATAATATTATTTTAATATCATATTCATCACATTTTTAAAATAACCAACTATAAAAAAATCTTCTTTTGATTTTGATTCTCCTAATAATTTATCTTCATCATTAGCTTTATCATCAATAGATATATAGACTATTTGTTCCTCCGAAGGATAGTCCATACCAAGTTTTACCTTTGCATCTTCTTCTATTTTAGCATCACTTTTAACCCTATCGAGTTCAGCCATTAAATCTTGTTTCTCTTTTTTCAATTCAACTTTTTGGCTTTCCAACTTTGAATTTTCCAGCCTCATTTGGGTGATATGAGTGTATCTTAATAAAACAAATAAACAAGCTAGTAATATTATAGTTGCACCCATTAAAAATTTCAATTTCTCATTAGATTTATTTTTACTGTTTTTCTTTATTTTCTTCCTTTTTTTGTTTCTTTCTTCATAATAATGGTTTTCTTCCCGTTTAGCTACTAACAAATTTATTCACACCTCCCTAAAATTAGAACACTAAACTTTCTCTCCTATTCGAAGTTTAGCACTTCTGGATCTTGGATTAGTTTCTATTTCTTCTTCACTAGGTATAATTGGTTTCCTTGTTAAAATCTTAAGTTCCCTTTTCTTATTGCAAGTACATACCGGAAACTCTGGTGGACAAATACAGTCTTTATTTAAATACTTGAAAGTATCTTTAACTATCCTGTCTTCTAACGAATGAAAAGTAATAATACATAACCTTCCACTTTCATTTAAGACTTCATTTGCATTCAAGATACTGTTTTTCAATATATCTAACTCTTGATTCACCTCTATACGAATAGCTTGAAAAGTCTTCCTTGCAGGATGCCCGCCTTGACTTCTAACCTTCTTTGGTATAGCTTTTTTTATTACAGATACTAATTCAAATGTAGTATCTATTGGGGCTTCCCTGCGTTCTTCTACTATAAATTTAGCTATTCTTTTTGCCCATTTTTCTTCTCCAAAATCCCAAATGATTTTTTCCAATTCTTTTTCACTGTATTTGTTAACTACATCCCAAGCTGAAAAAGCATTGCCTCTATCCATTCTCATATCCAAAGGAGCATCTTTGTTATAAGAAAATCCTCTTTCTTCCTCATCTAATTGGTGTGAAGAAACACCTAAATCTAAAAGTATTCCATCAACTTTATTTATCCCAAGTGTATTTAATACATTTTTTATGTTCTTAAAATTCTCCTTTACAATAATAGTTCTATCACTATAATCAGCTAAAACCTCCTTAGACTTTTTAATTGCATTTTCATCTTGATCTATCCCTATTAACTTTCCAGTGCTAAGTCTTTTTACAATTTCAGTTGAATGGCCTGCTCCTCCTAAAGTGCCATCTACATATATTCCATCTTCTTTTATATTAAGTCCCTCTAATACTTCATTAAGCATTACAGGAACATGTTTAAATTTCAATATATCAGCTCCCATTTTTATTTTCTTATATTCCTAATTCAGCCATCTTTTCTGCAATATTTTCATAACTTAGGCTGTCATCCTCATTGTATATATCCCATTCTTCCTTACTCCAAATTTCAACCCTTATCCCAACTCCTATTATCACCGCTTCTCTCTCCAATTTTGAATGATTTCTTAAATTTGCTGGAATAAGAATCCTTCCTTGCTTATCTAATTCACATTCAGTGGCACCTGAAAAGAAAAATCTTACAAAAGCTCTGGCATCTCTACTAGTTAAAGGTAGTGATTTCAATTTTTCTTCTAATATATGCCATTCAGATTTTGGATACACAAATAGACAGTTATCCAATCCTTTAGTCATAATGAAGTTCTCTCCTAGACCTTCTCTAAGTTTGGATGGAACAATAAGTCTTCCTTTATTGTCTACATTGTGTTGATATTCTCCAATAAACATTTTATTCACCCCAAAAAAGTGTTTACACTACCTCCCACTTCTCACCACTTTACTCCACACTCTATTATTTCTATAAGTATTCGTGAAATCCTTCAAAAAAAATAAAAAAAGTCCAAATATTTATTAGGACTTTCAGACTATTTTTATCTAAACCTAAATAGTTTACTGTTACTATTTTAGTTCTATTATAAAAGCAACGCAAAAACTGGGTAATAACTACAATTTTACATGTTTTTAGACATTAAAAAAGAAGCAGCATACTTTCTGCTCCTTTAAATCCTATTTATCTTTTTCCTCCTATAGGAAAAAATGACTATTGAAATTCCTATTAGTGCCATACTTACAAGTTGAGCTACTCTAATTGGACCTAACATTAAGCTATCAGTTCTAAGTCCTTCAATAAAAAATCTTCCAACTGAATAAAGTATTAAATATAACAAAAATGTCTCTCCCGTTACCTTTTGCTTGTTTTTTCTATACCAGATTAAATAGAAAAAAACTGCAAAGTTCCACAAAGATTCATATAAAAATGTAGGATGAACTTTTACACCATCAACTATAATACCCCATGGTAAATCTGTAGGACCTCCATGAGCTTCTTGGTTTATATAATTTCCCCATCTACCAATGGCTTGACCTAAGATAATGCTTGGTGCACATATATCTACAACCTTCCAAAAATTAACCTTTCTTCTTTTACAAAATATAACTGCCACTATCACTGCAGCAGCTATAGCTCCATGTATAGCTAATCCTCCACCTCTTATATGAAATATCTCTTTTAAATTTTCACTATAATAATCCCAACTAAAAGCTACATAATAAATTCTTGCTCCTACTATGGAAAGAGGAATAGCATATAGTAGCAAGTCTATTAATGTCTCCTCATCAAAATTTATTCTTCGTGCTTCTCTAAATGCAAGTATTGCACCTATTATAATGCCAGAAGAAATAAGTATTCCATACCACATTACCTCTATTCCGAAGAGTTCAAAGGCTACAGGGTCCATATTTTCTCCCCCTTTCTATTTGTATATCTTTTAAATATAACATAAAATAGGGATATTTAAAAGTATTTAAACTGGATTAATTACAGATAAAGTATAGTTATCTTTTCTATAATGCTTATTAAATCTATTTAATGCATCTTCAAAAGAAATAGATTTGTATACATCTAAATAATCTAGAAATGAAAAATCTAGAAATAAATAATTTATAAAATTATTAGCAATAAACTCTACTGAATTGAATCCCATAATATTGGACCCAATGTCCTTCTTTTTAATCCTTTCAAAATCTTCTTCATTTAACCCTTCATTCCTTATTTCTTCTAAATAAGTATTTATTCTTTCAAGTACAACTTCTGGCTTATAAGATTGGCCTACTACAATAGAATGCCCGTAGTTTTTATGCCCTACATACTGTCCACCAAAACTAGCATCTATAAGACCTTCACTATAGAGTTCTTGATAAAATTCAGAACTTTTCCCAAATAACATTTCTAATAATATATTTGTAACTATTTCTCTTTTAACCAATTCCTTGCCTTCCAGTCCCAATTCATCATCTTTAAAACCTATAGTAAATATAGGAATTGAAGTAACTAACTTTTCCTCAATATACTTTTCTTTGATCTCTTTTGGTTCTTCAGGATATATACGAATTATACTATCTACCCCAGGTTTTATATTTTTTTTCTCAGAATTATTTACTACTTTTATGACCTCATCAAAGGAAATATCTCCTACTAAAAATAACACCATATTCTTAGGGTGATAGAAAGTATTGTAACAAGTATATAGAGTTTCCTTATCAATTTTTTGAATACTCTCTACAGTACCTGCTATATCTGTTTTAACAGGATGATTATGATACATTCCTGTTAAACAATTGAAAAATACTTTCCATCCTGGATTGTCCTGGTACATTTTTATTTCTTGAGCTATTATCCCTTTTTCCTTCTCTACATTTTCATCAGTAAAATAGGGATTTTGAACAAATTTAATTAAAAGTTCTAGATTTTCATAAAAATTATCAGTACAAGAAAAAAGATAGGCTGTTTGATCAAAATTAGTATATGCATTTACACTAGCACCAGATTCTGAAAACTTATCAAATATATTTTCATCTGGTTCTTCAAATAATTTATGTTCTAAGAAATGAGCAATCCCCTCTGGGACTTCTATTGCCTCTTTCTCTCCTATAGGAATAAATTTATTGTCATTAGAGCCATATCGAGTTGCAAATACTGCATATTTTTTCATATAACCACTTTTAGGCATTAAATAAATTTTAAGTCCACTTTCAGATTCATAAAAAAATAATTCTTCATTTATCTTATTGTTTTTAAATATATTTTTGTCCAAAGTAATCCACCCTCCTGAACTACAGATTTTCATTTTTTAAAAAATAAATAGTATCTACATTTATTTTATTAGAAGCTTCTATTATCTCTTCCCTGCTCACATTTAAAATATCTTCTATCATTTCAGCAACAGACCTATTATCATTAGACAATACTTGACTTAAAAAGAATTCAGATATTAGATAATTGCTATCTGTTACAGATTTTAAAGATGTAACTATAGCTTTTTTAGCAATTTCTATATCTTCATCACTGAAAATCCCTTCTTTCAATTCATCTATTTGCTCTCTAGTTATTTCCAATGTTTTTTCAAATTTATCAAAATCAATACCAGCATCTATGAGCATTATAGATTTATATTTGTAAATTTTAGAATTTATATAATATGCAAGACTTTCTTTTTCTCTAACAGTTCTAAATAATTTTGAATTTGGCCCTCCACCTAATATTTCACTAGAAACTAATAGTGCATTATAAAGATTATCTTCATAAGGTATACCAGTTCTATAACCTATTACTAATTTCCCTTGGTTTATTTGCATATCTTCATAAACCATGTTTTTTGTCTGCACTGCATCTGTAATTTTTTCTCTAGGAACTTTTATTATATTTCCCCTATCCATTTTAAATGTATTTTTTATATGGTCTATCATCTTATTATCATAATTGCCAATATAAAATATCTCTATAGGGCTATTTTCTAATATAGATTTATAATGCTCATATAGATTTTTATTATCAATAGAATCTAAATCTTCTACATAACCATATTCATAAATACTGTATTTTTCATTTTTACACATTTCTTCTATACATCTAGTTATAGCATAGGATCTTTTATCATTTATCTTTCCTTCTATTATTCTCTTTAAGTTTTCTTTCTCTTGATCTACATATTCTTTCTTAAAACCTCCGTCCTCTACATAGGGATTGTATACTATTTCTTTTAAAAAACTAATTACGTCATAAAAATACTCTTCATCGTCTACATAGATACCTTTTGGACTTTCTATTGTAAATCTTAAAACATGTCTTTCACCTTTTTTATTAATATTTAAGCTTAGTTGTCCTCCATAAAGCTCTTCAAGGCTTCTCTCAACCTCTAAAGTAGTATTGTATTTGTTAGTACCTCTTTTTAAAACTAATGGAATTAGAGCATTTTTAGTAACCATGTCTCTATTTAAAGGCATTTCCATGTATAAACTTATTAAATTAGATTTAAACTTATCTGTCTTTATTAAATTTAAATTTATTCCATTACCTATGTTTAATATTTCATTAAATGTTGCCACGTTTCTACCTCCTTAAATCTATTTGTTTTTATAATACCCATATTTAAATAAAAAAATATAAGTTAATAACTATTATATGAAAAAACCTAGTCTTAAGACCAGGTTTTATCTACATTTTTAAATTATTTTGTTTTTTTCATTATATTATCTATCTCTTTTTTATACTTATCGATACTATCTCCTTTGATAAGAGCCTGAGCTATATCATCTATTATATCAAATGTTTTTTTATCTGCAATTACTTTAGCCTCTTTTATCTGTCCATCGCTTTCTATGGCAGTATTTTTTATCATATTAATCATATTTTCATCTAGTTCTACTTCTTCTGCTATCTCAACAGCTACTATAGCTTCATTGTCATATATTATTGCTGTTGCACCTTCTACTCCTATTAATTCTACTAGGTTATCAGCAATTTTTTCTCCCCTATCTACCAGTTCATTGGTCTTTTTTGCTCCTACATCTGCACTTACATCTTTTTGTTCTATATCTTCTTCCATCTCTTCTTCTACCTTTTCTACATCACCTTTTTTACACCCAGAAATAATTATAGATATAATCATCATTGAAATGAGCAAAAATAATAGTTTTTTATTTGTCTTTCCCATATGTATAAACCTCCTTTAGAATTTATTATTCCATTTAAAATAAAAAATATTAAAATAAAAGCATGTTTGGAAAATATTAACCAAACATGCCCATGATATAATCTTTTGTTCTATCATCTTTAGGAGATTCAAACATATATCTAGTTTCTCTATGTTCAACAAGTTTACCTAAAAGGAAAAATGCAGTATAATCTGAAATCCTAGCTGCCTGTTGCATAGAATGGGTAACTATTATAACTGTATAATTTTCTTTTAAAGTAGTTATTAGCTCTTCAATCTTTGCTGTAGCAATTGGATCTAGTGCAGAAGTAGGCTCATCCATCAGTATTATCTCTGGTTCAACTGCCAATGCTCTAGCTATACAAAGTCTTTGTTGTTGCCCTCCTGAAAGACTGAGGGCAGACTTATTTAATCTATCCTTTACTTCATCCCACAGAAATGCTAATCTTAAACTCCTTTCAACTATTCTATTTAATTCACTTTTTTTCTTTATCCCATGCACCTTAGGTCCATAGGCTACATTATCATATATACTCATTGGAAAAGGATTTGGCTTTTGAAATACCATTCCCACTTTTTTTCTAAGAATTGTAGGATCCATTTTTTCATATATATCCTCACCATCTAACATTATATTCCCTTCTACCTTCACATTTGATACCATATCATTTAATCTATTTAAAGTTCTTAAAAAACTTGTCTTTCCACATCCAGAAGGACCTATTAAAGCAGTTATACTATTTTCTTCAAAAGAAACATCTATATTGTTTAATACTTTCATATTTCCATAATAAAGATTTAAATTATTAACAGCTATCTTTTCATTCACTATACATTCACCCCTTAATCTGCTTTTAATTTTTCACTAAACTTTTTAGCCAATCTATTTGAAATCAAATTTATACAGAGAACAAATAAAACTAAAATAGTAGCCGTAAAATAAGCTCTTTCAAAGGATATACCTTCTTTTGCCAGAAGATATAAATGTACAGATAAAGTTCTACCTGAATCTAATGGACTAACAGCTGCTCTCGGTACCATTCCTGCTGTTAAATAAACTGCTGCTGTTTCCCCTACTATTCTACCAATGCTTAAAATAACTGAAATAATTATTCCAGGAAGAGCACTAGGAATTACTACAGCTTTTATAGTTTTAACCTTTGAAGCTCCTAGTGCCAAACTTCCTTCTCTAATAGATAGGGGGACAGATTTTAAAGCTTCCTCTGTAGTTTTAATTATTATAGGAAGAATCATAATGCTCAGTGTTAAAGCTCCAGAAAGTATTGACCATTTAAAATTTAAACCTACAACAAATACAATCATTCCAAAAAGACCAAATATTATAGAAGGTATTCCTGCTAAGCTTTGGATAGCAAATCGTATTAAATGCACTAGTTTATTGTCTCTAGCATATTCATTTAAATAAATAGCTGTCCAAATACCTATAGGAGTAGAAATAGATACTGCTAACAATACAATATAAAAGGTGTTCATGATCATAGGTAGAATACTTTCATCTCCAATATTATCAATATTACCAATCTTTATAACCCCATTAAACACCACATGAAGAAGTATCCATAAAACTATCCCAAAAGTTAAAAATACAGAAAAATATATAATTCCCTTAATCAGCTTTTCCTTTACTTTTTTAACATTAATTTGACTATCCATCTGTAAACTTTTATCAGTCATTTAGTTCACCTGCTTTTCTATTAAATACTAAGAATAGCCCATTAATAATCATTATGAATACAAATAGAATAACCCCTGTTGCAAAAAGTGCACCTTGATGGAGTCCATATGCATATCCCATCTCTATTGCTATATTGGAAGTCAATGTTCTCACCCTATCAAAAATGGAATGGGGAATTAGTGGAGTATTGCCTGATACCAATATAACAGCCATAGTTTCCCCTATAGCTCTACCAAGAGCCAATACAATAGAAGCCAATATACCAGATTTAGCAGATGGTAGCATTACTTTAAAAATACTATCTATATGGGTTGAGCCTAAAGCTAGTGAACCTTCCTTATATTCCTTTGGAACAGCCCTTATAGAAGCTTCTGAAATACTTATAATAGTTGGCAAAATCATTATTCCAAGTATTATTGAAGAAGCAAAGAGACTATTCCCTCCACCACCAAAAAACTTATCAATAAGAGGAACTATACTAACAAGGCCGAAAAAGCCAAAAACTACAGAAGGTATGCCTGCTAAAAGTTCTACAACTTTTCTTAAAAAATCTGCTGTTTTTTTATTAGCCATTTCACTTAGATATATAGCTGTAAATAGTCCAATAGGCACTCCTACTAAACAAGCTCCTATAGTAACATAGATAGAACCTACAATCATAGGTAAAATGCCATATTGACCATCTCCTGGCTTCCAATTGGTTCCTAATATGAAATTTTTAATTCCAATTTCCTTTATTGCTGGAACCCCTTTTATAAATATGAACAAAGTAATACTAAAAATTAAAGCAATAGAAATTAGGGCACTTATTAAATATAGCTTTTCATTTAATTTCTCCTGCCAATTGCTTTTCTTCATATATTTACACCTCTTTTATAAGTTAGAGAGACAGGGATGTAATCCATTAGGATTTGTCCCACTCCCTCATCTCTACACTCTAACTATTATTTTACAGTAATTTGTTTTTTGCCTACTATTTTCTGTCCTTCTTTACTTAATACGAAATCTAAGAATTCTTTAACTAAAGGATCTTCTTCACCATTTGTAATCATTAGAAATGGTCTTGAAATTTTATATTTTCCAGATTTAATATTTTCTGATGTTCCTTCTACACCATCTATTTTAAGTCCACTTATTGAATCATCTAAATAAGATAAGGATATATAGCCTATTGAATTCTTCTTACTTGCTATGTTAGCTTTAACCGCTCCATTTCCTTCAGCTATAAGGGCATCTTCTCTAACTGAATCAAGGTCTAGTATTTCCTCAAAAGCTCCCCTTGTTCCTGAGCCTTCTTCTCTTGAAATTATTAAAATTTCCTCATCTTCTCCTCCAACTTCTTTCCAATTCTTTATTTCTCCAGTAAATATTTTATTTATAGTATTCATGTCTAAATCTTCTACACTATTTTCAGGATGTACTGCTACAACAATACCATCATAAGCAATTATATATTCATTCATTTTATATTCTTTTTCTTCATCTTTTAAATCCCTCGAACTTATACCAATATCTGCTGTTTTATCAATTGTAGCTTTAATTCCTGCTGTAGAACCAACTCCTTGAACATCTACTTTAATTTCTGGATTTTTATTACTAAATTCTTGTCCTAAATCTTCTGCTAGTGGTGTTACAGAGGTAGAGCCTACAATATTTATTGTTCCTTCTAGTTTTGAATCAGTTCCTTTAGCTTCTTTTGATCCTTTTGTACAACCAGCTACTACTACAGAAACTATTAATACTAAAGATAGAATTAAAACTATTCTTTTAAAACTAGCAATTTTCATTTACATTCTCCTCTCTTTTCTTTTTACAATTCAATAATAATTAAATATAGTTAAGTCCAAGTTAAGAGAAAGTAAAATCTATGTAAAATACAAATTCATTTTAGCTCTGTATTGAATAAATAAAAAGCATAATATATAATGTCTTATGACACAATAACTTAAGGTCGAAAGGAAGATTGAAATGAAATTAGGAATAGTAGGACTACCAAATGTAGGTAAAAGTACTCTTTTTAATGCATTAACAGCTGCAAAAGCAGATGCAGAAAACTATCCATTTTGTACCATAGAGCCAAATGTAGGCATCGTTCCTGTGCCAGATGAAAGATTAAATCAATTAGCTGAACTTATTAATCCTGAAAAATTAACTCCAGCTACTATTGAATTTTTTGATATTGCTGGATTAGTAAAAGGTGCTAGTGATGGAGAAGGTTTAGGAAATAAATTTCTTTCACATATTCGTGAAGTAGAATCTATAATTCAAGTAGTTAGATGCTTTGAAGATGAGAATGTTACCCATGTAGAAGGAAGAATAGACCCTGTTAATGATATTGAAATTATAAATTTAGAGCTTATGCTCTCTGATTTAGAAGTCATAGATAGAAGACTTGCTAAAGTAGAAAAAGAAATGAAAGGAGATAAAAGCTACAAGAAAGAATATGAACTTTTAACTAGAATCAAAGAAAGTATAGAAGAAGGAAAATCTCCTAGAAGTTTAGACTATACAGAAGAAGAGCTTAGTCTAATAAAGAGTTTAAGCTTACTTTCATTAAAGCCTGTACTGTATGTATGTAATGTTTCAGAGGAAGATCATATAGATGGATATGAAAATAATCCACATGTAGCCAAAGTAGAAGAGTATGCAAAACAAGAAAACTCTAAAACTATAGTCATATCAGCTAAAATAGAAGCTGAAATTGCTCAACTTGAAGGAGAAGAAAGAGAAATATTTTTAGACGAACTAGGTCTTAAAGAATCTGGACTTGATAAACTTATAAGGGCTAGTTATGATCTATTAGGCCTTATGAGCTTCTTAACCGCTGGTCCACAAGAAGTAAGGGCTTGGACTATAAAAAAAGGAACAAAAGCCCCACAAGCTGCTGGAAAAATCCATACAGATATGGAAAGAGGTTTTATAAGAGCAGAAGTAGTAAACTATAGAGATTTATTAGAATGCGGTGGACATACTCAAGCAAAAGAAAAGGGACTTATCCGTCTAGAAGGAAAAGATTATATAATGCAAGATGGGGATGTAGTATTGTTTAGGTTTAATGTATAAAAATAAGTTGGCGTTTCTATTTCGCCAACTTATTTTTTATAACTATTTACTATGATTTATTCTTTCTCAAAAATCGGAAGATACCCTAAAAATATAATATCTTTTCTATTGGCTGCATCTCCTTCTGCCAATATAGCTGCTTTAGCTTCAACAATACCTCCTGCCGATTCTACAAGTCTTTCCATAGCTCGTATAGAGTCTCCAGTACTTATAACATCGTCAATAATAGCTACCCTTTTCCCCCTTATATATTCAGCATCTTTCTCATCTAAACACAATAGTTGCTTGTCCTGGGTAGTTATGGATACAACTTCATCAATAATAGGTGAATTCATATAAGGTTTTATGCTCTTTCTAGCCACAATATATCTTTCCATATCTAACAACTTAGACATCTCAAATACTAAAGGAATTCCTTTTGCCTCTGCAGTTAATAGTACATCTACATGAGGTAATTTTTTTACTATTTCAGGAGCTGCTACAGAAACCAGTTCAGTATCTCCTAATATTACAAAACTAGCAATAGAAAGATTGTCATTAATCTGTACAATAGGTAGTTCCCTTGTTACTCCAGCTATTTCAATAGAATATGTTTTTTCCATTTTTCATCCTCCTCATACATTACATTCCTAATATACTAGCAAAAACTTTAAAAATAATACCTGATACCATACCTAAAAATGGATCAGTAATTGCTGTTACAGTCATAGTTATTCCTCCGACAATGGGTCCTCCTGGAATTCCAGTAACAGTTAACGCAGACACAGCATTAACTGGTACAGTTACAATAGCTCCTAGCACAAATAAAAATCCAGCAATTGATTCACTAGGTATATATTTTCCCATCTTAGGCAATAAACCTGCAAATAAAATAATTGCCATTAAAACCATCATTAAAACACCAGACATTAAAGGATGTGGTGCACCTCCTGTTGCAGAAATAATAGATTCAACAGGACCGCCTCCAAACATTGCTGATGCTAAATCTGCCAAACTACTGACAATTGATAAATGATCTATATTGACATTGGTATTGGCAATATTACCAGTGATCTTTCCAAATGCAATATTAGCACCTATATTTAAACATATCATGGCCAAAGCACCACGAATAACATCAATATTTATAATAGGCTTTTGAAAAACGAATTTTTCCCTTTCAGAAATAATAATATCGGATTCTTGCTTTAATATTAGTGCAATAATACTTGATACAATTACAGAAATAGCAATGGTATATACTAAATCTTTTGTAAGCATATAAACAACGAAGCTAATACCAATAGAGCTAAACCCAACTATCTTATTTTTTCTTGCCATGTCAACAGCAACACGTGTTAGCATAATACCTACTCCTGCCATCATTCCACTAGTAATTGCAGGCCCAATAAAGTTTACAATTCTTTCAAGTAAACCAAATGCACCTATGATAGTCATACCTATAGCACCTAAAATAACCATAGATATTCGTTCTTTCATGTTTTTACCCATTGTTCCTGCTAATGTAATAGTTTCTGCCTGAAATGAAACTGGTGCTACCACACCAAATATTAGACATCCTATTGCACCAACAATAAATGCTAAAGCAGTTGGTACTGATGCAAATCCAAATGACAATGCTAAAAGTCCTTGAGGTAATCCATTAAGAATAACACTCAATGCTGCAAGTACGTCTTTTAAATATTCCATTTATGTCTCTCCTTTGTGTTGCTCCCACATAAAGAAATACATAACAAGAAACTGGAACCCTCTATAGGAGAGAATTCCAGTTTCTTTAAAATGTAAATAAGGATTAAAATTAATATAATACCTTTTAATCATTAGCTGTTTATCCTAACCCATAGTAGAATAATTATTGGTTATTCTGTAGAGACTCCTGAACCATATTATCAGGATTATATGAGAGCAATATTCTGTTTTTATATAATGAATATACCAGAAAATTCGACATTTTTCAAGATATTTTGTTTATAAGTGAGATTCCTAGGAACCTCACATCCATATATTATCATTAAATATGCATCTTAAAAATCTTCAGCATAATACGAACTTCTAACAAGAGGTGCAGATGCTACTCGTTTGAATCCCATAGATAGTGCAATTTCCTTATATTCATTGAATTGGTCTGGGGTAATATACTCTACTACAGGAATATGTTTAGCTGTAGGTTGCAAATATTGCCCTAATGTTAACATATCACAATCAACTTCACGTAATCTTTTAAATACCTCTAAAACCTGCTCCTCTGTTTCCCCCAGTCCTAGCATAATTCCAGATTTAGTTCTCATATCTGGTTTTGTTTTCTTTACATAATCAAGTAACTCTATTGATCTTTCAAAATTTGCCATAGGTCTGACTTTATCATATAATTCCGGTACTGTTTCTATATTATGATTTAGAATATTGGGCTCTGAATCTATTATAATATCTATTAAATCTTTATCGCCTTGCATATCTGGTATAAGCAATTCTATAGTTACCTTTGGAGTAGCCTTTCTTATTTCTTCTACAACTCTTACAAATTGATTAGCTCCCTGGTCTTCCAAATCATCCCTTGTAACTGATGTAATAACAGCATGTTTTAGTCCAAGTTTTGATATAGCCTTAGCTACATTTTCTGGTTCATCTGGGTCTACCTTTTCTGGTTTTTCTCTGGTTACATTACAAAAAGTACAGTTTCTTGTACAATTTTTACCTAGTATCATAAATGTAGCAGTTCCTCGAGTATAGCATTCCATTCTATTGGGACAATTTGCCTCATCACACACTGTATTTAGAGAAAGGTTTGACATCAAAGAGTTTACTTTGTTTTGTTGAGTTCCCCCTTGCATTTTAACTCTAATCCACTCTGGTTTTCTTAAAGCCATTAATCTCCCTCCATATTTGACCCTATATCCATTAGTCCATCAATAAATTCATTTATTGTTATTCCATGGATATATTGGTCTAAATTTATTTTGTTTAAAACAAGTTCTATCTCTTTTCTATTATGCCTTACTCCTATTAATGCTTTTTCTACATCTTGTATATTTTTTTCTCCAAAGTAATCACCATATATGGAAATACTTTTTATTTCTCCATTTTCAACCCCTAGATAATATTCTATTACTCCACTTGGATATTTCACAAAATTTTTGTATTTATAATCTGGACTCCTTCCATAGTTCCACTCCCATGTAGAAAATCTATTTTTGACTATTTTATCTATTTCATATAGATCTTCTTCATTGAATTCATATATGTTCTTTATATTATAAGTTTTAATTATGTATTCTTGTAAATAATCTTTAAAGCTATGTAAGCTCATCTTTTCCTTCATATAAGGATAAATATTTGTAACTCTTGCACTTGTTGATTTTACAGATTTATCTACAAATTTTATTGGCTTACTTTTTAATGCTAAAGATAGCTTTGACATATCACAATCATACAAGAGAGTCCCATGGTGAAGAAGCTTGTCTTTTCCAAAATGTTGAGCATTGCCAGAAAACTTCTTTCCATCTATCGTTATATCATTTCTGCCCGTAAATTCGGCATTAATACCTAAAGATTTAAGTGCATTTACTACAGGTAATGCAAATTTCTCAAATCCATTTTTTACTTGTGGCTTTGAATTATCCCTATAGGTAATAAAGGTAAAATTTATATTCCCCAAATCATTGTAAACCGCTCCTCCACCAGAAAGCCTTCTAACCACTATAATCCCATTTTCTTCTATATAATCTATATTTATTTCTGATATGGTATTCTGATTCCTTCCTATTAATATTGAGGGCTTATTTATCCATAGCATAAATATTTCTTCATCGAAGTTATTCATTAAATACTCTTCTACAGCATGATTGAAAAAAGGATCATTATTATTGTTTATCACATATATCATATTGCTTTCACACTCCTAATTAGACGGTCTTCTTTTATTTCATTGTATAAAAAATTTCCAATATTTGCAATGAAGTAATATTTATTTTTATGATTAAACTAATATTATTAAAAAGGATAGAAAATATACTAATGATAATTGGGATTTACTTTTTAGTTATATAAAAAATAAAATTCCTGTGTTATTTCCACAGGAATTTTATTTTCCATTTTTACTTAAAACAGCATCTACAAATTCATATACCCTTTCTTTATATTCTTCTCTATTATTTTTAAAGCTTTCACCATGACCTGCATTTTCTGCTATATATATTTCTTTTAAACCCTTATTCTTTGAATCAAATAACTCCTTACACATAGAAACTGGTACAAGTTCATCTTGTGCACCGTGAATAAACATTATTGGTGTACTTACATTTTGAACTGATTTTTTAGGTGAAACATCGCTATATTTAAAATTAGATTTCAATTTTGTAACTGTGCTTGCACAAAATGCTATAGCTTCCAAAGGTATAGATAATTTTCCCTTTTCTCCAACATACAGAAATTCATCTTTCAAGTCAGAATAAGAACAATCTGAAATATAAAATTTTACTTTCCTATGCTTTTCATTGAGTTCTGAATGCATAAGAGCAGTTGCTGCTCCCATAGACCTACCATGTACTCCTATATTACCTCCAGGGTTTTTCTTCGAAATATAATGTACCCAATCATCTAAATCATATCTTTCAAAATGTCCATATGTTGTATCTTTTCCTTCACTTTCACCATTGTTTCTTGAATCATATACCAATACATTAAACCCTTTATCTAAGTATAGCCTTGCAGTAGAAAGCATGCTTTTTCTTGTCCTAGCAAGACCATGTACCAATATCATAGTATCTTTAGTTTCCTTTGGATTTTTTATATATGTCCCACTTAATTTATATCCTTGTGTTGTTTTTATGCTAACACTCTCTTCATCATACTTTTTATTTCCTCCCAAAATTTTTGATACTGTGCGAGCAGTATCATTGTCTACTCCTCGTCTAAGACACATTTGCTTATGGCAAAAATTACCTATGGAGAAGCCTATAAAATTAACTACCATAAAAACTATTAGAAAGAAAGTTAGAAAAACCTTTAATTTAGATTTATTCTTCATATCTACCTCCATGAAATAATACTTAGTTTAATTAAAATTTAATCTTCATTAAAAGTTTTCCCATGATTTTTATTTTAACCCTTTCAGTTTTAGGCAATAAAAACATATATATGATATAAGAAACATGTTATTAATAAATTTACATTAAAATCCTAATAATAAAAAGCATCTATTTTAAATAGATGCTTTTTGTGGTCAGAAAATTTCCCATTATATTTTTTTATTAAATAGCTAATCAATTATTTTCATCATGTTAAATACTATATTAGCTGAATGTTCTGCCGAAATCTTTTCAAAATCATTATAATTTATATTTGCTTCATCATCTGCATTATCAGATATACATCTTATAACAACAAAAGGTATATTATTTATATAAGATACATGTCCAATAGCTGCTCCTTCCATTTCAACACAATATGGTGAGTATTCTTCTATTATACTTTTCTTCATTTCACTATTTGATATAAAACTTTCTCCACTAACAATCCTACCTATATGGTATTTATAATTATTGTGTTTATACTGTTTACACGCTTTTATTGCTAATTCAATTAATTTTTCATTTCCTTCAAAGTATTCTTTAAATGGAAAACAATTTTTCATCTGCCTTTTATCTACGTCATGATATGTAACATCCTTCGATATAACTACATCACATATTTTTACTTCACTATATAATCCACCAGCTATTCCTGTATTTACAATGCAATCTACATTAAAATTGTCTATTAAAGCTTGTGTACAAGATGCTGCATTTACCTTTCCCACACCACAACAAGTCACTATTACATTTTTTTCTTCAATTCTACCAATATAATAATTAAAACCTGCTATAGTTTCTTTCCTTTCTATATACATTTTCTCTTTTAATAATTTAATTTCCAACTCCATAGCCCCAATTATTCCTACAGTATCCATATAAAACCTCCAGCTATATTTAAATAATATCTAAAATTGTCTTAGAAAAAGCAGATATTCCTCTACATCTATAATTAGACATAACGATAATAGCCTTCCCCGCCTCTGGTTGTATAATAAGATTGCTTCTAAAACCTATATCTTCACCACTATGCATGATCTTTATATCCTTGTCTTCACCATTATTTTCTATAAACCATCCTAGTCCTATCTTTTTATTTCCTCGTCCAATTTCTTTATATGGTTTTATCATTTTCAAATATGTCTCTTCTTTAAAAATTTCTTTTCCATTGTATCTTCCCTTATTCATGTATGCAATAATATAATTACATATTTCAAGTGCATTTGAATAAAGTGTAGAACTAGGTCCATGAATCCTATTATAAGGGAATATATTGCTTACTTCTATTTCTCCACTTTTATTTCTTATATGAGGACTAACAAGGGAACCTTTTGGAACATCTTGTTTCAAATAAGTACTATTATTCATTTCCAAAGGGTTTAGTATATTTTCCTTCATATATTTTTCAAAAGTCATTCCAGAAACTTTTGATATAATATCTCCTAGAATTTCATATGTTATATTACTATAAGAAAATTTTTCTCCTGGTTCCCACATTAATTTTATATCATCAAGACTTTTTACATATCTTTCTAGTGCATTGTCATCATACTGTGGGTTGTCCCATTCATAATCTTCCACATCTGGCATACCAGATAAATGGCTTAACATTTGTTGAATAGTTATCTCTTTATAGCGTTTATCTGCAAGCTTAAAATATGGTATATAATCTATAACAGGTTTATAAATATCTAGTTTTCCTCTTTCATATAATTGCATAATTGCTGTAGCAACAAAAGTTTTAGAAATTGATGCCATATGAAAAATAGTTTCCTCAGTAATTTTTTCATCTTTATTAATATTTTTTACTCCAAATCCATTAGTATATAATATCTTTCTATCCTTTACCAATCCTAATGCTAAACCTGGAATATTTTCCTCTTCCATATAATCTAAAACAATTGATTCTAATTCATCTTTTTTAAACATCTTTTTCATCTCCATTCCTATAAACTTATATTACGACATATATCGCTAATACATTATATTATACTATTGTTTGTTAATATCTGCAGCTATCCAACAAAATTAAAATCTTAAAATCTATATCCACTTAATGAAAGTAGTACTTGGGACGGAATATAGAAAATCCAAACTAGTGAAGAAAATATATTGGTATATAAATCTGCAATATTCCATAGAGAATATATATCTCCTGATATGCTGCGAAGGGCAACATTTATATCACATAAAAGGAATAGTATCATTCCTATAGCTATCATGTACTTATTTGGGCTTGGATATAAATTATATTTACAAATTTTTATTGACTTCACAACATTGCTTATTAAAAATATTGAATAATATAAAGATACACCAATTAAAATATCCATATCTACAATGAAATGATTTGTTGTTAAATAAAATATTGATACTAATAAAAATATAATTATAGAATTTTTAAGTACCAGTTTAAACTCCCCACTTCTATATCTAATAGAATAAAATATCTGAGTAAAACAAAAAGACACTACTCCTAAAACATTATTTACAAGGATTATAAGAAAGAAATCTGCAATAACAGTGAAAAACAATCCTAGTTGGAGCAGACATAAATCCCTTTTATTTAATGCATCTTTACCTGTAAGAAGAGATATTAAAAAACATAGTACTATACATATATATTTAATCCTGTCTAAGGATATTGTAAATTTGCCATCAAAAATATCTATATATATAAACAATGCATATAATATGCTAATTATTATTAGTGAAATTTTAACAATTAATGATCTATAATTTTTGCTCCCCATATCATCACCCTGCTAATATATTGCTTCATTTGTTCTTATTTTATGAAATTATAATTCCCAATAAAAAATGTACTGCAATTTAAATGGCAGTACATTTTTAAATATCTATTTTTTATACAAACTCTTCAAGTAATTTTTCTGCATCCATTGGATTAAGCTCTCTATCTACAAGAGGTTTTCCATTCTTTATAAAATCAAATTTATCATCATAAGTTTCTTTGTCTACTTTATATATTATACCTGTAGGTATTCTATCTCCAAATTCCATAGCCTTTTTAAAAGCTTCCTCTTTATTTGTATAATCATAGTCTTCAGGAAGATGATATACCCTTTTTTTGTACCAAGCAAAGGTATTTACTTTATTCCAAACTACACAAGGTTGAAGTATATCTACTAAAGCATACCCTTTATAGTTTATTGCTTCTTTCATAATTTCAACTAAATGTGGAATATCTCCTGAAAATCCTCTTGCAACAAAACCTGCTCCCATAGTCATAGCTAGTGCCAGAGGATTTAACTGCTCTACTTTTACTCCATCAAATTGTAATGTGGTTTTTTGACCCATTGCAGTAGTAGGTGAGCCTTGACCTTTAGTTAAACCATATATTTGGTTATCATGTACAAAATGGGCTATATCTATATTACGCCTTATTGTATGAATAAAATGATTTCCACCTTCACCATAGCTATCCCCATCACCTGATTCTACAATTACTTTTAAATCTTTATTTGACATTTTTATGCCTATAGCTGGAGGTAATGCTCTACCATGAAGACCATTAAATCCATTTACTTTTATATAATGGGGCATTTTTGCTGCCTGTCCTATTCCTGAAGATATAACTACTTCATGAGGTTTTAAACCTAATTCTTCTAAAGCTTGCTTTAATGCAGTTCTTATACCAAAATTCCCACATCCAGGACACCATGCTGGTTCATATAGTTTAAATTCATGCTTACTCATTATCTATAACCCCCTTTAGCCTCTCATATATCTCGTCTCCACTAAATGGTCGGCCATCATATTTCAGTACTTTATGGCTACATTTTATAAGTGCTTCTTCCCTTATGAGACTATCAAGTTGCCCTGTGGCATTTTGTTCTATGTCTATAATTTTTTTTGCATACTTATTCATTTCCAATAATCGCTTAGTCGGTAGTGGCCATATATCTCCATATACCAATGCTCCTACAGATACCCCTTCCCCATTTAATCTCTCTACTGCTTCTCTTACAGCACCATAAGTAGAACCCCAGCACACAATAAGATTTTCTGGTTCTTCTGTTCCTATTAACCAAGGCTCTTCAACTTCTTCTTTCAATGCCTCAAATTTCTTTAATCTTTTGTTTACCATATTTATTCTTGTTTCAGCACTTTCTGTTATATTTCCTCGCTCATCATGTTCATCACTGTCTACAAGTACTACTTGTCCCGGAACTTTTCCAGGTATCAATCTAGGTGAAATGCCATTTCCTGTATATTTATATCTTTTATACTCTTCATCAGTTACTGCTTCGGCTCCAGAAATATGTCTTTCTATATTTATTTTGCTAAAATCAAAAGGTTTCATAGTTCTTGTATAGTCTGCTAGATGTTGATCGCTCATTAGAAGTACTGGTATCTGATATTTTTCTGCTAAATTAAATGCTCTAGCTGTTTGATAAAATGCATCTTCAGGATCTCTAAGTGCTATAATCATTCTTGGAAATTCACCATGGCCAGCATGAATCATAAATCTAAGATCTGCTTGCTCTGTCCTAGTTGGAAATCCTGTAGCCGGTCCTGGCCTTTGTACATTTATAACAACTACTGGAGTTTCTATTATTCCTGCAAGGCTTAGTGCTTCTACCATCAGTGCAAATCCACCACCAGAAGAACCCGTCATGGCTCTTACACCAGCATAAGAAGCTCCTAATGCCATATTTAGTGCTGCCACTTCATCTTCAACCTGATCAACCATTATTTCCATTTCCCTAGACTTAGAAGATATATATTCTAATACTCCTGATGATGGCGTCATAGGATATCCACAATAAAACTTACAACCTGCTGCTATAGCTCCTAAACCTACGGCTTGATTACCATTTATTATTATATTTTCATCTTTAGATGGTTCTAAATTATATTTGCTTTCTATTACTTCATATCCTTTCTTTAAAGCCTTTATATTGCTTTCTGCTGCACTTTCTTTAAACTCATCTCTTAATACAGATTCTGCCCTATCAACTGGAAGTCCAAAATATTTTAATATAGCTCCTAAACCTGCAGTAGTATATACCCTTCTATCTTTGACTTCTTTTGATATATCTATTAAAGGTAAATGTAGCACATCTTCATCTTTTCCAATATCATTGTCACAAACTATTATCCCTTCATCCTTTAACTTAGATTTATGCAGTTCTACTGTTTCATCATTTAATGCAAATACAATGTCCACCTTTGAACTGTATGTATATATAGGTACATTTGAAAATCTAACCTGCATAAAATTATGTCCTCCTCTTACTCTGGACATATAATCATTATGTTTAAACACATAGAACCCTAGACGTTTTAAAGTTCTTTCAAGAATATGAGCAAATGTATCCATACCCTGGCCTGCTTCACCGCCTACAAGTATACTATAATCCATTTTCTATACCCCCTATGATTCTATTCCTATTTTCTTTATATTGTATCTTAATGTAATTTATACCCTAATGTCTTATAGAAAAACAAAAAAATGTACTGTGATTTAATTACAGTACATTTTTTACCATGAAATTTTTTCTATAGAGTTATCTTCAAAAAATGTTTTAACATTATATAAAATTAACGTATCATCTATATTATTCTCTTTAATAAACTTGCTTAAATCTTCATTAAAGTATCTTAAATCTATCATGTATATCTCATTATAGTGCCCCGTTAAAAAAGGGACTAGGCTATTAGCATAGGAGTCTTTTATAATTAATAATTTTTTACTATTGGAAATATCAGTATTTATCTTCAATAATGAATGATTTCCATTGAGAAAAACAGTATATTTATCCTTTTCCTTAAGACTTTCCATATTATATAGTGAATTGGAAGTCTTTTTCTCATCATAGTATTCTACTGTACAATTTTCACTTTTTTTAGGAATGTATAGTTCAATGCTATCACCCTTTATATTTCTAAATCTACCTTTTGAATAAAGAGATCCATAAAAACTGTCAGTAACCTCTTTTATATCGAAATAGTCATTCCCATGAGGATAAAATCCCATACTTTCACCTAATCTTTTATAGGCATAAAAAGCCCCTTTACTTGTCCAATGATGATCTGTTTTATAATATATATACTCATCTTTCTTAGAAAGAAGCTCATCATATATATCTATAATTTTAATATCTTTATCAAGATTACTTTTAACCTTATCTATATAAAAAAGTTCATCATCGACAGGTGCAAAAGCAGGAAGTTTATCTTCTAAAACTTTAACTGAATTTGGGACTAATATAAAATATTTATTGGTATTAGGATTGTTTCTAGAAAAAGAATTAATTGTATCAATTTTACTTTCTAGATTCTCATCATCTGGTTTATTAAACTTTTCCATTAAGTATCCATCTTTTCCTAAAAATACATCGTTGTTTTCTTTTTTACCTAAAATTCTTTCACAGTTTGACTTTATCCCTATAAAAAAATCTCTAAAAGGAAACTGATCTGAAGTATATTTTTCGAAATTTGATGTAAATTCTCCTTTGGAAAGTTTCTCAAAAGAAAATTTAGGCACCTGTTCAAGTCTCCTATTTTCCATATCTGAAAAAACCCTATCTGAAGTTATTATATTAGTAAATATCATGATACCAATATACCCTAATAGCATTAGTCCAATAATGTATTTATATGAATTATTATCTTCCTTCAAAATAACACCTCTTTCTCTTTAAAACCTAAAATATAGAAAAGGATTATAACTTTCATCTACAAGATAAGCTGTACATATAAATAATAGCACCATAAATATTATAGGTATAATTATATTCCCTCTGAATTTTAAGCTATCTTTTAATCTTTTTATTCTCGAACCAATAATTGGTGTAGAACATATGGCTAATACTATAAATAGTAATGCATTGGTATATAAATAGTAAATAGCTTTACCATCATAAAGTAGGTTATTACCAAACCCAAACATAGTTTTAATAAAGCTTATACCTTTGTCTATATCTTCAAATTCAAAAAATACCCATCCTACTATTATTACTAAAATAGTATATATATGGCTGATAAATACTGGTTTATCTTTTAACCATTTTTGTAAAAAAGTTTTTTCTATGATCAAAAATCCACAATAATATAATCCCCACAAAATAAAGTTCCAATTTGCTCCATGCCAAAGTCCTGTTAGAAACCATACTATAAATAAGTTCCTATATTGTTTTACTCTCCCCTCTCTATTGCCACCAAGAGGTATATATACATATTCCCTAAACCAAGAACCAAGAGAAATATGCCACCTTCTCCAAAATTCGGTTACGCTTTTAGAAATATAGGGATAGTCAAAGTTTTTCATAAGATTAAATCCGAACATTTTTCCTAGTCCTATAGCCATATCAGAATACCCACTGAAATCAAAATATATCTGAAATGTAAAAGCTATTATTCCCAGCCACGCTGAAAAAACTGAAAGCTCACTTATAGGGGCAGCTTTTATACTATCCCAAAGTATTCCTATATTGTTTGCAAGGAGTACTTTCTTAGATAGTCCTATAATAAATAATTCTGCTCCTTCCCCAAACAAATTGAAGCTTTCATGCCTATTTTCTAACTCTAAGGCTACATCACTATATCTAACTATTGGCCCTGCCACTAACTGAGGAAACATGGCTATATAAGTACCGAAAGAAATAATATTTTTCTGTGACTTAACTTTACCTAAATATACATCTATTGTATATGACAAGGTTTGAAATGTATAAAAAGAGATTCCCAAGGGAAGAGGTAATTCTATGGCCTTTATACTCATATTAAAAAAATTGTTTATATTGTTCACTATGAATCCATAGTATTTAAAGAAACAAAGAATTCCTAAATTTACAACTAATGAATTAACTAAAACTAATTTTGTAATTTTCTTATTTTCTCTATACTTATCTATAAATAATCCATTAAAATAATCAAATACTGTAGAGAAAAGCATAATAGATATATATATCGGCTCTCCCCAAGCATAAAATATTAGACTAGCTATGAAAAAGACAAGGTTTCTTATCTTTCTGGGACTAATATAATATACTGATAATACTAAAGGTAAAAATACAAAAATAAATATTAAACTGCTAAAAACCAAACCTTGTCCACCACCTTAGGAGTATTTATTGTTTATTTAAATGCATCATTGAATATACCTTCTATTTTTTCCCCATCTTTCGATACTGCAAACAGCATATAGTTATTATTAGCCTTTAGTACATGCTTCTCTATTAAATAATACTCGTCTGGAAGATAGTCTTTAAAACTTTCAGACTGATTTTCTATTCTTTTATTGATCTTATCCTCTATATTAGATAAATCTTTTTCATCCCTAACCTTTAATATTAATAACTCATTAGCCTTAATATTTGATGAAGCTATATGTAATGAAAATTCTTCAACTTCATCATCACTAATATCATAAAGCTTTTTTAATTTATCACTATCTCCTTCTTTTAAATTAGACATATCTGCTTCATTTTTAATTTTCTCAACTATATCATCAATGGAAATCTCTTTTACTTCTTTCTTAGAAGAACAACCTGTTGAAATAATTGATATACCAAATATCAAAATAGCAATAATAAAAATACTCTTAGTTCTACCTCCAAATAATTTCTTCATATAAAATTCCTCCTTTAATTAACCTTATTGCTGTGAATTGTTATTTATAATATAATTTAACCATTGTTTATAAAAGGCATATTTAAGGTGCATTCCATCTGGTTCAAATAAATTTTCTTTTCCCTTTAATATAGGCCTTAGATTTATATAATTTATTCCTTCATCTTTACATATTCTAATTAATGCAGAATTAAACTCTTCTATTTTTAAATTATTCAACGCAGGTTTTTTATTTTGAACCTTTGGTGAAACAGGAAGAATAGATTGGACATATATGTCAGCATTTGGTAGCTTTTTCTGAATTATATGTATTAAATCTATATAATTTTGTGTGAACTTTTCATCGCTAATACCCATGAGAATATCATTCATTCCGAATAATATATATACCTTTGAAAAGTTTCCTTCACCAATATTAATAACTTCCTTTTGAGCACCTACTGCTGTAAGACCTAGTTTAGCAATAACATTTCGTTCATCCAATACTTCATATGCAGATAAACTATCAGTAATTGAATCTCCTATAAATAGACTCTCTTTAAAAATCTCTTTATAATTATAGCTTTTATTCCCATTGTCTTCTTTCTTTTCAATGACTTCTTCCTCTTTAAATACAGGAGTTTCTTCTACTTCTTTTACATTACTTTTTGGGCTTTTTTCTTTTTCTGATTTACTTTTTGTTTTAACTTCAGAATCTTTTACAGAACAAGTTGATTTTTCTGCCTTTGGGACAACTTTATTTTTACCTTCTTTGTTGAAAATTGCCTTTACAGAAAAATTTAAAATAAATATAACTCCAATAATTAAGTTAATGAAAAAGCAAACCTTATTTTATTAACTACTCTAAGTTTTCTCCTTCTTCCTCTTCTCCTTTTCATTTCATGCCTCCAACATTTCTTGATTAAATATCTCAACATATAATATTATAGTATCTATACCTGTATAAATGGTTACAATCCAATATCAAATCTCTGGCAATTTAAGTTAAATATAATTTATGAAGATATAAAAAAACTATCTCAAAATAACTTTTAAGTTATTTTGAGATAGTCCCTTTTAAAATCTGGAAAATGAACCTTGATTAGATGCTTTCTTAAAACTCTTTTTGAAAAATATAATTCCTATAATCAAGTATATACTAGAATTTATAAGTAAAAAAATAATTTCATCTTTTAAAATGATCTGATTTCCAGATTCTAAATTCTTTAAAACATCTACACTTTTGGCAAATGGAAATGAATATATTATTTTTTGCAACTTAGGAGGTAGTATAGATAAATCCGTTATACTAGTTCCCAAAAAAATTATACTTATAATAAATGGTAGTTGACCAACATTTTTATATACAAGGGTTACCCCTCCTATTATAAAGGAAAGACCTGCCATTCCTAATAACGTAATTAAAAATATTATTAATGTATGTACAGTTATATTTAATTTAACTTTAGTAGATATTACCAAAAGAAAAGCTAAAGGTAACATTAACATAATATTTCTAATAGAATATACAATTAATCTTATTACGAAAATTTTCAATATACTATGGTGATTAATGCATACCTGCTCAAATGTTCCTTCTAATAACTCTCTGTAAATTCCATTGTTCATAAAACTAATCGTAAATGAAAAGAAAAACCAACATATATATCCAACTAATTGTGCTGTAATTATCCTGTTGATTTCTTCCATCGGCATTTTACTCATATTAGTTTTAATAAAAATATAAAGTCCCATAAACAATATATAATAAACTAATACATCCATTAAAAAATTAATCACTTGAGCTTTTAGTAGTTAAAATATTATTTTCCCTATTATTTATAACTTTAGTAAATATATCTTCAAGTTCTATTTTAACTTTATACATATCTTTTATATTAATATTATTTATTTTTAAAAAATGTAAAAAATCATGAATTTTATTTTCACTATCTAACATTATCTCAATTTCACTAGTATCTTCATAATCTTTTATATATATAGTAAATTTCCGTTGCATATCTTTCTTCAGGTTCTCACCAATCCTCTTCGTCTTAATAATATAAATGATATCCTCTGAATAATTCTTTAAAAACCCAATATTTTCATCTAATACTTTTAACCCATTATTTATAATAATAATTCTATTACATAAAGAACTAATAAAATTAAGATCATGAGATGTAATAATTATAACCCTTTCTTCTTCACCTAATTGTTTCAGAGTTTCCCTTATTAATAAAACAGAATGGATATCTAAACCTAATGTTGGCTCATCAAGAAATAAAACCTTGGGATCGTGTATTAAGCTACAAGATATTGCAACTTTTTGTTGCATTCCTCTGGAAAGCTTTCCACATTCTATATTCCTTTTTTCTTTTAAATCAAACATTTCGATATATTTATCTATCTGATTTTTAACTTTTTTTCTCCCTATACCTTTTATGCCAGCAAAGTATTCCATATTTTCTACAGGCGATAGTTTCCAATAGATATTTCTATTTCCTTCTAATACAGCACCTATATTTTTTAAATAATGATTTCTATGTTCTTTAAGAGAATATCCATAGCATTCTATATCTCCACTAGTTGGTGTTATTAATCCACAACTCATTTTTATTGTAGTAGTTTTTCCAGCTCCATTAGGACCTAAAAAACCTACAATATCTTTTTCATTTATTCTGATATCTAAGTTATCAACAACTCTTTTATCTTTATATTTTTTTGATAACATATTATAAATCAGCATTAAATCTCTCCTTAATACAGAGTTTTATATATGTTACTTAATTTAAATATAATTTCAATTTTATAAATGTATATTAAACATAAAAAGAAAAAATCCTTTATACAAAAAAGGACATATTTTGAGAAATAATTTAAATAAATGTTATAAAAACAAATTATAACTTGTTTTTATAAAGATATGTTTATAATTATGCTAAATTTAGTTATACATTACTAATATAAAAAGTATAAAGTTGTCTTAAAATAAAAAACAACTTAAAATAATCTTTAAATTGCAATAGCTCTTATTCAATAAAACTACAATAAAATAAGTTATTATATATCTTTTTACACTAAAACCATAATCTAAAAACTTTAAAAAACTGCTATACAATTTGGGAATTTTGCACACTCTCTATTTCTTTATATCAAAAAATTAAAACTATGAAAACCTTAATAAAATTTTATTAAAGCTTTCATAGTTTTTTAACTTTAAAAAAGGTATTACCTTCTCATCATTCCATTTCCATATCCTCTTCTTCCTCCATGACATGAGCCTTGGTAAAATCCATTTTCATCATGCCATTTTTCCATATAATTGAAGTGCTCATTCCATTTTTCTGCTTCTTCTTTAGTAATTATTCCTTCCTTTAAATCTTCATTAACTCTATTCCTATTATATTCAATTCTATCTTTATGCCATTCGCTCATATCATTTTGATATTCTTCTATATTGTTATTATAAGTATAACTTGACTTTGGTGGTGGATTAATATCTCCTTCACTTTGAGCATAAACAAAAGTTGTTGCAAGAACTAAAAGAACTCCTAAAACAAGTAATGTTTTTTTCAATTCTATCTCCTCCCTATATAATATATTTGAATTTTTATTTAATCTTATTATAGTATTAAATTATAGAGCAATTATGAAGAAATTTGTCTTCATAATTGCTTCATAATCTAGGGTTATAATTATGCTAAAAGTACTTAGGGAGGGTTTATATATGTTTTGTTATGGAGCCAGATATGGATTAATGGGAGGTTTTTGGAGTCCCATTTTTGGGCCCATAAGTAAAATTATATTTTGGGCAATACTAATATCATTAGCAATAAAGCTTATTAGAAATAATAGATCGCAAGATAATAGCATATAAAAGATTAGGCGGAGATAAATCTCCGCTTTTCTTGTTCTTACATTGGGTAATATATAATTGAGGTGATTTTTGTGAATAATAAAAAAATATTAGTAGTAGAAGACGAAAAAAGAATACTTGATGTAGTTAAAGCATATCTCGAAAAAGAAGGATTTGAAGTAAAAACTGCTATAGACGGAAAAGAAGCTCTTGATTTATTTAATTCTGAAACTTTTCATCTTATTATACTAGACTTAATGTTACCTATAATTTCTGGAGAAAAGGTATGTAATCATATAAGAACTTCTTCAGACATTCCTATTATTATGCTTACAGCTAAAGTAGATGAGGACGATAAAATAGAAGGATTGGCTATTGGTGCTGATGACTATGTTACAAAGCCTTTTAGTCCAAGAGAACTGGTTAGTAGAGTTAAAGCTCTCTTAAGACGAAGTTATAGAGATTCTAATCCCTTATTTGAAAAACTATCTTTTAATAATAAAGATTTAGAAGTAGACATAGATAAAATGGAAGTCAAAAAAGATGGAAAGGTTATATTGTTAACTACAAATGAGTTTAAAATATTATCTGCTCTTCTAACTAATCCTGGGCAAGTTTTCAGTAGAGAACAACTTATAGAAAAAGCTTTTGGTATTGATTATGAAGGTTTTGATAGGACTATAGATACCCATATTAAAAATATAAGACAAAAAATTGAAGACAATCCTAAAGAACCTAAATATATATTAACTGTTTATGGAGTAGGTTATAAGTTTGGAGGTGAGTAAAATATGTCATTAACTAAAAGAATAGTATTAACTCTACTTTTATCTATTATTATTTCAATTATTATAACTAGTTTTGTCTCTAATTATATGATAAATAGAAAATTTGAAACCTACCTAATTGAAGAACAAAATACAAAACTAAAAAAAGTTAAAGACATAGTAGAAAATCTATATAAAACAAAAGGACCTTATCTTAACGAAGAAGATATTTCAAAATTATCTTCTTTGGAAGGAGTTTATATTGAAATAAAAAATGATACAGGAAAAACAGTTTGCAATTCACATAACAACCACATGGATCATCATAGAAGAATGATGAGAAATATGAGAAAACCTCGTATTATAGAAGGAAACTATATTGAAAAGGAATATCCTCTCTATGATAATAACAATAAAATTGGAACTTTAATAATTGGATATATGGATAAGTCATACCTAACAGAAAGCGCCATAATATTTAAAGAAACACTATCTAAATCTTTTCTAATGTCAACTTTTATTACTACTTTGATAGGTTTTATAATAAGTATAGTGCTTTCAAAAGAACTTTCATATCCTATTATTAATATCACAGATACAGCTAATAAAATGAGAAAAGGAGATCTTTCTTCTCGTTCTAAAATTAATACAAATACAAAGGAAATTAAAGATTTATCTAATTCTATAAATTATCTAGGAGAAACACTACAAAAACAAGATAACTTTAGAAAAAAATTTACTTCTGATATATCTCATGAACTTAGAACCCCTTTAACTACTTTGCAAACCCATATAGAAGCCTTGATTGATGGAATATGGGAAATAGATGAAAAAAACCTTTTAATACTTCATGAAGAAGTTGACCATCTTACGAAATTAGTAAATGAGCTAAGGGATATTTCAAAATTAGAAGAGCTTGAACTTAATTTAAATAAATCTTATTTTAATATTTCTAATGAACTTGAAAAAATAACAGAATCGTTTAAACCTATATTTAAAAAAAGTGGTTATGAAATTATAACTAAAATTGAACCAAATGTAACCATATTAGCAGATAAAGACAAATTTAAGCAAATAATATATAATTTAATATCTAATTCTTACAAATATCTAGATAAGGATGGAAAAATAATATTAAATCTTAGAAATGATAAAGATTGTGTTCATATTGAATTTAAAGACAATGGAATAGGTATTCATAAAAAAGATCTGCCAAATATTTTCAATAGATTTTACAGATCTAATAACCATATAAACAAAGAAAATGATGGGTCAGGATTAGGCCTTACCATTACAAAATCTTTAGTAGAAGCTCATGGAGGAAAAATAACCGTTGAAAGTATTTTAGGCAAAGGAACTAATTTTAATATAATTCTCCCTATAAAGTAATTATTTAGCACTAATTTTATCTTTCAATCTGTCTCTTCTAAAAAAATATACTATTAAAGCTATCATAGGGATAATAAATATAGAAGTTAAAGCTATAAATAGTGTTATTTTATTCAAAGGTTCTTTAGCTGCTAAAATAGAACGTCTATCCTTTATTAAAACTGATGATATAAAAACAATTATAGACACAGGAATTATATATACCTTATTTTCTCCCTTCCTAAATGTTTGGCCTAAAGATACAGTAGTAAAAAATAAATATCCTGTTATTTTGCCAATATTGCTTGTAATCCAAGCTACGACATAAATTGATTCAATTCTATGTACTATCTCGAAAACATTTATAAGTCTAGCAAAGGTAAAAAAAGGAAAATTAGCATGTTTGGCTTGTTCTATTCCTAATGCAGCTTGAGAAACTATTATCATCGAAACTACTATTAAAATAGAATAAATTAAAGACTTTATAAAAATCTTATTTAAATTTTCTCTTTTATCTAAGTAAGGTGCAAGCATTGCTAAAATCAAAATATCTACAAACTTAGTTCCAATTTCTATTGCACCTATATTTATATCTTTAAAAGATGAATCACTTAGTATAGGTAAAAAAACGCCAAAATCTAAAACATTTATTCCCAATATAATTATAACAGCAATAACTACTAATATTAAAGGAACAAATATTTCTGCACCTCTTCCAATGCTCTCTAATCCCTTATATGAAATATAAATGCAAGTTATTAACATCATAGATGCTGTAACCCATGTAGGAGTTTCTGGGAACATGGTAGAATCTAATATCTCAACTAAAATAGAAACAAATATAATCGTAAATAATAGAAAAACCATCGAGTAAAAAAATCCTATTATTTTTCCTAATATTCTCCCATATATTAATTTCATATATTCTATTAATGTAAAATCCCTAAATTTATTGCTCAGAATTAGCATAGGCACACATAATATTATACTATAAATTGTTGATAAAAATATCATTATCCAATTATCTTGATTACCTGGTGGTGCATTTATAGCTGGTTGATAGGAAAAAGCAAGAACAATTCTAAAAGCAATAATTAATAAAATTGCTTGATATGAACTTATTCTAACATTATCTTTCATATTATTCTCCCTTTATCTTATTAGTGGATGTATTCACAAGACCTGTTCTAATTATATTGGTTTCTACTTCTACCTGAACATCAGCTTGTGAAAATATATTGTTCCAATCAGAACTTATACGACGCCATTCTTTTGGGTACTTTCTATGCACTAAAGTTCCAAATCCAAATACATCTGTTTTATAATTTTTCTGCACTTTTTTTATACTGTTTTCAATTTCCTCCTTAACTTGTTTTGAACAAGACTCCTCAATTAACTTTATTGTTTCTTCATTTGATATATCGATATCTCCACTTACATCTCCTAGCATTCCTCTCATCTTAACTTTTGTCTTTAATATAAATTTCCCATTTTTAATTTCTACATCACTTTTAGTTTTGCTTTTAATTATTTCAAGAACACTTTTACTCCTATTTGGCGTATTTATAGCACTTGATGAATCTTTAATACTAGGGGTAGGTGTGCTATAATGATCTACGTTTTTTACTGGAGTAGGAAATTCAATCTCCCCCCCTTTTACCTCATTTCTTACAAAATTTAAAGCTCTAGTTTCTTCGCCATTCAAATAACCAGATAATTTTTCCTTATTAAATATGGAACAACCTTCTACTACTAATTCATACTCTTTTTTTCCTTCATGTGTATCAGCTTTTTTAATTGCATTCTTCTCTTTCCTATCTACTACTCCTAAAATAGGCTGTCTCCCAGAGTCATAATAATATTTTAAGTATTCTGATAAATTAACATCAACTCCTTTAGGGTTAAATTTTTTATTTTCAATAATATCTTCCATATACATTCCTAAAATCTCTTCTACCGCCTCATGAACTCCCATAATATCTGTAGCTTTTTTCTCTTTTGCTACTAGTATATACGCTGTTTCTCTAAACTCATGATCTCTTTGTAGCACGTCTATATGATTAATAAAACCTTTCTTAACAAACTCTTCACCAAATATAAATATTTTGTTTTGAGATACAAAAATCCTTCTGTCAAATTTCAAAGATATATTTCTAAGAGCACCAAAAATTGTATCTCCTCTTCCTTGAACATATAGAACTAAATCCGCTGGCTTAGCTTCCAACATTGCCTTTACTGGCCTAGGATTTATAACTTCTATAGTAACTAATATTTTTTCATCCTCCCAGTCTATTCCTATGACGGTAGCAATTCCTAAAGTATTTAATTCTCTAGAATTCCAACAACCTGTTATAATTAAAGTAAGACATAAAATAAAGATAAGTAAAACAGACTTTTTTTTCATTCTATCACTTCTTTCGTACGTTTCTTTGTCTTATTCTATTCTTCTTTACTAAATATCCAGGCCTTTTTTTCATACTCCAAAGGGGAAACCTTATAATAAAGTCTTTAAGTCCTGTTTTATCTAATGGAGCAATAGGATAACCATAAGGAATACCAAAAGGATCCAATGAAACTGCTCCTATAATAATTACTACTAATCCACAGGTAATTCCATATAGCCCCATAAATCCACCAAGTACAATAAGAAATAATCTATATAAAATCATTACTTCTGTAAGAGCTGGGACAGCGAACTCTGCTATTGCTGTAATAGCTATTACTATAACCATTGGTGCACTAACTATACCACCTTCAACAGCTGCTTGCCCTAGTACTAAGGCTCCAACAATACTTACTGCCGAACCTACTGCTTTAGGCAGCCTAACTCCCGACTCCTTTATAAGCTCAAGCATTACGGTCATTAAAAGAGCTTCTAATACTGAAGGTAAAGGAACTCCTTCTCTAGCACCTGCCATAGTTATTAATAAAACTGTAGGAATCATCTCCTGATGAAATGTTTGAAGTGCAACATATAAACCTGGCAATAAAATACCTAAGAATAAAGCAAAAAATCTTAACATTCTTAAAAAAGTTGCTATATAAGTTCTTGAATAATAATCTTCACTTACCTGTATATTTTCTATAAATAAACGAGGAATAATCAAAGCATGAGGAGTCCCATCACAAAATATTGCCACTCTTCCTTCTAATATTTTTCCAGCAACTATATCAGGCTTTTGAGTATTACCTATGGTAGATACTATATTATAAGGGCTATCTTCTATATAACTCTCTATATAGCCAGATTCTAATATGGAGTCTGTATTAATATCTTGGACTCTTTTTTTTACTTTATCTAAAACGTCCTCATTTACAATATTTTTAATATAAGCAACTGAAATTTCTGTTTCAGTTTGCTCCCCTAATATATAGTTTTCAAAAACTAAATTTGGATTTCTAATCTTTCTTCTAAGAAGCATCTTATTAGTTGATATATCTTCAATAAATCCTTCTTTAGGTCCTCTAACTACTGCCTCTGAATCAGCTTCCTCAATAGACCTTTTTTCCCAATGTCTTAAATCTATAGAAAAACATTCTTTACAACCTTGAATAAATAAAATCAAACTTCCAGATACTATTTCTTCTATAATTTCTTCAAAAGTATTTATTTCCTTTATACCAGAAACAAATATAATCTTCTTTAGATCATTATAACTTTCTAATCTAGTTATTACTGGTTTTAAAACATCTCTATCCAATGTATTCTTATCAATAAAACCTTCTAAATAGCTTATAATTATTTTCAAATTAGAATTAGTCCTAAATTCATATGCTACAAGATCAGATGTATTATTAAATTCTTCTATTAATCTCTCTTTATTTTTATCTATATCTTTTGAAATCAATATATAAACACCCTTTGCAAAATATTCTATTTATAGTATGGGTTAATCTTGCATTAATTATGATAAAAATACCATAAAAAAATAGGTACTCTGTAAATGAGCACCTATTTCTTAAGATTTCTACTTCCTAATTTTTTATATGGAATTCCACTTTTGCATAGAGGACAATTTTCTTCATCATAAGTATCTATTTCAAGTTTCGTTCCTCCATATACTGGTATATCTAATGCTTTAGTAGTTCTATCTACAATACACACAATACCTACTACTTCTCCTCCCAAGCTTTCTATTTCCTGTATAGTTTCATAGGAAGATTTCCCTGTAGTCACTACATCTTCTGCTATAAGAACTTTTTGTCCTTCTTCTATCTTAAATCCTCTTCTTAACACCATCTTTCCCTCTACCCTTTCTGTAAATAGAGCAGGCTTTCCAGTTTGTCTTCCAAGTTCATAGCTAACAATAACCCCTCCCATAGCTGGTCCTACTACTACATCAAAGTCTATGTCTTTAAGTTTTTCCACTATTATACCTATAGCTTTTTCTGCACTGTCTGGATATTGAAGTAGTTTTGCACATTGTACATATCTATCACTATGTTTCCCTGATGAAAGTAAAAAATGGCCTTCCAATAAAGCTTCTGTTTCTTTAAGTAAATCAATCAACATAATATTACCTCCTAGCAATACCTCTTATTTCTTCAAGAGATTTTATATTTTCTTTTTCCATGAATTCTTCTATACCATTTATTATGTCTAAGCATATATCTGGCTTCATAAAATTTCCACTTCCCACTTGTACTGCTAAAGCTCCGGCCATTATGTATTCTAAAGCATCCTTATAGTCTACAATTCCCCCAATTCCAATTATAGGTACATTAACAATCCTACTAACTTCGTAAACCATTCTTAATGCAATTGGTTTAATACAAGGACCAGATAACCCTGCAATTGTATTATCAAATACAGGCTTTCTGTTTTTTATATCTATTGCCATTCCGCTAAAAGTATTTACAAGTGAAAGCCCATCTGCTCCTGCCTCACAACATTTATAAGCCATATCCAAAATATTTTCTGCATTAGGTGAAAGCTTAACTATTAATGGCTTTTTACATATCTTTTTCACTTCTCTAACTACTTTAAAAGCTACATCAGATTTTATACCAAAAGCCATTCCACCTTCTTTTACATTGGGACAAGAGATATTCAACTCTATTATAGGTATATTAGTATTGTTTAGTTTTTCAATGGTTTTTACATATTCTTCTATAGTGCTTCCTCCTACGTTAGCAATAATTACTGTATCGTATTTTTCCATATGAGGAAGCTCTTCAGAAATATATCTATCTACACCTGGATTTTGAAGGCCTATACTATTTAAAAGTCCTCCCGTAGTTTCATGTATTCTAATTCCACTATTTCCTTTTTTCTCATTTAAAGTTAATCCTTTTGTACATATTCCTCCTAATTTTGATAGTGAAAAAAAATCTTCATAATCTCTGGTAAAAGTGCCTGAAGCAGTAATAACAGGATTTTTAAACTTTATTCCAAACATTTCTACACTAGTCATGAAAAATAATCTCCTCTCCTCTAAATACTGGACCATCTTTACATACCCTTCTAATTCCAGAGGTAGTCTTTATACTACAGCCAAGACATGCTCCTACACCACAAGCCATACGTTTTTCCATAGAAATATATAGGGGCACATTCTTTCCCTCACAAATATTTTTCACTTTTGACATCATAGGCATTGGACCACATGTATAAACTACAGAATATTCTTCTGGATTAAATATATCTGTTATAAATCCGTTGTGGCCTTCTTTTCCACTATCTGTTGAAATGTATAACTTATCTATGTTTTCCTCTATTCTATCCATATAAAAAGATTTTTCTCTAAATCCTCCATAAAAATCTATGTCACCCTTTAGACTTCTACATAGGTAGATCATTGGGGCTATACCTATTCCTCCTGCTACTACTCCAATTTTCCCTTTATTATTTAGTGGAAAACCCGTTCCTAAAGGTCCCAATAAATTAAGTACATCCCCTTCTCTAAGTTTAGAAAATATATCTGTCCCTTTCCCCTTTACCTCATATAAAAAAGTCAATAAATTTCCTTCTATATTACAAATACTAAGGGGTCTTGATAAAAAAGGCTCTTTACCCCAACTTCTAAGCATATAAAACTGTCCCGGATTCCCTTGAAAATCTCCAGTTAATTTCATTTCATATATATTGTCTAATATTTTAATATTTGATACTACCTTTCCACTACATTGTTTTGGTTTCACTAAGTATATCCTCCTTCATATCTAAGGCAGCTTTTCTAACATAATAATCAAGCTTTTCTATTCCATCTTCATATTTTTTATAAGATGTAATTATTCCTCTAGAAGAATTGACTACTCCACCATTTCCATTTTTTAAGTAAGAAGCTACATCACTACCACTTCCACCTTGTGCTCCATAGCCTGGTATTAGAAAAAATATATTTCCCAATCTGTTCCTAATTTCATCTGCCTCTTCTAAGTGGGTGCCACCAACTACCGCTCCTATAGAACTATAGCCACATTTCCCCATATGTTTAGAAGCTATATCTTTAATTTTATCTCCTACATAATTATATACTTTTTCTTTACCATCTATATTTAAATACTGAATATCCTTTGCTCCTTCATTTGAAGTTCTAAGAAGTATAAACAATCCTTTCTCCTTATTTTTCACATAATCAAGATAAGGAACAACACTGTCAAATCCCATATACGGATTTAAAGTAATAATATCACTTTCAAAATCCCCTTCAAAATGGGCCTTAGCATAGGCCTTTGCAGTTGAAGAAATATCTCCTCTTTTAATATCTGCTATAGCTATAGCACCTCTATTCCTTATATAGTCCAAAGTTTTTTTATAAGCCAACATTCCATTTAGTCCATGAGCTTCATAAAAAGCAATTTGAACTTTATAACAAGGTACTATATCTATAGTTGCGTCTATTATCCTTTTATTAAAATAGAACAATACATCATCTACTGAGTGATAGCTATTTTTCATAGTAGATGGAATATATTCTAAACTGGTATCTAATCCTACACATACATTCCCTTTTCTTTCTACCTCTTCATATAATCTATCTATAATCAACTTCTATCCCTCCATTATATTTTACTTTTCCACTTTTTATAGTGGCTATTATTTCGCCCCAATACTTTTCTCCATTGAAAGGAGTATTCTTCCCTTTAGAGACAAAGTTCTCACTATTTATTTTTACTTCTTTATTTAAATCTAATAATACTAAATCCCCATCATAACCTACTTCTATTCTACCTTTGTTTATATCTGCAATTTCCCCTGGATTTGCTGACATTATTTCTGATAGCTTGTTAAGGGATATATGTCCACCTCTAACTAATGTAGTATAAGAAATTGAAAAAGCTGTTTCTAAACCTGATATTCCACAAGCTCCATTCTTTTTATCTTCCACACTATGGGGGGCATGATCTGTCCCTATTGCATCTACATATCCAGCTTTTATAGCTTCAATTAATGCTGATACATCTTCTTTTTTCCTTATAGGTGGATTTACCTTATAAGAATTATTATAAAGTGATATATGATGTGGAGTTACTTCACATGTAATAGGTAGCCCTTCTTCTTTCCCTTTAACTATCCCCTCTATAGCTTGTTTTGTACTTACATGGGCCAAATGAAGTTTAGCCCTTGTCCCCCTCACAAGTTCTATATCTCTAAAAGTCATTATGTTTTCTGAAAGTCTACTATCAACACCAACTATCCCCTCATCTTCTTCATGGGCTATAATAGTTAAATTCTTTTCCTTAGCCTTTTTAAGGGCTCTATACATTACTACACTTTCCTGGACTCCTTTTCCATCATCAGATAAAAATTTAACTTCTTTTCCTAGGCTATCTATATGCTCTAAAGTCTTTCCATCAAAGTCTTTTGTTATAGAAACAGTTTGATGAATATCTATTAAATCTAATTCTTTAGATTTTTCCAGCACATAATTTACCACTTCCATACTACTGCATATTGGATTTGTATTAGCCATAAGATTTACAAAGGTATATCCTCCCTTTAATGCAGCCTTACTCCCTGTGTATAAATCCTCTTTATAGGTGAAGCCTGGATCTCTAAAATGGGTATGCAAATCTATAAAAGACGGCATAACTACTAAACCATTACAATTAATAATTTCACAATCATAATTCAAGTCAGGGCCAAAGTCTAAAATTTTACCATCTTCAATATAAATATCACCTTTAAATTCTTTATTATAATCAATGACTTTAGCTCCCTTTAAAAGTAATTTCATATCTATTCCTCCCAAGTATCATAAATATGATCACAATACTGGCATCTATATATCCCTTTTTCTTCATCTGTAAGGACAAAGATATGCTTTATATTTCGCTCTGTAGAAGTTACACATCTAGGATTCTTACACTTTATTACTCCTTCAATTTTTTCTGGTAAGGAAAGATTGATTTTTTCTTTTATTTTTTCATTTTCAATTATATTAACTGTAATATTTGGATCTATAAAACCCAACATAGTTAAATCTAAATCCATAACATTCTCAATTTTTATCATATCTTTTTTTCCATGTTTTTTGCTAGGAGAATTCATGATTAAAGCAACCCTACAATCAGCATTATTTAAACCTAAATAATTAAATATTTTAAAACCATATCCAACTTTTATATGATCTATGACTATACCATTTACAATACTATCTATATTCAACATTATCTCACCCCCAAAAGTTTTAGCATTAAAGCCATTCTTACGTACATGCCAAATTTAACCTGTTGAAAATAACAAGCCCTTGGATCAGTATCTACTTCATAACTAATTTCATTAACTCTTGGCAGTGGATGCAATACTGTTAAATCCTTTCTTGCTAAATCCATTTTTTTAGAATCTAGTATATAACTATCTTTAAGTCTTATATAATCTGCCTCATTGAAAAAACGTTCTTTTTGAACCCTAGTCATATACAATATATCTAAACTAGACATAACATCTTCCAATCGTTCAACTTCAATATATTTTATATTGTTTTTATCTAATACGTCACTTTTTATATAATCGGGTATTTTTAATTCTTGAGGAGAAATCAATACAAATGAATTATTTTCATATTTTGAAAGAGCTTTTATAAGTGAATGGACAGTCCTTCCAAATTTCAAATCTCCACAAAGTCCAATGGTTAAATTTGAAAATTGACCTTTTGTATTTCTAATAGTTAAAAGATCGGTAAGTGTTTGAGTTGGATGTTGATGTCCACCATCTCCAGCATTTATGATAGGGACTGGTGAATAAAAAGAAGCCAATCTAGGTGCTCCTTCTTTTGGATGTCTCATAGCTATAATATCTGCATAAGAACCTACAGTTCTTACTGTATCTGGAATACTTTCACCTTTCTTTACAGAACTTGAAGCTGCTTCTGAAAAACCAATTACATTACCTCCAAGCCTTAACATAGCAGATTCAAAACTCAATCTAGTTCTAGTACTAGGTTCATAAAAAAGAGTTCCTAATATCTTTCCATGACAAGAATCTAAAAAACTATCTTGATCTTCTATTATCTCATCTGCTAATTTAAATATTTCTTCTAATTCCCTTATTGTAAAATCTTCTGAACCAATTAAATGTCTACCTTTTAACATTTTATTCCCTCCTTTTTTAGCCTCTCTGGACTAATTTAAAAGAAACGGGCCAAAGAGCATAAAAAAACCTTCCTTAAAGGAAGGCATAGATATAGCAAGGCCATTATACGCTTCCCTTTCCGATCTCACAGGATCAGTTTAAAGGCCCTATTTATTTTTATTTACAATATCATATTTAAAGTTTTTTGTCAATAATTTTTAATTTTAAAAGGACTCCAAATGGAGTCCTTTTAACTATTTCATTCCTGCAGTTCCACCACTTAATCCACTTTTAACTTCTTGAATAGATTGTTGATCTGCTGTTGGTGCTGGAGTATAATAACCTTTTTGTTCTGCTATTTGGAATAATTGATATTGAAATTGTTCTGCTTCATTTCTAAGTTGTTGTAATGTGCTTCTAAGTTGTTGGTTAGCACATTCTGTTATAGCTTTTGAATAACTATCTATACTTGCCTTTGTACCAGATAATATATCGGCTACCATATCTTTTTCTTGCATAATATACCTCCTATATTTATAATGAATTCGTTAAATTTGTAGCAGTAGTTTGAGCATCTTGGCCTGATTGTTTAAATAATTGTTTTAACTGTTGATCTTGACATTGATTAGAATAGAAATCAAACTTTGTAGCCATCATTTGATGACTACTAGCAATTTCCCTTATACTTTGAAGTTCTTGTTGATTTATATTACCTAAATTCAAAGTGTTTTTTAAAGCCATAAGATTTCTCCTTTCTTTTCTTTATATTTTTTCATCCTTTAATATTTTGGCTTGATATGTGTAGATTTATTCATGGTAAAAAAGAACTTAAATATTAAAATAGAAAAGTGGAAATAATAATTTCAGTGGAGGTGATAATTTGAATAAAAAAGTAGTTGTTGAAAACAATTTAACTCCTTTTATAGACTTTTTAAAGGATTCTGGATATGATGTTTATACACTTCATCAAAATAAAAATTTAGATAAAATAAATTCTAATGAATATAGTGCAGTAATTGTTTCTGGAATAGATGTTTTAAGCACTAATGGAACAACTTATGAAAATCCACAGATACCAGTAATTGAAGCTAAAGGGCGAACTCCTGAAGAAATATATGAATTATTAGAATCTAGATATAACAATATAAAATAATAGAATATCTATATTTACTTGACAAAGTATAAGTTTAATAATAGAATGTAATTTAAAGTTGGATTTGAAAATTAATATATGAAAATAATGATAAACTCTTATCTAGAGTGGTGGAGGGACTGGCCCGATGAAGCCCGGCAGCCTGCATTAATTTGCAAGGTGCTAATTCCTGCGGTATTAACCGGAAGATGAGAGAGGATTTTGCCTCTTTCTTCTTGAAGAGGTTTTTTTATTACAAAAAAACCTGAGGAAAGAGGTTTTTTCTATATAATATAGTTTAATATAGTAATTAATTAAAGGGGTGAATTTGATTGATAAAAGTAGAAGGACTATCTAAAACATATAAAAATAATAATAAAGAAATCTACGCTTTAAAAAACATTAATATTGAAATTAAGAAAGGAGAAATATTTGGAATAATTGGATTAAGTGGTGCTGGAAAATCCACACTAATTAGATGTTTAAATAGACTTGAAGAGCCTACTAATGGAAAAATTTTTATTGATGGAAAAGAAATTACTAATCTAAATAATACCGATTTAAGAGAAACAAGGAAAGACATAGGTATGATTTTTCAACATTTCAATCTTCTATCTTCAAAAAATGTTTATCAGAATATTGCTTTTCCTTTAGAATTAGAAGGATTGAAAAAAGATGAAATAGATAAAAAGATTAACACTCTTTTAGAATATGTTGACCTTGAGGATAAAAAATTTGCATATCCTTCCCAATTAAGCGGAGGACAAAAACAAAGGGTAGCTATTGCCAGATCATTAGCTAATAATCCAAAAATACTCTTAAGTGATGAAGGAACATCTGCATTAGATCCAAAAACTACTAAGTCTATATTAGAATTATTAAATAAAATTAGGAAAGAATTTGGCTTAACTATTGTACTTATAACCCATCAAATGGAAGTTATAAAAGATATTTGTGATAGGGTGGCTATTATTGAAAATGGAGAAATAATCGAACTTAATACAGTAGAGGAGATTTTTGCTAATCCTAAAACTAAAACTGCTACAGAATTTATTTCTACTTTAAAAATAAATACTCAAGAAGGGATAAATTATCAAAGAAAATCTGGAAGTAAAATTTTAAGGCTTAGTTTCGTTGGAGAAAACGCAAAAAAACCTATTGTTTCTAAAATGGTAAAACAATTTGATATAGATGTAAATATTCTTTCAGGAAACATAAATGAACTGATAAGTACAAGCATAGGAAATTTAGTACTAGAAATTTCAGGTGAAGACAATGAAATTGAAAAAGCTATAGATTGGCTTAGAAAAGAAAATATAAGACTGGAGGTGATCTAATGTTAGAACTTTTAATTCCCTCACTACTTGAAACATTATATATGGTGTTTTTTTCTACTATATTTTCTTTGATTATAGGGTTTCCATTAGGAATATTATTGGTTATAACAGAAAAAGGTGGAATATGGGAAAAGCCCTTATTAAATCAAATACTTAGTGGAATAATAAATATTCTTCGTTCTTTCCCGTTTATTATTTTAATGATATTGGTATTTCCACTATCTAGAATAATTGTAGGAAGTACTATTGGAACTACTGCAACTATTGTACCTCTTTCAATTGCCGCAGCACCTTTTGTAGCTAGGGTTATTGAAAATGCCTTAAAAGAAGTAGATAGAGGAGTAATTGAAGCTAGCCTATCTATGGGAGCTACAGTTTCTCAAATAGTTTTTAAAGTACTTATTCCAGAAGCTATGCCTTCTTTAGTTATGGGAATTACTCTAACTATTATTAACTTAATTGGATACTCAGCTATGGCCGGAGCAATAGGTGGAGGTGGATTAGGAGATTTAGCCATAAGGTATGGACTATATAGATTTAAAACCAATATTATGGTGGCTTCTGTTATAATAATCATTATTTTAGTTCAAGGTATTCAATTCCTTGGAAATAAAATAGCTATTTCAATAGATAAAAAATAAAGACCAGCTAATTAAAGTCAATAGATTTTAGCAAAATAATATTAAATATTTTTTGAAAAATTAATAATAAAAAAATGCACACCTAATAAACCAATGATTATTGGTTTAAAAAACGAAGCTGTTATTTAAAATTGTTCTTTGAAAACTAAACATTAAATACAGATCATTAGGCTACTGAAGACCTAGTAAGAAGTAGTTCCTCATGCTCTTCTGGGGTTCTTAGCTCAAAAGGCTTTTTGTCTCTCATGACGGCGAATATAATATTTACTAATTTTCTCATTACAGCACCTAATGCAACCTTTTTGGGCTTGTTTGTACACTTTTTTTGATAGAACTCATAGAGAACTGGATTAGTTTTGTCACCATTTCTCTTACTTCGAATATTGGCTAAAGCAGTTGTAAAGATGACCCTACGAAGCAATCTAGAGCCTCTTTTAGACATTTTGTTACGAGTTCCAATGAATTCACCCGATTGATTAACAGAGGGGTCAATTCCAAAGAAAGCTACAAGTTTATTGGGGCTAGAAAATGCAGAAAAATCACCAACCTCAGCAAGTATCGTGGCAGCAGTTAGTATCCCGATACCAGGAATACTGCATAGCAGATTAATAATAGGTGCCAATACAGGATTATCTTCTAAAGAATCTGCTAAAATAATTTCATTAATTGCGTCAAGTATGTCTTTTTGGGCATCTTGTAAGGTTCTTACCATGGAAATATTAACTTTGAGAATGGCTAGATTTCCAGGATTACTGATACTTAAGTCTTTAAACTCCTTAGCTTTTAAAACTAAAAGTTCATATTTTTCAGTAGACCATCCTAGACCTTTCTTAGAAGTTTTTTCAATAAGTGATATTAATGTTTGTTTGTTAGCCTTTAGAATTTGCTTAGGTGAAGGATACCTATCAAGTACTGCTAAGGCAGTGTTTGAATATACATTTTGGAAGACATCTGTAAAGTTTAGCATTACTTGATCAATAATGCCAATAAGCCTATTCTTGTAAGTAGTAAGTTCATCACCTAACTTGTAATATTGGCGACAAAGGCTTTTAAGGCAGTCAATAACATCATCAGGAACAACAGTAGTCTTAATAAAATAAAACCTATAAAGCAATGCAATCTTATGGGCATCAAATTTATCATTTTTTACTTTCCTTATTCCAATATTTTTGATAGAATCAGATTGGATGGGGTTTATGATAGAGACCTCAAATCCAGAATCAGAAAGATAGTGGAAGAGGATTTTGTGATAGTGCCCAGTGGATTCTAAGACTACGACAGGCCTAATTGCAAAATCCTTTTCTGCTTTTTGCAATAGACCTATAGCCTTTTTAATACTGTCAATTGAATCATGATAGATCTTAATACGATGATAAATCTCATTATTAGGGGACAAAATACACATCTCACTAAAATTTTTACCAACATCAATTCCAGCTACAGGTGGATAATCCATAAGAAACCTCCTAAATAAAGTATTTGGATTTAGAAATCCATTCCTTCTCAAATAAGTACACAACCTTGCATGTGACACGAGGAACCAGTGTTAACTGGCCTCAACCAGCCAAATAATGTAATCTTATGAGAATGGATAGATACTCTTTTTTACAGGTAGTCGCCTAAAGGCGTCCTAGGAGGAGTTTCATCAACCTCCAAATCCATAATTAATTATACAATGTTGTCATGGTTCAGGCCAAATTAAACTAGGCTTATGGCTAGGGTGAGAAGCCAAAGAAATGTATTTAATGATTAGAAAAGAAGACTATATTATTATTTAAGAAATTGATAATTATTACAGTGGAAAACTGTAATTTGATTATAACTATATTGTACAAGGAGGAGTTTATTTTGAAAAAAAATATTTTATTATCATTACTGATTTTAGTTCTTAGTTTTTCATTACTTACTGGATGTGGGAAAAAAAAGGGTAGTGAAAATACTATAAAAATAGGAGTATCCCCTGTACCACATAGGGAAATAGTAGAAAATATTAAAGATGATCTTGCAAAAGAAGGTGTAAACTTAGAAATAATAGAATTTACAGACTACGTAAAACCTAATCTATCTTTAGCTGACAAAGAAATCGATGCTAATTTCTTTCAACATGAACCTTATATGAATGACTTCAAAGAAGAACGTAATATTGATATTGCCTCTCTTGGAAAAGTTCATGTAGAACCTTTAGGATTATATTCTTCTAACTATAAATTTATTGAAGATTTTAAAGAAGGGAGTACTATAGCTATACCTAACGACCCTACCAATGGCGGAAGAGCACTTTTGCTTCTTGAAAAACATGGATTGATTAAGTTAAATAAAGATGCTGGTCTTGCAGCTACAGAAAAAGATATAGAAGAAAACCCTAAAAACTTTTCTTTTAAACCAATGGAAGCTGCTCAACTACCAAGAATACTAAAAGATATAGATGGAGCTATAATCAATGGAAACTATGCTATTGAAGCAGGTATGACTCCAACAAAAGATGCTCTAATTCTAGAAGATAAAGATTCACCTTATGCAAATATTATTGCTATAAGAGCTGGAGAAGAAAAAGAAGAAAAGTTTCAAAAATTAATAAAAGCTCTTCAAAGTGAAAAAACAAAGAAATTTATTGAAGAAAAATACAATGGAGCTGTAATTCCTGGATTTTAATATAAAATATGTTTTAAACCTTATAGTTTATTTTTTAAATATCTGCAGATAATATACTATGAGGAGGGATAGAGTGGCTAAAAACAATAATGAAAATTTAAATGTCAATAGATTTAAAGAAAAAAAAATGTCTATCCCTATAGAAAATCAAAAAACAGCAGCTTACTATGATATTAAGGGACTAAAGCCAGAATCAAGAGTACCAATTCCTACCCTAGAAGGAGTAGTAAGGGCAAAAGAATGGGTTGAACAAAATCAGAAGTAAAATAAGAGCAAGGATATCCTTGCTCTTATTTTTTTTCTGAAAGCTTTCTATATACTTCATATCTTTCAGATGCATCTTTTTCAGCTTTTTCGTATAATTCTTCTGCTAAATCAGGAAATGTTTTTTCTATTTGAGAGTATCTTACTTCTCCTAGTATAAAATCTTTAAAAGGTTTTTCTGGCTTTTTAGAATCTAATATAAATGGATTCTTCCCTTCTTCCTTTAATCTTGGATCATATCTATAAAGATGCCAATAACCTGATTCTACAGCTTTTTTCTCTTCTTCTACAGTTTTTCCCATACCTACCTTAATACCATGAGCAACACATGGAGCATAACATATTATAAGTGAAGGACCTTTGTAGTTCTCTGCCTCATTTATAGCTTTAAGGGTTTGATTCATATTTGCTCCTAATGACACTTGTGCCACATATACATAGCCATAAGTCATGGCCATTCTTCCTAAATCTTTTTTCTTCGTTACTTTTCCTGAAGCAGCAAATTTAGCTGCTGAAGCTGTAGGTGTAGCTTTCGATGCCTGACCTCCAGTATTTGAATACACTTCCGTATCAAATACTAAGATATTTACATCTTCTCCTGTAGCAATCACATGGTCAAGTCCTCCATATCCTATATCATAGGCCCAACCATCTCCTCCAACTATCCATTGTGACTTTTTCACGAGAAAATCTTTTAATTTAAGTATTTTTCCAATAGTTGAGTTTCCATTATACTCATCCTTACTAATGATCTTTAACAGTTTATCAGATACTTCTTTTGATTTTTCACCATCATCCATATAATTTAACCATTCTTTAAATATATTTGTACATTCACTACTAATATTTTCTTCTATACCTTTTTCCATTAGACTTGCAAGTTTTTCCCTTGTCTGTTTTACAGCTAGATACATTCCCAGTCCAAACTCTGCATTATCTTCAAATAATGAATTTGCCCAACTTGGACCTCTACCATCTTTGGTAGTTGTATAAGGAATAGATGGAGCACTAGCACCCCAAATAGATGAGCAACCAGTAGCATTGGCTATCATCATTCTATCTCCAAAGAGTTGAGTTACTAACTTTAAATAAGCAGTTTCTCCGCATCCTGCACAAGCCCCATGGAATTCAAGTAATGGTTTAGAAAATTGACTTCCTTTCAACATAGTCTTACTCATCAGATTATCTTTATATGAAATGTTGTTAGCTGCATATTCCCAATTGTCAACCTGTCTTTCAATTTCTTCTTCTGCCTTCACCATTACTAATGCTTTTCCTGGTGCTGGACAAATATCTGCACAGTTTCCACATCCTGTACAATCAAGGGGACTTACTTGTATTCTATATTCTAGTCCTTCCAATCCCTTTCCAACAGCTTTTTTCGTTTCAAAAGTCTCAGGTTTATTTTTCACCTCTTCTTCATCTAATAGAAAAGGTCTTATAACTGCATGAGGACATACAAAAGAACATTGATTGCACTGAATACACTTATCTGTTTGCCATTGAGGAACAAGTACTGCTATACCCCTCTTTTCATAGGCAGTAGTTCCCATTGGAAATGTTCCATCTTCCATATATTTAAATGCACTTACTGGTAGATTATCTCCTTCCAATTTTGCCATAGGTCTTTGAATCCTCTTTACAAAATCTGGTTCATCTTTTACTTCTTCTTTTTCTTCTTGTACATCTATATTTCCCCAACCCTCTGGTATGTCTACTTTTACAACACTATTTACTCCTTCATCTACTGCCTTGTTGTTCATTTCTACTATTTTTTCTCCCTTTTTACCATAGGTTTTCTCTATAAACTCTTTCAAATATTTTATTGCATCTTCTATTGGAATCACATTTGCTAATTTAAAAAAGGCTGATTGCATTATCATATTTATCCTTGTGCCTAATCCAATCTCTTGAGCAATACTTTCCCCATCTATTATATAGAAATTTATATTATGATCCTTTAAATATTTTTTTACATAGTGAGGAAGCTTTTCATCTAACTCATACTCTTCCCATGGACAATTTAAAACAAAAGTTCCTCCATCTTTTAATCCTTTTAAAATATCATAATGATATATATAGGATTTATTGTGACAAGAAATAAAGTCAGCTTCGTGGACTGAATAAGTAGATTTTATTGGAGTTTTTCCAAATCGAAGATGGGATACAGTTGTTCCTCCTGATTTTTTACTGTCATAGGAGAAATATCCTTGAGCATATAACGATGTATTATCCCCTATTATTTTTATTGCCATTTTATTTGCTCCTACAGTTCCATCAGATCCAAGTCCCCAAAATTTACATTTAATAGTATCCTTTGGAGATGTGTCAACAAAATCCTTCACTTCTAATGATGTATGAGATACATCGTCATCTATACATATAGTAAATCGATCTTTTGGAGCATCCTTTTTTAAATTCTTATATACAGCTATTATATCTGCTGGTACAGTATCCTTTGAACCAAGTCCATACCTACCACCTACTACTAGAGGCTTTATATCTGAATTATAAAAAGCAGATCTTACATCTAAGTATAGCGGTTCTCCTAAAGCCCCTGGTTCTTTTGTTCTATCTAATACTGCTATACTTTTCACTGTTTCTGGTAGAACATCTTTGAAATGTTTTACTGAAAATGGCCTATATAATCTAACTTTTATGAGACCTACCTTTTCTCCTTTTTCAATCAGGTAGTCTATTGTTTCTTCTATAGTTTCACAAACAGAACCCATAGCTACTATGATCCTATCAGCTTCTGGATGACCATAATAGTTGAAAAGTTTATAATCTCTTCCTGTAATATCATTTATCTTATTCATATAGTTTTCTACTATTTCAGGTAATTTTTCATAGTATGGATTAGAAATCTCCCTACCTTGAAAATATATATCTGGGTTTTGTGCTGTTCCTCTAACTACTGGTCTCTCTGGATTTAAAGATCTATTTTTAAATTCTTCTATAGCTTTATAATCTACTAACTTTTCCAATTCATTATATTCTATAACTTCAATCTTTTGTATCTCGTGACTAGTTCTAAAACCATCAAAGAAATGTAAAAAAGGAACTCTCCCACTTATTGCGCTTAAATGGGCTACACCTGACAGGTCCATAACTTCCTGAACACTACTAGAACATAATAAGGCAAATCCAGTCTGTCTAGTTGCCATTACATCCTGATGGTCTCCAAAAATACTTAGTGCATGGGTAGCTATTGCTCTAGCACTTACATGGAATACTCCTGGAAGGAGTTCCCCTGCCATTTTATACATATTTGGAATCATAAGAAGTAACCCTTGTGAAGCTGTATAAGTAGTTGTTAGTGCTCCTCCTTGCAACGAACCGTGAACTGTTCCTGATGCACCTGCCTCTGATTGCATCTCCACTACTTTAACCCTTTGATCAAATATATTTTTCTTCCCTTGGCTAGACCATAAATCAACCAATTCAGCCATTGGTGAAGAAGGAGTGATAGGATAAATAGCTGCTAATTCTGTAAAAGCATAGGAAATATAAGCAGCCGCTTCATTTCCATCCATAGTTTTCATTCTTCTTGTCATACAAAAACCTCCATTCCATTTTTCTATACTTATTATTCAACATTTGTCAAACAATAATACATACTAAATGGAAAAAGCCTTGTATTCATTTTGAATACAAGGCTTTAGGAAAAATATTTTATTAAATTTTATCTATCTTCTCTTATTTTCTTTAAGATCATTCTTTGTTCTACTCCAGCTACTAATCTTCTTGTATATGCTACAGTATCAGGGTTTACACTCATACTGTCTATTCCTTGTTGAACTAAGAACTCAGCAAATTCTGGGTATTGTGATGGACCTTGACCACAGATTGAAATAGTCTTTCCATGTTTATGTGCAGCTTTAATTAATATTGAAATAGCTTTTTTTACCGCTTCATTTCTTTCATCAAAGTAACCCATATTATTTAATATACCAGAATCTCTATCTGCTCCCATTACAAGTTGAGTTAAGTCATTGCTTCCTATACTAAATCCATCTACAAGTTGTGCAAACTCTTCTGCTTCAAATACTACAGATGGTACTTCTGCCATTATCCATATTTTAAAGCTATTGTCTTGAACTAGGCCTTCTTCTGCCATTATTTGCTTTACCTTCTTAAGTTCCCATGTAGTTCTTACAAAAGGAAGCATTGCCCATACGTTTGTTAATCCATACTCTTCTCTTACTTTTTTCATTGCTCTACATTCAAGTCTGAATCCTTCTTCATATTCTGGTGAAATATATCTTGATACACCTCTCCAACCAATCATTGGATTGTTTTCTATTGGTTCTACTTCGTCTCCACCTTTAAGTCCTCTAAATTCGTTAGTTCTAAAGTCACTAAGTCTAACAACTATTGGTTTTGGATATATTTCTTGTGCTACTGCTGTAATTCCCTCTGCCATTTTATCTATTAATAAATCTCCTTGACCTGTTTTAACTAGGTACATTGGATGAGCACCTACCATATTTGTAAATATGAATTCAGTTCTCATAAGTCCGATTCCGTCAAAAGGTAGATTTTTATATCTTCCTATTATAGAAGGTTCACCAAGGTTCATGTAGATTTTAGTAGCAGTTATAGGTGCTAATTGGTTTATTAAATCTTCACTAACAACTGCAGCTCCTGAAGCAGCTTCAGCTTTTTCTTCTTTATCTTCTTGAAGAACTATTCCGTCGTAAACTACTCCCCTAGTTGCATCTACTGTTATTTCCATTCCTTCTTTTAAAACTTCACTAGCTGTCTTTGCTCCTACTATACATGGTATACCAAGCTCTCTAGATACAATAGCTGCGTGGCAAGTTCTTCCACCCTCATCAGTAACTACTGCACTAGCCCTTCTCATAGCTGGCACCATGTCTGGATTTGTCATTACTGTTACTAATACATCTCCATCTTCTACTCTAGAAATTTCACTTATATCTTTGATATTCTTCACCTTTCCACTAGCTATACCTGGTGAAGCTGCTAAACCTCTTACTAATGATGTTAATTCAGTTTTTTCAGTCACAGCTTTTGACTCCCCTCCATCTTTTAATGTAGTTATTGGTCTTGCTTGTAATATATAAAGCTCTTTAGTATCTTTATCAAATGCCCACTCAATATCTTGATGGCTTCCATACATATTTTCTATTTTCATTCCATAGTCTGCAAGTTTTAGTATCTCTTCATCAGTTAAACATTGTTCATTTACTTTTTCAAATCCTAAATAGTCGCCAACTTTAACTTCTACTGTTCCTACCTCTTCTTCACTTTTAACGATCATTGTAATTTTTTCAGCAATATGTTTTTCTGAAACCTTTTTATCATTTTTATTAAATATATATTCATCGGGAGTTACTGTACCTGATACTACTGCTTCACCTAGTCCCCAGCTTGCATTAATCATTATTTCATCCTTGTTACTGTTTACTGGGTTTGCTGTAAACATTACTCCTGATTTTCCGCTGTTAACCATTTTTTGAACAACTACGCTTAGTGCAACTTCAAAATGGTTAAATCCTTGTTTTTCTCTGTAATATATAGCTCTTGCTGTCCAAAGTGAAGCCCAACATTTTCTTGAAAAATTAAGAACTTCTTCTACTCCACTTATGTGTAAATAAGTATCTTGTTGTCCAGCGAAAGAAGCTTCTGGTAAGTCTTCTGCTGTTGCAGAACTTCTAATAGCTACTTCTGGATTTTCAACTTTCACATTTTTACTAAATTCTTTATAAGAATCTACTATGTCACTTTTTATTTCTTTCGGAATCTCACAGTTATTTATAAGTTCTCTAACTTCTGCCGCTCTCTTTTGAAGTTCAGAAGAATCTTCTACATCTAACCCGTCTATTTTTTCTTTTATTTTATCCTCTAATTTAGATAACTTAATAAAATCTGTATAAGCTCCTGCTGTCACGCAGAATCCTGGTGGTACATCTACTCCTTTTTGAGTAAGTTCTCCTAAATTAGCACCTTTTCCGCCTACTATTGGTATATCATTTTTATCAATTTCATTAAACCATTTAATGTATTTATATTTTCCCATTGGGGCACCTCCTGAAAATAATTATATATATATTATAGCATATATTATTATATGTGTCATACTATTTATGATTTTTTTTATTTTTTTTAATAAAAAAGGGGCTGTTTCAAAATAAACAACCCATAAAATAAAAACAGGTCAAAGAGCACTGGCTCTAAGACCTGTTTTTTAGTATAATTTATCTGCAATGAAAAACCATACTAAATTTAATCATAAAGCAAAAATCAAAAAAATGCAACTATCTTTTAGTTTTGATTTGACTAATAATTTTGATATGGATGACGAGGTTTTCCTGGTGCACAATATTATTGAGGAGATGAATTTAAGTTTTTTAACTAGTGCCTACT
>NZ_VULR01000001.1 GCF_009696605.1 Anaerosalibacter bizertensis | reverse complement strand
AGAGTAAGACTCCAAGTAGACTACTTGGTTGATAGGTCCCAGGTGTAAGAGTAGCAATATTCTTAGCTAAGGGATACTAATAAGTCGAGGGCTTGACCAATTATCTTACTGTGTATACAATTTTCAAAAACAAAAATTTAAAAAAATTATAAATTACAAGTTATAAATTGAAAAACAAAAGTATCAAGAAAGTAATTCATTTAAAATTTATAATTGAAAATTTTAAATTGCCGAAAGGCTCTATCTGGTGACTATAGCAGGAGGGTCACACCTGTTCCCATACCGAACACAGCAGTTAAGCCTCCTAACGCCTATGGTACTTGAGTGGTAACGCTCTGGGAGAGTAGGAAGTTGCCAGATCCAAATACATAGAATGAAAGCTCTATCTCGTAGGTCGAGGTAGGGCTTTTTTAGTGTAATCTTGTATTGTTAATGTATATATATTATAATTTAATCAATCTATTAATAATATATATTGATGGTTATATAAAGGGGGATTGAAACTATGGATAGTAAAAAAATGTTTCATAGTGGCATTTCTTTTCAAGATTTCGTAAATATGGATGAGGATTCTTATAAAGAAAAAACATTAGAAGTTTTTAATAGTATAGATTTTAGTGATGAATTTGTTGAAAGAATTAAATCTATAGATAAAAATATAAAAATTTTAATATGTGCAGAAATTTGGTGTCCAGATTGTATGATAAATGTACCTGTTGTAGAAAAAATGAAAAAGATGAATAACAAAATTGAAATTTCTATAGTTAACAGAGAAGGAAATGAAGATTTTTTTAAAAAGTTCAGTAAAGATGAGAAGGTAAAGATACCTACTTTTATATTTTATGATGAAGAATTTAATTTACTAGGTACTTTTATTGAAAGACCTAGAATTGTAAAAGAAGTTTATAGAACTGGTAATCAAACAAATATTATTGTTACGATGAGAAAATATAGAAAAGGTGAATATATTGAAGAAACTTTAAAAGATATATTAGATGTTTTGAAATACTAGGGTATAAAGAATATGGAGTTATTAAATATAAAAGATAGTATAAAAAGAACAGAGCAAGGAGAAATAAAAAGAAAAAACCACTAAAACAGTAAAACATAAATCCTTTTAAAGCAGATTACTTATAGGATGTTTTGACATTTAAAAAGCCAGGTGATACAATAGGTTGTGCTATTAAGAAATCAACACACTAAATATAGACTTGAGGGGGATTTTATGGAACTTACAAATAATGCACTAACGGTGCTTGAGAGACGATACTTAGCTAAAGATGAAAATGGGAATGTGATAGAAAAACCTAGTGAGATGTTTGAGAGAGTAGCAAATTATGTAGCGCAAGCAGATAAAATATATGATGAAAAAGCAGATATAAACAAGACATCTAAAATTTTTTATAATATAATGACTAATTTAGAATTTATACCTAATTCACCTACTTTAATGAATGCTGGAAGAGAACTAGGACAATTGTCAGCTTGTTTTGTTCTTCCTGTAGAAGATTCTATGGAGGGTATCTTTGATGCGATAAAGAATTCTGCTTTAATACATAAAAGTGGAGGCGGTACAGGATTTAGTTTTTCTAGACTAAGACCTAAAGGTTCTACTGTAAAATCTACAGGTGGAGTTGCGTCTGGACCAGTTAGCTTTATGAAAGTGTTTAATTCAGCCACAGAAGCTGTAAAACAGGGTGGCACTCGAAGAGGGGCTAATATGGGAATTTTAAGGATAGACCATCCAGATATTATGGAATTTATATCTTGTAAAGAAGATACTAATGAAATAACTAATTTTAATATAAGTGTAGGAATTACGGAAGATTTTATGGAAGCAGTAGAAAAAGGTAAGAATTATGATCTTATAGATCCACATACTAATAAAGTTACTGGAAGTTTAAATGCAAAAAAAGTATTTAAACATATTGTAGAAAAGGCTTGGAGTACTGGAGAACCTGGAATAGTATTTTTAGATAGGATTAATAAAACCAGTACTATTCGAAAAATAGGAGAAATAGAAAGTACCAATCCTTGTGGTGAACAGCCCTTATTGCCTTTTGAATCTTGCAATTTAGGTTCTATAAATCTTGCGAAAATGATAAAAAAAGGTCCAAAAGGGTATGAAGTAGATTATAATAGATTGCAAGAAGTAGTATATACTTCTGTACATTTTTTAGATAATGTAATAGATATGAATAAATATCCTCTAAAAGAGATAGATGAAATGACTAAAAAGACTAGAAAAATTGGGCTTGGAGTTATGGGGTTTGCAGATTTACTATTTTATTTAGAAATACCTTATAATTCACAAGAAGCTGTTGATTTAGCAGAAGAAATAATGGGTTTTATTGATAAAAAATCCAAAGAAAAATCTATTGAATTAGCAGAAAAAAGAGGTGTATTTCCAGCTTATGAATTTAGTAGTTTCAAGGAAAGTGGGACTGAAATAAGGAACTCTACAACTACTACTATAGCTCCTACTGGTACAATAAGTATTATTGCTGGAGCAAGCAGTGGAATTGAACCTTTATTTGCCATTTCATTTATGAGAAATGTAATGGATAATGATAGACTAGTGGAAGTTCATCCTTATTTTGAAAAGCTTGCTAAAGAGAGAGGTTTTTATTCAAAGGAATTAATGGAAAAAATAGCTGAGGAAGGTTCTATATCCAATTTAGAAGAAATACCAGAAGATATAAAGAAGATATTTGTAACTGCCCATGATATTTCACCTTTTTGGCATATAAAGATGCAAGCGGCTTTTCAAAATCATGTAGACAATGCTGTATCTAAAACAGTTAACTTTAGCAATGATGCTACTAAAGAAGAAGTGGAAGAAGTATATATGCTAGCTTATAAATTAGGTTGTAAAGGTGTTACAATATATAGAGATGGTAGTAGAGAAAATCAAGTATTAAGTACTGCAAAAAAAGGAGAAAATAAAGATAATGATTTCAAAGTAAAACCTAGAATGAGACCAGAAATGACTAGAGGTATAACTGAGAAAGTTAAAATAGGGTGTGGAAATCTTTATATAACGGTAAATTATGATGAAAATGGTATATGCGAAGTCTTTACAAACTTAGGAAGAGCAGGAGGTTGTCCAAGTCAAAGTGAAGCTACTAGTAGACTTATATCTATAGCACTTCGTTCAGGAATGGATGTAGAGGAAGTTGTAGAGCAGTTGAAAGGAATAAGATGTCATTCCACATTAAGACAAAAGGCAACTAACAACAATATAAAAGTTCTTTCTTGTCCAGATGCAATAGGAAAGGCAATAGAAAAAGCCATGAAAACTTGCGAATGTGTAGAAAATAAAAATATAAATTATTCTTCGAAAAATGAAGAGGATAGTATTAATAATAATACTAAAGATAATGCAGCAGTATGTCCAGAGTGCGGAAATAATATAGAACATGAAAGTGGATGTACTATATGTAGGAGCTGTGGTTATTCTAAATGTAATTAAGGAGAGATAATATGAGATATGAAGGTACAGTTTATAGACCACCAAGTGAAGCTTATAGCCTTATAGTTCAAGCTACTATAGGCTGTTCCCATAATAGATGTACTTTTTGTTCCATGTATAAGGACAAAAAATTTAGAATTAGACCCTTAGAAGAAATAATAAAAGATCTGATGATTGGAAGACAAAGTTATAAGAATATAAAAAGAATATTTATAGCTGATGGCGATGGTCTTATTATGAAAATGGATTATTTAAGAAAAATATTGAGAGCAATAAAGGAACTTTTTCCTGAATGCGAAAGGGTTGGAATATACGGTTCTCCTAGATCTATTTTAGGAAAAAGTAAAGATGAGTTATTAGAGTTAAAAGATTTAGGTTTAGGAATTATATACCTAGGCGTAGAATCTGGAAGTGATAAAATTTTAAATAAGATTAAAAAGGGTGTTACTTCAACTGAAATGATATTAGCAGGTGAAAGGGTGGTAGAAGTAGGAATTAAACTTTCTGTAACCCTTATATCAGGCATAGGAGGAAAGGAACTTTCACAAGAGCATGCTATTGAATCAGCCAGAGTTATGAATGAAATAAATCCTGATTATATAGGACTTCTTACACTTCTTGTAAATGAAGGTACAGAGCTTTATGATGAAGTCCAAAATGGAAAGTTTCACCTTTTAACTCCTGAAGAGGTGCTGATTGAGACTAGGCAGCTTGTTAATAGACTTGAAGTTGATAATTGTATATTTAGGAGTAATCATGCTTCTAATTATGTTGCATTGGGAGGAACTTTAAAAGAAGATAAGGATTTAATATTGGCTCAAATAGATGAAGGTTTAAAATTAGAAGGTTTAGAAGAAGGAGAAATATTTAGAAGGTTGTAAATTTATATTGCAAAATATAAAATTTAGTGGTATAATGGAAAAAATGAGAGGCACACGAATCTTTAATTCAGTCCTGTGAGACTGGCAAGATTGTGATAAACGGTTAGTTATGCAAAAAAACTTCTTGCTAGTTGCAAGAAGTTTTTTTATTACAATCAAATAGTGGAAGCCTTTTAAATCAGTCCTGTGAGGCTGAAAAAGGGAGATTTTAAAATCTCCTTTAATAAAAAAGGGGGTTTTTTTATGACTGAAAATGTGTTAAAAGAAAAAAATTGTACTAAAAGTAGTTTAAACATTAAAGAATCTTCAAAAAGAACTATTCTGGCTTTGCAACATTTAATTGCTATGTTTGGTGCAACAGTTCTTGTACCAATACTGACAGGATTAAATCCATCTATAGCTTTGTTCTCAGCAGGAATGGGAACATTAATATTTCATGCATGTACAAAAGGTAAGGTACCAGTGTTTTTAGGTTCATCCTTTGCATTTATTCCAGTTATGTTAACTGTTAAAGAAATGTATAACGGAGATTTATCTTATGCTCAGGGCGGGATGATGGTAGCAGGGCTTATATATGTATTATTATCTTTTATAGTGAAGAAAATTGGTGTAGATAAAATAAAAAAGTATTTACCATCACAAGTAGTAGGTCCTATGATAATAGTAATAGGTATGAATCTTATACCAACAGCTTTTGGTATGGCGTCTGAAAACTTTTTAATCGCAACAATTACTCTTGCAACGGCACTAATTATAAATTTTAAAGCCAAAGGTTTTTTAAAACAACTATCTATTTTAATAGGTGTAATAGTAGGATATTTAGTTGCCCTAAAAGTTGGAGTAGTAGATGTAACATTGATAAAAGAAAGCCCAATTATATCGGCACCACCTTTTAATCTTCCTAAATTTGATATAGGAGCTATAGCTATAATAGCACCAGTAGTACTGGCAGTATTTATGGAGCATATTGGGGATATAACTACTAACGGTCAAGTAGTAGGTAAAAATTTCATCGAGGATCCAGGATTAAACAGAACATTACTTGGTGATGGTTTAGCTACTATGGCTGCTTCTTTAATAGGGGGTCCTGCTAATACAACTTATGGAGAAAATACGGGAGTCCTTGCAATAACAAAAAATTATGATCCATCAATACTTAGACTATCAGCAGTATTTGCTATAATACTAGGTTTTGTATCTAAAATAGGAGCATTATTAAGTACAATACCAACATCAGTAATGGGTGGAATAAGTATCATGTTATTTAGTATGATATCCTTAATTGGGGTTAAGACTATAAAAAATGACGGAGTTAAATTTAATTTTAAAAATATATTGATTATGGTTACTATATTAGTACTTGGATTAGGAAGTGGAATAATAGAAAAAAGATTAGGTATAACTATAGGAATACCAATAACAGATACTGTTAAAATAACAGGATTAAGCTTTGCAGCTATTGTAGGTGTAGTATTAAATGGAGTATTAAATAGAAACTAAATTATAAAGTATTTTTAAAGCTGTATTGTTATATCGATATAACAATACAGCTTTTTATTTTACAAAATAAAAAATAATGTATAAAATAGGATAAGAAAACAAAAAATCATAAAAATAAAAGGAGTTATATATAGATATGAAAGTAATAGTTATTGGTGGTGGTGCTGCAGGAATGGTAGCAGCTATTTCTGCAAAGAGAAATGGTGCAGATGTAATTATATTAGAAAGAAATTCAAGGGTAGGTAAGAAAATACTGGTTACAGGAAACGGAAGGTGTAATTATACAAATAAATTTTTACAACTGGAAAATTATCATGGAAAGAATTCCAAATTTGTCTATAGTCCATTATCCCAATTTGGTGTAGAGGAAACTATATCTTTTTTTGAAACACTAGGTATTGCTCCAGCAGTTGAAGAAGGAGGAAAAGTTTTTCCTCTATCTTTTCAAGCTTCTAGTGTATTAGATGTTTTGAGATATGAGCTAGAAGATCTTGGAATAAGGATATTATGTGATGCATTTGTCAAAGATGTAAAAAAGAAAAGTGGAGAATTTTTAGTCCAATTAAGTGATGGAAGAAAAATAAATGGGGATAGGGTAATAATAGCTACAGGTGGGAAGGCTATGCCTTCTACAGGTTCAGATGGAAATGGATATGATTTAGCTAAGAAATTAGGGCATAGTATAGTAGAAGTGTTTCCAGGTCTTGTACAATTAAAATTAGAAGAGAATTTTTTAAAAAGTATTGCTGGAGTTAAGGTAGTAGGTACGGCATCTCTTATATATAAAAATAAAATCCTAAGAGAAGATAAAGGGGATATACTCTTTACTAATTACGGCATATCTGGACCTCCAATACTTCAAATAAGTAGGAAAGCTTTAGAGTTTTTAAATAATGGCAAAAAACCAATATTAAAAGTATCAATTATAGATAGTATGGACAAAGAAGAGTTAAAAAAACGTTTAAAAATACGATTTAATTATATGCCTAAAAAGAGTGCAGAAATTGGTCTTATAGGTCTTATAAATAAGAAGTTAATACCAGTAATATTAAGAGAAAGTAAAATTGATAAATCTAAAAAAGTAGCTAATCTATCCAATGAAGATATAGAAAATTTAGCTAATATACTAACTAATTGGAGATTTGAAATAAAGGGCAGTAAATCTTGGGATAATGCACAAGTAACAGCAGGAGGAATAAATACAAAGGATATAGATAGTAGTACAATGGAATCTAAACTAATTAAAGGACTTTATTTTGCAGGAGAGATAATAGATATAGATGGAGATTGTGGAGGGTTTAATCTACAATGGGCCTGGTCATCAGGCTATATTGCTGGTGAAAGTTCTGCTATAAAATAGGGAGGTAAAACATGTATAAAATATTAGCACTAGATTTAGATGGTACGCTTCTTAATGAGAAACATAAAATATCAGATAGGAATAAGGAAACCTTAACAAGGCTAAAGGAAAAAGGTGTTAAAATAATATTAGCTTCAGGAAGAGAACCTACATCTATTTTGCCTTACAGTAGAGAATTAGATTTAGAAGAGTTAGTAATAGGTTTTAATGGAGGAATAATATCAGATTCTACAGGAGAAAAAATAATATATGAAGAAAATATAGATGAGAAAATAGCAAAAGATTTGGTGAGAACTTGTGAAGAAAAAGATATTTTTAATATAATATTTGTAAGGAACAATTTATATGTTTCAGATAAAAATGATATAAGATTTAAGAAATTTAAAAAATATTCCACATCTAAAATTGAAGAAGTAGGTTCAATATACAAGTTTATTGAAGATAATGATTTATGGAATAGTATTGGGAAGATGTTACAATGTGGAGAAAACAAACCTCTTTCCATACTACAAAAAGAAATAGAGGATAAATATTCTGAAGAGTTATCTGCTCAATTTTCATTACCATACTTTTTAGAAGTATATAATTCTAAAGCAAGTAAGGGGAATGCACTAGATAAAATAGCTGAAAATTATAATTTAAGTAGGAAAGATGTAGTAGCAATTGGAGATGGAGAAAATGATTTATCTATGATCAAATATGCACAGGTAGGCATAGCTATGGAAAATGCATTAGATCAGGTAAAAATGCAATCTGATTTTATTACCCTTTCAAATAAAGAAGATGGCGTAAGTTATGCTATTGATAAATACTGGAGAGATTGAAAGATCTCTCTTTTTAAAATTTTAATGTAAATTTAGTTTAATATAAAATAACTTGACTAAAGAAAAAATTAAGAATAAAATATATGTGAAATTAATTTTAAAGTATGAAAAAAATTTCAAGGAAGGTTTGGCATGAACAAAAATACATATAGTATAAGATTAATGGTAAAATGTGCTCAAATGTATTATGAAGAAGAATTAAATCAAGGAGAAATAGCTGAAAAACTACAGATTTCAAAATCTTCAGTATCTAGAATATTGGCTTCGGCTAGAGAGAAAGAAATAGTTAAAATTATAGTACAAAATCCAATGAAAGATGAATATTTAAATTTAGAGAAGGCTTTAGAAGAGAAGTTTAAATTAAAAGAAGTAATAATTATAGACAGTATGTCTAATGATCCAGAAGAAATAAAGAAAGGACTTGGAAAGGCAACGGCAGAATATCTTCAAAGAGTTGTTAAAAATGGACAACTAATAGGAGTAACTTGGGGAACAACACTGTGCAAAATCAAAGATTATGTTAAAAATGATAAGAATAAAGATGTAACTTTTATACCATTAGTTGGGGGAATAGGAGAGTCAAATATTGATATACAGCCTAATAGTATAGCACTAGACCTGTCTAGGAAATTCAAGGGTCATTGTAAACTGTTGCACGCACCTTCTATAGTAGACGATCCATTTAGAAGAGATATGTTTATAAAAGATAAAAATATACAGAACTTTTTTCAAACTATGAAAAAGGCTGATATTTCAATAATGGGTATAGGATCTCCATTTATAAGTAGTTCTACTCTTATGGAAAGTGGATATATTACTGAAGAAGATGTAGAAGAACTAAGAAAGGGAGGAGCAGTAGGAGATATATCTTCTCTATTTATTGATGAATACGGAAATGGAGATTATTTTGAATTAAATAAAAGGATTATAGGAATTAGCCTAGACGATTTAAAAAAGATACCTTTAAAAATTGGAGTAGCTGGTCATATAACTAAGAAAAGAGCTATACTGGCAGCTATATTAGGGGGATATTTAGATATTCTTATTACTGATAGTGGAACAGCAAAGGAAATTCTTAATCTACAATATAGTATTAAATAGAGGGTGAGAAAATGGACAATCTCTTTAAAGTCATAACCTTTATATTTTTTATGTGGATGATTCAAGGAGTTTTAACTTACTTCCAAATAAAACATTTTAATAATGTATTACATGACATGAAAGATGAAGGTAAGGTTCTCTTAGGCCAGAAAAAAGGTAAATTAAGTTTTGGAAGTATTATAATTTTAGCTATAGATGAAAAAAATAAAATAGTAAATGCAAAAGAAATGAAAGGTATAACTGTATTTAGCAGATTTAAAATTAGAGATGAATTTATTAATAAACATATAGAAGAGTTAAAAGAAGATATTCCAAAGATTAAAGATAAAGTTACTAGAAAGGCTTTAGAATTAGCTCTCAGTAAAAATATATTATCATGATATTGAATAGTATAAGCCTTTAAATATGGACAATGTAGAGGAGGAAGCTTAATGGAGGTCTTAGCAAATTTAGCTGAAGGATTTATTGGATTATTTGAAGAAGGAGGAAAAACTTTTGTCGACTTAATGACAGGTATTCTTCCTACATTGATTGTACTTATTACTTTTGTTAATGCAATAGTGAAAATCGTAGGAGAAGAAAGGGTGCAGAAAGTAGCTGAAAAAGCTACTCAAAATGCTATTACTAGATATACAATACTTCCATTAATATCTGTGTTTTTTTTAACTAATCCTATGTGTTATACTTTTGGGAAGTTTTTAGATGAGAAGTATAAACCAGCTTTTTATGATGCAGCAGTATCTTTTGTTCACCCTATAACAGGACTTTTCCCTCATGCTAATCCGGCAGAATTGTTTGTGTATCTTGGAATAGCTGAAGGAATAAAAGAATTAGGATTGTCTTTAGGACAGCTAGCAGTAAGGTATTTTATAGTAGGTTTAATTGTTATCTTTATTAGAGGATTAGTTACAGAATTTATTACTATGAAGATGTTGAAAAAGAAACAAGGATAAATTTAGAATATAAAAAGTAAAGATTATATGGAGGAGAAAATATGGAATATACAGCTGTTAAAATAGAAAAAGGACCTGGTGGATGGGGTGGCCCTTTAATATTGAAACCAAAACCAGGTAAGGACAAAATATTGTCTGTTACTGGTGGTGGAATTAGTCCAGTTGCAAAAAAAATAGCTGAACTTACAGGGGCAACTATTGTAGACGCTTTTAAGACAGTAGTTCCAGATGATGAAATACTTGCAGCAGTTATAGATTGTGGAGGAACGGCAAGATGTGGAGTTTATCCAAAAAAGAAAATTTTAACAGTAAACTTAACTCCTGTAGGACAGTCTGGTCCTTTAGCAAAATTTATAACAGAAGAACTTTATGTTTCAGGAGTTACTGAAAAAAATATTATTGTATTGGATAAGCTCGAAGAGGAAGACGAAGAAACACATGTTAATATTTTAGAAGAAAAGACGAGATCTAAATCTGTTTCACGAGAAAAAGAAAATATAGTGGGAAAGATAGGAAAAGGAATTGGAAATATAGTATCGATTTTTTATTCAGCTGGTAGGGATTCTATAGATTCTGTAATAAAAAACATATTGCCTTTCATGGCCTTTGTATCTATGATAATTGGAATTATATTAAAAACTGGAATAGGGGATGCTATTGCTAAAATTATAGCACCTTATTCAGGAAGTATAGGTGGGTTAATAGTTATTTCTATTATTGCAGCCATACCTATATTGTCACCTTTACTTGGACCAGGAGCGGTTATAGCTCAAGTGGTTGGAGTTTTAATAGGTGTAGAAATTGGAAAAGGGAATATACCACCTCAATATGCGTTACCAGCACTATTTGCAATTAATCCACAGGTGGGATGTGATTTTATACCAGTAGGATTAAGCTTGGGAGAAGCAGAACCAGAAACTGTTGAAGTAGGTGTTCCTGCAATACTGTTTTCAAGACTCATTACAGGACCCATAGCAGTAATAATAGCTTACTTTTTTAGCTTTGGATTGTATAAATAAAATGTTTTTTCTTGAATAATTAGGAGGAAAGCTATGAAATTTTCAGGTAAAATAGTTAAGTTAGGAGATATGGTAGAAGAGTTTATTAAAGAAAGAATGATTATAATCTTTAATGAAGATGCCCCAGATGAATTAGCTGAAATCTCTGCAATTCACAATTCAAATATATTAAAAGAAGATGTAAAAGTAGGAGATACTGTATTGATTGGAAATTTAAAATATGAAGTAGTAGCTGTTGGAGATGGAGCTAATAAGACTTTGAAAGAGTTAGGACATTGTACATTTAAATTTAAAGATTCTAATATTGCGGATTTGCCAGGGGTTATAAATTTAAAAGGTGATGATTTAAAAGAATTACAAATAGGATATGAAATCTCCATATATTGAATCTAATAAGTAATAGATTACTATATACTAAACAGGAGGAATTTAGATGTTAGGACTTAATAAAAAATTATCCCAGTTAGATGAAGAAGGAAAGAAAATAAAAGTTGGATTAGTTGGAGCCGGTCAAATGGGAAAAGGAATGGTAAGCCAAATGTCACTTATGAAAGGTATGATTCCAGCACTAGTAGTGGACAATGATATGGAATCAGCTGTAGAAGCTTATACATTGGCTGGGATAAAAAGGGAAGATATTGTTACTGCTAGAAAATTAGAAGATGTTAATATAGCAATGGAAAGTGGTAAATATGTTGCAGCTGAAGATTCAGAGTTTGTTACTAAAGCAAATCTTATTGATGTAGTAGTAGATGCTACAGGGGTACCAGATGTTGGTGCAAAATTAGCTATGGATTCAATATTTAATAAGAAACATATTGTTATGTTAAACGTAGAAGCAGATGTGGTAGTTGGACCAATACTAAATAAGATGGCTCAAAATGCAGGAGTAGTATATACAGGTACTGCAGGAGATGAACCTGGAGCAGTAAAAGAAATATATGATTTTGCCGATGCAGCAGGTTTTGATGTTCTTGCTGTTGGAAAAGGAAAGAACAATCCTGTTGATTTAGAAGCTACTCCAGATAGTGTAAGAGAAAAAGCTTTGAAATCAGGAGTTAAGCCTAGAATGTTGGCATCCTTTGTAGATGGAACAAAGACCATGGTTGAAATGTCCTGTATGGCAAATGCTACTGGTTTTATTCCAGATATAAGAGGAGGTCATGCTCCATCAGCATCAGTAGATGAGTTACCTAAAATTTTTAGTTTAAAAAGTGAAGGCGGCATATTGAATAAGTATAAAATTGTAGATTACGTAAATGGAGTTGCTCCAGGAGTATTTGTAATAATTACAAGTAAATTACCACAAGTTCAACACGAAATGGAATATTTAAGTATGGGACCGGGACCAAACTATGTATTATATCGTCCATATCATTTAACTAGCTTAGAGACCCCACTTACAGTTGCTAGAGCTGCAATATATAATGAACCTACTATTATTCCTATGGATGGAAAACCTATAGCAGAGACTATTGCTATAGCTAAAAAGGATTTAAAATCGGGAGAAAAATTAGATGGAATAGGTGGTTTCACTGTATATGGCAGCATAGATACTTATGAAACAGCTAAAAAAGAAAATCTAGTTCCTATTGGATTAATAAACAAGAATACTGTAGTCAAAAAGGATATAAAAAAAGGTGAGCTTATAACCTATGATATGGTGAAACTAGATACTACAACTTTAATATATAAACTTAGAAAGTTACAAGAAGATATAATAGGATAAAAAATATTGATTATACATAAACTTAAACATTATAAATGAAGTCAATTTTAAATTGATTTCATTTTGCTTTTTTCTATAAATTAGATTATAATTTTGTTGATACGGAAAAAAGTGGGGGATGACAATGATTTATGTTAAAAGTGATTCTACTAAACCACAATTTAATTTGGCACTGGAGGAATACGTTTTTGAGTACTTAGATGAATTTGATAAGATCTTTATGTTGTGGCAAAATGAGCCTGCTATAATAGTGGGAAGACATCAGAATACTATTGAAGAAATAAACACTAAATATGTTAAAGAAAACAATATACATGTAGTTAGAAGGCTTTCTGGTGGTGGAGCTGTATATCATGATCTAGGGAACTTAAATTATACTATTATATCTAAATCTGAAGAAAATAACGGTTTCGATTTTAAGACTTTTTCTCAGCCAGTGATAGATGTATTAGCTGAATTAGGAATTAAAGCAGAATTTACAGGAAGAAACGATATAGTTATAGGTGAACAGAAGTTTTGTGGGAATGCCCAGTATATGAAAAAAGGTAAGGTTCTACATCATGGTGCTATATTGTTTGATACAGAATTAGATATTTTAGGCAAAGCTTTAAAAGTATCAAAGGATAAAATTCTATCAAAGGGCGTAAAATCTGTGAGAAGCAGAGTAACAAATATTAAGGATTATTTAAAAGAAGATATTACTGTTGAAGATTTTGAAAATCTTTTATTGAAGCGTATGTTTGGAGGAGAAAAGGAAATACTTCCATATAAACTATCTGAAAAGGATTTGCAAAAAGTTAATGAACTTGTAGAAAAACGATATGGAACTTGGGAATGGAACTATGGAAAATCTCCAGAGTTTAATATAAAGAAATCTAATAGATTTGAAAGTGGAAAAGTGGAAACTTTTATAGATGTAGACAGAGGAATTATTAAAGAGCTTAAATTTTATGGTGACTTTTTTGGTCATGGTGAATTAGAAGATATAGAAAATAAGTTTATAGGTATAAAATATAATGAAAAGAATATAAGACATGTTTTAAACGATACAGATATAAGTTATTATTTTTCAGGTATTTCAGTAGAACAGTTATTAAGTTGCATTATTGATTAATCAATTAACTTGACAAATAGAAGTATTATGATGTATTATTATTCAAAATGGAACTAAATATTTAAAAGCGAAGATGAGGAGAGTAATAAAAGAAACTAGTCTAAAGAGAAATAATCATTTTAGGTGAGAGATTATGGCTAAGTCTTTTGTGAAGATCACCTCTGAGCTTAGCATCTGAAATACTAGTAAGATGCTACGTACTATGCGTTAAATTTTTGAGTGATAAGTTATATATTTATAACTTATAAATTGGGTGGTACCGCGAAAATTTCGTCCCTAAGTTTTTAAAACTTAGGGATTTTTTATTTAACTATTGACATACAAAATTTTTTATAAAAATATAGAAAGGATGAAGAAATATGGCTTTTAAGGAACTTTCTAAATCTCCAATAGCTAAAAGAGAGCAAGAACTATCAGATTATTGGGATGAGATCAATCTATTGAAAAAAAGTATTGAAACAAGAGATGATAACAATCAGTTTATATTCTATGAAGGTCCTCCAACTGCTAATGGAAAACCAGGAATTCACCATGTTATGGCGAGAACATTGAAAGATGCTGTTTGTAGATATAAAACTATGGAAGGTTATCAAGTTAAGAGAAAAGCTGGATGGGATACCCATGGATTACCAGTAGAGATAGAGGTTGAAAAACAGCTTAAATTAAAGAATAAGCATGATATTGAAGAATATGGTATTGAAAAATTTAATAGTCAATGTAAAGAGTCTGTATTTAAGTATGAAAGTTTATGGCGTGAAATGACAAGAAGAATGGCTTATGAAATTGACTTAGATAATCCATATATTACATTAGATAATAATTATATTGAATCTGTATGGTGGATATTAGATAAATTTTTCAAAGAAGGATTTATCTATGAAGGCCATAAGATACTTCCTTATTGTTCAAGATGTGGAACAGGCCTTGCTTCCCATGAAGTGGCTCAAGGCTATGAAGAAATAAAAACAGATACAGTAATAGTTAAGTTTAAAAGAAAAGATAAAGATGAATATTTTTTAGCCTGGACAACTACACCATGGACATTGCCAAGTAATGTGGTACTAACAGTAAATCCAGAAGAAATATATATAAAAGTAAAATATGAAGATGAAATATACTACGTAAGTAAGACATTAGCAGATAGTGTCTTAGGTGAAGGTGAATATGAAGTTATTGAAGAAATGAAAGGTAAAGATTTGGAGTATATGGAATACGAGCAACTTATACCTTTTATAAAAGCAGATAAAAAAGCTTTCTTTATAACTGTTGCAGATTATGTAACTACTGAAGATGGTACAGGAATAGTTCATTCTGCTCCTGCTTTTGGTGAAGATGACTATAATACAGGATTAAAATATGATCTTCCAGTATTAAATCCAGTAAGTGAGGAAGGAAAGTTTTTAGAAACACCTTGGAAGGATAAATTTGTAATGGATGCAGATCCGGATATAATAAGATGGTTAAAAGAAAACGGAAAGTTATTTAAAAAGCAAAAAGTTGCTCATAACTATCCTCATTGTTGGAGATGTCATACACCACTTCTATACTATGCAAAACCTAGTTGGTATATTGAAATTACTAAACTTAAAGATGAACTAATTAAAAATAATAATGGTGTAGAATGGTATCCAGATTTTGTAGGAGAAAAAAGATTTGGAAATTGGTTAGAAAATTTAAATGACTGGGCAATTTCTAGAAGTAGATATTGGGGTACTCCTCTTAATATTTGGAGATGTGATGAGTGTGGTCACACAACAAGTATAGGTTCAAGGCAAGAATTGTCTGAAAAGGCTATAGAAGATATTGATGAAAATATTGAATTACACAGACCATATGTAGATAATGTTCATATAAAATGTGAAAAATGTAATGGAACTATGACTAGAGAAAAAGATGTAGTAGATGTTTGGTTTGATAGTGGTGCTATGCCTTTTGCACAACATCATTATCCTTTTGAGAACAAAGAAAACTTTGATAAACTATTCCCAGCAGATTTTATATGTGAAGGAATAGATCAAACTAGAGGATGGTTCTATTCATTACTTGCTATTTCTACATTTGTAACTGGAAAGTCGCCATATAAACGAGTCTTAGTCAACGATCTTATTTTAGACAAGGAAGGAAGTAAAATGTCTAAATCTAAGGGAAATACAGTAGATCCATTTAAATTATTTGACAAATATGGGGCAGATACACTGAGATGGTATTTACTTTATGTATCCCCACCATGGACTCCAACTAGATTTGATGAAGAAGGTTTAAAAGAAGTAGAAAGTAAGTTCTTTAGAACTATAAGAAATGTATATAATTTCTTCACATTATATGCAAATACAGATGAAATAGATCCAAGAGAATTTGATATTGAATATACAAATAGACCAGAATTAGATAGATGGATACTTTCTAAATATAATAGTTTGTTGAAAAATTTAGAAACTAACATGAATGAATATGATTTAACTAGAGCAGTAAGAAATATACAGGAATTTGTAAATGAAGATTTGTCTAATTGGTATATTAGACGTTCAAGAAGAAGATTTTGGGCTACAGAACTAGATGAAGATAAAAAAGCAGTTTATAGCACTACTTATGAAATACTTGTAGGTCTTAGTAAGGCTATAGCTCCATTTGTACCTTTTACTTCAGAAGAAATGTATAGGAAATTAACTGGAAAAGAGTCTGTACATTTAGATCATTATCCAGAAGCTAATGAAGAACTAATTGATCTTAAACTGGAAGAGAAAATGGATTTAGTAAGGGAATTAGTTACTTTAGGAAGAGCAGCTAGAGAAAATGAAAGGATAAAAGTTCGTCAACCATTAAATGAAGTACTGATAGATGGTAAGCATGAAAAAACAATTGACAATTTAGTACCTCTTATAAAAGAAGAGCTTAATGTAAAGAATGTAGTATTTGAAAGTGATTTATCTCAATTTATGAATTATTCCTTAAAACCTAATTATAAAGTCGCAGGCCCAGTATTAGGACCTAAGATTAAATCTTTTGCTAAAGCGTTAAATACAATAGATAGCCGTGAAGCTATAGAGAAATTAGAGGAAGAAGGAAAGTTATTATTAGATTTAGATGGAGAACAAATAGAAATAGAAAAAGATTATGTGCTAATCAATATTTCAGCTAAAGAAGGATTTAACGTATCTACTGGCAAAAATCTATTTGTAATATTAGATACTACCTTAACTAAAGAACTTTTAAATGAAGGATATGCAAGAGAATTCATTTCTAAAGTTCAACAAATGAGGAAGAACAATGGATATGAAATGTTAGATAATATAAATATATATTATAATGGAGATAATGAAATAGAAAAGGCAGTTGAAGAATATAAAGACTATATAATGAAAGAAACTCTAGCATTATCTATTGAAAAAGTTAAAGAAGATTCATTTGAAAAACAAGATTTAAATGGTCATGAAACAGGAATAAAATTAGAAAAAGTAAAATAATATTTTTAAAATAAAGGTTTTAAAAAAGTAGGATAGATAACTAGTTATCTATCCTACTTTTTTTTATTTCAGAAAACTATGTAGAAATATGTATTAGGATTTATCTAATATTTTTATAGTATATGGTATAATATGGTCTAGATAAATTGATTTGGGGGGATACATATGGATAAACTTGAAAGTTTAGCAAAAGGATTAGAAGAAATTCAAGTTGATTTAATGAGACGTAGTTGGGTTCAATATACTGTAGGATATGATTTTGGCATTGATGAGGTTTATGAAAAACTTAATAGTTTTATGTCAGACAAGAAAAATTTTTATATAGTATGTAAATATTTAGATATGGATTTAAATGAAATAGACAAAAGAAAAGTTGAAATACTTTATAATGCTTTCAAACCCTATCATTTGAGCAAAGAATTAAATGAGTTGAACTTGGAAATTCAGAAAAAAACTAATGAGCTTTCTCAGGTGTTGAATACTTTTAGATTTAATATTGAAGGAAAGGAAATTACATCTGTAGAAATCACACAAATACTTTCAAATGAAGAAGACAGAAATTTAAGAAAAAAAGCTTATTTTGCAAGAAATCAAATTAATAAACCATTAGTAGACGCTGGTTTTATTGAATTGATTAATTTGAGAAAAGAATATGCTAAAGCTTATGGTGATAATGATTTTGTAGAGCATAAATTAAAAATAGATGAATTGAGTCCAGGTATATTTAATAGTTGGAAAGATGAATTAAGTAAATATATAGATATATTGAATAATAAAAGAATGGAATATGCAGAAAAGTTTATTCATGAAAATGAGCTTATGCCTTGGGACCAAGATTATATAGGTTCAAAAATAGCCCCTTCATTAAATACTACAGTAGATATGTCTAATTATTATAATATTTTAATGAGATTTTTCTTGAATTTTGGAATTGATATAGATAAATACAATATTACTTATGATATATTTTCTAGGAAGAATAAATCTGAATGGGGATATAATTTTCCAATTGAAACGGGAAAAGATTCAAGAATCCTTGCTAATGTAAAGAATAAATATCATGAATATGAAGTATTACTTCATGAAACAGGACATGGAATACATTCATTCTTATTAAAACCAGAGGAAAGAATTCTTAATGCAGGTGTTAGCGGAATAATATCTGAAGGAATAGCAAATTTATTTGGTGGATTTATCTATGAAGAGATATTTTATAAAAATTTTTTTGGTAGTGAAGTAAAAGATGAATTTGTTGAGATGAAAGAATTTGATAAACTAAATTATTTAAGATTTGTAGGGGATATATTCTTTGATCAAGAGCTATATAGGAATAATATAGAAAATTTAGATGATATATATGAAGTTTATTTCAAAGTATTTAGGGAATTATTTAATGACAAAATTTATAATGAAGAACCTCCTTTTGGATATAGAATTCATCATACTACTCATCCGATATATATGCATAATTACTTCATGGGAGATGTAACTTGTGAAATGCTGAAGAAAGTATTCAACAAAAAACATGGTACTTCCTCCATAACAGAAAAACCTAGGGAGTTTGGAGAATTTTTAATAAATGAAGTAATAAATCCTTCAGGATTATATAAATATGAAGAATTATTTGAAAAAATAAGTGGAGAAAAATTTTCATTAAATTGGTATTTAGAATAGTATATTAAAGAATATTCCTAGTATAGGCGCCTATACTAGGGATATTCTTTAAAACTTTGGCTCTTCAATTTTTCTTCCTTGAACATATCTTTCTATAATATTTCTATCATCTCCAATATATATAAATCTTTGTATTCTTTCTTCTAGTGTAAGGTTGTTTATATCTCCAAGATTAGAGTCGTCTATAACTAATGCATCAAAATCATATCCATTTTCAAAGCTACCTACTTTTCCAAAGAAACTTCCTCCACCTTTAGTTCCAAGATAGAAAGCTTCTGATGTACTAATAGGCTTATATTTTTTATTTGTTTCTAACCATTTAATTTTAGAAGCTTGAATTGCTGATACCATAACCTTTTGTATACTCGTTTCATGGCCTGCAGATATATCTGTACCAAGTCCTAAAGGAACATCTGCATTTAAAAACTTTCTTACTGGCATTATTCCACTAGATAGATTATAGTTAGAGTTTGGACAATGGGCAGCATATACTTTATTTTTGGCCATGAGTTCAATTTCTTCATCTGTACTATATATGCAATGAGCCATTATAGTTTTAGTTTGGCCAAATAGACTAAACTTATTATATACACTAGCATAATCTTTAAACTCAGGTTCTAGCTCTTTTACCCATTTTATTTCATTAATATTTTCAGAAAGATGGGATTGAACAGGAATATTGTATTTTATAGCTAAATTTCCTAAACCTTTAAGTAATTCAGAAGTACAAGTAGGCACAAATCTTGGTGTAATAATAGGTTTTACAATATCTGATTTGTCTTTATATTTTAATATTATTTCTTCTGTTTCTCTTATAGAAGTTTTAGTGTCTTCTAATATATAATTTGGAGTATTTCTATTCATATTTACTTTTCCAATATATGCACCTAATCCAGATTTAATAAATAAGTCAAATAAAAGCTCTGTACTTTCTTTATGAATACTGCTAAATAGACTTACCCTTGTAGTGCCTACTTTCCATAATTCATGGATTAGTTTTTTATAAACTTTCTCTGCATATTCTATATCATTATATTTTCCTTCCTCAGGGAAAGTGTATTCTTCTAACCAAGGCAGAAGTTCTTTATCCAGTCCTAAACCTCTATTTGGAAGTTGTGGAGCATGAAAATGGAGATCTACAAAGCCAGGAATAATCAATTTATCTGTATAATCAAATATAGGTATTTTTTCTAAATCTTTATCTATTTTTTCATAGATTCCTGTTACTTTACCATTTTCAACGGCAATATAAGAGTTTTTGTATATATCAAAGGCTTCTTTAGTTGATGTAAAAATAATATTGCTTTTAAAAATCTTAGAATTATTATCCATAGATACCTCTCCTTAAAATATGAGCTAAATAAAATATATTTAGTAGCAAAGTCTTTGTATAGTTTTAACAAAAAAAGCAATAAAGGTCAAGCTTTAGCATCTGTTTTTTAATCTTTTACAGGCTTATAAGATGATAAATTTTTAAAGTATTAATAACAATTTTAGTATATCAATACTATATATTAAGGTCAAAAAGAGGAAATACTAGGATAATTTCTATATTCATGATATAATTTAAATTGGTAGCAATTAATTATTTTTTTACTTATGAAAAGGTTTGCCTAATATTTTAAACCATATATTAGGTTTAAGAAGGATTTTTAAAATCTTTGTAGAATATTTTAATAGAATATTTAAAATTGTTTAAAAAAATAATAAATATGCTCGCTAAGGGGGAACGATATAATGAAAGTATACCAAACGAACCAAATAAGGAACGTAGCTTTGATAGGGCACTCAGGTAGTGGGAAAACAACATTAACAGAAGCTGTACTGTTTGCAACAGGAGTAACTAAAAGACAAGGAAAAGTTGAAGATGGAAATACTTTTTCAGATTTTGATAAGGAAGAGATTTCTAGAAAAGTGTCTATAGGTGCATCTGTAATTCCTACAGAGTGGGAAAATATAAAATACAATTTTCTAGATACACCTGGATATTTCGACTTTGCTGGAGAAATGTATGGTGCACTAGAAGCTAGTGAAGCTGCAGTTATATTAGTAGATGCTTCATCAGGGGTTGAAGTAGGAACAGAAAAAGCTTGGAAATATACAGATAAAAAAGGAATTCCAAAGATGGTATTTTTAAATAAAATGGATAAGGAAAACGTTAATTTTGATAAAGTCTTCGATGAGTTAAAAGAAGCTTTTGGAGACAAACTAGTACCTCTTACATTACCTATTGGTCAAGCAGAAGATTTTAAGGGAATAGTTGATATAATTGATCAAGTAGCTAAAGATTATGATGGTAAAGAAATAGATATTCCAGAAGAGCATAAAGCTGAAATAGAGACTATTAGAGAAATACTATCAGAAAAAGTTGCAGAGACTGATGAAGATCTTATGGAAAAATATTTTGATGGCGAAGCATTTACGGATGAAGAAATAAGAAAAGGTTTAAAACTTTCTTTTGAAAATGGAGATCTTGTTCCACTAATTGTAGGATCAGCTGAAAAAACTATAGGAATAGATATATTATTAGAGGCTATTAAAAAATATGTTCCAGCACCAGATGAAATAAAAATAGTAAAAGGATATAGTAATGAAAAAGAAGTGGAAAGAAGAGTTAGTATAGATGAACCTTTTTCAGCTATTGTGTTTAAAACTATTGTAGACCCATTTGTTGGTAAACTTTCTGTGTTTAAGGTTTTATCAGGAAAAATAACTAAGGATCATGAAATATATAATTCAAATAAAGATGATGTTGAGAAATTAGGAGGTTTATTTGTACTTAGAGGTAAAAATCAGATAGAAGCTTCAGAAATAGTAGCTGGAGATATTGGTGCTACTTCTAAATTACAAATAACTGAAACTGGAGACACCCTTTGCGATAAAACAGATATTATACAATATAAAGAAATTGATTATCCAGATCCATGTCTATTTTTAGCAGTTGAACCAAAAGCAAAAGGAGACGAAGAAAAAATTGGCTCATCATTACAAAGATTAACAGAAGAAGATCCAACTTTTGTAACTGAAAGAAATAATGAAACAAAGCAATTGCTAATTGGTGGTCAAGGCAATATGCAGCTTACAGTTATAGTAGATAAATTAAAAAATAATTTTGGTGTAGAAGTAGATTTAATAGATCCAAAAGTTGCTTATAGAGAAACTATAAAAGGAACTGCAAGTGTTCAAGGGAAGCATAAAAAGCAATCTGGTGGTGCAGGTCAATATGGAGATGTTCACATAAGATTTGAACCTTCTGAAGAAGAGTTTGTATTTGAAGAAGAAATATTTGGTGGTGCTGTACCAAAACAGTATATACCAGCTGTTGAAAAAGGTCTTACTGAATGTTTGAATAAAGGACCATTAGCAGGATATCCAGTAGTAAATGTGAAGGCAGTATTATTTGATGGTTCCTATCATCCAGTAGATTCTAATGAAATGGCATTTAAAATAGCTGCTTCTCTTGCATTTAAAAAAGGAATAAAGGAAGCTAAGCCAGTACTTTTAGAGCCTATTATGAAAGTAGAGGTTTTGGTTCCAGATGAATATATGGGTGATGTTATGGGAGATATGAATAAGCGTAGAGGTAGAATATTAGGTATGGATCCTCAAGAAGATGGAATGCAATTAATTATAGCGGAAGCCCCACAATCAGAAATGTTTAAATATGCAATTGACTTGAGAAGTATGACCCAGGCAAGGGGAAGTTTTACAATGGAATTTGAGAGATATGAAGAGGTTCCATCTGAAATTAGTGAGAAGATAATAGAAGAGGCTAATAGCCAAAAAGAATAAGAACAATAAAAAATAAGGGGAATATTCCCCTTATTTTTTCATAGATTATATATTGTAGTAATATTGAGATTTTTTAAAGAAACAAAAGGAATATAGATATATTTGAATAATTATCATTCATAGGACTAAAACTAAATGTTGAAAAATATAAAGAAATAGTTGAAAATTAAACTAAAGGGCAAAGAAAGTCAAAGTCAAATGTGAGGTGATATTGTGCCTGGATTAAGTAATATTATAGAAGAATTTTTAAAAGAACTTATAGAAGAAGCAGAAGATGGGATTATTGAAATACAGAGGAATCAGTTAGCACAACAGTTTGAATGCGCACCTTCTCAAATTAATTATGTACTCACAACTCGATTTACTCCTTATAAAGGATATTATGTAGAGAGTAGAAGAGGCGGCGGTGGGTATATAAAGATAGTGAAGGTAGAAATGGATAGGCATGAGAATATTAATGATTTAATTATAAATGCTATTGGAAAATCAATAACTAAAAATAAAGCATATAGTATGATTGAAGGATTGGAAAAAGAAGGTTTTATAACTAAGATGGAAGAAACTTTAATGAAAGCGGCAATAGGGGATAGAGCTTTACAAAATGTTAAAAAATATAGAAATAATTTACGAGCTGATATTTTAACAAATATGATGTTGGTGTTGTTGAAAGGATAGGAGGGATAGCTTGATTTGTCAAGAATGTGGAAAAAATTCTGCAACTATGCATTTTACTAAAATTGTAAATGGAGATATAACAGAACTTCATCTTTGTGAAGATTGTGCAAAAAAATATAAAGAGTTTGATTTTGATACGTCTTTTTCATTTCATAAGTTTTTAACAGGGCTTATTGATAATATTCAAGAAGGACCTATAAAAACAAACAATAAAGAATTGAAGTGTGATGTATGTGGTATGAACTATTCTACCTTTAAACAAATAGGAAAGTTTGGATGTCCACATTGTTATCAATCTTTTAAGTCTAAATTAGTTCCATTATTTAAAGAAGTTCATGGCCATGATAGCCATATTGGAAAAATTCCAAAGAGAGCTGGGGGAATAATAGGAGTAAAAAGAGAAATAAATAGATTGAAAAGTGAATTAGATATTTTGATAAAAAATGAAGAATTTGAAAGAGCAGCAGAAGTTAGAGATAAGATAAAAGAGCTTCAAAGCGAGATTGAAAATAAATAGAGGTGGTTATAATGGTTAAATGGCTAAATGAGAAAGGGTTAGAAGATGACGTGGTTATAAGTAGTAGAGTTAGGATTGCTAGAAATATAGAAGATGTAAGATTTCCTCAAGCTGCTAGAAAGGAAGAATCAGAAAAAGTAACAAAGGATATATTGGAAGCTGTGAAAAATTCAAATAAAAATGATAACTATAAATTTTTTGAAATAGGAAGATTATCGTCTTTAGATAAAAATGTATTTATAGAAAAACACTTAATCAGCCCTAATTTAATACAAAAACCAGATATGAGCAGTTTTCTTTTAAGAGATGATGAAAAGGTAACAATAATGATAAATGAAGAAGACCACCTTAGATTACAAATTCTTTTGCCAGGATTGAGTTTAGAAGAAGGATGGAAATTATGCAATAGTATAGATGATGAATTGGAAGAGTATTTAGACTATGCTTTTGATGAAAAATTTGGATATCTTACATCCTGTCCTACTAATACAGGAACTGGACTTAGGGCATCTGTAATGCTTCATTTGCCTTCATTGGTACTTACTGGATATGCGAATAATATTTTTCAAGCAGTAAGTCAAATTGGTATAACTGTTAGAGGCCTTTATGGAGAAGGCACAAAAGCCTTAGGCAATATATTCCAAATATCTAATCAAATTACTTTAGGTGAAACTGAGGAAGAAATAATACAAAAACTTAAAAATGTTGTCAAACAGATTATAAATAAAGAAAGAGAAATAAGAGAAAATTTATTAGCAACTAGAAGAATAGAACTAGAAGATAAAGTATTAAGATCCCTTGGAATTTTGAAATATTCTAGAATTATATCATCTGAAGAGGCAATGAAATTATTTTCTGACGTAAAAATGGGTATTGATATGGGTATAATCAAAAATATAGAATCTAAAGACATAATTAACTTAATGATGTTGACACAACCAGCCAGTTTACAAGAATATTTTAAGGAAGATTTGGATGTAGAAAAAAGGGATATAAAAAGGGCAGAATTAATAAGAGAAAAGATCAAAAATTAGGAGGGATAATATGGCTATGTTTGGTAGATTTACGGAAAGAGCTCAAAAGGCCATACTACTAGCCCAAGAAGAGGCTCAAAAATTAAAACATAATTATGTAGGTACAGAGCATATACTATTAGGCCTTATTAGTGAAGGAGAAGGAATAGCTTATAGGGCATTAAATAATCAAGGTGTGGAGTTAGAAACGGCAAGGAATAAAGTGGCAAATGCAGTTGGGTATGGAAAATATGAAACAGATATACTAGGTTTTACGCCAAGAACTAAAAGAATATTTGAATTGAGTTTTTTAGAGGCTAGAAATTTAGGACACAACTATATTGGGACTGAACATATACTTTTAGGACTAGTAGGAGAAGGAGAAGGGGTTGCGGTAGCAGTCCTAAAAAGCCTAGGAGTAGATATAGAAAAGCTTAAGAAAGATATAGTAGAAATGCTTACTGAAAGTAATTCTAAGACAGGAAAAGCAGGTGAAGGGACAAACACACCAAATTTAGATAAATACAGTAGGGATTTAACAGAGTTAGCTAAAGAAGGAGAAATAGACCCTGTTATTGGAAGAGGCAAAGAAATAGAGAGAGTAGTACAAGTGCTAAGTAGAAGAACTAAAAACAACCCAGTTTTAATCGGGGAGCCAGGCGTAGGTAAGACAGCTGTGGCAGAAGGTTTAGCTCAAAAGATTGTGGAAGGGCAAATCCCTGAAATAATTAAGGATAAAAGGGTTGTTACGTTAGATTTATCTGGTATGTTGGCTGGTGCTAAATATAGAGGTGAGTTTGAAGAAAGATTGAAAGCTGTAATGCAAGAATTAAAAGAAGCAGGAAATATAATTTTATTTATTGATGAACTTCATACTATAGTAGGTGCTGGAGCAGCAGAAGGAGCAATAGATGCTTCAAATATATTAAAGCCAGTCCTTGCGAGGGGAGAGATTCAAGTTATAGGAGCAACTACTATAGATGAATATAGGAAATATATTGAAAAGGATTCAGCTTTAGAAAGAAGATTCCAACCTATTACAGTTGATGAGCCTACTATAGAAGATACTATCAAAATATTAAAAGGTCTCAGAGATAGATATGAAGCTCATCATAGAGTAAAAATAACAGATGAAGCTATTAAAGCGGCAGCAGAGCTATCAAGTAGATATATTACAGACAGATTTTTACCTGATAAGGCTATAGATTTAATTGATGAGGCAGCATCTATGGTTAGATTGCAATCTATTACTGCACCTGATGGTTTAAAAACTATAGAAGAAAGATTGGAAGAATTAAGTCAAGAGAAGGAAGAAGCAATAAACACTCAAAACTATGAGAAGGCAGCTGAAATAAGGGATAAAGAAAAGCAACTTAAAAAACAATTGAATGATAGGAAAGTAGAATGGGAACAAGAAAAGAAAACAGTTGATATGGAAGTAAAATATGAGGAAATAGCCAAAGTTGTATCCAATTGGACAGGAGTGCCTGTAAGTAAAATGACTGTTGAAGAAAGTCAGAGACTATTAAAATTAGAAGATATACTTCATAAGAAAGTTATAGGGCAAGATGAAGCAGTAAAAGCAGTATCTAGTGCTGTAAGAAGAGCAAGAGTAGGACTTAAGGATCCAGATAAGCCTGTAGGAACATTTATATTTGTTGGACCTACTGGAGTAGGAAAAACTTATCTTGCAAAAGCATTATCAGAAGCATTATTTGGTGATGAAGATTCTATGATTAGAATAGATATGTCTGAGTATATGGAGAAACATTCTGTTTCAAGACTGATAGGTTCTCCTCCGGGATATGTAGGATATGATGAAGGAGGACAGCTTACAGAAGCTGTTAGAAGAAAACCTTATTCAGTGATATTGTTTGATGAGATAGAAAAAGCTCATCCAGATGTATTTAATGCTTTGTTACAAATATTAGATGATGGTAGACTTACAGATTCAAAAGGTAGAACTGTAGATTTTAAAAATACAGTTATAATTATGACTTCAAATGTAGGTGCTACTACAATTAAAAAGCAGAATGTATTAGGATTTTCTGCACCTATGGAAGAGGAAAAAGCAGAATATGAAAGAATAAAAGAGAATATAAAAGATGAGCTTAGAAGAACTTTTAGACCAGAATTTTTAAATAGGATAGATGAAATAATAATGTTCCATCCATTAAGCGAGGAAAATATAAGAGAAATTGTAGACGTAATGGTAGAGGATTTAGAGAATAGACTTGGAAAAATGAATATTAATATTAAAATTAGTGAAAATACTAAGAAACATATTAGCAAAAAAGGCTTCGATCCTGTATATGGAGCGAGACCTTTAGAAAGAACTATAACAAAGATGATAGAAGATCAATTAGCGGAGGAAATTTTGAAAGGAAATGTATCTAAAGAAGATGATATATATATTGATTATGCTGATGAAAAACTAGTATTTACAAAAGAGTCTGTATTATAATACAGACTCTTTTATTTATGAAAAAAATATAGTAGGATATAATTTAGAGGTGATACTGTGGCTAAGACTAAAACAAAATTTATTTGTCAAAACTGTGGATATGAAACTTATAAATGGCTTGGAAAATGTCCTTCTTGCAATGAATGGAATAGCTTTGCAGAGGAAATATATGAAAAAAGAAAGGGAATAAAGAAGGATTTAAGGGATATAAGTGTTGAAAATCTTATAGATGTTAAAATAGATCAAGAAGATAGAATAAAAACTAGTATAGAAGAAATGGATAGGGTGTTGGGAGGTGGAGTAGTTAAAGGTTCATTAATTCTTGTAGGAGGGGATCCTGGAATAGGTAAATCTACATTGCTTATACAGATAGCAAATAACCTTTCACTTAGGAAGTTAAAGGTATTATATATTTCTGGAGAAGAATCAGTAAAGCAAATTAAGATAAGAGCAGAAAGGTTAGATCTTAAATCTAATAAATTATATATTTTATCTGAAACTAATTTGGACATAATAAAAGGTACCATAGAAAAAATTTCCCCAGATATTTTAATAATAGATTCTATTCAGACAGTATACAATCCTGATATCACTTCAGCTCCAGGTAGTGTTAGTCAAGTAAGGGAAGGTACTCATATTTTGATGAATATAGCTAAAAGGAAAAATATTGCAACCTTTATTGTAGGTCATGTTACAAAAGATGGCTCCATTGCAGGACCAAGGGTACTTGAACATATGGTTGATACAGTCCTATATTTTGAAGGGGAAGCCTATCATAGTTATAGGATTTTGAGAGCTATAAAAAATAGATTTGGGTCTACAAATGAAATAGGTATGTTTGAAATGAGAGATGTAGGCCTGGTGGAAGTTGAAAATCCGTCAGAAGTTCTTATTTCAGAAAGACCAAAGAATACATCTGGTACAATAGTCGTTCCAAGTTTAGAAGGAACTAGACCCATGCTTGTAGAACTGCAATCATTGGTAAGTCCTACTATGTTTGGTATGCCTAGAAGAGCGGCTATGGGTATAGACTATAACAGAGTTACTTTAATGATAGCAGTTCTTGAAAAAAAGATAGGATATAATATGGAAAATTATGACGTATATGCTAACATTGTAGGAGGTCTAAAAACAAAAGAACCTGCTATAGATTTAGGAATTATATCATCTATAGCTTCAAGTTATAGGGATTTACCTATAAACTCCAAATTAACAGTTATGGGAGAAGTAGGTCTTACTGGTGAAGTTAGAAGGGTAAGTTTTATTGAAAAAAGGATTAGGGAAGCAGAGAAGTTAGGGTTTAATATAGCTATAATTCCTAAAGCAAATATGAAGGATTTAAATAAAATAGATGGAATAAATATAATAGGAGTCAATAATGTGTTAGAAACATTGGATATTGTTTTAGAAGGTTAGAATATGGAGGAAGGCATATGAAAAAAGATATATATGAATCCCTAAGAATAGTTGCTCCAGGTACTAGTTTACGTATAGGTCTTGAAAGTGTAGTAAGAGCAAGAACCGGAGCTTTGATAGTACTAGGAAATGGTGATGAAGTACTTAAAATAGTAGATGGAGGCTTTAATATAAATAGTGAATTTTCTCCAGCATATCTTTATGAATTAGCTAAAATGGATGGAGCTATAATAATCAGTAGTGATTGCAAAAGGATACTATATGCTAATGCTCAGCTTATACCAGACCAATCTATAAGCTCTAAAGAAACAGGAATTCGTCATAGGACAGCAGAAAGGGTTGCTAAACAGACAGGGGTATTGGTCATTGCTATATCCCAAAGAAGAAATATAATTACATTATATAAAGGGAATAGTAAATATGTTTTAAGAAATTCTAGTGAAATATTGGATAAAGCTAATCAGGCAATACAAACATTAGAAAAATATAAAAGTGTATTAAATCAAGCTATGGGAAATTTAACTGCTTTAGAGTTTGAGGATTTAGTAACTGTATATGATGTAGCAAAGGTTTTACAGAGAATAGAAATGGTTATGAGAATATCTGATGAAATAGAAAAATATATATTAGAATTAGGAAATGAGGGAAGACTTATAAGCATGCAACTTGAGGAACTTATGAGTGGAGTAGAAGATGATGGTGTAAATATTATAAAAGATTATTCAAATATAGATATAGAAGATAAGAATTATGAAGACATAAGAAATTCTATAAGAATTCTTTCCTCAGAAGAGTTATTAGATCTATATAATATTAGCAAAATATTAGGTTATGATACTGGAGCAGGTTCTCTAGATACTAATATTTATCCAAAAGGATATAGGATATTAAATAAAATACCTAGACTTCCTTCAAGTGTTTTAGAAAATGTCATAAACATGTTCGGTTCTTTTCAAAAGATACTTAAGGCTTCTATTTCTGAACTAGATCTTGTAGAAGGAATTGGAGAAGTAAGAGCTAGAACTATAAAAGAAGGACTTAGAAGATTTCAAGAACAGTCTTTTTTAGATAGACATTTAATATAGAATAATAATAAAAAAGCTAAATTGGTATTTACCAATTTAGCTTTTAGTTATTTCAAACTATATACTCCCAATGTTTTTAAATTATTAAGCTCTTTAATTATAACATCTGTTAAACTTATGCCCAAAGTATTACATAATGAAGCTAAATAAAAGGCATATGCTCCCATTTCTGCTTCAATTTTTTCACTGCAAACCTCACAAAGTTCCCCATTTACATGATTTTCTAATGATTCCCTTAATTCTTCTAAGGTTTCTTTATTATATTTTTGTTTTGAAGCTTCAATTGAAATGCACCCACAAGAGGTAACAGATTTCATAACTGCTCTATTAATTCTTGCGTTGTATTCATCTAATTTAGTAACTATATCTAAAATACTTTTGTGTCTTATAAGTACTTCGGAAACCTTTTCTTGAAATTCGCTGCATATCATATTTTCATCTATACTTTCACTATTTCTGCTCATATAATCTCCACCCCAGTCAAATAATTTGTTTTATATTTCAATTATACTTATGAGGACAAGTTGTTGTCAAATAATTCTTGTTTTTTGTTAATTTAAAATATCAATAAATTATATAAAAAATAAGCAGTTGACAAAAATATAAATAATATGGTACAATATCTTATTTGACAACCATTGAGTTTTATTGTATACTAGTAATATACTATGTTTAAATTAGGAGGTTGTCACTATGTTTGATATAGGAGATAAAATTGTTTACCCTATGCATGGTGCAGGCATTATTGTTGCCATAGAAGAAAAGGAAGTATTGGGCAAAAAGAGGAAATATTATATTATGAAGATGCCTATTGGTGATATGAAAGTTATGGTTCCAGTAGACAATGTAGAAGATATAGGAATAAGAGAAATCGTAGAAAATGATGATATTGATAGAGTATTTGCAGTTTTAAGTGGTAATCAAACAAAAATGCCTCAAAATTGGAATAGAAGATATAGGATAAACATGGATAAGATTAAAAGTGGGAATATTTTTGAAATTGCTTCAGTTGTTAGAAACCTTATGATTAGGGATAGAGAAAAAGGTTTATCAACTGGAGAGAGAAAGATGTTAAACAGTGCTAAACAAATGCTTGTAAGTGAAATAGTATTAGCAAAAGAAATCGAACAAGAAGAAACTGAAAAACTTATTGATGAGGCTATAGATTGTCCTTCTGCATAAAAAATAAATAAAAAATCAAAAAATATGTTATATAAATTGAAATTATGGAAAATATAATGATAGTAGGGAGGTGAATTCATGGCAGATAAAATTGCCAGATATGTAATAGCATTGATAGGAACCTTAATAGGATATGGCGTTATGGCTGGTTTAAAAAGTATTGGTATTTTAAATTTAACTAATATGGGAATATTAGGATTAGTTATATTTATATCAATGATTTTAATTTCTGGAATTATATTTTTCTTTCTTTCTCCCTCATTCATTAAAGGAGGAAGGAAATTTATTCGCTTTGTAGAAGTGGAGTTACAAGATATGCCTGCTTCTGACATTGCTTTAGGGTCTATTGGATTAATAGTGGGGTTAATTATTGCTTATCTGTTGAGCCAGCCTTTTTATAACTTAAATGTACCTTATTTAGGAGTTATAGTATCTATTTTACTATACTTGATATTTGGTTATTTAGGAATTAAAATTCCAACAAGAAAGATAGAGGATTTTACTAACACTTTTAGTCTTTTCAAGAGAAACACAGAAAAAGAAAAACTAAAAGCTGCTTGCAAGGCTTGCCCTAAGATATTAGATACCAGTGTCATTATAGACGGTAGAGTAGCAGATATTTGCAAAACTGGTTTTATTGAAGGACCACTAATCATACCTGAATTTGTCCTTGAAGAACTTCAACACATTGCAGATTCTTCTGATTCCTTAAAGAGAAATAGAGGTAGAAGAGGATTAGATATATTAAATAAAATACAGAAAGAGTTGGATGTAGAAGTAATTATTACTGATAAAAAATATGATGATATTAAAGAAGTGGATTCAAAACTTTTAAAACTTACTCAGGATACAAAAGGAAAAATTATTACTAATGATTATAATTTAAATAAAGTTGCAGAAGTTCAAAAAATAGATGTATTAAATATAAATGAATTAGCAAATGCAATAAAGCCTGTAGTTCTTCCAGGAGAAGAAATGAGAGTTCAAGTGATAAAAGATGGAAAAGAGTCAGGTCAAGGTCTTGCATATCTTGATGATGGAACTATGATAGTTGTAGAGGGTGGAAAAAAACATATCGGAGAAACTATAATAGTTTTAGTAACAAGTGTATTACAAACTTCTGCTGGAAGGATGATATTTGCAAAGCCAAAGTCAGCAGTAGATAGAGCAGTATAGGGTCTAGAAATAGACCCTTTTTTATGTTTAAAATACTTTAAATTTTAATATATTACATATATTATCTTTATGTATTGATTTAACTTTATAATAAAGGTATTTCCTGTTATTTTCTAATATGCTATAATGACTTAGAGGTGAAAAAAATGTATAAAAATAACTATGTTTCAGTTATAATAGCTGCTGCAGGTATGAGCAATAGGATGAGAAGCAGTGTAAATAAACAATTTATATCTATTGATAATAAGCCTATCCTTACTCATACTTTAGAAAAATTTGAAAAATGTAGATATGTAGATGAAATTATAGTGGTAGCAAAAGAAGATGAAGTAGATTATTGTAAAAGAAAGATCATTAGAAGGTTTAATTTTAAAAAAGTAAGTAAAGTAGTTAAAGGTGGAAGAGAAAGACAGGATTCTGTATATAATGGGTTATTAGCTTTAAATGAAAATTGTAATATAGTTTTAATTCATGATGGAGCTAGACCTTTTATAAAACTTAAAAATATTGAAGAAAGTGTTGAAGGAACAGCTAATTATGGCGCTTGTGTAGTTGGAGTGCCTGTAAAAGATACTATAAAAATCATACAAAAAGATAAAAGTGTTTTAAATACCCCTGATAGAAATCAAATATGGGCAGCTCAAACACCTCAATCTTTTAGATATGATATTATAATGAAAGCTTATAGATCTGCAATATATGATGGATTTATAGGTACAGATGATAGCATGCTTGTTGAAAGACTAGGAATTGATGTAAAGATGATTTTAGGTAGTTATGAGAATATAAAGATAACAACACCTGAAGATTTAATAGTTGCAGAATCTTTACTTAAAGATAAAGAAGTTATTTTTAATAGAAAAGAATTTATATTTCAAAGTAGATAGGAAGGGTTGCTATGAAAGTAGGAATTGGTTATGATGTTCATAAGTTGGTAGAAAAGAGAAAACTAATAATAGGAGGAGTAGAAATTCCTCATGATAAGGGATTATTAGGCCATTCAGATGCAGATGTTTTGATACATGCTATTATGGACAGTATATTAGGAGCATTAGGGCTAGGGGATATTGGTAAGCATTTCCCAGATACTGATGAAAAATATAAAGATATATCTAGTATGGTTCTTCTTGAAGAAGTTTGTAATATTATGAGTGCTAATGGTTATAAAATAGGAAATATAGATAGTATAATAGTCGCTCAAAGTCCTAAAATGGCGCCATATATAGATACTATGAAAGAAAATATAGCTAGGGTACTTAATGTCTCAATAGACAATATAAATATAAAAGCTACAACTACAGAAGAATTAGGTTTTGAAGGCAATAAAAAAGGTATGTCAGCTCATAGTGTATGCACGTTATTAAGAGAGTTATAAAAGTTTAATAAAGGGGGTAAGAAATGATAGAAGTTAATAGTTTATCTAAACATTTTAAAGATGTAGTGGCAGTAGATAATATATCTTTTAAAGTTGAAGAAGGTAAAGTTTTTGGACTTTTAGGGGAAAATGGTGCAGGGAAAACTACTACACTGAGAATGCTTGCTACAATGCTTAAACCTACCACAGGTACAGCAAATATAGGAGGATATGATTTAATTCAAGAACCGGCAGATGTGAGAGGAGAAATTGGTATTTTATTCGGAGGAGAGACAGGACTTTATGATAGACTTTCAGCCAGAGAAAATATTGAATATTTTGGTCTTCTAAATGGAATGACAAAAGAAGATATAAATATTCAAATTGAAAAATTATCCCATAGTCTTGAAATGAAGGACTATGTAGAAAGAAGGGTGGGCAAATTTTCAAAAGGTATGAAACAAAAAGTGGCATTAGCTAGAAGTATAGTTCATAATCCATCAATAATGTTTTTTGATGAACCAACTTCAGGTCTTGATGTAACAGCAGTTAGAATAGTCCATAAATTTATAAAAGAATTAAAAAGTGAAGGAAAGACTATTATATTTTCAAGCCATTCTATGAATGAAGTAGAAAAGTTATGTGACGAAGTAGGAATAATTCATAAAGGTAAAATGATAGAGGTCTCAACATTAGAAGGCTTAAAAGAAAAGTTTAAAGAGGAGAATTTAGAAGAAATTTTTATATCCTTAGTAGGTGAGAAAAATGAATAAATTTACAAAGATAGTTTTTAAAAAAGAAATGATGGATACATTTAGAGATAAAAAGACTATTTTTTCAAGTATAATAATTCCAATAATAATCTTTCCGCTAATAGCTTTTGTAATTGGACTTGGCAGTTCAGATATGGTGAAAGAAAGTAAAGAACCTGTACAAATTGCTCTCTTAAGTGAAGAAAATAATGAGTTGGAAATGTTTCTCAAAAGCAATAATAATGTAAATATCATAAAAACCAAAGATTATAGAAAATCCTTAGATAAATTAGATGTAAAGGTTGTAGTAAAAATTGGAGAAGATTTTGACGAAAAGATAAAAAATGGCGAAAAACCTGAAATTAGTTTAATTTACGATGATACTAGTCAAAAATCTGAGATGGCTAAGTCTAGAATAGAACAGATTATTTTAAGCTATACCAATCATATTGTAGTTAGAAGGTTAGAAAATGAAGGAATTAATCCGCAAATATTAGAACCTGTAGATATTAAATCTTCTTCTGTATCTAAGGAAGGAGGAACAGGATTGTTACTTTTTTCTATGTTACTTCCTTTTATGCTTACTGTATGGTCCGCTGTAGGAGGTATACCAGCAGCTACAGACTTAGGAGCGGGAGAGAAAGAAAGACAAACATTGGAGCCTCTTTTGACTACGAAAGCTAATAGAATGTCTATACTTATGGGAAAATATTTTACGGTAGTATTAGCAGGCATAATTGCGACTATAGCTTCTTTAATAGGTTTTTTAATTGCAACAAAAATAAATCCAGAATTCCTAGGAGAAAGTGCTACACTTTCTATAAAATCTATTGTTATAATAACTTTAGTTTGTTTGGAAATGGCTTTGGCTTTTTCAAGTATTGAACTTGCTATTAGCTTCTATGCTAGAAACTTTAAAGAAGCTCAGACTTATTTAAGTCCTGTAAGTATTCTGCTTATGGTACCTGCTTATTTGACTATGTTTGTAGATGGAAGGGCTGTACCAGAATATTATTTTCATATTCCTATAATAAACACTATAGGAATTATTAAAGAAGTTATAGTATCTGTATATGATTTCAAACATATATTAATAACTACTGGATGGAATTTAGTATACATAGCTTTATTCTTGATTGTAACTGTGAAAATGTTTGAGAAAGAAACAGTTATATTTAGAAATTAAAAGTTGACATAGTAGTTTTTTTCTAGTATCATTTTAGTAAATATATATATGCGTTGAGGGAAAATAGTAAATATTAATGGTCTTAGAGAGGAAGTCCTTGTGGTGAAAGACTTTTGGCCCACTTAATGTTGAACCCGTTCCTGAGCTTCTAGACTGAAATAAATTAGGTCTATACGGTGGCACCGTTATAACTTTCGAGTGGACTTATGATTTTTATAAGTCTATTAGAGTGGTATCGCGAAACAAACCTTCGTCTCTATCCTGAGATGAAGGTTTTTTACATTTTAGATTGATTAGACTATTGTTATATGAAAAATTAAGGAGGAAAAAAATATGAAAATGTCAAAATTATATTTACCTACTTTAAGGGAAGTTCCAGCAGAGGCAGAGATTCCAAGTCATCAATTATTGGTTAGGGCTGGCATGATGAGAAAATTAGTATCAGGAGTATATTCTTATTTACCTTTAGGTCATAGGGTTATAAGGAAAATAGAGCAAATAGTTAGAGAAGAGATGGATAAAGCAGGCTCTCAAGAACTTCTAATGTCTGCTATACAACCAAAAGAAATTTGGCAAGCAAGTAATAGATGGGATAACTTTGGACCAGAAATGTTTAAATTACATGATAGAAATGAAAGAGAATTTTGTTTAGGACCAACTCATGAAGAATATTTTACAAACCTTATAAAAGATGAAGTTAGGTCTTATAAACAACTTCCATTAAATCTTTACCAAATTCAAACTAAGTATAGAGATGAGAAAAGACCAAGATTTGGACTTATTAGAAGTAGAGAGTTTATTATGAAAGATGCTTATAGTTATGACAAAGATTTAGAAGGTCTAAAAGAATCCTATAGAATCATGTGGGATGCTTATGAAAATGTATTTGAAAGACTTAAAATTAAATTTAGAGTAGTTGAAGGAGATTCAGGAAATATGGGAGGTAGAAAATCTCATGAATTTATGGCTGTATCTAATATAGGTGAAAGCTTGGTAGCATATTGTGATGATTGTGATTATGCAGCAACTGATGAGAAAGCAAAAGTAATTTATAACATGGATAATATAGATTTAGAAGAACTTGAATGTGAAAAAGTTCATACTCCAGATGTGAGAACTATAGAAGATTTAGCTGATTTCTTTAATATAGAAGAAGATAGATTTGCTAAGGCTGTAATATATAAAGTTAATGATGAAGTAATTATTGCATTAGTACCTGGAAATAGAGAGTTAAATGAAATAAAACTTTGTAACTATCTAAATATAGGGGAGCATGAATTAGAAATTGCAGATGAAGAGACTATAAGGGAAGTAACAGGTGCAGAACCAGGATTTACTGGACCTATAAATCTTAAAAAGGAAGTGAAGCTTTTAGTTGATGAAAGAATAACAAAAATGAAAAACCTTATTGTAGGAGCTAATGAAACTGATCATCATATTAAAAATGTAAACTATGGAAGGGACTTTACAGGAGAAGTAATTGAAGATTTATTATTAGTTGAAGCGGGAGATATCTGTCCAAAATGTGGTAAACCATTAAAAATGGAAAGAGGGATAGAAGTAGGAAATATATTCCAGTTGGGAACAAAATATAGTGAAAGTTTAGAAGCAACTTATTTAGATGAAGATGGAAAAGAAAAATATTTTGTGATGGGTTCTTATGGAATAGGGGTATCAAGGAGTATGTCTGCTATAGTAGAACAATATCATGATGATAAAGGAATAGTTTGGCCATTAGTAGTAGCACCATACCATGCTATAATAACAGTAATAAACACTAAAAAAGAAGAGCAAATTGAATTAGGAGAGAAACTATATAATGAATTAAAAGATATGGGTATAGAGGTGCTTTTAGATGATAGAAAAGAAAGAGCTGGAGTGAAATTTAATGATAGGGATTTAATAGGTATACCAATTCAAATAACTGTTGGAAAAAAAGCTGGAGAAAATATAGTAGAATATTCTTTAAGAAATAATGATGAAAAGATTGAAATAAATATTGATGAAGTAAAAGAAAAAATTAAAGAAGAATTTAAGAAAGAGGAATTGGAAATAGAAAGTATTTAATGGTAAATTAGACTTTCAAAATGGATAGTTGATACATGAAAGTGGACAGTTAGACGTTTTATATAGAAAATGTTATTTAAATATTGTATATTAGTTATATATTTAAAACTAACAATACCAGTTGTTATTTTAATAGAGTAGTAGGGAGTTAACTCCCTACTACTCTATTTCTATTATATTTAAATATAAAGATAGGCTTAATTCTTTAGATATAAATATTATTAATATAATATTTACTTAGTATAAAATCTAATGGCAGTTTAAACATGAAAATGGACTGTTTAGACATGAAAAAGGGTCAGTTAGACACTAAAACTGGACAGTTAGTTTTTTTAGAAGGATTTATATTTATATTGAAGAAATATATTAAATACAGTTTAAATATGGTATAGTGATAAAAAATTATTATAGTTTATATAATATATTTCAGCAAAAGACGAATATTGATATAAATTGTAATACGAAAATCAGGAAAAAATAAAGGATATTCACTTAAAGTATAGAAAGTGTAATAGTGTAGCAAATATAAAAAATAGGTGAATGTCTATGTTGTACTCAATACCTTGGTATGTTGTTTTATTTCAGTCTATACCTGAAATGTTTCTTTTAATAATTTTAGGATTTAAATTATTTAATATAGATGTAAATTTCAAAAAAACTTTATTAGTATCTTTATTGATTTCTATAATTGTATATATTGTGAGAAAATTTGCTAGTGTATATGGGTTTCATACAGTAATTTTTATATTTTTTTCTTTGATTCTTATAAGGATAATATTAAAAATGAATATAGCTTACTCGTTTATATGTATTGTAACTAGTTTGTTAATAGATGGCTTATTGCAAAGCATACTAACTCCTGTTTTATTAAGTTTGTTTCAAAGTGCTCCAGAAGGATTAATAACAAGTCCTTGGCTTAATATTGTTTTATTTATTCCTAGTGGATTATTAATGTTTTTACTATATATATTTATAAAGAAAAGAAAGGTTTTTCTATTTGATTTAAAGATATATGAAAATGATGCAAAATATTTGTTTAAAGATAAATCTCTATTGGTTTTATTTACGGTTTTAATTCAAGGCATATTTATAACAGTTATGAATCAGACATTTTATCTTTCACAACAAACATATGTTTTAGGCGGAATTGAATATACAATAATAAATATAATCATTAGTGTATTTACTATTTTGGTGTTATTTTCTATAAAAGGACTTGGAGATGATATAAAAGACAAAGTTGAAATGAGTCTTTTAAAAACCCATTTAGAACAAATTGAAGATTTATTTAAAGCTTTAAGGGTTCAAAGCCATGAGCACAAACGTCATATTCAAACTATTCAGGCTATGGTCTACTTAGATGAAATAGCATCTGCAAAGGAATATATTGATGGCCTTAGTGAGGGATATAGTTATACTGATGACATAATATATGTAGAGAATATGGCTTTAACTGCTCTAATAAATGGGAAGAGGAAAGTGGCAGAGATAAGCAATATAGATTTTAAGTTTTCTATTAATTGTAGTTTAGGTGAATTGAAAATTGATTCTTGGGATTTATGTAGTATATTAGGGAACCTTTTAGATAATGCTTTTGAAGCTGTAAGGAAAGAGAAACACCATAGATTGGTAAAATTGGATATAGATTGTTCTGAAGGAACTTACATAATGGAAGTATCAAATAATGGAGCTAAAATATCTAAAGATCAAATGGACAAGCTATTTGAACCTGGTTATACTACAAAAGAATCTGTAGGAAGAGGATATGGATTATTTTTAATAAAAAATCTTTTAGATAAGTACAAGGGTAGTATAGAAGTTTATTCTACAGATAAAACTTTGTTTAAAATAATACTTCCAAAAGGGGAAGGTAATAGGAATGATTAAAAAACTTTCAAAAAGGTTATCTATTTTGTTATCAAAAAGTTTAGATGGGAGTAGTGAAGATGTAGAAATATGGGCTTATGGATTAGAGTTATTATTAAATGGAACTATTAAATTTGGACTTATAGCTGGATTATCAGCTAGTTTTGGAATATTTAAACCAACTATCTTAACTTTGATTACCTTTGCAGTTTTTCGTTGTTTTGGAGGCGGGGTGCATTTTAGTACTTATTTAAGATGTTTAACTTTTGGGGTTATTAAGTTTTTGATTCTAGGAAGCATATCTAATATGAAGGGCAATATGTCTAATTACAGTTTATTGTTCTTTGTAACTTTATTTTTAGGGATTTTAACTATTATAAAATGGGTCCCTGGAGATACGGAAATAAAGCCAATAAAGGATAAAGAAGACAGAAAAAAACAAAAGATTAAAACTACAATAGTTTTAATCCTTTGGATTATAATAGTTCAAATTTTAATTAGTTTAAATAGTTTTAAGTATATTTTACCTATTATACTAGGTGCACTTACAAGCTTTATATTTATAACACCTTTAGGATACTGGTTTATAACCAGTATAGACAATATTTTAGACAAAACTAAAGTCAAATATGAGGAGGTGAAGTAGATGAAAGGCCTTCTTACAGCAATTGCATCATTTTTAGGACTAGTTGCTAGTACAGGAGCTAGTACATGTAGTGTATTAATATACTATGAACCGGAAATACCAGAATCTTTAAAAAAGTAGGAGCTGATAATAGTTGGTGAAAATCCTCATTTTAGAAGATGAAGACTATACCAGAAGATTTATAAAAAAAATAGTACTAGAAAATTCTTCTTCGCCGCAAATTTTTGATACATCAAGTGGAAAAGAGGCAATAAGTTTAGCAAGAGAATATCTACCGGAAATAGCTATGCTAGATGTGGAGCTAGAAGGTGAAGATTTTAATGGTCTTGAAATAGCAAGGATTATACACAAGATAAGTCCAGAAACTAAAATAGTGTTTATTACTGGCCATTCTAAATATGCAGTTTCTGCTTTTGACGTTCATCCTTATGACTATATTTTAAAACCTATAAATGTGAAAAGACTTATTGAAACAATAGTTACCTTAACAAATTATGTATCTAAAAATTCTTCTAATGAAAATAGAGGGATAAATAGGATTGTAGTTAAAAGTGGAGGAGAAATGTTCTTTATATCTGTAAAGGATATACTTTATGCTGAAAGATTGGATAGAGATACAGTTATACATGATGGCAAAAATACTTATAGTGTACAAGATAGTTTACAAGAACTAGGGAAAAAACTCGGAAATAAATTTTTAAGGGTGCACAAATCCTATATTGTAAATGAGGAGAAAATAAAAAAAATAACAGAAATTGGGGAAAGAGTATATCAAATTGAGTTTCTAAATAGTGATAAAGTAGCTTTAATGAGTAGAAGTGGATTTAAAGAATTTAGGGAAAAAATTGAAAATTTGACGTTATAATATTTTTTGAAGGATATACTTAATCTAAAAGTATATCCTTTTTTATGGACAGTTAGACGCCAAAAGGGACCACTTAGACATAAAAAAGGACCAGTTAGAAAAAACGGAAGGATATAGATAATATATATAGAAAGAAAAGGGTATGAGGAGAAAGTAAAGATATTGGGGGGAGAAAATTGGAAAATTTCATACAAAATGAATTGAAAGTTTTCTGTATAGAAACAATAAAATTATTAGATTTTTTAAAAGAGGAAGGGAAGATAACTAATAAGGAATATTCAGAACATCTAAAAGAGAAAAAAGAATTTTTAGAAAAGTTAGAAAAAAACGAAAAAAGCATGGAAAGGTTATTGCTCTAGTTATAACTAGAGCAATTTTTTTCTTGTAAAAAATCTGATAATAAGTTATTCTATTTTATAAGCTGATAGATTATAATGTATTATTAATAAACTTGGAGGGATAATTATGCTTAAGAAAACAATTTCTATTATTTTAATAATGTTATTACTTGTATCAAACATGTCAAGCTTAGCAATAGCAGATGCAGAAATGGGAAGAAATGTGGTTGTGAGTTTGGGAAAAAATTTAACCAATGAGCAAAGAAGTTCAATGTTAAATTATTTTGGCGTAAGCAATGACGTGGACATTGTAGAAGTTACTAATGCAGAGGAAAGAGAATATTTAGGTAAGTATATAGACGATAAATTATTGGGAACTAGATCATTGTCTTGTGCTTATGTAGAAAAATTAGATGAAGGGTCAGGTATTTCTGTAGATACTCACAATATATCTTGGGTAACTAAGGACATGTATGAAAATGCGTTGATTACGGCAGGAATAAAGGATGCAAAGGTAGTGGTAGCTAGTCCTATAAATGTATCAGGTACTGCAGCTTTAACAGGTATTATAAAAGCTTTTGAAGATATTACTGGTGAAGATATATCTAAAAAAGAAAAAGAAGTAGCAAGTGAAGAGATAGTAAAAACTGCAATGCTTGGCAATGAAATAGGTAAAGACGAAGCTAGTGAGCTTATTGAAAATGTAAAAGTTGATGTAGTTGCAAATAATAAGAAGAGTAAAAAAGATATAAAAGAAGCTGTAGAATCAGCAGCAGATGAATTACAAATACAACTTACAGAAGAACAAATAAATGAAATTGTTGATTTGATGAGAAAAATTTCCAAACTAGATCTAAATCTTGACGATATAAAAACCCAATTAAAAGATATATCAGGTAAAATAGATAAGATAGTAAATCAAAATGAGGAGGTAAAGTCATTCCTTCAAAGAATAGTTGACTATATAGGAGAATTTTTTAGTAAGTTATTTGGATAGTATATAATCTATTATTTGTTGATACTCATAAATAGGTGGTATATAATATATTGGTAGTCTATTTAGGAGGTGGCAGTAGTTGGAAAATGTTAGAGTAAGGTTTGCACCAAGTCCAACAGGATATTTACATATTGGTGGACTTAGGACTGCATTATATAATTATTTATTTGCAAGAAACAATAAAGGCAAATTCATATTGAGAATAGAAGACACAGATAGGACTAGATATGTAGAAGGAGCTATTGAAAATTTGATTAATTCCTTAGAGTGGGCTGGTATTGACATTGATGAAGGAGTAGTTATGGAAGATGGAAAAATCACTCAAAAGGGAGAGTACGGCCCTTATATTCAATCAGAGAGATTGGATATATATAAGAAATATGTAGATGAATTAATTGAAAATGGATATGCTTATTATTGTTTTTGTTCCAAAGAAAGGCTTGATGAAGTAAGGGAAGAGCAAAAAATAAAGGGACTTATACCTAAATATGATGGATTTTGTAGAAATATTCCTATTGAAGAGGCAAAGAAAAGAATTGCAAATGGAGAAGAATATGTAGTTAGACTTAAACTTCCTCTAAATAAAGATATTAAATTTTATGATCTAGTAAGAGGGAATATAACTATCAATACAGATGATATAGATGATCAAGTGCTTTTAAAGTCTGATGGATATCCAACATATCATTTGGCAGTTGTAGTTGATGATCATTTAATGAATATAACTCATATAGTTAGAGGAGAAGAATGGTTAGCTTCAGCCCCTAAGCATGTGTTTTTATATGAAGCTTTTGGCTGGGAGGTACCTGAATATGTCCATCTTCCTACAGTCTTAAACAAGGACAGAAAAAAACTAAGCAAACGACAAGGTGATGTTTCTGTAGAAGATTTTAGAGAAAGCGGATATCTTCCAGAAGGACTAATAAACTACCTTGCATTGGTAGGATGGAGTCCAGAAAGTAATGAAGAAATATTATCTATGGAAGATTTAATTGAACAATTTTCTTTTGAAAGAGTATCAAAAACTGGAGGAATATTTGATAAAAATAAACTTAATTGGGTAAATGGTCACTATATTAGAAAATCAAGTACTGAAAGAATTACTGATTTAGCTATACCTTATTTAATAGAGTCAGGTTATATAACAGAAGAAGATGTTGAAAATAGGTACGATTGGATAAATACTATGGTATCTACAGTACAAGAAAGCTTATCTACAATAAAAGAAGTTCCGGATAAAGTTGATATTTTCTTTGGAAAAGAAGTAGAACTTGAAAATGAAGAAGTATTAGAAGTATTAAAGGGGGAACAAGTTCCTACATTATTTGCTGCTTTAAGAGAGGAATTAGATAGTGTAGAAGAGCTAGATGAAGAATTTAGCAAGAGATTAATGAAGAAAATACAGAAGAAAACAGGAATAAAAGGCAAAAACTTATTTATGCCTGTTAGATCTGCTCTTACAGGAAATTTACATGGACCAGAATTAGCAGATGTTATTTATGTATTAGGTAAACAAAATATACTTAAACGCATAGACTATATAGAAGAAAATTATTTAAAATAGAACTTGAATAATAAACAAGAATAGTGTATTATAAAATATAATAATTTAAATGTTGTGAAAAGGGAAAGTAGATCTAATATACTTACAGAGAAGGATTTTTACCTAGCTGAGAGAAATCCTAGGTTCCTATTAGATCGAAGTGCACCTTTGAACTGTTGCCTGAAAAACAAGTAGGGTTAACCGGTTTACACCGTTATCGTTTTAGAGTTGGAAGGAAAGTTTATTTCTTTTCAATCAGAGTGGAACCGCGATAACAATCGCCTCTGTTTTTGAGGCGGTTTTTTTTATTATAAAAAAGGAGGATTATTATGTGGGAAACTATAAAGGAAGATATAAAAGCTATAAGACAAAGAGATCCTGCTGTTAGAAGTTGGGCTGAAGCTATTCTTTGTTATCCTGGATTACATGCTCTTTTCTTTTATAGAATTGCCCATTTTTTCTACAATATAAAATTGTATTTATTGGCTAGAATCATATCTAATATTGGCAGGTTTTTCACAGGAATTGAAATACATCCTGGTGCCAAAATTGGAAAGGGTATATTTATAGACCATGGAATGGGTGTAGTAGTAGGCGAAACTACGGAGATAGGAGATAATGTAACTATATATCAGGGTGCTACATTAGGTGGTACAGGAAAAGAGAAAGGAAAGAGGCATCCTACTATTGGAAATAATGTAGTTATAAGTTCAGGAGCTAAAATATTGGGACCTTTTACTGTAGGGGATAATTCAAAAATAGGTGCAGGCTCCGTAGTATTGAAAGAAGTTCCGCCTAACTGTACAGTAGTAGGAGTACCTGGAAGGATAGTAGTGAAGAATAACAAAAGGCTTAAATGCGTTAAAACAAATAATGAAATAGATTTAGATCAAATAAAATTGCCAGATCCTGTTTTTCAAGAGCTAGAATGCTTAAGAAAAAGAATATCAGAATTAGAAAGATATATATATGAAAGGAAAGGAGATGTAAATGATGAAATTATATAATACATTAACAAGAAAAAAAGAAGAATTTAAACCTATTGAAGATGGGAAAGTAACTATGTATGTATGTGGACCTACAGTATATAATTATATGCATGTAGGAAATGCTAGGCCATTAGTAGTATTTGATACATTGAGAAGATATTTTAAGTATATTGGATATGAAGTAAAGTATTTAGTTAATTTCACAGATATTGATGATAAGATGATAAAGAAGGCTGAAGAAGAGAATACAACAGTTAAAAAAATAGCTGATAGATTTATTGATGAATATCATATAGATGCAGATGGACTTCTTTTAGATGAAGCTGGAACTATTCATCCAAGAGCTACAGAACATATAGAAGAAATAATAGATTTTATTCAGGGGCTAATAGATAGTGGTAGTGCCTATAATGTAGATGGAAATGTTTATTTTAATGTATCAGCAGCTAAAGACTATGGAAAGCTTTCTAAAAAAAACATTGAAGAACTTGTAAGTGGAGCTAGAATTGAAGTTAGTAAAGAAAAGAAAAATCCTATGGATTTTGCATTATGGAAGAAAGAAAAGAAAGGGGAGCCATCTTGGGAAAGTCCATGGGGAAAAGGAAGGCCTGGTTGGCATATAGAATGTTCAGTAATGGCAAAAGAATTTTTAGGAGAAACTATTGATATACATGCTGGTGGGGAGGATTTACAATTTCCACATCATGAAAATGAAATAGCCCAAAGTGAAACACTTTCTGGAAAGACTTTTGCAAATTATTGGCTTCACAATGCAATGATAAATGTAGAAAATAAGAAGATGTCAAAATCTGAATTCAACTTTTTCACAGTAAGAGAAATAGGAGAAGAGTTTGATTTAGAAATATTAAGATTTTTCTTATTGTCAGCCCATTATAGAAGTCCTATAAACTTCAGTAAAGAACTTTTAAATCAGGCTAAACATGGATTAGAAAGATTGTATAATGGAAAGAAGAATTTAGAATATTTGATTGAAAAGTCAGAAGAAAAAGAGTTGACAGGAGAAGAGGAGAAAATATTTGCTGAAATTGATGGATTTAAGGCTAATTTTAAGAAGAGTATGGAAGATGACTTAAATACAGCTGATGGAATTGCTTCTCTTTTTGAAATAGTTAAGACTTCAAACACAAAATTAGATGAAAAGTCATCTAGAAAATTAATTGAACATATCTATGATACATTAATGGAGCTTTCAAAAGTTTTAGGAATATTATCTAAAGAAGAAGAGATATTGGAAGAAGAAATAGTTGAATTAATAGAAAAAAGATCTGAAGCTAGAAAAAATAAAGATTTTAAATTGGCAGACAGTATAAGGGATGAATTAAAAGAAAAAGGTATAATAATTGAAGATACAAAAGATGGAGTGAAGTGGAAGAGGGTATAGAATATGGATAAAAACTTATATGAATGTTTTAATAATATAAAGCTAACTGTAAGGGAAGCTTCCATGCTTTCTCCCTTACAATTAGCTTACATAGGAGATGCAGTATATGAGCTTTTTATAAGAACATATTTACTACAAAAGAATTTACCGGTTCACGAATTACATAAAGAAGCAGTTCAATATGTAAAAGCAGAGGCTCAATCAGATATAATACATTCTTTAGAGAATATGCTTACAGAGGAAGAAAAAAACATTGTAAAAAGAGGAAGAAATTCAAAAAACCATTCATCTCCTAAAAATGCAAGTATAACTGATTATAAATATGCTACAGGATTTGAAGCTTTAGTAGGTTTTTTATATTTAACAAATCAAGAAAAAAGAATGTTCCAATTATTTAATGAGATAATTTCTTAATAAAACAAGTTAAAGTGAAAAAATATAGCTTAAGGAAGGATGATATTTTGAATAGTAAACTTAAAGTTGAACTTTTAAGATATACGCCAGAAGGAGAAAAATTAGTAGCTTCCGCTGCTAAACTCTGTTATTCTCCTATAGGTATTGATAAAATAGAAGAAAATTTAGATGAAGAAAAAGTGGATAAATTTCTAAATATGCTTATGGATTTAGGCCATGAATCGCCAATTGAACATGTAACCTTTACTTTTGGTGTAGAGGGAGTTTCAAGAGTATTAACTCATCAACTAGTAAGACATAGAATAGCAAGCTTTTCTCAACAATCTCAACGTTATGTGAAACTTGAACAATTTGACTATATAATTCCCCCATCTATTGAAAACATTCCGAAAGCTAAAGAAATGTATATAAAGGCTATGGAAGAAGATCAAAAGTATTATAATGAGATTACTGATATATTGTATGAAGAACATTTTGAAAAATTTCTAAAAAAAGGATATAATGAGAAGAAAGCAATGTCTATGGCGGAGAAAATGTCTATTGAAGATGCAAGATATATTTTTCCAAATGCATGTGAAACTAAAATTGTATTTACTATGAATACTAGAAGTCTTTTTAATTTCTTTAGATTAAGATGTTGTAATAGGGCTCAATGGGAAATAAGGAACTTAGCTACAGAAATGTTAAAGGAAGTTAAAAGAGTTTATCCAATTCTTTTTAAAAATATTGGTCCAGGCTGTTTAACAGGTCCATGTCCAGAAGGCAAGATGACTTGTGGAGAAATAGAAAATGTAAGAGAAAGATTTAAAAGGTTATAATTATGCTAAATAGAGTAAAATTATGTTTATGTTGCTATATTGGTTGCCATCAAATTGGTAGGCAGTATAGATAAGGAGTGATAAAAATGGAAAATGACTATAATGACTATATAGTAGGCAGAAACCCAGTGCTAGAAGCTTTAAAAAACAACAGGCAAGTTGAAAAAATATTAATATCTAAAGGCCAATTGAAAGGTTCAGTTAATAAGATTGTTGGAATGGCTAAAGATAAAAAAATTCCAATACAGCATGTAGATAAGAAGCATTTAGATACAATTTCTAAAGGGAACACTCATCAAGGAGTGGCAGCATTGGTCACTCCTTATACTTATGCTTCTATAGATGATATTTTAAATAAAGCTAAAAGCTTAGAAGAAGATCCATTTATAATAGTTCTTGATGAAATAGAAGACCCACACAATTTAGGTTCTATTATAAGAACGGCAGAGTGTGGAGGAGTACATGGTATCATAATTCCTAAAAGAAGATCCGCTACAATAACACAAGCGGTAGTTAAGTCCTCAGCTGGAGCTGTAGAGCATATGTTAATATCCAAGGTAACAAATATAACAGATACATTGAAAGAACTTAAGGAAAAAGGATTGTGGGTGTACGGTGCAGATATGGACGGGAAAGAGTATTATTTTCAAAGAAATTTTAGTGGTCCAAAAGTTTTAGTAATTGGAAATGAAGGGAAAGGAATTTCTAGATTAGTAAAGGAAAATTGTGATTTTTTAATAAAAATACCTATGCTAGGAAAAATATCTTCATTAAATGCATCCAATGCTGCCTCTATATTAATATATGAAGTGGTAAGAGAGAGATATGTCAAATAATGGTTCGAAATCCAAAGAGTATTTATTTGTAGATGGGTACAATATTATAAATTCTTGGGAAAAATTACGCTCATTAAGCGAAATAGATTTAGAGGTGGCCAGAAATGAATTAATAGATATTATGGTTGAATATCAATACTATACTAAAATAAAAGTAATAGTAGTATTTGATGCACATATGGTAAAGGGTAGTAGTGGAAGAAAAGAAATAATAAAAGATATTGAGGTAGTATATACAAAAGAAGATGAAACAGCAGATCAGTACATTGAAAAAACTTTAGATGATATAGGAAGAGTAAAAAAGGTTAGAGTAGCTACATCTGACTGGATGGAACAACAGGTTGTTTTAGGAAGAGGAGGAACAAGAATCTCTGCAAGAGAATTGGAAGTAGAAATAGAAAATCAAAAAAAGCTCATCAATAAAAAAAATAAGAGAAAAAACCAAATAAATGATTTAATAATTGGTAGATTAGATGAAAAAATTATTAAAAAGTTAGAAAATTGGAGAAAGGAACAGGAATAATCTTGACTATTAAATATTAATTAATTATAATTTAATTAGTTGAAGTAAGTAAAATGAAATGTTTCAACACTTTCTGGAGGGGATACTTGGTGGGCATAGGTCTGTACAATAAATTAGACATTATAGATTGTGATAGTTTAGAAGATGAGGATATTGTTGAGGAAGCTAAGAAAGGTGATTTTCAAGCATTAGAGTATCTTATAACTAAGTATAAAAACTTTGTAAGGGCAAAAGCTAGATCTTATTTTTTAATAGGAGCGGATAGGGAGGATATTATTCAAGAAGGAATGATAGGGCTGTATAAGGCTATTCGAGACTATAACAAGGACAAGCTTACATCTTTTAAAGCTTTTGCAGAGCTTTGTATAACTAGACAAATAATAACTGCTATAAAAACAGCTACAAGACAGAAACATATTCCTTTAAACTCTTATGTATCTTTAAATAAACCTATTTATGATGAAGAATCAGATAGGACTCTTTTAGACGTATTATCAGGAGTTAAGATTACAGATCCAGAAGAACTTATTATAAGTCGAGAAGAATTAAATAATATGGAAAGTAAAATTGGTGAAATATTAAGCGATCTTGAATGGGAAGTGCTTATGGCATATCTAGAAGGAAAATCTTATCAAGAAATTGGAGAAGAATTAAATAGACATGTTAAAAGTATTGATAATGCATTGCAAAGAGTGAAGAGGAAATTAGAAAGGTATTTAGAATTGAGAGAGGATTAATATTTTTTACTATTGACATTAGTATGACTAGATAGTAAAATTATTTACAGTGGTTATAAATGCCCATGTAGCTCAGAAGGTAGAGCACTTGCATGGTAAGCAAGAGGTCACCGGTTCAAATCCGGTCATGGGCTCCAAAATATATTTTTTTGTAGTACTATTTATTATTAGCGGCTAGGAAACACCAGGCTAAGTTTTCTTATCAAATCAAAATTGAGGAGGAAGAAAAATGGGAAAAGCAAAATTTGAGAGAACAAAACCACATGTTAATATTGGAACAATAGGTCACGTAGACCATGGTAAAACAACATTAACAGCGGCAATAACAACAGTATTAAACTCAAGATCAGGATCAGGAGAAGTAATGAGCTATGACAATATAGACAAAGCTCCAGAAGAAAGGGAAAGAGGAATAACAATTTCTACATCCCACGTAGAATATGAAACAGAAAACCGTCACTATGCACACGTAGATTGTCCAGGTCACGCTGACTATGTAAAGAACATGATCACAGGAGCAGCACAAATGGACGGTGCAATATTAGTAGTATCAGCAGCAGACGGTCCAATGCCACAAACAAGAGAACATATACTACTATCAAGACAAGTAGGAGTACCAGAAATAGTAGTATTCTTAAACAAAGCAGATATGGTAGATGATGAAGAATTAATAGAATTAGTAGAAATGGAAGTAAGAGAACTATTAAGCGAATATGATTTTGATGGAGACAATGCTTCAATAGTAGTAGGATCAGCATTAAAGGCAATAGAAGAACCAGATAGTGAATGGGGAGACAAGATTATAGAATTAATGGCAGAAGTAGACAAGAAAATTCCTGAACCAGAAAGAGATATAGACAAACCATTCCTAATGCCAGTAGAAGACGTATTTAGTATAACAGGAAGAGGAACAGTAGCAACAGGAAGAGTAGGAAGAGGACAATTAAAAACTGGTGACGAAGTAGAACTAGTTGGGTTAAGTGAATCCTCAAGAAAAGTAGTAGTAACAGGAATAGAAATGTTCAGAAAGATATTAGATGAAGCACAAGCAGGAGATAATATAGGAGCACTATTAAGAGGAGTTCAAAGAGAAGAAATAGAAAGAGGCCAAGTATTAGCAGCGCCAGGAAGTATTACACCACATACAAAATTCGAAGCTGAAGTATATGTATTAACAAAAGAAGAAGGTGGAAGACACACACCATTCTTCAATGGATATAGACCACAATTCTATTTTAGAACAACAGACGTAACAGGAAATATAGAATTAGAAGAAGGAACAGAAATGGTAATGCCTGGAGATAATGCAAAGTTCGTTATAGAACTTATTACACCAGTAGCAATAGAAGAAGGATTAAAATTCTCAATCCGTGAAGGTGGAAGAACTGTAGGAGCAGGAGTTGTTTCTAAAGTTATTGAATAAGATTAAAAAGACTGGGTCTTTTTGGCCTAGTCTTTTTTAAAGATAAAATCTAAGGATAGAAGTGGATAAATAATAGAAAAAGCACATAAACTTATATATATTATAGGCTTTTATCTTGTTAAATTTTTATTGACATAGTATTTAATTTGTGATAGTTTATATTAAGTAATGAGTTGATAGTGGGTTTTTGTACCCGGAATCTACCTTATGTTTATATATACACTTTTATTTAGGAGGTGTTCCAGTTGAGAGATAGAGTAACAATGGCTTGTACTAAATGCAAACAAAGAAATTATACTACTTCTAAGAATAAGAATCATAATAGCGAAAGAATAGAGCTTAAAAAGTACTGTAAGTTCTGTAAGGAGCATACATTACATAAAGAAACTAGGTAATGTATGAGAAAAAAGGTAAGGATGTGAATTGAATGTCTGCTCAAACTAGTACTAAAAAAGGTAAAATGGGCAACTATTTCAGAGGGGTAAAAGCTGAAACTAAAAAAGTCATATGGCCTACCAAAAAAGAGACTGTTAATTATATAGGTGTAGTAATATTTATGTGCGTAATATTTGGATTGGTAGTTTGGGTTTTAGACTTAGGAATCCATCGATTGTTATCTTTTATAATAAAGTGATATGAAGGAGGGAAGGACCAAAATTGGTCCCCATACTTATGATGGATAGAAATGAGAAGGATGAAAGTAGATTAGAGAGAGCTAAAAAAGCTAAATGGTATGTAGTTCATACCTATTCTGGCCATGAAAATAAAGTTAAAGCTAATATTGAAAAAATGGTTGAGAATAGAGGTATGAAAGATGACATATTTGAAGTAATAGTTCCCACAGAAGAGTACATTGAAACAAAGTCTGGGAAGAAGAAAGTTAAAGAAAGAAAGATGTTCCCAGGATATGTTATTTTAAAAATGATAATCAATGATGAGTCTTGGTACTTAGTTAGAAACACAAGAGGAGTTACTGGATTTGTTGGACCAGGGTCTAAACCTGTTCCATTGTCAGATAGTGAAGTTAAGGCTCTAGGTGTACAAGAGACAATTTCACCAAATATTGATTTAGAAGAAGGGGATTCTGTTAAGGTTATATCAGGACCTTTTGAAAATTTCATGGGAACTGTTGACAATATAAATTTAGAAAAGAAGAAAGTAAAAGTTTTTGTTTCTATGTTTGGCAGAGAAACTTTGGTTGAACTAGATTTTGAGCAAATAGAAAAACTTTAACTAAGCTTATAAAAGCTAATAGCTTTTTAAAATAGATCTGTTTTAGTGGGAGGGATTATCCCGCAAAACCACAGAGTAATGAGGAGGTGGAATTAGATGGCAAAGAAAGTTATAGCCGTAGTTAAATTACAAATTCCAGCAGGAAAGGCGACACCGGCACCACCAGTAGGTACAGCATTAGGACCTCATGGTGTAAATATTATGCAATTTACAAAAGAGTTTAATGCGAAAACTGCAGCTCAAGCTGGTATGATAATTCCGGTTGTTCTTACAGTTTATCAAGATAGATCATTTACATTTATTACAAAGACTCCACCTGTATCAATTTTGTTAAAGAAGGCTGTTGGAGTTGAACTAGGTTCTGGAGAACCAAATAAGACTAAGGTTGCTAAAATATCAAAAGACAAAGTTAAAGAAATTGCAGAAATAAAAATGCCTGACTTAAATGCGGGTAGTATTGAAGCTGCTATGAGAATGGTAGCAGGAACTGCAAGGAGCATGGGAATTGTAGTTGAAGAATAAATTCTATGCATAAATAAAAGTTAAGTGGGAGGATTTTCCGATAAAACCACAAGGAGGTATGTTTTATGGCAAAGAGAGGTAAGAAATATCAAGACAGTATAAAACTTGTAGATAGACATAAACTTTATGAACCAATAGAAGCAATTGAGCTTGTTCAAAAAACTGCAAAAGCAAATTTTGATGAAACTGTAGAACTTTCAGTAAGATTAGGAGTAGATCCTAAGCATGCAGATCAACAAGTTAGAGGAGCAGTAGTTTTACCACATGGAACTGGCAAAACAAGAAAAGTTCTAGTGTTTGCAAAAGGAGAAAAGGCTAAAGAAGCAGAAGCAGCAGGAGCAGACTATGTTGGTGGAGAAGAATATGTAGCAAAGATTCAAAATGAAAATTGGCTTGATTTTGATGTTGTTGTTTCAACTCCTGATATGATGGGTGTTGTAGGGAAATTAGGTAGGATTTTAGGACCTAAAGGATTAATGCCAAATCCAAAATCTGGTACAGTTACATTTGAAGTAGGAAAAGCTGTTGAAGAAATCAAAGCAGGTAAGGTTGAATATAGGGTTGACAAAAATAGTATAGTTCACGTACCAATAGGAAAAGTTTCTTTTGGAACTAAAAAGTTAAGACAAAATTTTGCAACTATTATGGATGCTATCATTAAAGCTAAACCAGCAGCAGCAAAGGGAAAATATTTAAAGAGCGTTGTATTATCTAGCACTATGGGACCAGGAATAAAGATTAGTTCCCAAAGAATTTTAGATGCACTTGTTGACGACGAAGAATAATAGTGATATAATATATATTGTTAATTAAATATAGTTGCCGTAGACCGTAGGAACCTATAGGGTTTAAATATTCCTACCGAGGTGAGAATTTTGATTTATAAATCATAAATTATGAAATCAATGTCTCTCTGTGTCTACGGAGAGACTTTTTATATGTGCATCTTAAGGAGGTGAAGCTTGTGAGAGAACAAGTACTTCAAGGAAAAAAAGGAATAGTAGAAGAAATTAAAGAAAAAGTTGATAAAGCTCAATCAGTAGTATTAGTAGACTATAGAGGATTGAAGGTAGATGAACTAAATAAGCTAAGAAGTAAATGTAGAGAAGCTGGAGTAGATTATAAAGTGTATAAAAACACTTTAATGAGATTTGCTTTTAAAGAATCAGGATTTGAAGATTTTAATGAATTTTTAGCAGGACCAAATGCAGTAGCTTTTGGATATAATGATCCAGTACAAGCGGCTAAGATTATTCATGAATTTTCAAAGGAACATGATAATTTAGAAATAAAAGCAGGTATAGTTGATGGTAATATTATTGATATTAATGAAATTAAAGAGTTAGCTAACTTACCATCAAGAGAAGTACTTATTGCACAAACTCTTGGAGGACTTAATGGTCCAATTTCAGGATTTGTCAATGTATTACAAGGTAACCTTAGAAATCTTGTATATGCATTAAATGCAATTAAAGAAAATCAAGAAGCACAAGAAGCTTAATAAAAATAAAAACTATATGGAGGGATTTTTGAAATGGCAAGCGAAAAAGTTCAAAATTTAATTGAAGAAGTAAAAAACCTTACTGTTTTAGAATTATCAGAATTAGTTAAGGAATTAGAAGAAGAATTTGGAGTTAGTGCTCAAGCACCAGTTGCAGTTGCAGCAGCACCAGCAGCAGGCGGAGCAGCACCAGCAGCAGAAGAAAAAAGCGAATTTGATGTAGTTTTAAAAGAAGTTGGAGCTGAAAAAATCAAAGTTATTAAAGTTGTAAGAGATATAACTGGATTAGGATTAAAAGAAGCTAAAGGGTTAGTTGACTCAGCACCTAAAGCTGTTAAAGAAGGAGCAGCTAAAGAAGAAGCTGAAGAAATCAAAACTAAACTAGAAGAAGTTGGAGCAGTTGTAGAATTAAAGTAATGAATTTAAAAAGGCTTTCATCTAAGAGGGCCTTTTTTTAAATTTATTTTAAAATTACATAAATCGAAAAATTTCTTGACATATTTAAAGTTGTGTGTTAGCATAACAAGATGCATAATAATCGAAATTATGAATGATGTGAATAATAATTTTTAAAAATGGCAATGCTATAATAGATACACTTCCGGAAAAAATGCCAATAACTACCAAAAGTACATATACTTTTGGCTATTTTAGTTTTAATAAGGGGTGAAAATTATATGGTGCATCCTGTAACATACGGGAAAAGTGTTAGGATGAGTTATTCAAGAATTGATGAAGTACTAGATTTACCAGATTTAATTGAAGTACAAAAAAGTTCTTATGAATGGTTTTTAAATGAAGGATTAAAAGAAGTATTTCAGGACATCTCACCTATACAAGATTATACAGGTAATTTAATTTTAGAATTTGTAGATTACTATATAGGAGATGATCCTAAATATGATGAAGATGAGGCAAGAGAAAGGGACGCCAATTATTCTGCACCTTTAAAAGTAAAAGTTAGACTTATTAATAAAGAGACTGGAGAGGTAAAAGAACAAGAGGTATTTATGGGTGATTTCCCTTTAATGACAGAAAAAGGAACATTTATAATCAATGGTGCTGAGAGAGTAGTAGTAAGTCAGCTTGTTAGATCCCCTAGCGTATATTATAATTTTGAAATTGATAAGGTTGGTAAAAAACTTTATTCAGCAACAGTTATTCCAAATAGAGGTGCATGGCTTGAATATGAAACCGACTCTAATGATATAGTTTATGTTAGAGTTGATAGAACAAGGAAGCTTACAATAACTACATTACTAAGAGCATTAGGATATAGTAGTAACGTGGAGATAATAGAGCTTTTAGGAGAAACGGAGGAAGTTTTAAAAACCTTAGAGAAGGATAACACAAAAACTGAGGATGAAGCCCTTATAGAGATATATAAAAGATTAAGACCTGGAGAACCACCTACTGTTGAGAGTGCAAAATCTCTTATAAATAGTTTGTTTTTTGATCCTAAAAGGTATGATTTAGCAAAAGTAGGTAGGTATAAATTCAATAAAAAATTAGCTTTAAGAAATAGAATTGTAGGAATGATTAGCGCAGAAAATATAGTTGATCCAGAAACAGGAGAAATTCTTGCAGAAGAAGGAGAAAAAATAAGTTTAGATAAAGCTATAGAAATTGAAAACAAGGGAATTAAAAGAGTGGATTTACTAGTTGGAGAAGATAAAGTTGTACGAGTAGTAGGAAATAACTTTGTAGAAGCAGAAGCATTTGATCTTCCTTTTTCTCTTAAAGAGTTGGGACTTAAAGAAAAAGTTTATTATCCTGTTATGAAAGAGCTAGTAGATACTTATGAAGATCCAGATGAGTTAAAAGAAGCTATAAAAGATAGAATAAAAGAAATCTCACCAAAACATATTATTAAAGATGATATTATTGCAAGTATTAGTTATGAGTTTAATTTATTTTTTGGAGTAGGAAATACAGATGATATAGATCATCTAGGTAATAGAAGACTTCGTTCTGTTGGTGAACTTCTTCAAAATCAATTTAGAATTGGTTTATCCAGAATGGAAAGAGTAGTAAGGGAAAGAATGACTATTCAAGATATAGATGTAGCAACTCCACAAGCCCTTATAAATATTAGACCTGTAGTGGCTTCTATTAAAGAGTTTTTTGGTAGCAGCCAATTATCACAATTTATGGATCAAACAAATCCACTAGCAGAACTAACCCATAAAAGAAGAATGTCTGCCCTAGGACCTGGCGGGTTAAGTAGGGATAGAGCAGGTTTTGAAGTTAGGGACGTTCATCATTCTCATTATGGAAGAATGTGTCCTATAGAGACCCCTGAAGGGCCAAATATAGGCTTGATAACATCATTAACAACCTATGCAAGGATTAATGAATATGGATTTATTGAAGTACCTTACAGAAAGGTAGACAAGGAAAGAGGAGTTGTAACTGAAGAAATAGAGTATTTAACAGCAGATCTAGAGGATGGATTTATTATAGCCCAATCTAATGAAGTTTTAGACGAAGAAGGTAGATTTTTAAATAAGAGGGTTATAGCACGAGGTAAAGAAGGGGTTATAGATATATTCCCTAGTAAAGATGTAGATTATATGGACGTTTCACCAAAGCAAATAGTTTCTGTAGGTACTGCTATGATTCCTTTCTTAGAAAACGATGATGCTAATAGAGCACTAATGGGTGCTAACATGCAGCGTCAAGCAGTTCCGCTTTTAAAAACTGAATCTCCGGTTATAGGAACAGGAATAGAATACAAAGCAGCAAGAGATTCAGGTGTTGTAGTATTAGCTAAAAATAGCGGCGTTGTGGAGAAAGTATCTTCAAATGAGATACTCATTAAAAGAGATAAAGATGGACAAATAGATAGATATAGACTACTTAAATTTAAACGCTCTAACCAAGGAACCTGTATAAATCAAAGACCTATTGTTGAACAAGGTGAAAAAGTGGAAAAAGCAGCTGTTATTGCTGATGGACCAAGTACAGATACTGGAGAAATAGCTCTTGGAAAAAATCTTCTAATAGCATTTATGACTTGGGAAGGATATAATTATGAAGATGCTATACTTATAAGTGAAAAATTAGTAAAAGAAGATACGCTAACATCTGTTCATATAGAAGAGTATGAATCAGAAGCAAGAGATACAAAACTAGGACCTGAAGAAATAACTAGAGACATTCCAAATGTTGGAGAAGATATGTTAAAAGATTTAGATGAAAGAGGTATAGTAAGGATTGGAGCAGAAGTTAAATCAGGGGATATTTTAGTTGGAAAAGTAACTCCAAAAGGTGAAACAGAACTTACAGCAGAGGAAAGACTTTTAAGAGCTATTTTTGGAGAAAAAGCTAGAGAAGTAAGGGACACATCTTTAAGGGTTCCTCATGGAGAGACTGGAATAGTTGTAGATGTTAAGATATTTACAAGAGAAAATGGAGATGAACTTCCTCCAGGTGTAAATCAAATGGTAAGAGTTTATGTAGCTACTAAGAGAAAAATAAACGTAGGAGATAAGATGTGTGGACGTCATGGAAACAAAGGTGTTATTTCTAGAATCCTTCCAGAAGAGGATATGCCTTATTTACCTGACGGTACTCCAGTAGAAATAGTATTAAACCCGTTAGGAGTTCCTTCACGTATGAATCTAGGTCAAGTTTTAGAAGTTCATTTAGGATTGGCAGCTAAAAAACTTGGCTGGAAAGTAGCTACACCAGTATTTGATGGAGCCAATGAACAAGATATAATCGACGCACTTACTAAAGCAGGATATCCTGGAAACGGTAAAATAATGTTAAGAGATGGACGTACAGGAGAATATTTCAACAATCCTGTTACAGTAGGTTACATGTATATGTTAAAACTTCATCACCTTGTAGATGATAAGATTCACGCAAGAAGTACTGGACCTTATTCACTAGTAACTCAACAACCATTAGGTGGAAAGGCTCAGTTTGGTGGCCAAAGGTTTGGAGAGATGGAAGTTTGGGCTCTAGAGGCCTATGGTGCGTCCCATACTCTACAGGAAATATTAACAGTAAAATCAGATGATGTAGTTGGACGTGTAAAAACTTATGAAGCAATAGTTAAAGGAGAAAACATACCAGAGCCAGGAGTACCAGAATCATTTAAAGTATTAATTAAAGAATTACAAAGTTTAGCTCTTGATGTAAAAGTTCTTACGGAAGAAGATGCAGAAATTGAAATAAAAGAATCAGTAGACGATGGTATTACAGATTTAGAAATGATTGGGGAAGAAGAAACAGAAGAAGAAATGGAAAAAAGCAAATAAAATTGTAGTATTTTAAGGTAAAGATATTTTTTAAATAATATCTAAAACTTTACTATGGAAGGGAGAGAAAGCTCCTTGTTTGAACTTAACAATTTTGATTCAATAAAAATCGGCTTAGCTTCTCCAGAAAAAATAAGACAATGGTCAAAAGGAGAAGTAAAAAAACCTGAAACTATAAATTATAGGACTTTGAAGCCTGAAAAAGAAGGATTATTTTGCGAAAAAATATTTGGACCAACAAAGGACTGGGAATGTCACTGTGGTAAATATAAGAGAGTAAGATATAAAGGCGTAGTATGTGATAGATGTGGTGTAGAAGTTACTAAAGCTAAGGTTAGAAGAGAAAGAATGGGGCATATTGAATTAGCTGCCCCAGTGTCTCACATATGGTATTTTAAAGGAATACCAAGTAGAATGGGCCTTATGCTTGATATGTCACCAAGATCATTAGAGAGAGTTCTTTACTTTGCTTCTTATATAGTCGTAGATCCAGGTGACACACCATTATCTCAGAAACAGCTGTTAACAGAAGCAGAATATAGGGAAGCACAAGATAAATATGGAAACAAATTCTTAGCTTTAATGGGAGCAGAAGCTATAAAACAACTTCTTGAAAGAATAGATTTAGATAAAGAAGCAAAAGATTTAAGAATGCAACTTAGAGATGCAACTGGACAAAAAAGAATAAGGATTATTAGAAGATTAGAAGTTGTAGAAGCTTTTAGAAAATCAGGGAATAAGCCAGAGTGGATGATCCTTGATGTAATTCCAGTTATACCACCAGATTTAAGACCTATGGTGCAGTTAGATGGAGGAAGATTTGCAACTTCAGATTTAAATGATCTATACAGAAGGGTAATAAATAGAAATAACAGGCTTAAGAGACTTTTAGACTTAGGAGCTCCTGATATTATAGTTAGAAATGAAAAGAGGATGCTTCAAGAGGCAGTAGATGCACTAATTGACAACGGTAGAAGAGGTAGACCAGTAACTGGACCAGGAAATAGACCTCTTAAATCGTTATCTGATATGCTTAAAGGTAAGCAAGGTAGATTTAGACAAAATCTACTTGGAAAGAGAGTTGACTATTCTGGTAGATCAGTAATAGTTGTAGGTCCAGAGCTTAGTTTTTATCAATGTGGGTTGCCTAAAAAAATGGCATTAGAATTATTTAAACCTTTTGTAATGAAAGAACTTGTAGCAGAAGGTCATGCCCATAATATTAAAAGTGCTAAGCGAATGGTAGAGAGAGTAAAACCGGTTGTATGGGATGTATTGGATACTGTTATTAAAGATCATCCTGTGCTTTTAAACCGTGCTCCAACTCTTCATAGACTTGGTATTCAAGCTTTTGAGCCTGTATTAGTAGAAGGTAAAGCTATAAAACTTCATCCATTAGTTTGTACAGCTTACAATGCAGACTTTGACGGTGACCAAATGGCGGTACACGTACCCCTTTCAACTGAAGCTCAAGCTGAAGCAAGGCTTTTAATGCTATCGGTTAATAATATATTAGCGCTAAAAGATGGTAAACCAATAACTACACCTACGCAAGATATGGTATTAGGAAGTTATTATCTAACTGTGGAAGGCGATGGGGAAAAAGGTGAAGGTAAAATATTTAAAGATTATGAAGAAATGCTTCTAGCATATTATAATGATGAAGTTGAAATACATGCTAAAGTAAGAATAAGAAGAAGATTAGATGAAAATGACAATGGAAAACTTGTAGAAAGTACGGTGGGAAGATTTATATTCAATGAACACATCCCACAAGATCTAGGGTTTGTAGATAGAAGTAAAGATAAATATTCTCTTGAAATAGATACTCTTGTAGATAAAGGTATGTTAGGTAAAATAATTGAAAGATGTTACAGAAAACATGGAAATACAGTAACTGCAACAGTTCTTGACCATATAAAGGAAGTAGGATATCATTACTCAACTATAGGGGCAGTAACTGTTAGTATGGGAGATGTAATAGTACCTGATAAAAAAGAAGAACTTATATCAAAAGCTGAAACAGAAGTAGATAAATTTGAAAAATCCTATAGAAGAGGACTTATTTCTGATGAAGAAAGATATGAAAGAGTAATCGAAATATGGAATGAAACTACAGAAAAATTAACTGAAGAGTTAATGGGTGGGTTGGATAGATTAAATAATATATATATAATGGCTCATTCAGGGGCTAGAGGTAGTAAAAACCAAATAAGACAGCTTGCAGGTATGCGTGGTCTTATGGCTAATGCTTCTGGTAAAACTGTAGAAATCCCTATAAAAGCTAACTTCCGTGAAGGATTAAGTGTATTGGAATTCTTTATTTCCACTCATGGTTCAAGAAAAGGTCTTGCTGATACAGCACTTAGAACTGCGGATTCAGGATACTTAACAAGAAGACTTGTAGATGTCAGTCAAGATGTTATTGTAAGAGAAGAAGATTGTGGTACAGATCAATATATAGTTGCTAAAGATTTTAAAGATGGAAAAGAAATAATAGAAGAACTAAGAGATAGAATCATTGGAAGATATCCATTTGAAGATGTAATAGATCCTGAAACGGAAGAAGTATTAGCGAAGAAAGATGAATTGATAACAGAAGATATGGCAGATCAAATAAAAGAAGCAGGAATTAAAGAGGTAAAAGTAAGATCGGTACTTGGATGTAAAGCCCACTATGGCGTATGTGCAAAATGCTATGGTAGAAATTTAGCTAATGGACAAAAAGTTAATGTAGGTGAAGCTGTAGGTACTATAGCTGCTCAATCTATTGGAGAGCCAGGAACTCAGCTTACAATGCGTACTTTCCATACAGGTGGAGTTGCTGGAGCAGATATTACTCAGGGTTTACCTAGAGTTGAGGAGTTATTTGAAGCAAGAAAACCTAAAGGTTTAGCTGTAATAAGTGAAATATCTGGAGAAATTTCAATAAATGAAACCAAGAAGAAAAAAGAAGTAGTAGTGACTGCAAAAAATGGAGAATCAAAGAGTTATGGCATAACTTATGGTTCAAGACTTAAAGTTAGAAATGGAGACTTTGTAGAAGCAGGAGATGAAATAACGGAAGGATCTGTAAATCCTCATGATATATTAAAAATCAAAGGTGTTCATGGAGTACAAAATTATTTAGTAAAAGAAGTTCAAAGAGTATATAGACTTCAAGGTGTAGATATAGATGACAAACATATTGAAATAATAGTTAGACAAATGTTGAGCAAGGTAAAAATAGAAGATTCTGGAGATACAGATTTATTACCAGGAAGTTTAGTGAACATAAATGATTTTGAATATACAAATGCACAGATAGAGAGTGAAGGCGGAAAGCCAGCTGTTGGAAGAAGGGCTCTTCTTGGAATAACAAAAGCTTCTCTTGCAACTGATTCTTTCTTATCTGCCGCTTCATTCCAAGAAACTACTAGAGTTCTTACAGAAGCAGCTATAAAAGGCAAAGAAGATAATTTATTAGGCCTTAAAGAAAATGTAATAATAGGTAAACTTATACCAGCAGGTACTGGCATGAGAAGGTATAGAGATGTAGAGGTTTCACCTAATATTGAAGAGATTGATGAAAAACTAATTGAAAATGTTGTTGACAGTGAAAAAAACTAATGCTAAAATGTAGGAGTGTGTAAATATAAGTGGACTCTTAAAAATTTAAAATTATGTGGGAGATTTTCTCCCACATAATTTTAAGATGTTTGAATGAAGGAGGAAGCTTTATGTTATCAAAATTAAATACTGAGAGTAAAATTGTAGGTACGAAACAAGTCAAAAGAGCTATATTAAATGAAAGTGTAAATACAGTTTTTATAGCAAAAGATGCAGAAAATAAAGTTATAAAAGATGTAGAACAGCTATGTGAAGAAAAATCTGTAGATATAATCTATGTTGATACAATGAAGGAACTAGGTAATGCATGTGGCATTGAAGTCAGTGCAGCAAGTGCTGCACTGTTAAAATAAATATACAGCGCAAAAGGAGGTGCCTAAATGCCAACAATTAACCAATTAATAAGAAAAGGCAGAAAAGATGTTGCTGATAAATCAAAATCACCAGCATTAGGTGTGAACTTTAACTCTCTTAAAAAGAGAACTACTACAGTTAATTCACCACAAAAAAGAGGAGTTTGTACATCAGTTAAAACTGTTACTCCTAAAAAACCAAACTCAGCTTTAAGAAAGGTTGCTAGGGTTAGGTTAACAAATGGAATGGAAGTTACAGCTTATATTCCAGGAATTGGACACAACTTACAAGAACATAGTGTTGTTTTAGTAAGAGGTGGAAGAATTAAAGACTTACCAGGTGTTAGATATCATATTGTAAGAGGAGCACTTGATGCTGCAGGTGTAGAAGATAGAATGCAATCAAGATCTAAATATGGTGCTAAGAAACCTAAGAAGAAATAATTTGTGCTGGAAATGCATTGGATTTATTCCATTAATTTATAGATAGATGCATTTTGGGCACGACGGCAAGAAATCTTGTCGAGTACCTATGAATCTACTATTTTATGGTTAAGGAGGGAAGCGAAGTGCCAAGAAAAGGACATATATCAAAAAGATATGTTATGCCAGATCCATTATATAATGATGAGGTAGTTACTAAACTAATAAATCAAGTAATGTTAGATGGTAAAAAAGGTATTTCTCAAAATATTGTTTATGGAGCATTTGACTATATAAAAGAACAAACAGGTGAAGAACCATTAGAAGTTTTTTATAAAGCAATGAATAATATTATGCCAGTATTAGAGGTAAAAGGTAGAAGAATTGGAGGAGCAACTTATCAAGTACCAATTGAAGTTAGACCAGAAAGAAGAGAAACACTAGGTCTTCGTTGGCTAGTTAGATATTCAAGAGCTAGAGGCGAAAAAACTATGACTGAAAGATTAGCAAAAGAAATACTAGATGCCGCAAACAATACTGGTGCTAGTGTTAGAAAGAAAGAAGAAACTCATAAAATGGCTGAAGCAAATAAAGCTTTTGCACATTACAGATGGTAAGAAAATAATTTTAAAAATTTGGAGATATATACAGAAAGGAGGAGTACTGTGCCTAGAGAATTTTCATTAGACAAAATTCGTAACATAGGTATAATGGCTCATATAGATGCTGGTAAAACTACTACCACAGAAAGAATACTTTTCTATACCGGGAAAATTCATAAATTAGGAGAAACTCATGAAGGTTCAGCTCAAATGGATTGGATGGAACAGGAACAGGAAAGAGGAATTACTATAACGTCTGCTGCGACTACATGTCATTGGCAAGGTCATAGGATTAACGTTATAGACACACCAGGACACGTGGATTTCACTGTTGAAGTAGAAAGATCTCTTCGTGTTCTCGATGGTGCAGTAGCGCTTTTCTGTGCTAAAGGCGGAGTAGAACCACAATCTGAAACAGTATGGCGTCAAGCAGATAAATATCATGTACCACGTATGGCTTTTATTAATAAGATGGACATTTTAGGAGCAGACTTTTTTAGAGCAGTTGACATGATAGAGGATAGATTACATGGATCACCAGTTCCACTACAAATCCCTATAGGAAAAGAAGATAACTTCATAGGAGTTGTAGACCTTATAGAAATGAATGCTAGAGTTTATAAAGATGAATTAGGATCACAATTTGAAATAGAAGATATACCAGAAGATTTGAAAGATTTAGCAAATGAATATAGAGAAAACATGATAGAAAAAATAGCAGAACATGATGATGAACTTATGGTTAAATATCTTGAAGGTGAAGAACTTACACCTGAAGAAATTAAAAGAGCTATAAGAAAAGCTACAATAAAAGTTGAAATAACTCCTGTTTTATGTGGTTCATCATATAAAAACAGAGGTGTTCAACCATTAATTGATGCAATAGTTGATTATATGCCTTCACCATTAGATATACCACCAATCAAAGGTATAGAAGTTGGTACAGATGAAGAAGGAGAAAGAAAAGCTTCAGATGATGAGCCATTTTCAGCATTAGCATTTAAGATAATGGCAGATCCTTATGTAGGAAAATTAGCTTTCTTTAGAGTTTATTCAGGAACTTTAAAATCAGGAAGCTATGTATATAACGCAACAACAGGTAAAAAAGAGAGAGTAGGAAGAATTCTCTTAATGCATGCTAATAAAAGAGAAGAAGTTGATGAAGTTCACGCAGGAGATATTGCAGCAGCAGTAGGGCTAAAGGCTACTGCTACAGGTGATACACTATGTGATGAAGACCATCCAATAATACTTGAATCTATGGAGTTCCCAGAACCAGTAATAGATGTAGCTATTGAACCAAAAACCAAGGCTAGTCAAGAAAAAATGAGCGTAGCTTTAACAAAACTTGCTGAAGAAGACCCAACATTCAAAACCCATACAAATGAAGAAACAGGTCAAACTATAATTGCAGGAATGGGAGAGCTTCACTTAGAGATTATTGTAGATAGACTTCTTAGAGAATTTAAAGTAGAAGCAAATGTTGGAGACCCTCAAGTAGCTTACAAAGAAGGTATTACTACTACAGCGGAAGCTGAAGGAAAATATGTAAAACAATCTGGGGGACGTGGACAATATGGCCATGTAAAACTTAGAGTTGAACCAAATGAAGGAAAAGGATATGAATTTGTTAATAAAATAGTTGGAGGAGTTATTCCTAAAGAATACATTCCAGCTGTTGATGAAGGGATTCAAGAAGCAATGCACAGTGGTGTAGTAGGTGGATATCCAGTATTAGATATGAAAGTAACATTATATGATGGTTCTTACCACGATGTAGACTCATCAGAAATGGCGTTTAAGATAGCAGGTTCTATGGGCTTTAAAGAAGCAATGCAAAAAGCTAACCCTGTACTTTTAGAACCTATTATGAAAGTAGAAGTAACAGTGCCAGAAGAATATATGGGTGATGTAATGGGAGATATAAATTCCAGACGTGGTAGAATTGAAGGTATGGAAAGCAGGAACGGACTTCAAGTAATAAATGGATATGTTCCACTTTCAGAAATGTTTGGCTATGCAACTGACTTAAGATCAAATACTCAAGGTAGAGGTAATTATACAATGCAATTTGATCATTATGAACCAGTACCAAGTAGTATAGCTGAAAAAGTATTAGGTGATAAATAATTTTATTTCTGATATTAAGGAGGAAGAAAAATGGGAAAAGCAAAATTTGAGAGAACAAAACCACATGTTAATATTGGAACAATAGGTCACGTAGACCATGGTAAAACAACATTAACAGCAGCAATAACAACAGTATTAAACTCAAGATCAGGATCAGGAGAAGTAATGAGCTATGACAATATAGACAAAGCTCCAGAAGAAAGGGAAAGAGGAATAACAATTTCCACATCCCACGTAGAATATGAAACAGAAAACCGTCACTATGCACACGTAGATTGTCCAGGTCACGCTGACTATGTAAAGAACATGATCACAGGAGCAGCACAAATGGACGGTGCAATATTAGTAGTATCAGCAGCAGACGGTCCAATGCCACAAACAAGAGAACATATACTACTATCAAGACAAGTAGGAGTACCAGAAATAGTAGTATTCTTAAACAAAGCAGATATGGTAGATGATGAAGAATTAATAGAATTAGTAGAAATGGAAGTAAGAGAACTATTAAGCGAATATGATTTTGATGGAGACAATGCTTCAATAGTAGTAGGATCAGCATTAAAGGCAATAGAAGAACCAGATAGTGAATGGGGAGACAAGATTATAGAATTAATGGCAGAAGTAGACAAGAAAATTCCTGAACCAGAAAGAGATATAGACAAACCATTCCTAATGCCAGTAGAAGACGTATTTAGTATAACAGGAAGAGGAACAGTAGCAACAGGAAGAGTAGGAAGAGGACAATTAAAAACTGGTGACGAAGTAGAACTAGTTGGGTTAAGTGAATCCTCAAGAAAAGTAGTAGTAACAGGAATAGAAATGTTCAGAAAGATATTAGATGAAGCACAAGCAGGAGATAATATAGGAGCACTATTAAGAGGAGTTCAAAGAGAAGAAATAGAAAGAGGCCAAGTATTAGCAGCGCCAGGAAGTATTACACCACATACAAAATTCGAAGCTGAAGTATATGTATTAACAAAAGAAGAAGGTGGAAGACACACACCATTCTTCAATGGATATAGACCACAATTCTATTTTAGAACAACAGACGTAACAGGAAATATAGAATTAGAAGAAGGAACAGAAATGGTAATGCCTGGAGATAATGCAAAGTTCGTTATAGAACTTATTACACCAGTAGCAATAGAAGAAGGATTAAAATTCTCGATTCGTGAAGGTGGAAGAACTGTAGGAGCAGGAGTTGTTTCTAAAGTTATTGAATAAGATTAAAAAGTATTAAAGGAAGGGCTTTTACCCTTCCTTTAATACTAATATAATAAAAAAAATTAAAAATCATGAAAAAATGTAAAAAAGGCTTGAGTTTTTTGTTGATATGCTATAAAATAAATGAGTGTGTAATTTTTGACATTGCGATGAGGTGAAAGGTTGCTGTTTTCAGGGAATTTTCGCTGAGAATGTCCGGTTTCTAAACTGGGCGACTTGAATTGCTAAGCTCAACCTTATAAAAAAATAATACAACACACCCGGTTGAGTGTATAGGCAGTTCTAGTCGCATGTAAAAAAGCATGCGATAGAAGGAGGGAATTACATGTCAAACAAAGGAAATGGAAAACAAAAAATAAGAATCAGATTGAAAGCTTACGATCATGAGCTTTTAGATGTTTCAGCTCAAAAGATTGTAGAAACTGCTAAGAGGACAGGAGCTACAGTTTCAGGTCCAGTACCATTGCCAACTGAAAAAGAAGTTGTTACAATACTTAGAGCAGTTCATAAATATAAAGATTCAAGAGAACAATTTGAGCAAAGAACTCACAAACGTCTAATTGATATATTAAATCCAAATCAAAAGACTGTTGATTCTTTAATGAAGCTTAATTTACCAGCAGGAGTAGATATTGAAATAAAGTTATAATTTCTTAGAATGATTACAAAATGTAATCCGCTGTAAGATTTAGGAGGTGCAAAAGGATGAAAAAAATTTTAGGAAGAAAAATAGGAATGACCCAAATATTCGATGAAAATGGTGTGGTTACCCCAGTTACAGTAGTTGAGGCAGGACCAGTAAAGGTTGTTCAAAAAAAGAGTTTAGAAAAAGATGGGTATAATTCTATTCAAGTAGGATATGTAGACGTTAAAGAAAACAGAGTAAATAAGCCTTTAAAAGGTCACTTTGATAAAGCACAAGTTGAATATAAAAAGTATTTAAAAGAATTCAAAGTTGAAAGTTTAGATGAATATGAGATAGGTCAAGAAATTAAAGCAGATATATTCGAATTAGGCGATAAAGTTGATGTTAGTGGAATTTCAAAAGGCAAAGGAACTCAAGGACCTATAAAAAGACATGGACATGGAAGAGGACCAGAAACTCATGGATCAAAATATCATAGAGCACCTGGAGCTATGGCAGCAGCAGCTTATCCAGGAAGAGTGTTTAAAGGTAAAAAATTAGCTGGTCATATGGGAAATGAAAAGGTAACAGTTCAAAACTTAGAAATTGCTAAAGTAGATGTTGAAAAGAATTTATTATTGATAAAAGGAGCAGTACCAGGCCCTAAAGGTGGACTACTTACAATAAAAGAGAGTGTTAAAGTATCCAAATAGTTTTGTTAGAAAGGAGGAAACCCTATGCCAAAAGTTAATGTATATAATATATTGGGAGAACAGGTTGAAGATATAGATTTAAAGGATGATATATTTGACGTAGAAGTAAATGAAACTGCTATGTATGAAATGGTTAAAAATCATCTTGCAAATAGAAGACAAGGAACTCAATCGGTTAAGACTAGAACAGAAGTAAGAGGTGGAGGAAGAAAACCTTGGAGACAAAAAGGTACTGGTAGAGCTAGACAAGGTAGTATAAGAGCTCCTCATTGGAAAGGTGGCGGCGTTACATTTGCACCTAAGCCAAGAGATTATAGCTATAGAGTACCTAAGAAAGTAAGAAAACTTGCTATTAAAAGTGCTCTTACTTCAAAAGTGTTAAATGATGAGATTATAGTTTTAGATGAGTTAAATATAGAAGAACCTAAGACTAAAGAAATGGTTAAAATATTAGATAGTATTAAAGCAAACAAGAAAGCTTTAATTGTTATGGATGAATCGAATGAAAATGTAATGAAATCAATTAGGAATATTCCTAATGTTGAAGTTACAATAGCAAATACTTTAAATGTATATGATATTTTAAAATATGATTCCTTCATCATAACAAAAGCTGCTGTAAGAAAAGTGGAGGAGGTGTATGCATAGTGCGTATTCCACACGATATAATCGTTAAGCCTATAATAACAGAGGAAAGTATGGACGCTATGGCAGATGGAAAATATACATTTGTAGTAGATAAAAAAGCAAATAAGAGCCAAATTAAAAGAGCTATAGAGGAAATATTTGACGTTAAGGTGGATAAAGTAAATACTATAAACATTATGGGTAAGGAAAAGAGAATGGGTGTTCATGTAGGTAGAAGACCTAATTGGAAAAAAGCAATTATCACACTTAGTGAAGATAGCAAAGGAATTGAATTCTTTGAAGGAATGGAATAGAAAATAATAGTAGAAGGAGGGAATAATAATGAGTATGAAAAAATACAAACCTACTTCACCAGCTATTAGACATATGACTGTTTCGGGATTTGAAGATATAACTAGGAAGAGACCTGAAAAGTCATTGGTTACTAGTTCAAATAGGAAAGCTGGAAGAAATGCTCATGGAAAAATAACAATTCGCCATAGAGGCGGCGGTGCTAAAAGAAAATATAGAATAATAGATTTTAAAAGAGATAAAGATGGTATACCAGGAAAAGTTGCTGCTATTGAATATGATCCAAATAGAACTGCAAATATAGCACTTATATATTATGTTGACGGAGAAAAAAGATATATTATTGCTCCTAATGGATTAAAGGTAGGAGATACAATAGAATCAGGTCAAGATGCAGACATTAAAACTGGAAATGCATTGCAATTGAGATATATACCTGTAGGAACTACTATTCATAATATAGAGTTAAAACCTGGCAAAGGCGCACAACTTGTTAGAACTGCAGGAGCAGAAGCTCAACTTATGGGAAAAGAAGGTTCATATGGGATGGTAAAGCTTCCTTCAGGAGAGACTAGACTTATTAGATTGGATTGTAAAGCAACTATTGGTCAAGTAGGAAATGTTGAACATGAAAATATAACTATAGGAAAAGCAGGAAAGAGCAGACATTTAGGAATTAGACCGACAGTTAGAGGTAGTGCAATGAATCCAAATGATCACCCACATGGAGGTGGAGAAGGTAGAACACCTATTGGTATGCCTAGTCCAGTAACACCATGGGGTAAACCAACTCTTGGTTATAAGACTAGAAAGAAAAACAAGAAATCTAATGAATATATTGTGAGAAGAAGGAGCAGATAGTTTAAAACCAGTATAAGAGAGGAGGAAGATTCATGGGTAGATCCTTAAAGAAAGGACCATTTTGTGATGATCATTTATTAAAGAAAATCGATGAGTTAAATGATAAAAATGAAAAAAAAGTAGTAAAAACTTGGTCACGTCGTTCAACAATTTTTCCTCAAATGATAGGTCATACTATAGCGGTTCATGATGGTAGAAAACATGTACCTATATATATAACTGAAGATATGGTTGGCCACAAACTAGGAGAGTTTGTTCCAACTAGAATATTTAGAGGACACGGTGAAAAAACTGAACAATCAACCACGTTAAAATAAGATTAAAGGAGGGAGTTTAGGGTGGAAGCTAGAGCTATAGCAAAATATATACGAATATCACCTTTAAAGGTTAACTATATTGCTAGAGAAATAAGAGGTAAAAATGTAGATGAAGCTCTTGCAATATTAGAGTTCACACCTAAAAAAGGTGCAAGAGAGCTTCAAAAAGTTTTAAATTCAGCTATTGCAAATGCGGAAAATAATTTTGGTTTAGATAGAGATTCCCTTTATGTAGCGGAAGCTTATGCCAATGATGGACCAACTATGAAAAGATGGAGACCTAGAGCTCAAGGAAGAGCTTATCCTATACTCAAGAGATCGAGTCACATAGGTGTCGTAGTTAAGGAAAGAGAATAGAAAAGGAGGGATGGTAAATGGGTCAAAAAGTAAATCCACATGGCCAAAGAGTTGGTATCATTAAGGATTGGGATTCCAAATGGTACGCAGATAAAAATGATTTTAGCGATTTATTAGTTGAAGATTACGAAATTCGAAAATATATAAAAAACAAAATGTACATTGCTGGTATTTCAAATATTGAAATAGAAAGAGCTGCAAATAGAATTAAAATTTCCGTTTATACAGCTAAACCAGGAATGGTTATAGGTAAAGGTGGAAAAGGAGTAGAAGGATTAAGAAAAGAATTAGAAAAAATAACAGGAAAAAATGTGATAGTAAATGTTGAAGAAGTTAAAATACCAGAATTAGATGCACAACTTGTAGCTGAAAATATTGCTTCTCAACTTGAAAGAAGAATTTCTTTTAGAAGGGCTATGAAACAAGCCATTCAAAGATCAAGAAGAGCAGGAGCAAAGGGTATTAAAACATCAGTATCAGGAAGACTTGGTGGAGCTGATATGGCGAGAACTGAAGGTTACAATGAAGGAACTATACCTCTACAAACACTAAGAGCAGATATTGACTATGGATTTGCAGAAGCAGATACAACTTATGGAAAAATAGGGGTTAAAGTATGGTTGTACAAAGGAGAAGTTCTTCCTACTAAAAAAAGTGGTAAAGAAGAAAAAGAATCCAATGTTGACAATAGAAAAAAAAGAAATAACAAAAGAAACAAATAGTTTGATTACATTTGTAGGAAGGAGGAAGGTAAAATGTTAATGCCTAAAAGGGTTAAATATCGTAGAGTTCATAGAGGAAGAATGAAAGGTAAAGCTAATCGTGGCAATAAAATAACTTATGGAGAATATGGCTTGCAAGCACTTGAACCAGCATGGATTACTTCAAATCAAATAGAAGCTGCGAGAAGAGCTATGACTAGATACGTAAAAAGAGGCGGAAATGTTTGGATAAAAATATTCCCAGACAAACCAGTTACTGAAAAACCAGCTGAAACTCGTATGGGATCAGGTAAAGGATCACCAGAATATTGGGTTGCAGTTGTAAAACCAGGAAGAATTCTGTTCGAAATGGGCGGAGTTTCAGAAGAAGTAGCAAGAGAAGCTATGAGACTGGCATCATATAAATTACCTATAAAGACGAAGTTTGTCACTCGTGAAGATGGAGAGGAAAAGGGTGGTGAAGCTAATGAAGGCTAATGAAATTCGCGAATTAACAGATCAAGAATTAAATAATAGATTATTAGAATTAAAGAGCGAATTATTCAATTTGAGATTTCAATTAGCTACAGGCCAGCTTGATAATCCAAAGCGAATAAAAGCTATAAGAAAAGATATTGCTCGTGTTAAAACAGTATCAAGAGAAAGAGAACTAGGGATAGGAAAGGAGGTTTAGTTTCAAATGGAAAGAGGAAATAGAAAACAAAGAGTAGGACGTGTTGTAAGCGACAAAATGGATAAAACTGTAGTAGTAGCAGTAGAAACATTTGTTACACACCCTTTATATAAAAAGCAAATTAAAAAAACTACAAGATTTAAAGCACATGATGAAAATAATGAATGTAAGGTTGGAGACGTGGTTAAGATTATGGAAACTAGACCATTGAGCAAAGATAAAAACTGGAGACTTGTAAGTATAATTGAAAAAGCAAAATAGTCCCTAGGTGTGGAAAGGAGGTAATCTCATGATTCAAACAGAAAGCCGTCTTAAGGTGGCTGACAACTCAGGTGCAAGAGAACTTTTAGTTATTAAAGTACTTGGAGGTTCCAATAGAAGATATGCAAATATTGGAGATACGGTAGTTTGTTCTGTTAAAAGTGCAACACCTGGTGGTGTTGTTAAAAAGGGTGAGATAGTAAAAGCGGTTATAGTTAGAACTAAAAAAGGTGTTAGAAGAAATGATGGAAGCTATATTAAATTTGATGAAAATGCAGCTGTTATTATAAAAGATGACAAACAGCCAACAGGAACTCGTATATTTGGACCAGTTACAAGGGAATTAAGAAGCGGAAACTATATGAGAATTATATCATTGGCACCTGAAGTACTATAAGAGGAGGTGTATGTTATGAAAATTAAAAGAGGAGATACAGTAATAGTTATATCTGGAAAAGACATTGGAAAAAAAGGAAAAATCTTAACAGCTTTTCCTAAAGAAAATAGAGTTATAGTTGAAGGCGTTAATATGCTTACAAAACATCAAAAAGCTACAGGCCCAATGCAAGAAGGTGGTATAATCCATCAAGAAGGTCCTATAGATGCTTCAAATGTTATGTATTATTGTGATAAAGATAAAAAAGGCGTAAGAGTTGGATATAAATTTTTAGAAAACGGAGATAAAGTTAGAATTTGTAAAGTTTGTGGAGAAGAATTAGACTAATAATGGACAATTGAAAGGAGGTAGCAGATATGACTTCCAGATTAAAAGAAAAATATGTTAATGAAGTTGTTCCGGCTTTAATGGAAAAATTTCAATATAGCAGTGTGATGGAAGTACCTAAACTAGAAAAAATAGTTATAAATATGGGAGTTGGAGAGGCAAAAGAAAATCCTAAACTATTGGAAAGTGCAGTAGAAGAATTAGGTTTGATTTCTGGACAAAAGCCTATAGTTACAAAGGCTAAAAAATCTATAGCTAACTTTAAAGTACGTGAGGGAATGCCTGTTGGTACAAAAGTAACATTAAGAGGAGAAAGAGCTTATGATTTTTTAGATAAATTAATGAATATATCACTACCAAGAGTTAGAGACTTTAGAGGGGTGAGCCCTGTATCATTTGATGGTAGAGGAAACTATGCTCTTGGTATAAAAGAACAATTGATCTTCCCTGAAATTGAATATGACAACGTGGAGGCCATAAGAGGGCTTGATATAATAATTGTTACTACTGCTAAAACTGATGAAGAGGCAAAAACATTTTTAGAAGTTATGGGAATGCCTTTTAAAAAGTAGAATAAGGAGGGAGATATTTTGGCTAAGAAATCAAAAGTGGCTAAACAAAAAAGAAAACAAAAGTTTAGTACTAGAGAATATAATAGATGTAAAATTTGCGGTAGACCTCATGCTTATTTAAGAAAATATGGTATTTGCCGTATCTGTTTTAGAGAATTAGCATATAAAGGACAAATTCCTGGTGTTAGAAAAGCTAGCTGGTAGTAAGTAATGTGTTGAAAGGAGGTAGCAAATTATGATGACTGACCCAATTGCGGATATGCTTACAAGGATTAGAAATGGTAACAATGCAAGACATGAATCTGTAGATATTCCAGCATCAAATATTAAAAAAGATATAGCTCAAATATTACTAGATGAAGGTTTCATTAAGAGTTTTGATGTAATTGATGATGGAAAACAAGGTTTTATAAGAGTTCAACTAAAATATGGTAATAATAATGAAAAAGTTATTAGCGGAATAAAGAAAATATCTAAACCTGGCTTGAAAGTATATGTTAAAAACGATGAGATTCCTAGAGTGTTAGGAGGACTTGGTATAGCTATACTTTCCACTTCAAAAGGCATTATGACTGATAAAGAAGCTAGAGTAGAAAAAATAGGTGGAGAGGTTCTTTGTTACGTTTGGTAATATATCATGTGTAATTTAAAGGGACAGGAGGTGCACTTATGTCAAGAATAGGATTAAAACCAATAACTATTCCAAATGGAGTAGAAGTTAAAATAGATGATAAAAATTTTGTTGAAGTAAAAGGGCCTAAGGGAAAAATTGAGCAACAATTAAGTCCTGAAATGGGCATAAAAATAGAAGATAATATAATAACTATTAGTCGTCCAACTGAAAATAAAAAACATAAATCCTTACATGGATTAACAAGGACACTTATAGCAAACATGATAGATGGAGTTGTGGGAGAGTTTTCTAAGACTTTAGAAATTCAAGGAACTGGATACCGTGCACAAAAACAAGGTAAGAAACTTGTGTTAAATCTTGGATTTTCTCATCCTATAGAAATGGAAGATCCAGAAGGTATAGTGGTAGAAGTACCACAACCTAATAAGATAGTTATTAAAGGAATAGACAAACAAAAAGTAGGAAATTATGCTGCTGTAATTAGATCTTACAGAGAACCAGAACCATATAAAGGTAAAGGTGTAAGATATGAAGGTGAAATGGTTAGACGTAAGGTTGGTAAGACTGGTAAATAGAAGGGAGTGATATAGTTGCTTAAACAAATTAATAGAAATGAAAAAAGAAAAAAAAGGCATATGAGAGCTAGACAAAAATTAACTGGTACTCCTGAAAGACCAAGATTGAATGTCTATAGAAGCCTAGACCATATCTATGCTCAGGTTATAGACGATACTGTAGGCAATACAATTGTCTCAGCTTCAACACTAGATAAGGAATTAAAAGATAAATTAGATAAAACAAGTAATAAAGAAGCGGCAAAACTTGTAGGTAAGTTAGTGGCTAAAAGAGCTCAAGAAAAAGGAATTAAAGAAGTAGTGTTTGATAGAGGCGGATATATTTATCACGGAAGAGTTAAAGAACTTGCTGACGCAGCAAGAGAAGCAGGATTGAAATTTTAAGGAAGGAGGGGAATAAATGCAACGTCAATATGTAGATCCAAGTGAATTAGATTTGAAAGAGAGAGTTGTAAGTATAAATCGTGTAGCTAAAGTAGTTAAAGGTGGTAGAAACTTTAGATTTAGTGCATTGGTAGTAGTTGGAGATGAAAATGGGCATGTAGGAGTTGGAATGGCAAAAGCTCTTGAAGTACCGGAAGCTATAAGGAAGGCTATACAAGATGCACGTAAACATGTAATAAGAGTTCCCCTTGTAGGAACTACAATACCTCATGAAATATTAGGAGAATTTGGTGCAGGAAAAGTACTTCTTAAACCATCAAGAGAAGGTACAGGAGTTATTGCTGGAGGACCTGTGCGTGCTGTATGTGAGTTAGCAGGTATTAGAGACATAAGAACTAAATCTTTAGGAACAAGTAACCCTAGAAACATAGTAAATGCGACTATGCAAGGTTTAAAAGAACTTAAAGAAGTAGAAGATGTAGCAAAATTAAGAGGAAAATCAGTAGATGAAATAATAGGTTAGGGGGGAGTAAATATGGCTAAAATTAAAATCAAATTGGCTAAGAGCTATATTGGTAAAACAGAAGCTCAAAGAAGAACAGTAGAAGCTCTTGGACTAAAAAAGGTTGGTCAAGTTATAGAAAAAGAAGATACTCCTCAAATTAGAGGTATGATTGAAAAAGTAAAACATATGGTTGAGGTAGTAGAATAGTATCGATATTGAAGATAAGAGGAGGTGTACCTATGAAACTACATGATCTAAAACCTAGTGAAGGTGCAAAAAGCAGATCACCAAAGAGAGTAGGAAGAGGATATGGTTCAGGTCTAGGAAAAACTTCTGGGAAAGGACATAAAGGACAAAAAGCTCGTTCAGGTGGTGGCGTGAGACCAGGATTTGAAGGTGGTCAAATGCCTTTGTATAGAAGACTTCCAAAGAGAGGTTTTACAAATATTTTTGCAACAAAATATTCAATTATAAATATTGTAGATTTAAATAGATTTGATGAAAATACTGTTATAACACCAGAATTATTATTAGAGGAAGGATTAATTAAAAAGTTAAATGATGGAGTTAAAATACTAGGGGATGGAGATTTAGATAAAAAACTTACCGTTAAAGCTCATAAGTTTAGCAAATCTGCTGCTAAAAAAATAGAGGCTGCAGGGGGAAAGGTAGAGGTGATCTAGATGCTTTCAACGCTCAAAAATGCATGGAGAGTTCCGGATATTAGGAAGAAAATCATATTCACCTTGTTTATGCTTCTTGTATTTAGATTAGGATCTAGTATACCTGTACCTGGAATGGATAAGGCAGTAATAAAAGAAATATTTGAAAAATCTCAAGGTGGAGTGTTAGAGTTTTTAGATATGATGGCCGGAGGATCTTTCAGTCAGTTTAGTATATTTGCACTAAATATCTACCCTTATGTAACAGCTTCTATTATTATACAACTTCTAACAATAGCTATTCCTCGTCTTGAAGAAATGGCTAAAGAAGGAGAAGAGGGTAGAAAGAAAATAGCACAAATGACTCGTTATGGTACAGTTATACTAGCTTTAATTCAAGCAATAGGTATAACAATAGGTTTCTTTAATGGAGCTCTAATTTCAAAGAGTTTTTTACCTGTAGCAATAGTAATTATTACTTTAACAGCAGGTACTGCATTTTTAATGTGGCTTGGAGAGCAAATTACTGACAAAGGAATAGGAAATGGAATTTCCTTAATTATATTTGTAGGTATTATTTCAAGAATACCTAGTGAGATAAAAAAGATGATAGGCTTATATAAAGCAGGATCAATAAGTATAATTGGGCTGATATTATTTGTTGTATTTGCAATAGTTATTATTGGAGTAGTTATACTATTGCAAGAAGGAGAAAGAAGGATTCCAGTTCAATATGCAAAGAGAGTTGTTGGAAGAAAAATGTATGGAGGACAAAGTACACATATTCCTATCAAAGTGTCAATGGCAGGAGTTATACCAGTTATTTTTGCTACATCTCTTTTAGCATTTCCTCAAACATTAGCACTTATGTTTAGAGGAGAGCCATCAGCTTGGATAACTAAGTATTTAACCCCTGGTGGTGCTGTTGGAGCATGGGTATATTCTATATTAAATATTCTTCTAATAATATTCTTTACTTATTTTTATACTGCAATACAGTTTAATACAGTAGAATATGCACAAAACTTACAACAATATGGTGGATTTATTCCAGGAATTAGACCTGGAAGACCAACATCGGAATACTTAAATAAAGTTGTTTCGAGGCTTACATTTGTTGGAGCAATATCGTTAGCTGCTATAGCTTCACTACCAATAATTTTATCATCTATATTTAAATTAAATGTAAACTTTGGTGGAACAGCTTTAATTATAGTTGTAGGTGTTGTATTAGAAACTGTAAAGCAAATAGAAGCTCAAATGCTTATGAGACATTACGAAGGATTTTTAAAATAATTTTAGGAGATGATTTTCTTGAGGTTGGTGTTGTTAGGGCCACCTGGAGCAGGAAAAGGAACTCAGGCTTCAGCTATTATTAAAAAATATAATATTCCCCATATATCTACGGGAGATATTTTTAGAGCAAATATAAAAAAAGGTACGGAACTTGGGAAAAAAGCAAAAGCTTATATGGATAAAGGACAATTGGTTCCAGATGAACTTGTTGTTTCAATTGTAAAAGATAGGTTATTGGAAGATGATTGTAAAGATGGTTTTCTTTTAGATGGTTTTCCAAGAACAGTGAAACAAGCAGAGGCATTAGATGAAGAACTTACAAAGATGGAATTAAAATTAGACCATGTAATTAATATTGATGTAGAAAGTGATGAACTAATAAAAAGAGCAGTAGGAAGAAGAATTTGTAAAAATTGTGGTGCAACTTATCATATAGAGTTTAACCCTCCAAAAAAAGAAGAAGAATGTGACGTATGCGGTGGAGAACTTTATCAAAGAGATGATGATACAGAAAAAACTGTTGCTAACCGTATAGAGGTTTACTTAAAAGAAACTAAACCACTAGTAGATTACTATACTAAAAAGGGTATAATATTTAGTGTAGACGGTAAGCAAGCCATTGAAGATGTATTTAAAGATATTGTCAAATCTTTAGAATAGTTATATGTTGAGAAAGGCTCTGCCTTTCTCCGATTGACAAGACAGCTTACAAAAGCCCATAAAGAGGTGAAGTAAATGGATTCAACTAGCGACATAACCGTTGGTCAGGTGGTTAAGTCAAGAGCTGGTCGAGATAAAGGTAATATATTTTTAGTTTTGGATATAATTGATGATAAATATCTATATGTTGTAGATGGAGATATTAGAAAACTGGATAATCCAAAGAAGAAGAAAGTTAAACATTTAATTATTTATAATACAATAGTTCCAGAACTAAAAGAAAAAATTGAAAATGGAACCAAAATAAACAACGCTTATATAAGGAAATTATTAGAACCTTTCAAGATAAAATTATAAATTTTGGTTTGTTGAACAGGAGGTTCGATAACTTAATGTCTAAAAAAGATATTATAGAGGTAGAGGGTACAGTAACAGATGCTCTACCAAACGCTATTTTTAAAGTAGAACTAGAAAATGGGCATGAAATACTTGCTCATATATCTGGTAAACTAAGAATGAATTTTATAAGGATACTTCCAGGAGATAAGGTTACTGTTGAGCTGTCACCTTATGATTTGACAAGAGGGAGAATTACATGGCGAAAAAAGTAGCATAGGAGGGATTGGAATGAAGGTAAGACCATCAGTTAAGAAGATGTGTGAAAAATGTAAGATCATAAGAAGAAAAGGAAAAGTAATGGTTATTTGCCAAAATCCAAAACATAAGCAAAGACAAGGATAATTTTTGATATAGAATTAAAGGAAAGTATATTGATAGTAATGCAGCTACTTGTTAGAAATTTTATATAGGAGTATATTAGGAGGTGTGAACATTAATGGCTAGAATTGCTGGTGTTGACTTACCAAGGGATAAAAGAGTTGAAATTGGTTTAACTTATATATTTGGTATAGGTAGATCAAGAGCTAATGAAATATTAGAAAAAGCAGGCGTAGATAGAAACACTAGGGTTAAAGATTTAACTGAATCAGAAATAGCTAAGTTAAGAAGTATTGTTGATGAATATGCTGTTGAAGGTGATCTAAGAAGAGAAATAGCAATGAATGTTAAGAGACTTAAAGAAATCAATTGTTATAGAGGAATTAGACATAAAAGAGGGCTGCCAGTTAGAGGACAAAATACAAAGACTAATGCAAGAACTAGAAAAGGTCCACGTAAGGTAGCAAGTAAGAAGAGTAGATAGTAAAAGGAGGGATTTTAAGTGGCAACTAAAAAAGGTGCTAAGACTCGTGTAAGAAGAAAAAAAGAACGTAAGAATATAGAGAGAGGTCAAGCTCATATTCAATCTACTTTTAATAATACAGTAGTAACACTTACAGACACTCAAGGAAATGTTCTTTCTTGGGCAAGTGCTGGACAATTAGGATTTAGAGGTTCAAGAAAATCTACTCCTTTTGCAGCACAACAAGCTGCCGAAGAAGCAGCAAAGAAAGCTATGGAACATGGTCTTAAAACTGTAGAAGTATACGTTAAAGGACCAGGTGCTGGAAGGGAAGCAGCTATTCGTTCTCTTCAAGCAACAGGATTGGAAGTTAATTTAATTAAAGATGTAACACCAATACCACATAATGGTTGTAGACCACCAAAACGTAGAAGAGTTTAATCAATAGGAGGTGCATAGAGAATGTCAAGATATACAGGTCCTGTTTGCAGATTATGTCGTAGAGAAGGACAAAAACTTTATCTAAAAGGAGATAAATGTTATACGGATAAATGTCCTGTAGCAAAGAGAAATTATGCTCCAGGTCAACATGGACAATCAAGAAAGAAATTAACTGAGTATGGACTACAATTAAGAGAAAAACAAAAAGTTCGTAGATATTATGGTATACAAGAATCACAAATGTTGAAGTATTTCAACATGGCAGATAAGATGAAAGGAATTACAGGTGAAAACTTGCTTAAAATATTAGAATCCAGACTTGATAATGTAGTTTATAGAATGGGTTACGCTGCATCTAGAGCAGAAGCAAGACAACTTGTTACTCATGGACATTTTACTATAAATGGTAAAAAAGTTGATATACCATCCTATTTAACTAAAGTAGGAGATGAAATAGAAGTTAAAGGAAAAAGTAAAAGTAGTTCAAGATTTAAAGAAATGGTAGAAGAACATAGAGGTACTACTGTAAAATGGATTCAAGTAAGTCCTGAAGAATTAAAGGGTAGAATAGTATCTGAACCATCAAGAGAAGAAATAGATTTACCAATTCAAGAACACTTAATAGTTGAGTTGTATTCCAAATAATGATTTATTATTTAGAATCAGTTGCCCTCGGAATCTTGAAATATTTAAATATGGGGAGGGTTATTGTTAATGATAGAAATTGAAAAGCCTAAAATAGAAATAGTTGAATTGAGTGAAGATGATAGTTATGGCAAATTTGTTTTAGAACCATTGGAAAGAGGGTATGGAACTACCCTAGGCAACTGCCTTAGAAGGGTACTTCTTTCTTCATTACCTGGTGCAGCTGTATCATCAATTAAGATTCAAGGAGTTCTTCATGAGTTTAGTACTATTCCAGGAGTATTTGAAGATGTTCCAGAAATAATATTAAATATCAAAGATATTGCAGCCAAGATGTACTCTGACGAGCCAGTAATATTGAGAATAGAGGCTAAAGGCCCAATGGAAATTACTGCTGGAGATATAATAACTGATCCAGATGTAGAGATATTGAATAAAGATCTTCATATCGCTACTGTAAATGAAGATGGAGAACTTTATATGGAATTAGAAATGGTAAAAGGTAGAGGCTATGTAACTGCTGAGAGAAATAAAAAAGAAGAACAACCAATAGGAATGCTTCCAGTAGACTCACTATTTACCCCAGTAAAAAAAGTTAATTTTACTGTAGAAGATACAAGGGTTGGTCAAATAACAGACTATGATAAACTTATATTGGAAGTATGGACTAATGGAACTATAAAAGCAGACGAAGCAACATCCCTTGGTGCAAAAATACTTACTGAACACTTAAATCTATTTATAGATTTGACTGAACATGTAAATGATGTAGAAATAATGGTTGAAAAAGAAGAAGACAAGAAAGAAAAAGTTTTAGAAATGACTGTAGAAGAATTAGATCTTTCAGTAAGAAGTTATAATTGCTTGAAGAGAGCAGGAATAAATACAGTAGATGAATTAACTCAGAGAACTGAAGAAGACATGATGAAAGTAAGAAATTTGGGTAAGAAATCCCTTGAAGAAGTTAAAAATAAATTAGCTGATTTAGAATTAAGCCTTAGAAAAAGCGATGAGTAACAAGGAGTGAAGGAGGGATAATAGGATGGCTCAATTAAGAAAACTTAGTCGCCCTACAGATCACAGAAAAGCGATGCTAAGAAATCAAGTGACTAAATTGTTAGCTTATGGTAGAATTGAAACTACACATGCTAGAGCAAAAGAAACACAAAGAATGGCTGAAAAAATGATCACTCTTGCAAAAAGAGGAGATTTACATGCGAGAAGACAAGTTTTAGCATATATATATGACGAAGATGTAGTAACAAAGTTGTTTGATGAAATTGCACCAAAATACTCTGAAAGAAATGGTGGATATACAAGGGTTTTAAAGATGGGTCCACGAAGAGGAGACGGTGCAGAAATGGCGATAATAGAATTATTGTAGATAGTGGGGGATTAAGTTTTATAACTTAGTCCCTTTTAACTATCTAACTTATTTAATTTCATTGATTCTTAAAATTCCTTGTGTTATTATTAGTAATGGAAATATATAAAAAATGAGGGGTAATAATGTCGAATGAAATGATAAATATCGAAAATGCTACTTATAAGTATTCAACTATAGATGAACAAGGTTTTACGGCTCTTAAGGATGTAAACTTAACAGTAAATAGAGGGGAATTTCTAGTAGTATTGGGGCATAATGGTTCGGGAAAATCTACATTGGCTAAACTTATGAATGCACTTTTATTGCCTACTAGTGGAAATGTTTATGTAAAGGGAATGGACACTAAGAATGAAGAAAAACTTTGGGATATAAGACAGAGTGCAGGTATGGTTTTTCAAAATCCAGACAATCAATTAGTTGCCACTATAGTAGAGGAAGATGTTGCCTTTGGACCTGAAAATCAAGGAATAGATCCTAAAGAAATACGACAAAGAGTAGACCAGGCTTTAGAAATCGTAGAAATGAGCAAATATAAAAAACATGCTCCACATTTACTCTCAGGAGGACAAAAACAGCGTATAGCTATAGCAGGAGTTCTTGCTATGAATCCAGATTGTATTATATTAGATGAACCTACTGCTATGTTAGATCCAATAGGTAGGAAAGAAGTTATGGATACTATAAAAAAGTTAAATAAAGAGCAAAATAAAACTATTGTTCATATAACTCACTATATGGAAGAAGCAGTAGAAGCTGATAGAATTGTAGTAATGGAAAAAGGACAAATTATTATGGAAGGAACTCCAAGAGAAGTATTTAGTAAAGTTAAAGAAATGAAAGAAATCGGTTTAGATGTACCTCAAGTAACAGAGCTTGCTTATGAATTGAGAAAAGAAGGTATAGATATACCTAGCGATATATTAACTGTTGAAGAATTGGTGATGGCCTTATGATAATTAAAATTGAAAATTTAAGTTATGTATACAATCCAGAGAGTCCCTTTGAAACTAAAGCATTAGATAACATAAATTTGGAGATAGAAAATGGAGACTTTGTAGGACTAATAGGGCATACTGGTTCTGGAAAATCTACTCTTGTTCAACATTTAAATGGCCTTATAAGACCTACAAAAGGTAAGATTATTATTGATGGACTAGATATAACTGCTAAAGAAACTAAACTTAGAACTGTAAGACAAGAGGTAGGACTAGTCTTTCAGTATCCAGAATATCAATTGTTCGAAGAAACAGTGTACAAAGATATAGCTTTTGGTCCTAGGAATCTAGGATTGGATGAAGGAGAAATTGACAGTAGAGTTAAGAAAGCTATGGAATTGGTAGGTTTAGATTTTGAAAACATGAGAGATAGATCTCCATTTGAATTAAGTGGAGGGCAAAAAAGAAGGGTGGCTATAGCCGGGGTAGTAGCTATGGAGCCAAAAGTTTTAATATTAGACGAACCTACAGCAGGATTAGATCCTAAGGGTAGGGATGAGATATTAGGAGAAATCCAAAACCTATATAAAAAAGAAGGAATAACCATTATATTAGTTTCTCATAGCATGGAAGATATAGCTAAGTTAGTGAATAAAATTGTAGTAATGAGCGGTGGACAAATAGCCATGGAAGGAACTCCTAGAGAAGTATTTAAAAATGGAAAAGAGTTAGAAAAGTTAGGACTTGGAATTCCACAAGTAACTGATTTCATGAGAAAATTCAAGTCAAAAGGCAATCCAGTGTCAGATGATATTTTAACCATAGAGGAAGCTAAAGTAGAATTATTAAAATATTTAAGGAGAAAAGACAATGCTTAAAGATATAACTATAGGACAATTTTTCCCAGGAGATACAATTGTTCACAAACTAGATCCAAGAGTAAAGATATTAATTACATTTGTTTTTATAATTTCTTTATTTTTTATAAATAAATTTTATCCATATATATTTATTCTTGGTTTTATATTAACTACAATTAAACTTTCAGAAGTACCATTTAAATATGTGCTTAAGGGTTTAAAACCGTTGAGATTCATTTTAATAATTACTTTTGTTATAAATGTATTTATGACTAAAGGTGTAGTGTTATTTAATATAGGACCTCTAGAGGTGACTAGAGAAGGTTTAAACCAAGCTATATTTATGGCTCTTAGGCTAATATTTTTAATAATGGGGACTTCATTACTTACATTGACTACTTCCCCTATATCATTGACAGATGGTATTGAAAAATTATTAAATCCACTAAAGGTTATAGGGTTGCCTGCACATGAATTGGCTATGATGATGACTATCGCTTTAAGGTTTATTCCTACGCTATTAGAAGAAACAGATAAAATAATGAAAGCTCAAATGGCTCGTGGTGCTGATTTTGAAAGTGGAAATATACTAAATAGGGCAAAAAACTTGGTTCCCTTATTAGTTCCCTTATTTGTAAACTCTTTTAGAAGAGCAGATGAACTTGCTATGGCAATGGAAGCTAGATGTTATAGAGGTGGAGAACATAGAACAAGGCTCAATGAAATTAAAATTGAAAGAATAGATTATATTGCTATGATTATAATGACAATATTTTTTGGTTTCTTAATATCTACTAGATATATATAGAGGGATACATATGAAAAATATTAAATTGACAATTGAATATGATGGAACAAATTATTCTGGATGGCAAAGGCAGCCTAATGCAAATACAATTCAAGAGGAAATAGAAAAAGCCATTGCAAATGCTATAGGTGAAAAAATCACAATAATAGGTGCTGGTAGAACAGACAGTGGAGTACATGGGAAAGGACAAGTAGCTAACTTTATTACAGATTCTTCAATTCCAGGTACAAAATTTAAATATGCTATAAATAGATATCTTCCAGAAGATATCGCCATAATAGAGTCAAAAGAGGTAGAAAAGTCCTTTCATTCAAGATATGACGCTTTAGGCAAAAAGTATAAATATTTAATATACAATGCTCCTATTAAATCTCCTCTTTTAAGAAATTACACCTATTATGTGCCGTATAAGCTTGATTTTGAAAAGATGAATGAAGCTAAGGATTATTTTATAGGTAAACATGATTTTGCAGCTTTTATGGCTTCAGGAAGTAATGTAGAAGATACTGTTAGGAGCATTTATTATGCTTCTTTAAACACCTACAATAATATTATTGTTTTTGAAATCTATGGAGATGGTTTTTTATATAATATGGTAAGAATTATAGTAGGTACACTAGTAGATATAGGAATTGGAAAGATAAGCCCACATGATATTATTAATATATTAAAATCAAGGGATAGAAAAAGTGCAGGACATACTGCACCACCTGAAGGATTATATTTAGAAAAAGTTTGCTATTAATATGACTATAATTCTTGACACACTAGGCTCCTTGTATTAAAATATATAAGAGTGTTTGAATTTAAAATCCACTAGCCCCGGATTTTATCATATAAATACTATACAACTCTGTAGTAAGGAGGGAAATTGATGAAAAGCTACATGGCAAAACCAAATGAAGTTGAAAGAAAATGGTATGTAATAGACGCTGAAGGAAAAGTATTAGGAAGATTAGCAACTGAAGTAAGTAAAATACTTAGTGGAAAAAATAAACCTATATATACACCTCATGTAGATACTGGTGATTATGTAATTGTAATAAATGCAGACAAGATTGTTTTAACTGGGAAAAAACTACAACAAAAAAGTTACAAATACCATACTGGACATCCAGGTGGATTAAGAGAGATATCTTATGATAGAATGCTAAGAGAAAAACCTGAAAAGGTTATTGAATTGGCAGTTAAAGGTATGCTTCCAAAGAATAGTTTAGGCAGACAAATGTTTAGAAAATTAAAAGTATATAGTGGACCTGAACATAATCATGAAGCTCAAAAACCTGAAGTTTATGAATTCTAGTTTTTGAGGAAAGGAGGATTGTAAGTGGCTAAAGTACAATATCTTGGAACAGGAAGAAGAAAAAATGCTATTGCTAGGGTTAGATTAGTTCCTGGCTCTGGAAAAATAGTTGTTAATAAAAGAGATTTAGATGAATATTTTGATTATGATACATTGAAAGTTATTGTTAGAGAACCTCTAACTGTTACTGAAACATCAGATAAATATGATGTGTTTGTAAATGTACATGGTGGCGGATATACTGGTCAAGCTGGTGCAATAAGACATGGCATAGCTAGAGCTTTATTAGAATCTGATGGAGAACTAAGACCAGTATTAAAGAAAGAAGGTTTCTTAACAAGAGACCAAAGAATGAAAGAAAGAAAGAAATATGGTCTTAAGAAAGCTAGGAAAGCACCACAATTTTCAAAGAGATAGTCAATATATTATACAAAAACACTGGAAAATCCAGTGTTTTTTGTTTTTTGTAATATGGACAAATATAAGCCAATATATTTTGAATGTAAAGGAGGGAATTGTAATGAAAGTTATATATATAAGGAAAGAATATCTATACATTATATTGGCTATATTTATTGGATTAATAATATCAAAATTTGTAATAAGTAGTTTAGTTATTCCAACCTATTTACCAATAGGAAATAAAATAATAGGAATAGATCCAGGCCATGGTGGTATAGATTCAGGAGCTTCAGGGAAAAGTGGAGTAAGTGAAAGTGAAATAAATTTAGCTATTGGCTTAAAGTTGAAAAGAATAATAGAACAAAGTGGAGGAATAGTTGTTATAACTAGAAATGATAATAGTGGACTTTATACGGAGGAATCTAAAACAATTAAAGAAAAGAAAAATGAAGATTTAAGAAATAGAAAAAAGATAATAGATAAAAATAATTGTGATATTTTCTTAACAATACATCTTAATAGTTTTCCTCAATCTAAATACTATGGTGCTCAAACTTTTTACAAAGAAGGTTGTGAAAAAAGCAAAAAATTAGCTTATATAGTTCAAGATGAACTTAGAAAAGTGTTAGATGAGAATAATAAAAGAATTCCACAATCAAAGGAAAATATTTATTTGCTAAGGGAAGTAGAAGTACCTTCTATATTAATAGAATGTGGTTTTTTATCAAATCCAGATGAAGAGAAGTTACTTCAAAATGATAAATATCAAGAAAAAATTGCTTGGGCTATATATTCAGGAATAATAAGATATTTCAATGAAATTGAAAATCTAAACGTAGATCAATAAGATTTAAAGATAAATTAAATATATTTAATAAATAAAAACCAATTTATAATTGATAAAAAAATAACATAATTGTATACTTATTATAAAGGCAATATAAAATCAATATTTCAAATTTTATACAAAACTACTTTTCAAAATGACAAATCATATCAAACTCCAATACTATTTATAAAAGAATTCAAATAATAAACCAATAAAAATAATAGAATAAGGGGTGATTAAGTATAATGAGTGATACTAGGAAATTTGAAAGTGATGTTCAGCTTATTAAATATGAAGTTTTGAGAGAAGTGGCTAGATTGAGCATGGAAGGAACTTTAGAAGACAAGGCTGATACTATTCCTTTCATAGTAGATCCAGGACCAGAACCACGTACAAGATGTTGTATATATAAGGAGAGGGAAATAACAAAGGACCGAATTAAGTTGGCTATGGGGGGGGATAGGGAGAATAAAAATATAATTGAAGTTATAGATGTAGCTTGTGACAAATGTCCAATAAATAGATTTTTTATAACGGAAGCTTGTAGGGGTTGTCTTGCACATAGATGTTCAGAAGCTTGTCCAAGAGGGGCTATTTATCATGTAGGTGGAAGGGCTTATATAGATCAAGATAAATGCATTGAATGTGGAAGATGTAAACAAGCATGTCCTTATAATGCTATAGCAGATGTTATTAGACCTTGTAGAAGGGCTTGTAGTGCAGGAGCTATATCCTTTGATGATACAAGAAAAGCTGTTATAGATAATGAAAAATGTATTCAGTGTGGAGCTTGTATTATACAATGTCCTTTTGGAGCTATAATGGATAAATCTTATATTACAGATGTTATAGATCTGTTGAAAGAGGCTAAGAAAAATAAAGATATTCATGTATATGCAACTATAGCACCAGCAATAGCTAGTCAATTTACCTATGCAGATATTGAACAAGTTATTTGTGGAATCAAGAAATTAGGATTTTATGATGTATTAGAAGTTGCTTTAGGTGCAGATATGGTTGCACTTCATGAGGCTAAAGAGGTTGCAGAGACTATAGAAGAAAAGAATATAGTTACTACATCATGTTGCCCTGCTTTTGTATCTTATATAAAGAAAAATTATCCACAATTAGAAGATAAAATATCAAATACTGTTTCACCTATGATAGCCACATCAAGATTTATAAAACAAATGGATCCAAAGGCTAGAGTAGTTTTCATAGGGCCTTGTGTATCTAAAAAAGCTGAGGCAATGGAAGATGAACTGAAAGATGATATAGACTATGTATTAACTTTTGAAGAATTAGCAGCTATGCTTGATGCTTTGGAAATAGATCTGAATAAATGTAATGATGGAAAACTAAATAATGCTTCTTATTATGGAAGAATATTTGCTAGAAGTGGAGGAGTTACAGAAGCAGTTGAGCATGTAATTGAATCAGAAGAAATAGATATTGAATTAAAACCAGTAAAATGTAATGGAATAAAGGACTGCGATAAGGCTTTAAAAATGGCAAAAGTAAATAGATTAAATGGAAACTTTATAGAAGGAATGGCTTGTGAGGGTGGATGTATTTCAGGACCTGCAAGTTTACATCATGCACCAAAAGATAAAAATGAATTAGATAAATATGGGAAAAAGGCTTTTGAAAAAAATGAAGATGGTTCTATAAATATATTTGAAATAAAGAATATAAATTTAGATAGAAAATAGATATAAATAGGAATTTAGGACTAGCTTCCTATTTATAAAAAAATGTTTATTATTAAATTAAAAGGGTAATAAATACACAATATGCATATATGTAATAAAAATACAATATGCATATATATATATCCACAAGAAAGGAGTTGGAATGTATGGAATTAAAAAAGACCCCTTTATATGATGAGCACATAAAACTTGGGGGGAAAGTGGTAGACTATGCAGGTTGGGCTCTACCAGTACAGTATGCGGGCATTATGAAAGAGCATGAGGCAGTTAGGAGCAAAGCAGGTATATTTGATGTTACTCATATGGGGGAAATTATAGTAAAGGGAAAAGAAGCTTTAGAGTACTTACAACATATTTTTACCAACGACTTATCAAAACTAAAAAAACAACAGATAATGTATACTTTCATGTGTTATCCAGATGGAGGAGTAGTTGATGATCTTTTAGTTTATAAAATTGATGAAGATGAATACATGTTAGTTCCAAATGCAGCTAATACAGATAAAGATTTTAAATGGATGATTGATAATAAAGAAGGATATAATATAATACTTGAAAACGTTTCTGAAAAAATAGGAGAGGTTGCACTTCAAGGGCCATTAGCAGAGAAAATACTTAGTGAATTAACAGAAGAAGATTTATCAGAAATAAAGCCTTTTTACTTTAAAAAAGACATATTAGTAGCAGATACAAAATGTTTAGTTTCTAGAACAGGTTATACAGGAGAAGATGGATTTGAAATATATACTTCACTAGAAGGTATAAAAAAAGTATGGAATAGTATATTAGAAGTGGGAGAAAAATATGGAGTAGCACCCGCTGGATTAGGCTGTAGAGATACTTTAAGATTTGAAGCTGGTCTTCCATTGTATGGCCATGAAATATCAGAAACTATTTCACCACTAGAAGGAGATCAAAAGTTTTTTGTTAAATTGGACAAAGAAGATTTTATAGGCAAAGAAGCTCTAGTTAAACAAAATGAAAACCTAAAAAGAAAAGTAGTTGGGTTTGAATTAAAAGGAAGAGGGGTTCCAAGAGAGGAATATGAAGTTTACAAAAATGGAAATAAAATAGGTCATGTAACTACTGGATATTTTTCACCTACATTGAAGAAAAATATAGGCATGGCTTTAATAGATTCCAGTGAAGCAAAACTTGGAAATGAAATTGAAATACTTATAAGAAAGAAGCCTGTTAAGGCTGAAATAATAAATAAAAGATTTTATAAAAGATAAGGGGAGGTATATATTATGAAAGTTTTAGAAGGTTTACTTTACACAAAGGATCATGAATGGATAAAAGTAGAAGGAGATAAAGCTTATATAGGGGTTACAGATTATGCTCAAGACTCATTAGGCGATATAGTATATGTAGAATTGCCAGATATAGATGATGAGTTTGAAATGGAAGATTCATTTGCAGTTGTAGAATCTGTTAAAGCTGCAGCAGATATCTATATACCCGTTGATGGAAGAGTATTGGAGATAAATGAAGAGTTAGAAGATGATCCAAGTCTTGTAAATGAAGATCCTTATGAAAACTGGATGATCTTAGTAGAATTAGAAGACAAGTCACAACTTGATGAATTAATGGATCATGAAGAATATGAAAAGTTCTTAGAAGAGGAGGTATAGGTATGTATCCATACATTCCTAATACCAATGATGATGAAAGAAAAATGCTCGAATCTATAGGGGTTAACTCTATAGAAGAACTATTTAACGATATTCCAGAAGAAGTAAAACTTAATAGAGAATTAAATTTAAACAAATCTATGTCAGAAATAGAAGTAAAGAAATATCTTATAAATCTTGCTACACAAAATAAAACCATAAACGATCTTACATGTTTTTTAGGCGCAGGAGCCTATGACCACTATATACCTTCAATAGTAGACCATATCATATCTAAAAGCGAATTTTATACTTCTTATACTCCATATCAAGCAGAAATAAGCCAAGGAACCTTACAATATATTTTTGAATATCAGACACTCATATCAAATTTAACTGGTATGGATGTGTCAAATGCTTCTTTATATGATGGAGGCTCAGCTCTGGGAGAAGCTTCTATTATGGCATCTAATATAACGAGAAAAGATGAAATAATTGTTTCTAAAACTGTACACCCTGATTCCAGAAGAGTATTAGAGACTTATGCTCATGTACAAGGTTTAAAATTAATTGAGATAGATGAATTAGATGGAACTACAAATTTACAACAGTTAGAAGAAAAGATAAATGAAAATACTGCAGCAGTTATAGTTCAAAGTCCAAACTTCTTTGGAATAATTGAAGATATAGAAGCTGTAGAAGGGATAACTCATAGTGTAAAGAAGACTATGCTTGTTGTAAGTGTAGATCCTATATCTTTAGGAATATTGAAATCTCCTGGAGAATTAGGAGCCGATATAGTAGTAGGAGAAGGACAATCATTAGGTATTCCACTAAGTTATGGAGGACCTTATTTGGGATTTATAGCAACTAAGAAAAAACATATGAGAAAATTGCCAGGAAGAATCGTTGGCCAGTCTACAGATGTAGATGGAAAGAGGGCCTTTGTTCTTACACTTCAGGCTAGAGAACAGCACATAAGAAGAGACAAGGCAACATCAAATATATGTACAAATCAAGGTTTAAATGTATTGGCAAGTGTAGTGTATATGGTGACCTTAGGTAAAAAAGGACTTAGAGAAGTAGCAACTCAAAGTATAACCAAGGCCCACTATGCTTATGATAAAATTACAGCTACAGGAAAGTATAAACCACTATTTGACAAACCTTTCTTTAAAGAGTTTGCGATAACTAGTAATGTATCGGGTGAAAAAATAAATGATGAATTATTAAAAGAAAATATTTTAGGTGGATTTATTCTAGAAAATAGTTATCCCCAATATGAAAATGGAGTATTATACTGTGTGACAGAAAAGAGGACTAAAAAAGAGATAGATACATTAGCAAGTGTATTGGAGGGGATAATATGAGAGAGTATGATAAATTAATATTTGAACTTTCAAAAGAAGGAAGGACTGCCTATAAACTTCCAGAAATAGACGTGGAAGAAATAGATTTGAAAGAACTTATTCCTGAAGAATATTTAAATGAAAAAGAAATAGATTTTCCAGAAGTAAGCGAAGTAGATATAATTAGACATTATACAAATCTAGCAAACAAAAATTATGGAGTAGACACAGGTTTCTATCCATTAGGTTCTTGTACTATGAAATATAATCCAAAGATCAATGAAGATATGGCAAGATTAGACGGATTTGTAAATATACATCCTTATCAACGAGAAGAAACAGTACAGGGTGCATTAAAACTTATGTATGAGTTAGATGAAGCTCTTTGTGAAATAACGGGAATGGATAAAATGACTTTACAACCAGCTGCAGGAGCTCATGGAGAACTTACAGGTTTAATGCTTATTAAAGCTTATCATGAGAAACGAGGTGATTCTAAAAGGACTAAAATAATAGTTCCTGACTCAGCTCATGGTACAAATCCAGCTAGTGCAGCTATGGCAGGATTTGATGCAGTAGAAGTAAAGTCTACTGCAGAAGGACTTGTAGATATTGAAAGCTTAAAGGAAGTATTAAGTGATGAGATTGCAGGACTTATGCTTACAAATCCAAATACATTAGGTTTGTTTGAAAAAGAGATAAAAGAAATTGCAGATTTAGTTCATGACTGTGGTGGATTATTATACTATGATGGAGCCAATGCAAATGCTATCATGGGCATTACTAGACCAGGTGATATGGGATTTGATGTAGTACATTTAAATTTACACAAAACTTTTTCTACTCCTCATGGTGGTGGCGGACCAGGTAGTGGACCAGTAGGAGTAAAGAAAGATCTTATAGAATTTTTACCAGTTCCAGTTGTTGAAAGGGAAGAAGATAGATATTTCTTAAATTATGATTATCCAAATTCCATAGGAAAAGTAAAAGATTTTTATGGGCACTTTAATGTTTTAGTTAAAACTTATAGTTATATATTGACTATGGGTAAAGATGGACTTAAGAGGGCTAGTGAAGTAGCAGTTCTAAATTCAAACTATTTAATGTCTCAATTAAAAGAAGATTATTATCTTCCAATAGATACTATATATAAACATGAATTTGTACTAGGTGGCTTAAAGGATGAAAATCTAGAAGTTAAAACATTAGACATAGCAAAGAGACTTCTAGACTTTGGATTCCATCCTCCAACAGTCTATTTTCCACTTATCGTAAACGAAGCTCTAATGATTGAACCAACAGAAACAGAAAGCAAAGAAACACTCGATGAATTTGTGGCAGCTTTAAAACAAATAGCAAAAGAAGCTAAAGAAAATCCAGAAATACTAAAAGAAGCACCTCATAATACTCCGGTGAGAAGAATAGATGAAACAAAGGCAGCAAGAAATCCGGTATTAAAGTATGAAGGGTAGGTGTTTTTGCTTGAAAAAGAACATAGCAATAATAGGTGCAGGTCCTGCAGGTTATGTGGCAGCTATTAGGGGAGCTCAATTAGGAGCAAATATATATTTAATTGAAGATAGAGATTTAGGGGGAACATGCCTCAATAGAGGCTGTATCCCCACTAAAGCTTACTTTAGAAATGCGGAAATAATGACAGATTTAAAAAATAGTGAGGAATTTGGTATAAAAGTAGATAATTATAATTTGGACGGAAAAAGGATGCAAGAAAGAAAAAATGGTATTGTAAATCAGCTAGTGAAAGGAATAGAAAAACTTCTATCTTCTTATGAAAATATTGAATACATTGCTGGAAGAGCTAAACTTAAAGATAAAAATACTATTTCAGTTAAATTAAAAAATAATGATGAAAGAGAAATTTCAGTAGATAATATTCTTATTGCTACAGGATCTAAACCTACTATGACTGAAACAAAAGGCATAGATATGGAAGGTGTAATTACTAGTGATGATTTGCTTAGTATGGAAGAAATTCCAGAAACGTTAATTGTAGTAGGAGCAGGAGTTATTGGGGTAGAATTTGCAAGTATATACAATGGATTGGGTTCCAATGTAATACTTTTAGCATCAAGGATGCTCAAAAATGCGGATAAAGAGATTTCAAAAAGAATAACCCCTCTTTTGAAGAAACAGGGAATAGATGTATATATGGATATTAGAGCAAAAGAGATAATTAAAGAAGGAGATAAATTAAAAGTAGTAGCAAGGTATAAAAATAAAGATGAGGAAATAGAGGTATTAGGAGATAAAGTTTTGATAGCTTCAGGAAGAGGTCCAGTAGTTGAGGGATTAGGACTAGATGAATTAGGAATTGAATATAGTGAAAAGGGAATTAGTGTGAATGAAAATTTTGAAACTAATATAGAAGGGATATATGCTGCAGGAGATGTAAATAATGTAGGAATTCAATTAGCTCATGTAGCCTCTAGTCAAGCTATATATGTAATAGAAAAAATAATGGGAATTGAGCCTAAAATTAATTTAGATATATATCCTAATTGTGTGTTTTCAATACCAGAAGTAGCTGATGTAGGGCTTACAGAGGAAGAAGCAAAAGAAAAAGGTATTTCATACAAAGTTAGTAAATTTTTATTTGGAGCTAATGGAAAGGCCCTTACTTTAGGACAAGGAGAAGGATTGGTTAAAGTTTTATCAAATGAAGAAAATAAGATAATTGGAGTTCATATTATAGGTCCTCATGCTAACGATTTAATCCATGAAGGAGCATTAGCGATATCCAATGATCTAAGTGTTGAAGACATAGGAAGGACTATCCATGCTCATCCAACTCTAAGTGAGGCATTTTATGAAGCAACATTAGGTTTAACAGGTGAAGCCATTCATATGGCACCGCCAAGAAAGAGAAAAAAAAGAAAGAAAAAAATTAAATAAATTTGATTTATTAAGGCAAGTGATTTATAATATAAAAAATCCTTGCCTTTTATATTTACAAGGATTTTTTATATTAGAATAAATAACATTGGAGGATTATATATGAAAAAAAACACACTAAAGATTCTGTCAGCTGTTATTATTATAGTGATTTTTACAAGTATTGCAATACTTGTAAAAGGTAGTCAGGGCGGAGTACTATTTGATGAAAAAATAATGGAAAGTGTTCATGCAAATACTAATTCAACAATAACTACTATCATGAAAGGAATTACATTTTTAGGTTCTTCACTTTTCTTCATTGGATTTGGGGTAGTTCTAGCATTTCTATTTATTAGAAACAAATACTACGAAGGAATAATGCCCTTATTTCTTTCTACAATAGGAACCTATGGGGTTAATGCTATTTTAAAAAATATATTTGTTAGAATAAGACCTTTAAAATATTTTTTAATTGAGCAAGGTGGATATAGTTTTCCTAGTGGTCATTCAATGGTTTCCATGTCTTTTTATACTACCATGACCTATCTTTTTCTAAAGAGTAGAGACAAAAGAACTAACGATTTACTTATTTGGATATTGAATTTTTTACTGATAGGCCTGATTGGATTCAGTAGAATTTATTTAGGCGTTCATTGGCCTACAGATGTACTATCAGGTTATATAATGGGCTTCTTAATGTACATAATCATAATAACTATATATGAAAGACAAACAAAGTAATTAAAATAAATTAACCTATCTTTCCCCTATAACATATGATGGTAGTATTAATCAGTGAAGTGTAGAGGGGGATAGATATGGTGGTAGATTTGAATTTACTACATTGGATATATCTATTGTTTATTTTTATAATATTAGGATTTATGATAGCTAAAAGGGATGCTAGTCTAGTATGTATTATAGGTATATTCATATTAGGATTTATTGCAACCCAGTCTTTGTCTGAATCTATAATGGGAGTTTTCAATAGTTTTATATATGCTATAGTAGAACTGATTGGAACTATTTTGATAATATCTGTTATAGTAGGTATGAGTACGGTACTCACTGAAACGGGAATTAATCAAATGATGATATCTCCTTTTACTAAGTTTATTAAAAATCCTAGTTTAGCTTATTGGATAATAGGAATACTTATGATGATTATTTCTTGGTTTTTCTGGCCATCGCCAGCAGTAGCACTAATTGGAGTGGTATTGTTGCCAGTTGCAGTTGAAGTAGGACTTCCTGCTATAGGTGTAGCCATGGCTATGAATTTATTTGGTCATGGTATAGCACTTTCTAGTGATTTTGTTATTCAGGGAGCACCAAAATTAACATCTGATGCAGCAGGTATTCCTATTTCAGAAGTTATATCTGCCAGTATCCCATTAGTTTTTATAATGGGAGTTACAACTACAGTATTAGCATATATTTTTTTAAAAAGGGATTTAAAAAATGGCAATTTAAAAGTTGAAGATAAAGAAAGAGAAGAAGCTATACAAAAGAATAAAGATAACATAGATATAATGTCTTCTAAATCAAGAAAGGTATTTGCTATATTAATTCCTATAATGTTCCTAATAGATATAATAATAATGATTGTTGCTAATTTGCAAGGAGGAGATGCTACTGCTTTAATTGGAGGAACAGCAATATTTATACTAATTATAGTATCTATAAAAGCTCATAAAAACAAAGCTATAGAAGAAATCACTTCCTATTTGGTGGAAGGACTTCAATTTGGATTTAAAGTATTTGGTCCAGTAATACCAGTGGCAGCTTTTTTCTATCTAGGTTCTGAGGGCTTTGTAGAAGTAATTGGTGATTTTTTACCTTCTAATTCCCAAGGATTAGTGAATGATTTAGGTGTAGCTTTAGCAAATTCAGTACCTTTAAATCCGACAATTGGATCTATAACTCTAACAGTAGTAGGAGGCATAACAGGATTAGATGGCTCTGGTTTTTCAGGAATATCTTTAGCAGGTTCAGTAGCAAAGTTATTTGGTACTGCTATAGGAAGAGGGACTGCAGTATTAACAGCTTTAGGACAAATATCTGCTATATGGGTAGGAGGTGGAACTCTAGTACCTTGGGCATTAATTCCTGCAGCAGCCATATGTGATGTAGATCCATTTGAACTAGCAAGAAGGAATTTAATTCCTGTAACTGTAGGGCTTATAGTCACAACAATAGTGGCAATATTTATGATATGAAAAATGAGGCAGATTTATTTCTGCCTCATTTTATCTGCATCCCTAATAATAGAAAGCTTATCATAATATTGATATTCTACGGCTTTTTATACTATCTCTTATTTACTAAATTGTCTTCCTAATAAAACTCCATTAACACTTGCTTGCATTAATCCTCTAGTTATTCCTGCTCCATCTCCACCGACGTAGAGATTTTTGATATTAGTTTCAAAATTATCATTAGCAATTACTTTGTTTGAGTAAAATTTGACTTCAACTCCATATAGTAGTGTTTCATCACTAGCAAGGCCTGGGGCTACATGGTCAAGGGCTATTATCATTTCATCTATATCTTTTAAAAGTCTATGGGGAAGAACGAGACTTAAATCTCCAGGAACTGCATCTTTTAAAGTTGGAATTATATTATTCCTATATAATCTTTTTTCATTAGTTCTTCTACCCTTTTTGAAATCTCCATATCTTTGAACTAGTATCTTATTTCCAGATAACATATTTCCAAGCTTGGCTATATGCATACCATATTCTATTGGTGAATTGAATGGTTTTGTAAAATGTTTTGTTACAAGTAGTGCAAAATTAGTATTTTTTGTTTTTAAATCATCTGATTTATAACTATGACCATTTACAACAGCTAAATTGTCATCGTAATATTCTGTAGAAACTTCTCCTCCTGGATTTGTACAAAATGTTCTTACTTTGTCATCAAAAGTAGGAGTATAGTATATAAGTTTGCTTTCATACATAGCTTTATTTAGCTCTTCCATTATTTCATTTCTAGTTTCAACCCTAACCCCAATATCTACATCTCCAGTTTCTGTGTCAATATCATGTTTATGGCATAAATTTTTTAGCCAATCAGAGCCTTCTCTACCAACACAAATAATTACTCTATCTGCCAAATATTCTTTATCAGCTATAACTCCTTTTACTTTTCTATTATTATTTAATATTATATCTTTTACAGGATTTCTAAACTTAAGTTCTACTCCAATTTCCTTTAAATAAGTTTCAATTTTTGAGTATATATTATATCCTTCTTCCGTACCCATATGTCTGATAGGACATTCCACAAGTTTTAAATTACTTCTTATAGCTTTTTTTCTAATTTCATCAATCTGTTCCTTATTATCAATGCCATAAATTTTTTTATCAGCGCCAAATTTTAAATAAATTTCATCTACATAATTTATTAGTTCTTGGGTTTTTTCGTATCCAATATATTCAGGTAGATTTCCACCTACATCTGGTGAAAGAGATAATTTTCCATCAGAATAAGCGCCAGCTCCTGCAAATCCAGTAGTTATATTGCAAGGAGAGCAGTTTACACAATTACCAGTTTTTCTTTTAGGGCAAATTCTTTTTGAAATAGAACTGCCTTTTTCTAAAATCAATATACTTTTATTTGGATTATTTTTTTTTAGTTCTAAAGCTGTAAATATACCACAAGGACCTGCACCAACAATTATAATATCATACTTCATAACTCTACCTCCTTAAAATCACATCAATTCAATACCCTATTTAATGATATACTTTTTTAGCAAAAAAAACTACTCATTGTTTTGAGTAGTTTTTTTAATATGGTTTAAAAGCCAGGATTTCCTCTCTTTTTTAACTATTTTATGAAATTCATTAAATTCTAATTTTTTTTCTTCGCATATTTCAAGTATTTTTTCTTTCTTTTCACAAGGTATTTTAGCAGATAATCCACAGCTAGAACTAATCTGTCTAGGTACAGGCATTAATTTTATAGAAAAACCAATTTCTTTAAAGAATTTTTCAAAAGCTAATGCCTCTTGTGTTGTATGAAAAGTAATTACACAATAAAAATCATTCATTGAATCACCTATTTCTGAATATGAAGGATGAAATAGCCTTTATCTTCCTCAACATCAACCTTATATCCACTATTTTTTGCAAAACGTGTTACATTTTCAACTGCTACTTCCACATCTACAAGTATATCGAAAGATTCTTCTGGGTTTTCATCTAAGGCATTTTTCGTCATTATCACTGGTTCAGGACAAGATCTTCCTCTAGCATCTATAGTTTTAGCCATTTACATTACCTCCTCTTTTTTTCTTCTTTCTTTTAGGACATCTTTAACTACACTATTTCCAATTAAAATTACTACAATAAGTCCTATGATGACTGCTAACTTTCCATTTGGAGTAACTCCTTCAGGACTAGAAGCTATTTGAAAATTGTGTGCAAAAGCTGCACCAACAATTAAACCTAATACAGTGATTCCAGCATCTGAATCTCCTTCACTGGCTAGTATTGTTTGTCTTAGTGGACATCCACCTAAAAGGATAGAACATATACCAGTTAGAACCATCCCTAAGAAATTCCAAAGGTGATTTGTATGGGCTACTGGTTGGTTAGCAAAACTTATTTGAAAAGTATCGAAATTTAAGACTAGATTACCTATTAAATTGAAAATAAATATACCTAGTATACCCCATAGAAAATGATAGTCCTTAATAAGTATTGCATCTCTAAAACCACCAGCAGTACAAATTCTTGATCTTTGTAATATGAAACCTGAAATTAGTCCCAAAGCTAGCGCAATAAATACTGGAGCTCTCATGGAACCAGGTCCTTCTGTGCTGAAAAAGATAAAAGATGGCTTTATTAATAAAAGTAATAGTAGAAATACAGATAAAATTGGAATGATATAAGCGGATATTTTAGTTTGCTTTGTACTTCGTCCTAGAGAGTAACCTTTTTTTAAGAAATGAATTCCAATGTAAATACCTAGTAAATATCCAAGAAGACCAAATATAGCATTTAAATCTCCATTAGCAAGTCTCAATATCATTCTAAGAGGACAGCCTAAAAATACTAATGCGCCAAACATTAAAAATATGGCTAGTACAAATCTTATTATTGGAGATGAGCCACCTCTAGATTTAAATTCTCCACCTAAAACTGCAGCTAATACTCCTCCGAAAATAAATCCAATGATTTCAGGTCGTATGTATTGCACAACTTCTGCCCTATGAAGGCCTAATGCTCCAGCAATATCCCTATAGAAGCATGCAACACATATACCCATGTTTCCTGGGTTTCCCAGTTTCATTAAAATAGCACCTATTAAACCTATGATCCCACCATAAATAAAGATTTTTTTATTCTCTTTCATTCTAACACCCCTTTATTTATATATTTATTCCATAATTCAATTATATAAAATTATAGTTTTTTATTAAAATAATAAATATCAATACTAGTTAAAAAACTATCAAACTAATCTATAGTAGATAAAATATATATGGAAGTTTTGGGGAATATTATATTTAAGGTTAATGGAGGGATTGAAATGGAAAAAACAAAGTATAGGCAATTATTTAAAGAAATACTTAAAGCTTATTATGAAGAAGTATTTGAAGAAAAAATAGAAGAAATAATGAATAGAGAAGATATAGATAAAGAAAGCCTTTCAAAAGTAATTTCTGCACTCTGTGGCGTAGAAGTAAATTATTCAGATAACTTTTCAGAAGATTTAAAATTTGCTATTAAAAATTATCAAAAAACTAACAAAGTTGTTATAAATACATCACCTTGTACAAAAAACTGTGTAAAAGTTGATGATAAAATTATTTGTGAAAATGCCTGTCCTTTTGATGCAATTATAGTAGATAAAGAGACATTGCTTCCTAATATAAGTATTGATTTATGTGTGAACTGTGGTATATGTGTAGATTCTTGCAAAAATAAAAATTTTATAGACAAAATAGAGTTTCTCCCTATTTTAGAAATATTGAAAGAGAATAAAAAAGTAATTGCTGCAGTGGCACCTTCTATAGCTGGACAGTTTGGTGAGAATGTGTCTATGGGCCAATTAAGAGCAGCTTTGAAATATATAGGATTTGAAGATATGGTAGAAGTAGCTTTTTTTGCTGATATTTTAACTATAAAAGAAGCAGTAGAATTTAACAGGCATATTAATAAAGAAAAAGATTTTTTACTCTCCTCTTGTTGTTGTCCTATATGGGTTGGTATGATAAAAGGAAGATTTAAAGAATTAGTTAAATATACTTCTCCGTCTGTTTCTCCTATGATTGCAGCAGGAAAAATTATAAAAGAAATCGATCCAGAATGTAAGGTAGTATTTATAGGACCTTGTGTAGCTAAGAAGGGAGAAGCAAAATCAGATGATATAAAAGATGCAATAGATCATGTACTTACTTTTACTGAACTTAAAGATATATTCGAAGTATTTGATATAGAGCCAAATAAATTTCATGAAGAACTATCGACCCAATACTCATCTAGGGGAGGTAGGATATATGGGAGAATTGGAGGAGTATCTTCAGCTGTAGAAGATGCAGTGAAGGAAATGTATCCAGATAAAATAGAATTATTTACATCGGAACAGGCTAGTGGCATAAAAGAATGTAAAGCTATGCTTCAATCTGCTTTAAAAGGAGAAACTAGTGCAGCATTTTTAGAAGGAATGGGTTGTGATGGTGGCTGTGTAGGTGGACCTAAGACTATTATTTCAAAAGAAAAAGGCAAGGAACATATAGAAAAATATGGGGATGATTCTAAAGTTAATATTTCAGTAAACAATAAAATAATGAAAAAATTCTTGAGAAATATAGGTATAGATAATATTGAAGATTTTGAAGATAAAAGAAAAGTAAAAATCTTTGAGAGGAAACTTTAGGGTAGGAGGATATCAATGATTGTTATTGAATTTTCAAAGATTATATTAAAAACAACATTAACCTTTATCACTCTTTTAATATTAACAAGAATGCTTGGAAAAAAACAATTAAGTGAATTAACATTTTTTAACTATATAACAGGTGTAACTATAGGCTCTCTTGCAGCTAATACTATTATTAATACAAGTTCTCAATATTTGAATGAGATGATTAAATTGATTTGGTGGATATTACTTACTATATTTGTGACTTTAATATCGTTAAAATCATCTAGGGTTCGGGTATTGTTGGAGGGTGAACCAATTATGGTTATAAAAAATGGAAAAATAGTAGAAGAGGCTCTTAAATCTACTAAAATAAATTTAGATGATTTAAGTATGCTCCTTAGAAGTAAAGATATTTTTTCAATAACAGAAGTTGATTATGCTATATTGGAATCTAATGGTGAATTAAGTATATTAAAAAAACAAGAAAACCAAAAAACTCAAAACCGTCTTTATATGCCTATTGAAATTATAATTGATGGAAATTTAATTTATAGAAATTTAAAGGAATTAAATATCGATAAAACCTGGATTTATAAAGAACTAAAAAATCAAGGAATAAATTCCATAGAAGAAGTTCTCTATGGAGAAATACAAGAAGACGGTTCTCTTTACATAGACAAAAAATCCTAGTTTATTAAACACCCTTCTAACAGTTTTATATCAACTATTTTAATCACATTTTTATCGAAATCTATTATTCCCTCATCTCGCATTTTCGCCAATTCTCTAGATAATGATGGCCTTGGTACATTTAAAACTTCGGCCATTTTTTTTCTTCCATAAGAAAATTCAAGAAAATTATTATTTTGTTTTTTATATTCATCTAAAAGAAAGTTTGCTATTTTTTTCCTTATGGTTTCATATGACAAAATTTTTATTTTAGAATTTAGCATGAGGATTCTGTCAGAAAGAATTGTCATAAAATTACCTAGAAATTTGTTATTAATACTGCAAATATTTATAATGTCGTTTTTATGGATAAACATTATTTTACTGTTATCTATGGACATAATAGTTGCTGGATATACATGTTTCTTTGAAAAAACTATGGCTTCGCCAAAAATATTTCCCGATTTAAATCTATTTAATGTAACTATATTGCCGGAAGGAAATGTTTTTTGAATTTCTACTAACCCATCTAATATAATACCTAAATTTACACACTCTTCTTCTTCTATAGCAATTATTTCACCTTTTTTAAAGCTAGATATTTTATAATCAATACTTTCTAATATTTTTTTTATTTCATTATTAGTCATATCTTTAAATAATACGCATTTACTCAATACATCTACAATTTTGTTCATTGAATACCCCCAGTGAATATATACTGCTTATTTTATCATATTTTATTATATATTAATCAACAAATCAATTATAGCCTGGGAAATAAATATGACGTTTTTTAGGGAAATATATAAGTGCAAAAAGGATAATTTGGCATATTATAAAATATTATATCTATATAAGTAGTTGAAAATGTATGTAAATTTTAATAAAATTAGGCTATGAATATATAAATTAAGGAGCGATTTTATGAGAAGCAAAACAAAAAAGAAACCATATATAACTATTTTTTTAATAATATTAGCCATTGTCATAGCATTATTTTTTTATATTAGATTTTCAATTAAGAAGGAAACCGATATGTTGTCAGACACTATAGAAGAAGAAATATCTAAATTATTAGATCTATCTACGGTAAAATATAATTATACAAATGTTGTAGCATACAAGGATAAAAAGAAATTTAATGGGTTAAACATGCCTTTTACTAATAAAGGATTTCTTATTAAATATAGTGGATATATAAAGGCAGGAGTGGATTTAAAAAGTGCCGAAATAGATGTAAAAGATCTGAAGAATGTTGAGATAAAATTGGACAAACCTAAAGTGTTGGATAATGTAATAAATGAAGAAGATTCTTATGTATATGATGAAAAAGAATCTGTTTTTAATCAACTTAAATTAAAAGATTTATACGATGTTCTAGTAAAAGAAAAGGAAAATATGGAGAAAGAAGTAATAAAAAAAGGAATATTAACGGAGGCAGAAAAAAATACAAAAGAAATATTGACATCTTTTCTTAAAAATTTAGGATTTGAAAATGTAAAAATTGTATTTAAATAGGAAAAATATGCTGTTTTATATGATATATTATGTATAATAACAAATGAATAGGGGGGATTTTATGATTTGTGAGGTTTATGATTTAAACCGTTTAAAAACTTATAAATATGTAGTGATTATAGCAAAGTATCATGGCAAATGGATTTTGTGCAAACATAAAGAAAGAGATACATGGGAAACTGCTGGTGGACATATTGAATTAGGAGAAACTCCATTGGATGCTGCTAAAAGAGAATTATTTGAAGAGACAGGAGCTGTTTCATTTGACATAAAACCTATATTTGATTATTGGGCTGCAGATAAAACTTCTGACGTTAATGGATCTGAAGCTAATGGAATGGTTTTCTATGCAGATATAAAAAAATTAGGTGATTTGCCAGAAAGCGAAATGGAAAAAGTAAGATGTTTTGAAACGTTGCCATCTAATTTAACATACAAGGACATTACACCAAAATTATTTCAGCATTTAGATAAAAATTTCAAGCATTTATTATCAGTATAATTTGTAGTACTCTATATTCTTGTTTATTTTTATGTAATATGAGGAAAGGATGATTCAGTATGAAAATTGTCTATGATACTTATGATTCTCCATTAGGGACAATATATATAGTAGTGGATGAAATAGGGGTTAGAAGAATAATACTTTTTGAAAATGAATGGTTGGAATATAGGAATAAATACAACAATATAAAACAAGATAGAAGATTATGTAATAATGTAATAAGAGAATTGGATGAGTATTTTAACAAAGAGAGAAAAGAATTTCAAGTGTCACTGTCTATAGAAGGTACTGAGTTTAGAAAAAAAGTATGGGAAGCTTTAAGGAATATTCCTTATGGTGAAGTTAGAAGTTATTCACAAATAGCAGAAGCTATTGGAAACCCTAAAGCTGTAAGGGCAGTAGGACAAGCAAATAGGGCGAATTTACTTCCAATAATAATACCTTGTCACAGAGTCGTAGGTAAAAGTGGAGAATTAATGGGATATGCAGGGAATAAAACATCCGTAAAGCAATTTTTACTTGAACTAGAGGGAGTGGAGATTTAATTTAGATATGTAGGGGGGGAATTATGGTAAAATATAGTGACATAAATCAATATATAGATGAAATAACAGGGGTATTGAAAGAAAATTCCAATAAAGATAATATAGAACAAATGGAAAAGTATATGAAAAACAACTTTCAGTTTTTAGGCATTAAAGCCCCTCAAAGAAGAAAAATAAGTAGAGTATTTTTGAAGAAAGATAATAGACCAAAATATGACCAAATAGAAATAGTAGTTAAAAAATTATGGGAATTGCCAGAAAGAGAATACCAATACTTTGCGTGTGATCTTTTGGAGAAATACAATAAAGATTTCTCAAGAGAGATTATTAATCTATTTGAGTACATGATAATAGATAAATCTTGGTGGGATACAGTAGATATAATTTCTAAGAAATTAGTAGGAGAATATTTCAAACAATTTCCTGGAGAGAGAGATAAATATATTAAAAAATGGATAAAATCAAATAATATTTGGCTGCAAAGAACTACGATATTATTCCAATTAGGATATAAAGACAGAACTGATATAGGGTTATTATTTAATATAATAGAAATTTTAAAAGATAAAGATGAATTTTTTATACAAAAAGCTATTGGTTGGGCACTAAGAGAATATTCAAAAACTAATCCTAAAATAGTTAAAGAATTTATTGAAAATACAAAATTATCACCATTAAGTGAACGTGAAGGTATGAAAATTGTTAATAAAATAGTTTAGGAAGGTGCTTATGACAAATAATATTTGGTCTAACTCTGCTGGTCATTCAGATTGCTCAGATGATCCAAACTATTTTAAAATGATTAGAAAAACATTTAATTTTGGAGATAACTTATAATTGTTTGATGATGGATATGTAGAAAAATTAGATAATAAAAAGTAGAACAGTTAAAGAAAAAGCTGCTTTAAAGCAGCTTTTTATAAAATAAAAAGAATCATCCCTATACTTTATTCTTTTATATAACAATTAACTATTTTTCCATAGTATAATATATGGTAGTCGTTGTTTGTATAGTATTTTTCCTTAATGTTATCATCTAAAGTTCCAGGTTCCATAGCTTGTTTATATACTATTTTACATTCATAGTGGAGTTCACAATTTTCAATTATAGGTGTGCCTACTTTTATACCATCTTTTAACTTTAGATTACATTCTTTAAATTTATTAACATCCCTTCCAGACTTAGTTCCACAAAAGGCTAATTCTTTTTTCATATCTATTTTAATAGGTATACTTACTGTAAACTCATCAGAGTTTTCTAGTAGATTATAAGTATGTCTAGAATATCTAACAGCCACAGTAAATATAGGCATACTCCATATGACTCCAATATTTCCCCATCCTATAGTCATAGTATTTACTTCATCACCACTTTTTACAGTAAGGAAAGCTCCATTATTTATCTGCTCAAGAGCTTCTTTAGAATAATCATTAAAATTAACTTCTTTGAACATACAAAATATCCCCCTTAAATATAATATTTGATCTAAGTTATAATATATTATATATTTCTATATTTATTATAAAAAACCTTTATAGATTATTTAGTAGTATTAAACTATTGACAAATAATAAGAATAAAAGTATTATAATACATATAACCATATAACTATATGGACATATAATAATAAGGAGTGTTAATATGGATGAATTAACAAATTACTTTAAATTGCTTTCAGATGAAACAAGACTTAGAATAATGGTGCTTTTATACCACAGAGAACTATGTGTTTGCCAATTATGTGGAATAACAGGTATATCTCAACCTAATATATCTAAACACCTTGGAAGGCTCAGAGATTCAGGCTTAGTAAAAGATGAAAGAAAAGAGCAATATATTTTTTATTCATTAAATATGAAAGATAAATTATTTGAAAATATACTCAAGAACATAGTTGGAAATGTGGAAGAATATCCAATTTTAAAATCAGATATAGAAAAAAGTAAATCTGCAGAAAAATATATTGAGTTAGCTAATATGTGTAAATAATTATTTAAAAAACTAACAATGTATAACTAGAAATGATAGGCGGTGAATTTGATGGGAATTTTTAATTGGCTAAATGATCAGTTATTGAAAATGAAGTGGTTGTGGGATTTAGTAGAATTATTAGTGGAAAAAGTATTTGGATTATCTATAGAAAGTAAAGTAGGAGGAAGTGTACACTTTTTTATATATGATACTATAAAGATTTTTATATTGTTATCAGTTTTAATATACATTATATCTTATATACAAAGCTATTTTCCACCGGAGAGAACTAAGAAAATTATTGGACGTTTTAAAGGAATAAAAGGGAATATACTTGGAGCATTATTAGGTACCATAACTCCATTTTGTAGTTGTTCAAGTATACCAATTTTTATAGGATTTACATCAGCAGGATTACCTTTAGGATCAACATTTTCATTTTTAATATCTTCTCCTATGGTAGATTTAGCTTCTCTTATGCTATTAATGTCTTTTTTTGGTGCAAAGATAGCAATATCCTATGTAGTTGTAGGTGTTGTTTTGGCAGTTATAGGAGGAAGCTTAATTGATAAACTTCATATGGAAGAGTATGTTGAAGATTATGTATGGGGAGTAGAAGATGTAAATAATGAGTCTGGTGAAATGACTCGTAAAGATAGGGTTTATTTTGCTAGGAGTCAAGTGAGGGATATAGTAGGCAGAGTATGGCCATATATTTTAATAGGTGTAGGTATTGGAGCTGCAATACACAATTGGATTCCACAGACAATTATAGAGAAAGTATTGGGACAAAATAATCCATTTTCTGTTTTAATAGCTACTATTATTGGAATACCTATTTATGCTGATATATTCGGCACTATTCCAATAGCAGAAGCTTTAGTTGCTAAAGGTGTTGGTATTGGAACAGTTTTATCTTTTATGATGGGAGTAACTACCCTTTCTTTGCCTTCTATGATTATGCTAAGTAAAGTTATAAAGCCAAAATTATTGGCAACATTTATAACTATTGTAACAATAGGGATAATAATTATAGGCTATTTATTTAATGCTTTATCTTTTATATTTATATAAATTAAGGAGGATTCTATTATGAAAATTAAAATTTTAGGTACTGGGTGTAGGAAATGTAATAAATTAGAAGAAAACACAAAGAGAGCAGTAGCAGAACTAGGAGTAGATGCTTCAATAGAGAAAGTCGAAGACATAAAGAAAATAGTAGAATATGGTGTTATGAGTACACCTGCCCTTGTAGTAGATGAAGAAGTTAAGTTTTCAGGAAGAGTACCAAAAGTAGAAGAAATAAAAAAACATTTGTAAATATATAGTTATTTGATTTTCATGAAGAATAATGATAAATTAATATTAGTATATAATTTAATATTAAAGGTGATGGAGTTCACCATAACTGCGTAATGCTAATGACTCCTATGGGTAATATTTATTATCTATAGGAGTTTTTGTTTTGTAAAAAATTAATTATATTAGGGAGTGGTTTTATGGCTAAAAGCTTAGCAATTATATTATTATTAGGGTTGCCAGCAAATAGATTTTTTGAAAATATGAGAATGCCAGGTTTATTAGGAATGTTAATTTTAGGTATAATAATAGGGCCTTATGGTCTTAATTGGATTAGACCTGAAATGATTAATATATCATCAGATTTAAGAAAAATTGCTTTGATTATTATTTTATTAAGGGCAGGGTTTGGAATTAATAAAAATGATTTAAAGAAAGTTGGAACTTCAGCTATAAAAATGAGTTTTATACCAGGAGTAATAGAAGGATTTTTTATTGCTTTTGCCTCAATAAAAATTTTTGATTTTTCTTTTATAGAAGGTGGAATATTAGGATTTGTTCTTGCGGCAGTTTCTCCTGCTGTTGTAGTTCCTTCAATGCTGGATTTAAATAAGAATAAGATAGGCACGGATAAAGGTATTCCAACATTGATAATGGCTGGAGCTTCTATTGACGATGTTTTTGCTATTACTATATTTAGTGCTTTTTTAGGTCTATATAATGGTAATAATATAAATATTGGTATTCAATTATTAGGAATTCCAATATCTATATTATTAGGTATTGTAGGTGGTATAATTATTGGTTATATGTTATTAAATATTTTCAATAAATATCATATACGTGATACTAAAAAGGTTTTATTAATACTTGGTTTTTCAATTTTATTTACTGAATTAGAAAATTTATTGAAAAGTAAAATTTCAATAGCTTCCCTATTAGGAGTCATGACAATAGGTTTTATTATATTAGAAAAAAGACCTGAGGTAGGTAAGAGATTAGCTATAAAGTTTGATAAAATATGGGTTTTTGCACAAGTATTTCTTTTTGTTTTAGTTGGCGCACAAGTTAATATTTCAGTTGCACTTGATTCTGGAATAAAAGGTATTATTCTTATACTAATTGGTCTTATAGGAAGAAGTATTGGAGTCATAATATCTCTTCTAGGAATTGATTTAAATTGGAAGGAAAGACTGTTTTGTATAATATCCTATATACCTAAGGCAACTGTTCAAGCTGCTATAGGAGGAGTCCCTTTATCTTTAGGTGTAGCATCTGGAGATGTGATTTTAGCAGTAGCGGTACTATCTATTTTAATAACAGCTCCTTTAGGAGCTATAGGAATAAGAGTTTTTTCAGAGAGTTTTTTGACAGTAGAAAAATAGGTTTTATAGAGGTGGTATATATTAAACCAAAGATGAATGGCTTAAAAAGACAATAGTTATTATTGGTAGTAAGGTAGGAAATTAAAGGAAGATAAATTGATTTGAATTAGTGCCTAATTATTTATAGTCTTAATGAAAACCCCTATTGCATATAATGACTATATAGGGGGGAATATATAGTGCTTAGGCGGATTAAGGTAGTGATTTTAAGCTTTTTTCTTATGATTATAGTAATCGTTGTTGGAAATCAAATACATTTGTCCTTGGTTGAGAAAAATAAAAACAATAACTATGAAGATGTATATTCAACTAATAAAGAATCAAATCTATCTATACTCATTGAAGTAGATAGAAAAATTTTATACTTAATAGATATGGATACAAATGAAATTATAAAAAAATATGTAGTAGCTACAGGAAAGCCTGGTTCTCCTACGCCTTTAGGTACTTTTAAAATAGTTGAAAAAGCTGCATGGGGAGGAGGATTTGGCTCTAGATGGATGGGGTTAAATGTCCCTTGGGGAAAGTATGGAATTCATGGCACTAATAAACCAGATTCTATAGGTTATAATGCTTCAGCTGGATGTATCAGAATGAGAAATCAAGATATAGAGGAACTTTATTCAATGGTAAAACATGAAACTATTGTTACTTTAGTTTCTGGTGAATATGGTCCCTTTAGTTATGGATTTAGAACAATAAAACCAGGGGATAGAGGTGCTGATGTAAGAGAAGTTCAAAAAAGACTTAAGCAGAAAGGATACTATGAAGGATCAATAGATGGAGTATATGGTAATGGAATGAAGTCTGCATTGATAAATTTTTTAAAGGATAATAATATGTCTATAACTGATAATATAGGGCCTAATATTTATGAAAAACTTGGAATAGTACTTATGGATTAAATATTTATATAAACCCCTTTACAAAGAGAGAACTTTTTTCTATAATATTGTGGTCGGACTTATTATTATTACTTTCAGGAGATGGTTTATATGATATGTAAGAGATATGAAATTCAACGTGGCTATCTTCTTTATAGAGATGAGCTAGTATTTAAATCTATTTTACACGAATTATTCTGGAGAGCGAAAATGAAAAGTAAAGGGTGTAAAATTAAAGAAATGAGACGTTACAATTAGTCTTTTAAATATTTTTTAAAAAATTCGAAGAAAACTTTTGTTTATTTTAAACAGAAGTTTTCTTTTTTATTCATGTACTTGATATTAGCAAAGATGCTATAATAATATCAAGATATATTTATTAGGTTAAAGTGCTTTTTTATGGGTATATTAAATATGCTAATGATTTTTAAGGAGGCGTTTTTATGTTATCAGAAAGATTAGTTGAAGAATTAAACAAACAAATTAAGTATGAGTTGTATTCATCTCATTATTATCTAGCTATGGCTGGATATTGTCTTGGTGAAGATTTACCTGGATTTGCAAACTTTTTTATAGCACAAGCTGAAGAAGAGAAGTTCCACGCTATGAAATTTTTTAATTTTGTAGATGAAATGGATGGAAAGATTAAAATATTAGGATTGGAAGAGCCAGAAGATGATTATAAGTCAGTTTTAGATGTTTTTAAAGCAGCTCTTGAACATGAAAAATTTGTGACAAAGAGAATATATCATCTAATGGATATTGCAACAGAGGAAAAAGAACATGCTACTATTAGTTTCTTAAGATGGTTTGTAGATGAACAAATAGAAGAAGAAAATAGTATGAAAGATATAATTGCACAACTTGAAAAAATCAATGAAGATAGTCATGCAATATATATGTTAGATAAAGAATTAGGCCAAAGGGTATTTACAGCACCTGCAGATTCTGAACAATAAAATATAAAAAAGATAGGCCCTTTTGGACCTATCTTTTTTATATATTTATCTAGTAGTTGTTCCACCACTCATATTTTTTTGAGCCATTTCCACCAATCTTTTAGTCATATTTCCACCAACATAACCATTTTGTCTAGATGGTAAATTACCTTTATCCATTGTTTCATAGTTTGACATTCCTAGTTCAGATGCAATTTCTGTTTTCATTTGATCTAGTGCTTGACGTGCTTCAGGAACTAATATTCTGTTACTTCCAGTATTATTATTATTAGCCAATTTGTTCAACTCCTTTCTAAAATTATAATTTATATATTAAATTGGTGTATTAGTATTATGTGTAGAAAAAGAACTAATAAACATGTATTTTTTTCATTAACTATATTATTCTTCAAGAAAATCCAAAAAAATCATTTTAAACACATAATTCTAGTTAAGAAAACCGGAAATAAGTTCGTAATTATGAAAAGCCCTAAATTGGTGTTTCTCAAATAAAAACTTAAAATAGTTCGATAAAACGGAAAAAATATCTTAAGCATATGGTTATAAGCTTATATTCCTTACTGTATAGAATGGCATTAATATTGCTTTATTAATCAGTATAACTAATTTTAAAATTAAGAAAGGATTTGATATATATGGCTAATTTTTTATTTTCTAATACAGATACTGTTAAACTTGCTGAAAAATATGGAACACCACTTTATGTAGTTTCAGAAGATATTATAGTAGAGAGATGTAATGAGATTAAGAGGGATTTTACGGAAAGACATAAAAATACGATGGCAGTCTATGCAAGTAAAGCTTTTTTAACAAAAGAAATGGCAAGAATTATAAAAAGAGAAGGATTGGGAATGGATGTTGTTTCTGGAGGAGAACTTTATACTGCAATAAAAGTAGATTTTCCTATGGAAAAAATAGTTTTTCATGGGAATAATAAAACCTTAAATGAAATAGAAATGGCAGTAAAGCATAATGTCGGCAGAATAGTAGTTGATAATTTTTATGAACTAGATTTGTTAGGAAAAGTAGCTAAAAAATACAAGAAAAAAGCCAATATATTATTTAGAATAACTCCAGGTGTAGATAGTCATACACATAAGTATATAAGAACTGGACAAATAGATTCTAAATTTGGAATACCATTGAATGAAAATATAATTCATAAGGCAATATTAAAAGCTATGGAATTGGAATATGTTGAGCTTAAAGGGTTTCATTTTCATATTGGTTCTCAGCTTCAGGAAAATGAAACCCATGTAAAAGCGATTAAGATTATTGCATCTTTAATGAATGAAGTGAAAAATGATATTGGGTTTATAACTAAAGAATTAAACACTGGTGGTGGTTATGGTATTCATTATAATGGAAATGAACATAGAAAACCATTAAGGTATTTTACAGATGCTATAATGGAAGAATTGGAAAAAGAATGTGAGAAATATAATTTAGAAAGACCAAAGGTAATTATAGAGCCAGGTAGATGGATAGTAGGTGAGGCAGGAATCACTCTTTATACAATTGGTTCAATAAAAAATATACCAGGAATTAGAACTTATGTAGGAATAGATGGAGGTATGCCTGATAATCCAAGACCAAGCCTTTATAATGCTAAATACGAAGCCTTAGTTGCTAATAAGATGGATGAGGAGCCTAAAAATATTGTTACAGTTGCAGGTAAGTGTTGTGAATCTGGAGATATACTTATTTGGGATTTAAAAGTACCATATATAGAGTCGGGAGATATATTGGCAGTACTTTCTACTGGTGCTTATAACTACTCTATGGCAAGTAATTATAATAGAATACCGAGACCAGCTGTAGTGATGGTTTCCAATGGAAAAGATAGATTAATAGTGAAGAGAGAAACTTATGATGATATAATAAAAAATGAGATCTAAAAAATTTGATAAATGGGTGATATTATGAAGTTTACTAAGATGGTGGCGGCTGGTAATGATTTTATATTGTATAATGGCTTTGATTATACTGTAAATAATTATAGTAATTTAGCTAAAAAATCTTGTGATAGACATTTTGGAATTGGCGCTGATGGTATAATGGTATGTGAGAAGTCTGATGTAGCTGATATTAAAATGATTTATTATAATTCTGATGGCTCTAGAGGAGAAATGTGTGGAAATGGTATAAGATGTTTTTCTAAATATGTATATGAAAATAAAATATTAAATAAAAAGAGTTTTACCGTTGAGACATTAGCAGGTATAAAGACTATATGGTTGGAAACTAATGATGATGATATAGTGGAAATGATAAAAGTTAATATGGGAGTACCTATATTTGAAAGTAATATGATACCTGTTAATATAAATAGTGACGAAGTTTTATTAGAAAGTATAGTTATAGATGGAATAAATATCATGTTTTCTTCTGTATTAGTAGGGGTGCCTCATACAGTTATATTTGTTGATGATATAAAACATGTGGATATAAATGGTTTAGGAGAGAAGCTGGAAAGTCATTCTATCTTTCCTGAAAAAACTAATGTAAATTTTGTGGAAATATTAGATAGAAATAATATAAATATATATACTTGGGAAAGAGGAGCTGGAAGAACTTTAGGATGTGGCACAGGCTCTTGTGCTAGTGTAGTGTTGGGCAAAAAATTAGGAAAGCTAGACAGTGTAGTGAATGTAAAAACTGAAGGGGGACATCTCCAAGTTGAATTAAAAAATAATTATAATATATATATGAAGGGAGGGGCTACTACTATTTGTACTGGAACAATGCTTGACCTATAGAAAATAATAAATATAAAGAGGTGAAGTATAATGGTAAATGATAAGAAAAAAAGTTTTTGGCAATATTATAGATTTCCAATTATACTCCTTTCGTCTATAATATTGGGTTGTATAATAGGTTTGATTATGGGAGAAAAAGCTTCTATTTTCAAGCCTTTTGGGGATATTTTTTTAAATGCTATGTTTACTATAGTAGTACCATTGGTTTTTGTAACAATTACTAGCGCAGTATCTAGTATGGCAGATATGAGGAGGCTTGGGAAAATATTAGGAAGTATGCTACTAGTATTTGTAATTACCGGTCTTATAGCTTCCATAATAATGATAGCAACTGTAAATATATTTCCTCCAGCTAAAGGGGTTCATATTGAAATGCCAGAAGCAGAGGAGATTGAGCCACTGAAAACTTCTGAACAAATAGTTTCGGCTATAACTGTTACTGATTTTACAGAATTAATTTCAAGAAAGAACATGCTACCGTTGATTATTTTTTCTATATTCTTTGGATTATGTGTAGGATTAATAGGTGAAAAAGGTAAAAAAATTGCAGAAGGATTGAATATATTATCGGAAGTTTTTCTAAAGATGGTTTCAATTATTATGTACTATGCTCCTATTGGCCTAGGCGCTTATTTTGCAGCTTTAATCGGAACATTTGGTCCAGAACTTTTAGGTTCATATGCTAGAGCCATGGTGGTATATTATCCAATTTGTATTATTTATTTCTTTGTGGCTTTCTTCTTTTATTCATACTTTGCAGGAGGGATGAATGGAGTTAAAACTTATTTTAAAAATATATTTCCAGTAGCTATAACTTCTATAGCTACTCAAAGTAGTGTTGCTTCATTACCTGTAAATTTAGAAGCGGCAAAGAAAATAGGTGTACCTAAAGATGTAAGGGATATAGTTATCCCCATAGGAGCTACAGCTCATATGGATGGATCGTGTTTAAGTGCTATACTTAAAATTTCTTTCATGTTTGGAATATTTGATATGCCTTTTAAAGGTATAGGAACTTATGCTACTGCTATAATTATATCTGTATTAAGTGGAGTGGTTATGTCTGGAGTTCCAGGTGGAGGCCTTATTGGAGAAATGCTTATTGTAAATCTATATGGATTCCCAGCAGAGGCATTCCCTATTATAGCTACTATAGGATATTTAGTTGATCCACCTGCAACTATGATTAATGTAACTGGTGACTCTTTAGCTTCAATGATGGTTACAAGAATAATTGAAGGTAAGGATTGGATGTCCAAAAAACTAACAGCTAATGAATAATAAAAAAGCCTGGTGTTTTTTTGCCAGGCTTTTTATTATATTAGATAATATACAAGTCTACCAATTATATTAACTATAAAAGTGACTAGTATTGCAACAATAGTAGTTAGGAAAAAAGTAAATATAGACCATTTTCTTCCTCCGGTTTCTTTTTTTATAGTTAAAAGAGTAGTTCCACAAGGAAAATGCAATAAGGAAAAAAGCATGAAGTTAAGACCAGTTATAAAAGTCCAGCCATTGTTTGATAATAAATTCTTCAACGTTTCTATACTCTCAAATTCAAGCATTGCTCCTTTTGACATATAACTCATTGTTAATATAGGAAGCACTATTTCATTTGCAGGAAGACCTAATATAAATGCCATCAGTATATAGCCATCTAGTCCTAATAATTTTGCAAAAGGATCTAAAAAATTTGCTGATATATTTAGAATGCTTGCTCCATTTATAGTTATATTTGCAAATATCCAGGTTATAGCTCCAGCAGGTATAGCTACCATTATAGCCCTACTGAGGACAAAGAGAGTCCTATCTATAAGACTTCTTATAAGTATTTTACCTATTTGTGGTTTTCTATAAGGAGGTAACTCTAATGTAAAAGATGAGGGGACTCCTTTTAAAAAAGTTTTAGATAGAAATCTAGATACTGTCAATGTCACAAATATTCCAATAAGTACTACAAAAACTACAGATATAGCCGCTATAATTGAACTATATTTTTCATTTACTAATCCTCCAATAAATATAGTTGACATTGCTATTATTATTGGAAAGCGACCATTACAGGGGACAAAATTATTAGTTATTATTGCAATAAGTCTTTCTCTAGGTGAATCTATTATACGACAGGCCATAATTCCTGCAGCATTACATCCAAAACCCATACTCATAGTTAAAGCTTGCTTTCCGTGAGTTCCAGCTTTTCTAAATGAATTATCAAGATTAAAAGCTACTCTTGGTAGATATCCTAAATCTTCAAGTAGTGTAAATAGTGGGAAGAATATAGCCATTGGTGGCAACATAACAGATATTACCCAAGCAAGTGTTCTGTATACTCCTAAAATCAATATTCCATATAGCCAATCAGGTGGATTTAGTTTTAAAAATAAATAAGATAATTTGTTTTCAAAACCAAACAAAATTTTTGCTAAAAGCTCAGAAGGATAGTTAGCACCTACTATGGTTATCCAAAATATTAAACCCAGTAGTATGAGCATAATAGGATATCCTGTTATTTTATTTGTAAGTATATCATCTAATTTTTTATCCCAATCTATTTTTCTATTATCTTCTATTGAAACTACTTCATCTGCTATTTGTTCTGCATTTTCATATATAGTAGTTACAATTTCATCCCCTATATTTTTATTTTCTTTAATGATATTTTCAATTTCTTCTAGAGGTTCACTAGTGAATCCATTTTCTATTAGAAAGTTTCCTAATTCATTTTTTATATTTTTATCTCCATCTATTAATCTAAGAGCAATCCATCTTAGATTATGACTTTTATCCATATAAATAGAAAGTATATTTTCTATTTTTGTGATTGTGTTTTCTATTTCAGGGCTATATTTTACTTTATTAGGATCAATTTTATAATTTGAATTGCTAATATTGTAAATAGTATTTAAAAGTTTTTCAACTCCTATACCATCCCTTGCTACTATAGGTACTATGGGCACCCCTAATTCATTTTCTAATTTTTCAATATCAATCTTTATACCTTTTCTATTAGCTTCATCTATTAAATTTAGAGAAACCACTACATTATCAGTTATTTCCGTTATCTGAAGGACTAAGTTTAAATTTCGTTCAAGGGAAGTAGAATCTACAACTACTACTGTTATTTCTGGTTCTCCAAAACAGATAAAATTTCTTGCAATTTCTTCTTCTTGAGAATTAGCAAATATTGAATAGGTTCCTGGCAAATCTACTAATAAAAAACTTTCATTTTCATAGTTAAAAGTACCTTTGGCATTGGAAACAGTTTTTCCAGGCCAGTTTCCTGTATGTTGTTTTAAACCAGTAAGATAATTGAATAGTGTACTTTTCCCAGTATTAGGATTTCCAGCTAAAGCTATAACAGTATTGTACATCTCTTTTTCTATAATATATTCATCTTTAACTAGTGTTAATCCACTAGATTCATGGGTGAGTCCCATAAAAAAACCTCCAATCTATAATATATTTATTAAAATTTTCTCTGCTTCACTAGTCCTTAGTGCAATAATGGTCCCTCTTATGTTATAAGCAATGGGATTACCTGATGGGCTAACTCTTTCATTTTTTATAATAGTATTTTGTGTAATACCTAGATCTAAAAACCTTCTTCTTTTATTTCCACCACATAGTATATTAATTACTTTTCCAGACTTCTGTACAGGTAACTCTGCAAGTGAAATTATATTATTGAGATTTTCCATAAAATTACCTCCTTAAAAAGACTTCACTTATCCATGCTATTCTAAAGTTATTATATGAGACAGCAGAAAAAAGGTTCTTTAGAATTTAGAAAGTTACAGGAACTTTTTTAGCTTTAAAGCGTAATATATTATTGCAAATAAAATTAGGAGGGTTGAAAATGAGAATTGAATCAAAAAGAAGAGAATTTCAGTTGGCTAGAGCCTATGTGCCTTTTCAAATTATGAACAATGTATACAATTCAAAAGAGGCATTAAAAAAGGGCACTCTTTTCCCAGAATTATATATGCCATATAAATATGAAAAAAGATATTAATGGAGGTGTTTTTATGGATAGAGAGCAAGTTTGTTTATTGAAAGAAATTATGGAAATAAGCTTTGTATTAGATGAGACATCACTTTATTTAGATACTCATCCAAATGATGAGAGAGCACTAAGACTTCATAATAATTATGCTCAAAAATATAGTGAAATAGTATCTTTATATGAAGCTAAATATGGGCCATTGCAAAACCATAATATGAGTCAATATCCATGGGCTTATATTAATGGACCTTGGCCTTGGGAATTTGACTATAGATTATGTTGAGGAGGTTAGTATATGTGGATTTATGAAAAAAAACTTCAATATCCTGTAAAAGTAGATACATGTAATCCGACTTTAGCAGCTATGCTTTTAGAACAGTTTGGAGGAGCAGATGGAGAGCTATCAGCTGGAATTAGATATTTAACACAAAGATGGACTATGCCTACTGATAGAGCTAAAGGGCTTTTAACAGATATAGGTACAGAAGAATTAGCTCATTGGGAAATAATAGGGACTCTAGCTTGGAAATTAGTGAAGGATGCTTCTGAGGAAGAGATTAAAGGTACACCTTTTGAAGCTCACTATGTGAATCATGGAAAAAGCCCATTTCCACACAATGCAGCTGGAGCACCATGGACAGCTAGTTATATACAATCTAAAGGAGATCCAATAGCAGATTTACATGAAGATATGGCAGCGGAGCAGAAAGCGAGAGCTACTTATGAGTACTTAATCCGGATAAGCGATGATCCTGGTGTTATAGATACATTAAGATTTTTAAGAGAAAGGGAAATAGTACATTTTCAAAGATTTGGAGAAGCATTGATGATAGTACAAGAAGATTTAGATAGTAGGAAATTTTATTAGCCCCAAAACTTTGGGGCTAATCTTTGTTTATTAAATTTTCTTCTCCCATTTCAACTAATTTTCTGGTCATAAGTCCTCCAACTTTACCTGCATAGAATATATTTTTAGTATTATCAACAGATTTATCTAAAGTGGTATCAAGTCCTAATTCTTTACTTATTTCAGCTTTAAATTCTTCAAGTCCAACTCTTGCATTAGGATCGATTTTGTCCATTGAAATTCCTCCTTATTTTTTAACTTATATTATATTTTTAACTTTATATTTAATTAAATACAAGGAATATAATAACAAAAAAAATTTAAAAGATAATATTGACTTTTATATTTATATATTATATTATATGAATATAAGGATATAAAGAAGGTGTAAATATTGGATATTGATAAAAAAATACTAGAGGAAAAAGCAGATGTTTTAAAGGCTATATCCCATCCTGTAAGACTTTGCATTGTGAGAAGACTCTTAAAAGAAGGAGAAAAAAATGTAACAGAGATGCAAAATTGTCTTGAGGCACCTCAATCTACAGTTTCTCAACATCTATCTAGATTGAAAGCTGCAGGGATAATTGAAGGAAGAAGAGAAGGAATAGAAATATATTATAAACTTATAAATAAAGATGTAGAAAAAATTTTAAAATCAATTTTTTAAGGTTTAAATCGTCATTTAATTAACGATAATTTAATTGAAAACGTATTCCAATGCTAGGCTGGATACATTATTAAATTTTTAAACAATATATTGTATTATTGCAATATATGGATTTTACAATATTTCAAGGGGGAATTTTAAATGTCAAAGAAAGTTTTAGTGGTTGGAGGAGTAGCTGGTGGAGCTACAACTGTTGCAAGACTTAGAAGATTAGATGAGAATTTAGAAATAATTTTATTTGAAAGAGGCGAATATATATCCTTTGCTAATTGTGGTTTACCTTATTATATAGGAGGAACTATAGAAGAAAGAGATGCTTTATTAGTTCAAACTCCAGAGTCAATGGAAAAAAGGTTTAATATTGATGTAAGAATAAAAAATGAAGTGACAAAAATACTTAAAGATGAAAAGAAAATAGAAGTTAAAGATTTATCTACAGGAAAAATATATGAAGAGTCATATGATTATTTAGTATTGTCTCCTGGTTCAACACCGCTTAGACCACCAATACCAGGTATTGATTCTCCAAATATATTTAGTTTATGGAATATACCAGATACAGATGCTATATATGGATTTATAAAAGAAAACTGTCCTAAAAAAGCAGTTGTAGTTGGTGGAGGATTTATTGGTCTTGAAATGGCTGAAAATTTACATGAATTAGGTATTGAAGTATCAATAGTTGAAATGCTTGATCAAGTAATGGCACCTTTAGATTTTGAAATGGCTGAAATAATCCATGAACATATTAAATCTAAAGGTGGAAATCTTTACTTAGGTGATGGTGTACAAACCTTTGATTACAAAGATGGTAAAACTACTATTACTTTACAAAGTGGAAAAACTATAGAAACAGATTTAGTTATTCTTTCTATAGGTATACGTCCTAATGGAGAATTAGCAAAAGATGCAGGTCTTGAAGTGAATCAAAGAGGTGGAATAGTAGTTGATAAAAACTTAAGAACTTCTGATAAAAACATTTTTGCTATTGGAGATGCTATCGAGGTTATAGATTTTGTAAATAAAACTAAAACTATGGTACCGCTAGCTGGGCCAGCCAATAAACAAGGAAGAATTGTGGCTAATAATATAGTTGGAAGAAAAGAAGAATACAAAGGAACTCAGGGAACTAGTGTTGCTAAAGTATTTGATATGACTGTTGCTAGTACTGGAAACAATGAAAAGACATTAAACAAGCTAGGTAAAGAATATGGAAAAGATTATCTTATATCTTTCATACATGCTAAATCTCATGCTGGCTACTATCCAGAAGCATTACCTATAACTATTAAATTAATCTTTGATTTAGAAGGAAAAATTTTAGGAGCTCAATCAGTAGGCTATGATGGGGTGGATAAGAGGATAGATGTAATAGCTACAGCTATTAGATTTGGAGGAACTATCTATGATTTGAAAGAACTAGAACTTGCTTATGCACCACCATATTCTTCAGCAAAAGATCCAGTAAACATGGCAGGATATGTAGCTGAAAATATCTTAAATAAAGATGTAGACACTATCTTTTGGAATGAATTAGACGATTTAGATAGAGAAAATTCTATCATTTTAGATGTGACTGATCCAGAAGAAAGAGAAATGGGTTATGTAGAAGGTTCTATAAATATACCATTGAACGATTTAAGGGATAGGCTTGATGAATTAGACAAAGATAAGTTAATAGTACCTTATTGTGGAATAGGCATTAGAGGATATATAGCTTCTAGAATATTAGTACAAAATGGATTTAAAGCTAAAAATTTTGCTGGTGGATTTATGACCTATGGTAATCTATTTTGTAAAGATGAAAATGATTGTGGAGGGAGAATTCAATCTGAAAATATAGAATATACAGATCATGGAGAAATAAAAGTTATTGGAAACGAAGATGATAGTAGAAAAACTCTTAAAATCAATATAAGTGAATTGACTTGTCCAACTCCATCTAAAGAAATTAATGAAGCTATAGAAAAAATAGATGATGGAGATATACTAGAAATATTATCAAGTGATCCTAACTTTAGCGAAAGAATGAAAACTTGGTGTAGTAATACAAGAAATACTTTTGTAAAAGGTGAACGAGTCGATAAAGGCTTTTTAGTTACTGTGAAAAAAGGTTTAAATAAATAATCTTAAAAATCAGAGGAGTTAGATCCTCTGATTTTTTATTTTTAAATCAATATTTTAAGTTGTTGTTTATAATAAATAATTTTATTTTCTTTAAAATACAATAATTAATTAAAAATAACAAAAAATAGGAGGAAAAAGGTATTTAAAGTAGAATATTAAATAATTAGCCAATATAATTTAAAGGAGTGCTAAGTATGTTAATTGAATCTTTGGTTTTATCAATAATTGTAGGAAAGATTAGAGGAGGAAAAATAAAAAGTATAGGTAATCTAAAAATAAAAGGTTGGTATTTATTTGTTATAGGTTTTTTATTAGAGTATTCTAGTATATATATTGAAAAACTAACTTATGGAAGATTATCTGTTTTAATAAGGGAATATTTTTATTATATTCACATTATAGTCTATATTTTGCTTATAATTGGACTTATATTAAATTTAAAAAATAAAGGTATTCTATTTGTTTTCATAGGTTCTTTATTTAATTTTATTGCTATTATACTTAATGGTGGGAAAATGCCAGTTTCCCTAGAAGGCCTTAAATATTCATCATTACTAAAACAAATGGACATGCTTAAAAATGGAAAGATATTAACACATAAAATATCTACAGAAGCTATAAGGGTTTATTTTTTAACAGATATTATACCTATACCAAATCCTTATCCTTTACCTAAAGTTATTAGTGTTGGAGATATTTTTGTTGCATTAGGAGTATTTTTTATAATACAAAAAGAAATGTTATCAAGGAAAAGAAAAGATAATATACTAGATTTTACTTATGGAACATGTAAATTGTAGAAAAATGTCTCTGGATAAAAATTTCCTTATCTAGAGACATTTTTTTATTTTTAGGTATTTTGTTTATAAAATATATATGGATAAATTATAGAGAGTATAAAATAATAGATAATAGATACTAAAAAGATGCATATATAAAGAATTGCCACATTAATCTGTAACCAAATAGTACCTTTAATATATAGTAAATATGCATATTCTATGATATTATACTATTAAAGATAATGAATATGTATACTAATTGCCAGATTACCAAATCATATATTTGGGGTGTTATTAAAATGAATGATATATTGAAAGATAGATGGATTGAAATTTTAAAGATACTATTAAGTAACACCTATCCTATAACTATAAGTGATATGGAGAAAGATTTAAAGGTTTCTAATAGGACTATTAGAAACGATTTAGATAAAATAGATGAAATTATTCAAAGAGAAGGATATGGAAGAATTATAAGAAGGCCTAGAGTAGGAGTATGGATAGACCTAAATGAAGGTAAAGAAAAGGAATTTAGAGATAGTTTAAGGATAACGAGTTCTTATATTCAACCTTTTTTACCAGAAGAAAGACAAAATTATATTTTGAAGAAACTTTTAAAAGTGCAACAACCAATTACAATGGAAGAGATTTCAAGAGAGTTATATGTAAGTAGAATAACTGTATTTAAAGATTTAGATGAGGTTGAAAAAAAAGTAAAAGATTATAAATTAGCTATTCTTAGAAAACAAAACTATGGAGTTGAGTTAGTAGGAAAAGAAAAGGATTTTAGAAGATTAGCAGGAGATTTTTTCCAAGGTTTAAATATTGATGATTTGCATAATGAATGTGGAAGCCATATGAAAATGTTTTCTAAAGAGAATCTGTATATTGTATCTGAAATTGTAAAAGAGGCTGAGAAAAAGATGGAAATCAAATTGTCTGATGAATCTATTTCCAATTTAATTTTTCACTCAGCAATTTCAATAGAAAGAATAAAACAAAGTAAAGTTATTAAGCTTACAGAGGATGATTTTTCTGACATTAAATCACAAAAGGAATATTATATTGCAAAGTTATTAGCATCTAAATTGGAAGAAAACTTTAAAGTTTTAATACCTGAAGATGAAATTTCTTATATAGCAATTCATATATTAGGATCTAAATTACAACAGTCTTATAGTTTAGACAGTAGTTTGAAAATATTGGATAGTATGGATAAAGAGATAGTTAATTTGTCCAAGGAGATAATAGAACTAATAGGAAATATATTATCTATAGATTTAACCAAAGACAAAAAAGCGCTAGTAGGATTGGCATTGCATTTAAAACCAACTATCAATAGATTAAAGTACGGTCTTACTATAAAAAATCCACTTATTGATGAAATAAAAGAAAATTATCCTAGTATTTTTGGAGCAAGCTGGGCAAGTAGCGTTTTATTTGAGAAATATTATGGATTTAAAGTAAATGAAGATGAAATAGGATATATTGCAATTCATATTGGAGCTGCAATGGAGAGACAAAAGTCTAACACTAAAGCTGTAGTAGTATGTAGTAGTGGTGTTGGTACATCACAGTTAGTATCTATAAGACTAGAAAAAGCTTTACCAAGTCTTGAAATTGTGGATATAGTTTCAAAACATGAAATTGAAAATATAGAAACAAAAACTTTTGATATAGTTATTTCTACAATACCTCTTGATTATTATTTAAAGCCAGTGGTTCAAATAAGCCCTTTTTTAGAAGAAAAAGATATATTAGAGATAAAAAAATGGGTTATAAATATTGAAAATACAAAGAAGTTAGATATAGGGCTAATGGAAGATAATTCTCAAGTTTTATTTAAACCAGATTTAATATTTTTAAATTTGAAACTAGAAACAAAAGAATCTGTAATAGAATTTTTAAGCTATCAAATGATGAAACAAAATTATGTAGAAGCAGGCTTTGTGACAGAAGTATTTGAAAGAGAAAAACTTACTTCTACAGCTATAGGGAATGGTGTAGCTATTCCCCATGCTAATCAACGTTATGTAAAAAGACCAGTTATAGCTTTTGCTACATTGGGAAAACCAATTGATTGGTCAGGGAACAATGTAGATATTGTCTTTTTATTAGGGCTAAATTTCGACTCTAGAGATGTAGTTAAAAAAACTTTCTCTGATTTTTATAGATTATTAGATAATAAAGAAATATTAAATAAGATTAGGAAAAATAATAATAGTGAAGAAATATATAGATTATTGACGAAAGGAAGAAAATAGTATGAATATTCTGGCTGTTACTTCTTGTCCACTAGGTATTGTTTGTACAAATTTAGCTAAGGAAGCATTAGAACAGGCGGCAAAACAAGCTAATGTAAATATAAAGGTAGAGACTCAGGGAATATTTATAGAAAATGAGATAACTAGTTCTGATATCAAAAAAGCTAAAGCAGTTATATTAACTAATGATGGACCTATTGATGGGAAGGAAAGATTTGAAGGCTTGCCAGTTATTTATGTAAGTTGTAAAGATATAATACAGAATTCTTTAAACATAATAAAAAATATAAAATAAAAACATATGTTTAGGAGGAATGAAAATGTACAGTGAAAGTGTTACTTTAAAAAATGAAACAGGTTTACATGCTAGACCAGCTAGTTTATTTGTAAAAGAAGCATCAAAATATAGTTCAGAAATAAAAGTGATTAAGGATGGAAAAGAATATAATGCTAAGAGTATAATGGGAATACTTAGTATGGGTGCTGGTATGGGAGATTCAATAAAAATTGAAGCAATTGGAGAAGATTCAGAAGAAGCAGTGAAGGGTTTAGTTGAATTGGTGAATAATAAGTTTGGAGAATAGGAGGCTGTTAATATGAAAGGCATAGGAGTTTCTCCAGGGATATCTATTGGTAAAGTTTTTTTAAAGAAAGAAGTTAATATAGACATTAAAAAGAAGGATATAGACAATGCTGAAATTGAATTGGATAGATTAGATAAAAATATTGGTAAAAGTATAAAAGAGATAGAATCTCTATATGAACATACTTTAAAGGAATTTGGACAAAAAGAAGCAGAAATTTTTAATGCTCATAGATTAATGTTAGAGGATCCAGAATTTATAGGAAGAATTAAGAATAATATTAAAGAAGAAAAAATTAATGCAGAATGGGCAGTAAAAAAAGCAACAGATGAGTATGTCAAAATTTTAGAAAGCCTTGACAATGAATATTTAAAAGAAAGAGCAGCCGATGTAAAAGATATATCAATTAGACTTTTAAAAAATCTACTAGGTATAAAAGATGTAGAACTATCAAGTTTAGAAGACGAATATATTATAGTATCTGACGATTTAACCCCATCAGATACAGCTCAAATGAGAAAAGATAAGGTTTTAGGATTTATAACTGAATTTGGTGGAAGAACATCTCATACTTCTATTATGGCAAGAACATTAGAATTGCCTGCAATTGTTGGAGTAAAGGATATAACTAAAAAAGTAGGAAATGAAGATATTATAATCATGGATGGAAATGAGGGATTAGTAATTCTTAATCCTTCAGAAGAAGAAATTAATAAATATAAAGAAAAGAAAAATTCTTATGAAAAATTTAAAGAAGAGTTAAATAATTTAAAAGGTGAAAAAAGTATATCTAAAGACGGGGTAAAAGTTGAAATAGCAGCTAATATAGGCACTCCAAAAGATATAGATAAGGTTTTAGAGCATGATGGTGAAGGTGTTGGTTTATATAGAAGTGAATTCTTATATATGGATAGAGATAAATTACCAACAGAAGAAGAACAATTTGAAGCATATAAGGTTGTAGCAGAGAAATTAGATGGAAAACCTCTAGTTATCAGAACTTTAGATGTAGGAGGAGACAAAGATTTACCTTATCTAAATCTTCCAGAAGAGATGAATCCATTTTTAGGATATAGAGCCATTAGACTTTGTTTAGATAGAACAGATATATTTAAAACTCAATTAAGATCTATTTTGAGATCAAGTGCATATGGAAATGTAAAAATAATGTTTCCTATGATTTCTAATATAGATGAATTAAGAAAAGCAAAAGATATTTTAGAAGAAGTGAAATCTGAGTTAAGATCTGAAAATGTTAAATTTAATGAAGACATAGAAGTTGGAATAATGGTAGAAATACCTTCAACAGCGATTCAATCAGATATTTTTGCTAAAGAAGTAGACTTCTTTAGCATTGGTACTAATGATTTAATTCAATATACCCTTGCAGTAGACAGAGGAAATCAAGATATTTCTTATTTATATAGTCAATATCATCCAGCTGTATTAAGACTTATTAAGATGACTATAGAGAATGGTCATAAGGAAGGCATATGGGTAGGAATGTGTGGTGAAGCTGCAGGAGATGAAAAATTAATTCCAATTCTTTTAGGAATGGGATTAGACGAATTTAGTATGAGTGCTTCTTCGATGCTAATGGCAAGATGGATTATAAAAAATATTTCTAAAACCGAAATGGAAGAGAAGGTTGAAAAAATTTTAACCTTGGGCTCCCCCCAAGAAGTTGAAAAATATATAGATAAAGAAATAACCTCTAAGATTTAAATCTTAGAGGTTATTTCTTATTTAATACCTATTTAATACCTATTATAAAGGCTATAAAATCAGAAACATAGGCAATAATAATATTAATGTATAGAATAAATTAAAATAATTTGGGGGTGCTATTTTGTCAACTAGATTATTTATAATTGCAATAACACCAGCATTAGTTATAACAGTAGGTCTTTATTTAAGTGATAGATACGATAGAGAACCACTAAAATTGTTATTAATTACTTATATTCTTGGAGCATTGTCTGTAATACCTACTATATTTGTAGAAGAATTATTAAGTGTATTTAACGTTTTTCCTGGTATACTTGGAGCTTTTTATACAGCTTTTATAGTAGCAGGATTTACAGAGGAATATTTTAAAAGATTGGTTGTTTTAAAAGTTGCTTATAAATCAAAGTATTTTAATGAGAAATTAGATGGTATAGTTTATGCTGTATTTGCCTCTATGGGATTTGCTACAATAGAAAATGTTATATATGTAGTATATAGATACAGCAATAACCCTTATATTGGCCTTTATAGAGGTATACTATCTGTTCCAGCTCATGGAGTATTCGCAGTTACAATGGGATATTATTTATCTTTAGCTAAATTTAGTACTATAGAGGAAAGAAAAAGAAGAGCTTATAGACGTTCACTATATATGCCAATAATATTTCATGGAATATTTGACTTTATACTAATGGCCAATATACCACAGTTAACAATTATATTTGTTCCATATGTAATATATTTATGGTGGTTAAATGAGAGGAAATTAAGTAAATACTTATATGATTCTAGATCAAGATTTATAGGAACTAGGGAGAAAAGAAAGTAAAAAATCATTGAAAAAATTATTATATAGAAGTAATATATAGTTATCCCATATAAAAAAGGAGAGAGAACATGGAAAAGAAGACCCTCAGAATCATATTTTTTACAACTTTAATTTGTACTTCCATTTTATTAACATCTTGTGTTAAATTAAAAGCCAAGCCTAAAGACTCTGAAGATGTTAATGAATCTACTAAATCTAAGTTAGTAGAAACTAAACCAAATGCTACTGCTACTATATTGGCAGCAGGAGATGTAATGTTTCATTCACCTCAGATTAGAGGAGCTTATGATGAAACAACAGGTACTTATGATTTCAAAGAAAATTTTAAATATATAAAAAAATATGTAGATTCTGCAGACTTGGCTTTAGCAAATTTTGAAACTACTACTGCAGGTGAAGAAAGAGGGTTTCAAGGATATCCAAATTTCAACTCTCCAGAAGAGTCTATAGAAGCATTAAAAGATTCAGGATTTGATATACTGTCTACAGCAAATAACCATACTTTAGATCAAGGAAAAGATGGGCTTTTAAAAACTATAGATACAATAAAAAAATATGACCTTAAAAATGTTGGCACATATAAGGAACCAGAGCAGCATATACTTATTGAAAAAGTAAATGATATAGATATTGGAATACTATCCTATACCTATGGATGTAATGGTATGGAACATACTTTGACAGATGAAGAATTAAAGTATATGGTAAATATAATAGATGAAGATAAAATAAAAAATGATATATATAAAATAAAAGAAAAAGGAGCAGATCTAGTTATTATGTTTATTCATTGGGGAAATGAATATGAAATGGAACCTAATGAAGAACAAATAGAATTAGGGAAAAAAATGACAGAGTGGGGAGTAGATATAGTATTTGGGAGTCATCCTCATGTGATTCAAAAGTCTGAAATAATACAATCTAATGGAGAAGATAAGTTTATAATTTATTCCCTGGGAAATTTCCTGTCGAATCAGAGAAGAGAAAGTATAAATAATAAATATACAGAAGATGGAGTTATGGTAAATATAGAAGTAGAAAAAGATTTTTCTAATAACAAAACTATTATAAAGAATGTGGAATATATTCCTACCTGGGTAAATAAGTATATTGAAAGTGGGAAGCCTAAATATGAAATACTTCCAGTTGAAGATTTTATAGATACAGAAGTATTTAATCAAGAAACCTTACTTAAAATGAAAGAATCTTATAAAAATACTATGAATAAAATGGGCCAGCAGCAATAATTTCTGGCTTATTTTTATTAACAAAAAGTAATTTATTTGTTAACTTTTGTTATTAATAAGTCTTTTTATTGATATAGATTTAAATTTACAATAATTTATTATATAATAGAATTATAGAATATTATGTGAATATAGTATATAAGGGTGTGTGAAACCTTGCAATATTTAAAAGAACTTTTTCTAAATGTAAGAATTAGGGATATTATAGACATACTTATAGTAGCCTTTGCTTTTTATAAATTATTTATGCTTATAAGGGAAACACGAGCAGAGCAACTTACTAAAGGAATTATAGTTTTATTTGTCGCTACTAAGATAAGTGAGTGGTTAGAGTTATTTACTGTGTATTGGATATTGGAAAAAACTATGACTGTTGGAGTTTTAGCTATTCTTATTGTTTTTCAACCTGAATTAAGAAGAGGATTAGAATACATTGGTAGAAGCAGATTTTTTACTAAATCTTTTGCAGAAATAAAAGATGAGAGCTTAAATGAAGTAGTGGATGAAATAGTGGACGCAGTAGCTTCGCTGTCGAGACAAAAAATTGGAGCATTGATAGTTATGGAGAGAGAAACTGGCCTAAGTGAAGTTGTAGAAACTGGAACTAGAATAGATGGTAAAATTTCAAGTGGTCTACTTATAAATGTTTTTATACCTAATACTCCTCTTCATGATGGTGCAGTAGTAATAAAAGAGGATATTGTCAAAGCAGCAGGTTGTTTTTTACCTTTAACAGATAACACATCTTTAAGTAAAGAATTAGGTACCAGACATAGAGCAGCGCTAGGTATATCAGAAAAGTCAGATTGTTTAGCTATTGTAGTTTCAGAAGAAACAGGCGCAATATCAATAGCGGAAAATGGAAGTCTAGCAAGGTATTTGGATACAAAAACATTGAAACAAATACTTATTGATATGTATAAACCCAAAATTCAACGACAAAGTTTTTTTGTAAAGTGGAGGCGTAAAGATGAGCAAGGAGAAGAAAAGTAATCTCACTATAAAAATCTTTTCTCTAGTAATTGCTATTATATTATGGAGCTATGTAATGAGCGAAGTTAATCCTAAAATAACTAAGGAATTTAGAAATATTGATGTTGTATTTTCTAATATGGAAGATTTAGAACGTTCAGGCATTGAACTCATGTCTCCAAAAGAGGTAAAAATAAATGTAAAGGTTGAAGGTAGGAGAAGTGAAGTTTTAAAACTTAGAGATACTGATATAATAGCAAAAGTAGATTTAAGTGGATATTCTGAGGGTACTAAGAAAGTACCTATATATATAGATGTACCAAGTAAAGTTGATATTGTTGATTATACCCCAAAAGAGATTTCTTTTAGATTCGAGAGGATTGTATCTAAAGAAAAGCCAGTTGTGTTAAAAACTATAGGTAAACTTGAACCAGGGTATAGTTTAGGAGATGGAGAAATAAAACCTCAATCTGTAATATTAAAAGGACCTAAAAGTTGGGTAAATTCAGTCAGGGAAGTTGTGGCTGTAGTGGATATAACAGGTAAAACTAAGGATATAAATGCTACAGTACCTATTAAGCTTTTAGATGATGATGGAAATGATGTAGGAAGGGTGGAGAAAGAGCCTAATGTTGTGGATGTCTTTATTCCTATGTATAGGAGCAGGAAAATTCCTATTGATATTCAATTAGATGGAAGTATTCCAACTGAATATGAAAATCCTACATTGACTGTTTCGCCTAAGGCTGTGGATGTAAAGGGTAATGATGCTATTTTAAACAGTTTATCATCTATAAAAACAAAACCGATTAGTGTATATAAACTTGTAGGAAGTGGGTCCGTAGAGACTGAATTATTGTTACCTGAAGGTATAGAATTAGTTGATCCAAATCAAAAGATAGTTGTAAGTTTAAAATCGAATAGTATTGAAAATGGAAAAGATGTTGAAGATTCTGATGTAGAAAATGGAAATGTTAGTGAAAACATAAATAAAAAATTTGACTATAGTTTTTCTGAAATAAATGTTAGAAATTTAGGAGATGAACTAGTCATTGATACAAGTAATTCTACTAATAGTATAACAGTTGTTCTAAATGGTCCCAAAGATCATTTAAATTCAACAGGAAAAGAAGTTTTATCGCCAGAAATTGATTTAAAGGGATTAGATGAGGGAGTTCATGAAGTAAAATTAATCATAAAAGATATTAGAGAAATAAAAGTATCAGATATTATTCCTGCTAAAGTAAAAGTTTCATTAAAAAGGGAAGAAAAGGAGTGAAGGCATGACTAGAAAGTATGTATTAGTCATTAACCCAGGCTCTACATCTACCAAGGTAGCAATATATGAAGCTGAGAAAGAGATTAAATCCAATAAAATTACGCACCAACTGAAAGACCTAGAAAAATATGAAAGAGTATATGAGCAATATGATTATAGGTTGAAATTAATTTATGACTGGTTAGCTAAGGAAGAAATCTCCACTTCTTCTTTAGTTGCAGTAGTTGGTAGAGGAGGGCTTCTAAGGTCTATACCAGGAGGCACTTATATTGTAACAGAAAAAATGATAGAGGATTTAAAAATTGGTATTCAAGGTGAACATGCTTCAAATCTAGGTGGCATATTAGCAAAAGGTATTGCAGACAAAGAAGGAATCAAATCTTATATAGTGGATCCAGTAGCTGTAGATGAATTTGAGGATATAGCTAGGATTTCAGGTCTTAAAGAAATAAAAAGAAGGTCACTAATCCATGCATTAAATATTAAAGCAGTTTCCTATCGAAGAGCAAAAGAATTAAATAAAGATTTAAGTGAATTAAATTTAATAGTTGCCCATTTAGGAGGGGGTATATCTATAGCTCCTGTTAAAAAAGGAAAAATGATAGATGTTAATAATGCTAGTGAAATGGGACCTTTTTCTCCTGATAGGACAGGAAGCCTTCCAGTTGGGGATATAGTGAAACTTTGCTATTCAGGAAAATATACTCATGAAGAAATGAAAATAAAATTAAAAGGAAAAGGTGGATTGTCAGGTTATTTGGGGACTATGGATGCTAGAGAAATAGAGGCAATGATAGCCCAAGGCAATAAAAAAGCAGACCTTATTTATAGCGCTATGGCATATCAAATAGGCAAAGAAATTGGATCTGTAGCAACAGTTTTGGAGGGAAATGTGGACAATATAATTTTAACAGGTGGACTAGCTTATTCAAAGTATTTAACAGATTTTATAATTGGAATGGTAGAATTTATTGCAGATGTAGTAATATATCCTGGAGAAGATGAAATGGATGCCTTAAATAAAGGGGTACTTAGAGTGCTTAATAAGGAGGAAAAAGAAAAAATATATGAAAATGAGGTGGATTTATAATGGTTAAGAATTTCCAGGAGTTATTAGATTTGGCTAAGGAGAGGGAACCAAAAAAAATTGCTGTAGCAGTTGCTGAAGATAGAGAGGTACTTACTTCTGTAAAAGCAGCTAAAGATCTAGGTGTTGCAGATTCTATTCTTGTTGGAGATAAAAATAAAATTGAAAAGATAGCAAAAGATATAAAAATGGATCTTTCTCAATTTGAAATTATAGATGAAAAGGATACAGTTGAAGCTTGTAGAAAAGCTGTAAGTTTAGTTAGTTCAAAAAAAGCCCATGTTTTGATGAAAGGTTTAATAGATACTGCAGTTATAATGAAGCAAGTACTAGATAAGGAAATAGGCCTTAGAACAGGAAATTTAATAAGCCATTTAGCTGTGTTTAGTGTCTCTACATATGAAAAGTTGATTATTGTTACAGATGCAGCTATGAATATCCATCCGGATTTAAATCAGAAGAGACAAATAATTGAAAACGCAGTGTCTTTTGCTCATAGTCTAGAAATGGAAAAACCAAAAGTAGCTGTAATCTGTGCAAGGGAAAAGGTTACCCCAAATATGGAAGCTACAATTCATGCAAGAGAATTAGAAGATATGAATAAAAGAGGTGATATTACAGGTTGTATTATTGAGGGGCCATTAGCCTTAGATAATGCTATATCTAAAGAAGCAGCAAAACATAAAGGTATAGATGGACCTGTTGCAGGAGATGCCGATGTATTAATTGTGCCTAATATAGAAACAGGTAATGTGCTTTATAAATCTTTAACTTTCTTTGCAAAAGCTGAAAGTGCAGGGTTAATAGTTGGAACATCAGCTCCAATAGTATTAACTTCTAGAGCTGATACAGCAGAAGCTAAGCTACGTTCTATTGTATTAGGCGTACTTATGGCATCTAAGTCAGGTCATACTTATGGCCTCTAAAAAACAGACAAAAATTAGAGAGGAGACTTAAAATGGAAGAGAAGTATAGGATATTAGTAATAAATCCAGGTAGTACATCTACAAAGATTGCTGTATTTGATGATGAAAAAGCTATATTTGAGGAAACACTTAGACATTCTACAGAAGAATTATCTAAATATGATAAAGTGTATGATCAATATAAATTTAGAAAAGATATAATACTTGAGATTTTGAATAAAAATAATATAGAATTAGAATCTCTAAATGCAATAGTAGGTAGAGGAGGATTGTTAAATCCTATAGAAGGTGGTACTTATAAAGTTAATGAGAAAATGTTAAAAGATTTAAAAATTGGTGTTCAAGGAGAACATGCTTCGAATTTAGGTGGAATAATAGCTAATGAAATAGCTAAAATGATAGACAAACCTGCTTATATAGTAGATCCAGTAGTTGTAGACGAGATGGAGGATATAGCTAGAATATCAGGTATGCCTGAAATAGAGAGAAGAAGTATTGTACATGCATTAAATCAAAAGGCTGTTGCAAGAAGACATTCTAAGTCTAAAAACAAAAATTATGAAGACATAAATTTAATAGTTGCACATTTAGGTGGAGGTATATCTGTAGGAGCTCATAGAAAAGGAAAGATTATAGATGTAAATAATGCTCTTGATGGAGAAGGACCTTTTTCACCAGAAAGGTCTGGGGGACTTCCAGTTGGGGATCTAGTGAAACTTTGTTATTCAGGTAAATATTCAGAAGATGAAATGAAAAAGAAAATAAAAGGAAATGGTGGACTAGTATCTTATTTAAATACTAATGATGCAAGAGAAGTTGGAGAAATGATAAAAGAAGGTAATAAAGAGGCAGAACTTGTTTACAATGCTATGGCTTATCAAATAGCTAAAGAAATAGGTAGCTGTGCTGCTGTACTTAAAGGTGAAGTAGATGGCATAATACTTACAGGTGGAATAGCTTATGATAAAGAGTTTACTAAATGGATAGAAGAAATGGTTAAATTTATATCTAATGTATATATTTATCCTGGAGAAGATGAGTTAATGGCTTTAGCAGAAGGTGGTTTAAGGGTTTTAAGAGGAGAAGAGAAAGCAAAAGAATACTAAATAGGATAAGGTGGGAATATGTATAGAGATAAAAGGATAAGAATTATTGTTGGTCATTATGGTAGTGGTAAAACAGAATTTAGTGTTAATTATGCTTTAAAAATAGCTCAGCAAGGAAAAAAAGTGGCACTTGTAGATTTAGATATAGTAAATTTATATTTTAGAAGTAGAGAAAAAGAAAAGGTGTTGGAAAAATCCAATGTGAAAGTAATTTCAAGTTCAATAAAAGCTTCTGCAGTAGATATACCAGCTATATCTGCAGAAGCTTATGCCCCACTACAAAATGAAAAATATGATACAATTCTAGATATAGGGGGAGATCCTGTAGGAGCTAGGGTTTTAGGAAGATATAATGATATTTTAAAAGAAGGAAGCTATGATATGTTTTATGTTCTAAATGCCAATAGACCTGAAACCAATACTCTAGATAAGGCAATAGGGTATTTAAATGCTATAGAAGGTGCTTCAAGAAAAAAGGTAACAGGAATCATAAACAATACACATATGCTTAAAAGTACTACTGTAGATGACGTATTAAAAGGTCAGAAATTGGCAAAAGAACTTTCACAAAAGTTAGAAATACCTATTAAATATATAGTTGCACTAGAAAGTGTAGCAGAAAAACTTCCAAATAATTTGGAAGGAGAAATTTTCCCAATTAATTTATATATGAGGGAAGATTGGATGCTTTAATTAATTATGAGTAAGGAGGGGTCAATATGCCTAAAGTTAAAGGAAGGGTTACATTTCAGGAAAACCTTTGCAAAGGATGTGGACTATGCGTATCTGTATGTCCAATGAAAATCATATCCTTAGATAAAGAAAAAATAAATGAAAAAGGATATCATCCAGCAACAGTAAAAGAAATGGACAAATGTATTGGTTGTACAAATTGTGCAACTATGTGTCCAGATGTAGTTATTACAGTTGAAAGGATTACTGAATAAAAATAAGGAGGGTTTATAACATGGCTAAAATTCTCATGAAGGGAAATGAGGCTATTGGAGCTGCTGCAATTGAAGCTGGCTGTAAGTACTTTTTTGGGTACCCGATAACTCCTCAAAGTGAACTCCCTGAATATATGGCAAGAGAAATGCCTAAGATTAACGGGGTATTTTTACAAGCAGAAAGTGAAATTGCTGCTATAAATATGGTATATGGAGCAGCAGGAGCAGGTGCAAGAGTAATGACTTCCTCATCAAGCCCTGGTATTTCATTAAAGCAAGAAGGTATTTCTTATATAGCAGGTGCTGAGCTACCATGTTTAATAGTAAATATAATGAGAGGTGGTCCAGGCCTAGGAAGTATTCAACCTTCTCAAACAGATTATTTCCAAGCAACAAGAGGAGGGGGAAATGGAGATTACAGATTAGTAGTTCTTGCTCCAGCAAATGTACAAGAACTAGTAGATTTAATAATAGAAGGATTTGATATAGCAGATCAGTATAGGAATCCAGTAATGATTCTTGGAGATGGAATGATTGGACAAATGATGGAGCCTGTTGAATTTAAGAAGCCTAAAAAGAGAGAACTACCAGAAAAAGATTGGGCTACAACAGGGACAAAAGGAAAGAGAAAACCTAATATTATTAACTCTCTTTATTTAGCAGCAGAAGAGTTAGAAGAGCATAATGAGAGACTTCAAAAAAAATATAAAGCTATTAAAGAAAATGAAGTAAAAGTTGAATCTTACAACATTGAAGATGCAGATATAGTAGTTGCAGCTTATGGAACAACTTCTAGAATAGCTAAAACTGCAATTTCTCAATTAGAAAAAGAAGGATATAAAGTAGGACTTATAAGACCAATATCTTTATGGCCTTTCCCATATGATGAATTCAATAAAATAAATGATAAGTGCAAGGGTGTATTGACTATAGAAATGAATACTGGCCAAATGGTAGACGACGTAAAAATTGCAGTAAATGGCAGATTTCCGGTTTACTTTTATGGAAGAACGGGTGGGATGGTTCCTACACCTAATGAAATAGCTGAAAAGGTAAAAGAATCTATGGAGGTGAAAAGTAATGGCTGTAGTATTTGAGAAGACTAGAGGGTTAACAGATGAACAAACCCACTATTGTCCAGGATGTACCCATGGTATAGTTCATAGATTAGTTGCTGAATCTTTGGAAGAGTTAGGAGTTCTTGATGATACTATAGGGGTTGCACCTGTAGGATGTTCTGTTCTAGCATATAAATATTTTAATTGCGATATGCATGAGGCAGCTCATGGAAGGGCACCTGCAGTAGCTACGGGAATAAAAAGGGTTCATCCAGATAAATTTGTATTTACCTATCAAGGAGATGGGGATTTAGCTTCAATAGGTACTGCTGAAATAGTTCATGCTGCCCATCGTGGAGAAAAAATTTCAACTATATTTATAAATAATGCAATATATGGTATGACTGGAGGACAGATGGCTCCAACAACCCTTGTAGGACAAAAAGCTACAACAGCACCTTATGGAAGAGATGAAGCTCATGCTGGTAGACCTATAAGAATGGCTGAAATGCTTGCTACAATTCATGGAGCAAAGTTTGTAGAAAGGGTAGCAGTAAATACTCCAGCTAATGTAAGAAAAGCAAAAAAAGCTATAAAAAAATGTTTTGAAACACAAATTAATGGAGAAGGATTTGGAATAGTAGAAGTACTATCTACTTGTCCAACTAATTGGGGATATACTCCAGAAGAAGCTTTGAAATGGTTAGAAGAAAACATGATACCTTATTATCCTCTAGGAAATTTTAGAACCCCAGAGGAGGTGGAATAAGAAATGGAAGAAAGAATAGTTGTTGCAGGTTTTGGTGGGCAAGGAGTTATGGCTATAGGTCAATTGTTAACTTATGCTGGAATGATTGAAAATAGACATGTATCATGGCTACCATCTTATGGGCCAGAAATGCGTGGAGGGACTGCTAACTGTAACGTTATAGTATCTGATGAATCTATAGGAGCACCAGTAATAGAAGAAGCAAGTGCAGTAATTGTTATGAACAAACCATCTCTTGATAAATTTGAAGATGATGTAATAAAAGGTGGAAAACTTTTTATTAATTCATCTTTAATAGATAAGAAAGCAGTAAGAAATGATATAGATGTATATTATATACCAGCTAATGAAATAGCAAACAAATTAGGGAATGATAGGGTTGCAAATATGGTAATATTAGGAGCTTATTTAGAAGCTACTAAATTGGTAAAAGAAGAATCTGTATTAGAAGCTTTTACTAAAGTGTTTGGGGAAAATAAAGCCCATCTATTACCTTTAAACAAAGAGGCTATTGAAAAAGGTATGGAAGCAGCAAAAGAACAAGAGAAAGCAATGGTATAAATGTACAAAAAGCTAGCTGAATTTCAGCTAGCTTTTTTATTTTTAAACAATTGTTTTTTGTAATAATTTACTTTAAAAAATATGTTGCATTTTATTTATGTTTCTGGTATAATATCAGTTGGGCGTATTATACAATTCTGCTCGTTATTTTCTTTCGGTTTTTATCAATTCGTTTTTATTAACTATTCTTTTTAAATTATTAAATTATATCTATTAAAATCTGAAACAAGAGTTTAAATAAAATTTTTTAAAGAAGGCTAAACTATAGCTTTACTTTCTCATGTTTAAAAACGGACAAAGCAAAAGCTAAAGTCTATCGTTTTATAAAAATAGGAGGTCTTATATATGAAAATAGGTGTGTTTTGGAGAAAATTCAGAAATGTGGAATTTCAGAAAAAACTTACACCAGATAAAGTTTATGATGATGCTTATGAAGAAGCATATCAACATTATATGGCTCTTAAAGAGTCAGGTTATGATGCAGTATTGCTAGAATGGAGAGTGGATCCTAGAGAAACATTGAAAAATATTATTAAGGAAAAGGTAGATTTAATATTCAATGCTTCTAGTCTTAAAGAGATTTCATTTCTTGAAGCATTTGGTATACCTTATGTAGGATCTGGTATAGATTTAGTAGCTACTAACAAAGCTGTTAGAAAAGAAATAGTAGCTTTCAATAAATTACCTACACCTAAGTTTGTAATAGCTAGGAGTCCAAAAGAGATTCCAAAGACAGATTTAAACTATCCATTGTTCGTAAAACCTTTAAGAGGTAGAGGAAGTGCTGGTATTAGCGAGGAAAATATAATTTATAAATATGAACAACTTCCTAAAGTGGTTGAAAAAATAACTGAAAAAATAGGCCAACCAGCATTAATTGAAGAATTTATAGATGGAAGAGAGTTAACTGTTGGCATTATTGGATATAAAGAGCCTAAAATATTACCTCTTTTAGAAATTGGATACAATTCTGCTAAAACAAATACTTATGAACATAAGATGTTTGATAATGAAATAATACATTGTCCAGCAGATTTTCCTAAAGATATTGAAAATAAAATTAAAAAAACGGCTTTAGAAATATATAAAGTTTTAAATGTTAAGGATTTTGGCAGAATAGATATGATTTTAGGAAAGGACAATATACCATATTTCTTAGAGATAAATACTTTTGCAGGTCTTACTATGGAGGCAAGAAAGGGCGAGAAAAATGTTCATCACGGATATATGGGATATATGGCAAATGAACTAGGATATGATAGAGCAGAATTTATTTCTATGATTACAGAGAGCGCTATAGATAGATATGGACTAATTGATGGAGAAAGAAAAGAACCGCTTATTTCATAAAAATTATGTACAGAAATATATGAATATTCACAATTCAATCGCTTAATTCTTTTATTTTAAAAGAAGCGGGGGAACCATGTATATGGGGTGAATCCTCTTAGAGGTAGGGCATACCCTTGCCCGAATCCGTCAGTTAACTCCGTCAGCGTAGAAGGGGAATAGTATTTTAATTTAGACTATGGGCCCCATAGTCTAAATTTTATTATAAATATTGTGCTTAGGGAGGGAGTGTCTTATGAAAAATTGTCTTAGTTATGGGATTATAGGAGCAGGAAATGGAGGACTTGCAATGGCAGGTTATCTAGCTAAAAAAGGTTTCGCAGTAAATCTATATAATAGAACCTTACAAAAAATTTTACCATTAATGGAGAAGCCAACTATTACATTGACAGGGGAAAAAGAAGGTACTGGAAAGCTAAACATAGTTAGCGACAATATAAAGGAAGTTATTGAAAATGTGGATATAATAATGGTCACTATTCCCGCTATTGGGCATTATAACCTTGGAAAGTTAATGGCCCCATATTTAAAAGATGGTCAAATAATAATTTTAAATCCAGGTAGAACAGGTGGAGCATTAGAAATATATACTACCCTTAAGAAAAATGGATGTGATAAAAATATAGTTGTAGGAGAGGCTCAAACTTTCATATATGCTTGTAGGAAAACTAGTGCTAGATCTGCTCATATATATAGAGAAAAAAATGAGGTATCTTTAGCGTGCATTCCATCTACAAAGACGGATGAAGTTATTCATATGCTTTCATCTGCATATCCACAATTTGTACCTGCAAGGGATGTTATGGAAACAAGTTTGAATAACTATGGTGCTATATTTCATCCAGCCCCTACTTTATTAAATAGTGGTCATATCGAAAGAGGGGCGCCATTTGATTATTATACAGAGGGAATTACACCATCAATTAGTAAGTTTTTAGAAAAGATGGATAATGAAAGAATGAGAATAGCCCAAGCATTGAATATTGAAACTTGCTCAGCTAAGGATTGGCTATATGAATCCTATGGAGCAGTAGGAACAAACCTATATGAAGCTATACAAAATAATCCAGGATATAAAGGACTTTTAGCTCCTAAAGGACTTAATATCAGATATATATATGAAGATGTACCCTATAGTTTAGTTCCCATGTCTTCACTTGGAAAACAATTAAATATAGATACTCTAGCAATAGATTCTGTAATTAGACTAGCTGAACTTATGACAGGGAAAGATTTTTGGAATAGTGGTAGGACAGTTGAACATCTTGGTCTTGATGGATTAGACTTAGATGAAATACACAATTTTGCTCAAACTGGTATAGTTACTAAAGAAAAAGGGGTGGTGGCATAATGAAGAGAATAATTGCTGGCACTATAGGAAACTGTGTTCATGTGGCAGGAACGATGAATTTTTTAACATTAGCTGAAAAAGAAGGTTATGAGACAGAATTTTTAGGTATTGCGCTTTCTATAGATAAAGTTATAGAAAAGATATTAGAATTAAATCCAGATATTGTAGCTTTAAGTTATAGACTTACTCCTGAACCATTAGAAGAAATACTTATTGAACTAAAAGAAAAAATAGAAAGACAGAATATAAATAATGTAAAATGGATGTTTGGTGGTACAGAGCCTACTGCAAAAATTGCAGAAAAAAGTGGGATTTTTCACAAGATCTTTTATGGAACAGAAGATATAGATGAAGTGATAGCTTACCTAAAGGGAAAGGATTATAAAAAACAAGAGTTCTATCCAAAAGATCTTATTACTAGAATTAATTCTAAATATCCTTATCCAATACTTAGACATCACTTAGGCCTTCCATCTTTAGAAAAAACAACTGAAGCAATAGAAAAAATAGCAAAAGCAGAAGTATTAGATGTTATATCAATTGCACCGGATCAAAATGCTCAGGAATATTTTTTTGAACAAGATAAAATGGATCATAGATTAGATGGAGCTGGAGGGGTGCCTCTGAGAAGTAGTGAAGATTTTAATAAACTTTATGAAGCAGCCCAAGTAGGTAATTATCCTTTACTAAGATGTTATAGTGGGACTAAAAATTTGTTACCCTTTGCTGAAATGCTAAAAAAGACCATTGATAATGCGTGGTGTGCAGTACCATTATTTTGGTACAGTGATTTAGATAAAAGAGGACCTAGGACTCTAAGAGAAGCCATTAAAGAAAATCAACAAGTAATGAAATGGCATGGAGATAGAGATATTCCTGTAGAGGTAAATGATCCTCATCATTGGAGTTTAAGGGATGCACATGATGCTATAGGAGTGGCTGCTGCTTATTTAGCTGCTTATAATGCTAAAAAAATGGGTGTAAAGGACTATGTATCACAATATATGTTTAATGTACCTGCATTTATGTCTCCGCAAATGGATTTAGCTAAGATGCTTGCAAAAATAGAATTGGTAGAAAGTTTGGAAGATGAAAACTTTAGAACATATAGACAGGCAAGAGCAGGGTTAGCAAGTTTCCCGGCAGACTTAAACCAAGCTAAAGGTCAATTAGCTTCATCAGCTTATCTAGCTATGGCTATAAAACCTCATATATATCATGTAGTTGGATATTGCGAAGCACATCATGCAGCTGGAGCAGAAGAAATAATAGAATCTTGTAAAATAGTTAGAGGTGTAATAAGGAACGAATTCTTAGGTACAGTTGATATGACTAAAAATTTAATAGTAGAGGAGAGGAAAAAAGAACTTATAGAAGAAGCTAATTTAATACTAGAGGCAATTAAAGTTTTAAATCCTACAGTAAAAGATCCATTATCAGATGTAGAAACCTTAGCAAGAGCAGTTGAAATAGGACTATTAGATACTCCACAATTTAAGGGAAACTCGGCCGCAAAAGGAGAATTAACTACTCGTTTAGTTAATGGAGCACTATATCCTTATGACACTAGAGAAGGAAGAGTTATATCAGAAAGAGAAAGAATAGATAGAATAATTAAAAATAATGAAAAAAAATCAGTAGTATAAAATTAATTTAAAAATAGGCTGTTTAAACAGCCTATTTTTATGCTTAGTTAAGCACATTCAATTTAATTATTAATTATAAATTACTATATATGTTATAATATAACTGGAAGAATTATAAATAAAAAAATAGGATTAAGAGAGTTAAAATATTGGAGGTTATTGGTACTACAGTTAGGGAGAATAAAGAAGTTTTAAAAGATATTGATGGGGAAAATTAAAGCTATTATCTAAAATAGTTAATATCTTGTTATAGATATATTAAAATGTAATTCAGGCCATGGGGTATTCTGGAAAAAAAGAAATTGAAAAAACTTTTTATTTAATATATACTATTTCTTGTAAGTTGAAGGCAATATATAAGTTTAATGACCATGTATGCTGTATATGTTGCTATTAGTAGGTTTGGAGGTGTATATATTGAATACTATATATTCTGTAGGAATTTCAGGGGTAGGAAGTTATGTTCCTGAAAAAATAGTAACAAATGATGATTTAAGCAAGATAGTAGATACTTCAGATGAATGGATAAGGACTAGAACAGGGATTTGTGAAAGAAGGATAGCAAAGAAAGATATAGCAACTTCAGACCTGTGCACAGAAGCTGTAAAAAAAGCTATTAGGGATGCAAATATTTTGCCAGAAGATATAGATTTGATTCTTGTGGCAACAGTTACACCTGATATGGCATTTCCTTCTACTGCATGTATTGTGCAGAAGAATATAGGAGCAAATAATGCCAGTGCTTTTGATATATCAGTTGGGTGCTCAGGTTTTTTATATGGGCTGGCTATAGGCTCTAATTTTATAGCAACTGGAGCATATGACACAGTTTTAGTTGTTGGAGCTGAGATATTATCTCGAATATTAGATTGGAAAGATAGGAATACCTGTGTACTTTTTGGGGATGGTGCAGGAGCTTGTGTTTTACAGAGATGTGAAGATGGAAAAGGTATACTTTCTTATGATTTAGGAGCAGACGGAGCAAATGGACATTTCTTAACTCAACCGGCAGGAGGTTCTCTAAATCCTGCATCAATTGAAACTGTAAATAAAAGACTCCATTATGTACATATGGATGGAAGAGAGGTTTTTAAGTTTGCAGTAAGATCTATGGAAAAAGCATCTAAAAGGGCTTTAGAAAAAGCAAATATTCCTTTGGAAGCTATTGATTATCTTATTCCTCATCAGGCAAATATAAGAATTATTGAATCTGCAGCTAAGAGGCTTAAGATAAAAAGAGATAAAGTATATGTAAATTTAGATAGATATGGGAATATATCATCTGCTTCAATACCCATTGCTTTAGATGAAGCTTTCCACAAAGGTTACATAAAAAAAGATGATATAGTTTTATTCGTAGCTTTTGGTGCAGGACTTACTTGGGCATCAGTACTATTGAAATGGAATAAATAAAGGATGGTGTATATGTTTAATACAAAGATATGTGATATTTTAGACATAGAGTGTCCAATTATACAAGGAGGAATGGCTTGGGTAGCAACCCATGAATTAGCTCAAGCAGTATCAAATGCAGGAGGATTAGGAGTCATTGCTGCAGGAGCTGCACCTGTGGAAGTTGTAAGAGATGAAATAAAAAAGTTAAAGAAAAATACAGATAAGCCTTTTGGTGTAAATATAATGCTTATGTCTCCTTTTGCTGAAGATATAGTAGAATTGGTTTGTGAAGAAAAAGTTCCTGTTGTTACTACAGGGGCTGGAAATCCTGGCAAATATATGGATAAATTCAAAAGTAATGGAATAAAGGTTGTTCCTATAGTTCCTTCAGTTGCTTTGGCAAAAAGATTGGAAAGGCAAGGAGCAGATGCACTTATAGTAGAAGGTACAGAAGCTGGTGGACATATTGGGGAGTTAACTACTATGTCTTTAGTTCCACAAGTGGTAGATGTTGTAGATATTCCAGTTATTGCAGCAGGAGGAATTGCAGATGGGAGAGGTTTTTTAGCGGCCCTTTCTTTAGGAGCTGAAGGAATACAAATGGGGACTAGATTTGTTTGTTCTACTGAGTGTATAGCTCATGATAATTATAAGAGGAAAATTGTGAAAGCAAAAGATAGAGATGCAATAGTAACAGGAAGAAGCACAGGTTATCCAGTAAGAGTGATAAAAAATAGATTTTCTAAAGAGTATATAAAATTAGAAAAAGAAGAAGTTCCTTTTGAAGAATTAGAAGAATTAGGAGCAGGTAGATTGAGATTGGCTGTAAAAGAGGGAGATATAGACAATGGATCTTTAATGGCTGGACAAATTTCAGGCATGATTAAAGATATAAAATCCTGTGAAGAAATTATAAATGATATTATAAAAGATGCAGAAAAAGAACTTAATAAGTTGTATAGTTTTAAAAGAGGTGAGTAAAATGGGAAAAGTAGCTTTTGTTTTTCCTGGTCAAGGAGCACAATTTGTAGGAATGGGGAAGGATTTTTATGATAATTTTTCTGTTTCTAGAGAAGTATTTGAAGCTGCAAATGAAAGCTTAGGAACTGATATAAAAAGTATATGTTTTGAAGGAACAGAGGAGGAACTTGTTAAAACAGAGAACACTCAACCTGCAATACTTACTACTAGTGTTGCCATATTAAAAGCTCTTGAAGAAAGAGGAATAAATTGTGATTATACAGCAGGTTTAAGTTTAGGAGAATATACAGCATTAGTTGAAGCAAATGCTCTTGATTTTAATGAAACAGTAAACTTAGTTAAAAATAGGGGTAAATACATGCAAGAAGCTGTACCAGAAGGTAAAGGTGGAATGGCAGCTATTTTAGGGCTAGAGAAATCTAAAATATTAGAAGCTATTAAAGAAGCGAGAAATTATGGTGTTGTTGATATAGCGAATTATAACAGTCCTGAACAAATTGTTATATCAGGAGAAGTAGAGCCATTAAAGGTAGCTGTATCTCAATCAAAAGAATTAGGAGCTAAAAAAGCTGTACATTTACCAGTAAGTGCACCATTCCATTCAAGTTTATTAGAACCGGCTGGTGAAAAGCTAAAGAAAGATTTAGAAAATGTAAAAGTAAATGATTTAGAGAAAATAGTTATTACTAATGTAGATGCAAAACCTCTTAGAGATAAAGAAGAAGTTAAGTCAAGTCTTGTAAGACAAGTGAGTAATTCAGTACTGTGGTGTGATTCCATAATCTATATGTTAGATAATGGAGTAGATACCTTTGTTGAAATTGGACCAGGTAAAAGTTTAAAAGGATTTATAAAAAGAATAGCGAAACCTTTAAATAAAGAAGTAAATGTTTTTAGTGTAAGCAATCTTTCAGGATTTGAAAAGGTATGTGATTTTTTTGGTAAGGAGGTTTAAATATTGATTTTAAAAGAGAAAAATGCCTTAGTTACTGGGGGCTCTAGAGGGATTGGAAGAGCTACCGCTATAGAATTATCTAAAGAAGGAGCCAATGTTATTATTACTTATAATAGTAATGAAGAAAAAGCTAAGGAGGTGATCAAAGAAGTAGAAAAAAATGGAGTCAAAGGGCTGGCTATTAAAGCCGATGTTTCATCGGAAGAAGATGTTAAGAGTATGATGAAAACGATTAAGAGTCAATTTGATTCTATTGATGTATTAGTAAATAATGCAGGAGTCACAAAAGATAATCTTCTTATAAGAATGAAGTCAGAAGATTGGGATAAAGTAATTAATACAAACTTGAAAGGTGTATATTTATGTACTAAAGCAGTTGTCAGAGGAATGATGAAAAAAAGACATGGAAAGATTGTAAATATTGCTTCAGTTGTTGGAATATCTGGAAATGCAGGTCAAGGAAATTATAGTGCTTCAAAAGCAGGAGTTATTGGATTTACAAAGTCCATTGCTAAAGAATTAGGCAGTAGAGGAATAAATGTTAATGGAGTGGCTCCGGGATTTGTGGAAACAGATATGACAGAAGTTTTAAGTGAAGATATTAAGGAGCAATCCCTTAAATTGATACCTTTAAATAGATTTGCAAAACCAGAAGATATAGCTAATGTTGTAGTATTTCTATGTAGTGAAAAGGCAAACTATATTACAGGTCAAATAATAAATGTTGATGGTGGTATGTTAATGTAAAAAATATTAGAGGAGGAATAATTATGGAAATCTTTGAAACTATTAGAGGAATTATTTGTGAACAATTAGAAATTGAGGATGAAGAAACTATAACTATGGAGACTTCTATAATGGATGATTTAGAAGCTGATTCACTAGATGCAGTAGAAGTAATGATGGATATTGAAGATGAATTTGATATTGAAATTCCAGATGAAGATGCAGAAGAATTTAAAAATATTGCAGATATAGTAAAATATATAGAAGAAAAAATAGCTTAATAATATGGGGTGATATACAATTGAGAAGAGTAGTTGTAACAGGACTAGGACCTATAACACCTATAGGAATTGGAAAAGAAAACTACTGGAAATCCCTTATGGAGGGCAGATCTGGAATATCTCGAATAACCAATTTTGATCCAGAAAATCATGCTAGTCAAATAGCAGGAGAAGTTAAGGACTTTAATCCAGAAAATTATATAGAAAGAAAAGAAGCAAAAAGGATGGATAGATTTAGTCAGTTTGCAGTTGCAGGAGCTATGTTAGCTGTAGAAGATAGTGAGATAGATATAGATAGTTTAGATAAGGAGAGGGTAGGAGTAATATTAGGATCAGGAGTAGGAGGAATTGAAACTTTAGAAAAAGAACATTCCAAACTTGTTGAAAAAGGTCCTCGAAGAGTAAGCCCGTTTTTCATACCAATGATGATTGCTAATATGGGTCCAGGACATATAACTATGTTATATGATTTTAGAGGACCTAGTTTTACTATAACTACAGCTTGTGCATCAGGAACTCATGCAATTGGTGAATCATTCAAACTAATACAAACTGGGACTTGTGATGTAGTAGTAACTGGAGGTAGCGAAGCAGCAGTATCTCCTATAGCTGTAGCAGGTTTTAGTTCAATGAGAGCATTGTCAACGAGAAATGAAGAACCTGAAAAGGCATGTAGACCTTTTGATAAGGATAGGGATGGTTTTATCATAGGAGAAGGAGCAGGAATATTGATCCTTGAAGAATTAGAACATGCTCTAAAAAGAGGAGCTCATATATATGGAGAGGTTGTAGGATATGGTGCTACATCAGACGCATATCATATTACTGCCCCGGATCCAGAAGCGACAGGAGCAGCAAACTCCATAAAAATTGCATTAGAAGATGGACAAGTTGACTATACTCAAGTTGATTATATAAATGCTCATGGAACTAGTACTTATTATAATGATAAATTAGAAACCTTAGCTATAAAGAAAGTTTTTAAAGAACATGCTAGCAAAATTTCAATTAGTTCAACAAAATCTATGACAGGCCATTTATTAGGAGCTGCAGGAGGTATTGAAGCTATAGCATCAGTACTTGCTATAGAAAATAGTAAAATTCCTCCAACTATAAATTATGAAACTTTTGATTCAGAATGTGATCTTGACTATACTCCAAATAAACCAGTAGATAGAGAAGTAAGATATGCTTTATCTAATTCATTAGGATTTGGTGGACATAATGGGACTATAATATTTAAAAAATATGATAAATAAAAAAAGGCAGTCTAAAAATATATTTTTAGACTGCCTTTTTTATCCTATTGCAAACATTAATTCTCCTTCAGCAACTAGCTTATTTTCAACATAAGCTTTAGCTTTTCCTACCCCCATAGAGCTCCTCATTCTCACTGTTTCTACTTCCATTTTTAAAGTGTCTCCTGGTATAACTTTTTTTCTGAACTTTACTTTATTGAGACCAACAAAATAAGGAGTTTTACCTTTAAATTTTTCTTCACTTAAAACTAGTACTGCTCCAGTTTGTGCCATAGCTTCTATTATCAATACTCCAGGCATAACAGGTTCCTGGGGAAAATGACCTTGGAAAAAAGGTTCATTTATAGTTACATTTTTATATCCTATGACTTTTTCACCTGGAGATACTATATTAATTTTATCTACCAAAAGAAAAGGATATCTATGGGGAAGAATTTCTTTAATATCATTTATATTTAACATATTGGACATAAATCCACCTCACTTATGTATTTTAGAGAAAGTTGAGTTTTATAAAAAAATAATATATACTATTTCTTGAAGTATAATTAATAGTACTTTAATTTTTCATTATATTATAAACTATAAAATTATTCAAATTGAAAATATATAATTCAACTATATATTAATTATATAGAAATAAATATTTAAAGATAAGTAGTAGGTGGGAGGTATAAATAGTGAAAAGAGTTGTTGTAACGGGCTTGGGACCTGTGACACCTATAGGGATTGGGAAAGAAAATTATTGGAAGTCCCTTATAGAAGGTAAATCAGGTATATCTTGTATAACCAATTTTGATGTGGAAGGCTATGAAAATAAAATTGCAGGAGAAGTAAAAGATTTTTATCCCCAAGACTATATGAAAAAAAAAGAAGCAAGAAGAATGGATAGATTTAGTCAGTTCGCAGTAGCAGGTACACAACTAGCTATAGATGATAGTAATTTAAATTTAGAAAAGATAGACAAGGAAAGGGTAGGAATAATATTAGGATCAGGAGTAGGAGGTATTGGTACAGCAGAATTAGAGCATACAAGATATTTAAAGAAGGGAAATAAAAGGGTTAGGCCTTTATTTATACCTATGATAATTTCAAACATGGGACCTGGACAAATATCTATGAATTTTGGATTTAAAGGACCTAGTTTTACAATGACTACAGCTTGTGCATCAGGAACTCATGCAATTGGTGAATCTTTTAGAATGATTCAAAATGGCGTTTGCGATATAGTAGTAACAGGAGGAAGTGAAGCAGCAATAAGTCCTATATCCATAGCAGGTCTTAGTTCAATGGGAGTTTTGTCTAAAAGAAATGATGAGCCTATAAAGGCGAGTAGACCTTTTGATAAAGATAGAGATGGCTTTGTTGTAGGTGAAGGTGCTGGAATATTAATTTTAGAAGAGTTAGGACATGCTATAAAAAGAGGAGCTCATATATATGGAGAGGTTGTAGGATATGGCACTATATCAGATTCCCATTATATAAATACAGATATAAGAAATAACAAAGATTTAGATGCAAAGGTAGATTCTGTATCAAAATCTATGAAGATTGCATTAGAAGATGGGAAGATAGACTATAAAGAAATAGATTATATAAATGCTCATGGGACAAGTACTTATAGTAGTGATAAATTAGAAACTTTAGCAATAAAAGAAGTATTTAAAGAATATGCTAATAAAATTTCAATTAGTTCAATAAAATCTATGACAGGCCATTTATTAGGAGCTTCAGGAGGTATTGAAGCTATAGCGACGCTACTTTCAATAATAAAAGGTATGATTCCTCCAACTATAAACTATGAAACTTCTGATCCAGAATGTGATCTTGATTATACTCCAAATAAATCAGTATTTAAAGATATAGAATATGCATTATCTAATTCATTCGGCTTTGGAGGGCATAATGCAACCTTATTATTTAAACAATTTGCAGGATAATAAGAAAGGGCTTTGAAATTTTTTCAAGGCCTTTTCTTGTATATAATCTTTTTCCTATTCCCATAATAGATATGATATACTAAAAATATTGGGAAAGGATGTTGAAGAATTTTATGGAAATTAATATACCAAATTATATTATATTTATATTGGATAAATTAGAATCAAGTGGATTTGAGTCCTATATAGTGGGAGGATCTGTTAGAGATATTTTACTTGGAAAAGAGCCTAATGATTTTGATATAGCTACCAATGCTAAGCCTGAAGATATAGAGAATATTTTTCAAGATAATAAAACCATTGATATTGGTAAAGAGTTTGGGACAATTAAGATTCTTTTAGATAAAGAAGAAGTAGAAGTTACAACTTTTAGAACAGAAGGAAATTATTTAGATGGAAGAAGACCAGAGTGGGTTAAATTTGTTCCAGCTATTGAAGATGATCTTTCTAGAAGAGATTTTACTATAAATGCTATAGCTTATAATAAAAAAACTGGTATAGTTGATCCATTTAATGGAGTGAAAGATTTAGAAAAAAAGATTATTCGTTCTGTTGGAAATCCTAAAGAAAGATTTAAAGAAGATTATTTAAGGATACTTAGGGCTGTAAGATTTTCTACAGTATTAGATTTTGAGATAGAAAAAGAAACCTTAAAAGCAGCAGAGGAATATGGCTCTAATATTTCTAATGTAAGTATGGAAAGGATTAATCAGGAATTTTTTAAAATACTTTTGAGTTCTAAACCTTCTAAAGGAATAGAACTTATGAGAGAAATAGGTTTATTAGATATAATAGTACCTGAAATAATTCCTAGTATAGGATTTAATCAACAAAATCCTCATCATAATAAAGATGTTTATAATCATATTCTCTGTGCTATTGATAATTCACCACCTATATTAAAGGTAAGACTTGCAGCTCTTTTTCATGACATGGGAAAACCTCATACTATTTCAATAGATGAAAAGGGAATTGGACATTTCTATGGACATGATAAAGTTGGAGCTAAAATAGCAAAACAGGCTTTAGAGAGGATGAAAGCTCCTCATAAACTCAATGAGGAAGTAACCATACTAGTCAGTGAGCATATGACTCATCATGCTAGGTTTAAAGATAAAGGATTAAAAAAACTTATAAGAAGAGTAGGAGTAGAAAATATATACGATCTATTTGAACTACAAAAAGCAGATAGGAAATGCTCCAATGAATATGCCTCTATAGAACATATTCTAGATATGGAAAAAAGAGTAGATAGTATTTTAGATAAAAGGGAAGCTTTTGATACAAATCAATTAGATATAAATGGAAATGATTTATTAAAAATAGGGTTTAAAGAAGGAAAAATTATAGGTGAAGTATTAGAATATCTTTTGGAAAAGGTTATGGAAAATCCATCTATAAACAAAAAAGAAAAATTACTTAAGTTAGCGCAGAAAAAATATTCTAAAAAATCATAAATTAAGAATAAAAAATATTTGTGCATAAAAAAATCTTGTGGTATTATAATTGTTGTTACATTTTTTAGTGGGAGGTAAAAAAATGGGAAAATTATTTGGAACTGATGGAGTTAGGGGTATAGCAAATAAAGATCTAACACCAGAATTAGCTTTTAAAATAGGAAGAGCAGGAGCCTTTGTTCTTTCAAAGGGAAGAAATGGTTCAATAGTTGTAGGCCGAGATACAAGAAAATCCGGTGATATGTTAGAAGCAGCATTAGTTGCAGGTATATGTTCTGTAGGATTAGATGTAATAAGTGTTGGTGTAATACCCACTCCAGCAGTAGCCTATTTGACTAGGAAACATAGTGCACTAAGTGGAGTAGTAATATCTGCATCCCATAATCCTGTTGAATATAATGGTATTAAGTTTTTTAATGAAAAAGGATATAAACTAAATGATGATATAGAAGAAGAAATAGAAAATATTGTTTTGGGAAATAAAGAAATAGATTATAGACCTATAGGTGGAAAAGTGGGAACAAAAATAGTAGTCGAAAATGGTGTAGATGAATACATAGACTATTTGAGACAAACTATAAATGTAGATTTTAATGGTTTGAAAATAGCGGTAGACTGTGGAAATGGTGCTGTATCAGAAGCTGCACCAAAGCTTTTAAGAAGGTTAAATGCGGAAGTTGTAGTTATAAATGATGAACCAAATGGAGTAAATATTAATGTTGACTGTGGTTCAACTAATCCTAAAATGGCTCAAAACTTAGTTTTAGAAACAAAAGCAGATATAGGTCTTTCCTTTGATGGAGATGCAGACAGACTTATAGCTGTAGACAATGAAGGAAATATAGTAGATGGTGATCATATACTTGCTATATGTGGAAATCAACTTAAGAAAAAAAATAAATTAAAAAATAATGTAGTAGTAGGAACTGTTATGACCAATATGGGATTAGATGTATATCTTAATGAAAACGGAATGAATATTGTAAAGACTAAAGTTGGAGATAGATATGTAATAGAGGAAATGCTTAAAGGTGAATATGTCTTAGGTGGAGAGCAGTCAGGACATATTATATTCTTAGAACATAATACTACAGGAGATGGACTTTTAACAGCATTGCAATTAACTTCAGTAATGGTAGAAACAGGTAAAACAATGTCGGAGCTGAATAGTTTAATGACAACTTTTCCACAAGTTCTTATAAATGCAAAGGTAAAAAATGAACTTAAAAATTCTTATTTAGAAGATCAAATTATAAAAACAGAAATAGAAAAGATAGAAGAGATGTTCCATGGTGAAGGCAGAGTAGTTATACGACCATCAGGAACAGAGCCATTGGTTAGGGTTATGATAGAAGGAAAAGATGAAGAAAAAATATACAAAGTGGCTAAAGAACTTGCAGAGTTAATAGAAGAAAGATTAGGAAATGAAATTGTTGTTACAAATTAAGCTAATTTAACTCCTGAAAACTAATAATTGGACAAACTATAAGGCAATAAAAGAAATATTTCCCGGGAAAAATTAATTAAGCTAGAGAAAATAGATTAATCTGTATCTATACCTCTAGCTTTTATTATTTTGAGAAGAACAACAATAAATGTTACAATATAGGAAATATTTGTTTATTAGGAGGTTGAATATGAAAAAATTATTATATGTTACGGTATTATTAATATTTATTCTATCTTTAAATTTTGTTCATAGTGAATCACTAAATGAACCTAAAATGGATATGGAAACTGGTCTGGTACTTGAAGCTAGTGAAATAAAAGAAAATACTAATTCAGAAGGATTTGTAGAAAAATTTCAGGAAGTAAAAGTAAAAATAATTAGTGGAAAATATAAAAACAAAATAGTAGATATTGAAAATCATCAATCTGATAATGATTTTTATAATATTGTAGCAAAAAAAGGGGATAAAGTTGTTATTTCCATTGAAGAATTTGAAGATGGAAATTTATCTATAAATATAACAGATTATTTTCGTCAAAATTATATTGTCTATTTATCTATTATATTTATATTATTAATTATTGTTATAGGCAGAAAGAAAGGGTTAAAAGCTGTACTTAGTCTTGGTATTACAATGTTTGCTATTTTAAAAATATTATTACCTATGTTACTGAAAGGAAGGAATCCAATTCCTTTAACTATTCTAATTTCTATAGGCATTACAGTTATAACAATGTTTATTATTAGTGGAATAAATAGTAAAAGTATTGCGGCTATTTTAGGAACAAGTGGGGGTGTTCTTATAGCAGGTGTTATAGCTTATTATATAGGTACTAAGGCAAAACTAACAGGTCTTAGCAGTGAAGAAGCCATGATGCTTACATATATTCCTCAAGAAGTAAATTTTAATTTTAATAGTTTATTGTTCTCAGGGATTATCTTAGGTTCTCTTGGAGCTGTAATGGATGTAGGTATTTCTATTTCTTCATCAATAGAAGAAGTTTATAACGCAAATAAAAAATTAACGAGGAAAGAATTATTTTCCGCTGGAATGAATGTGGGCAAAGACGTAATGGGAACTATGACTAATACTTTAATTCTTGCATATACAGGAAGCTCTATACCTTTATTATTGTTGTTTATGGCTTATGAAACTTCACTAATGAAAGTATTAAATTTAGATATTATTGCTACAGAAGTGATTCGTTCTATATCAGGAAGTATTGGTTTAGTATTAACTATACCTTTAACTGCTTTCATATCAAGTATTTTAATTAAAAGACGTGAAAAAAAAGAAACTGATAATATTATATAGCCTAAAAAAACTGTATCAAAATAATTTAAATTATTTTGATACAGTTTTTTATATTAAAATATATTTGACAATAAATAGGTATAGTATTAATATATAATTAGCATATGCCAATTATATATTGGTCAGAATAGAAAATAGGAGGTATACATATGAAGATAGGATTATCATCTAATGGGAAAGATCTAGATAGTACTTTAGATTTAAGATTTGGAAGATGTAGTTATTTTATAATTTATGATATAGAAAAAAGTGATTTTGAATCAATAGAAAATAAGGGGCTAACGTCTGAGGGAGGGGCTGGCATAGCAGCATCTCAACAACTGATTGACGAAAATGTAGATGTGATTATTACAGGTAAACTTGGTCCTAATGCTTTCAATATAATAAATAAAGCTGACATTAAAGTTTTTAAAAGTGAGGCTATATCAATAAAAGATGCAATAGAAAAATATAAGAAAGGTGAACTTTTAGAATTAAAAGAATCAGGACCTGCCCATCATGGTATGTAAAATTGAAGGAGGAAAACAATGAATATTGCAGTACTTAGTGGAAAAGGAGGAACTGGAAAAACTACTGTATCTACAAATCTTGCTTTGGCCTTAAAATCAAATTACGTAGATTGTGATGTAGAAGAGCCTAATGGATTTTTGTTTTTAAAACCTAAAATAGATGAAGTTGAAAAGGTTTTAGTAGATTATCCATATATTGATAGTAATAAATGCATATCTTGTGGTTCTTGTGTTAATGCATGCCAATTTAATGCTTTAGCTAAAGTAAATAATGATATTATGTTATTTGAAAAACTATGTCATAGTTGTGGCGCTTGTGAAATTGCTTGCAATCATGGGGCACTAAAATATAAAAAGCGAAAAACAGGTACTATTGAAAAAGGCAAGTCTAAAGATATAAATTGTGCAAGAGGAGTTTTAGATATAGGAGAACCAATGGCCGTACCTATTATAAATAAACTGTTAGATAATTTATTAGAAGGTTTAAATATTATAGATTGTCCTCCAGGGACTTCTTGTAATGTAGTAAATGCATTGAAGTATGCCAATGGTGCAATATTGGTTACAGAACCTACAAAATTTGGACTACATGATTTAGATATGGCAGTTGAAGTTGTGAAAATGTTTAATATTGATTATGGAATAATTATAAACAAGGATGACGGAAAAGAAAATATAATAAGAAAATACTGTAAGGAAAATAATATAAAAATTATAGGTGCTATACCATATAGTAAAGATATAGCAGAGATATATTCAAAAGGAGAAATTTTATACGATGATTTAAATCAGAAATATATATTTGATGAATTAGCAGAGAGAATAAAGAAGGTGATAGCATGGAGTTAGTAGTTTTAAGTGGTAAAGGTGGAACTGGTAAAACTACTATTGCTACAGCCCTTTCAGAACTTGCAAAAAATGTAGTAAGGGTAGATTGTGATGTGGAAGCTTCTAATTTTTATTTATTTTATGATGGAGCTGATATAAAAAAAGGAGAGTTCGTTGGAGGTAAGATAGCATCTATTAATAAAGCAAAATGTATAAAATGTGGTAAATGTGAAGAGGTATGTAAGTTCGATGCTATCCATGACCTAGAGATAGACCCTTATGCTTGTGAAGGTTGTGGAGCTTGTACTCTTATATGTCCAAAAAATGCAATAAAATTAAAAGATGAAAAAGCTGCAGATACATTTATAACTAAAACAGATGAAGGAATTATATCTAGAGCTGAAATGGAAATAGGAAGTGATGCTTCTGGCAAGCTTATAACTTTTCTACGCAAAAATAGTAAAGAGTTTTCTGAAAAAGAAAAACTAACTATAATAGATGGATCACCAGGTATAGGTTGTTCAGTTATTGCTTCAATTACTGGTAGTGATGTAGTTTTAATTGTTACAGAACCAACCAAATCAGGACTTGAAGATCTTAAAAGAGTAGTATCTTTATGTGAACATTTTGGAGTACTTGTTTTAGTATCTATAAATAAATATGATATAAATGAAGATATGAGTAATGAAATTGAAAAATATATAGAAGAAAAAGGATTAAAACTTATAGGAAAGATTCCATATGATGACATGGTTATGAAGTCTATAAATGAATTAAAACCAATAACTTATTATGAAAATAGTATAGCTAAAATAGCCATTGAAGAAATGTGGTCAAATATTAAAAAAATAATATTTTAGGAGGAATGAAAATGAAGATAGCAGTTGCAAATGAAGGTAAATTAGTTAGTGGTCATTTTGGGCATTGTGAAGGTTTTACAATATACGATGTTAATGATAATAAGATATTAGACAAAAAATTTGTACCAAATCCAGGACATAAGCCAGGATTTTTACCAGTTTTTTTAAAAGAGCAAAAGGCAGATGTAATAATATCTGGAGGTATGGGAGCTCATGCTCAAGAGCTTTTCAATGAAAATGGTATCGAAGTAGTAGTAGGAGCTCAAGGCGCATCTGATGATATAGTAGACAGATATCTAAAGGGAGAACTTAAATCTACAGGAAGCGTTTGTACTGAACATCAACATGAAGGTCATTGCAATGAATAAATAGGAATAATCAAGCCATCACTCTATTTTGAAAGTGGTGGCTTTTTCAATATCATTTATCTTTTCCTAAGTTATTCATATCAAAAATATTCCAAGGATATTCATCATAAGGAAGAGATGAAAAAGTTAAAAATTGTTTGCTAACAGGATGGATGAAACCAATTTTATGTGACCATAGGGCAATTTGTGTCCATCCCTTTTTCTTCATAAATATTTTGTTATATTTCCTATCTCCCCATATAGGTAGATTTGCATGAGAAAGTTGTACCCTTATTTGGTGATGGCGACCTGTTTTTAAAGTTATTTTAAGTAAACTAATAGTTCCATCTAGTCCTGTTTTAATAGTTTCTAAAACTTCGTATTCAAGTATTGCTTCTTTAGAACCCCTTGTATCTTTTTCTACTACTTTACTCATATTAATAGTTCTTAATTTTTTTAAATAATCTCTTAACTCTTCTTTAGAATTTTCAGGTTCTCCGCAAACTATTGCAAGATATTCTTTATAAAGTTTATGTTCTGAGACTTGTCTAGATAAATTTGAATTAGATTTTTTATTTTTTGCATATACCATAATTCCTCCAACAGGACGGTCTAATCTATGAACAAGTCTAAGATTTGGCTTTTTTAACATAGATATAAGGTCAGTATCATTTGTTTTGTCGCTTTGACAAGGAACTTTTGGTGGCTTTTCTACTACTAATATATCTCTGTCTTGAAAAATAATGTTTAAGTTCATTTTTTCCTCCTATGTTTTTAAATTTATAAAAACAAAACAAGTATATTATATATAAATTATTGTGTAATTGACAACTGTATATTTTAGATAATAATTTTCTTTTTTAAAGAATGATATTTTAATGAAATACTTTTTAGTATATATTAAAAAGTGTTTAAAGTTAAAGATGAAGATTAACAGAATTAAGTAAACTTAAAGTATTAAAAGATGAGCTTGTCACTAACTTTTAATAAATAAGTTAAAGTTCATGTTCAACATTAAGATTAAAGTTTTTTATACTATTTATATGAAAGTGAAACTATAGAACTATATAAAAATATAGCGAAAGACATTAGACAAGTAGTGGAAATAATTGTATGATAGATTAGATGGGGAATTATACAACGATATTTTAAAATATGGATTTTGATAAAGGAGAAAATAGGGAAAATTCTGTTACGGTGAGAAAAGATATAGGGAAGTTCTAGAAAACCATGAGAGTAGCGGTTTAAAAATAGTGAGATAAAAATGGATTTATAAAAAAAATGGGGGTATTTAAAGTGAAAACTTGTATCTACTACTTTACTGGAACAGGAAATTCTTATTTTGCGGCAAAAAAATTGGCCAGGTACATAAATGGAGCAGATCTTATACCTATTCCAAGCCTTATAAAAGAAGAAGAGATAAATTGTCCTTATGACAATGTAGGAATTGCATTTCCTCTTTACTATGGAGGGCTTCCTGAAATAGTGATTAGATTTTTAAAGAAGATAAATATTAAAAAAGATGCTTATATATTTGCTCTTTGTACAAGAGGAGGATCCAATGGACAAGCAATGGCTCAAATAGATAAGATACTTAAGCAAAAAAGAAGAAGATTAAATGGAAACTTTTATATTACTATGCCCGATAATTATGTAAAAAAGTTTCAAATGAAAGCTGAAGAAGAGGGAAAAGAAATAATTAGAGATGCAAACAGTGATATTCTAAAAATGGCAAAGGCAGTATCGAAAAGAAGAGAAATAAAAAGAAATTTTAGCTTCTATGGTTTAATAATGAAACCTTTCTATAGAAGTTTTATAAAAAATGTTCATACAAGTGATAAAGATTTTAATGTAAATGAATCATGTATTGGATGTGGAATATGTAAAAAAGTATGTCCTGTAGATAATATTGAATTGGTCCATGGCAAACCTGAGTGGAGGATGGATTGTCAACAATGTATGGGCTGTATTCAGTTTTGTCCTAATGAAGCTATTCAAATAGGTGAAAAAACTGAAAATAGGGGAAGGTACAAAAATCCTTATGTAACTGTAGAAGAATTGGAAGCGATGAAGGACTATAGATTATATAAAAATAAATATTAGTGTTCAAAATAGAGTTTTCAACATTGAAAGCTCTATTTTGCTTTAAGATATGATAAAATGGGTATTATGCTTATAATGACTTTAAAAATAGACATATGAAAGGGGATATTTATGGAAAGATTTTTTACTAAAAAGATAAATATACTCATAGTTTCTCTTATAGCTATGGCACTTTGGGGAAGTGCTTTTCCAGTTTTAAAGGTTAGTTATGAGAAACTTGCAATTGAAGGACCAGATATATATTCAAAAATATACTTTGCAGGACTAAGATTTTTTATGGCTTCTATATTAGTATTTTTAGCAGCTAAACTAATTTTTAAAATGAATATAAATATTAAAAAAGATCATATAAAATCTTTTATTATACTTGGACTTTTGCAGACAACTTTGCAATATTTCTTTTTCTATATAGGAGTAGCTAATACTACAGGTATAAAAAGTGCTATAATCCAAGCTAGCGGTACATTTTTTACTGTTATATTGGCACATTTTATTTATAATAATGATAAGTTAAATATACAAAAAGTTTTAAGTTTAATTTTAGGGTTTGGAGGAATTCTTATAGTTAATATAGGTAAAGATTTTGATTTAAGTTTTAAATTAATAGGAGAAGGTTTCTTATTATTTTCTGCATTAGTAAGCACTTTTGCTACTATATATGTAAAGAATGTTTCTCAAGACATAGAACCAGTATTTCTTACAGGAGGTCAAATGTTCTTTGGTTCCTTACCATTATTAATTGTAGGAAAAGTTGGAATGGGCGGGTCTAAACTTACCTTTGATAAAGTAAGTTTTACATTATTATTATATTCAGCTTTTCTTTCAGCTACTGCTTTTTTATTATGGTATATGATTTTAAAATATAATAAACCAGGTGAAGTAAGTATATATAGATTGTTTATACCTATATTTGGAGCTACTTTATCTGCTATTTTTATTAAAGGAGAACATTTTACTTTCAATTTAGTTGTAGGATTAATTCTGGTAGTACTAGGTATTTTAGTATTGAACTTAAATAGAAAGCAAGAATTTGAATAATATAAATGCTTTATTTAATATCAGAAACTATCTATATAAGTTAACTATTTTTTATTTCTGTCGATATTATTGTTGAGAGGAAATTGAAAAGTTTTTATTTGAAGTTAGGCAAAGAGTTATTAATACTATAAAATTAACGGGGAGTTGCATATGGGTAAATTAACATTGGATAGAATAGTTGAAAAAGTTGAAGAGATGCCAGTTTTACCAAATAGAATAAATAAGATAATAGAAATTGTTGAAAATTCAGACTCTACAGTTAAAGATTTGGAAAATGAAATATTGAAGGATCAAAGTTTAACTTCAAAAGTTCTTAAGCTCGCTAATACCACCCATTATGGATATCCGAGGAAAATAAGTACTGTTTCAAGAGCTACAATATTATTAGGATTTCAAACCATTAAAAGTATAGCTTTGGCCTCTACAGTAAGTAAATATCTTCTAGGAGAGCTGGAAGGATATGCCCTTGGAAAAAATGATTTGTGGAAGCAATCTCAAACTTGTGGTATTATTTCAAGATATATTGGAAAGAAAAAAAGTATTGAAAATCCTGAGAAAGCTTATATTGCAGGGCTGTTAAGGGATATAGGAAAAACTATATTAAATCATTATGTGCAAGATGAATATTGTGAAATAGTGAAAATAGTTGAAGAAGAAAGGGTTCCATTTTTAGAAGCAGAAAAGTTAGTTCTTGGATTTGATCATGCTGAAATAGGAGGTAAAGTAGCACAAAAGTGGAATTTTCCTAAAGATTTAGTAGAAGCTATAGAATATCATCATACACCCGAAAAAGCTTTGGAAAATCCAGATTTAGTATCTATAGTCCATGTAGCAGATGCTATAACTATGATGATGGGAGTCGGTCTTGGAGCAGATGGTATGAAATATAATTTATCACAGTTTGCAATAGAGAATTTAAAATTAAATGAAACAGAAATACAATATATTATTTTAGAAGCATCGGATTTAATAATAGATGATGATAATTTTAATGTAATTTAGATAAAAGGAGATTTCCAATAAGCATTTGAGAAATCTTCTTTTATTTTTGTATTTTTTTAAAAGGGGTGTTTCAATGGTAGAGTCCATAAAAAAAAGTATTTTAAAATTAAGTTTTTTTACTGATTTGGACAGAGAACATATAAATTATTTAGCTGAGTCTTCTTTTAGAGTTAAATTGAAGAAAGGGGAATCTTTATTTTCAGAAAGAGACGAAGTAAAAAATATCTACGTGATCTTGGAAGGAAAAATGACCCTTTTTAGACTTTCAGAAATGGGACAAAAGAGGATTATATATATTTTGGATTCAGGAGAAATAATTAATGAAGTAATTTTTGATAATATGCCTGCTTCAATAAATTGTGAAGCCTTTGAAGATAGCACAGTAATAGGTTTTGATAAAGGAACATTCTTATATGTAATGGAGAAAAACTTTGATTTAACCCAAAAGGTAATAAAATCTATGGGCAAAAAGATAAGGAGACAGTATAGGCAACTTAAAAATACAGTTCCAATAAGAATGGATAAAAAGTTAGCGGCAAAGCTTTGGAAGCTTAGCAGAGATTATGGAATAGAGATGGAAGACGGGGTCTTAATAAATTTAGATTTAAGTATTACCTATTTAGCAGATATGTTAGGAAGTACAAGGGAAACTGTTTCAAGATGTATGAGTGACTTAAAAAAAGAAGATCTTATTGAATATAAGGATAGAAAAATTTTAGTAAAAGATAGAAAAAAATTATCTATATATTTTAGAGGAGTGTGATTTTTATCACAGTCCTTTTTTTTAAAAAGTGTTAAATTATAAATAAATGTAAAAAGGAGGGATTGGATTATGTTTAGTCAAGAAATTAACAACTTATCTTCAATAGCATCAAATAAGAAAACGTTATTTCAAGATAATAAAATTGGATATTTATTATCGTCTATGCTAGCAGGAGTCTATGTAGGAATTGGAATACTCCTTATTTTTACTATTGGAGGATTGTTGCAACCTGCAAATGTACCAGGAGTGAAAATTTTGATGGGTGTATCTTTTGGTATAGCACTTAGCCTTGTTCTTATAGCTGGTTCTGAGCTTTTTACAGGAAATAACTTAATAATGATGGTTGGATCGTTGAAGGGGCAAGTTTCTTGGAAAGATAGTATATCTGTTTGGATATATAGTTATATAGGGAATTTTTTAGGAAGCATACTTCTTTCCATATTATATGTTCAATCAGGACTTGCTACAGGTAGTATAGCAGATTTTATAATAAATGGATCTAAGGCTAAAATTAACGCAGGGCTTGGAGAATTATTTATTAGAGGAATACTTTGTAATATGTTAGTGTGTTTAGCAGTTTGGTGTTTTTTTAAGTTAAAAGAAGAGACAGCAAAACTTATAATGATATTTTGGTGTTTATTTGCATTTATAACTATAGGATTTGAGCACAGTATAGCAAATATGACATTAATTACTACTGCAATGATGTTACCTAATGGCGGCGCAATTTCTTTTGCTGGACTTTTTAAAAATCTTATACCTGTAACTATAGGGAATTTTGTTGGCGGTGCAATTTTTATAGGTTGGACTTATTGGTTTATAGCTAATGGCAGAGAAAAGGCAAAGGAGGCAAAGAACTATGGGGATTTATCTAAGTAATAAAGAATTTAATAATGTATTAAAAGAACTAGGCAAAGAATATAGAATATATGCTCCTAAATTATTTAAAAACAAGGGTAGATTTTCAGATACAGATTTAGTTAGATATGATGAAGTATATAGTGTAGAAGAAATAGAATTCAATAAAAAATCTTATTACTCACCTAAAGAGATATTACTGCCTATAACTCAAACATTATTTTATTTTACAGAAGATAAAGTTATAGAACCAGAGATGGATGATAAAAAGATATTGGTGTTTTTGAGAAGTTGTGATATACATGCAGTAAAAAGATTAGATGAGATATATTTGAAAAATGGAGTAGAAGATCCCTATTACAAAAAACGAAGAGAAAAAATAAATTTTGTGCTCATGGAATGCGAAAATAGTTTTGAAAACTGTTTCTGTGTAAATATGGGAACTAATAAAACTGAGGATTATTCTTTATTTGTTAAGAAAGATGGAAATGGCATATTAGTTAAAGTGAAAGGTGAAGATTTTACTTCGTATTTTGACATAGGAGAAGAAATTGAAATAAATCCAAAATTTATAGAGGAAAATAAAGTTAAAGTAAATATACCAGATAATTTAGATATAAATATATTTAAATTACCTATATGGAGTGAGTATACTTCAAGATGTATAGGTTGTGGTAGGTGTAATATAGTATGTGGCACTTGTTCTTGTTTCTCTATGCAGGATATTTTCTATAAAGATAATGAAAAAACAGGAGAAAGAAGAAGGGTATGGGCTTCTTGTCAAATAGATGGTTATTCTGAGGTAGCTGGAGGCTTTGATTTTAGAAGTAACCAAGGAGATAGGATGAGGTTTAAAGTAATGCACAAAATATATGATTTTAATAAAAGATTTGGCTATCAGATGTGTGTAGGATGTGGAAGGTGTGATGATGCATGTCCAGAATATATATCATTTTCCTGTTGTGTTAATAGGCTAAATCAAGAAATAAAGGAGGAAAAGTAAATGGAAAACAATGTTTACCTACCTTTTAAATCAAAAATTTTGAAAATAGTACCCCATACTGGTATAGATTATACTTTTAGAATGGAATTCAAGGGTGATGTAAAGCCAGGGCAGTTTTTTGAAGTGTCTATTCCGAAATATGGAGAAGCCCCTATATCCGTAAGTGAGATAGGAGAAAATTATGTGGATTTAACTATTAGAAAAGTAGGGAAAGTCACTGATGTAGTGCATACATTTTTTCCCGGAGAGCACCTTTTCATGAGGGGACCTTATGGAAATGGATTTGATGTAAATATGTTTAAAGGAAAAGAATTGATAGTAGCAGCAGGAGGTACTGGTCTTGCTCCAGTTAAAGGTGTTGTAGATTATTTTGCAGATCATAAAAATGAAATAAAAGATATTACATTGGTTTGTGGATTTAAATCACCAGATGATATTTTATTTAAGAACGATTTTAAATTCTGGGAAGATAAAATAAATACCATTTTAACAGTGGATAATGGAAATGAAAATTATAATGGAAATGTAGGTCTTATAACTGAATATATAAAGGATATAGAAATAGAAAATGTAGAAAAAGCAAATGTAATAGTAGTAGGGCCTCCAATCATGTTAAAGTTTTCACTTCAAGAATTTTTAAATAAAGGTATAGAGGAAGAAAATATTTGGGTTTCATACGAAAGAAAAATGTGTTGTGGAATAGGAAAATGTGGACATTGTAAAATAGATGATACATATGTTTGTTTAGATGGTCCTGTATTTAATTATACAAAGGCTATGAAACTTGTAGATTAGGAGGTGTTATTGTGGATATAAATACTAAAAAACTTAAAAAAAATGCTTTTAGAGTAACAAAGGAAAGGGGAAAAACTGCTATTAGAATTAGAGTTCCAGGAGGACATATTGAGGCAAGTCATTTGCTTGTTTTAAAAAATATTGCTGAAAAATATGGGAATGGCACTCTTCATATAACTACTAGACAAGGTTTTGAAATACCAGGTATACCAATGGAATATATGGATGAGGTAAATAAAGAGATTCAGCCAGTAATAGAAGGATTAAATATAAACCAAATAGATCCAGATACGGGATATCCAGCTTCAGGTACAAGAAATATATCTGCATGTGTAGGTAATAATGTATGTCCTTTTGCAAATTATAACACTACAAACTTTGCAAAGAAAATTGAAGAGGTGATATTTCCTAATGATTATCATGTCAAAATAGCCCTTACAGGTTGTCCGAATGACTGTATAAAATCTAGGATGCATGACTTTGGTATAATAGGTATGACAGAACCGCAGTATGATCCTTATAGATGTATAGGATGTAAAGCTTGTGTAGATAACTGTAAAAAAAGGGTAGTTGGAGCACTATCTTTTGAAAATAATAAAGTAGTTAGAAATGAAGAAAAATGTATTGGATGTGGAGAGTGTATATTAAAATGTCCTATGTCTGCCTGGACGAGAAGTGATGAAAAATATTATAAACTAGTTATAATGGGGAGAACAGGAAAGAAAAATCCAAGGCTTGCAAGAGAGTTTATTACTTGGATAGATGAGGAAAGTATTATAAAAATAATATTAAATACTTATGAATATGTAGATAAATATATAGATAAAGAGGCACCAGGAGGAAAAGAACATGTAGGATATATTGTTGATAGGACAGGGTTTCAAGAGTTTAAAAAATGGGTATTGAAAGATGTAGAACTAGGACCAAAGGCAATAGTGGAAAATAATATATATTGGTATTAAGAATAATTTTTATAGATTGTAGAAAAAATAAAATAAGGCTAAATATAATTCAAAACTAGGAGGAATTCCATGGACAATAGAACATTAAATGGTGTTAAACAAGATTTACCATTAGCAAATGTAAATAATGAAGAATTAAATGAAATTAAGAAATTTGAAGAAAATTTAGGAAATAAATATTATATATTAGCCTTTGAAAGAAAATAACATGTAAAATCTAAAAAGGATAGCTAAATTTAGCTATCCTTTTAGATTTTATTAGTTTTGTAACATTTGTTACGTATTTATATTGGAATTGATAGTAAAATAAAACATATAAATAATTTTAAAAAATCAATGGGAGGGTTTTATATGAGTAGAAATCTTATAAAAAATATAGATTTTAAAACTGTATACAATATAAAATCATTGGTAGACTATCAAGAAGGAACTGTAGTCAGTAGAACACTTGCACAGGGTGATCCACTAAGTATGACACTATTTGCCTTTGATAGTGGAGAAGAAATTAGCTCTCATACAGCTCCAGGAGATGCATTAGTATATATTTTAGATGGTATTGCAGAAATAACTATAGGAGAAGAAAAGTTTGAAGTAAAAGAAGGAGAAACAATTGTTATGCCAAAAGATATTCCTCATGCACTATATGCAAAGGAAAGGTTTAAAATGCTTTTGGTTGTAGTATTCAGTTTATAGTTAGAAAAGGAAGCAGGTCAAATGACTTGTTTCTTTTTTTATTGAAATAATAAATAAAATAATATATGGTATAATTAGTATTTGATATTTTATTATAGTAAGGTTGGTGAAAATTTTTGAAGAAGAAAGTGGTTTTAGGAATGAGTGGTGGAGTAGATAGCTCTGTAGCAGCTTATATTCTAAAAGAAGCAGGATATGATGTGATAGGGGTAACTATGACTATGATTCCAAAAGATGAGGAGTTTGATGAAAAAGAAGGTGGTTGCTGTTCTATTTCTTCAGTAAACGATGCTAGAAAAGTAGCTGAAAAGTTAGATATTCCTTTCTATGTCATGAATTTTAAAGATGTATTTGAAAGAAAGGTTATAAATTATTTTGTTGATGAATATTTACAAGGAAGAACTCCAAATCCATGTGTAGTATGTAATAAATATATAAAGTTTGATGAGTTCTTGAGAAAAGCTGAAGGTTTAGGAGCCTATTATGTAGCTACAGGCCATTATGCTAATATAGAAAAAGATGAATCTACAGATAGATATCTTCTTAAAAGAGCCGCAGATTCAAAGAAAGATCAGACTTATTTTCTATATAATATGACTCAATATCAATTAGAACATACCCTTATGCCTCTTTATAATATTACAAAGGATAGAGTAAGAGAAATAGCCGAAAAGATAGACTTAAATGTACACAATAAGCCTGATAGTGAAGAAATATGTTTTATCCCAGATGATGATCATGGGAAATTTATTAAGAATAGAGAGCCTGATAAGGTAAAACCGGGATATTTTGTTGATGAAAATGGCCATACATTAGGCAAGCATAAAGGAATAGTCTATTATACTGTAGGTCAAAGAAAAGGTTTAGGGATAGCTGTAGGTAGAAAGGTTTTTGTTCAGAAAATAATTCCAGAAAAGAATTTAATAGTAATCGGGGATGAAGATAAAATATTCAAGTCGAAACTTTATGCAGAAGATATAAATATAATTCCTTATGATAATATTCCTAAAGACTTGGAAGTAACAGCTAAAGTAAGATATAGCATGAAAGAAACAAAAGCTCTTGTTAATCCACATAAAGACGGAGCAATTGTAGAGTTTAAATCCCCACAAAGAGCTATAACAAAAGGCCAGTCAGTAGTGTTTTATGATGGAGACGTAGTAGTTGGTGGAGGAATTATAAAAGAAGTATATTAAGTAATATATAAAATCTTTATATATATAAAGATTTTATATATTTTTTTTAAAATGCAATTTTAGGTTTTGAATATTGCTCGTATTCTTCTTTTGCAATGTCTCTAGATTTTTCCAGCGAATGTAAAACATCAATGAAATCTAAACATAAATTTTTTAAATCATTTTCTATACTCTACATGGTATCACCTCGATATCATCTTAAATTTATATGAAAAACATATTTAAATATAAAATGTTTAACCTCTTATATATTTTAAAAGTATAAATAGTTTGAAAAAAATGATTAATAAGTATATTAAATGTGAAATACCTATTAATATTCAATTAATTTAACTTTACAAAAAATTAATATTTGATACATACTAATATATTTATACATAAATATACAAGACATTTCCCGTATAGATAAGGACAAACTTATATAGTAGAATTATATACACCTTATTTAAAAAATATTCATATACAATATATAATTTTATGATTAAAAGTTGAAAAGTTCACTATTAAGACTACTATGTGAAAATATTCGGAATATATTAGTTATATTAAATGAATTTAAAATTATCATACTATTTGTAATTTATAAGTAATAGTTAATAATGGATAGTTGCAATTAAGTTAAATAGTTCGACAAAATTAGACCAAAACAAACAAAGGAGTATTGCAACTTATATGGAATATTATTTATAAACAAACTTAATTGGATCTACTATGAAGTTAAGAATTCAAACAACCCTATATCGTATAAGTATAAAACTATATGCATAAATAAAATTTTTGTAATTTTGCCTATAATGTGTTATACCTTAGTTATCCATTGACATTAATTAATAATGGGTGGTATAATACATTAAATTAATAAATTATAATAAAGTATAATAACAAAAAGGGGGCTTATTTTAATGAAAAGAAAGTTAAGCTTAATTCTTTCTCTAGTTCTAGTTCTTACATTAGTAATGACAGGCTGTGGTAAGAGCGAAGAACCAAAACCAGCAAATGGTGGAGATGAGAAGACAGAAGAAAGTGCTGGAGATGCAAATAACCCAGCAAAAGGAAGAGATGGAGCCGAAGATACACTAGTTATAGGTACTCATGAAACTAAGGGAGAATTTTTACCAGGTTATTATTCAGAAACTTATGACGGTTATGTAGTAGACTTAGTTTTTGACGGTCTTATAACTAATGACAAAGAAGGAAATCCAATTCCACTTGCAGCAAAGGATTGGGAAGTATCAGATGATCATCTTACTTATACATTTAATTTAAGAGATGATATTAAGTTTTCAGATGGGGAACCATTAACTGCTGAAGACGTAGAATTTACTTATACTTTTATTTGTGATCCAAATTATGATGGTCCTAGAACTTCAGCTGTAGCAGATCTTGAAGGATATGAAGAGTATAACAAGGGAGATGCTGAAAAAGTTTCAGGTATTGAAGTGATAGATGACCATACTATAGCTTTTAAATTTACAAAAGCATTATCAACTAATATTTGGAACTTCGGTCATGGAATTATGCCAAAACATGTTTATGAATTTGAAAAAGGAGATATCGATGCAATAAAAGCTAAAATGACTGAGCCAATGGGTTCAGGTCCATTTATATTTGAGAAATATGAACCAAAACAATACGTAGAATTTAAAGCTAATGAAGATTATTTCCTTGGCTCACCAAAATTCTCAAAATTAATACTTAAGTTTACTAATGTAGAGACTCAATTCTCTGAACTTGAAAAAGGAACAGTTGATATACAACTTTCAGTTGCAGCAAAAGGTGAAAATAAGGAAATCTTAGACGGTATGGATTTTGTAAATATCGTTGAATATCCAGAAAATAGTTATGGATATATTGGTTTCAATATGAGAGATCCTAGACTTGCAGATAAGAGAGTTCGTCAAGCGTTAACTTATGGATTTAATCGTGATCAATTTGCAGAAGTATACTATCAAGGATTTGCACAAACATGTAATGTACCTATATCTCAAGTATCCTGGGCATATACAGATGAAATAAATGAATACAAATATGATCCAGATAAAGCTATGAAACTTTTAGATGAAGCTGGTTGGAAAGTTGGGAAAGATGGAATAAGAGAAAAAGATGGAAAGAAATTAGAATTTGTATGGTCAACTCATACAGATAGTAAATATGTAGAAACTATGATACCAATGTTAAAATCTGACTGGGAAAAAATAGGTGTAAAAGTAGAAGCAGATATAATGGAATTTGCAGCACTATCTGAAAAGGTATATGAAAAACAAGAATTTGATCTATACAATATGGCATGGAGCTTATCTGTTGATCCAGATGCTTACGAAATATTCCACAGTAGTCAAGACCAAAAAGGTGGATATAACTCTGTAGGATTTAAAAATGAAGAAAATGATAAATTATTAGAACAAGGAAGAGAAGAGTTTGATCAAGAAAAACGTGCTGAAATATATAAAAAATGGTCCCAAGTTATAAATGAAGAACTTCCATATATGTTCTTAACTCAAGCCAACCGTTGGGATGTAGCAAATAAACGTGTTAAAAACTTTGAAACTTCTCCATTCCAAGATATTCAGGATAGAGATGTAATATTAAATATAGAATTAGAATAAAAATTATATATTAAAGTCTAAAAAATCTAATAAAAACAATATAAACCCGGTCAAGGTGTTACCGGGTTTATATTGTATAAAGGATAGCTTTAAAACATTAAAGGAGGGAAATCATGTTTAAGTATATAGTAAGAAGGATACTAAATTTGATACCAGTACTACTTATTATATCTATACTAATATTTGGTATTATAAAAATGGCGCCTGGTGATCCACTTAGCACTAGACTTGATCCAACATCTACAGCAGAACAAAGAGCTGCTGAACGTGAGAAGTTAGGGCTTAATGACCCAGTTCCGTTACAATATTGGAAATGGCTTACAAAATCGATAAGAGGGGATTTTGGAGAGTCAACTATGTATAGAAGGCCTGTTAAAGATGTTGTACCAAAATTCATATGGAATACATTCCTTTTAAATGTAGTGGTATATATAATAGCATTTTTAATTTCAATTCCTATAGGAATAGTATGTGCAGTTAAACAATATTCTAAAACAGATAACTTTTGGACAGTTTTTTCTATCATAGGAATATCTATGCCTAGTTTCTTCTTTGGACTATTATTAATTTACTTCTTTTCAGTTAAGCAAAATTGGTTTCCTATAAATGGTATGGTGACTCCAGGTAAAAATGCAGTAGGTTGGGCTAGAGTTACAGATATACTACATCACATGGTATTACCTGCTATAGTATTAACTATTGGTAGTATGGCAAGTTTGGTTAGGTATACAAGAACTAGTATGCTTGAAGTAATAAATCAAGACTACATTAGAACAGCAAGATCTAAAGGATTAAAAGAAAAAGTAGTTATTTATAAACATGCTTTTAGAAATGCACTGATTCCAATAGTAACTATTATAGGCTTTACTATTCCAGGACTTTTCTCAGGAGCAGTAATATTAGAAACTGTGTTTGTATGGCCTGGAATTGGAAATGTAATGATGGAATCTATTACTGCGAGAGATTATAATATGATGATGGCGCTTAATATGTTCTTTGCATTGCTTACATTACTTGGTAACTTATTAGCTGATATAGGATATGCATTAGTAGATCCAAGAATTAAAGTAGATTAATGGAAGGAGGGCAATAAGTGACTGAAAAAAATTTAGAAGTTGAAAAAAAACCAATAAATATAAATGATAGTGAGGAAGAACAAGAAATATTATCACCTTGGAAGATGTTTGTTAGAAAGTTTAAGAAAAATAAAATTGCAGTTGCAGGGCTTATTATATTTATAATTATGATTTTATCTGCATTACTTGCTCCAATTTTAACACCTTATAATCCATATGAAATGGATTATTCAAAAATAAATCAACCACCTTCTAGTGAACATTTGCTAGGAACTGATGAAGTTGGAAGAGATTATTTGACTAGAATATTATACGGTGGAAGAGTTTCTATGAAGGTAGGGCTTTTTGCTGTTATTATAGAGATTATTATAGGTGCCTTAGTTGGAGGATTAGCAGGATATTATGGTGGTTGGGTAGACAATCTTCTTATGAGGCTTGTTGAAATATTTATGTCCTTCCCATTTTTACCACTAGCTATTACTATTTCTGCTGTCATAGGTACTAAGGTAGAGCCTCAACAGAGAATGTATATTGTAATGATGATTATAGGACTTTTAAGTTGGCCAGGTTTAGCAAGAATGATAAGAGGACAAATTCTTTCATTAAGAGAACAAGAGTTTATACAAGCAGCTAGAGCGTTAGGTATAAGGGACAGTAAAATTATATGGAGACATTTAATTCCTAATACAGTAGGATATATTATAGTTAGTGCTACATTGGGAATGGCAGGAGCTATAATGAGTGAATCAGGATTGTCATTCCTTGGTCTTGGGGTTACACCTCCAACGCCAACTTGGGGTAATTTAATACAAAATGCTAGAGAAGCATATATATTAAGAAATCGTGTATGGCTTTGGTTACCTCCAGGAGTATGTATATTTTTAGCGGTAATGAGTATTAATTTGTTTGGTGATGGATTAAGGGATGCTATAGATCCTAAGTCTAAATGATAGGAGGATAGAAATATGGATAAGCTGTTAGAAATAAAAGATTTAAAGACGTATTTTTATACTGATGATGGAATAGTTAAAGCTGTAGATGGTGTTAATTTTTCAGTTGAATCTGGGAAAACAATAGGTATTGTAGGAGAATCTGGTTGTGGCAAGAGTGTAACAGCTATGTCTATACTGCGTCTTATACCTGATCCTCCTGGCAAAATTGTAAATGGAGAAGTACTTTTTGATGGAAAGGATCTTACTAAAGTTTCTGAGGATGAATTAAGACATATTCGTGGAAATGATATTTCTGTTATTTTCCAAGAACCTATGACTTCATTAAATCCTGTATTTACTGTGGGATATCAAATAATGGAAGCGTTAATGCTTCACCAAAAGTTAAGTGAAGGAGAAGCTAAGAAAAAAGCTATTGAAATGATAAAACTTGTTGGAATCCCTAGAGCAGAGAAAATAGTAGATGAGTATCCTCACCAACTATCTGGTGGTATGAGACAAAGAGTTATGATAGCCATGGCATTATCTTGTCAACCGAAGCTTTTAATAGCGGATGAGCCTACAACAGCTTTAGACGTTACTATTCAAGCTCAGATATTAGAGCTTATGAACGAACTTAAAAATAAATTGAATACATCTATTATGCTTATAACTCATGATTTAGGAGTAGTAGCAGAAATGTCTGATCACGTAATAGTTATGTATTCAGGAAAGGTTGTAGAAGATGCACCGGTAGATGAATTATTTAAAAATCCAAGACATCCTTATACAATAGGTCTTATGAATTCCATACCTTCTTTAATTGAAGAAGGGGAAAGGCTTGAAAGTATTAAAGGAGCAGTTCCAAATCCATTGTATCTACCAAAAGGTTGCTATTTCCATCCAAGATGTAAATTTGCTACAGATGAATGTAGAAACGGACAACCTGAATTAAGAGAAATTGCACCTGGACATAAAGTAAGCTGTTTTAGGGCAGAGGAGGTGACTAAGTAATGAGTGAAGTAATACTAGAGGTTGAAAATTTGAAGAAACATTTCCCTATATATAAAGGTGCTTTTAGAAAAAAAGTAGGGGATGTAAAAGCGGTAGATGGAATTTCTTTTAAATTAAAAGCTGGAGAAACTCTAGGCCTTGTAGGAGAATCTGGATGTGGAAAATCTACTACTGGTAGGACTATATTAAGACTTTTAGAGGCTACGGAAGGTAGTGTTAAATATAAAGGTAGAGATGTATTAAATGCACCAAAGGACGAAATGTTAAAATTAAGAAGAGAAATGCAAATAGTGTTTCAAGATCCATATAGTTCTTTAAATCCAAGAATGACGGTTTCTAGGATAGTAGGTGAAGCTTTAGTAGAGCATGGTCTATATAAGAAAGGAAAAGAATTAGAAGATTATATAACAGAAGTTATAACTCAATGTGGATTAGCAAATTATCATATCAATAGGTATCCTCATGAATTTTCAGGAGGACAACGACAACGTATAGGTATTGCTAGAGCTCTTGCTTTGAATCCATCTTTTATAGTTGCTGATGAACCTGTATCTGCTCTTGATGTGTCTATACAATCTCAAGTAATAAACTTGTTAACAGATTTACAAAGGGAACGTGGAATATCCTATTTATTTATATCTCATGATTTGGGAGTAGTTAAATATATAAGTCATAGGGTAGGAGTTATGTATTTAGGTACTTTAGTGGAATTGTCTGAAAAGAATGCGCTATTTGATAATCCTAAACATCCTTATACACAAGCACTTCTTTCCGCAATTCCTGTACCAGATCCAACTAAGAAGATTAATAGAATTTTATTGAAAGGAGACATTCCAAGTCCTGCAAATCCACCGTCTGGTTGTAAATTCCATACTCGTTGCATGTATGCTAAGGATATATGTAAGGAACAAGTGCCAGAATTTAAAGATTTAGGAGGAGAACATTTTGTGGCGTGTCACTTCGCGAAATAGGAAGTCTATTAAAGAAAGAGGAAAGAAACTAGAAAAATCTATAGAGAAAAAACATGAACAGGAACCTTTTGAATTTACTAATACAGATATTGTAGCTATGATTATTGCTGCATTTCAGATATTACTTCCTATACTGTTTGTGGGAATAGGCCTATTTGCATTGATTACATTTTTATTTACAAATTTCTTTATGAAATAAAATATTGAAGTTTATAAAAGGAGTTGCAAAATCTATTGCAGCTCTTTTTTGAATCTGATATAATACTCTAAATTAGCATGATAAATGAGGTGAGTTCATGGCTCTTTTAGAAGATAAAAAAATGAGCAAAGAAATATTCACACTAGCATTACCAGCAATATTTGAGATGTTACTTCATACGTTGGTATGGACTTTTGATACAGGTATGGTAGGAAGACTTACTCCAGAAGCTATATCATCAGTTACTTTAGGAGCACAAATAATGTTTACTGTAAGCAATGTATTTGGAGCGTTAGGTGTAGGCACAACAGCAATGATTTCTAGAAATATTGGAGCTATGAATACAGAAAGAGCAGAAAAGGTAGCAGTTCAAGCTCTTAGTTTAGGTATTATAATTAGTATGATTGTTGGAAGTGTAGGAATTATTTTTTCAAAGAATATATTTTATAGATTAGTTGATGATATTGAGGTTGTAAAATTAGGAACAGAATATTTAAGGATAGTATTTCTTGGAGCTTTTTTTCTTATCCCAACAATGATAGGAAATTCTATTTTAAGAGGAGCAGGAAATACTTATATTCCTATGATTTCAGCAGCTACTGCCAATATTTTTAATATAGTAGGAGATTATGTACTTATATTTGGAAAGTTTGGATTTCCAAGAATGGAGACAAAAGGGGCTGCAATAGCTACAGGTTTTGGACAAGTAGTAGGAGCAATTATTACTTTTTATTATCTATTTAGGAAAAATCCTTATATTCAGGTAAGAATTAAAAATTTGTTTAAATTTAATGGAGAAACCCTTAATAGCTTAGTTAATTTAAGTTTTCCAGCCATATTAGAAGTTTTTATGAATGAAGGTAGTAGATTAGTATCTTCTTTTTGGATTGCTCAACTTGGAACTATAGCTTATGCTAGTCACTCTATTACTGTAGCAGCAGAATCTATTTCTTTTATGCCAGGTTATGGTTTTGCTATAGCAGCAACTACACTAGTAGGACAAAATTTAGGTTCGAAAAATGTGGACAGGGCAGAAAAAAGTGTGAAAGCTTCCACATATTATGCCATACTTCTTATGGGGATAGTGGGAATGTTATTTTTTATAGTTCCATATCCTATAATGAGACTATTTAGTTCTGATAAAGATACAGTACTATTAGCTTCAAAATGTTTGAGAATTGGAGCTTTTGAACAAATTCCTACTGCCATAGGTATGACTTTGTCTGGAGCATTAAAAGGAGCGGGAGACACAAAGGGACCTTTTAGAATATCTCTAATAACTAATTTTTTAGTTAGATTGCCTTTAATATTTTTAATAGTATATGCATTTAAACTGCCCCTTATTTATATTTGGATTGCTACGAATATTCAATACTTAGTGGAGGCTATTTTAATGTATATAAGATATAAAAAAGGATCTTGGAAAGAAATTTTAATTAATTAAAAAACATAAAAACATATTGACAAGATATTAAAAAATGTTATAATAATAAAGTAAGTTTTCAAAAACACTTATATGCGGGAATGGCGGAATTGGCAGACGCGCTAGACTTAGGATCTAGTGTCATTGACGTGGGGGTTCAAGTCCTCTTTCCCGCACCAAACAAACCAGTGGTTAAGCCATTGGTTTTTTTAATATTTTATAAAAAATATATATAATTGAAAAGAATAGAATCATTGGATATACATATTTTTTATGATATAATTTTAATGATATATAATACAGTGGCAAAAAATGAAAATAAATAAAAAGAATTTAAGGAGGCAAAACATAATGAACGCTGTTTTAGAAAAAAAAGAAAATAACAAAGCTACCTTTACAATTGAGATAGGTGAAGATAAATTTGAAAAGGCAATTCAAAAATCTTACTTAAAAAATAGGAATAGATTCAATATTCCAGGATTTAGGAAAGGAAAAGCTCCAAGAAAGATAATAGAAATGAACTATGGAGAAGAAATTTTTTATGAAGAAGCATTAAATATTATCTTACCAGAAGCATATGAATCTGCTATTGATGAATTAGAACTTGAACCTGTTGAACAACCACAAGTAGATATTGAAGAGCTTGAAAAAGGCAAACCAGTAGTGTTTAAAATTGAAGTAACTGTAAAGCCTGAAGTAAAATTGGGAGAATATAAAAGTATAGAAGTTGAGAAAGTAGAGTATAATGTTAAAGATGAGGATGTAGAGAAGGAATTAAATAGCATCCAAGAAATGAATGCAAGACTTATAGATGCATCAGATAGAGAAATTAAAGATGGAGATATTCTAAATATTGATTTTGAAGGTTATATAGATGAAGAAAAATTTGAAGGTGGAACTGCAGAAAACCAACAATTAGAAATAGGATCTAATAAATTTATACCAGGATTTGAAGAACAACTTATAGGTAAGAAAAAAGGCGAAGAAGTAGAAGTAAAAGTAAACTTCCCAGAAGATTATTTTGAAGAAAGTTTAAAAGGAAAAGAAGCAATATTTAAAGTAACTATTAATGAGATAAAAGAAAAAGAATTACCTGAGTTAGATGATGAATTTGCAAAAGATGTTAGTGAATTTGATACTTTAGATGAATTTAAAGAAAGTATAAAAGAAAAACTTGAAAAAGATATGAAAAATAAAGAAAAAGTTGAACAAGAAGGAAAAGTTATTGACAAAGTAGTAGAAATGTCAGAAGTAGATATTCCAGAAGTAATGGTAGATAACCAAATTCAAAATGAAATGGGTCAACTTGATTATAGTTTAAGAATGCAAGGACTCTCAATAGATCAATATTTTGAACTTACAAATACTGATATAGAAGATTTTAAAGAACAAATAAAACCAGAAGCAGAAAAAAGGGTTAAAACTGAATTAGTACTAGAAGAAATAGCAAAGGTTGAAAAAATTGAAGTAGAAAATGAAGATATTGATAAAGAATTAGAAAAAATGGCTGAACAATATCAAACTGAAGATGTAGAGAAGTTTAAAGAGGATATGAAAAAAGGCGATTTAGAATATATTAAGACGGGTATAATTAGAGATAAGACAATTGAATTGTTGATGGCAAATGCCAAATTTATATAAGTAGATTTTAGGAGGGGATTGGAAATGGCTTTAGTTCCAATGGTAGTTGAGCAAACTAATAGAGGAGAAAGATCCTATGATATTTATTCAAGACTTTTAAAGGAAAGAATTATATTTCTTGGTGATGAAGTTAATAGTGTTACAGCAAATTTAGTAGTTGCACAACTTTTGTTTTTAGAGGCAGAAGATCCAGATAAAGACATTCAACTATATATAAATAGTCCGGGTGGTTCAGTAACATCGGGATTTGCTATATATGATACAATACAATATATAAAACCTGATGTTTCCACAATATGTATAGGAATGGCTGCTAGTATGGGAGCATTTTTACTTGCTGCAGGCAAAAAAGGTAAGAGATTTGCTCTTCCAAATGCTGAAATAATGATACATCAACCATTAGGAGGTACACAAGGTCAAGCAGAAGATATTAGAATTCATGCTGAAAGAATAATAAAAACTAGGGAACAAATAAATACTATATTAAGTGACAGAACAGGGCAACCATATGAAAAAGTTGCTAAGGATACAGATAGAGATTTCTTTATGTCTGCCGAAGAAGCTAAAAAGTATGGTATAATAGATGAGGTATTTGAATTTAGAAAATAACTTTAAGTGAGGTGTCACAATGGCAAGATTTGACGAAAAACAGCTTAGATGTTCTTTTTGCGGAAAACCTCAAGAACAAGTAAAAAGGCTTATAGCAGGTCCTAATGTCTATATATGTGATGAATGTATAGAATTATGTCAGGAAATAATAGAGGAAGAGTTTGAAGATGCTTTTGAATATGAAGCAGATGAATTACCAAAACCTGTTGATATAAATGATACACTTGATGACTATGTTATAAAACAAGAAAGAGCAAAGAGATCTTTAGCTGTAGCTGTTTATAATCATTACAAAAGAATAAATAGAAAAAGCACTCAAAATAGCGACATAGAGTTGCAAAAGAGTAATATAGTTATGATTGGACCTACTGGTTCAGGGAAAACATTACTTGCTCAAACTTTAGCTAAAATATTGAATGTACCTTTTGCTATTGCTGATGCTACATCTTTAACTGAAGCAGGTTATGTAGGGGAAGACGTAGAAAATATTATATTGAAACTTATTCAAGCAGCTGATTATGATATTGAAAGAGCTGAAAAAGGTATAGTTTATATAGACGAAATAGATAAAATAGCAAGAAAGACAGAAAATCCATCAATTACTAGAGATGTAAGCGGGGAAGGCGTACAACAAGCGTTATTAAAAATACTAGAAGGTACTATTGCAAATGTTCCACCGCAAGGAGGAAGAAAACATCCACATCAAGAATTTATACAAGTGGATACTACTAATATATTGTTCATTGTTGGAGGAGCTTTTGATGGTTTAGATAAAATAATTGAAAATAGAACTGGTAAAAGTTCTATGGGATTTGGAGCAGATGTTCAAAGTAAAGAAGAGTTAAATATTGGAGAACTTCTAAAGGAAATCCAGCCAGAGGATTTACTTAAATATGGTTTAATCCCTGAATTTATAGGAAGATTACCAGTCATAGTTACTTTAGAAGAGCTAGATAAAGAAGCTTTTGTAAAGATTTTAACAGAACCTAAAAATGCATTAGTAAAACAATATAAAGAATTATTTGCAATAGACGGAGTAGAGCTTGAATTTGAAGAAGAAGCATTAGAAGCAATTGCACAAAAGGCTATAGATAGAAAAACAGGTGCTAGAGGGCTTAGAAGTATACTAGAAGAGTCTATGCTTGATATAATGTATGAAATTCCATCTAGAGATGATATAGAAAAATGTATTATTACAAAAGATACTATTATAAAAAAAGCTAAGCCTAATCTAGTATATTCAGATGTGAAGAAAAAAAACAAAACTAAAAAATCTGATAAAAGGGAAACAGCATCCTAAAAAAAGGCTCACGCAAAAGTGAGTCTTTTTTTACTTCACTATTCTTTAGTTTTCTGATAATATAAGTAAATGATACAATATTTATTTAAGAGAGTAAATTTGAAAATACTTGAAGATGATTTTATATAAAAGGAGTGACAGAATGAGTATAGATCAATATAAATCAGTTAAGAAGAATATCCCTTTGATTCCTCTTAGAGGGATGTCTGTTTTTCCTTATATGGTAATACATTTCGATGTTGGTAGAGAGAAGTCTATAAATGCATTAGAAAAAGCAATGATAGAAGATTCTTTGATTTTTCTTTGTTCTCAGAAGGATGCCACAATAGATGAACCAACATCAGAAGATTTTTATCATATTGGTACTGTATCCAAAATAAAACAAATGCTAAAACTTCCTGGAGGAAGTATTAGAGTATTGGTAGAAGGATTAAATAGAGGAAAAATATTGGCAATAAATAAGGATGAATCTTACTTAGAAGCAGAGATCGAAGAGATGGTATATGAACCAGAAGAATTAGAAAAAGATGAAAAAATAGAAGCGGCTATGCGATTAGTATTAAAGGATTTTGAAGAGTATATAACTTTGAGCAATAAGGTATCGCCAGATTTAATTTTGACGGTATCAGAAATAGAAGATCCAGGTAGATTTGCAGATGTTATAGCTTCCTATATATATCTTAAAGAAGATGAAAATCAAAAAATATTAGAAGCTTTTAATTTCTATGAAAGATTAGAAATACTTCATGGCATATTACAAAAAGAGATTGAAATATTAAAAATAGAAGAACAGATAAATCAAAGAGTGAAAAAACAAATTACTAAAGTTCAAAAGGAATATTATTTAAGAGAACAGATGAAAGCTATACAAAGTGAATTAGGAGAAGAAGATGAATTAATAGAAGAAATTGAAGAATATAAGTCAAAAATAGAAAAAATAAAAATGCCTGAAGAAGTAAAGCAAAAAGCATTAAAAGAAATTAATCGACTTTATAAACTATCCCCTAATTCAGCAGAAACAGGGGTAATAAGAACATATTTAGATTGGATAGTAGAATTGCCTTGGGACAAGGAAACAAAAGATAAAGTAAATATAAAAAAATCGAGAGATATATTAAATAATGATCATTATGGACTTTATGATGTAAAAGAAAGAATATTAGAGTATATAGCTATTAGAAAACTAACAAAAGATATGAAAGGACCTATATTGTGTTTAGTTGGACCTCCAGGAGTAGGTAAAACTTCAATAGCTAAATCTATTGCCAAATCTTTAAATAGAAATTTTGTTAGGATGTCTTTAGGAGGAGTAAGAGATGAGGCGGAAATAAGAGGACATAGAAGGACTTATGTAGGAGCATTGCCAGGTAGAATAATAAGTTCTATAAAAAAAGCAGGTTCTAAAAATCCAGTATTCCTATTTGATGAAATAGATAAATTGAATAGTGATTTTAGAGGAGATCCAGCAAGCGCTTTATTAGAAGTATTAGATCCAGAACAAAATAATACATTTACAGACCATTTCTTAGAAGCACCTTTTGATTTATCTCAAGTTTTTTTCATAACTACAGCCAACACAACTGCTACAATTCCTAGGCCATTATTAGATAGAATGGAAATAATAAGAATCTCAGGATATACAGAAGAGGAAAAACTACAGATTGGACTAAATTATCTATTACCTAAACAATTAAAAGAACATGGCTTAAAAGAAAATAACTTAGAGCTTTCAAAAGAAGCTATAAGAGATATAATAAATAATTATACAAGAGAAGCAGGGGTAAGGGAATTAGAAAGAAATATTGCTAATATTTGTAGAAAAGCTGCAAAGAGGATAGTAGAAGAAGATGTAAAAACAGTAAGAGTAAATAGGGGTAATTTGGATAAATATTTAGGAGGAGCAAAATATAGATATGAAATGGTAGGTAAAACTCATGAAGTAGGAGTGGCAACAGGACTTGCTTGGACTACTGTTGGAGGCGATACATTATCTATAGAAGTTAATTGTATGAAAGGTACAGGTAAAGTGCAACTTACAGGTCAACTTGGTGATGTAATGAAAGAATCAGCTATGGCAGGATTATCTTATATAAGATCTATTTCTGAAATATTAGATATTGAAGAAAATTTTTATAAAGAAATGGATATTCATATCCATGTACCTGAAGGAGCTATTCCAAAAGATGGACCATCTGCAGGAATAACTATGGCTACAGCAGTTATTTCAGCTTTAATGAATAAGCCTATAAATAAAGATGTAGCTATGACAGGAGAAATAACTTTAAGAGGAAGAGTTCTTCCAGTGGGTGGTATTAAAGAAAAAGTATTGGCAGCACATAGGGCTGGAATAAAGAAGATAATTCTTCCTTATGAGAACAAAAAAGATTTAGAAGAAATTCCGTCTAAAGTTAGAAAGAAAATTGAATTCGTATTGGTTAAAAAAATGGATGATGTACTAGAACACGCTTTAGTTGAAGAGGATGATGAAAATGAAAATCACTAGTGCTGAGTTACAGACTATAGCTGTTGATAAAGAAAAATATCCTAATGATAATATATTTGAAATTGCTTTTGCTGGCAAATCTAATGTAGGAAAATCATCATTAATAAATACATTAGTTAATAGAAAATCTTTAGCAAGAACTAGTGGAAAACCTGGAAAAACACAAACTCTTAATTTTTATAATATAAATAATGAATTTAGATTTGTAGATTTACCAGGCTATGGGTATGCAAAAGTATCTAAAAAAGAACGAAAAAAATGGGCAGATATGATTGAAGAGTATTTACATTATAGAAAAAATTTAGTAGAAGTAATTCATGTCATAGATATTCGCCATGAACCAGGAGAACATGATAAATTGATGCATGAATGGATAAAGTATTATGGATTTAACGGAATAGTAGTAGCTACGAAAGCGGATAAAATATCTAGAGGACAATGGGAGAAGCATAGAACTATTATTCAAAAAAAGTTAAGTATAGAGAACAAACAGCTAATAATTCCTTTTTCATCACAGAAAAAAATAAATGTGGATGAAGTATGGAAAGTTATTGAGAAAATAATTGAGATAAATAAAAGTCAGCAACCTTAAAAGGTTGCTGACTTTTAAATAAATATTATTCTTCTTTTTCAAATAAGTCTTTAGTTGCTCCACAAACAGGACATACCCAATCTTCTGGTAGATCTTCAAAAGCTGTGCCTGGTTCTATACCGTTATCTGGATCGCCAACTTCTGGATCATAAACATAGCCACATGGTACGCATACATATTTGTCCATAACGTATTCTCCTTTCATTTATGTACTCATAAGCAATATTACCCAAGTAATTTTGCTTTTAAACTACATATAATATAAATATCCAAAAAACTTAATTTTAAACTAAAAAATCTTTGTTTTCAGTAAATATTAGTTTTGTTTTTCAAATAAATCTTTACCTACTCCACAAACAGGACATACCCAATCTTCTGGTAGATCTTCAAAAGCTGTGCCTGGCTTTATACCGTTATCTGGATCACCAACTTCTGGATCATAAACATAACCACATGCTGTGCAAACGTATTTACTCATATTCATTCTCCTCCCATTTTTGTGAATTATCACTATTAATTAAATAGTTATACTTTGAATTTCTTATATATATATTATAATATAATATATTGAGTATTCAAGTTTTTAGTACTAGATTAAAGGTTTTATTAATGGGTATCATATTATTAACTAAAATAAAATTAATATATAAAAATTTTAATAGATGGATGTGATTTAATTGTCCTTTAAATTTGATGGCTCAGTTTGTAGCGACTTACATGTAATCAAAGATTTTATAGATAATGTTTTAGAAAAATTAAATGGAATAATTGAAGATGAAACAATTATGTTTGAAATTAAACTTATTCTTAATGAGTTAGTAGCTAACGGAGCTATACATGGAAATGCATATGATAGGGAAAAGTTAGTTAATCTTTCTGTAGAGGTGCTTGAAGATCTTATTAGGATTGAAGTAACAGATGAAGGCGAAGGGTTTGAATGTGATTTAAAATCCTATGATCCTTTAGCATTAAAATGTAGTGGAAGAGGTCTTGTTATTGTGAATGGATTAAGTGATGAATTTTACGTAAAGAAGAATAAGATAGTATCAGTTAAATATCTATAATAAAATTTCTATGAGTTATCTATGAGGTTTTAACTATAAAAGGTATAGAATATGATAAATTAAAGTATTGAAATAGTATTTATGTAAAATGTATAGTTAAGTGGAAATCGATATCATAAATTGTTAATATTTTATATTTAGATTTCAAGTAATAAAGGTAATAAATTGTGTTATAATATTAAAGTGTGTTAAGATAAAGATTAAAATAAAAAATGAAGTAAATATTTATATACAATAGCGGAGAAAATATCTCCGTTATTTAATTGATTTTTGTTGTTTTTGTGATACAATTATTTTGTCAAATAATGACTAAATATTATTTTTGAAAATAGGAAGTGGGATAAAATATGGATAAGAAAATAGATACTGTAAGAAATGTTGCCATTGTCGCACACGTAGACCATGGAAAAACTACATTAGTAGATGCACTTTTAAGACAAAGTGGTATCTTTAGAGAAAATCAATTAGTTAAAGATAGAATAATGGATTCTAGAGATATTGAGAGAGAAAGAGGCATTACTATACTTTCTAAAAATACAGCTATACATTATGGTGATACAAAGATAAATATAGTAGATACTCCAGGCCATGCAGATTTTGGAGGAGAAGTTGAAAGAGTTTTAAAGATGGTAAATGGTGTAGTATTACTTGTAGATGCCTATGAAGGCCCTATGCCTCAAACAAAGTTCGTGCTGAAGAAAGCTTTAGAGTTAGAATTGCCTGTTATAGTGTGTATAAACAAAATAGATAGAGAAGGGGCTAGACCTAATGAGGTTATAGATGAAGTGTTAGATCTATTTATAGACTTAGGTGCAAATGAAGAACAATTAGAATGTCCTTTTATATTTGCTTCCGCTAAGGATGGTATTGCAACATCTGATTTAAATGAACCTAAACAGGATATGAAAGATTTATTTGAAACAATTGTTAATTATATTCCAGCTCCAGTAGGAGATGAGGAAGGTCCATTACAAGTTTTAATTTCAACTATTGATTATAGTGAATATGTAGGAAGAATTGGTATTGGAAAGATAGAAAGAGGAACTATTAATCTAAATCAAGAGGCGGTTATAGTTAATAGTGAAAATGGAGAATCACCTAAAAAAATTAAAATAACTAAGATATATGAATTTGAAGGATTAGATAGGGTAAATGTAGAAGAAGCTAAGGTAGGAAGTATTATTGCTGTAACAGGGGTGGAAGGAATCCATATAGGAGATACTATATGTGATTTAGAATGTCCTGAAGCATTACCATTCGTAAAGATTTCAGAACCTACTTTATCCATGACATTTTCTGTAAACAACAGTCCTTTTGCAGGAGAGGAAGGGGAATATCTTACTTCAAGACATTTAAGAAACAGACTATATAAAGAATTACAAACAGATGTTAGCTTGAGGGTAGAAGATACAGACTCTACAGATGCGTTTAAGGTGTCTGGTAGAGGTGAACTCCATCTTTCAGTTTTAATTGAGACTATGAGAAGAGAAGGATATGAATTTCAAGTGTCAAAACCAGAAGTTTTGTATAAATATATTAATGGGAAGAAAAATGAACCGATGGAGTCTGTAACTATAGATGTACCAGAAGAGTTTGTAGGAATAGTTATTGAAAAGTTAGGAAAAAGAAAAGGTGAATTAACTTATATGGCTGAAGCCAATGGAGGATATTCTAGACTAGTATTTTCTATTCCAGCTAGAGGGCTTATAGGTTATAGATCTGAATTTATGACTGATACAAAGGGAAATGGTATTTTAAATACAGAATTTAATGGCTATGCACCTTATAAAGGTGATATACCTACGAGAACTCAAGGTTCTTTGATATCCTTTGAAAAAGGAGAAGCAGTTGCCTATGGACTTCATTCAGCCCAAGATAGAGGAATACTGTTTGTTGCCCCTGGCACTAGAGTATATGAAGGAATGGTAGTAGGCTCAAATCCAAAAGGGAACGATATTGAAGTTAATATATGCAAAAAGAAACAACAAAGTAATGTAAGAGCATCAGGTTCAGATGAAGCTTTGAGGTTGTCTCCACCTAAGATAATGTCTTTAGAAGAAGCTCTTGAATTTATTGAAGATGATGAGCTTATAGAAATCACACCAGAAAATCTTAGAATTAGAAAAAAGATATTAGATAATACAAAAAGGTACAAATCAAAGAAAAGAAAGTAAAAAAAGGAGCATTTAAAATGCTCCTTTTTAAAAGTAAGGAATATAGAGGGGTAATGTAGTAAAAAATTATTTGTAGGTGATTTTATGACTTATGTAATTGGGAGCTTTAAGTGGATTTTGCAAAATATACTTCTGCTCAATATTTTATTTGCTGTACTTTTAGTATTTTTTGAAAGGAGAAATCCTACCACAACCTGGCTTTGGCTTATGATTTTATTTTTTCTACCAGGTATTGGTTTTTTACTTTATTTGTTTATAGGTCAAGATTTAAGAAAGAAAAAAATTTTTAAAGTAAAAGAGGAAGAAGATAGATTTTTTAAAAATTTAGCGGCTATTCAAGAAAAAAATATTGAGAGAGAAGAGTTAAAATTTAATGATCCCAAAGTTAAAGAGTATAAAGACATTATTCAATTTCATTTAATGAGTACAGATGCTGTTTTCACTCAAGATAATGAAGTAGAACTCTATTTTTCTGGAAAAGATAAGTTTAATGCATTGTTGAATAGTATAAATAGAAGCAAAAAATATATACATATAGAATATTATATTATTAGAAATGATAATTTAGGTAATGAAATAATAAATGCTTTAATTAAAAAAGCTAAAGAAGGGGTAGAGGTAAAACTTCTATATGATGGAATGGGAGGAAGAAGTCTACCTAGGAACTTTTTCAAAGAATTAATTGAAGCTGGAGGAGAAGTAGCTTGTTTTTTTCCGCCTTTTTCAGCTAACTTGAGTATTAGAGTTAACTATAGAAATCATAGGAAAATATGTATTGTAGATGGTAAAGAAGCTTATGTTGGTGGTTTTAATATTGGAGATGAGTATTTAGGGAAATCTAAGAAATTTGGGTATTGGCGCGATACTCATTGCAAAATTAAAGGAAGTGCTATACATGGTCTTGAATGGAGGTTTTTATTGGATTGGAGATTTGCAGCTAATGAAGAAATATCCAATATGGAAAAATATTTTTTACCAAAAGATACAATTGGGGAAACTGGAGTTCAGATAGTATCATCAGGTCCTGACTCGAAATGGACTAGCATAAAAGATGGTTATTTTAAAATGATAATAAATGCTAGAGATAAAGTATATATTCAAACTCCTTATTTTATACCTGATGACAGTATATTAGAAGCATTGAGAGTAGCAGGACTTTCTGGAGTAGATGTAAGAATAATAATACCTTCTAAACCAGATCATCCATTTGTATATTGGGCTAGTTTATCTTATATAGGTGAGTTGTTGCAAGCGGGAGTTAAGTTCTATACTTATGAGAATGGTTTTATCCATAGCAAAGTAGTTTTAATGGATGATGTAGTTTCTTCAGTAGGAACGGCTAATCTAGATATTAGAAGTTTTAAGCTTAATTTTGAAGTTAATGCATTTATATATGACGAAAAAGTAAATAATGAAATAGTAGATCAGTTTATTAGAGATTTGGATATATGTAGAGAAATTACAATAGAGGAATATGAGAAACGTTCTTATATTATAAAAGTTAAGGAATCTATTTCAAGGTTACTTTCTCCAATTCTATAACATAAAATTAACACCTCTGGATATACTAAATTTGAGGTGGTAAAAGTTGAATAAAAATATTAAGATTTTATTGTTTTTTTTAACATTATCTCTCATTTTATCTTCTTGTTCAAAAAAACCAGAGAAAAAATCTACAGCTTATGAAAAAAAAGAAAATGCTCCACAAAATTTAAATAAAATTTATGAAAATACAAATCTTATTTTAAAAGATATAGAAGAGATAAGCAAAGTTTCTGTTGAAACGGAACAGGAAGAAGTGAAATTAAATGAAGAAAATTCTAAATCAAAAGAAAAAAGCAATAAAGAATCTAAGGAAGAAAAATTAAAAAAGTTGTGGAAAGGTATAGACAAAAATATTGAAAATATACATAAGGATTGGAACAATTATGAAATAGAAGGAATGAAAAAGATAGGAAATACAAATAGTATTGATAAATTTGAGGAAAGCTTAAATGATGTTACAGTATCTATTGAAAATAGGGATTATTTAAATATTATAAACAATGGTAGCAAAGTACTTTTTCATATATCCCCATTTTTTGATATATATAAAGATGAAATAAAAGGCGACATAAGTAGAATAAAATATTATGTTTATCAAGGACATATTTTAGGGGATAAAGGGGAAAAGGAAAAGGCTATAAACTTTATTTCTCAAGGTGAAGCAAATTTAAATAGTATTAGACAAAAAATAGAAAATGATAAAAATAAATTAAAAACCTTAGAAAAACTAACCCTATCTCTTAATGATATGAAAAAATCTATTGAGAAGGAAAGTTCTAATCTTTTTAAAATAAAAAGAGATATAGTATTAAATAATTTAAAAAAACTAGAAGAATAATACAACTATATATTTAGGGGGAATGTAATTTGAAAAAAGAAGCAGTTAAAGATTATTTTATACTTAACGAAGAATTGATATCTACAAAGAATATGGAGATATTTGAGAATATAAATAAACCTTATATTTATGAAGTTATTAGAGTTATTGAAGGTGTGCCATTATTTCTAGAAGAACATTTAGATAGGATGAAAAAAACAGCAAAGATCATGGATTATAATATAGATAAAACAGAAACTGAAATAAGAAAAGATATAAAAAAGCTTATACAAGAAAATCGAGTTAGAAATTCAAATATTAAATTATTATGTTTAGATTTAGAGGGGAAAGGTCAAGTGTTTTTAACTTATTTTATTGAAAGCTATCATTCAAATGATAAAATTTATAATGAAGGAGTACATACTACATTATATAACTTTGGAATAGAAGACCAAAATACTAAAATATCTGATGTTTCTTTTAGAGAAAGGGTAGATAAAAAAATAAAAAACAAAAATGCCTTTGAAGCCTTTCTTGTGAATAAAGATGGTAATATTACTAAAGGTAGTAGATTTGATATGTTTTTTGTGAGAGGTCAAAAGGTTTACACAGTACCTTATGAAAAAATATTATTAAATGTTACAAGAAGTCATATAATTAATATATGTGAAAAAATAAACTTGGAATTAATAGAGGAAACTATTCATGTGGAAGATTTATATAAGATAGATGGAGGATTTATAATAGGGACTTCAATAAACGTTATACCAATTAAATCAGTTGATGAATTTACCTATGAGTCTGTATCAGATCCAATAATTAATAAAATAAAGGATATGTATTTAAAGGAAATAAAAGGGTATATTGATATTAATAAACTAGAATGGATATAAAAAAACTTTACTATTTTTCCAAATGTATTATACTATAGTAGTGATAAATATTTAATATCATCTGAGTATAGAAATTTTAAACATCTTATAATAACTGATATTTAGAAGGTTGTGAAATATATGGAAGATAGGAAAATAAATTATACGTTTATAGCAATAATTATAGGAATAACTTTAATCATTATATTAACTAGTGAAGGGTTAAAGGATTTACCTGAACTTTTAATTAATACTAATACAACGTATTTAATTATAGCTTTATTCATGATGTTAGGAGATTGGATATTTGATGGTATGATCTTAAATATTATAACTAGAAGGGTCCATGGTGATGTTAAATTCTTAAAATCATTAAAGATAGCCATTATAGGTCAATATTATAGTGCCATAACTCCTTTTTCTACAGGAGGACAACCAGTCCAAGTATATCTTATGTCTAAAGAAGATATATCTGTACCTAAAGGCTCATTGATTCTATTTAATAAATTTATAATATATCAAATGGCTGTTACTTTTTATTCATTAACTATGTTTATGTTAAAGTTAAATTTTATTTTCAATAATGCAAAAACTGCAGTGCCTTTTGTTATTATAGGTTTTATATTAAATCTTTTAGTATTAACTGGAATTATTTTATTATTTTATAAACCTGAATGTATAAAGCCTATAGTTTTATACATTTATAAGTTTTTAAATAAGATAGGAATTATGAAAGATACACAAAAGTATATAGACAGACTAGATAAATCTATGGCAGAATATATGCAAAGTGTAGAAAAAATCAAAGAAGATAAAAAAACTACTATGGAATTGCTTATACTAACTTTCATACAATTAACATTTTATTTTAGTATAACCTATTTTATTTATTTAGCTCTAGGTTTGACAGAAGCCGATTTTATAGATATTATAGCTATACAATCATTAGTTTATATGTCAGCTTCTTATATTCCAACTCCAGGTACAGCAGGAGCATCAGAAGGCGGATATTACCTATTATTTAAACCTCTATTTACATCTAATCTAATAATATATGCATTATTGCTTTGGAGAACTATATCTTATTATTTTAGAATTTTAGTTACTGGCATTGTAACTTTAATAGATTATATAATTAGAAAAAAGAAAAAGATTGCAGTATAAAAAACTGGTACAAAAATTTTTGTACCAGTTTTTTAAAAAATAGGTCCTATTTTCTATGGAATTTAATTTTAATATATTTATTTCAATTTTTATAAAAGATTAAAAATGAAAAAAATAGAAGGAAATAGAAGTAATTATATTGGAAAAATAAGTTTAGTGGAGATAAACGTTTAATTCAGATGTGGATTTTTTATTTTATATTGTTATAATGTAAAAAGATATAAGAAATGTAAATTAAATATAGCAATAATCGGGAAAAAAGATATTCCCAAATTATGTAATACGTGGTATAATAATACTGTTACACACTTTCAATTTATTTTTATTTTAAATAAAAATGAAAGATAATATTTTTATTAATAAAAAAGTGAGGGAATGGGGATTATGAATGAAAGAATGTATTTAAATGATTTGAAAAGTGAAATTGAAGTTAAAAGACAAGAACTTAATAGACTTATTATAGGAAGCATTGACAAAAATAAGATTCTTAAGTTTAGCATGGAGTTGGACAAGTTGATATATCAGTATTGTAATCTTGAAAAGAAAAATAAAAAAAGGGCAGAATGTTAGATCTGCTCTTTTTTACTAATCTGGAGAGATATTTTAAGTATATTGAGATTAATTTTTTATTATAGCATATAATTATATTATATATTATCCTCCAGAATAGATTATTAAAAATAAAATCAGTGCAACAACAGTAGCAATGATAGCATAAAAAATCTTTTTCTTAACAAAGAAAAACTTCATAGGTTCACCCCTTAAAACTAACTAGTCACAGTATAATCTATTCTTTAGAACCATTATATATTACTAATATTTTTAGTTATATGATTTACATAAGGAAATTAATATATTATAATTGAGTATGAGAAATGGGGGGATTTATAATGGCAGTAAAAATTTTATCTGATAGTGCCTGTGATCTGCCAAAGGAAATTTTAGATGAATATAATATTGACATTTTACCAATATTAGTCATTAAAGACGATAAAGAGTACTTGGATGGAGAGACTTTGGATCCGATGAAACTTTATGAAGATATGAGAAATGGAGAGGTTTATAAAACTGCTCAAATACCACCTAGTGTATTTGAAAAAAAGTTTGAAGAAATAGCCAAGAGTGGAGAAAGCACTATTTATATTTGTTTTTCATCAGGATTGTCTGGCACATATCAAAGTGCAGTAATAGCTAAAGAAGCAATAAAAGAAAAATATCCAGATTTAGATTTAGAAATAGTAGATTCAAAATCTGCTTCTGTTGGATTTGGTTTATTAGTATACAAAGCTGCTCAGATGGCTAAGGCAGGAAAATCCAAAGAAGATATACTTAAAACATTAGATTTTTATGTAGATCATATTGAGCATATTTTTACAGTAGATGATTTAGAGTATTTATTTAGAGGTGGAAGGGTTTCAAGAGCCCAAGCTATTGTAGGGGGTCTTTTGAATATAAAACCTATTTTAGATATTCCAGAGGACGGTACATTACGTCCTATTGAAAAAGTAAGAGGAAGAAATAAAGTTCTTAAAAGAATGATAAAAATAATGGAAGAACGTGGTGGAGAGGCAGATCTTAAAAATCAAACTATAGGAATAAATCATGGAGACGATATAGAAGGAGCAATGAGGTTAAAGAAAATGATTGAAGAGAAATATGGTTGTACAGATTTTGTTATAAATATTATAGGTTGTGCCATAGGAGCACATTCAGGTCCAGGAACACTATCAGTATTCTTTTTAAATGAAAAACCAAGTCAGGATTAATTTCCTGACTTTTTCATAAAAATATTAAAATATACTAGACAAAATATAAATATAGTAGTATAATAAATATTGTTGTTTGGTTCTGCACCTTTAGCTCAGTTGGTAGAGCAACTGACTCTTAATCAGTGGGCCCAGGGTTCGAGTCCCTGAAGGTGCACCAATAGTAAATCTTGTAATCGTAGTGGTTACAAGATTTTTTTATGTTTTGAAATAGGCTTACATAATGCTATAGGTTTTATATATAAAAATCAACTAGAACTTCCATGGAAGTTCTAGTTGATTTTTTGCTATCCTTCTTCCTTATTATCTTTTTTGCTTTTGCTACTTTTATTCTTTTTGGAACCACCTTTTTTACCTTTATTTTTTGCCACTTTATACTCTACCTCCTTGAAAGTGTATTTTATTCTAAATATAGTATTTCACTATTTACAAAAATAATGTAAAAATTGAGCTAAAACTTTAAATATAGTAAAATGTTAGTAGTATATAAAAAAGAGGTGTTTGTATGTTTCTTCAATCCTATAGTATTCCAGTAAAAGATATAATGAGTGAGGACATTTTTATATTAGAGGAAGTAGAATCTATAGATAATGCAATAAACTACCTTTTCCATAATGTAAAAAAGGAAGTAATAGTTTGTGATAGTTCATTCCATATAAAAGGCATAATAACTATGGCAGATGTACATAAGCTTATGGATAAGAATATTGTAGAAAGTTCTTTAAGAAAAGCAATGATAAAAGATATAATATATGTTAATCCTAGCGAAAGCTTATCAAATTGTAGAAATCTTATGTTAAAAAATAAAGTAGGAAGGCTTCCTGTAATTAAAGAAGGAAAAGTTATTGGAATAATTAGGGAAGAACATATTAGAGATTATTTTTATAAAGGAGTAGAGGAGTCAGAATTAGCCCTTAAACATATTTTCAATAATATTCATGAGGGACTGTGTGTTTTAGATAGCAGAGGTAGAGTAATCATATGGAACAGGAATGCTGAAAAATTATATGGAGTAAAAGAAAGAAGTATAAAAGGAAAATATTTAAAAGAATATTTTCCAAATGCTATTGATTTAGAGATATTTGATACTAAAAAAAGTGTAAAAAATGTATACCATTCTCCTAAAGAAGGGTACCATGTAATAATAAGTGCTTCTCCTATTATTATAAATGAAAAGTTATATGGGGTTGTAAGTACGGAAAAAGATATATCTGAAGTTGAAGAATTGCAAAATGAGTTGAAAAAGGCAGAAGAACGATTAGAAGTATTAGAAAGACAAATTAAAAGAAAATCAAAAGATCCTTTTGAAAAAATAATTGGAAATAGCAAGAAGATACAAGAAAAAATAGCTATATCCAAACAAATAGCATCTTCTAATGTATCTATATTGATAACAGGAGAAAGTGGTACAGGAAAGGAAGAATTTGCAAAAGCAATTCACTATTATAGTGAAGTTCCAGGAGAATTTGTACCTGTAAATTGTAGTGCTATTCCTTCTGAACTTTTTGAATCAGAGTTTTTTGGATATGAAAAAGGAGCTTTTACTGGAGCTAGAAATGAAGGAAAGATAGGCTTTTTTGAGCAGGCTAAAAATGGAACATTATTTTTAGATGAAATAGGGGATCTACCTTTACCTATGCAAGCCAAACTTCTAAGAGTATTACAGGATAAAAAGATCAGAAAAGTAGGTGGAGAAAAGCATATACCATTAAATGTAAGAGTTATTTCTGCCACCAATAAAGATCTTTCACAATTAATTAAAAAAGACAAATTTAGAGAAGAACTTTATTATAGAATAAATGTAGTGGAGATAGAATTACCGCCATTAAGAGAAAGAAAAGAAGATATAGTACTTCTTGCAGATTATTTTATAAAGAAAATTTGTGCTGAAAATAATAAGTTTGTACCTTCATTAGATAGAGAAGTAATGGATATATTGTTACAATACGAGTGGAAGGGAAATATCAGGGAATTAAAAAATGTAATAGATTATATGGTAATTATGTCTAATGAAGAAACTATTACAAAAGAGTTTATACCTAAATATATTTATGCTGAAAACTTTGACGACTTCATAGAATATGGAGGTGACTTTTTAGATTTAAATGAATCGGTGAGTAAATTAGAAATAAATCTTATCAACAAAGCTTTAGAAATTTCTAATGGAAATAAGGCAAAAGCTTCAAAGTTGTTAAATATTCCTAGAACTACACTTCATTCTAAACTAAATAAGTATGGTATAGACTAAAAAATAAAGGGGGAGAAGAGATGAAAAGTGAAAAATTTACATTTAAATCTTTAGATAATATAGAGGTATTTTATAAAAAATGGATTCCTGATGATGAAAAAGATATTAGAGCTTGTGTACAGATTTCTCATGGTATGGCAGAACATATAGAAAGATATAATGCATTTGCTAAGTACTTAGTTAATAATGGAGTTGTAGTTTATGGAAATGATCATAGAGGGCATGGGAAAACTGCAGGAAATATTGAAAATTTAGGATATTTTGCTGATGAAAATGGATGGGAAAAAGTAGTTAATGATATGTATTCTCTTACAGAAATAATTAAAGATGAGTATGCAGATATTCCTATTTTTATATTTGGCCATAGTATGGGTTCTTTTTTAACAAGAAGATATATTCAACTTTATGGAGATAAAATTGAAGGGGTTATACTAAGCGGCACTGGTGGAGACCCAGGAATTGCCGGAAGTATTGGAATTAGAATTGCGAAAAGGGAAATAAGAAAAAATGGCAGTAGGGCTCAAAGTCCAAAACTTAATAAATTATCTTTTGGGAATTTTAATAAACAATTTGAGCCTGTTAGGACTGAATTTGATTGGTTGACTAGAGATGAAAAAGAAGTTGATAAATATATTGAAGACCCTTATTGTGGTGGTATATTTACTTGTGGTTTTTTCTATGATATGTTGTCTGGATTAAAAGAATTAAATAAAAAAGAGAATATAGAGAAAATACCTAAAGGTTTACCTATTTTCTTGGTATCTGGAGATAAGGATCCAGTTGGCAATAATACTAAAGGTGTTTTGCAAGCTTATAATAGCTATAAAAATGCAGAAATAGTAGATGTAAATTATAAATTTTATACAAATGCTAGGCATGAAATTTTAAATGAATTAAATAAAAAAGAAGTATATAAGGATATTATTTCTTGGGTTGAGAAACATATAAAGTATTCAAAATCATATAGTTAATCTTAAAACGACTTAAAATAGACAAGTGACTGAATATAGTCATAAACCAAATATAGTTAATGAGCATAGCTGAAGTGTGAAAAATTAAATAGACTATAATTAGTCATAACAATATATATTTACCCTTTAAAGACGTCAAGTTTATGCAGTTTTAAAGGGTTTTTTTATTGGCATAAATTTTGCTACTATATAAAATGTAAATTATTGATATTAGATTAGTAGAAAGGGGTGAAACATTGGAAATAAAAATACCTTTAAAGCAACATATTGGTGGGATTTCTACTCCTATAGTTAAAACAGGAGATGAAATAATGAAAGGTCAACTTATTGCAATATCAAATGGATTGGGAGCAAATATACATTCTAGTGTTTATGGAAAAGTAGTTGAAATAAATAATGTAGAAGTAAGGATAGAAGTTTATGAAAATCAGCCAGATAACTATATAAAAATTGAACCTAAGAATACTTTATTAGAGCTTATAGAAGAAGCAGGAATAGTAGGAGCAGGTGGGGCAGGTTTTCCAACCCATATAAAATTAAATACAAAATTAGAAGATGGTTATGTAATTATGAATGCAGCTGAATGTGAACCAGAGTTAAATCATAATATGGAAAGAATTGTGAAGGATCCAAATCTTTTAATAAGAGGACTTAAATACGCAATGGAAATCACTAATGCTAATAAAGGTTATATTGCCATAAAACCTAAAAATAAAAAACCTCTAATTGAATTAGGAAAAGCAATAAAGGGTGAGAAAAATATTGAGATTAAATTTTTGCCAGATATGTATCCAGCAGGGGATGAGAGAGTTATTATAAGGGAAATACTAGGTATAAAATTAAAACCAGGACAATTACCTATTGAAGCAAGAACAGTAGTTTTAAATGTAGAGACACTAAAAAATATTGCCCTTGCTATTGAAGATAGAAGGCCAGTTATAACTAAAGATATTACTGTGACTGGTAGAGTAGAAGAAGCAGGGAAAGTTTTTTTAGATGTGCCAATAGGAATGCCAGTTAAATATTATATAGACAAATGTGGAGGATATACAGAGCCCTACGGTGAAATATTACTAGGAGGTCCTTTCACAGGTAAATCTGGAGATGAATACTCACCTATCACAAAAATGACAGGAGGAATACTTGTGAGTATGCCTTTCCCTTCTGATAAGAGAAAATTTGGATTAATTGGATGTGAATGTGGAGCACAGATAGATAGGTTAAAAGAGATTGTGGAAGGAATGGGAGGAGAAGTGGCAGCTACCACTAATTGTAAAAGAATGATAGATATTGGTGGAAGATTTAGATGTGAAGAACCAGGGGTTTGTCCTGGGCAAGCTGAAAAGGTAATAGGTTTAAAGAAAAATGGAGCTGATGTAATTTTAGCTGGGACTTGTGAAACCTGAACTGATACTGTGATGAATGTGGCCCCTAGGTTAGGAGTGCCTTTATATCATAGTACAGACCATGTGCTTAGAGCTACAGGCCATAGACTCTATAGAAGAAAACGTGGATAGGAGGGATAATTTTGGCTATAACTGAGGAAACTGCAATGGAACATAAAGATTCTTTTGCTATTACTTGTTGTAGATTTGAAGAGGGAACAATAATTGGACCCTCAAATATAGAAGACCCTAATATTATACCAGATTTAGAAGATTCAGGACTTTTAGATATACCAGAAAATTGTTTAAAAATTGGAGAGGTATTAGGAGCTAAGCTAAAAAAAACAGTAGATGCTTTAACACCACTAACAGAAGATTTAGTAGAAGGTATAAATAAAATGGAGAAAAATAAAAAACTAGAAGGTGGAGAAATAGAAGAAGTTAAAGAAGAGACTAAGGAAATAAAAAAACAATATAAACCACAGGTAGTAAACAATAGTGGAAATATTAAGATTCATATAGGAGAAGGAAAAGACATAAATATAGAGATTCCCTATCCAATAACAAATAATCATATGATGCAAGATAATGATGTAGCACAAGATGTAAATAAAATAGAAAATGAAAGAGAAGAAGAGAAAACAACGAAGATATATGAAGATAAAGAAATAAGGAAACTTAAAAGAAAATATTTTAAAATTGAAGAAGTAAAATTTGACAGTGAGACAAAAATAGAAGGTAAAACTTTATATATTAGGAAAGGTATTTGTAAAGATGCAATGTCTAAGGAAGAACTTGTTGTAGATATGAAATTAGATATTATAACTCCAGATAGATATAATGAATTTTCCAATACTATTATGGATGTCCAACCTATTGCTACAAAAGAAGAAGGAGAATTAGGAGAGGGAATAACAAGGGTAATAGATGGAGTAGTAATGATGGTTACTGGTACTGATGAAAATGGTGTTCAAATTGGAGAGTTTGGTTCTTCAGAAGGGATAATGGAAGAAAATATAATGTGGAATAGACCAGGCTCGCCAGAAAAAGGAGAAATATTTATTAAAACTGATGTAATGATTAAAGAAGGCAAAAATATGGAAAGACCAGGACCTATGGCAGCTCATAAGGTTACCGATTATATTACTCAGGAAATAAGGGAGGCCTTAAAGAAAGTTAATGAAGATTTAGTTATTAAAACAGAAGAGTATGTTCAAAAAAGAAGGCCAAATAAGAAAAAAATAGTTATAGTTAAAGAGATAATGGGTCAAGGCGCAATGCATGATAATTATATATTACCTCAAGAGCCTGTAGGAGTACTTGGAGCTAAAGCCAATGTAGATTTAGGAAATGTTCCAATAGTGGTTTCACCACTTCAAGTACTAGATGGATGTATTCATGCCTTAACCTGTATAGGACCAGCTTCAAAAGAAACTTCAAGACATTATTTTAGAGAGCCATTAGTATTGGAAGCTATGATGGATGAGGAGTTAGATTTAGCTGCAGTTATATTTGTAGGTTCTCCTCAAGCAAATTCAGAAAAATTTTACGTATCTAAACTTTTAGGAATGACAGTAGAAGCTATGGATATAGATGGAGCTATAGTGACTACCGAAGGATTTGGAAATAATCATGTAGATTTTGCTAGCCATATTGAAGAGATAGGAAGAAGAGGAATATCGGTAGTGGGTATGACTTTTGCTGCAGTTCAAGGTCAATTAGTAGTAGGGAACAAATATATGAATGCTATGGTAGATAATAATAAATCAGAGGACGGAATTGAAAATGAAATATTGAGTAACAATTGTCTCTGTAAAGAAGATGCAATAAGAGCTATATATATGCTTAAAGCAGAGATGGCAGGAGAAAAAATACTTTCTCCTGATAGAAAGTATAGTTCTGAAGTTAAGCTAAACAATATAGATTTAATTGAAAAAGGCACAGGAAATAAAATAGAACTAGTGGAAAATGAAGGTTCTTTAAAACTGGAGGAAAAGTAATGGGGAAATTAAGATATATTTCTTCTGAAAGATATTATGAAGGTATAATTATAGAAGTTAGCGATGGTGGAGTTGTTATAGACTTTAAAGGTAGGATGGGGCAGATAAGATTACCTAAAAGGATGGTAATAAGTGAAAATGAATTAAAAGAAGGACAAGAGGTAGGCTTTTTACTGACCTATCCAGAAGTAATAGATGAAAATATAAATGAAAATTATATTTATGGAAAAAGACAATTAAATAAGAGGATGAATAGAGGAAGCAAATTATAAAGGAGGGATGGATTTGACTCTTACTGTGATTAAAGGATTGAAATCAGAAATATATGTTCCCATAACTCCCCAACCAGTTTGGACACCTGTAGATAAACCTTTGAATGAAATGGTTATAGCATTAGTTACAGCAGCAGGAGTTCATTTAAAATCAGATGAAAGATTTAATCTTGCTGGGGATACTTCTTTTAGAATAGTTCCAGGTGATTCAACTGATAGTGATTTAATGGTTTCTCATGGAGGGTATGATAATTCTGATGTAAATAAAGATATTAACTGTATGTTTCCTATAGATAGACTTAGAGAACTAGAAGAAGAAGAATTTATAAAGAAAGTTGCACCAAAACATATAGGATTTATGGGTGGTGGAGGAAATGTAAAGGCATTTAAAGAAATCACAGGTCCTAAAATAGCCTATATATTGAAAGAAGAAGATGTAGATGCTGTAGTAATGACAGGAGGATGAGGAACTTGTCACCGCTCTGCCGTGATTGTGCAGAGAGCGATTGAAGAGGCAGGAATTCCAACTATTATAATTGCTGCCTTGCCACCAGTAGTAAGGCAGAATGGAACTCCAAGATGTACTGCTCCAATAGTACCTATGGGTGCGAATGTGGGGGAACCAAACAATATAGATATGCAGAAGAACATTCTTAAAGATACTTTAAAACAATTAGTAGAAATAGATACTCCAGGGAAAATAGTACCTCTTCCATATGAATATATAGCAAAAGTTTAATATAAGAGGTGATAGTATGGAGTTAATAAAGAGTATAAATGTTGTAGATTCTCATACAGTAGGAGAACCAACTAGAGTAGTAGTAGGAGGAATCCCTACTATACCAGGGAAAAATATGGCTGAAAAAAAAGAGTATTTAGAAAAAAAATTAGACCATATAAGAAGAATGTTGATGCATGAACCTAGAGGACATAATGATATGTTTGGAGCTATTATTACTCCACCTACAAGAAAAGGAGAAGCAGATCTAGGGGTAATATTTATGGATGGTGGCGGATATTTAAATATGTGTTGTCATGGTTCTATGGGAGTAGCAACTGTATTGATTGATACAGGAATGATAGAAGCAAAAGAACCCTATACAGATATTGTTTTAGATGCACCAGCTGGTCTTATAAAAGCAAGGGTTAATGTAGAAAATAAGAAAGCCAAGTCTGTATCTATAACTAATGTACCTTCTTTTTTATTTAAAGAAGATTTAGAAGTAGAAATACCTAGTTTAGGGAAAATCAAAGTTGATATATCTTTTGGAGGAAGTTTTTTTGTACTAGTAGATGCTAAAGATTTAGGTATAGATTTAGAAGTGAAAAATATTGATAGGCTTGTAAAATTAAGTCTAGAAATTAGGAAAGCTATAAACAACAGTATAGAGATTTATCATCCGGAAAAACCATATATAAAAACTGTGGATTTAATTGAAATATATGATAGACCCTCACACTCTAAAGCTGATTTAAAAAATGTAGTTATATTTGGAAGAGGGCAATTTGACCGTTCTCCTTGTGGCACAGGGACTAGTGCTAAATTAGCGGCTCTTTATTCCAAGGGAAAGATTAATCTTAATGAACCCTTTGTATATGAAAGTATATCAGGGACTACCTTTACAGGAAAAGTTTTAAAAGAGACAAAAGTAGGTGAATTTAATGGAGTAGTTCCTGAGGTAACAGGAAAAGCTTTTATCACAGGTTTTAACCAACTAATCATAGATTCAGATGATCCATTTAAATATGGATTTGTGTTGCCTAGGTAAGAATAAAAAGCTAATAGGAAATGTTAAAATGTTTCCTATTAGTTTTTGGATTTCTTATATAATTCATCTTTAAATATGTCCTCTAGTTCTATTAAAAATCTAGAATCTTTTACTTTACTTTCGTTTTTATAGTCTATGGTGATTAAATCTAAAACTTCTTTAGCTCTAGTCATACCTACATAAAATAGCCTTCTTTCCTCTTCTAACAAATTTATCTGGCCTTTTTCAAAGGCTTCAATGCTATTAAAAGTAGGAAAATCTCCTTCTATAAGATCTATTATATAGACTTTTTTAAACTCAAGACCTTTTGCTGAATGAATTGTAGACAATCTAACCCCATTTTTTTCTTTTCTAGATCTATACGTTATATAATCTAAATATTTTAATCGTCCTAAAAATTCTTTTATATTATTTGTATTTTTAGCTATTAATTTTAGATTAAACAAAATAGTTTTTAAAGAATCATAAGTATATCCAAACTTAATGGAATTTTCTTTAAGATATTTTTCATATTTTAAATCTTTTTCAATAAAAGAAATAGCATCGTAGGGTTTTAAATTAGATAACCTTTTAAAATCAACTTTTAATTCTTTAATTTGTTTTTTATAATCTTTTTTTAAATCTGGATATTGCAGTAGTCTATCGAATATAGGAATATTATAGCTAAGGGTTTTTGCCCAATTTATATGTTTTTTATATATGTATCCTTTAGTTTTATAATATATTTTTTCAAATTCAAATATATTTTTATTATCATATGCCACATTTAAAAATGCTAGTATATCTTTTACTACCCAATGATTAGCAAAACTTATTTTAGCATCCCTAATATAAAAGGGTATATTATTTCTGTCTAAATATTCTATAAGTCCTAAAGATGAGATGTTATTTCTATATAATATAGCAGAATTTGATAAGTCCCCATGTTTTTTAAACATTTCTATTAAATATTCATATTCATCTATTATGGTTTCGCTTCTTATAATTTTAACAGGTCTTATATTTTTATTTTCAGTAAATAACTCTTTATTATATCTTAAAGTATTTTGCTTTATAAATTTATTACAGACATTTACTATATTATTAGAAGAACGAAAATTTTGTTCCATATAGAATATATTTGCTTGAGGATATATTTCTTTGAAATTCAATATATTTTCAGGAGAAGCTCCTCTAAATCGATAGATAGATTGATCATCATCAGCTACGATAAATAAATTATTTTTAGGTTGAGAAATAGTTTTAATTATTTCCATCTGTATTTTAGAAGTATCTTGTCCTTCATCAACTTGAATATAATCAAATTTATTTCTATATTTGTTCAGTAAATATTTATCTTTATTTAAAATGTTCAATGTATATGTAAGCATATCATCAAAATCTATAAGAAAATTATTATACTTATAATTTTCATATTTAGTGTAAATTTTTTTGAAGTTTTTTATATCGACTTTATATTTTTGAAGAAAGTCATCTATAGTAAACATCATATTTTTGATATATCCAATAGTATTTATAACTGTTTCTAGTTTTTCTTCAGTAATATATTCACCATTTATGTCAAGATAAATTTTCCTTAATAATTTATTTTTATGCTGAGGATGTTTAAAATTTTCTATTAAACTATATTTTAAATTATTCCTATAAGCATATTCTTTTAAAATAGTATAGGAAAAACTATGAATAGTAGAAAAGTTTACAGGTATATTATAAAAATTAGGAAATGTATTGTTAAATCTATTTTTCATATCTTTTGCAGAAGCTTTACTGAAAGTTATAGAAAGTATTTTTAGAGGATTTATATTATGTTTTTTTATTAAATTATGGGTTCTGTAAATTAAAACTGTAGTTTTTCCTGCACCAGGTACAGCTAACACTAAGGCAGGACCATCTTTATGTTTAATTGCCTCTAATTGTTGTTTGTTAAATTTAAAACTCATTATATCACCTATAGTTTTTAATAATATAATATCATATGTTGATTGAAAAGAACTATTATATTAAGAATATTTGAAAATGTAGAACAAAAAATTTGAAAAAAAACTATAATGAAATATAATAGGTCTAGAAGTCTTTATTGAGGAGGAATACTATGGCTAGACCTGTAAAATGGAGAAGAGTTGAGAAGTTACCTGATTTTAGATATTTTGTTCCTTCTGAAGCAGAAGGGGATATAAGAGAAAATGTTTTAAAAATAGAAGAATTAGAAGCTATAAGGCTTAGGGATTTGGAAAATCTTGAACAAGAAGAATGTGCAAAAAATATGGAAATATCCAGGCAAACTTTTCAAAGAATTTACAATGAAGCTAAAAGAAAAGTTGCAGATAGTTTAATAAATGGGAAAGCTATAAAAATATCTGGTGGAAATTATACTCAGCATATTTGCAAACTTGTATGTAAAAACTGTGGAAATAGCTGGCAAGAAAGAATGGAAGATATAGAGTATGAAGATGATACATGTCCTAAATGTGGGTCATCGAAAAATTATTGTAATGAAAAGAATAAAGTAAAAAGATGTAAAAAAAATTGTAGTGAAAGAAAAGCTATGTGTTCAAGGAAAAAGTAAAACAATTATTATACAGCAAATGTAAATAACCATATATACATTTAGATAATTCTATGGAAAATTTTAAAATATAAAGTTTTTTAAAAAAACATGGGTAATAATATAATGGGAGATATTCTATAAGATAGAATATTACAATAAGTAAAATATATATCTAGGTGATTTCATGAAGAAAAATAAAATACCAAATAAATTTGATAGAAAAATACTGAGCTGGTTTAATAGTACTATTAAATCTAATTTTTTAGATAGATTTATGTATATAATTACAAACTTAGGCAGTGGTTGGTTTAGTACAACTTTATTTGCTTTACTAATTTTGTTTGGTAAGGACAAGTTAAGGGTTGTAGGCGTAGAAGGGGCAGTGGCTATTTCTATAAGCCAGATAATTGTTCAGATATTGAAAAGATCTTTAGGTAGACAGAGACCTTATAATGTTCTTGATAATATAAATACTTTTGGAATAATTCTTAAAGATTATTCCTTTCCATCTGGACATACAACGGCTGGATTTTCAATTGCTACTATATTATATTTAAACTATCCTTATTTGGTCGTTCCAGCACTATTATTAGCGGCTACTGTTGGGATTTCTAGAATGTATTTAGGAGTGCATTATCCTACGGATGTAGTAGCAGGAATAATAATTGGTACAATTCCAGCATTATTTGTTCATTTTAAATTATCAATGTATATTAAAGAAATATTAATTTATTTTCAATTAATATAAATAGATTAGACACATTTTAAAGTGGTATATATAATAGAGAGACAATAGGGAAAGGATGATGTTAAATGCTTATGAGTAATTTTTTAAGAGACAGAAAATCTACAAGAGAATACAAAGACAAAGATGTAAGTAAAGAAACATTAGAAAAAATTATGGAGTATGGAGAAGATATAGAAAAGGAGATAGGAGATAAAAGCTTTAAGTTTTTATTACTTAAAAATGGGGATAAAGTATATGAGCTTCTTAAAGGAAAAGGTGGATATGCAGGAGTGATGATAAAAAGCCCTCATTATATTGGATTAGAAATTTTAAATGATTCTAGAGATGCTATAATTAAAGGATCTTATGCTATGGAAAAACTTATAACTAAGGTAACAGAATATGGTCTAGGAACTTGCTGGATAAGTATAGAAAGTGTGGATGAAGAAACCAAGAAAGAATTATATGACAATTTGGAAGGAAATATAGACTATATCTTAGCTATAGGAAATCCAGTACCTAAAAATCCTTTCATTCAAGAGCCAGATAGTTGTAGACTATCTATAGAAGATATTGTTTTTAAAGGTGAAATTGGAAAGAATATAGCTGCTGATGAATTAGAGAGCAGAGGTTTAAGTGATTTATTTTATTATACTAGATTTGCTCCATCAAGTTATAATAACCAACCTTGGAGATTCATATTAAAAGATAATAAGATAGTTTTAATTTTAATGAAAGATGAAGATAAATTTAGTTTTATAGACGCAGGTATTATTATGTATTATTTTGAAAATATGGCTAGTGCTATTGGAATAACTGGTAAGTGGCAGTTATTAAATGATAAAGATGTAGAAGTAAACGGGATAACCTACAATTACATAGGTGAATTTAATATATAATATAATTTAAATAATCTCTAGTCGAAAGACTAGAGATTATTTTTTTTAGATATGTTGACAATTTTTTATATTAGAAGTATAATATATTTAAACATATGAGCAATTGTTCATATGTTTAATAGTTGGCAAAGGGGGATATCTCTAGTGGCTAAAAAAGAATTTATATTAGAAGGATTAAATTGTGCAAATTGTGCTAATAAAATTGAAAAAAAGGCGAATGATATAAATGGTGTAGACAATGCCACTCTGGACTTTGTATCAAAAAAATTAAAAGTCCAGATAGAAGCAGATAATGATTCAGATAAAATCTCTAATGAGATAAAAACTATTGTAAATGAACTTGAACCACATGTAAGGGTTATTGAAAAAGAATCCTTAAGTCATAGTCATGAACATGACCACAGCCATGGCAATATTGAAAAAAGCCAAGTAGCTAAAATAATAATAGCTGTAATTTTATACTTAATACCTATAATATTAAAATTAGAAGGAAGTTCTAGATTTGCTTTCTTCTTTGTAAGTTATATAGTTGTTGGAGGAGAAATACTATTAAGAGCTGCAAGGAATATATCTAAAGGTCAGATTTTTGATGAAAATTTTCTAATGGCATTAGCTACTATAGGTGCTTTTGCAATTGGAGAATATCCAGAAGGTGTTGCTGTAATGCTTTTTTATCAAATAGGAGAATTATTTCAGGATATGGCAGTTGGTCATTCTAGAAAATCTATAAAAGCTTTATTAGATATAAGACCTGATTATGCAAATCTTAAAGAAGGAAAAAATATAAGAAAAGTAGAACCTGCTGAAGTAAAAGTAGGAGATTATATAGTTGTAAAACCAGGAGAAAAAATACCTTTAGACGGTATAGTTATAGAAGGAAATTCTACTGTAGATACTTCTAATATAACTGGAGAAAATGTTCCTAGAAGTGTAGGGAGTGGAGAAAGCGTATTAAGCGGATTTGTAAACAATCAAGGCCTATTAACTATAGAGGTTTCAAAAGAGTTTGGGGAATCAACAGTATCTAAAATATTAGATTTAGTTGAAAATGCTTCTAGTAAAAAGGCCCCAACTGAGAATTTTATTACTGTATTTGCAAGATATTATACTCCAGTAGTAGTGATAAGTGCATTGGTTATAGCATTTATTCCACCACTTTTATTTAACTTAAACTTAAGTGATTGGATATATAGAGCACTAATATTTTTAGTAATATCTTGTCCATGTGCATTAGTTATATCAATACCACTAGGTTTTTTTGGAGGAATTGGTGGAGCTTCAAAAACTGGAATACTCATAAAAGGTGGAAATTATTTAGACGCGTTAAATCAGGTAGATACCATAGTTATGGATAAAACTGGCACATTAACAAAGGGAGTATTTAAAGTTACAGAAATAGAAGCAGTAGAAGATTTTACAGAAGATGAGGTTTTAGAATATGCAGCTTTTGGAGAAGCTTTTTCAAACCATCCAATAGGAAAGTCTATAATTGAGGCTTATGGAAAAGATATTGATAATAAAATCATAGAGAGTTATAGAGAAATATCTGGCAAAGGGATAAAAGCAGAAATAAATGGAGATGAAATAATAGTAGGGAATAGAAGATTATTTGAGGATGAAGGTATCTTTGTTGAAGATAAAAAAAGTTTTGGAACTATTGTTTATGTAAGCAAAAATAATAAGTATATAGGAAATATAATAATATCTGATGAAATAAAAGAAGATGCAAAGGAAACTATAAGTCAGTTTAAAGAATTAGGAATTAAAGAAACTATTATGCTTTCAGGAGATAATAAATTGGTGGCAAATGAGGTTGGAAAATCTTTAGGAATTGATGGAGTATATGGAGAACTTCTTCCTCAAGACAAGGTAAGTATATTGGAAAAAATAATGAATGAAAAAGGTAAAGAAGGTAAAGTTGCTTTTGTTGGAGATGGAGTAAATGACGCACCAGTTTTGGCTAGAGCAGATGTAGGAATTGCTATGGGAGGTTTAGGTTCAGATGCAGCTATAGAAGCAGCAGACATAGTTATAATGACAGACGAGCCTAAGAAGATATCTACAGGAATTAAAATATCTAAAAGAACAAAAAAAATAGTTACACAGAATATAATATTTGCTTTAGGAGTTAAATTAATAGTACTAATATTAGGAGCATTTGGAGTAGCTACAATGTGGGAAGCAGTATTTGCCGATGTTGGAGTTTCTATAATTGCTATTTTAAACTCTATGAGAGCTCTTAATGTTGAAGAATAATTAAACAGCCATCCTTTATTTTGACTAGGGGATGGCTGTTTAATTATTAGTTGAATAGTAAATAGTTATATAAAAAACAATGAAAATGTTTGCTTTTAATTTTAGATAATGTTATAATAAATTAAAATTACATATGAAATTTAAACCTTCAGGGCAGGGTGAAATTCCCTACCGGTGGTATAGCCCACGAGCCGAAAGGCTGATTCGGTTAGATTCCGAAGCCGACAGTATAGTCTGGATGAAAGAAGGTTATCTGATTTTTTGTATATATTTATGTATTTATATACTATTAAACTGCCCTGAATTTTTTCAGGGCAGTTTAATTTTTTGGAGGTGATTTGGTGAAGTTTAATGATGAATATTTTATGGAAAAAGCATTGGAGCTTTCAAAAAATGGAATAGGTTTTACAAATCCTAATCCCCTTGTAGGAGCTTTAATTGTAAAGAATGGAGATATAATTGGTGCTGGTTATCATAAGCAATATGGAAAGGAGCATGCTGAGATAAATGCATTTAATAGTGCAAAGGAAAACGTAGAAGGTTCTACTATGTACATTACATTGGAACCTTGTTCTCACCATGGAAAAACTCCTCCCTGTGTAAATGAAATTATTAAAAGAGGAATTAAAAGAGTAGTTATAGCTATGGAAGATCCAAATCCATTAGTATCAGGAAGGGGAATAAATCTGCTTTTAGAAAATGGTATAGATGTAAAGGTAGGGGTTAAGAAAGAAAAAGCAGAAAAAATTAATGAGATTTTTATAAAATATATAAAAAACAATAGACCTTTTTGTATTTTAAAGGCTGGTATGAGTCTAGATGGAAAAATAGCTACTTATACTGGAGACTCTAAATGGATAACCAATATTGATTCAAGAATGTATTCTCATAAATTGAGACATAGGGTATCTGGTATAACAGTTGGTATAAACACAGTGTTAAAAGATAATCCAACTTTAAATACAAGAATTAAAAATGAAAAATGTAAAAGTCCTATAAGAATTATCTTAGATAGTCATGGAAGAATACCAATTGAATCAAATGTGTTAAATACTTTGGATATTGCGGAGACTATAGTAGTTGTAACAGAGGATGCAAGGAAAGAAAATATAAAGAAAATTAGAAGTATAGGAGCAGAAGTTATTATTTCACCATTAAAGCAAGGAAAAGTAGATCTAAACTTTTTAATGAATGAACTAGGAAAAAGAAAAATAGATAGTCTTTTAATAGAAGGTGGAGGAGAAGTAAATTTTTCTTTTTTAAAGGAAGGGTTAGTAGATAAAGTAATATTTTTTATTGCACCAAAGCTAATTGGAGGAGTTAGCTCAAAGACTCCAGTTGAAGGGAAGGGGGTAGGACTGTTAAAGAATACACCACAATTAAAAAATATTAACACATTTAAATTGGGAGAAGATGTAGTAATAGAAGGATATTTATAATTGGAGGTGAGTTATTGTTTACAGGAATTATTGAAGAAGTAGGAATGGTTTTAAATATAACTAAATCTAAAAAAATAACTGTTTTAAGAATAAGTTGTAACAAAATTTTAGAAGATATTTCACTAGGGGATAGTATAGCTGTCAATGGAGTATGTTTAACTGTAAAAAGTTATAATTCAGATTACTTTGAAGCAGATATTATGAATGAAACAATCTCTAAAACCAATCTCAATACTTTGAAAATTGGCAATAATGTGAATTTAGAGAGAGCGTTGAAGGTAGGAGATAGACTGGGAGGCCATATAGTTAGTGGTCATATAGATGTTACAGGTACTATAAAAGGATTAGAAAATGATGGAGATTCAATATGGATAACTGTAGAGGCTAGCGAGGATATTATGAAATATATAATATATAAAGGCTCCATAGCATTAGATGGAGTAAGCTTAACAGTAGCATATGTGGATGATAATAATTTTAAAGTTTCCATAGTTCCTCACACTCAATTAGAAACTATTCTTCTAAAAAAGAAACCAGGAGATATTGTAAATATTGAATGTGATCAGATAGGAAAATATATTGAAAAGCTATTAAATAAAGATGAAAAATCTAAAATAAATTCAAGTATAAGCTTAGATACACTTAAAAAATATGGATATGCATAAGGAGGCTAAAAAATGGGTGAGTTTAGTACTATTGAAGAAGCTATAGAAGAGATGAAAAAGGGCAATTTTGTAGTAGTTTTAGATGATGAAGATAGGGAAAATGAAGGGGATTTAATTATTGCAGCAGAGAAAGTGACTACAGAAAAAATAAATTTCATGACTAAATATGCAAGAGGATTGGTTTGTATGCCTGTTGAAGGAGAAAGGCTAGAAGAACTTAATATTAATCAAATGGTAGCTAATAATACAGATAATCATGAAACTGCTTTTACTGTTTCTGTAGATTACAAAGATACCTCAACAGGTATTTCAGCAGGAGATAGAGCACTAACTATAAGAAAAATATTAGATAAAGACTCTAAAGCAGAAGACTTTAGAAGGCCAGGACATATTTTTCCCTTAAAGTCAAGAAAAGGAGGAGTACTAAAAAGAGCAGGTCATACTGAAGCAGCTGTAGATTTAGCAAAACTTGCAGGACTTTTCCCAGCTGGCGTTATATGTGAAATTATGAACGAAGATGGAACTATGGCTAGAACCAATGATTTAATAAAATATGCTAGTAAATTTGGTTTTAAAATAATAACTATAGCAGATCTCATAGCTTATAGAAGAAGAACTGAAATATTAATTTCTAGAGAAGGAATAGCTAATTTACCAACAAAATATGGAGATTTTAAAATAGTAGGATATGAAGATTTATTAAATGGCAAGCAACATGTGGCTTTGATTAAAGGTGATGTTACTGACGGAGAGCCTACGTTAGTAAGGGTTCATTCTGAATGTTTAACTGGTGATGTGTTTTGTTCTAGTAGATGTGATTGTGGTGAACAACTCCATTTAGCAATGGACAAAATAAATAAAGAGGGAAAAGGTGTAATTTTATATATGAGGCAAGAAGGTAGAGGGATTGGTCTTTTAAATAAAATTAAAGCTTATTCCCTTCAAGACAATGGGATGGATACTGTAGAAGCAAATCTGGCTTTAGGATATGAAGATGATATGAGGGATTATGGGATCGGAGCACAGATATTATCACATATTGGACTTAAGAAGATAAGGCTTATGACAAATAATCCTAGGAAAATATCTGGTCTTTCAGGATATGATCTTGAAATTGTAGAAAGAGTACCAATTGAAATTGAAGCTACAGAAGAAGACTATAAATATTTAAAGACAAAAAAAGAAAAACTTGGCCATATTATTAGTGTGAATTAAGGAGGGTAAATTAATGAATATATATGAAGGAAATTTAATTGGAGAAGAATTAAAAATAGGTATAGTTATAGGACGATTTAATGAATTTATTGGATCAAAACTATTAGATGGTGCTATAGATGGGTTAAAAAGGCATGGGGTGGAATCAGAAGACATATCAATATTTTGGGTTCCAGGTTCTTTTGAAATACCACTAATAGCAAAAAAATTAGCCGCATCAAAAAAATATGATGCCATTATTTGTCTTGGAGCTGTAATAAGGGGAGCTACTTATCACTTTGAATGTGTAGCAAATGAAGTTTCTAAAGGTGTAGCAAAAGCGTCATTAGATACAGAAATACCAGTAATATTTGGAATACTTACAACTGATAATATTGAACAAGCTATAGAAAGGGCAGGCACAAAAGCAGGAAATAAAGGATTTGAAGCAGCGGTTTCAGCTATAGAAATGGCTAATCTTATAAAAACTATTGAACTAAAAAGATAATAGTGATGTGAACTGCATCCTGTCAATTAGACAGTGGAAATAATGAAAATAACCTTAAACAGCTAAGGCTCGATATTTCATCGGGCTGAAGCTGTTTAATTTTTTTCAAAAAAGTACTTATCCCAATTTTCACAAAATATAATTATTAATAATAAACCTAAAAAATATGATAAACTATAAATAGACAATAAATATTAAGAGGTGCAAATTAATGAAGAGTCATTTAACCAATTTTGACCGAAGATATAATTACATAATACTAGCAGAAAATTTTTATTTAGATGATTATAAAGAGAAAGCAGTAAAATTTTATTTCAAAGCACTAAATTTTCCTGGAGAAGCAGAAGAAGATTTAGAAATATTATATAATATAGCTTTTATATATGATGAAATGGATAAACTTACAGAAGCACTTAAGGCTTATAAAGAAATTGTAAAATTAAATCCAGAAGAATCTGGAGCATTTTATGGAATAGCTACAATTTATGAAAGATTAGGTAATAGTGAAAAAGCTTTAGAATATTATTTTAAGGCTATAGAGATAAATCCTAAATATGATAGAGCTTTTTTTTATATAGCTAATATATATGATGAAATAGGAAAAAAAGAAGAAGCTATAAAATATTATAAAGAGGTCATTGAATTAAAACCAAATGATCATATTGCTTATAATAATTTAGGTTCTATTTACGAAGAAATGAAGGATTATAATAAAGCCTATGAAATGGTTAAAAAGAGTATTGAAATAAATTCTAGCTATTATAAAGCTTTGTTTAATATGGGAGTTATTTATAAAAAATTAAATAAATTGAAAAGTGCTATAGAATATTATAATAAGTCAATAGCATTAAATAAAAATTATCCATATTCATTTCTTAATAAATCTGTTATATATATAGAACAAGGGAAAATAAAGAAAGCTATACAAGTTTTGACGGAAGGAATAGAATATAATCCTTATGCAGAATACCTGTATTATAATAGAGCGTGTTGTCATGCAAAACTTAATGAAAATGATAAAGCTATAATGGACTTGAGAAAGGTTATAGTTCTTTCTCCAGAGTTTATAGAAACAATGAAAGTAGATGAAGATTTAAAGAATTTATATAATGATGAAAGATTTATTGAAATTATAAGTAGGTATAAAAAGAATAATTTGAAAGAAAAATAGTTTTTTGTTATATATAAAGTAATAATATGAAAAGGAGTATGAATAATATGGTGATAATAAAGACTAGGGAAGAAATTGAAAAAATGCAACAAGCAGGTAAAATATTATCAGATTGTCATAAAGAAATTGCAAAAATTATTAAACCAGGAATCTCGACTTTAGAAATAGACCAATTTGTAGAAGCGTTTCTAAAAAAACGTAATGCTATACCAGAACAAAAGGGATATCAAGGATATCCTTATGCTATTTGTGCATCTGTAAATGATGAAATATGTCATGGTTTTCCAAGAAAAGAGTTATTAAAAGATGGAGATATTGTAACTGTAGATATGGTAGTAAATTTAGATGGGTGGCTTGCAGATTCAGCTTGGTCTTACGCAGTAGGAAATATTTCAGATGAAGCAAAAAAACTATTAGATGTAACTAAAAAAGCTCTTTATATAGGAATAGAAAAAGCTGTAGTAGGTAATAGAATAGGTGATATATCTCATGCTATTCAAACTTATGTAGAATCTGAAGGCTTTTCTGTTGTAAGAGATTTTGTTGGACACGGAATAGGTAAAGATATGCACGAAGATCCACAGGTACCCCATTTTGGACGTCCAGGAAGAGGATTAAGACTTATGGAAGGAATGGTTTTAACTATTGAGCCTATGGTTAATATAGGAACTTATGGTTGTAAAATAGATGATAATCAATGGACAGCAAGAACATTAGATGGAAAATTATCAGCTCAATATGAGCACACACTGGCTATAACAAAAGATGGTCCAATAATAATTACAGAGCAATAAAATAAAGGTAGTGGATTATTTCCACTACCTTTATTGTTGCCATTTAGTTAGCTTTTTTTCCACAAAAGCTATAAGTTGGTACATTACAGCAGATATTATTGCTAATATAAATACACTCATCATTACTAAATCCAGTTTAAATACTTGGCCGCCATAAACTATTAAATAACCAATACCAGCTTTAGAAACTAAAAATTCTCCTACAATAACTCCAACCCATGATAATCCTATATTTACTTTTAAAGTACTTATTATTGTAGGAAAACTTGATGGAAGCACTACCTTTTTTAAAACTTGGAATTTTGTAGCTCCAAAAGTTTCTAAAAGTTTTATTTTGTCTTCATCTACATTTCTAAATCCACTATATACATTCATTATGGTAACTACTATAGATACTGTAATAGCTGTAACAATTATACCTGAATATCCTGCACCTACCCATATAATAATTATAGGAGCAAGGGCAGTTTTAGGTAAACTATTTAAAACTACAAGATAAGGATCCAACACTTTTGCTATAAAGTCTGACCACCAAAGCATTATAGCAACTAAAACCCCTAAAATTGTTCCAATTAAGAAACCTATTATAGTTTCCGTTACAGATATACCTACATGATAAAATAGGTTTCCGTTTTTAGTATATTCAATAAATAGTTTCCATACTTCAGATGGGGAGCTAGTCAAAAATGTGTCTATCCATCCTAACTTAGCAGCTACCTCCCATAAAAATAACCATACTACTAAGATTAATATTTGTGTAATGGTAATATTTTTCTTTCTTCTTTTTATCTTTCTTATATATTTTTCTTGTTCTTCCGAAACTTTATTATACATGAATATCTAGCTCCTTCCATATTTGATTAAAATAATGTCTAAATTCTGGAGCTTCTCTACATTTCATAGGGGTTCGAACTTCGCCTGGACAACTTAAGTTTATAGGTATTATATCTTTTATTGTGGCAGGTCTTTTTGACAGGACTACCACCCTATCTGCCATGGAAATTGCTTCTGCTATATCATGAGTAACCATAAGGGCAGTTTTTTCCTCTTTTTTCAAGATGATTCCTATTTCATCTGCAATAGCCAGCCTTGTTTGATAATCTAATGCAGAAAAAGGCTCGTCTAATAAAAGTAAATCTGGTTTTACAACTAAAGTTCTAATTAAAGCAGCTCTTTGTCTCATACCTCCAGATAATTGTCTGGGAAATTTTTCCTTGAAATCACTAAGACCATATATGTCGAGTAGTTTTTCTGCATATTTATAGTTTTCTTCATTTACTTTTCCTTGAATTTCTAAACCTATCAGAACATTTTCTATTATTGTTCTCCATTCAAAGAGATGATCTCTTTGAAACATATATCCTATTTCTTTTGTAGGACCTTTAACTTCTTTGCCTTTGATTAATACTTTCCCCTTTGAAGGTTCAATAAGCCCAGCAATAATTGACAATAGAGTGGATTTTCCACATCCACTAGGGCCTACAAGAGATACTATTTCACCTTTATCTATATTAAGGTTTATATCTTTTATTGCTTCTGTCTCTCCATCAAGGGTATGATAGGTCATACTAATGTCTTTAATTTCTACAATACTTTTTCTTTCCATAGATGTACCCCCTTTAACGAACCATGTTATACTTCATCATATTCAAAGGCTAAGTTTTATGTTACGAGTTTTATCCTAAAAAGCTTTGTCTATGAACTAATTGAATGGAGAAAGATGTTAATAATTTAAAACTTATTTATAAATGAATTGTGTAGATGACAAACACCTAACTATGCTGTATAATAATAATACAAACATTAAGAACTTATGTTCAGAGAGATAGAATTATAGTGAAACTATCTTTTAAGAAATAATATGAAGTATAATATAGAATGACTTTATGACATTAAAGAAATGACAGGAGTGAGATGTATTGACAGGAAAAACTCATGTAGCAGTGGGAGTAGCAACGGGATTAGCACTATCAACTGGTAAACCTGTTAAGGAACAATTTTTTTTAATAATAACCTCAGCAATTGGAGCAGTAATTCCTGATTTAGATCATCCAAAAAGCAAATTAAATCAAAAGATATTAATATTCAATAATAAATTTTTTAAGGTATTATTTTATGTACTTATAGGTATTGGATTTATATACTTAGATTCTATTGTTGAAAATCAAGAATTTAAAATATTAGGTATAATAATGATACTTACTGGAATGTCTAGTCATAGAGGCTTTACTCATAGTTTACTTGGTTTTTTATTATTTTCATCAATAGCGTATACTTATTCTATAAAGTTTGGAATAAATGAAATATATCTAGGATTTAATATAGGGTATGTTTTACATTTAGTTATGGATTTTTTTACTCCTAAGGGAATACAGCTATTTTTTCCTATAACTAAAAACATATCTTCTCCTATTACAATTAAAACCAATGGAGAAGGAGAAAATTTATTATTTATAGGCTCAAGTTTTTATTCATTATATTTTTTAATTCAATTCATAAGATAAATATTTCTTAAAGCTGATATATGCTATAATATCATTTGTAAACAAAAATAAGGGGGAAATGGAATTGCATCAATATAAAGGTAGGCTGATAATACACACAGGTTCTATGTTTTCAGGAAAAACTTCTAGTTTAGAAAAAGATATAAAGCGCTTTAAAATTGCAGGATATAATACTATTGCTTTTAAACCTGTAGTAGATAGTAGGTATTCAAAGAATGAGATTGTAACTCATGATTTAACTTATATGAATGCAATTTTAGTTGAAGATATAGATGAAATTATAGAATATTGTGATGAGCTTAAACCAGATGTTATTGCTATAGATGAAGTACAGTTTTTAGGTGGAGAACTGAAAAATATAGTAAATGGTATAAATGAATTTTTAAAAAGAGGTTGTACAATAATAGTAGCAGGATTGGATATGGATTATAGGGGTAAACCTTTTGAAGTAATTAAAGAACTTATGCCTATATCAGATTATCTACATAAACACCATGCTGTTTGTGCAAAATGTGGTGTAGATGCTTGGGTTAGCCATAGGAAGTCTGATGATATGGAAAGAATAAAACTAGGAGCTTCTGATGAATATGAACCATTGTGTAGAAAATGTTTTTTAGAAGAAAAGAAAAAACAAGATGAATAATATCTAATATACATGGAGGGGATAAATTGAAAGACTATATGAGATTTGAGGCTTCAGTTGTACCATTATATTCTAAAAGCGCTGAGGATTTGTGGTTTCCATATAATAATGGAAAATTAGCAGTTAAATCTAAAGGTGATGAGATAAGTATATTAAGAAGAAAAGATTTAGAAGAATTTGATTTTAAATTAGCACATACTCAATGTATGGGAGCACTTGATGGATATAATTGTTTTAGTAGCGAAATAAAAGATAATTTTAAAACACCAAGTGGAATAGAGATATATGATTTGAAACCTCTTACATTTTTACTTGAAGAAGAACTTTTTTTATTAGCTGCTAAATCTTTACTTTTATTGAACTGGGAAAAATGCCATAGATATTGTGGTGTATGTGGATATTATATGGAAAGAAAAAACAATGAAAGTGAAAGAGCCCTTTTTTGTCCTAAATGTGGATATACTACTTGGCCTAAAACATCTCCTGCAATTATAGTAGCTATAACAAAAGGAGATCAGATTTTATTAGCTCATAATAAAAATTTTCCTAAAGGAATGTACAGTGTAATAGCTGGCTTTGTAGAACTTGGTGAAACTTTTGAACAATGTGTAAGAAGAGAAGTATATGAGGAAGTAGGTATAAGGATTAAAAACATAAAATATTTTGGAAGTCAACCATGGCCATTTCCAAATTCAATGATGATTGGTTTTACTGCTGAATACTTAGATGGTGAGATAAATGTAGATGGAGAAGAAATAGTACATGCTGATTGGTTTAGCAAAGATGAAATTCCTAAATATAAAAAATCTAAAAGTATAGGAGCAGAACTTATTGAATGGTTTAAAAGAACCCACTAAATATATATTTAGTGGGTTCTTTAAAAAAATAGATCTTTACATATTTATTTTTATATCTCTAGCTCTTAAAATTTTAATCCTTCTTTTTTCATACCAACACTTAAAGCGATACCTATACAAATCATATTTACTAAAAGGAATGTTCCTCCATAACTTATAAAAGGAAGAGGAATACCTGTAATAGGCATAAGTCCAATAGTCATACCTATATTTTCCCATATATGAATTCCTAACATAGCAGCTATCCCAACGACCATGAGAGAACCAAAGGTGTCTTTTGTTTCCTTAGCGATTTTAATTAGTCTATATAGCATTAAAAAGTATAATGCAAATAAAATAAGTCCACCTATGAGTCCTAATTCTTCTCCAATAACAGCAAATATAAGATCTGTATGTTTTTCAGGTATATACCCAAACTGGGTTTGAACTCCCTTAAATAATCCACGGCCATGAAGTTTACCTGAACCTACAGCAATTTTTGCTTGCATAGCTTGATAACCAGAATCACTGGTATCATGTTCTGGATCTAGAAAATTTAGTATCCTTTTTCTTTGATAGCCGTCGAATGAAAACCAAAGAATAGGCAAGCTTATAATTCCAATTATTATAGCATATCCAAAATAACGTAGTTTTAAGCCTGCTGCAAATAACATTACAAATACAAAAAACACAAATACTACAGCTGTTCCAAAATCAGGTTGTATAGCTATAAGTCCAATAGGTACTCCAGCAAATAATAGTACTTTTAAAAGAACAAAAGGTTGATTTATAGTTTTTTTATTTTTATCTATCATCTTTGCAACAGAAATTATAACAGCAATTTTTGCTAATTCAGCAGGTTGAAAAGCAAATCCTCCTATACTAAGCCAACTTCTAGCACCCCAATCCTTATCACCAGTACCAAATATGAGCACTGCTAAAAGAAGAAGGTTGCAAAAAATATATATGGGAATATAAAAATTTCCAAGTATTTTATAGTCAACTAATGATAGAATTATTATAGTTATTAATCCAAGTATTGTAGCAATAATTTGAACTTTTATAAGCCGAGGTCTATTCAAACTTGCAGTAGCACTCATAACCATTATTATTCCATACAAACAAAGTAGTGCAACAGTTGTGAAGAGTACAAAATCGAATCTTTTAGAAAATTTTTTCTTTAAATCTATCATATAAATAGCTCCTTTTTTAAGATTTACAAAGACAATTATATCATATTTGCATTATATTTGAATATAGAACAAACAGTTAAATTATACTTACTTTATGATATCATATATAATGATAGTAAATAAAGGAGTGATTCAATGTATATAGGTTGCCACTTATCTATTGCAGAAGGATATGAAAAAATGGCTAAATCAGCTTTAAGTATAGATGCAAATGTATATCAGTTTTTTTCTAGGAATCCAAGAGGTTATTCTTCTAAAAAAATGGATATGGAAGATATATCAAGGATGAAAAAAATACTAGATGAAAATAGCTTCGGTCCATTACTTGCCCATGCTCCATATATTTTGAATTTAGGTTCTCATAAAGATAGAACTTATGGAATGGCTAAAGGAATATTAAAAGAGGATTATGAAAAAATGGATTCTATGTCTATTCCATATTTTACATTTCATCCAGGAAATCATTTAGGTAAGGGACCAGAATATGGAGTTAAAAGAATAGCAGATGCATTAAATGAAATAATAACTGGAAATGAAAATACAATGCTTTTACTTGAAACTATGTCTGGGAAAGGGACTGAGTTAGGACATACCTTTGAAGAGATTAGAGATATTATAAATGGGGTTAAATATAGCGAGTTAGTTGGAGTTTGTTTAGATACTTGCCATATTTATTCAGCTGGTTATGACATAGTAAATGATTTAGATGGAGTATTAGAAGAATTTGATAATATTGTAGGAATAGATAAACTAAAATGTATTCATTTAAATGATAGTATGATGGAATTTAATAGTAGAAAGGATAGACATGCTAAAATAGGGGAAGGAACTATAGGATTAAATACTATAAAAAAAATCATAACCCATCCTCAATTAAAGGAATTACCTTTTTATCTAGAAACACCTAATGACTTAGAAGGACATAGAAAGGAAATAAGAGTATTAAGGAAATTGGCAAACTAAAAAAGAACTCTTTAAAGGGTTCTTTTTTAGTTTACCATAAATTATCATCTGAGAAATTTTCAATGGCTGTAATAGTTTTTTGCTCGAAATCTGGGTATTTATTTTCTATATATTTTAGTAGATTATTTATTTCACTTCGTTTATTTTTAACATCTTGAGGACATTCCCCTTTTCCTAAAGGAAGGTTTTCACCATTAACAATCTTTTCTATTATATTTTCTTCTACATATATAAGGGGTCTTATAAGATGTAAATCATGTTTTTCATTATAGGATATAGGTTTAAAGGTATCTAATTTTCCAGTATATATAAGATTTAATAAAAAGGTTATAACTAAATCTGTTTTATGATGACCTAAGGCAATCTTATTAGCACCAACTTCTTTGGCAATTCTAGCTATAGCCCCTCTTTTCATCTTGGAACAAAGATAACAAGGACTCTTCTTATCTTCAAATATCTTATCTATAATATCTATATTTTCATAAATATATGGAATGTTGTTTTCAACTAAGAATTTTTTTGTACTTTCCATATCTATTCCAAGACCTATATCTATATGTAGTCCTATAATATCAAAATTTAAATATGAGTTTTCCCTTAAAAGTATTAGGGAATATAAGAGAAATATACTATCTTTTCCTCCAGAAAGTCCAACTAATATTTTATCTCCACTTTCTATCATATTATAGTTTTCTACTGCCATTCTTATATTATTTAAAAAAAGTTTATTGTACCATTTTTTCATAAGAATACCTCCAAAAATATTAAAATATAGATATTATTTAAATTATATACTTTAATAGTGTAAACTTCAATTTAGAAGGGTTTTAAATGTTGTATAATATAATTAGATAAAAATATTATTATGGAGGATGGATATGAACAACCAAATAAATATTTTATTAATAGAAGATGATGAATCGCTGAATAGAGGTATTAGTTTTAAACTAGAAAAAGAAGGATTTAATGTATTTTCGGCAGATTGTCTTAAAGAAGGTAAAGAAATATTTAATGAACAAGAAATAGATTTAATGGTGCTAGATGTAGGTCTACCTGATGGGAATGGTTTTCAGTTTTGTAGAGAAATAAGGAAAATATCAGATGTTTTTATTATATTCTTAACGGCTTGTGTAGGGGAAGTAGATATAGTTACAGGTTATGATTTAGGAGCTGATGATTATATTACCAAACCTTTTAGTTTAATGGTACTTGTATCTAAAGTTAACGCAGTTTTGAGAAGAAAATTTAATGATCAAGAAGCTAAAAAAATTCAATGTGAAGACATAGTTTATTATCCTAAAACTATGAAAGTATATGTAAAGGGAAAAGAAATATCTTTATCTAAAACAGAATTTAAATTATTTAAATATTTTATAGACAATCCTCAACAAGTAATTACCAAAGAACAGTTTTTTAGTAAGTTATGGGATATGGAGGGAGACTTTTTAGATGAAAGTACGCTCCCAGTAAATATTAGAAGACTTAGAGAAAAAATTGAAGATAATCCTTCAGAACCTAAATATATAAAAAAATATTAGGGGAATAGGATATATTTGGACTAAGGGGCGTTTTAAAGAATGATACTTAAAAAAGATACCATAGTTAAACAAGCTTTTATTATTTTATTAATAAGTCTAATTTTTATATTTTCATTAACTATTTTAAATAATTATTTTTTTATAAAACAGTTGCAAAGTTACAATATAAAAATAAATGAGGGTTTAATTTCTAAATTTATATTTAAGAGTACAGTTGTTATAGCTCTAGTTATTATATTAAATATTATTTTATTTATCCGTGTATTAAAATATATAATGAAAAAATTAGAGAAAGTATCCTTTGACATAGATAGGATTATGGATGGAGATTATTCTACTATATCAAATATTGATGAAGAAGGAATATTATCACGACTAGAATCTCAATTTTGTCAAATGTCTAGAAGATTGCAGTTAAGTATAGATAGTATAAATATTGAGAAAGAGGAAGTAAAATCTTTAGTAACTGATATTTCACATCAGATTAGGACACCGCTTGCTTCTATAAAAATGTTTAATTCTTTATTGATTGAAGGAGGACTGACTAAAGGAGAAAAGGAAGAATTTTTAGAAAGAGTAAAAGATGAAGTAGAAAAACTTGAATGGTTGGCTAATTCTCTAGTCAAAATCTCTACGACAGAATCGGGTATGATACAGATAAAAAAAGAGAAAGAAGATGTTAAACAAACTATATTGGAAGCAGTTAATGGAGTATATTTAGAAGCATTGGAAAAAAATATAGATATAAATATGAGCAATTTAGAAAGCATTTATGTATATCATGACTTTAGATGGACTAAAGAAGCAATATTTAATATTCTTGACAATGCTGTCAAATATACAGATGAAAATGGACAGATAAATATTTCTATGGAAAAGTTAGAAACTTATATAAAAATAGATATAGAAGATAATGGTATAGGAATTCCATCAAAGGATATAGGGAAAATTTTTGATAGATTTTATAGAGGAGATTCAGAAAAAGCAAAAAAAGCTGAGGGCTCAGGAATAGGATTATACCTTGCTAGAAATATATTAGAAGAACAAGGTGGAGGATTGATAGTATCCTCTGAAGAAGGACAAGGAAGTAAATTTACCATATTGATAACATTACAAAATTATTAATAAATAAAATGTAAAACTCAAGACAGAGAACTATTCTTTGTCTTATTTTTTTATTTATAATAATGGAAAATTTAATTAATACAATTAACAAAATTACAAAACTGTCAACAAGATTAAATTGTTTTGTAATTTAGAGGTGGTATTCTGTTATTGTAGTGTTAAATATATTGCTATGTTTGCCACTAGACTCATATACAAGGGAGGATTAATTGTGAAAATATTGGAAACAAAATCATTGAAAAAATACTATGGAAAAGATGCTAATTTAGTGAAGGCAGTAGATGGAATAGATTTATCTATATTGGTATTTTAATAGAAGTAAAATAAAAGAAAGAAAAAACCCTAGCTAAAGAGAGATTAAAAGTAAAAAAAGCAAGTATATAAAAATAAAGTAATATACTTGCTTTTTAAAATATATAGTTTTTGTATTTAGTATTGTATTTTACTTAATCTAATGATTTTTTAGATCAGACACTAATATTTTATTAATTGTTCTTAGAAATAGTTCCATTATAAGAATATCTATTACCGTTAGTAGGAACTTGAAAACAAATATAATACTTTGAAGAACTAGGTAGACCACTAATAGTTGTAGAAGCGCTTGTTCCATTAATTGTTATTGTTTTACTTTTAATTGGTTTTTTAGAAGAGTTATACACTATTAAGTCTAGTTGATTACTTTTTCCACCATGGAATTCAAGTAATTTCCAATTTCTAACTGTTATTTTTATTGAAGAAGCACCTTTCAACCATTTACTAGTATAAAGTCTATATCCCATATTTTTTGCTTGATAGTTATATGATGATAATGATAAGTTGTGTATATCTGCATTACGTCCTGGTGGATTTGCTCCAGAAATTTCAAAGTCTCCCGTGAATGTATTATTTGGTGGATTTTCTTTCAATACATGGATTGAATCTGCAAAAGCTGATGAACTTATAGAAATAATACAAAATATTGCAAAAATAATGCTAATAATTTTATTACATTTCCTCACATATATCCCTCCTTTTTATAATTCTGGTAATTTTATAATATCATACGAAAATAAGTATTGCAAAAAACATTTTTTAAATATTGTAATTTAAGTAATAGTTTGTTATTTTATAATAAAGGGGGAATACGTATGTTTAATAAGAAAAATTCATTTAATAAGAAAAAGCTATTTTGGATTTATATTATAATTTTGTTTGTTTTTATAGCTGTTAAATTTAAAGGCTCATTTTATGAATTAGTAGATAGGATAAATTCTATAAAATCTAATAGAGAAGAAGGAATATGGAATATAAATATGGTTCCATTCAGGACAATGAAACCATATTTAACAAATTTTTTCAGTATGTTTGCTTTTAAAAATATTTTAGGAAATATATTACCATTTATTCCATTTGGTTTTCTCTTGCCGATTGCATATAATAAAAATTTTTTTCAAGTATTGCTCATTTCTTTTATAGGTATAATATTTATAGAAATATTTCAGCTAATAACTATGTTAGGTTATTGTGATATTGATGATATTATTTTAAATCTAATCGGATGTATGATAGGATATGGAATATTTTGTTGTTATCAACATTGTATTCGTAAAGAAATTTATTAAATATATCTTTAGTATAATAATGAATTTAAATAAAGCAGATATTAGTAAAACTCAAGACAGAGAACTATTCTTTGTCTTATTTTTTTATTTATAATAATGGAAAATTTAATTAATACAATTAATAAAATTACAAAACTGTCAACAAGATTAAATTGTTTTGTAATTTAGAGGTGGTATCCTATTATTGTAGTGTTAAATATATTGCTATATTTGCCACTAGACTCATATACAAGGGAGGATTAGTCATGAAAATATTGGAAACTAAATCACTGAAAAAGTATTATGGAAAAGGTGATAATTTAGTAAAAGCCGTAGATGGAGTAGATTTATCTATAGAAGAAGGTAAATTTGTAGCAATAGTAGGCTCTTCTGGTTCAGGGAAGACTACATTGCTTCATATGATGGGGGGACTAGATAGACCAACTGAAGGAAAAGTATTTATAGATAATAAAGATATCCATTCAATGGATGATGAAAGTTTGGCCATATTTAGAAGGAGAAAAGTGGGATTTGTTTTTCAAACATATAACTTAATTCCAGTATTAAATGTATGGGAAAATATAACTTTACCTATAGAGTTTGATTTAAAAACTGTAGACAATGAATTCATAGAAGAATTGATGAAGACGTTAAATATTTATGACAAGAAAAATGCTCTTCCAAATCAATTATCAGGAGGACAACAACAAAGGGTAGCCATAGCTAGAGCATTAGCTACTAGACCAGCTATAGTTCTTGCAGATGAGCCAACAGGAAATCTTGACTCTAAAACCAGTTTAGAAGTAATAAATCTTTTAAAACAATCTGTAAGAAAATATCATCAAACATTAGTTATGATAACCCATGATGAAAAACTAGCTCAAATGGCTGATAGAATAGTAAGAATTGAAGATGGTAATCTCCTTGTTAATAGGGAGGGAGAATCTTGCTAAAATACATGAAAGTAGCATGGAAACATATAAAGGAATATAAGAAAAGATCTATAGCGATAGTTCTAAGTATTATGTTAAGTGTGTTTTTAGTAGTGACCATAGGTTCTTTATCTGAAAGTGCAAGGGTGCTCCAAGTTGATGATATTATACAAAACACAGGAAGAAATCATGTTTTTTATAATGGGTTAGGTAAAGCTCAAATAGATAAAATAAGTAAAGAAAAAAATGTAAAGGAAGTAGCAAATAGTTTTAATTATGGTACTTGGAAGAGTAACAATGGTGTAAATGTAGATATCTTGGCAGGAGAGAAAAAGTTATTATATATGTTGGATACAGAAATAATAGAGGGAAAATATCCAACAGAATCAAATGAGATTGCAATAGAAGGATGGGTATTGGATAGGCTTAGATTGCCCCATGAACTAAATAAAAATATAAAATTATCTTCAAAAGAAAATGGAGAAAAAGAATTTAAGTTAGTTGGGATAATTAAAAATAGGTTGCATAGCCAGAGTCATGATTTTAGAAATGCTTTTATAGCATTTGATAAAGGAAAACTAGCACAGGATAAGGAGTCTATAGAAACTTTAGTAGAATTTAAAGAAGGAGTAACATATAAGAATGAGGCTAAGAAGCTAGGAAAGGCTATAGGAATAAAGGATGAAAGTCAAATACAGTTAAATAAGATGTTACTTGATGCTATGGGAGAATTTGAAGCTGTAGATTGGAATTTGGTAAGGATTTCCCTATTACTTATGTTAGTAGGTGGAATAGTAATTTACAGTTTATATAGTATTTCAGTGCTAAAAAGAGTCCAAGAGTATGGTATGATGAGGGCTATTTGTAGCACCAAAAAGCAGATAGTATATATAATATTATCGGAAATATTTATCTTATATATTGTAGGTGCATCATTAGGTTCGTTGACAGGAATGTTATTCACATATGTTCTTAAGGGAAGCAAAATGGCAATTTTTATCACGGAAGCCCAATATAAATTAGACACTGTAGTTATTTCTAAGTTTTCTATTGGGTTAGCTATGTTATCAGCCTTAGGCTCTATACTATTAGCAGGATTAAGAGGGGGAATATTAGCAAATAAAGTATCTCCAATAGAAGCTATGAATAAAGCTACCCAAGATAAAAACGTGGAAATTAAAGAGAAAGAAAGCTTTATTGAAAGGTTTATGAATGTACAAAATAAGGTATCTTATAAAAATCTAAAAAGAAATAAAAAAGTTCTTATATTTACTATAATAGCTATGGCAGTAGGCTCAACCTTTTTTATGGCGAGGTCTTTTAAAGAAGAGTTGCATGGAAGAAGTAGAGAAAAATTGGAGAGTATTGGTGATAAATCACCATGGTCTGAAATCTTATTAAATTTAGACATGAATGAGCCTATGAAAAATGGTTATACAAAAGAACAGCTAGATGAAATTAAAAAAATACCTCAGGTTGAAAATGTATTTTATATACAAGCCTTATATTCTAAACTTAAATTAGATAAAGAGCAATTGAATGAAACAAATGGTGAAAATTATATAAAATTTATGAATGAAAAAGGTTTTTATCCAGAAGCGAATTTAGGAGACTTCTATATAGAAGGAGATACTAAGGATAGTGTAATGATTAGAAATGTTGTAACAGGGCTTAGGGATAAGGATCTAGAATACTTAGGCAAAATATTTAGCATATTGCAAAATGAAAAAATAGATATAAATAGAATGAAAAAAGAGCCTGTAGCAGTAGTTTATATTCCTAAAACAAAGGAAAATGGGGCTCCCTATGATGAAAAAGCGAAAGGTAGATATGAACCTGTACTAGATATTAAAAATGGGGATAAGATTAAAGTAACTATCCCAAAAGAAGGATATGCCAAGGGTATAGATAATATGGAGCTTCTATCGGAACATAAAAAATATAGTTCCCAGTATGTGGATAAAGAATTTACTGTAATAGGTATAGTTGATGAATTGCCAACACAGTATAGGGATCAAAATGTAGTGGCAATGCCAACAATACCCTATGTATTAATATCAGAAAATATGTTTAAAGAATTATCTGGAATAGATAATTCCTATAGGGCAGTTAGAATAAATTTAGAAGAAAATATTAGTAAAGAAAATTATAAATCGGTTAAGGAAAAATCCCAAGAATTATCGGAGATTTTTGAAAGGACTCTGTTTGTTGATATCTACGAGTTTAATAAAGAACAGGAGAAGTCATCTATAACTGATAACTTGTTCCAAAATGCTATAGCTGTTATTTTAATCTTAATAAGCGGACTAAGTATATATAACAACATAAATTATAATCTAATATCTAGGACTAGGGAACATGGTATTATGAAGGCTATTGGCCTTACTAAAAAACAGTTTAGAAAGATGATAGAATTCGAGGGAATAATGTATGGAAGTATATCGGCTATTTTCTCTTGTATAGTAGCCCTTATAGCTGAGATGGGTATATTTGTTTATCAGGTATATTTGTTTCCGTTATATGTATTTCCAATACCGACATATACAAAAGGTTTTTTTATAGATTGGAAGTCCTTTTTAATAGTGATAGCTATAAATTTGAGTATTGGATATATAGCTACGATAGGCCCTAGAAGACAAGTAGATAAAATTGAAATAACAGATGCCATAAGATCTATAGACTAATTGAACTGTATTTTAAAAGTGCCTAATATGATATATGATAATTATAAACAAAAATCTCCAATTTCAATATTGAAATTGGAGATTTTTATATCTATATTAACCTAATATTTCTTCTACTGGTGTATATGGTAAATCAAAAGCGTCTGCTACTGCTTTGTAAACTAATTTACCTTCTAATATATTAGCACCTTTTCTCAATGGCATTTCGTCTTTTAATGCTTGCTTCCAACCTTTATTAGCAATTCTAATTGCATATGGTAAAGTAGCATTTGTAAGGGCTAATGTTGAAGTCTTTGGAACTGCTCCTGGAATGTTAGCTACTGCATAATGTACTACATCATGTTTCATGAATATTGGATCAGCGTGAGTTGTAGGATGTGTAGTTTCTATACATCCACCTTGGTCAATAGCAACGTCAACTAGAACACTACCTGGTTCCATAAGTTTTACCATTTCTTCTGTAACCAATTTTGGTGCTTTAGCTCCTGGAATTAAAACAGCACCTACTACTAAGTCAGCTGATTTTACAGCATTAGTTAGGTTGTAGTTATTTGAATAAAGAGTTTCTATTCTACCCATAAATACTTCATTTAAATAACGAAGCCTGTCCGTATTTATGTCAAGTACAGTAACTCTAGCACCTAAACCAATAGCTCTTCTAATAGCTCCTGTACCTACATTACCAGCACCTACAACTACTATATGTGCAGGAGGAACACCTGGTACTCCATCTACTAAAAGACCTTTTCCTCCACGAGTTTTTTCTAAATAAATTGAACCTTCTTGTACTGCCATACGTCCAGCTACTTCACTCATAGGTGAAAGAAGAGGTAAAGATCTATCTGGATTTTCAACAGTTTCATAAGCTATAGCAACTGTTCCAGCTTCCATTAAAGCTTTTGTTAATTCTTCTGCTGCTGCTAAGTGTAAATAAGTGAATATAATAAGTCCTTCTCTAAAATATGTATATTCAGACTTAAGTGGTTCTTTAACTTTCATAATCATATCAGCTTGGTTCCATACCATAGAAGCTTCTGGTAGTATTTCTGCTCCTAGCTCCGAATATTCTTCATCAGTAAAGCCTACTCCCATACCTGCATTTTTTTCTACTAAAACCTTATGGCCTGCTCTAACTAAAGCATCTGCACCAGCAGGTGTTAGGGCTACTCTGTCTTCTTGCTCTTTAATTTCCTTAGGTACTCCAATAATCATGTAACATTCCTCCTTAAGATATAATTATGTTATTAAATATATCTTATCATATTATGAAAAGGTTTGCATCATTAAAATCAACTTAGTTACATAAATAACTAAAATTCCAGCAAAAGTATCAAAATAATTCAGAAAAATACTACAATATATCTAAAACATCAGAAAAATATTTATTATATGTTAATTCTATATCAATGGGATTTTTTGGTATTTACAATTTTAAAAAACTCAATAAATAGGTTATAATAAAGGAAAAACATAAAGGGAAGATTTGTATGGATTTTAAAAAATATATTATAGGGAAATCTAAGGAAGTAGGAATAGATGTAATAGGTTTTGCAGATTGTAATAAGTTAAACAATTTAAAAGGTTATTTAATTGAAAGAAGAGAAAATAATAAAGAAACAGAGTTTGAGGAAAGAGATATTGAAAAAAGAATAGATCCTAAAAAAGTTTTTCCAAGTTGTAAAACTATTATTACCATAGGGGTTTCTTATAATGTAGAATTTAATGATAAGGTAGAGTATAAGTTTAAAGGGAAAATATCAAAATCATCTTGGGGAGAAGATTATCATAGAGTAATTAAGGAAAAAATGGGAAAGCTTATAAATGAAATAAAAAAGGAAAAGGATTTTAAGTATGAATATTTTGTAGATACTGGTCCTTTAATAGATAGAGAACTTGCTAAAAAATCTGGTATTGGATGGTATGGTAAGAATTGTTCAATTATAAATAATTTTTATGGTTCATTTATTTTTATAGGATATATTTTAACAGATTTAGATATTGAACCAGATATAGAGGTAGAGGAAGGATGTAATGATTGCAATCTTTGCATAAAAGCCTGTCCTACTGGTGCATTGGAAGAACCATACAGATTAAATCCTAAAAAATGTATTTCATATTTAACTCAGACTAAAAATGAGATTCCTTATGAATTAAGAGAAAAAATGGGAATAAAAATCTATGGTTGCGATACTTGTCAATTAATATGTCCTATAAATAAAAGGGCTGTAAAAAGCGATAAAAATGAGTTTATACCTAAAATTACTAAAGGTTATATAGATATAGAGGAATTGTTTACTTTGTCTAATAGACAGTTTAAAGAAAAGTACGGTCATATGGCAGGAAGTTGGAGAGGAAGAAATATTTTAAGGAGGAATTCTTTAATAGCCTTAGGAAATATGAAGGAAAAGAAAAATATTTATTTTTTGAAAGATTTATTAAATGATGAAAATCCTATGATTCGAAAATATGCTACTTGGTCTATATTAAATATTGATATAAATATAGGTAGTTCCATTATAAAAGAGGCAATTAAAGTTGAAAAAAACGAAGATGTTAAGAAAGAGATGGAAAGTTTATTAAAATATTTTCAAAACAAAAACTGTTAATAATTAATCAAATATTTGTGATATACTATATTTGGATAATTATGAATCTTTCTCTAAAATTATTTTAAGGAGGGAAACTATGGCAAATGTTCATGAGTTAAATTTCTTGAAAGAAAAAATTCAGGGGTTAAAAGATGATGGGGTTTACAGAAAACTTCCAGTATTAGGAGGAGCAAATGATTCAGAAGTTATTTTAGATGGAAAAAGAGTTATAAATCTATCTTCAAACAACTATTTAGGATTTGCCAATCATCCAAGGCTAAAAAAGGCTGCAATAGAAGCAGTTGAGAAATATGGTGCAGGAGCAGGTGCAGTTAGAACTATAGTAGGGAATATGGATATTCATGAAGAACTTGAAAAGTTATTAGCTGAATTTAAACGTGAAGAAGCAGCATTTATCTACCAATCAGGATTTAATTGCAATGCAGGAACAATTCAAGCTATAACTGAAAAAGGAGATTTAATTATTTCTGATGAATTGAACCACGCTTCTATTATAGATGGTTCTAGACTTAGCAAAGCTGACAAAACTATATACAAACATTCAGATATTGATCATCTAGAAAAAGTACTTAAAGAAAATAGGGATAAATATAATAATATACTAATTATAACTGATGGAGTATTTAGTATGGATGGAGATATTGCTAAACTTCCTGAAATAGTAGAGCTAGCTGAAAAGTATGAAGCTATGACTTATGTGGATGATGCTCATGGTTCTGGAGTATTGGGAGAAAGTGGTAGAGGTACTGTAGACCACTTTAATCTACATGGAAGAGTAGACTTTTCAATAGGTACATTGTCAAAAGCTATAGGGGTAGTAGGAGGATATGTAGCAGGTAGTGAAACTATGTATGAGTGGTTAAACCATAGAGCTAGACCAGTATTATTTAGTACATCTCTTCCACCAGCAGCAGTAGGAGCAATAATGGAAGCACTAAGAATGCTTATGGAATCAACAGAGTATACAGATAGGCTTTGGGACAATGCTAAATATTTCAAATCAAAACTTGGCACATTAGGATTTGATACAGGCCATAGTGAAACACCTATAACTCCAGTAATAATAGGTGACGAAGCAAAGACTATGGAGTTTAGTAGAAAGTTACTCGAAAATGGAGTATTTGTATCAGGCATAGTATTCCCAACAGTTCCAAAGGGAACAGGAAGAGTAAGATGTATGGTAACAGCAGGTCATACAAAAGAACAACTTGATAGAGCTGTAGAAGTATTTGAAAAAGTGGGTAAGGAAATGAATATATTGGGGTAGATAAATAAAAGGGGGTGTTTACCTCCTTTTATTTATCTTTTAATTATTCTAAAATACCCTACTTAAACTTAAACTATACTGAGGTGATTTTCATGATAATTGGTTCCTGTACACTTAAAATTATTATATACGAATCAAATTCTTTAAAAGATAAAAGACATGTGGTAAAAAGTATAATAGGAAAAATACAATCACGATTTAATGTATCTATTGCAGAGTTAGACTTAAACGATAGCTGGCAAACTTCTTTAATAGGATTTGCTTGTGTAACTAACAACACATCTCATGCCAATAAAATTGTTTCAAATGTGTTGAAATTTGTAGATAGGGATAGTAGGGTAGAAATAATTGATTATAATATAGAAATATTGTAGGTGATTAGTATGAAGAAAGATATTGATAAAAAAGAAGTGGATAAAATTCTGGATATACTAGAACAGCTTTATCCAGATGCAAGGGCTGAATTGAATCATTCAAATAGTTTTGAGCTTTTAATAGCAACCATATTATCAGCACAGTGTACAGATAAGAGAGTGAATATAGTTACTGAAGAGCTTTTCAAAGAATGTAAAACACCTGAGGATTATTTAAAGCTTACTAAAGAGGAGTTAGGAGAAAAAATTAGAACTTGTGGTTTTTATAAAAATAAGAGTAAGAATATTTTAGGAACTTGTAAAATGATCATTGAAGAGTTTGATGGAAAGGTTCCAGATACTAGAGAGGATCTTATGAAACTTCCAGGCGTAGGTAGAAAAACTGCAAATGTAGTATTAAGTAATGCTTTTTCAGTAGATGCAATTGCTGTTGATACTCATGTTTTTAGAGTATCAAATAGGATCGGTTTAGCAAATAGTAAAAATGTATTAGACACAGAAAAGGACTTAATGAATAATATAAAAAAAGAGAGATGGTCAAAGGCTCATCATCTTCTAATTTTCCATGGAAGGAGGATTTGTAAAGCTAGAAAGCCTTTATGTACTAAATGTCCTCTAACTGACTATTGCAATTATTATAAGGAGAATTTTAGGTAAATAATATAGATAAAAAGGGCATAATCATGTATAAAAAACCATAAGATGGAATATTATAAACAAAAAACTGAGGAAGAGCAATCTCATATAAGTTAAGAGAATTATATTTTAAATGTGGAGGAGAATTATGGAGAAAACAAGAAAAGAGAATGAGAAAAATAGATGGATAATAATATATATATCTTTAGCAATAATGCTATTTCTAATTGGATTTTATGGTTTTTTCTCAGTATTAAATAAAGATACAATATATACTGGAGTAAGAGTAGAAAAAATTGACATAAGTAATAAGACTAAAGAAGAAGCTTTAAAGCATATAAAAAAAGAAATGGATAAAGATTTAAATGATAAAAAGATGATATTAAAATTTAAAGATGAAAATTATAGAATAGAGCTTAAAGAACTAGGTTTTTACTATGATTATGAAAAAGCAGTAGATGAATCTTATAAAGTAGGAAGGGAAGGCAATATTTTTAGTAGACTTAAAATTATTTCAAATACTAAAAAACATGGAAAAGAAGTGAAGTTAAAAAGTGGTTATGATTTAAAGTCCATAGATAAAGTAGTCGATAAAATATCTGAAGATATTAAGATAGAAAGTAAAGATGCAGTATTTTACTTTAATCAAGGAAATATATCTATAACAGAAGAGCAAATAGGTAGAAAAGTAAATGAAGAACTTTTAAAAGAGAAAATTAAAAATAATATATATAAGTTAGAGGATCTAGAAATTCCAGTAGAAAAGGTAAATCCTAAAGTTACCAAAGCAGAATTGAGCAAAATTAATGGAATAATAGGCCAATATTCAACTTCTTTTAAAACCAGTAGTAAGGAGAGAAAAGAAAATATTCGTATTGCTGCAAAAGCTTTAGATGGAAAATTATTAATGCCAGGAGCAACTTTTTCATTTAATGAAACAACAGGTCCAAGAAGTAAACAAAATGGATATAAAGAAGCAACTGTTATTGTAAATGGGGAGTTTACGCCAGGATTAGGAGGAGGGGTATGCCAAGTATCTACTACTCTTTATAATGCTATTTTATTATCAAATTTAGAGGTTATAGAAAGACACCCACATTCTTTACCAGTAAAGTATGTACCCCATGGTAAAGATGCAGCAGTAGCTTATGGCGCATTAGATTTAAAATTCAAAAATAATTTTGATTTTCCTGTATATATTCATACCAAGTCAACAGATAATAATGTAAAAATATATATATATGGAGATAAAAACAGAAAAAGATAATAAACTATTATTTCCTCTAACAAAGAAGTTGAAGATATAGCTTAAATACAGAATAATAAATAAAAAATGGAGGAATTAAATTGGAAAAAGTAGAAGAATTGTATGATAAAAAAGTTCAATGTCCCGTATGTAATCAAGAATTCATAACAAATAAGGTTAGAACCTCTAAACTTAGATTAATTAAAAGGGATTCGGATTTTTTAACTTATTATGAAGGGGAGAATCCTATAAAATATAATGTATTTGTATGCCAACATTGTGGTTACGCATCTATGGAGGACAAGTTTCATAATATAAATTCTAAGGAAAAGAAAATTATATTAGATAAAGTATCTTCAAAATGGAATAAAAGAAGCTTTTCAGGCCGAAGAAGTATTGAAAAATCCATCGAAGCATATAAATTATCACTATATTGTGGACAACTATTAAACTTTGAAAAATATAATTTAGCTAATATTTGTTTAAGAACAGCTTGGTTGTATAGAATAAAAAAAGACAGCAATGAAGAAAAAAGATTTTTACATTTTACTTTAGATCTTTACAGGGAAGCCTATTATAATGAATATTTAGCTGATAGCACTATGGACGAATTGACCTTAACGTATTTAATAGGGGAATTTTCGAGAAGATTAGGAAAGAAGGAAGAAGCTTTAAATTGGTTTAACAATGTTTTAAGAAATCCTGAAATAAAAGATAATAGGGTTATTGAAAGAATGACAAGAGAGCAATGGCAATTAGCTAAAGAAAGTTAGTGATAAATGAAAGCACAATAGGAAAATAAATACAGCATCTACAAGGTGAAGAATATTAAAGTTATTATTGCATAATGAGAATGAAGAAGCTGGTATAAGATTTTAGAGAAATATTTAGCTAATATTCTAGTCTTGAATCTGTTAAGATTATTTGATATCATTTCCTTGAAACATAGTATTTAATTAACTAAAGGATGGAGGAATACATATGAAAAGATTTAAAAACAAAAAAATACTAATGTTAGTATTAGTACTAGCATTAACATTGGTTGCTTTTACAGGTTGCGGAAATTCTAATAAAGCAGAAGATAATAATGAGAAGGTTGAAACTGAAGGCGAAAATTCAGCATACCCTCTAGAGGTAGAAGACCAGTTTAAGAATAAAGTCACTATAGAAAAGGAACCTGAAAGGATAGTTTCGTTAGCACCAAGCCATACAGAAATACTTTTTAGTTTAGGATTAGAAGATAAGATTGTAGGAGTAACAAGTTTCTGTGATTATCCGGAAGAAGCAAAAGAAAAAGATAAAATAGGAGATTATGAAGGAATAAATATTGAAAAGGTTATTGAGTTAGAACCAGATTTAGTAGTTCAATATGGAAAAGGTGATGAAGGAATAAATAGTAAAATAAAAGAAGCAGGTATACCTATAGTATCTTATGAACCAGAGTCTATAGATGAAGTAATAAATACTATAAATGAAATAGGCAAAATCACTGGTAAAGAAGAAGAAGCTAAAAAAATAACAGAGGATATGAAAGCCAAAAAAGATGAAATTGTAGATAAAGTAAAGGATGAAGAGAGGGCAAAAGTGTTTTATGAAATATGGCATGACCCACTTATGGCTGCTGGTCCTGGATCTTTTATGGATGAATTAATAAATTTAGCTGGTGGAGAAAATATAGCTAAAGATGCAAAAGAGGAATATACAGAATTTGACCAGGAACAATTGATTGAAAGAAATCCTGATATATATTTAGCAGCTGAAGATACAGAAGATAAAACGGTAGAATCAATAAAATCTAGACCTGGATATGAAACTATAAATGCTGTTAAAAATGACAAGGTATATCTATTAGAACCTAATATAGTTTCAAGACCTGGACCAAGAATTGTAGAAGCTTTAGAACTAGTAGCTAAAACATTGCATCCAGATTTATTTGAATAAAAGCAGGGATTTATATGATATTTAAAAAGTTAAAGAATAAATATGCCACTATAATTATAATATTATCTATCTTATTAATATTTTTTATTGGCTTATTTGCTACGATTGGAACGGCTAATATCAAAGTAGGCGATACATTTAAGATAATATTTTCAAGACTTCCTTATATTAGGGATATGATAGATGTAAGTGGAATATCTGATTCCTATAAGACTATAATCTTAAATATTAGATTGCCAAGGGTATTGCTTGGTGTGTTGGTTGGAGCTAGTCTTGCTAGTGCAGGAACTGCCTTTCAAGGAATGTTTAAAAACCCTATGGCTGACCCCTATGTAATAGGTATATCATCAGGGGCAGCCCTAGGGGCTTCTATTGCCATAATATCAGGAATAGAAATAAATTTCCTGGGAATTTCTTCTACATCCCTTTTTGCATTTTTAGGTTCTATTATTACAGTTTTCACAGTCTACTTTATATCTAAAGTAAAAGGTAAAGTGCCTGCTACCACCCTTTTATTGTCAGGTATAGCTTTAGGCCAATTTTTTACTGCCATAATGTCTTTTTTGATGGTATTGTATACTAAAGATATGGAAAAAATAATTTTTTGGACATTAGGTAGTTTTTCTGGAAAAGGATGGGAACCTTTAATACGTATTACAATACCTACTATAATATCTATTATATTCCTGAATTTTTTTGCTAGGGATTTAAATATAATTCTTACAGGTGAAGAATCGGCTAGAAGTTTAGGAGTAGAAGTAGAAAAGGTTAAAATATATATACTTATATTATCATCATTTATGACATCTATGGTGGTATCTGTAAGTGGAATAATTGGATTTGTAGGTTTAATAATTCCTCATATAGTTAGACTTATGGTAGGACCAGACCATAGAATACTTATGCCAGCTTCTGCATTAGTTGGAGGTATATTTATGATCTTTACTGATACAATTGCAAGAACTATTATATCTCCCACAGAAATACCTGTAGGAATTATAACAGCCTTATTTGGAGGACCCTTCTTCATATATTTATTGCGAAAGAAAAAAAGAGAGATTTAACTAGGGGTGAACATTATGAATTATGCACTAGAAGTTGAAAATTTAAATTTTGCTTATAGGAAACAATTAGTTTTAAAAGATATATCTTTTTTTATAGAGAAGGGACAGTTTATAAGTATTATTGGACCAAACGGCTCAGGCAAATCCACATTATTGAAAAATTTAAGCAATTTATATGATCCGGAAAGTGGTTTTATAAAGGTATATGGTAAGGACATAAAAAAGTACAGGACAAAGGAATTGGCAAAAAATATTTCTCTTGTTCCTCAGGATACAACCATATCTTATGATTTTACTGTATTCGATATAGTAATGATGGGAAGGTTTCCCTATTTAGATAGATTTAAAAAAGAAAATGAAAAAGATTTCAAAATTGTGGCTGAAGCCCTTAAAAAAACAAATACATTTCATTTAAGGAATAGAAATATAAATGAAATAAGTGGAGGAGAAAGGCAAAGAGTTATAATTGCTAGAGCTTTGGCTCAAGAGTCTGAAATAATTTTTTTAGATGAACCTACTAGCCATCTAGATATAAACCATCAAATTGATTTATTAAATTTACTAAAACAATTAAATGAAGAAAAAGGTACTACCATTATATTAGTAATACATGATATTAATTTAGCTTGTAGATATAGTGATAAAATAATACTCATGGATAGAGGAAAAATTGTGAGCAAAGGAACTCCAATAGAAGTTATAACAAGAAAAAATATTGAGAAGGCTTATGGACTAAATGTTATAGTTGAAGAAAATCCTTATACCGATAGTCTTTATATAGTGCCATTATCTTTAAATAATAGCATAGATCAAAATAAAAAAAGTAATAAAAAAATTCATGTAATAGCAGGTGGGGGTACATCAGGAGAAATATTAAGTAAGTTAGAAGAAAAGGGCTATGATGTATCTGTAGGAGTAGTAAATGTAGGAGACAGTGATTGGCAATTAGCAAAAAAATTATCTTTGGATGTAGTAGATGAAAGGCCATTTTCAGCAATAAGTGAAAAATCTTTCAAAGAAAATATGGAGGCAATAGGAAAATCAGATGTAGTAATATTAAGTAGCATACCTTATGGAGAAGGAAATTTAAAAAACTTAGAAGCAGCTTATAATGGATTGAAAATGGGAAAAAAAGTGTATCTAGTAAATAAATATACTAAATATGATAAATTTGATTATACAGAAGGGGAAGGATTAAAGATATTGGAGTCGATGAAAAAAGATGGACTTATAATTATTAACTCTATAGATCAATTTACAAAAGAAGGCTAGAACTAGCCTTCTTTTGTAAATTGCTTTTTATTTGTATTAATATTTTCATATATTTATGGTATACTTTTATGTGGTTTATAAAAAAGATAGGAGGATGTAAATGAAGTATAAATTAATTGCAATAGATATGGATGGAACCCTATTGAATAGTAAAAATGAAATAAGTAAAAAAAACAAAGAAGCTATAAAAAAAGTTACAGATAAAGGGGTTAAAGTAGTACTTTCTACTGGCAGAATCTTTCCTTCTGCATTACATTATGCTAAATCTTTGGAAATAGAAACTCCTATAATAAGCTGTAATGGTGCCTATGTAGCGGAACATGGTAAATTAAATATAATATATGAAAAGCCTATTTCGGTTGAAGCTTCTAAAGAAGTTATAAACTTAGCTGAAAAAAAAGGGATTTATTATCACTTTTATGATGATACTACCTTTTTTGCAAGGAGATTTTCAGAAACAGTTAATAATTATTATAAATTAAATGAAAAAATAGATGAAAAGGAAAGAATAGATATTAGAATAATAGATAATCCTATTGAAATACTAGATGATGAGAAACCTTTAGTTTATAAATTCGTATTTGTAGAAGACGATAGAGAAAAACTTTTAGAGTTTAGGAAAGAAGCTGCTAAAATAGATGGAATTGAAGTGGCAAGTTCCTGGTGGAATAATGTAGAAATTATGAATAAGGGAGTATCTAAAGGAAGAGCATTGATAGAGTTATGCAATGTATTAAATATAGATAGAAGTGAAGTAGTAGCTATTGGAGATAATGAAAATGACATACCTATGCTTAAAATAGCAGGTCTTTCTATAGCTATGGGAAATGGAGAAGAAGAAGTAAAAAAAATTGCTAATGTAGTTACAAAGACAAATGATGAAAGCGGAGTAGGAGAAGCAATAGAAAAGTTTGTATTATAAAGAATATTACATTACTACAGTAATTATGGTATACTTTTTTTAGATAAGCAAAAACTAAGAAAAGAGGAGATTTAAATGTCATTAAATATCGTATTAGTAGAACCAGAAATACCGCAAAATACGGGAAATATAGCTAGAACTTGTGCCCTTACAGAAACTAAACTACATTTAGTAAAACCTTTAGGTTTTTCTGTAGAAGACAAATATTTAAAAAGAGCAGGACTTGATTATTGGAACTTAGTAGATATATTTTATTATGATAGCTTTGAGGAATTGATAGAAAAGCATAAAAAAGAAAATTTTTTTTATGCAACAACAAAAGGAAAGAAAAAGTATACTGAAATGGAATATTTTGATGAATGCTTTTTGGTTTTTGGTAAAGAAACAAAAGGTTTACCAATGAATTTAATTTCTGAAAATTGGGATAGAACTATTAGAATCCCCATGAAAAAAGATATTCCAAGATCCTTAAATCTTGCTAATTCTGTAAATATAATTTTATTTGAATGTTTAAGACAACTTGATTTTCCAAACTTAGAGTAAGAAAATTAATAAAATTAACATAGATTTAACAAATCTTTTAAAAAAATAATGTACTATATATAAGGCTTATTAAAATACTTTATATGAAAAAGTTAGGGGGATTATTAAATGGAAATTGCTTTTGGTGTCTTTGGTGGATTAGGCCTTTTTTTATATGGCATGAACCTAATGGGCATGGGACTTCAAAAAGCTGCTGGAGAAAGATTAAAAAAACTTATTGAAGTTTTAACCAATAATAGGCTTATGGGAGTTTTAGTAGGTGCACTTGTTACAATGATTATTCAAAGTAGTAGTGCAACTACTGTAATGGTAATTGGATTTGTAAATGCTGGACTTATGACTCTTAATCAAGCTGTTGGTGTAATAATGGGAGCCAACGTAGGTACAACTATAACAGCCCAGCTTATAGCTTTTAATTTGACGGACTTTGCTCCAATAGCATTAGGCGTAGGTGTAGGTATATGGTTGTTTACTTCAAGAAAAAGTGCCAAAGATTTTGCTGAAATATTAATAGGATTTGGTCTTCTTTTTATGGGTATGGATTTAATGAGCAATAGCTTGGCACCATTAAGTGAAAATCCTGCTTTTAAAAGCATAATGATAAGTTTAAATGATCCGTTTTTAGGAGTTTTGGTGGGCCTTGGTCTTACAACTATTCTCCAAAGTAGTAGTGCCTCTATTGGACTTTTACAAGCTTTAGCAAGGGAAGGATTAATAAGTCTTAACATTGCATTTCCTATATTATTTGGTGACAATATAGGGACAACTACTACAGCACTTTTATCAAGTATAGGAACTAATAAAACTGCAAAAAGGGCTGCAATAATCCACTTTTTATTCAATCTTATAGGAACAATTATTTTCATGACCTTATTAAGAACACCTATACAAAAAGTAGTTTTAGCGTTAACACCAGGTAATATACAAAAACAAATTGCAAATGCTCATACTATTTTTAATATTTTAAATGTAATTATTCAATTTCCTTTTGCAGGATTATTAGTTAAAGCAGCTAATAAATTGGTGCCTGGTGATATAGAAGAAGAAGGGGTAGGACTTAAATTTTTAGATTCAAGAATAATTGAAACACCTTCCATTGCTGTAGGTCAAGTTTCAAAAGAAGTAAGCAGAATGGGAAAAGTTGTAGAAAAAAACTTAGAAACTTCAGCAAAAGCATTTTTTAGCAAAGATTCAAAATTAATTCAAGAGGTTTTTCAACAAGAAAAAGTAATTAATAGACTTGAAACAGATATTACTGAATATTTAGTAGAGCTTTCAAATGCACCTCTAACTAAGGAACAGCATAATGCAGTGAACACTCTTTTCAATGCAGTAAATGATATTGAGAGAGTAGGGGATCATGCAGATAACTTAGCAGAATTAGCTCAATATAGAATGGATCATAGACTATGGTTTACAGATGATGCAATGGATGAGTTAAAAGTAATGTTTGATAAAGTAGAAAATGTATATATATCAGCAGTAGAAGCATTTAAAAATACTGATTTTAAAAAAGCAGAAGAAGTTCTTAAGATGGAAGAAGAAGTAGATTTTATGGAAAAACAATACAGAGCTAATCATATTGACAGACTAAATAATTTAGCTTGTCAACCAAGTGCAGGAGTAATATTTTTAGATTTAATAAGTAATTTAGAGAGAATTTCTGACCATTCATCAAATATTGCTCAATATGTATTAGATAAACAAAATAGCTAATAATATATTAAATGTTAAATTTTTGTATTGATTGATAATTATATTGTATTTTATGGAATTATATATTATAATAAAAGTGGAAACAATAAAATTCAATAATCTAGTACATACATAATAATAATATCTTTTCACCAACTGTATGAAAAATGCGGGAGAGACCAAAATTTGGCGCCGAAGGAGTAAGTTATAGGTTTTGCCACTCTATAATGAAACTCTCAGGCAAAAGAATCGCATTTGGACAGTTCTCTGGAAAGCGAAAGCACACCGAAGGAGCAATCCTCCTCGTATAGAGGAGGAGAAACTCTCAGGTTATAAAACAGAGTAGATAGGCATAATGTGTCTTTTCTATTCTTTTTTTATACCTAAACTAGATAGAGAAAAAATTAACAATCTTTATTAAAACTGTCAATAGACACATTAATTTTAAAAAAACATGAGTCTTTATAAAAATTAAGGAGAGAAGTCTATGACTGAGTCTATTATAGTAACAAATAATCCTTTAGTTAAAAATAGATTGAAAGAAAAAGTTTTCTTAGAATATTATGATGTTGACTATTTAAAATTGTTAGAAATAGTGAGAGATAAAGTTCACTTAGGATATAAATTATTGACTCATCCATTATCAGGCAGTGTTAAGCCTAACGAAACCCCATATAAAACAGTTATTGTATCAGAAAATAGTAATCTTGATACAGAATCCCTTATGATTATTGAAAACAGTATAGCGACTACAAAAAAAATGTTAGATATCAATAATACACCTCCTTGGAATAAAGAGATACTAGAGGATTTTCAGGTAATAGATTTATCTTTGATTGAAGGGGTATTATATAGATTGTAGTATAAATAAAAATATTTTCGGTAAGTTTAATACCGAGCAGTAAATTATATCCATACTATAATTAAGGAGGAGATGAATTTGACAGAAATTTATGACGTTATAATAATAGGAGCAGGTCCTGCAGGGCTTTCAGCAGGATTATATGCATCAAGATCAAGACTTAAGACTCTAATAATTGAAAAAGAAAAATCTGGAGGACAAATAGTAACTACAAATGAGGTTGAAAACTATCCAGGTTCTATTGAGAACTCTAGTGGACCATCTTTAACAGCAAGAATGGTTCAACAGGCTGATGAATTTGGCGCTGAAAGAATCATTGATACTGTTCTTGAAGTTAATTTAGACGATAAGATTAAAACAATAAAAGGTGAAAAAAACGAATATAAGGCAAAGGCGGTTATAATAGCTACAGGAGCAGTACCTAGACCAATAGGTATTCCAGGAGAAAAAGAATTAACTGGTAAAGGAGTTTCTTATTGTGCTACTTGTGATGGGGCATTCTTTACTGATTTAGAAGTTTATGTAGTTGGTGGAGGAGATGCAGCTGTAGAAGAAGCTATATTCTTAACTAAATTTGCAAGGAAAGTAACTATAATTCATAGAAGAGATGAACTAAGAGCAGTTAAATCTATTCAAGAGAAAGCTTTCAAAAATGAAAAAATAGATTTCATGTGGGATTCTGTTGTTAAAGAAATAAAAGGTGATGGCTTAGTAAGTTCTATGGTAGTAGAAAACACAAAAACTGGGGAACAAACGGAAGTAGTAGCTGACGAAGATGATGGCATGTTTGGTATATTTGTGTTCATAGGATATTTACCTGCAACTGAAATATTTGAAGGTAAGGTTAATATGGAAAATGGCTATATTCCAACTGATGCTGAGATGAGAACAAATGTTGATGGTGTATTTGCTGCTGGTGATTGTAGAGTTAAAACGGTAAGACAGGTAGTTACAGCTACTGGTGATGGGGCTATTGCTGCTATTCAAGCAGAAAAATATATTAGTGAAGTTTTTGATGATTAAAAATATAATTAGGAGGGATAATTATGTTAGAGGTTGACAAAAAAACTTTTGAAGAAGAAGTGTTAAAGGCTGATGGCTATGTATTGGTAGACTTTTGGAGTCAAGGTTGTGAGCCATGTAAAGCACTTATGCCACATATTGAAGAATTAGAAAAACAATATGGAGATAAAATGAAATTTTGCAAACTTGATACAATGAAGGCAAGAAGACTTGCTATTTCACAAAAGGTATTGGGTTTACCTGTTATTGCTATATATAAAGATGGAGAAAAAATTGATGAAAGAGTTAAAGAAGAAGCAACAGAAAAAAGTGTAGAAGAAATGATTAAAAAGTATGTTTAGATTTTAATTCTAGGCATATGCCTAGAATTAAAATAGATATTTTTTAAAACAAGAGGAGGTGACTGTATGCGTCTGGAATTAGGCTATTTATTTATTGAAGATGTTCAATTTGCCGAAGAGACAAAACTAGAAAACAAGACATTATATGTAAACAAAAATGAGCTAGTAAATCTTATTAAAGAAGATGAACATTTTGAAAAAGTAGATTTAGAATTGGCAAGGCCAGGTGAAAGCATTAGAATAACACCTGTAAAAGACGTTATTGAACCAAGGGTTAAAGTAGAGGGGCCAGGAGGAATATTCCCCGGAATGATTTCCAAGGTAGATACTGTTGGAAGTGGTAAAACCAATGTGTTAAAAGGCTGTGCAGTAGTTACTGCAGGAAAGATAGTAGGGTTTCAAGAGGGTATCATTGATATGACTGGTCCAGGAGCTGATTATACTCCATTTTCTAAATTGAACAATATAGTTTTAGTTTGTGAACCTAAAGAGGGACTTAAGCAACATGAACATGAAAGAGCATTAAGAATGGCTGGATTTAAGGCTGCTACTTATTTAGGAGAAGTAGCAAAAGATTTGACTCCTGATGAAGTAGAAATTTTTGAAACAGAGCCTATGCTTGAAAGTATCAATAAGTATCCAGAACTTCCAAAAGTAGCTTATGTTCAAATGCTTCAAAGTCAAGGTTTACTTCATGATACCTATGTTTATGGCGTAGACGCAAAAGAGTCTTTACCAACTATTATTTATCCAACAGAAATAATGGATGGTGCAATTGTTAGTGGAAACTGTGTTTCAGCATGTGATAAGAATACAACTTATCATCACTTAAACAATCCGGTAGTCAAAGATTTGTTTGCAAAACATGGTAAGGAATTGAATTTTATTGGAGTAATAATCACTAATGAAAATGTTTATTTGGCAGACAAGGAAAGATCATCAAATTGGACAGCAAAACTAGCTGAGTTCTTAGGATTAGATGGAGTGCTAATCTCTCAAGAAGGCTTTGGTAATCCAGATACAGATCTTATTATGAACTGCAAGAAAATAGAGCAAAAAGGTATAAAAACAGTAATAATTACAGATGAATATGCAGGAAGGGATGGAGCAAGTCAATCTCTTGCAGACGCTGATCCACTAGCTAATGCTGTAGTAACAGGTGGAAATGCAAATGAAGTAATAACTCTTCCTCCAATGGATAAAATTATTGGAGATACAAGTTATGTAGATACAATTGCAGGAGGATTTGATGGAAGTTTGAAAGAAGATGGTAGTATAGTTGTAGAATTACAAGCTATAACTGGAGCAACTAATGAACTTGGTTTTAACAAATTAACTGCTAAAGGTTATTAAGAGATATTAAAAAATAAGAAAGGATGTGAGAATATGTCACTATTTGATGGTAAAAAGATAATAATTATAGGTGACAGGGATGGTATACCAGGACCAGCTATTGAAGAGTGTATAAAGACAACTGGTGGCGAAGTAGTTTTCTCATCAACTGAATGTTTTGTCTGAACTGCTGCAGGAGCTATGGACTTAGAGAATCAAAAGAGGGTTAAAGAAGCTGCTGAAAAATACGGTGAAGAAAATGTAATCGTATTAATAGGTGGAGCTGAAGCGGAAGCTGCAGGTTTAGCAGCTGAAACTGTAACAGCAGGAGACCCAACTTTTGCAGGTCCATTAGCAGGAGTCCAGTTAGGACTTAGAGTATATCATGTTGTAGAGCCAGAATTTAAAGAAGCAGTAGATCCAGATGTTTATGACGAACAAATTGGTATGATGGAAATGGTTTTAGATGTTGATGAAATAATTGAAGAAGTTAAAGGCATAAGGGACGAGTTTTGTAAATTTAATGATTAATACCCACTTAAATACGAGAGAGGGGGGGAGTAAATGGCAAAAATCAAAGCTGTTCACTATATAAATCAGTTTTTTGCAGGAATAGGTGGAGAAGAAAAAGCAGATTATAAACCAGAGGTTCGAGAAGGAATTGTTGGACCGGGAATGGCTATAAATGCTGGATTTAAAGGAGAAGCTGAAATAGTTGCAACAATTATATGCGGTGACAGTTATTTTAATGAAAATATTGAAGAAGCTAAAAGCGAAATAGTTGAAATGGTAAAAAAATATGATCCTGATATTTTCATAGCAGGTCCAGCTTTTAATGCAGGAAGATATGGTGTAGCTTGTGGAACTATAACAGATGCAGTTCATAAAGAATTGGGCATACCTGTTTTAACAGGTATGTATGTAGAAAATCCTGGTGCAGATATGTTTAAGAAAAGTGTTCATATAGTTTCAACTAAGAATAGTGCAGCAGGTATGAGAAGTGCAGTGAAGCAAATGGTACCATTAGCATTAAAACTTGCTAAGGGAGAAGATATAGGATCTCCAGAAGAAGAGGGATATATTGCAAGAGGTGTAAGAAAGAATTATTTTGAAGAAAAAAGAGGTTCTGAAAGAGCTGTGGATATGCTCCTTAAGAAATTAAAAGGAGAAGAGTTTGTAACAGAGTTTCCAATGCCCGACTTTGACAGGGTAAAGCCAGAAGCAGCTATTAAAGATTTGTCAAAGGCAAAAATTGCGTTGGTTACATCTGGTGGAATTGTTCCTAAAGGAAATCCAGACCATATAGAATCTTCTAGTGCTTCTAAATATGGAAAGTACGATATTGAAGGCATCGATAATCTAACTAAGGAAACTCATGAAACAGCTCATGGGGGATATGATCCGGTATATGCAAATGAAGATCCAGATAGAGTGTTACCAGTAGATGTTTTAAGGGATTTGGAGAAAGAAGGCAAAATAGGAAGCCTTCATAGGTACTTTTATACAACAGTGGGAAACGGAACAGCTGTTGCTAGTGCAAAGGCTTTTGCGGAAAAAATTGCAAAAGAGCTATTATCTGATGGAGTTAATGCAGTTATCTTAACTTCCACTTGAGGTACCTGTACACGTTGCGGAGCAACGATGGTTAAAGAAATTGAAAGGGCAGGAATTCCTGTAGTTCATATGTGTACTGTAACTCCTATTTCTATGACTGTAGGAGCTAATAGGATAGTACCAACAATAGCAATTCCTCACCCATTAGGTAACCCTAATTTAGATTTTGAAGAAGAAAAAAGTCTTAGAAGAAAATTAGTGGAAAGAGCTTTAAAAGCTTTAATCACTGAAGTAGAAGAGCAAACAATATTTGAAGAGTAGTAATAAAATCATAATATCTTTTAGATAAGGGTCAGACCCTTATCTAAAAGATATAAGAATTATTTATAAGCTTATATTATTGGAGGTGTAATTTATGGCTCATGCTGTAGTTAAAGGCTCAGGATATGTTTTGATACATACGCCAGATATGATCTTGCATAATGGAACTACACAAACTACAGAAAAAACAATCAATCCAAATTCAGATTATTTAAAAAACTTGCCCGAACATATTAGAAGTTTTGAAGAAGTAGTTAGTTATCCGCCGAATCAAACATATATTGGGAATATAACACCAGAAGAATTAAAAGAATATAAAATGCCTTGGCATGATAAGAAAGTTGAAGGGGCAGATAAAGTAGGCAAATTTGGGGAAATAATGCCTCAAGATGAATTTATAGGTCTTATGAAAATTGTAGATACTTTTGATTTAGTTAAGTTAGAAAAAAAATTTACAGAAGATGTTAAACAAAAACTGGGAACACACCATTTTATGAAAGAAGATTTAATATTAAGACTTAAAGAAGGAGAAGAAATAGAAAGCATAAAAAAATCTGTAGAAGAACAAGGTGCTGAAGGATTATATAATAATGGAGAGCTTGTAGGTTGCGTTAAGAGAGCTCATGACATTGATGTTAACCTTAGCGCCCATGTGCTATTTGAAAATTTAGTAGCAAAAGCTTCAGGAGTATTAGCAGCTTTAAATCTTATAGAGAAAAATAATATTAATCCAGAGGAAGTTGAATATATAATTGAATGTTCAGAAGAAGCTTGTGGAGATATGAATCAAAGAGGTGGAGGGAATTTTGCAAAAGCAGTTGGCGAAATGGCAGGTTTTACAAATGCTACAGGTTCAGATACAAGAGGATTCTGTGCCGCTCCTACACATGCCATGATAGAAGCTGCTGCATTAGTTGACGCTAAAATATTTAAGAATGTAGTAGTAGTAGCAGGTGGTTCAACAGCTAAGTTAGGTATGAATGGTAAAGATCATGTTAAAAAAGGATTACCAGTATTAGAGGATGTAGTTGGAGGATTTGCAATTATTATAGGAGAAAATGATGGAGTTAATCCAATACTTAGAACCGATCTAGTGGGAAGACATACAGTAGGAACAGGTTCTTCACCTCAAGCAGTTATAAGTTCTCTTGTAACTGAACCTCTTGATAAAGGTGACTTAAAAATAACAGATATAGATAAATACTCAGTAGAAATGCAAAATCCAGATATAACAAAACCTGCAGGAGCAGGGGATGTACCAAAGGCTAATTATAAAATGATTGGTGCATTAGGTGTAATGAGAAAGGAATTGGAAAGGACCCAGTTAAATGATTTTATAGAAACACATGGTATGGAAGGTTGGGCACCAACTCAAGGACATATTCCATCAGGAGTACCTTATGTAGGGTTTGCTAGAGAAGATATATTAAATAACAAAATAAAAAATGCAATGATTATAGGAAAAGGTAGTTTATTTTTAGGTAGAATGACTAATTTATTTGATGGGGTATCCATAGTTATGGAAAAGAATCCTGGAAAAGTAGATGAAGAAAAAGGAGTATCGGAAGAAGAAATAAGAAGCCTTGTAGCAGAAGCTATGAGAGATTTTGCCTCTCATCTACTAAAGGAGTAGAGGTGATAAAATGACAGATAATAATGTGAAAAGTATGGTAGGTAAAGTTTTTAATGATATAGCAGATGCTTTAGAAACAGGACAGTTTGGAAGGAAAATAAGAGTAGGTATAACTACTCTCGGAAGTGAACATGGTGTAGAAAATGTAGTTAAAGGTGCGGAAATAGCTCAAGAAAGAGATTCAAATATTGAGGTTGTTTTAATAGGCCCAAAAGTAGATAGTTCACTGACTCAAGTAGTAGTGAAAACTGAAGATGAAGGTTATAAGAAAATGGAGGAATTGTTAGATAATAATGAAATAGATTCTGCTGTAACTATGCATTATAGTTTTCCAATTGGAGTTTCTACTGTGGGAAGAGTTATAACACCAGGGAAAGGCAAGGAGATGTTCATAGCTACAACTACAGGTACTTCTTCACCACATAGAGTAGAAGCAATGGTCATGAATGGGATATACGGAATCATTACTGCTAAATCTATGGGTATTGATAACCCTACTGTTGGAATATTAAATGTAGATGGTGCTATACAAGTGGAAAGAGCATTGAAAGAGCTTGATAAAAATGGATATAAAATCAACTTTACTGAATCTTTAAGAGCAGATGGTGGATGTGTAATGAGAGGAAATGATTTACTTAGTGGAGTACCTGATGTAATGATAACAGATACTTTAACGGGAAATATATTAATAAAGATGTTTTCATCTTACACTACAGGTGGAAACTATGAATCATTAGGTTATGGATATGGTCCAGGAATTGGAGAAGGTTATGAAAGAACAATACTTATTCTTTCAAGAGCTTCAGGAGTACCAGTTGTAGCTAATGCTATTAGTTATGGTGCTAGTCTATCTAAAGGAAATATAAATGAAGTGGCTAAAGAAGAATTTAAAAAGGTAAATAGTGCAGGTTTTAAAGAAATGCTTGAAGGGATAACAAAGGATAGTAAGAAAGGGACTGTTGATGAAGAAATTATTCCTCCAGAAAAGGAAACGGTAACAGGAACTATTTCTGGTATAGATATTATGGAATTAGAAGATGCAGTGAAGGTTCTCTGGAAAAATGGAATATATGCAGAAAGTGGAATGGGATGCACAGGACCAGTTTTAATGGTTAATGAAGGTAAAGTTGAAAATGCTATAAGCATATTAGCCAAAGAAGGCTATATTTCAAATGAATCTAATATTTGTTAAAACACTCCAAGTCTCCAAGGTAAACTTGGAGTGTTTTTGTGAGATATTATAAAAAAAGTTAGAAGGATTTTATTAAATTTTGTAGAATAATATAAAATGTGTTAAAATTATATTAATAGCAATAAAATATTTTCAAAATAAAATTTGAAAGGAGAGTTTAAAATTGTCTAAAATGAAAAAAATATTAGCCCTACTTATGATTGCAGTATTAGCATTTACTGTAGTTGGATGTTCAGGTGGAGATAAAGCAGATGATGCTGAGAAACCAGCTGAGCAAACAGAAGGAGAAGACAATGAAGCAACAGATGAACAACTTAAAATTACTATGGTTACAGATGTTGGTGGGGTAAATGACCAGTCTTTTAACCAATCAGCTTGGGAAGGACTTCAAAAGGCTGACAAGGATTTAGGTACAAAATCAGATTATCAAGAATCTCATCAAGATGCAGACTTTGTTCCTAACTTAGAAACAGCACTTGATGCAGAAAATGATCTTATATGGGGAATTGGATTTAAATTAGCAGATGCAGTAAAAGCTGCTGCAGAAGAAAATCCAGACGCAAAATATGCAATAGTTGACTTTTCATATGGCGATAAGACACCAGATAATGTAGTAGGCGTTGTATTTAAACAAGAACAACCATCATTTTTAGTAGGATATATAGCTGCTATGATGAGTGAAACTGGCAAAGTTGGTTTTGTAGGCGGTATGGAAAGTGAAGTTATAACTGCTTTTGATTATGGATATCATGCAGGTGTTGCATATGCAAACAAAGTTGCAGATAAAGATGTAAAAGTTCTTAGACAATATGCAGAAGCATTTGATGACCCTGCAAAGGGAAAAGCTATAGCAAATAGCATGTATCAACAAGGTGCAGATATAGTATTCCATGCTGCTGGAGGTACAGGAGATGGGGTTATAGAAGCAGCTAAAGAGCAAGACAAGTATGCTATAGGTGTTGATAGAGATCAAAATGACTTGGCTCCTGACAATGTTATCACATCAGCTATGAAACGTGTAGACGTTGGAGTTTACAATGTAGTTAAAGATTTAAAAGAAGGAAAATTCCCAGGAGGAACTACAGTTGTTTACGGTCTTGAAGAAGGTGCTGTAGACATAGCTCCAACATCAGATAAGCATGTTCCAAAAGAAATTCTTGATAAAGTAGAAGAAATTAAAAAGCTTATAATTGATGGTGAAATAAAAGTACCTGTTGATGAAGATTCTTATGAGGAATATTTAAAGACATTAGAATAGTTAAAAAAGCAGCTCAGGCTTTTGTCTGGGCTGCTTAGATATTAGATAGGAGGTACCCCGTTGAAAAATGTAGATTTTCAAACTAAAGCAATTGAAATGAAGGGGATAACTAAGAAATTTGGAGATTTTGTAGCAAATGATAGTATTGATTTAACAGTTCATAAGGGGGAAATTCATGCCCTACTGGGAGAAAATGGAGCAGGAAAGACCACTTTAATGAATGTACTATATGGATTATATTTGCCTACTGAAGGAGATGTCTTTATTAATGGAGAAAGAGTAGAAATTAAAAATCCTAATATAGCTATAGAAAAAGGCATTGGAATGGTGCATCAACACTTTATGTTGATCGATAAATTTACAGTAGTTGAAAATATAATACTTGGCATGGAAACTACTATTAAAAAAGGTTCATTTGATACAAAATGTATTGATATTGAAAGTGCTACTAAAGAAGTTGAAGAATTATCTAAAAAGTATGGTCTTCATGTAGATCCAAATGCTAAGATACATGATATATCAGTAGGTATGCAACAAAGGGTAGAAATACTAAAGGCTCTTTATAGAGGAGCGGATATTTTAATATTGGACGAGCCAACGGCTGTTTTAACACCTCAAGAAGTAGAAGAGCTAATACAGATAATGGAAAGCCTAACTGAACAAGGGAAAACGATTATAATTATTACTCATAAACTAAAGGAAATAAGACAAGCGGCAGATTACTGTACTATTATAAGAAGAGGTAAAAAAATAGATACAGTTAAAGTAAGTGATGTAACAGAAGAAGATTTGGCTGAAATGATGGTAGGTAGACAAGTTAGTTTTGCAGTAGATAAAAAAGAAATGGCCAGAGGAGAAGTAGTTCTTGATATTAATAATATTGTAATTAAAGATAATAGAAAATTAAATGCAGTCAATGATTTATCTCTTCAACTTCATAAAGGAGAGATATTAGGAATAGCAGGAGTAGATGGAAATGGACAAAGCGAATTTTTAGAAGGGATAACCGGCCTTAGACCTATTGAATCAGGAAAAGTAATCTTAAATGGAGAAGATATAGCTAATACTACTCCTAGAAATATTATGGAAAAGGGTATGTGCAACATACCTGAAGACAGACAGAAAAGAGGACTAATATTAGATTTTAGTGTAGCTGAAAACATGATATTGGAAAACTATGATAAGGAGCCTTTTTCCAAAAATAGAAGGCTAAACCATAAAAATATAGATGAACATGCTAAAAAATTAATTGAAAAATTCGATATAAGACCTCAAAACGAAAAACAAACTGCAGGTTCTCTATCTGGAGGTAACCAACAAAAAGTTATAATAGCAAGAGAGATAACTAATGATCCAGATGTGCTTATAGCTGCTCAACCAACAAGAGGATTAGACGTTGGAGCAATTGAATTCGTTCATAAATATTTAGTTGAACAAAGAGATAATGAAAAAGCAGTTTTGCTAGTTTCTTTTGAATTAGATGAAATATTGAATCTTTCAGATAGAATAGCTGTAATATATAACGGTAAAATTGTAGATGTTTTAGATAGAAAAGATGCAGATGAGAAAAAATTAGGATATTTAATGGCTGGAGGAGGTGTAGATGATGAAAAGAAATAGGCTTAAAATTACTATTATATCTATATTTGTAGGTCTTTTAGTAGGAGCTTTTATATTATTGGCAGTAGGGTTTAATCCACTAGAAGCCTATGCAATAATGATTAGAGGAATTTTTGGAAAACCTAAATATATTTCCTGGACAATAATAAAATCTACACCTTTAATATTAACGGGTATATCTGTAGCATTTGCCTTTAGGACTGGACTATTTAACATTGGAGCAGAAGGGCAATTTATAATAGGTGCATTAGTAGCAACTTTAGTAGGTTATTTTTGGAATCTACCACCTGTTATTCATGCAATTGTAGCAATATTAATGGCTTGTTTGGCAGCAGCTATATGGGCAGGCTTAGCTGGATTTTTGAAAGCTAGATTTGGTGTAAATGAAGTTATTACAACTATAATGCTTAATTGGATAGCTTTGTATTTAAGCAATGCTATTGTATTTTGGGATAAGTTCAAAAGACCTAATAGCGAAGCTTCTCAAAAGATATTGGAAACTGCCAGTATAAGATTTCCAAAGGGAATAAATTTCCTAGGAGACTTTTTCCGTGCACCAGTTAATTGGGGATTTATAATTGCAATTATTGCAGCTATATTGATTAGACATATATTGAAAAATACTACCCTAGGATATCAACTAAGAGCGGTAGGCTTTAATAGTGATGCAGCGGAATACGGAGGAATAGATGTTAAAAAGAATATAGTTATATCTATGGCTATTGCAGGTGCATTGTCTGGTCTTGCAGGTGCTGTTCACGTACTAGGTGTTACTGAGGAAGTATCTGTTTTAGCGGCTATGGAAGGCAATGGTTTTGATGGTATAGCAGTTTCTTTAATAGCTGCAAATAGCTCAATAGGTTGTATTTTTGCAGGTCTTTTATTTGGAGGTTTAAAATATGGAGGTTATAAAATACAGCCTGCTATGGGAGCACCATCTGAAATTATAAATATAGTAATAGGTATAATTGTGTTCTTTATATCTATGCCTAAACTTATAGAGATGTTAACAACTTTAAGAGTTAGAAGAAAGAGAGGTGGAGAGATTGAGTCTAAGTGATTTAGGACTAATCATAGGAATAAGTTTGATGTATGCTGCACCTCTTATGTATACGGCCTTGGGAGGAGTAATGTCTGAAAACTCTGGGGTAGTAAATATAGGTCTTGAAGGTATGATGACCATAGGTGCTTTTGTAGGAACTACTGTAGCTTATTTTTCAGGCAGTCCTTGGCTAGGATTCCTAATGGGAGGACTAGCTGGTGGAGTATTGGCCCTTTTACATGCCATAGCTTGTGTTTCTTTTGCAGCAGATCAAGTAGTTTCAGGTATTGCAATAAATTTTTTAGGACCAGGGCTAGCATTGTTTTTAAGCAGAGTATTTTTTAATGGAGCAACTATGACTGCTCCAATTCCACTACAAAACAAAATACCTAGACCAATGAACAATTTATTTACAAAAGGTTCTTTTTTAGACTTAGCTTTTAATCAATATGCAACAGTTTATATTGCATTTTTATTAGTATTTATAGTATGGTTCTTATTATATAAAACTAAAATTGGACTTAGAATAAGGGCTGTAGGAGAACATCCAAAAGCTGCAGATACATTGGGGATTAATGTGTTCAAAGTTAAATATTTGGCAGTAATACTTTCAGGAATATTTGCAGGACTTGGCGGAGCTTCAATGAGTATAGCTGTAGTATCTAATTTTAGAGCAACCCTCATATCTGGTCAAGGATTTATAGCTTTAGCGGCTATGATATTTGGTAAATGGACTCCTCAGGGTTCTATGTGGGCATGTTTATTGTTTGGAGCGGCCCAAGGGATAGTAGTTTATTTAGGTGGAACAGATATAAAAGTTTCATCTCAGATATTAGAAATGATTCCATATATTCTTACACTAATAATCCTTATGAGCTTTGTTGGTAAAGCAACAGGACCAGCGGCAAATGGGGTTCCTTATGAAAAAAATGAAGCATAATAAATAAAAATCTCTTAATCTAGATTAAGAGATTTTTATTTATATAAAAGTATAAAATTAATTTGTCGAAAAATAAATAGTTTTGTACTTTATATAAGTATCTGGTATAATATGAACTGTAGCTAAATAATTTAGAAGTAAGGATGGAGTGAGCTTTTATGAGATTAGGTTATGACTTAACCCTTGAGCAAGCTCAAAAGTTGGTAATGACACCTGAATTGAGACAAGCGATTCAGTTACTTCAATTTACTAGTCAAGAACTAAATCAATATTTAGAAAACGAAATGGAAATAAATCCATTGCTAGAAGTAAAAAATAATTCTAAAGAACATGAAAACATAGATGAAATAGAATCTAAAAATGAAGAGATTGATTGGGAGGAGTTTTTAGGAAACTATGATGATATAAGCTATACCATTTCATCACCAAGAGATAAAAATGAAAAAGAAGTTACTTATGATAACTTTGTCACCCATTCATCATCTTTAAAAGAACATTTATTACTTCAATTAAATTTAAATATTTGTGATAAAATCGATAGGTTAATTGGAAAAATCATTATTGAGAGTATTGATGAAAATGGTTATTTAGTTACACCTATTGATAGTTTAGCTGAAGATTTACATGTCTCTTTAGAAAGAGTGGAAAAGGTTTTACTACAGATACAAACTTTCGATCCCGTTGGCGTAGGCGCAAGAGATTTAAAAGAATGTTTAATAATTCAACTTAAAGATAGAAATATTGATGATGAAAATGTATATAGGATTGTTGAAGATTATTTAGAAGATGTGGCACACAATAGACTTCTTAAAATGTCTAAAGAATTAGGTATAGAACTAAAAAAGGTTCAAGATATTTGTGACTATATTAAAACGTTAGAACCCAAACCTGGAAGATGTTTTTCAGGTGATGTTGAAGAGGTAAAGTATATTACTCCAGATATTACATTAAGATATTTAGATGGGGAATATATTATTATACTAAATGATATTACAGCTCCAAGGCTAAATATTAATAGATTTTATAGGGAACTTATGTCTAAATCAGATGATCCAAATATAATTGAATTTCTAACTGATAAATTAAATTCAGCTATGTGGGTTATAAAAAGTATAGAACAGCGAAGAATGACTATATATAATGTAGTTGAGTCCATATTAAAATTTCAAAAAGATTTTTTTGAAAGAGGAGAGAAAGCTTTAAAACCATTAACGTTAAAAGATGTAGCAGATGATATAGGGGTTCATGAATCTACTGTAAGTAGAGCAACTAATGGAAAGTATATACAGACTCCTAGGGGACTTTTTGAGCTTAAGTACTTTTTTACAAGCGGAGTAACTAGTGGAAAAGGTGATGTATCGGCTACTAGTATTAAAGCTATGATTAGAGATTTAATAGAGAAAGAAGATCCTAAAAAACCTTTAAGTGATCAAAAGATATCAAATATTTTAAAAGGAAAAAGTATATCAATTTCAAGAAGAACTGTAGCTAAATATAGAGATGAAATGGATATACCTTCATCTTCAATAAGGAGAAGATATTGAAGCTTCTATTCAAAAAATGAATAGAAGCTTTTTATGTTTGACTTGAAAAAAAACAAATTTTATTCTATAATAGAATTGTATTAGGAAAATATATGATTTTAAAGAAAATATTTTTTTGAATCTAGTGGGACAAAAAAGACATAGGGGGACATTATCTGCCCATGTAGAATTATATAAAGTATTTATGTACATAATATCATATGATAGAAATATTTGGCTTTCTAATTTTAAGAGGTGTTTTTATTGAAAAAAATTATTGAATTAGAAAAAAAAATAGCACCAGAATTAATTGATATCTTAGAAAATAGGTATGATATTTTAAGAAATATATATTATAATCAACCTATTGGAAGAAGATCTTTAGCTAATCAGTTAGGCATGGGAGAAAGAACTATTAGGACAGAAGTGAATATTTTAAAAAATCAAGGTTTATTAAATATTGAATCTATGGGTATGTATGTAACTAATGAAGGGAAAGTTCTTTTAGAAGATATAAAAGACTTAATTCATATAATAAAAGGATTGACTGAATTAGAAAGTGCATTAGAAAACAAATTGAATATTAGAAAAGTTCTAGTTGTTCCTGGAAATTCTGATGAAAGTAAATTAGTTTTGAAAGATATGGGTAGAACTGCTGCAAGATTTTTAAAGAAGATGATTAAAAAAAATAGTATTATAGGAATAACTGGAGGAACTACAATGGCTCAAGTAGCTGAAGAGATGCCAAAAGGAAAAGTAGCTAATGATATTTTAGTACTTCCTGCTAGAGGAGGACTAGGTAAAGATGTAGAAACTCAAGCTAATAGTATAGCTGCTAATTTAGCTAAAAAATTAGATGGAAATTACAGACTTTTGCATGTGCCAGATAATATTGAACAAGAAGCTATAAATGCTCTTTTAAAGGTTTCTGAAGTCAAAGAGTTTGTAGATATAATAAAAAAACTAGACATACTTGTCTTTGGAATAGGAAGGGCAGATGTAATGGCAGAAAGAAGAAAGGTATCTGAAGAAACTATTGAAGAATTAATAGATAGAGGTGCAGTAGCTGAAGCTTTTGGACATTATTTTGATACAAATGGCAATAGGGTATGGGAATCTATAACAGTAGGATTATCTCTTGTAGACTTTAAAAAAGTAAATAATGTAATTGGAGTTGCAGGAGGAGAAAAAAAAGCAGAAGCAATAATTTCTATATCTAGCATTAGGGAAGATATGATATTAGTAACGGATGAAGGAGCAGCTAGAAAGATTTTAAAATTAGTTAATTAAGCTACATTTGTAGCTAAAAATAAATATTAATTTTAAGGAGGAGTATATATGAGTTTAAAAGTAGGTATAAATGGATTTGGTAGAATAGGAAGAGATGTTTTAAGAATTTATATGGAGGAAGGCATAAAAGATTTTGATGTAGTAGCAGTTAATGCATCAGGTGATATTGATACTTTAGCACATTTATTTAAATATGATTCACTATATGGTAAATTTAATGGGACTATTGAAACAACAGAAGATTCATTTATTATAAACGGCAAAGAAGTTAAAAGAACAGATCACAGAAACCCAGAAGAAATACCTTGGAAAGAATTGGGAGTAGATTTAGTAATTGATTCAACAGGAGTATTTAAGGACAGAGAAGGAGCTTCCAAACATATTAAAGCAGGAGCAAAGAAAGTAGTAATTACTGCACCAGCTAAAAATGAAGATGTTACCATAGTTATGGGAGTTAATGAAAAAGATTATGATCCAGAAAAACATCACATAATTTCAAATGCTTCTTGTACAACAAACTGTCTTGCACCAGTTGCAAAGGTAATAGTAGATAAATTTGGAGTGAAGAAAGGTCTTATGACTACAGTTCACTCATATACAGGAGATCAAAGATTATTGGATAAGAGACACAAAGATTTAAGAAGAGCTAGGGCAGCAGCAGAATCAATTGTACCTACAACAACAGGAGCTGCTAAAGCAGTTGCATTAGTAATACCAGAACTTAAAGGAAAGTTAAATGGCTTTGCAATGAGAGTTCCAACTCCAACAGTATCCATCGTAGATGTTGTATTTGAAGTTGAAAAACCAACAACTGCAGAAGAAGTGAATAAAGCATTGAAAGAAGCTAGTGAAGGAGATATGAAAGGGGTTCTTGGATTCTCAGAAGAGCCATTAGTTTCAATTGACTACAAAGGAGACCCACGTTCTTCAATAGTAGATGGATTGTCTACAATGGTTATTGATAATATGGTAAAAGTAGTTTCTTGGTACGATAATGAATGGGGATATTCTTATAGAGTAGTAGACTTAGTAAGCTATATTGCAAATAAGTAACATATTAAACCGGTCTTGAATTTCAAGACCGGCTTTTACCAACTATATTATTAAGAGGTGATAAAATATGTTAAATAAGAAGACTGTAGAAGATTTAAAAGTAGAAGGCAAAAGGGTATTAGTTAGATGTGACTTTAATGTTCCTATGGATGATAATGGCAAAATAACTGATGATACAAGAATTGTAAGTGCTCTTCCTACTATAAATTATTTAATTGAAAATGGTGGAAAGGTAGTGCTTATGTCCCATTTAGGTAGACCAAAAGGAGAGGCAGATCCTAAATATAGTTTAGAACCAGTAGCCAATAGATTGTCAGAGCTTTTAAATAAAGAAGTGACATTTGCTAAAGATGATAAAGTTATTAGTGAAGATGTAAAAGAAATAGTAAATAATATGAATAATGGGGATGTAGTTTTATTAGAAAATACTAGATTTAGAAATGAAGAGAAGAAAAATGATGAAGCATTTGCTAAAGAATTAGCCTCCCTTGGTGATTTGTTTGTAAACGATGCTTTTGGGACTTCTCATAGATCTCATGCTTCAAATGTTGGAGTTTCAAGCTTTTTACCTTCAGCTGTAGGTTTTTTAGTTAAAAAAGAAATAGAAGTAATGGGTAAGGCTTTAGAAAATCCAGAAAGACCTTTTGTTGCTATACTTGGAGGAGCAAAGGTTTCAGATAAAATAGGAGTTATTGAAAATTTACTTGAAAAAGTTGATACTATACTTATAGGTGGAGGAATGGCTTATACATTCTTAAAAGCAAAAGGATATGGTATAGGGACTTCTTTACTTGAAGAAGATAAACTAGACTTAGCTGGTGATTTACTTAAAAAAGCGGATGAAAAAGATGTAAAAATTTTACTTCCAGTAGATGTAGTAGTAGCAAAAGAATTTAAAAATGATACTGAATTTAAGACTGTAAAGATAGACAGTATTCCAGAAGATATGATGGGTTTAGATATAGGAACAGGAACAGTAAAGCTATTTAGCGAAGCAATAAAAGATGCTAAAACAGTTGTATGGAATGGACCAATGGGCGTATTTGAAATGGAAAACTTCAAAATTGGAACAGAAGCTGTTGCAAAAGCTATGGCAGAAACTAAAGCTATAACTATAATCGGTGGAGGAGATAGTGCTTCAGCAGTTGAAAAGGCTGGATTTAAAGATAAGATGACCCATATTTCAACAGGTGGAGGAGCTTCTTTAGAATTCTTGGAAGGAAAAGAATTACCAGGTATTGCTGCTATAAGTGAAAAATAAGAGGAGGTATTTTCATGCGTACACCAATTATTGCAGGAAATTGGAAGATGAATAAAACTGTAAAAGAAGCATTAGAACTAGTAAAGGACATAAAAAATCAAGAAAGAAATTCCAATGTAGAAGCAGTTCTATGTGTTCCTTTTACAGATTTAATGGAAGTTAAGAAAGAAATAGATGGAACAGATATAAAACTTGGAGCACAAAATATGCATTGGGAAGATAGCGGAGCTTATACAGGCGAAATATCTCCATTAATGCTTAAAGAAATAGATATTGACTATGTAATAATAGGTCATTCTGAAAGAAGGCAGTATTTCAATGAAACTGATGAAACTGTAAATAAAAAAGCAAAAGCTGCATTAAAATATGGCATAAATCCAATAATATGTGTAGGAGAAACCCTGGAAGAAAGGGAAAGCGGTAAAGAAAAAGAAATAGTTGAAAGACAAGTTTTAAAAGCTATAGAAGGAATAGAAGAAAAATTATTAAAAAACATTGTAATTGCCTATGAGCCCATTTGGGCAATAGGAACTGGTAAAACAGCCTCAAGTAAAGATGCAAATGATATAATAAGTTTTATTAGAGAGATTATTGGGAATAAATATGGTAAAGACATTTCTGAAAAGATAAGAATACAGTATGGAGGAAGTGTCAAGCCAGCTAATATAAATGAGATAATGAATGAATCTGATATAGATGGAGCATTGGTTGGCGGTGCTAGTTTAAAGGCTAAAGACTTTTTAAAACTTATTAACTTTTAATGGAGGCTTTAATTATGTATAAGAAAAAACCAGTAATGCTTACAATATTAGATGGTTGGGGTATAGGTAAAAAATATGAAGGAAATGCAGTAGAGCTTGCTAATACCCCTAATTTCAATAGACTTAAAAAAGAGTGGCCTAGTACTAAACTAGGTGCAAGTGGATTATCAGTAGGCCTTCCAGATGGCCAAATGGGCAACTCAGAAGTTGGCCATTTGAATATTGGAGCTGGAAGAATAGTATATCAAGAATTAACTAGGATTACAAAATCTATTGAAGATGGAGATTTTTTTGAAAAAGAAGAATTTTTGCAAGCAATAAATAATGCAAAAAAGAATAAAAGTAGTATTCATATAATGGGTTTAGTATCTGATGGAGGAGTGCATAGCCACAATACTCATCTCTATGCTCTTTTAAAATTAATGAAAAAACATGATATAGATAATGTATATATACATGCTTTTTTAGATGGTAGAGATGTACCACCTACTAGTGGAAAAGGCTATGTAGAGGAATTAGAAGAAAAGATCAAGGAAATTGGTATAGGAAAAATCGCTACAGTTTCAGGAAGATACTATGCTATGGATAGGGATAAGAGATGGGAAAGGACTAAACTAGCATATGATGCTATGGTTTTAGGAAAAGGGAAACAATCAACTTCAGCTGTAGAAGCTGTAGAAAAATCTTATAAAGAAGAAATACTAGATGAATTTGTTGTTCCTACAGTTATAAATGAAAATAATGAACCAGTTGGTTTAATAAATGATGGAGATTCTATTGTATTTTTTAACTTTAGACCAGATAGAGCTAGACAAATAACTAGAGCTATAGTAGATGAGGATTTTGATGGCTTCAATAGAGAAAAGAAAGTAGATACATTTTTTGTAACAATGACCCAATATGATAAGACCATTGAAAATGTTCATGTAGTTTATAAGCCTGAAAAACACAAAAATACTTTAGGAGAATATATAAGTAAATTAGGATTGAAGCAACTAAGGACAGCTGAAACTGAAAAGTATGCTCATGTAACCTTCTTTTTTAATGGTGGTGTAGAAAAACCCAATATTAGAGAAGATAGAGTATTGATACCTTCACCTAAAGTTGCTACTTATGATATGCAACCAGAAATGAGTGCTGTTAAATTAAAAGATGAAGTAATAAAGAGGATTAAGGTGGATGAGTATGATCTTATAGTTTTAAACTTTGCAAATCCAGATATGGTAGGACATACAGGAGACTTACAGGCGGCTATAAAAGCTATAGAGACTGTTGATAGTTGTTTAGGAGAAATAGTAGAAGAAATAGAAAAAAGAGATGGAAAACTATTGATTACTGCAGATCATGGGAATGCAGAAGAAATGATAGATGAAAGGGACAATAGCGTTATAACTTCTCATACAACTAACAAAGTACCTTGTATAATAGTGGGAGAAAAAAACATAAAATTAAGAGAAGGAATACTTGCAGATATTTCCCCTACATTACTTGATATGATGGGGCTTGAAGCTCCAAAAGAAATGACAGGTAAATCACTTATTTTAAAGGAGGATTAGTTTTATGACAATGATAACCGATGTATACGCAAGAGAAGTATTAGATTCAAGAGGTAATCCAACAGTAGAAGTAGAAGTTTGGACAGAAACAGATGCCTTTGGAAGAGCACTAGTACCTTCAGGAGCTTCTACAGGAGCTTTTGAGGCTGTTGAACTCAGAGACGGAGATAAAGACAGATATTTAGGAAAAGGAGTAATGAAGGCTGTAGACAATGTAAACAGTATAATAGCTCCAGAAATTATTGGAATGAATGTATTGGATCAAGTAGGAATAGATCAAGTACTTATTGAATTAGATGGAACAGATAACAAAGGAAAATTAGGAGCCAACGCTATACTTGGAGCATCATTAGCAGTGGCTAGAGCAGCAGCTAATGAATTAGGACTTCCTCTTTATCAATATATTGGTGGAGTAAATGGAAAAGTTCTTCCTGTACCAATGATGAATATTTTAAATGGGGGAGAACATGCAGATAATAATGTAGATATTCAAGAATTTATGATAATGCCAGTAGGAGCCAATAGTTTTAGAGAGGCACTTCAAATGGGTGCTGAAGTATTCCATAGTCTAAAAGCTGTACTTAAAGATAAAGGATTAAATACGGCAGTTGGTGATGAAGGTGGATTTGCTCCAAACTTGACTAGTAATGAAGAAGCACTTAAAACAATAGTAGAAGCTATAGAAAAAGCAGGATATAAGCCAGGAGAAGATGTTCGCTTAGCACTAGACGTAGCTGCAACAGAAATATACGATGAAGAGAAAAAGATGTATATTTTAGCAGGAGAAGGAAAAGAATATACAGTAGAAGAATTAGTAAACTATTATGAAGAAATGGTAAATAAGTATCCAATCATATCCATAGAAGATGGTCTAGCTGAAGAAGATTGGGAAGGCTGGAAGCTAATGACTGAAAGATTAGGAGATAAGATTCAAATAGTTGGTGATGATTTATTTGTAACTAATACTGAAAGATTAGAAAAAGGTATTGAACTAGGCGTGTCAAACTCTGTACTTGTAAAACTAAATCAAATAGGTACTTTAACTGAAACGTTAAATACTATAGAAATGGCGAAAGTTCATGGGTATACTGCAGTAGTATCTCATAGATCTGGAGAAACAGAAGATACAACTATAGCAGATTTAGTTGTTGGTACTAATGCAGGACAAATAAAGACTGGGGCTCCATCTAGAACAGATAGGGTAGCTAAATATAATCAACTATTAAGAATTGAAGATATGCTAGGCGATATTAGCGAATACAGAGGAATCAATGCATTCTATAATTTAAAAAAATAATATTGCATAAAATATTCCAAAAATAAATAGTAAGGTTAACCTTACTATTTATTTTTGGAAATTGATCTGTCTTCATTTACTATTGATTTTATATAATCCCTATGGTAAAATATTGTTGTTTGCAAAGGCTCTAAGTTGTTTTTCATATGGGAAACAGGAGGTGGAATAGTGAAAACTTTGTTTTCTATTATTATTATTATTTCTAGTTTGTTTTTAATAGCTACTATATTGTTACAACCTGGAAAGTCTCAAGGTCTTGGAACAATAGGTGGCGGTGCTGAGAGTATATGGGGTAAGAATAAAGGCCAAAGCTTTGAAGATACGTTAAGTAGGCTGACTACTATATCAGCTGCTTTATTTATAATATCTGCATTAGTACTGGCGTCTATACAATAAAAAGGAGGTAAAAGTAAATATGGATAAGGCTATTATAATTGCACCTATTGTAGGGGTACTAGCTCTTTTATTTGCTATATATAAGGCAAGTGCAGTTAATAAAGTAAACCCAGGAAATGATAGGATGCAAGAAATTGCATCATATATTCAAGAAGGTGCGATGGCATTTTTAAAAAGAGAATATCGTTCTCTAACAATATTCGTAATTGTATTATTTGTTATTTTAGCAATAATAAATATTAAAACTGCAATTTCTTTCTTATTAGGAGCAATTTTTTCAATACTTGCAGGTTACTTTGGTATGAGAGTGGCTACAAAAGCTAATGTAAGAACTGCAAATGCAGCTAAAGAAGGTGGAATGAACAGTGCACTAGAAGTAGCATTTTCTGGTGGAGCTGTTATGGGAATGTGTGTAGTAGGACTTGGAATATTTGGTGTAGGACTATTATACATACTATTTGGTGATCCAGATATAATCACAGGATTTGCACTAGGAGCTTCTTCAATAGCACTTTTCGCTCGTGTTGGTGGAGGAATATATACAAAAGCAGCTGACGTTGGAGCAGACTTGGTTGGAAAAGTAGAAGCAGGAATTCCTGAAGATGATCCAAGAAACCCAGCTGTAATTGCAGACAACGTAGGAGATAATGTAGGAGACGTAGCAGGAATGGGTGCTGATTTATTTGAATCCTATGTAGGAGCTATTATATCAGCTATAACCCTTGGATTAGCATCCTATGGAGAAAGTGGTGTTAGTTATGCATTAGCACTTGCGGCTGTAGGTGTTATTGCTTCAATAATAGGAGTATTCTTTGTAAAAGGAGATAAAGATCCACAAAAAGCTTTAAATACAGGAACAGTAGTAAGTTCAGTAATAACTATAATATTTGCATTTGTATTTAGTAAGCCAATATTAGGTTCTAATAGACCTTTTATTTCTATAGTTGCAGGTCTTATTGTAGGTCTTATAATTGCAAGAATTACTGAATATTATACATCTGCCGATCATGCTCCAGTAAAAAGAATAGCAGATGAATCTGAAACAGGTGCTTCAACAAATATTATTGGCGGTCTTTCTGTAGGTATGGCTTCAACAGCAGGACCAATAATTGTTATAGCTATAGGAATATTAGTAGCTTTTTATGCTTCAAATGGTGCGGCTGATGCTGCAGAAGGATTATATGGTATAGCATTAGCAGCTGTAGGTATGCTTTCAACAGCAGGTATGACAATAGCAGTTGATGCTTATGGACCTATAGCAGATAATGCTGGTGGAATTGCAGAAATGTGTGATCTACCTGAAGATGTACGTGAAATTACAGATACATTGGATTCAGTAGGAAACACTACTGCAGCTGTAGGTAAAGGATTTGCAATAGGTTCAGCTGCACTAACAGCTTTAGCATTATTCGCTTCTTATACTCAAGCAGTTAACTTAGAAGGAATAGATTTAACTAGTCCAGCTGTTATAGCAGGATTATTTATTGGAGGAATGCTTCCATTCTTATTCTCAGCTATTACTATGGAGGCTGTTGGAAAAGCAGCATTTAGTATGATAGAAGAAGTTAGAAGACAATTTAAAGAAATTCCAGGAATTATGGAAGGAAAGGCAACACCAGAGTATAGTACTTGTGTAGATATAAGTACTCAAGCAGCACTAAGGGAAATGATTATTCCAGGATTACTAGCAGTAGTTGTTCCTGTAGTTGTAGGAATTGTATTAGGAACAGAAGCTCTAGGCGGATTACTAGCAGGAGCTTTAGTAACTGGTGTGTTAATGGCCATATTTATGGCAAATGCTGGTGGAGCATGGGATAATGCTAAGAAACATATAGAAGATGGAAATAATGGTGGAAAGGGAAGTGAAGCTCATAAAGCAGCTGTAGTTGGTGACACAGTAGGGGATCCATTTAAAGATACTTCTGGTCCATCAATAAATATATTAATTAAACTTATGACTGTAGTATCATTAGTTTTTGCACAGTTATTTGTTAAATATGGTGGAATATTATTTAAATAAGATAGATAAAAGGTCCCTCAATTTGAGGGACCTTTTAATATGTATTATATGGTATAATATATATATTAATTGGCATGATTTTCTAATTAATTTGATTTTATTGAAATAAAAAATTGGTATTTGTTATAATCATATATAGTAGGATAATAATATGAATTAAAAAGATTAGTGAGGAAGATAAATATGAGAGTCCAAATAGAAGGATTAGATATACATTATAGTGTGGAAGGTAAAGGTTCAAATGTTTTGCTTTTACATGGTTGGGGAGCAAATATTGATACTATGATGCCCATATTTAATTTATTAAAGAAGGATTTCAAAGTCTATGCATTGGATTTCCCAGGATTTGGGGAAAGTCAAGAACCGAAAGAAATTTATGGAGTATATGATTATGCAAGGATTACCAAAAAGTTTATAGATAAAATGGGAATGGAGGAAGTTATACTAATAGGACATTCTTTTGGTGGAAGAGTTTCTATAGTACTTAGTAGTCAATATAATAATCTAGTAAAGAAAATGGTTTTAATCGATAGTGCAGGGCTTATTCCAAAAAGAAGTTTAAAATATTATATCAAGGTCTATAGTTTTAAAACTTTAAAATTCCTATACAATATTCTTTTTTTCTGGAAGGATAATAAAGAAAGAATGGAAAAATTTTATAAAAAATTTGGTTCCACAGATTATCAAGAAGCCTCAGGTATTATGAGGAGAATTTTAGTGAAGGTGGTAAACGAAGATTTGGAACCACATTTAAAAGATATCAAAGCTTCTACATTACTTATTTGGGGGGGGAATGATACAGCAACCCCTGTATATATGGGTGAAATAATGGAAAAGAAAATAAAGGATAGTGGTCTTGTAGTTCTTCAGGGAGCAGGTCATTATTCGTATTTAGATGATTTTAGAAGGTTTTCCGTTATATTAAAAACCTTTTTATTAGGAGGTAAATGAAATGGTATTGGATAAAATGCTTTATATTTTTGTCTTGCTCTGGATGCTAATAATTATATTTAGGTCGAAGTTTTTTTTACACATGATTCAATTAGAAGGGTATAAAAATGAGGAATATAAAAGATGGATCAAAACCTCGACAAAAGCTTATCCAAAAAAAATAAAAATTTCCTTCATAATATTAACTGCCGTTTTATTATTATACATTATATTTATTAAAAGTAATATTCTATTATATATATATATTGGATTATGGGTGCTTTTAACTCTAGGTACATTAGATTTTAAAAAAGAGGAACCTAAAAAGAAATTAGAATTTACACCTAGGGCGAAAAGGCTATATATTTCATCCCTCTTAGTTAATATTTTGCAATTATTAATATTGTTTATAATAATTAAAATTTTATTTCCAAACGGAAAAACCAGTATTACTATAATTTTATACGGACTATTTATAATCAATTTTTTACAGGGAAGGAATATGATATTAGCTAATACTATAGTAAATCCAATTGAAAAAAGAATAAATACATATTATTATACAATGGCTCAAGAAAAGATAAAGTCTATGGATGATTTAGATACTGTTGGCATAACAGGAAGCTTTGGTAAAACCAGTACTAAATTCATTGTAGATACTATATTGAAAGAAAAATATAGGGTGTTGAAAACTCCTGAAAGTTATAATACTCCTATGGGCATTAGTAAAGTGATAAATAGCAAATTGACAAATGACTATGAAATTTTTATAGCAGAAATGGGTGCTAGGTATATTGGAGATATAAAGGAAATTGCTAAGCTAGTACATCCTAAAATAGGAGTTATTACATCTATAGGGCCAGCCCATTTAGAAACTTTTAAAAACATTGAAAATATAATGAAAACGAAATATGAGCTTATAGAAGAGTTACCAAGTGATGGGATAGCTATATTTAATTATGACAATAAATACCTTAGAAAATTAGCAGATAAAACATTTAAAGAAAAAATATTATATGGATTAGAAAATCAAGAAAAACTAGATATTTATGCTACAGATATAGAAGTATCAGAATTAGGATCTAGTTTTATTTTAAAAGATAAAAGTGGAGAAGAAATAAAATGTACAACTAAACTTCTAGGAAAGCATAATATATATAATATACTGGCAGGAGCTAGTGTAGCAAAAGCATTGGGACTTACATTTGAAGAAATAAGACGAGGAATAGCAAAAATTGAACCTATACCCCATAGGTTGAATATCATTAATCCAGGAACAGGTGTTATAGTTATAGATGATACTTTTAATTCAAATCCTGTAGGAGTAAAAGCAGCACTAGAAGTCTTAAACCAATTTAAAGAAGGTAGGAAGATAATAATAACTCCTGGAATGGTTGAACTAGGTGATAAGGAAGAAGAATCAAATAGAGAGTTTGGAGTTAGAATGAGCACTGTATGCGATTATGTAATATTGGTAGGTAAAAATAGGACTAAACCTATTTATAAAGGGTTAAAAGAATCAGGGTATAATGAAAATAATATAATTGTTGTACAAAACTTAGATGAGGCTACAAAAGAGTTTCAAAAAATTGTTAGACCTAAAGATGTAGTATTATTTGAAAATGATTTACCTGATAACTATGAAGAATAGTTTAAGGAGGATGTAAAATGAAAAAAAATGTTGGAGTAGTATTTGGTGGCAGAAGTGTAGAACACGAGGTTTCGATAATTACTGGTCTTCAAATAATGGAAAATATAGATAAAGATAAATATGATGTAGTTCCAATATACATTAATAAAGAAGGAAAATGGCTTACTGGAAATGGTTTATTTGATTTTGAAAATTTTAAACACAATAATTTTGAAGATACAGAAGAGATAATGATTAGTCCCACACATAATGATTTTAATTTATATGCTATTCCAAATAAGGCAGGTATTTTTAGAAAGAAGATAGTAGGAAAGGTAGATATAATTTTTCCAGCTATCCACGGAACTAATGGAGAAGATGGTACTATTCAAGGTTTATTTGAACTTATGAATGTACCATATGTAGGCAGCAACGTATTAGCTTCAAGTGTAGGTATGGATAAGATTTTGATGAAAGATGTATTCAAATCCAATAATCTACCAATAGTAGATTATACCTGGTTTTATAGATCAAAATGGATAGAAAATAGGGAAGAAATCTTAGAAGAAATTGAAAATAAGCTTAAATATCCACTTTTTATTAAGCCAGCTAATTTAGGATCTAGTGTTGGTATTTCTAAAGCAATAGATAGAAATTCCTTAATTAATGGAGTGGAAATAGCAATTAGATATGATAGAAAAATAATTGTAGAAAAAGCTATTGAAAATCCAAGAGAGATAAATTGTGCTGTTATAGGTTATGATGAAAATTTAAAAACATCTTTATGTGAAGAACCATTAGGATGGCAAGAATTTCTTTCTTATGAAGATAAATATGTAAATAGTAATGCGAAATATGGAGGAGAAGAAAGAAGAAGAATACCAGCAGATATAGAAGATGAAATTAGAGCAGAAATTGAAACTATTGCTAAAAAGTCTTTCAAAGCAATAGATGGAAGAGGGAACGCTAGAATAGATTTTTTATTAGACCAGAAAAACAAAGTATATATCAATGAGATAAATACTTTGCCAGGTTCTATTGCATACTATCTTTGGGAAGGAAAAGGTATCTCGTTTAAACAATTAATAAATGAAATGATAGATATTGCATTAAAAGTTTATGATGAAAAAGAAAAAAACATGTATTCCTATGATGCAGATTTATTTAATAAGATACAGTTTGGCGGCAAAACAGGGAAAATGTAAGATATATTAATATATCTTACATTATTTTTTATAAAATAGGTTAAAATTAAAATTAAAGGGTAATATACTTTAACCAGATAAGGAAATAATTATCACTAATGGAGAGTGAAAAAGATGAGTATAAAAATAAACATTTTAAATTTTATGGAAGAAAAATTATATAAACCTATGACTAGGGAAGAATTGGCCAGTACATTTGAAATAGAAAAAAACTATGAAGAAGAGTTTTACAAGGTATTAGAGGATATGGAGAAAGAAGGAACCATAATAAAAACTAGGAATGAAAGATATGGTTTACCTGAAAAGATGAATTTAGTTATAGGAAAGTTAGAAGGAAATGAAAAAGGGTATGGTTTTGTTATACCAGAGAAAAAAGATAGGGATGATATATATATATCATCTGAAAATATGAACGGAGCACTACATGGTGATAAAGTTGTATCTAGAATAATTAAGAGAAGTGAAGAGGGAAGAAGAGAAGAAGGAGAAATCCTTCGCATATTAGACAGGGGTAATCCTACTATTGTAGGAACTTTTGAAAGTAGCAAGAATTTTGGTTTTGTCTTACCTGATGATCGAAGAATAAGTATGGATGTATTTATACCAAAGGCACATATGAACAATGCATTACCTAATCAGAAGGTAATCGTGGAAATAACCAGATGGCCTGAAAAAAGAAGAAACCCTGAAGGAAAAGTAATAGAAGTCCTTGGTTATATTGATGAAAAAGGGACAGATATATTATCTGTAATTAAGCAATTTAATTTACCTGAAGAATTTCCTAATAAAGTATTAAATCAGGTAGATAATATTGAACAAATTGTTACCCAAGAGGAAATAGAAAGAAGAGTAGATTTAAGGGATTTAACTACATTTACTATAGATGGAGAAGATGCTAAAGATTTTGATGATGCTGTATCTATAGAAAAATTAGAAAACGGAAATTATAAATTGGGAGTTCACATTGCCGATGTATCTCATTATGTTAAAGAAAATAGCCCTCTTGATAAAGAAGCATTGAAGAGGGGAAATAGTGTATATCTAGTAGATAGGGTTATTCCAATGTTACCAAAGGAATTGTCCAATGGCATCTGCAGTTTAAACCCTAATGAACCTAGACTTACCCTTTCAGTATTTATGGAAATAGATAAAAATGGTAATGTAAAAGAGCATACAATAATTGAAAGCGTAATAGAAAGTAAAGAAAGACTTATATACGATGATATATCAGATATATTAGAAAAAGGTGACAAAGAACTTAAAGATAGATATAACCATATATATAAAGAACTTGTTTATATGGAAGAACTATGCCATATTTTAAAGAAGAAAAGGGAGAAAAGAGGTAGTTTAGATTTTGACTTTCCTGAAACTGAAATAATTTTAGATGAGGAAGGAAGACCAGTTGATATAAGAAAAGAAGAAAGACGAATTGCTAATAAAATGATAGAAGAATTTATGCTCGTATGTAATGAAACCATAGCAGAAAACATGTATTGGGCCCAAATTCCTCTCATATATAGGGTTCATGAGGATCCTGATGCAGATGAAATAGAAGAGTTTAATAAATTTATACACAATTTTGGTTATAATTTGAAAGGGAGTAAAGAAGTTCACCCTAAAGAATTACAAAATCTTATGGTTGAAGTAAAAGGTAAAAAAGAAGAGGAACTTCTTAACAAGTTATTACTAAGATCCCTTAAAAAAGCTAAGTACAGCAGTGAAATAGGTGGGCATTTTGGTCTTGCAGCTAAGTATTATTGTCATTTTACTTCCCCTATAAGAAGATATCCAGATTTAGAAATTCATAGGATAATAAAAGAATATATAAATGGCAGATTAAAATCTAGTACAATAGAACAAATAGAATCTAAACTTCCTCAAATAGCTGAACAATCTTCTACTATGGAAAGAATAGCAGAAGAAGCTGAAAGAGATGTGGAAGACTTAAAGAAAGCTCAATACATGAAAGAAAGAATAGGGAATGAATATGATGGCATGATTTCATCCTTGACCCATTTTGGTATATTTGTTCAACTTGAAAATACTATTGAAGGTCTTGTACATTTTAGCAATATGCTAGATGACTATTATTATTATGATGAAGAAAAATATTATATAATGGGAGAATTAACTAAAAAGAAATATAGAATAGGTGATGAAGTAAAAATAAAAGTTATAGGGGCAGATGTTCTTAGAGGAAAGATTGATTTTATGTTAATTGAGTAAGTTAGAGTATTATTAATATAAAAATATTTAATAATAAGTAAAGTATCTCTTTTGACTTTTGGTATTATATCAAAAGAAGGAGATACTTACTTATTTTCATTTGAACTATCTAAGATATTGACATATTTCTGAAAATTTGATACTATATTAAATGGACTCTCAAAAATAGGCATGGTGATTGAAATGGGAAAAAGTAATGTTAAAGTAATGGCGAAGAATAGAAGAGCAAGGCATGATTATTTTATAGAAGATTCAATAGAAGCAGGTATAGTTTTAAAAGGAACAGAGGTAAAATCTATAAGACAAGGTAGATGTAATATAAAAGATAGCCATGCTTTGGTAGAAAATGGAGAAGTATTTCTTTATAATATGCATATCAGCCCTTATGAACAGGGAAATAGATATAATGAAGATCCTACTAGGAAAAGAAAACTTCTTCTCAATAAAAGAGAGATTAATAAATTAATAGGATATACAGCTCAAAAAGGATATACACTAGTTCCAATAACTGTTTATATAAAAAATGGACTTGTAAAGGTCGAATTAGCTATTGCAAAAGGTAAGAAACTTTATGATAAAAGAGAAAGCATAGCTAAAAAAGAAGTAGAAAGAAAGATACAAAGAGAATTTAAAGAAAGATACTAATACTTGGGGACGAAACTGGTTTCGACGGGAGTATGGAGTAAGGAGTAGCGAGTCGTTGTCGCCAAACAACGTAAAAAGTGGCACTTAAATTTAAACGCAGACGATAATTTAGCATTAGCAGCGTAATTTAAACGCTGTCGCTCTACCTAGTAGTCCCACCTACTAGAATAGAGTGTCATTTATAGTGGGGAACTGCTATAGGCCTTCTCCAACCTATAGTGGACTTTGGAGATAGCTAGATATAAAGCTTGCTATTGGGCGTTATATTTAGCGAATACTAAATCAATAGCTGCACTCGGAGAAACTCCTTATAAAGTACTTTCGGACGTGGGTTCGACTCCCACCGTCTCCACCAAATATAAATTAAATATTGTTACAGTGTAAGCTCCTTGATTTCAAGGGGTTTTATTGTTTTTTGGAAAGCAGCAAGAAAACAAGGTTAGAAAAGGTAGCCAAGATACAATTTTAACAGATTTTGATGAAGTTTTATGGATATTTATTATAGATAAGGTAGTTATAGAAGATGATAATAGTATAAAAAATCAGAATCCGATGGTTCAAGGTTATAAAGTTAGAGTTTTTGAGAATATTACAATTATAAATATTCTCTTAGCAGTTGGCTGTTCTATACTATTCTATTTTTTTTAGATAAATGTTTTGACCCAATATTTGAAAATCTATATCCTGCTTCATTTTAATATGGTTTAGACGTTTTCTGCTTTTATTTGTGGAATTATACTTGGGCTTCTTTTCATTAAAACAGATTCAATTTTGAGTTGTATGTTTGCAACACTGTGGATATAATTTAATTTCATTTGTTATAATGATTATGCTTTACATAAATAGATAAAATACAATTTGTAGAGTTGATGTAATATAATTTTATATTCAGTTTTGTCCTATCTTTTATATTATATTCAATAGGAGTACCTATTAAAAGGAAGAAAGATTTTTTATATTGGTTTAATCATATGTCATCTATATACTAGAATATATATTAAAAACCTTTATAGGTAGGTGCACTTTTTAGCTGCTAATATATCTTCCATTATACAGAACTATACTCACATCAGCCCTCATCAGATAAAGTAATATTTAATATCTGATGAGGGCTGGCACTAAATCTTTATTAGAAGCCTTAAGCCATTCTTCCATTGTAATTGAGATTACAAGGATAATTTCATAGTGTGGTGCCTGTAATGTTTTTTGCAATTTTGAGAAATTCTATTATGCAATAAACATTCTAGACACTAACAAGAGCATTTATTATTGTCATGTTTATCATTGCAATCACAACAATGCTGGAAGGAAGTTTCTTTGCTAAAAACATCTGCTGGGTTTAGTGGATTCTCAGGCTGAGTAGTTTTAGCATCAGTTTCGGAAATGCTTGTATCTCTACGATCTTTTTCGCGGTACAGTAAGTGATTTTAGGAAGTCCTACACCACCTGTTTTATCATGGCCAATGCTGGGAACATAAATTCGTATCCCAATGAGTCCAAATTTATTAGGTGTGCTATCTTTTAAAGTTCCCGCACAAAAGGTGTTATTGCCTGCCTCCGGAATAAAATGCTCGGAGCTTTGTGGTGGAGGAATAGAACGGATTTTTATAGTGTAATTACGATTATCTGTATTCCAATTAGCACCAGGCAAGAAAGGATTGGTATTTCTAGGGCCTGGAATTAACACTCTATCAGGAGCTGTAGCTATGACATTGTCCCAGTTGGCCAGCTAAAGTAAAAGACATATATCTTGCATATGGGAATTGTCCTTTGATAACAATCTCTATATCAGGATTTACTTCATACGGAAAAACATAAATAGCTAGCATTGAAGTCCCCAAAATCAACAAAGAATTACTAGGTTGGTGAATTCATTTTTACATAAAAAACTTGATTAGACCAAAATCTAATCAAGTTTTTTAATGGGATACTTGTTTCACCGATAAATCTATTAACTCAGACATAGTTACAAACTTATATCCTCTATTTTTTAACTCTGGTATTATATATTCTAATGCTTCTATGGTATTGCTTTTTTCATCATAAATATAGTCATGGAATAGGATAATATCTCCATTTTCTATTTTAGAAACAGTTGTATCTATTATTTCTTCCACTTCTGGATTACCCCAGTCTTTAGAATCTTGATGAGGGGTCCATAACACTATAGAACAATTATTTTCATTAGCAAGATTTATGGCTAGATCATTATAGATTCCATAAGGTGGTCTAAATAACCTAGGTTCTGTATTTGTTATAGAATAAATTACCTCTTGAGTTTTATAAAATTCCTCTCTAATTTTTTCTTCAGGTGTTTTTTTAATATTTATATGAGAGAAAGTATGATTTCCAATTTCATGACCTTCTTCTACTTGTCTTTTTAGTATATCTGGATACATTTGTCCATGTTGACCAAGAATAAAAAAAGTTGCTTTTACATCATATTTTTTTAATATATCCAGTATTTTAGGGGTAAAATCTGGATGTGGACCATCATCAAAAGTTAAAGCTATGATTTTTTCTTCTTTTGTACCTTTTTTTATTACTTGTGCATAGTTATTTCCAAAAGTAAATCTACTCCTTCTTTGTGTGTATTTTATAGTTAAAATACTTAATATTACAACAATTATAATTACTAAGGATATTTTTTTATTCATTTTGTGCCCCTTTCTAAATGTATTTTATTGTTATATAATAGCTTATTATAATAGATTTAAATATATTCAAAATTAAATATATTTAAATTAAAAAATAGGAGGAAAAAATGATTTCTAATAAAGAATTAGAGAAGAAGGTTAATGAAATCGAAGACTTTTTAATAAAGACAAGAAGAGATTTTCATATGTATCCAGAATTGGGAATGGAAGAATACAGGACTAGAGATAAGATAGTAGAATATTTAGAAGAAATGGGTATTGAATATGAAAAAGATATTGCAAATACAGGAGTTGTAGGTATTATTAAAGGAAAAGCAGGAGGGAAAACTGTGGCCTTAAGGGCAGATATAGATGCCCTTCCTATGGAAGATAAAAAAGAAATACCTTATAAATCTAAAATAAAAGGAAAAATGCATGCTTGTGGACATGATGCACATACTGCCATATTACTTGGAGCAGCTAAAGTACTTAATGAGCTTAAAGATAAATTTAAAGGAAATGTAAAGTTGATTTTCCAACCAGCAGAAGAAACTGTGGGAGGAGCAAAACCAATGATAGAAGAAGGAGTTCTAGAAAACCCAAAAGTTGATGGAATATTTGGCCTTCATGTATCTAATGGAATAGAAATAGGAGAAATAGGTATAAGATATGGTCAAATGAATGCTAGTTCAGATATGATTAAAATAATTATTCATGGTAAAAATAGTCATGGAGCCTATCCTGATTTAGGAATAGATGCTATAGCTATTGCTTCACAAATAGTAACTACTATTCAAACTATTGTAAGTAGAAGAGTAGATCCAAGAAATTCAGCAGTAATAACTATAGGGACTATTCATGGAGGGGAAGCTAGGAATATAGTAGCAGATAAAGTTGAAATGGAGGGTATAGTAAGGACTTTAGATCCAATTACAAGAGAAAAAGTTATGAAAGAATTAATAGATATAGTTGAAAACATAGCTTTATCAATGGGTGGAAAAGGTGAAGTTATACGGGAAAAAAGTTATACTTCCCTTATAAATAATGACAGCATGGTAGATATTGTATATAATAATGGAGAGGATCTACTTGGAGCAGAAAATATAATAAATATAAAACATCCTAGTTTTGGAGTAGAGGATTTTTCCTATTTTGCAGAAAGTGTTCCAGGAGCTTTTTTCAATTTAGGCTCCAGAAATGAAGAGAATGGAATAGTCCATGAGGCTCATACACCACTATTTGATATTGATGAAAACTGTCTTAAAATTGGGGTATTATTACAATGTAAAAATGTATTAAGTTTTTTAACTAGATATTGAAGATTTTGAGGAGGGATAGTATGGATTACATAAAAAAATATGAGAGGTGGCTAAATAGTCCATATTTTGATGAAAAAACTAAGGAAGAGCTTTTATCTATAAAAGAGGATAATGAAGAAATAAAAGATAGATTTTATGCTGATTTATCTTTTGGAACAGCTGGTTTAAGAGGAAAAATTGGAGCAGGAACTAATAGGATGAATAGATATACTGTTTCCTTAGCAACCCAAGGACTTGCGGATACAATAAAATCTTTTGGTCAAGAGGCTATGAATAGGGGAGTAGTTATAGGCTATGATGTAAGACATTTTTCAAAAGAATTTGCAGAAATATCTTCATTAGTATTGGCTGCAAATGGAATTAAGGTATATCTTTTTGATGATTTAAGACCTACACCAGAACTTTCTTTTGCTGTTAGAAAGTTAAATACTATTTCTGGAATAGTAATAACTGCTAGCCATAATCCAAGAGATTATAATGGTTATAAAGTGTATTGGGAAGAAGGTTCCCAAATACTAGATGATATTGCAGAAAAGATTTTAAACAATATTAAAAATATAGAAGATTTTTCAGATATAAAGATTATGGAAAGAAAAGAAGCAGAAGAAAGTGGCTTGTTAAATATTATAGGGAAAGATGTGGAAGATGAATATATCGAGAAAGTAAAATCTCTTGCTTTAAACAATGATATAGATAAGGAAATTAAAATTGTATATACTCCATTAAATGGAACAGGAAACAAACCTGTAAGAAGGGTTTTAAAAGAAAGAGGATTTACAAATATTATAGTAGTACCTGAACAAGAAAATCCAGATCCAGATTTTACTACAGTAGGATATCCAAATCCAGAAGATGTGAAAGCTTTTGAATACGCAGAAGCGTTAGGAAAGAATGTAGAAGCTGATTTATTAATAGCAACAGATCCAGATTGTGATAGGGTAGCTTGTGTTGTAAGGAATAGTGAAGGGGATTTCATTCCTTTGAATGGAAACCAAACGGGAGCTCTATTAGTTGAATATATTTTAGGGTCTAGATACAAAAAAGGAAATTTACCTAATGATGGAGTGATAGTTAAATCTATAGTAACTGGAGATTTAAGTAAATCAATTGCTAAAAAGTATGGTATAGAAACCATAGATACTTTAACAGGATTTAAGCATATATGTGGAAAGGCAAATGAATTTGATAAGACTAAAGAGCATACTTTTATCTTTGGATATGAAGAAAGTATTGGATATGTATATGATACTATAGTAAGGGATAAGGATGGAGTTATATCCAGTATGCTTATTGCTGAAATGGCTGCCTATTATAAAAAAAGAGGAAAAACCCTTTTAGATATATTAGAAGAATTGTATAAAGAACATGGTTATTATAAAGAAAAATTAATATCAATAGTTTTAGAAGGTATAGAGGGGCAGGAAAGAATAGGAAGAATAATGGATTCCTTTAGAGATAAAGCTATTAAAAGTATAGGAAATAATAATCTTGTAAAGACCATAGATTATTTAGAAGGAAATACAGGTACACCTCCTTCAAATGTACTTAAATATATATTTGATACAGAAGCTTGGTATGCCATAAGACCATCAGGAACGGAACCTAAGATAAAAATATATATTTATTCAAAAGCAGATAGCGAAGAAGAATCTTTAAAACAAATAGAAGCTATTGAAGAAGCTGTAATTGAAAGAATAAAATCTGTGAAGTAATATTTTAAATAATAATAGAAAGCTAAGGTTTTAAACTATAGTTTAAAACCTTAGCTTTTTTATTGTTACGAAAAAATGACTTTTATGAATATATTTCCCACTTATATGAAACAATAATGTATACGATAAAAGAAAGCAAGGAGTGATTAAAATTAAAGCTGTAATAATGTCTGGTGGTCAAGGAACTAGATTACGACCTCTTACTTGTCGTATTCCAAAACCAATGGTACCCATATTCAATAAACCAGTCATGGAATACACTGTAGATCTTTTAAAAAAGTACAATATAAATGATATAGCTGTAACTTTACACTATCTACCTGCAATGATAACGGAATATTTTGGCGATGGTAAAAGATTTGGTGTAAATATGGATTATTATATAGAGGAAACACCATTAGGCACAGGTGGAAGTGTGAAAAATGCAGAAGATTTTCTTGACAATACTTTTATAGTTGTAAGTGGTGATGCTTTTACTAATATAGATATTGAAAAAGCTTTAAATTTTCACAAAGAAAGAAATTCTAAAGCTACTCTTATATTGAAAAAAGAACCTATACCGTTAGAGTATGGTGTAGTAATAACAGATGAAAATGGTAAGATAACAAGATTTTTAGAAAAGCCTAGTTGGGGAGAAGTATTTAGCGATACTATAAATACTGGTATATACATATTGGAACCAGAAGTACTAGACTATTATAAAAAAGGTGAGAATTTTGATTTTAGCAAAGATCTATTTCCAAGACTTTTGAAAGACAATGTCCCTATGTATGGTTATGTAACCCATGAATATTGGTGCGATATAGGGGATTTAAATTCATATATAAAAACCCATGAAGATTTACTAAATAAAAAAATAGAAATGAAATTTAAGTCGAAAGAAATAAAAGATGGAATATGGATTGGAGATGGGACTTCATTAGGAAATGGAGTGAAGTTAATTCCACCAGTTTATATTGGAGATAATACTATTATAGAAGACAATACTATTATAGAGCCTTATAGTGTAATCGGAGATAATTGTCATATACGTAAAAACTCATCATTAAAAAGAAGTATTTTATGGGATAAGGTATTTGTATCAGATAATGTAGAGCTTAGAAAAAGTGTTGTATGCGATTTGGTACAAATTGAAGAACAAGTTAAAATCTATGAAGAAGCAGTAATAGGAAGTAATTCGAAACTCTTAGCAAATTCAACTATAAATCCTAATATAAAAATATGGCCATATAAAACAGTAGAAGAAGGTGCAGTAGTACAAGAAAATTTAATTTGGAGCTCAAAGGCTTCAAAGAATATATTCGGATATAGAGATATATCAGGAGATGCAAATATAGATATTACACCTGAATTTGCGTCTAAATTAGGGACAGCTTTTGCCTCAACAATCAAAGAAAGTGGAACGTTTATAATAAGTTGCGATGAGTACAATTCATCTAATTTAATTAAAAACTCTTTGATAGCTGGTGTACTTTCAACAGGTGCCAAGGTGATAGATATAGAGGAAGCTTCCCTTCCTATGTGTAGATTTGCAGTAAAAAAATTTCAAGCTAGCGGAGGAATACAAGTTAAGGTAGATTCTTTGGATAGAAATAAAATTCATATAGAATTACTTGATAGTAACGGTGTTAATATAAGTAGAAATTTAGAAAGAAAAATTGAAAATACCTTTGCTATTGAAGATTTCAAAAGATGTAGTGGAAAAAGGGTTAAGGATATAGTTAAGATGTATAATTTTTCTTCTATATACATAGAAGAAGGTAAAAAAATATTAAAAAATATTAACAAAATAAAAAGAAAGTCCCCTAATATCTTAATTAGTTCAAAATCCCATAATATAATAACTCTTGCTAAAGAGTATTTAGAGAGCATTGGTTGTAATGTAAAAACAACTGACTTTTATGGAAAAAAATCAATGGAAATTTTATCTGAAGAAGTGAAAAAAGAAAAATTTGATTTAGGAATAGTATTTAGTGAAGATGGAGAGGATTTAATTCTAATAGAAAGTAATGGAAAAATATTAACTGAAGAAGAATTTTTATTATTCACTACTTTAATAGGATTTAAATCTGGAGAAATTGAAGAGGTTATTGTGCCATATAATTTTCCAAGAGTTGTAGAAGAGATGGCAGAAAAGTTTAATGGAAAAGTTCATATAGCAAAGACGAATATTTCAGATATTATGACTGAAATAATAAATAGAAATTGTATAAGTCAATATATATTAAACTTTGATGCTATATGGGGAGTAGGAAAAATAATAGATTTCTTAGTAGGAAATGATATTTCTTTAACTAGCTTAATAGATGAATTACCCAGATATTATTATTTAGAAAAACAAGTTCCTTGTAAATGGGAAGATAAAGGAGAAGTGCTTAGAAAGCTTATTGAAGAAGATAATGATGTTATAGAAACTTTTGAAGGGGCAAGAATTGTAGAAGATAGAGGATGGGTTTTAGTTCTACCAGACAATGAAAAACCTGTGTTCAATATATATGTAGAGGGTTTATCAGAGGAATATGCTGAAGAATTATCTGATTTTTATGATAAAAAGATAAGAAAGATGATAAGGAAAGACTCTACATAGATTAGCAGTTGAAAGGGATGAGTTAGATGCGGAAATATTTAAGAGGAAAGAAAACCTGTGTTATAGAGACTGAAGATATACTTTTGTCCAGAGAAGAACTATTGAAACATGGTAGAGAGCTAGGAAGAAATCATAAAATAGGAAAAAAAACTGATGTAAAAAATTTTCTAATGTTCAATCTAGACAAAAACTTTAAATATATTGAAAAAATATACTTGAAATTAAATACAATGTTAAGCAGAAATAAGGACTTGCCTAAAGCTTCAGAATGGCTTCTGGATAATTTTTATATAATAGAACTTCAATATAAAAAGATAAGACAAAGTTTAGAAGAAGAAAGAGGGTTAGAGCTAAATACTTTAGAAAATGGAGTATTTAGAAATTGTCCTAGAATCTATATATTAGCAGTAGAGCTAATATCTCATACAGAAGGTGTTGTTACAGAGGAAACTTTAATAGATTTTATAAATTCTTATCAAGAGGAAAGTACTTTATCTATTAAAGAAGTTTCTTCTTTGCCACTTATGCTAACTTTAGCTTTAATGAATTATATTCGAAATATTTGCACTAAAATTGAAAATATAAGCAATCAATGGCAAAAGGCTAATGAAATAGATCTGTCTCAAATTAGAGATATAGAAAAGTATATTGAAGAAATGGAAGAAATAAGTTCATCCTTCTTAGAAAGATTATTTGTTAGAATAAAAAAAGAAGAGACACAACAAAGTATATTTTCGTTTGAAAGAAGACTTAACTATCTTGGTACTACAGTTGAAAAAATAATAGAAAAAGAACATATTAAACAGGCCAATATGAAATTAAAAATAGGTAATAGCATAATTAGTTTAAAAAACATTTCAAATTTAAAATGGGTCAATATATTTGAATCATTAAGTATTGTAGAAAAGACACTGAAAGAAGATCCTTTAGAAGTTTATAGAAATATGGATTTAGAATCAAAAAATTATTATATACACCATGTTCAGGAATTGGCTGAAAAATTAAATACAAAGGAAATCTTTATAGCTAAAAAAGCATTAGAGCTAGCTAGAAATGAATATGAAAATGGAAATAAAGGTAAAGAAAGTCATGTAGGATATTATATTATAGATGATGGAAGAGAAGAAATTTTTAATAGTTTAAATAAAAAGGAAAAAAGAACAGGATTTTATTTAAAGAGTGAAAAATATTATACTCTTCCTGTAGTTCTCTTTACATTGTTTCTTGTATTTTTATTTGGAAGATATGCTTATGCAACAAGTAATATAGTTATGGCAATATTAGTTGGATTAACAACATTAGTTCCTGCTTCTAATATATCTATAGGGATATTTAATACAATATTTTCTAAGAAGTTTTCTCCAATACATTTGCCAAAATTAGAGTTTAAAGATGGAATACCAGATAAATTTAAAACTTTTATAGTCATACCTACCCTTTTAACAGATGAAAAAAGGGTAGAAGAATTGGTAAAACAATTAGAGATTCATTATCTATCCAATGGAGAAAAGAATTTGTATTTTGGTTTAATTGGGGATTTCAAAGATGGTCAATTAGAAAAGGAAAAAGAAGATGAAAAGATAATTCAAAAAGGTTTACAAGCTATTGAAGAATTAAATAATAAATATAGTAAAAATGAGAAGATATTCTATTATTTTCACAGGGATAGAGTATATTCTGATGGTGAAGAAAAGTGGATGGGATGGGAACGAAAAAGAGGAGCACTAGTAGAATTTAATGAGTTAATATTAGGAAATGAAGATACTACTTATTCAGTGATATCTAGTGATATATCTTCATTAAAAAATAAAATAAAATATATAATCACGTTAGATGCTGATACCAAACTGCCTTTAGAATCAGCAAAAAAACTTGTAGGTACAATTGCTCATCCATTAAATTCAGCAATAATTGATAGTGAGAAAAATATTGTAACGGAAGGTTATGGAATAATTCAACCTAGAATTTCTATAGATATTGAAAGTTCAAATAAATCATTATTTACTAGGATATATGCAGGACAAGGTGGAATAGACCCTTATACTACAGCTGTATCTGATATATATCAAGATTTATTTAGAGAAGGAATATTCACAGGGAAAGGAATATATGATCTAAAGGTTTTTCAAACATGTTTAAAAGATTCTATACCTGAAAATGCAGTATTAAGTCATGATTTATTAGAAAGTTGTTATGTCAGGGCAGGATTAGCAACAGATGTTGAGTTAATAGATGGATATCCAGAAAAGTATAATTCTTATATAATGAGACTCCATAGATGGGTCCGTGGAGATTGGCAATTAATTAGATGGCTTAAGAGCAATAGAAGAAATCCTATATCGTCAATTTCCAAGTGGAAAATAGTGGACAATATGAGGCGAAGTTTAGTTCCTGTAAGTGTACTTCTTACAATAATATTTGGTTTAACTATTTTTCCTGGAAGTATATATTTTTGGATAATGGTAGGGTTACTTGCTATATTTACACCTTTTATAATTACATTGATGGAACATATACTATATGGAAACAATCTTATAAGTAAATTAAAATTAAATGGAAATATAATAACAGGTGTAAAGGGTAGCTTCTATCAAGGAGTACTTTCTTTTATATTTTTACCTTATGAAGGGTATATGATGGTAGATGCTATTTTAAGAACAATTTATAGAGTGTTTTTTTCAAAGAAAAATTTACTTCAATGGACTACTGCTTTTGATATGGAGAAGAGGCTTAAAAATGATTTAAAAAGTTTCTTTTTAAGAATGAGAAGTAGTGTTTTAATAGGGCTTGCTACAATTGGATTAACTTTTTTACTTAATATAAAAAATATATATGCATCAATAATCATTGTGATACTATGGATCGGATCTCCTATAATAGCTTATTTTATTAGTAAAGAAGATATAGAGGAAAAACCTAAAATAGAAACTAATTATTTAAGGGAGATAGCAAGAAAGACTTGGGATTATTATGAGATGTTTACAAATGAAGAGAATAATTTTCTACCTCCAGATAACTATCAAGAATATCCTTATAATGGAGTAGCTTATAGAACATCTCCAACTAATATAGGATTTTTATGGGTAGGGATTTTATCTGCTAAAGATTTAGGATATATAACCATATCAGAAATGGCAAAATTACTTGATAAGACTATTTCTTCAGTAGAAAAAATGGAGAAATGGGAAGGACATTTGTACAATTGGTATAGTACAACAGACTTAGAGCCATTACGTCCTTACTTTGTATCTACAGTAGATAGTGGTAATTTTATTTCTTACCTTTATGCATTAAGAGAAGGTCTTAAAGAGTACTTAAGAAATCCATTGATAGATAAAAAAGATCTACAAGGATTAAAAGATACTATAAATTTAATAGAAGATGAAGAATTAAAGTCGGAAATAGTTGCTCAAGTTGAAGAAATAGAAGATATAAGTATAGATGGATTGAAAGAGCTAAAAGATAGACTAAATAATAATATTGACCTTAATAAAGATAAATGGGCTATTAAAAGTTTAAGCAGGGTTGAGGCTTTATTAAAAGAGTATAGAGATTATATACTAGATGAAAATAATAAATACTCCCTTTTAGATTTAAAAACATATTACGAAAAACTTTTAAAAGATACTGAAGATGAAAATATAAAAGTTTTATATAAAAATACACAAAGAGCTATAGATAATATTGAAAATCTAATATCCAGAATAGAAAGGTTAATAGATGAAGTGGATTTTAGACCTTTATATAATGAAGAGAAAGAGTTATTTTCTGTAGGATATATTGTTGAGAAAAAAGAATTATTAGATTCTTATTATGACCTATTAGCTTCAGAAGCAAGGACTACTAGTTATATTGCTATATGCAGAAGAGAAGTTCCTGTGAAGCACTGGTTTAAATTAGGAAGAACTTTAATTGAGAAAGATGGATATAGAGGATTAGCTTCTTGGACTGGAACTATGTTTGAATATTTAATGCCTACACTAATTATGAAAAATTATAAAAACACTTTATTAGATGAAACCTATAATACAGCTATAAGGGTACAAGAGAATTATTGCAGTGATAAAAATCTTCCTTGGGGAATATCTGAATCAGGATTTTTTGCTTTTGATGTAAACTTAAATTATCAATATAAGGCTTTTGGGGTTCCCCAGTTAGGTTTTAAAAGAGGTCTTAAAGAAGATTTAGTAATATCCCCATATTCCTCTATTCTTGCTATAAAATTTAATCCTAAATCCGTTATATCTAATGTAGATAATTTAGTCAAAGAACAAATGGATGGAAAATATGGATTATACGAGGCTATAGATTTTACTACTAGAAGGCTTCCACAAAACATGGATAAAGGAATAGTAAAAAGCTATATGACACATCATCAAGGTATGATATTTCTATCTATAAATAATTTTTTAAATGGAGAAATTTTAATAGATAGATTTCATAGAAATCCTGAAATGAAAACAGGGGAGCTTTTATTGCAAGAAAAAATACCTATGAAAGTAGTTGTGGCCAAAGAAAAAGAAAATCTAGTAGATATAGAATACCAGGAAGAAAAAAGACATTTAAACTTAGGAAGAATATATGATAAGGAGGATTTAAAAAATACACACTGTCATATATTGGCTTCAGGAGATTACTCAACAATGATTACTAATAAAGGATTAGGATATTCAAAGAAGGATAATATTTTTATAAATAGATGGAGAAAAGAAGAATTAGTAAATCAATATGGAAAGTTTATATATATAAATAATTTAACAGAGAACAGGTATTGGTCTACAACCTATGAGCCTACTAAGGTAGAACCAGATGAATATAAAGTTTATTTTTCTAATGATAAAGTAAGTTTTTATAGAAAAGATGGTTATATAGAAACTAGAATGGATATAGTTTTATTATCTGAAGAAGACGGGGAGATTAGAAAGGTTACATTAACAAACAATGGTGAAGAAGACGCTTTACTTGAAGTGTGTAGTTATTTTGAAATAGTGGGAGATCTTTTAGATGCAGATATATCTCATCCTGTATTTAATAATTTATTTATAAGGACAGAAGAGATAGAAGATAGTAAGGGCATTATAGCCTACAGAAGGAAGAGAAGAGAAGACCAGGATATAGTATATATAGTTCATGGCATAGGGAATGAAGATAAAGATGAAATAGCATTTGAATATGAAACTAATAGATTTAATTTTATTGGTAGAGGGAATAAACTATCAAATCCCCAAGGATTATTTAAAGAACTTACCAATACAACAGGTGCTGTTTTAGATCCAATAATGAGCCTTAAAAGAAGAGTAAAAGTTAAAAGCGGAGAAAGTAAAGAAATTTACTTTGTAACTGGAATAGACAGCACTAAAGAAGGAGCAATCAAACTTTTCAAAAAATATAATGATGAAATCAGCTTTTCTAAGGCCTTTGAATTAGCTCATACTAGAAGTCAAGCAGAGATTGGATATTTAACTTACAAAGGGGATGACTTAAAATTATACGATGAATTGGTTTCTAGTCTAGTATTTTTTAATAATACAAATATTATTAAATATAGAGATATTATAAAAGAAAGTTTTAAAGGACAGGAAGGGTTATGGGCTTATGGAATTTCTGGGGATATTCCTATTGTTCTCATAATAATACGGAGCTTGGAAGGATTAGAAAACTTGAAGAAAATATTAAGAGCTCATGGCTACTGGTTTTTTAAAGGATTAGAAGTAGATTTAGTTATACTATGTGAATATGAAAGTTCTTATTATGAACCATTGTATGAAAGTATTCAGGAAACTGTATTTGAATGCGGTAGAAATAGTAGCAATATATATATTAGAAAATCTAATAATATGCCTTATGAGGACAGAGCATTATTATTTAAATGGGCATCCTTAATAATTGATGCAGAAGAAGGATTAAAAAAGAAACTTGAAAAGGAAGAATATATTCCTGACAAAACTTTTACTGGAATAAGGAAAGATTATCCTACTATTGAAAAAGAATTAGACCTTGAATATTTCAATGGTTATGGAGGGTTTGCAAAAGGAGGAAGCGAATATATTATAAAGCTTACTGAAGGCTTAAATACACCTCTTCCTTGGATAAATGTTATAGCTAATAGAAATTTTGGATTTATAGTTTCAGAAACTGGTGCAGGTTTTAGCTGGGCACATAATAGCAGGGAAAATAAATTGACTCCTTGGTACAATGATGCTGTAGTGAATTTACCAGGAGAAATAATATACTTAAGAGATGATGACACTGGTTATATTTGGAATATAACCTCTTCTCCTATTAGAGAAAAAGAAGACTATGTTATTACTCATGGGCAGGGGTATTCTAAATTTAATCATTTTAGCCAAGGCATTGAACAAGAACTAACTCTATACACAGCTTTAGATCATAATATTAAGATGAATTTAATTAAATTAAAAAACCATTCAAGTTTTGAAAGAAAGTTAACTTTAGTATACTTTGTAAGACCTGTACTAGGTGTAACAGATGAAATTACAGATAAATTTATTGAAACTGATATGGATGAAAAAGAAGAAATATTTTTAATAAAAAACTCAACAAATGTAGATTTTAGAAACAGTAGTATTTTCATTGGAACTTCAGAGAAAATTAAAAGTTATACAGGAAATAGGAGAGAATTCATAGGAGATTTAGGCTCATTAGAAGATCCAGAAGCTCTGAAAAAGGAAAGGCTTTCTAATACTGTAGGTATAGGATATGATCCTTGTTCGTCTATTGAAGTTGAAGTAACTATTCCTAGTGGAAGTGAAAAGGAATTGGTTATGGTTTTAGGTGAAAGTGGTAGTGTAGAGAATGGATATTCTATGATTAAAAGATATAGAAAATTAGATAAGGCTAAAGAAGAGCTAACTAAAGTTAAAGAGTATTGGAAGGAGAAACTGGAAAAGATTCAAATAGATACTCCTGAACTTTCTATGAATCTAATTATGAATAATTGGCTAATGTATCAAACTATAGTTTCTAGACTTTGGGGCAGAACAGGATTTTACCAAGTGGGTGGTGCTTTTGGTGGAAGGGATCAAATTCAAGATGTGATGAACTGTTTATATATAGCTCCAGAAGAATGCAAAAAACAAATTATAAATAATTGTAGACATCAGTTCGTGGAAGGAGATATACAGCATTGGTGGCATCCTAACCCTATGGATAAGGTTCACAAAGGGATTAGAAGTAAGTATTCAGATGATTTGTTATGGCTACCTTTTGTAGTAGCAGAATATTTAATGATTACTGAAGATTATTCTATCCTGGAAGAAAAAGTTCCTTATATTGAAAGTGTAATTCTTAGTAGTGAAGAACAAGAGAGATATGAAGTACCAAATATGTCTGAAAAAATTGGTACCGTTTATGAACATTGTATAAAAGCTATTGAAAAATCCCTCAAGTTTGGAGAAAGAGGCATTCCTCTTATGGGATCAGGTGATTGGAACGATGGAATGAATAAAGTAGGGTATAAAGGCAAAGGAGAAAGTATCTGGCTAGGATGGTTCTTAGGAAGTATTTTAAGCAAATTTGTACCTATATGTAAAAAAGTTGGAGACCTAGATAGATCAAAAAGATATGAAGAGCTAATAAATAATATAAAAGAATCTATAGAAAAAAATGGATGGGATGGGGATTGGTATCTAAGAGCATATTTTGATGACGGAAATGTTTTAGGTTCAAAAGAGAATGAAGAATGTAGGATAGATTCTATTGCTCAGACTTGGGCAGTATTATCTGGTCTTGGTACTAAAGATAGAAATCAAAAAGCTATGAAATCAGTAGAAGAATATCTTGTGAAAGCAGAGGAAGGGATGATACTACTTCTAAGTCCACCATTTGATAGTGGAGAACTAGATCCTGGATATATAAAAAGTTATGTCCCAGGAGTAAGGGAGAATGGAGGACAATATACTCATGCGGCTGCTTGGGTCATAGGAGCTTTTGCACTTATGGGAGAAGGAGATAAAGCTTTTAAACTATTCAATATTATAAATCCTATTAATCACACAAGAACTTTAATTGAATGTGGAAAGTATAAAGCGGAACCTTATGTAATGGCAGCCGATGTATATGGGGTTAGCCCTCATATAGGAAGAGGAGGATGGACGTGGTATACTGGCTCTTCAGGATGGATTTATAAAGTAGGCTTAGAGCATATATTAGGTTTTAGATTAGAAGGAGAAAATTTATATATAAATCCTTGTATTCCTAAAAATTGGGATAAGTACAATATAAAATATAAATATTTTGAAACTATTTATAATATAGAAGTGAGAAATCCATATAAATTAAATACTGGTATAGGATATATAAAATTAGATGGGATTTTATTAGATGAAAACTATGTGAAATTAATAAATGACTATAAAAGTCATCATATAGAAGTAGTTTTAGGAAAGCATAAAGTAGAGTCGTATTTGTAGACTCTATCTTTTTTTATATATAATTGATATAATATTGCATTAAATAGAGTAATAATCGAGGAGGAAATAAAGAAATGGAAATACTAAAAGAAAAAATACTAAAAGAAGGAAGAATAGAAGAAGGGAATATATTAAAAGTAGATAGTTTTTTAAATCATCAATTAGATATTGAACTATTAAATGAAATTGGAAAAGAATTTAAAAGAAGATTTAAAAATGAAAAAATAACTAAAATATTAACTATAGAAACTTCAGGAATAGCGATTGGAGCAATAGCTGCCCAATATTTTAATGTTCCTGTACTTTTTGCTAGAAAAACAGAGTCAAAGAATTTAGATAAGGAAACTTATGAAAGTAATGTATATTCCTATACTAAAGAAAAAAATTATAAAATAAGGGTAGCAAAGAGATATTTAAATAAGGAAGACAGAATCCTTTTAATAGATGATTTCTTAGCTAATGGAAGAGCACTATTAGGTTTAAAGGATATAGTAGAACAAGCAGAAGCTACCCTTGTAGGGGCAGGAATAGTTATAGAGAAAGGATTTCAAAAAGGAGGAGATAATTTAAGAAACAATAAAATTAGAGTGGATTCATTAGTAATAATAGACAGTTTAGAAAATGGAGAAATAAAATTCAGATAAATTTAAAAAGATCCAATGCTTCAATAATGAATATATTTAATAATTCATTGAATTATTAAATATATTGTGATAAAATTATCATAGGAAGATAGATTTATATTATATGGAAAAGGTTTTCCTAATGCAAAATTAGTAATATATTAATAATAAAAAATTTTTTATTAAAAACTAAATATAGGGGCAAGTTTACAAATAAAGGCGGAAGGTCCATATTTTTAAGTATGGAACGGGTAGCCTAAGATAGGTTTTGAAACGAGGTTTATACTAACATTAATGTGGCTCACTGGAATATTCATAGTTAGTAAAAGTCTTAGGGAAAATAGATAGTTTCAATATGTTCTAATTGTAGTAAACACAGTAAGATTATTGAAGAAATCTATATAGTACCTGAGAGGCCCATTGGTTTAGCCATGGGAGTTTCAGTCTTATCTAAACTTATTTATCTAGTTTAAATTAAATATTAGGACAATATGATTCTATATCTTATTTTTAAAATAAGATATTTTGAGTAATATTATCAATGTATAATAAGTAGTATTAGTAATGTATGATTAGAATTATATTGTCAATTGAGGGAGGAGTTGTAATTGTTCAAAATTGTAGAAAAGAAAAGTTTAGCACCAAATATCTTTTCCATGGATATTTTAGCTCCAAGGGTAGCTGAGTCAGCTAAGCCAGGACAATTTGTTATTGTTATAGCTGATGAGCAGGGAGAAAGGGTTCCTCTAACTATATGTGATTATGATAAGGAAAAAGGAACAGTTACTATAGTAGTTCAATCTATGGGTTGTTCTACTAAAAAAATGGCTAGATACAATGAGGGAGAGTATTTTAAAGATTTTGTAGGTCCTCTTGGACAACCATCAGAATATGTAAATGAAGATATTGAGAAATTGAAGAAAGAAAAATATTTATTTGTAGCTGGAGGAGTTGGCGCAGCTCCTGTTTATCCACAGGTAAGATGGTTCCATGAAAATGGTATTGATGTTGATGTAATAGTTGGAGCCAAAAATAAGGAAATGATAATTCTAGAAGATAAAATTAAAAGTGTAGCAGGAAATCTTTATATAGCAACTGATGATGGAAGTTATGGATTTAATGGTATGGTAACTGGTTTAATTGAAGAACTTGTAAAAAATCAAGGAAAACATTACGATAAAGTAATAGCAATTGGACCAATGATAATGATGAAATTTGTATGTAAGCTTACAGATGAATTAGGGATAGATACGGTTGTTAGTCTTAATCCTATAATGGTAGATGGTACAGGAATGTGTGGTGCTTGCAGGGTTACAGTTGGAAATGAAACTAAATTTGCTTGTGTAGATGGTCCGGAATTTGATGGTCATCTTGTAGATTTTGATGAAGCTTTGAAAAGACAAGCTCAATATAAAAATGAAGAATGTGAAAAAGATGAACAATATGAATGCAGATGTAAACAAACTGAAGGAGGTGCTAAATAATGGATAGATTTAAAAGAGTGCCAATTTCAGTGCAAGACCCGGAAGAAAGAATAAAAAACTTTGATGAAGTATGTCTTGGATATACAGAAGAAGAGGCTATAGCTGAAGCAAAGCGCTGTTTAAACTGTAAGAAACCTGCTTGTAGAGGAAATTGTCCTGTATCTATAGATATACCAGCATTTATTAAAGAAATAGCAGAAGGTAATTTTGCAGAAGCAGCTCAAATTCTTGCTAAGTATAGTGCTCTTCCTGCAGTTTGTGGAAGGGTTTGCCCTCAAGAAGAACAATGTGAAAAGACTTGTGTTCTTGGGCATAAAGGGGATCCGGTATCTATTGGAAAATTAGAAAGATTTGCTGCAGACTGGGCAAGAGAACATAATATACAAGTAGGAGAAGTTAAAGAAAAGAATGGACATAAAGTAGCAGTTATAGGTTCAGGACCTGCTGGAGTTACTTGTGCAGGAGATCTGGTTAAAGAAGGATATGATGTAACTATATTTGAATCCCTTCACGAAGCAGGTGGAGTTCTAGTATATGGAATACCTGAGTTTAGATTGCCAAAAGAAAAAGTTGTTAAAAAAGAGATAGAAAACTTAAAGAAGCTCGGAGTGAAAATAGAAACTAATGTAGTAGTAGGTAGAACTGTAACTATAGCAGATCTTATGGAAAAAGAAGGTTTTGATGCAGTATTTATAGGCTCAGGTGCTGGTTTACCTAAATTTATGGGAATACCTGGAGAAAATCTTAATGGAGTATTTTCAGCAAATGAATTTTTAACAAGAAATAACCTTATGAAGGCTTTTAGAAAAAATTATGATACACCTATAAAAGTAGGAGACAAAGTTGCAGTAGTAGGTGGCGGAAATGTTGCAATGGATGCTGCTAGAACTGCTAAAAGATTAGGAGCTGAAGTTTGGATAGTTTATAGAAGGTCTGAAGAAGAGTTACCAGCAAGAGTGGAAGAAGTTCATCATGCTAAAGAAGAAGGTATAAACTTTGAACTTCTAACCAATCCTATAGAAATACTTGCAGATGAAAAGGGTTGGGTAAAGGGTATTAGATGTATAAGAATGGAGCTTGGCGAACCAGATAAATCAGGAAGAAGAAGACCAGAGCCTATTGAAGGTACTGAGTTTGAATTTGAGGTAGATACTGTTATTATGTCCCTTGGAACATCACCAAATCCACTTATACCATCAACTACAGAAGGCCTTGAAATAGATAGAAGAAGATGTATAGTAGCAGATGAAAATGGACAAACATCTAGAGAAGGTGTGTTTGCTGGTGGAGATGCAGTAACTGGTGCTGCAACGGTTATACTTGCTATGGGAGCAGGCAAAAAAGCAGCAGCATCTATAGATAAATATATAAAAGAAAAATATAATAAATAAATAAAACTCTCCGATTTTCGGAGAGTTTTATTTATTATAGGACTTTATTTTTCAAATCTTTTCCTGTTGGTGTAGCAGCTAATCCTCCCAATGCTGTTTCTTTTAAAGAATCAGGTAATGATTTTCCTACTTTATACATAGCTTCAACTACTTCATCAAAAGGAATTAAACTTTTTACTCCAGCTAGGGCTAAATCTGCAGAAATTAAAGCGTTAACTACTCCAGAAGCATTTCTGAATGCACATGGAAATTCTACTAAACCTGCTATAGGATCACATACAAGACCTAGTACATTTACTATTGAAATACTTGCGGCATGAAGACAGGCTTCAGGACTTCCTCCCAGCATTTCAACAATGGAAGCTGCAGCCATAGCAGCTGCCACCCCACATTCAGCCTGACAACCTCCATAAGCCCCAGAAATAGTTGCATTTTTTGCTACTATTTCTCCAATTCCAGCAGCTGTAAATAAACTATTTATCATTTCTTCCTTACCTAAATCAAATTTTTCTGCTGTTGTAATTATTGCGCTAGGTAAAATACCAGAAGCTCCAGCTGTAGGTGCTGCCACTATTTTACCCATGGAAGCGTTTACTTCTGAAGTTGATAAAGACCTTGCCATTGCAATATTTATTAAATCACCACATAAAGTTTTATTATTTTCACTATATCTTTTTACTTTATTTGCTTGTCCTCCAATCAATCCACTTACTGAAATGATATTTTTGTCAAGGGCATGATTAGAAGATTCTATCATTACATTTAAATTTTCTTTCATTAAATTTCTTATTTCTTCTATGGGTTTTCCAGTTTGATCCATCTCTTTTTCAAGAACTACTTCATAAATTTTTTTATTTTCCTTGTTGCATATTGTTAATAGCTCTTCACCATTATTAAACAAAATAATCACCTCTTATCTATAGGATTTACAGCCTTAATATAGAAGATATGTTCAATATTTGAAATTTCTTTAAGAACAGTTTCATTTATTTCACTATCAGCTTCAAGAACCATTGTAGCGATTTTACCTTCTCTTGAAACTTTCATTGTAGCAATATTTATACTATTAGAAGAGAGTATAGTACTTATCCTACTAACACTTCCTTTTCTATCATCATATTTTAGTATCAAAGTTGGTAGATTGCCTGTAAATTCAACTTTAGTTCCATCAATATCTGTGATTAAAATACTTCCTCCACCTATAGAAGAACCTATTATATAAAATGTATCTCCTTTTTTATCTTCAAATATTATTTTTACACTATTAGGATGTTCATATCCTAAATCTGTTTCATGAAATTGAATTACAATACCTTTTTTTTCGGCAATTTCTAGCGAGTGTTTAATTCTTTCATCAGAAGGATCCATTCCCAATATTCCAGCGACTAAAGCTTTATCTGTACCATGACCTTTATAAGTTTTTGCAAAAGAACCATGGAGTAGAAAGGTTGCTTTAACAAAGTCTTCTCCAACGATTTGCTTTGCGATTTTACCTAAGCGAGCAGCACCGGCAGTATGGGAGCTGGAAGGACCTATCATTATAGGGCCTAAAACATCAAAAACGCCATATTCTTTCATCATATCCCTCCCTTAGTTTGTCAACTAATTTTAACATTTTATTTCAATTAAGGCAATAATAAAGGGGGTTATCCCCCTAATGTAATGTCTTGCTTATTATACCAACTTAAAGCATCATAGAAATGTTCTTCTCTAAAATCTGGCCAATAATCATTAATTACATAAAAATCTGAATAAACAGATTGTAAAGGCAAGAAGCCACTAAGTCTTCTTCTGCCACCCCATCTAATTATTAAATCTATTCTAGAAATATCTCTTGAATAAACTAAATTTAAGGGATCTTGTTTTTTATTTTCATCTGAAAAGTGATTTTTTAAATCCCATTGCCAACCATAATTAACTAAAAAGTTTACCTTAATACCTCCATTTCCAAAAGTTTGACGTCTTATGGCATAGGGAAGAAGTTCTTTTGGGAACATAGGAGATTTTGTATTGCCAACAACTAAAAGGGAGGCATTTTCTTTAGAAAGCATTTTAACAGCATCTACACAAGCTTGGCTAAAAGCCAGTCTTTGAAATTTTGGCCTTTTAGTATTATCTACAGTAAATCCATAATAAGTAATTTCTTCAATACCTTCTTTTTCACAGAGTTTAAAAAGTTCAAGTCCAGGATTTAAACCTCTTTCATATCCTTTTTCTTTAGTAAGCCCATTTTCTACAGCCCATCTTCTATTACCATCTGGAATAATACCTATGTGTTTAGGAATTCTCAAAATAACCACTCCTTATATCTTTTTATAGTATTATTTCCTATATATTCAAAAAAATCCTTGAAATTGATCAAAAACTTATTTAAATAAGTATTGACATCTAAAGCATTAAGTATTAGAAGGACTTTATAAAGATATATAGAATATATGCTTTAGATACTATGTACTTAGGATAAAGGGGAGAGATGTATGAAATATGATTTTGATCAAATAATTAATAGAAAGTCTACTCATTCAGCAAAGTGGAGCTATTTAAAAAAGATATATGGAGATGAAGAGGTTTTACCTATGTGGGTAGCAGATATGGATTTTAAATCTCCTAATGAAGTTATTAAAGCTATGGAGGAAAGGGTAAGACATGGAATTTTTGGTTATACAGGTATACCTAAATCTTTTTATAAATCTGTAGCTAATTGGGTTAAAAAGCGACATGGATGGAATATTGATGAAGAATGGATAGTGTTTACTCCAGGAGTAGTTACAGGACTTAATTTAGCAGTATTAAGCTTTTCTAAAAAAGGTGATAAGATAGTTCTTCAACCTCCCATATACCCACCTTTTTATAAAGTTATAGAAAAAAATGGAAGAAAGGTTTTAAATAATCCACTAAAATTTAATGGTATAAGATATATTATGGATATTGATGATTTGGAGAAAAATATTGATGAAGATACAAAGATATTATTTTTATGTAGTCCCCATAACCCAGTAGGAAGGGTTTGGGATGAAGAAGAACTAAAGAGATTAGAGAAAGTATGTTTAGAAAAGGAAATTTTAGTAGTTTCAGATGAAATACATGGAGATATTATATATAGTGGAAATAAGCATATACCTATAGCTTCTATATCTGATGATATGGCAATGAATACTATTACTTTAATGGCTCCAAGTAAAACTTTTAATATAGCAGGTCTTCATACTTCAGTAGCAATTATTCCTAATGAAGAAATAAGGAAAAAATATAAAGAAACTATCGATTTAATAGGAGCGAATACTACTAATATATTTGGACTTGTAGGACTTGAAGCAGCTTATAATTATGGAGAAGAATGGTTAGATGAGCTTTTAATTTATTTAGAAGGAAATTTAAATTTTCTTATGGATTATATAGAAAAGAATATACCAGAAATTAAAGTGGTAAGACCTGAGGGAACTTTTCTTATTTGGTTAGATTTTAGGAAACTGGGATTAAGTGATGAAGAAATAAAAGGTTTAATGATAAATAAAGCTAAAATTGGATTGAATCATGGTCCTACCTTTGGAATAGGTGGAAGTGGATTCCAAAGATTGAATATAGGATGTCCAAGAAGTATTTTAGAAGAAGGGTTATCTAGAATAAAGAATACTATAAATAATCTATAAAAATAATAAGTCTTGATTTTTTAGCTAAAAAATCAAGACTTATTATTTAATTTTCTTTTTTTTGATTATATATAATGTATATTCCGGCAATTATTAATAGTATAGGCCAGTATCTGGCTATTTTTAAACTTTTTAGACTAAACCAAGGCCAAATTTTTCTTACTAGTAGGCTGGCACCTATTAAAATTAATACTATGCCAATAAATAAGGCACTATTTTTATAACTTTTATTCTCATTTTCATCATAATAAATAACATCGCTGTCCTTTTCAGGAATTACAATAGCACATATAATATAAGCAACTATACCTGAGCCACTTCCTGATATGGAGAAAAGCAACCAGAAAATTCTAATGATAGAAGGATCAATATTAAAATATTCACCTAATCCACCACATACTCCAGCTATGATTTTATCATTAGAAGAACGATAGAACTTTTTTGACATAGAAATACCTCCCTAAATAAATCCATATAGATTAATATTAACAGATTATTAGTCTAAATTAAACTTGTTTAAAAATTAAAATATGTTTATTCACATTCATTAAGTAATATGATAACATTATTCTAAAAGAGTATAATAGTTTCATAATTTGGAGGTTAAAAATGTTTAATATATTATCAGTAGTATTTAAATATGTTTTTATACTTATAATTTATTTGTTTATGTTAAGTATTATAAGATTAATTTATTTAGACATAAAAGGTATGAGCCTTAATACATTAAGTAAAAATAATTATCTTAAACTAATAAATCAAAAGGAAACTTTACCTTTTAAGGTGAAGGAAGTCTATTCATTAGATAAAGATACGACTATTGGTAGAGGCAATCAAAATAATATAATTATAAAAGATCCTTATATATCTAAGAAACATTTAAAGATAGTAAAAGATGAAGGTGATTATTATCTAGAGGATTTAGAAAGCGCAAATGGAACATTTGTAAATGGAGATAAAATAATGGATGTAGTAAAACTAAGAAATGGCGATAGAATTAGATTAGGGCAGGTAGAATTTTTATTTGTAAATAGGAAATAAGGAGTTGAAAAAATGTTTAAAAAATTAATAAGCTATAGAGTCCCTAGAAATCTTCTTGTACTTATTGATGTAATTGCCTTATTACTATTATTTGCATATAGTACTGATGAATTAGATAAATTTACCTTGATTACTGGAATTGTATTAATATTTATAATATATGTATCAAATTTTATTTTGTTAAAAATATCTTCTGGTGATCATTATATTTTTTTAATCGTTACTATGCTTCTTAAACTAGGCATCATAATGATATATAGATTAAATCCAAAATTAGGGGCTAGACAAGTAGTATGGGTAAGTGGAGGAATCTTGATTTTTTTTATTTCTTATATAATTGTGAAAAGCTTCAAAAAGTGGGATAGGTTAACTTTATTTTATGGATTAGGTTCAGTAGTTTTATTCTTATTTACATTAGTATTTGGTAAGACCATTGGAGGAGCTAGGAATTGGATTAAAATTGGTAGTTTTGGTTTTCAACCTTCTGAGATTATAAAAATAGCTTTTATATTTTTTATTGCATCATTTTATACAAATGAAAAAAAATTCGATAAAAATGGGAAATCTGGATATAGATTATTAATATCTGTATATGTATTTATTGGCTTTTTATTTTTACAGAAAGATTTAGGTGGTGCACTATTATTTTATTTGATATTTTTAGTTATTCAATACGTTTATGAAAAGGATAGAAAACTTATATTGTATAATATACTATTAGCTTCTATAGGAGCTATAGTTAGTTATTTTATATTTGACCATGTAAAAATAAGGGTAGAAACTTGGATAGATCCTTGGAGATATGTAGACAACAAAGGATACCAAATTACTCAATCCTTATTTGCTATTGCTAATGGAGGTTTTTTTGGAACTGGTATAGGCTTAGGCCATCCAGATTTTATTCCTGAAGTTCACACAGATTTTATATTTCCTGCTATTTGTGAGGAAATGGGAATATTTACTGGTATTGCTATAATGATGTTGTTTTTAATATTAGTTTATAGAGGCTTTAAAATTGCCTTAAGCCAAAGCGATAAGTTTTTTAGGATAGTTGCTTTTGGCATTAGTGCTATGTTTGGTTTTCAAACCTTTATAATTTTTGGAGGAGTTATTAAAATGATACCTCTAACTGGTATTACAGTACCTTTTATAAGCTATGGAGGTAGCTCTATAATTTCTAGTTTTATTGCATTAGGTATTTTGCAAGTAGCTTCTGAAGAGTTACCTATGGAAGAGGTGGAAGAGCATGAATAAGGAAGTTAAAAGAATGGCAAGGGTACTTATTGCTATGTGTTTACTTTTTACTAGTTTAATAGTTTATTTAAGCTATTTTCAAATTTTCACAGCTCCAAAGATAAAAAATAATAGTTTTAATAAAAGATTGTGGATAGATGAAGAAAATATTTTAAGGGGAATGATTCTAGATAGAAATGGGAAAACATTGGCTTACAGTGAAAAAACTGAAGATTCAACTATAAGACATTATAATTATGGAAGTCTTTATAGTCATATTATTGGATATAGCTATAGAGACTATGGAAAATCAGGATTAGAATTAACCTATAATAATGAATTACTTAATTTAAAAGAAAGTACAACTCTGAAGGAGATTAGTAAGATTATAAAACCTGATGGAGAAGGAAATAATATTAAGCTAACATTAGATCACGAATTACAAGAAATTGCACGAAATTCTCTTAAGGGAAAGAAAGGCTCTATAGTGGCTATGAATCCACAAAATGGAGAAATATATGCTATGGTAAGTCAGCCAGATTTTGACCCTAATACAATGAAACAAAATTGGCAATCTATAGTAGAAAATCCAGATAGCCCTTTCCTTAATAGAGCAACTAGTGGACTTTATGCTCCAGGTTCGATTTTTAAAGTAGTTACTGCTGTGGCTGGATTAGAAAACCCTAATGTTAGTAAATCCTATGATTGTAAGGGCTCATTTACTGTAGAGGGCTATACATTAGAAGACTATGGTGGAAAAGCCCATGGCAAATTAGGATTAGAAGAAGCATTAGTTAAATCTTGTAATTCATATTTCGCACAGTTAGGTCTACAAGTAGGTAGACAGGAACTGGGAGGAGTATCTGAGAGATTTATGATGAATAAAGATATTCCATTTGATTTACCAGTTAAGGCCTCTAAATTTGCTCATGGTGAAGAATTAAAAAAGACAGATATTGCTGCTTCTAGTATTGGACAAGGAAAAACACTTGTAACACCATTAAATATGGCTATGGTAGCTTCTGCTATTGGAAATGAAGGAAATATGGTAAAACCTATTTTAGTAAAAGAGATTTTATCTCCTAAAGGACATTTAATAAAATTAAACGATACAGAAACTATTTCCCAGGTAACAGATCCTCTTATAGCTAACCAGGTAAAAAATATGATGGTAGAAGTAGTAAAAAGGGGAACTGGTACTAATGCTAGTATTGGTGATATAAGGGTAGCAGGGAAGACTGGAACAGCAGAAAATCCAACAGGAAAATCTCATGCTTGGTTTATAGGATTTGCTCCAGCAGATGAACCTAAAATTGCTATTAGCGTAATATTAGAAAGTGATGGAACTACTGGAGGAAAAACTGCAGCTCCTATAGCTAGACAAATTATGATCGAAGGATTAAATAGGATAAAATAATAAAATTAATATATAATATAAAAAAAGAAAGGGGTAATTACATGGATAATAAAAAAAACACACCAATAGATAGAGAGAATATTCAAGAAAAATACAAATGGGATTTAGAGTCGATGTATGCAAATAATGAAGCTTGGGAAGAGGACTTTGAAAAGGTCAAAGTATTGGTAAAGGAAATATCAAAATATAAGGGTAAAACTGTTGAAAGTAGCAGCAAACTATTAGAAGTTTTAAAACTAAAGGATGATCTATATAGAAAAATATCTAATGTATTAGTATATGCAAGAATGAGATTAGATGAAGATAGTAGAAAATCTACTTATCAAGCATTAACTGATAGAGCTACAAATCTATATGTATTAGTAAATAGCGAAACTTCTTTTATAGTGCCTGAAATACTCTCATTGGAAGAAGATGATTTAGAAAAGTATATGCAAGAGGAAGAAGGTTTAAAACTTTATGAACATTATTTAGAAGATGTGCTAAGGGGAAAGAACCATGTATTGTCCCAAAAAGAAGAAGCTTTACTTGCTGAAATAGGGGAAATGGCTAGCACTCCAGAAACTGTTTTTTCTATGCTAAGTGATGCAGATATGAAATTTCCTTCTATAAAAGACGAAAGTGGAAACAATGTAGAAATAACCCATGGAAACTTCATACCTCTTATGGAAAGTAATGATAGAAGGGTTAGAGAAGAGGCTTTTAAAGCAGTTTATAATACCTATGAAGAGTTTAAAAATACATTTGCTTCTACATTAAATGGTTGTGTTAAGAAAAACATATTTTATTCAAAGGCAAGAAACTATAGTTCTAGTTTAGAAGCTGCTCTTGATGAAAATAATATACCTACTTCTGTATATGATAACCTAATAAATTCTGTTCACAACAATTTAGATGCTATGTATAAATATATGGATATAAGAAAAAGAGCTCTTAAATTAGATAATCTTCATATGTACGACATATATACTCCTATAGTGAAAGATGTAGATATAAAGGTACCTTATGATGAATCACAAACTATTATTAAGGAAGGATTAAAACCTTTAGGTAAAGCCTATATAGAGATACTAGACGAAGGATTTAATTCAAGGTGGATAGATGTATATGAAAATAGGGGCAAAAGAAGTGGAGCTTATTCTTCAGGAACTTATGATTCTAAACCCTTTGTATTGTTAAATTATCATGAAACTTTAGATAATGTATTTACAATTGCTCATGAAATGGGACATTCAATTCATAGCTACTATTCTAAAACAGCACAACCTTATATTTATGGAAGCTATAGTATATTTTTAGCAGAAGTTGCATCTACAACTAATGAAGCTTTACTTATAGATCATATGCTTAAAAATGTAAAAAATGATAATGAAAAATTATATCTATTAAATCATTATTTAGAACAATTTAGAACCACTGTATATAGACAAACTATGTTTGCTGAATTTGAAAAGAATATTCATGAATATGTAGAAAATGGAGGAGCTTTAACGGCAGATTATCTATGTGAAATGTATAAAGGATTGAATGAAAAATATTATGGACCAGATATGGTTGTTGATGAAGAAATAGCTTTTGAATGGGCCAGAATACCTCATTTCTATTATAATTTCTATGTATTCCAATATGCAACAGGATTTTCTTCTGCAGTTTCATTATCCCAACAGATACTTGAAGAAGGAGAAGAAGCAGTAGATAGATATATTGGATTTTTAAAAAGTGGAAATTCGGATTATCCTATCAATGTTCTAAGAAAAGCTGGTGTAGATATGACAACATCTGAACCTGTAGATAAAGCTTTAGGACTATTTAGCCAATTAGTTGATGAAATGGATAAGTTAATATAAATATAATATAAAAGAGAGGCTCAGCCTCTCTTTTATATTATAAAAATTTACTTTTTAAATTGCTCCAGTACATATCTTTATTAAAGACTAATCTAAAAATGGTCATTTTAGAAATAGTAAAATAAATTTCTACTATATTTTCATATGTATGTTGAACTCCATCATTTACTATTAAGATAGAATTTTGATATAAATATTCTGGTTTTATCTTTATAGTCATATCACCAGGAACAATAGTACTGTTTGGAAGGGAGCGATAAGCTTTAGAACTAATAGGGGATAGGGGTGTTATTTGCAAAGTTTTAAGAGAAGGATAGACAATACTTCCTCCACTAGAGAAATTATAAGCAGTACTTCCAACAGGAGTAGATATAATAATTCCATCTCCACTAAACTTTTCTAAATGATTGTCATTGATAAAAATTTCTAAATGGACTACTTTAGAATCGATTCCTTTAATAGCAAATTCGTTAACTCCAGTAAGCTTTATACAATGATCTTTAGTGCAAACATTTGCTTCGATAAGAAATATTTCTTCAACAAAATATTTCTTGTTTTTATAGTTATTAATAAATTCATCTAAATTTTCTGGAAGTATCTCTTGAAAGAATCCTAAATGTCCTGTATTTATACCTACAAAAGGGATTTTAGGGAAATTATATTTATGTACTGCTCTTAAAAAAGCACCATCTCCACCAATACAAATATTTAATTCCCCATTATCATTATAATTCTTTGGAACTATAAATCCATTGTTATCTAGTTTCTTTACTAATAATTTACGAGTTTTTTTAGAATCCTTATTATTATTTGAGATAATATTTATGATTCGATCCTTATTTAAACTCAAATTTCTCCCTCCTAAATAAGCTCTTATTTAAAAATATAAAAAATTTGATATAATAATTAACGTTATGTATATATTATACAATAAATGAAAAATAATTGGAGGATATATATGGGAATTTTAAAGGAAAGTGAAAATGTTGTTTTATTCGAAGTAAAAACTAATGGAATGACTGTAGAAGAGGTTCTTTTTGAAAACAATATTTCTGGAAGGCTTTTTAGGAAATTAAAAAGAGAAAAATCAATATTTCTAAATGGAGCTAATGTAAAAAGAACTAAAAAAACTAAAAAAGGCGATATTATATCTATAGTATTGGAAGATGAAATAGATAATACTATTCCTCAAAATATTCCTTTAGATATAATTTATGAAGATTATGACCTTTTAGTACTCAATAAGGCAGCTAATATAGTAGTCCATCCTACCAAAAGCCATGTTGATGGTACTATTTCAAATGGAGTTAGTTATTATTATAGGAATAAAAATATTAAAAAGAAAATAAGATTTATTAACAGATTAGATATGGATACTTCAGGAGTTTTAATATTAGCTAAAAACTCTTTTAGCCATCAACAGATGGCACTACAGTTCCAGGAAAACACAGTGATAAAAAAGTACTTAGCAATAGTTGAGGGAGTGGTTTTGAAAGATGAGGATATAATAGATTTGCCTATAGGGCGAGAAGAAGAAAAAAGTATAAAAAAAGTAGTTACTAAAGACGGGAAAAGGGCAATAACAAAGTATAACGTAATAAAGAGATTTAAAGATTCAACCCTTTTAGAGGTTCAAATATACACAGGTAGAAGCCATCAGATAAGGGTTCATTTAAATCATATTGGTCATCCTATTATTGGTGATACATTGTACAATAAACCTAGTGATTTAATAAAGAGACAAGCTCTTCACGCTAGCCAATTAGTAGCGAAGCATCCTAGAACTAATGAAAAAATAGAATTTAATGCCCCTTTACCTTTAGATATAAAAAATATGATGAAAAGTTTAAAAGACTCAGAAACTATTTAGTTTCTGAGTCTTTTTCCTTTTTATTAGAAGGTTCTAGAGCCATCATTATTTCAGCCATTTGTAACATTTCTTTCATTTTCTTTTTTTCTTTCTCATCTTTTCCTTCCATCATAGGCTCTATTAAGGAAATAAGCTCTTTAGGATTATCTAGTTTTTCAGGATTGGAAACTATAGAAGAAAATAGATTAAACATATACTTATATTTATCATAATTTAGAATTAAATTAAAAGGATATCCTATGTTATTTATTTTTTCTTCAGGAATTTCTCTTTTTAATGTTGAAATTATGTAGTTGAATCTTTCCTTATTGTTTTCAACTTTGGTTAATTGTACTTCTTTAAAAGGTTCATTATTTTTTATGAAATTCATAGTCTCATGTGTTTTTATTATTTTTTCAGTTATTAGTAAAGATTTGTTTAGTATAGGAATTAGTTCTTCTGGAAAGTAAGGACCTACTTCTTTTAAAATTCTAATCTTTTCAGTTGTATATTCAGTATCTAGGCTATCTAAATCTAGTAAAAGAACATTTTTTACATTTGATTTTTTTATTTCAGTATTCTTTAAAGTATAAAAAATGAAAAAAGCTAATAATTTATTATCCACATTAAATCCTCCCATTTGAAAAAAGTACTTATATTATTATATGAGGTAGAATTAAAAATGTTCCATGAAATGTAATATATTCAAAAAACATTACATAAATTAGAATATAAAGTTTTAAGGAGGCGTTTAAATGGATAATAATGATGAACTTAAAAAATCATTAGAAGAAATAGGAAATACAGAAGTTACAGATGAACAAATGGAAAATATAAAAAAAGTAGCAGAAGATTATTCCAGCAAATCTGATGATGAAATTTTTTTTGAAATAATTAAATTAAATGAAAAAATGGAAGATAGTATGGATCCAGAAGAATATGAAGATTTATTAGAAAGACTTGAAAAAATAAGACCACTACTCAATGAAGAACAAAGAGAAAGATTAGATAAATTATTAAATGTACTTAAGGGAGATAGATAAAGAAAAATGTAATATTTAGATATAGTATATAGCTTTTAGAACTATTAGATTTCAAAGATCTAATAGTTTTAAAAGCTGTTTCTACGTATTTTTTGTCATACTGCTAAATGTAGGAAATAGACATAGAAGTAAATTAATGTTATAATGTCATTACATTATGTTAACTAGGAGGAAAATAATATGAGAATAGATAGGAAAGTTAAAGTACTTCTATTCCTAATAATTTCAATAGCTCTGTTATCTAGTCTATATTCATATATGAATAGTAATAAGAATTATAAAGAGATTTCTTATAAAAGATTTTTATCCTATGTAGAAAATGGACAAGTTGAAAAAGTAGAGCTAGATGATAGCCCAAAAATAACTGGGAAACTTAAAAATGGTAACTATTTCGTAACTGATAATCCAAGAACAGAAAATTTCAAAGAAAATTTATTAAAGAACAATATAAAAGTTAAAGAAACTAATGGAAATTCAGCTTTAATGCAAGGGTTAACTTTTATTTTGTTTTTATTAGGAATAGGGGCAATTGGCTATTTTTTAAACAATAATATGACAAAGCAGGCACAGAAAGAAATGGCTGTAATGTCAAATGTAGATGAAGAAAATTTTAGCGAGAAAGATATCTCTTTTAAAGATGTGGCAGGAAATGAAGAAGCTATAGGATCATTAAAAGAATTGGTAGATTTTATTCAAAATCCTGATAAATATGATAAATATGGGGCTAGGATACCTAGAGGAGTATTGTTGTATGGTCCTCCTGGAACCGGAAAGACCCTTCTTGCAAAAGCACTAGCTGGAGAGGCTAAAGTGCCATTTTATTCAGTAGCAGGTTCAGATTTTATACAGGTTTATGCAGGACTTGGTGCAAGTAGAATTAGAACACTTTTCAAAAAGGCTAAGGAAAGTGGTAAAAGTGTTATTTTTATTGATGAGATAGATGCATTAGGTAAGAAGAGAAAGGGCAACTTTTCAAATGGTGGAAGCGATGAAAGTGATAGAACATTAAATGCCCTTTTAACTGAGATGTCAGGTTTTAAAGAAAATGAAGGTATTATAGTCGTAGCTGCTACAAATAGGATTGATACATTAGATGAGGCATTACTTAGACCAGGTAGATTTGATAGACAAATAGAAGTAGGACTTCCAGATGTAAATGCTAGATATAAAATATTAAGTCTTCATAGCAAAAATAAACCCTTATCTGATTCTGTAAATTTAAAGAAAGTTGCTCATGAAACAGTGTATTTTAGTGGAGCTATGCTAGAAAACTTAATGAACGAGTCTGCAATGTTAGCTGCAAAAAATAATGATCCTTTAATAAATATGAATCATATAGATAAAGCTTTTTATACAGTATTAGTAGGAGAAGAGAAAAAAGATAGAAGTACTATTCTATTTGAAGATAAAAAGATTACTGCTTATCATGAAGCAGGACATGCATTAATAACAAAACTAGTCTCGAAAGAAAATAGGGTTACAAAAGTAAGTATTATTCCTAGTACGAGAGGAATGGGAGGATTTAGCATGAATATTCCTCCAGATAAGATGTATCAAACTAAAAATGATATAAAGAATAATATAATGGTAGCTTTAGGAGGAAGGGCAGCGGAAGAAGTAGTATTTGGAGAAAATAATATTACTACAGGAGCTTCTAGCGATTTGAAAAAGGCTACTGAAATGTCTTTATCTATGATAGGAATTTACGGTATGGATAAAGAATTAGGACTTTTAAATTATGAATCAATATTAGGACAGAATATGGAAGGAAATAAAATATTGATTGATAGAATAAAAGATATATTAGATAGTCTTTATAGTGAAACGAAAAAACTTATTATAGACAATATTGAGTATTTAGATAAGATTGCGTCTCTTCTTCTTGAAAAAGAAGTATTAGATGAAGAAGATATGAATAGATTAGTATCGTAAAATTATTGAATTAATAGAAAAAAATAACTTAATAGAAAACAATACTTGAAGTTAAAGAAGATAGAGGTTATAATATATATAGAAAAATTTCTGCGGTGTTCGTTATCCTAAGTAATTCAACCGACATAGTATTCAACGGGAGTCTGAGTTCGATAATGTATGGCATGCCTTTTTAAAAGGACGTCAAAAATTATCGACAGGACACCCACCTTGTAAGAGGCGGGTGTGAATTAAGTAGGAAGACGGCATTGTGGGAATACAGAAAACCCTTAGATTCAATCTAAGGGTTTTCTGTATTTTTTGTATTTTGCATATTTTTTAAAGAAGTAGATATAATATTTACTGATACTATAATAGCAGAAAGAAGGGAAAATATGAATCGTGTCTGTCCACTATGCAATGGAATATATGAAATAAAGGTTAGTTGTCCTGTATGTACTAATGTAATGAAAGATAAAGGAGCTTTAGTAAATTATTTAGATGATTATAGTCCTTATCTATTAGATGATATTACTTCAAAAGTTGATGGGGTTCCTAGTTATAAATGTACCCATCTTTATAAATGCCCTCATTGTAACAGTGACAGAAGAATTCATATAGATCGAATATACATTTAACTAGGCTATTTGAATTGGAAATTTTTTTCTATCTCTAAATATAAATATATATTTATAACCTAAATCTCTTAATAATTTTTCTGCTTTTTTATAATCATAGCCAACAAAATCTGGTTTATGTGCATCTGAACCTATGGTTATAATTTCTCCTCCCAATTTCTTATAGAGTTTTAATAATTCGATTTTTGGATGATAATATTTTAATCCATATCTTATTCCTGAAGTATTTAGTTCAATCCCCTTTCCTGAAGAAATAATTACTTTAAATATATTTTCTACTAAGTCTATATATTCTTTTGTTTCAGGAATGAGAGAAAAGTCTTCAAAATATCTATCTATTAAATCAACATGGCCTAATATATCATAATTGCAAAAGTTTTCCACACAATTTAAAATATTCTCATAGTATTTTAAAATAGCTTCAGTAGGATCTTTTCCATCTAAAAAGCCATCAAAGCATATATCTTTTCCTCCTACAGAATGAATTGACATGAGAACAAAATCAAAACGTTCTTTATTTAGAAAGGAATTATATTGTTTACTTAGATGGGGTTGCATTCCTATTTCAACCCCAGTTAAAATCTCAATATCTTTAAAATATTTATATTTAATTTGATTAGCTTTCCTAAAATAATCTTTTGTTCGGAAAGCAATATCTATTTTTTTTTCCGTAACTTGAAATTCAATATGGTCAGTAAAGCATAAAGATCTCATATTTTTTCTTATTCCTTCCAACACCATATCCTCCATAGAATATTTACAATCCATAGAGAAATCACTGTGAATATGAAAATCGTACATTTTATACACTCCTATTTTTAAAATTATACTGAGATTATTTTACTTTAAAATTAAAGATAAGTAAAGCTTTAAATATTAAATATAAACACATAAAAAACATTTAATAAGAAAAGATATTAGTAGATATTACTTGGAGGTGATTATATGGAAATGAATACAAAAGAAATTATCAAGAAAAAAATATTGGATACACAAGAGATGGTAAGAGATTTTGAAACACAATCTAAACAAGTTCATGATACTGAAATAGCTAAAGCTTTTAAAGATTTTGCAGAAGAATGTGGTCATCAAGCGCGTAAACTTCAAAAAATGTTAAAAGGTATAGAAAATAAGAAATAGGGGGAACTCTCCCTATTTCTTACTTTTTATATTTTTTTTAATATAAAAAGTGTATAATAGATATAGATGTATTTTTAGAGGGGGGATTTAATTGGGTAGACCTTTAATATTAGCTCATAGAGGAGCATCTCATTATGCACCAGAAAATACTTTTGCTTCTTATGAAATGGCAGTTGATATGAATGCAGATGGAATTGAGATAGATATTCATAAATCTAAAGATGGACATCTTATAGTATGTCATGATGAAAAAGTAGATAGAACTACTAATGGAACTGGATATATTAAGGATTTAACTTTAGAAGAGATAAAATCACTAGATGCTGGAAGTTGGTTTGATAAAAAGTTTTCTAAAGAAAAGATTCCGGTATTAGAAGAAGTATTTGAGTTGGTTAAAAAAGAAAACATATTTTTAAATATAGAGTTAAAAAATGGTCCCATATTTTATTCAAATATAGAAGAAGATGTAGTGGGACTTATAAAAGATTATAGATTGGAGAATCATGTGATTATTTCTTCTTTTAATCATTATAGCTTGCTAAAAATAAAAAAACTTGAACCCACAATTAAAACAGGTATACTATATATAGCTGGAATGGTTTCTCCCTGGAAGTATGCTAAAAGTATAGGAGCAGATGCTATACATCCACTATTTATTACTATAAATAAAGAAGTTGTTAAAGAATGTCTTTTTAATAAAGTTATGGTAAATCCATTTACAGTAAATAATGAAAAAGAGATTACGTTAATGAATAAACTTAATGTTACTAGTATAATAACTGATTGTCCTGATATTGGTATAAGAGTAGTTAGTTAATTATTAGATTAGGAAAGGCTGGTACCCATGAAAAAAGTTAAGATAATATGCAATCCTTCTTCAGGAAGACAAATAATACAAAGAAGACTTGATTCTATATGTAAATTACTTATTGATGATGGCTATACAATAAGTAAATTTTTAACCAGAAAAAAAGATGATGCTATGTTAGAAACTATCAAATGTTGCAAAGAGGATTGGGACATAATAATTGCATGTGGGGGAGATGGAACAGTAAATGAAGTAGCTAAAGGTATAGTAAATGGTGGAAGAAAAATACCAGTTGCTATTTTAGCAGCAGGAACTGTTAATGATTTTGCTAACTATATGGATATACCTAAGAATAGTAGAGAATTTTATGAGATGATAAAAAAGGAAAATACTGTAGATGTAGATTTAGGTAAAGTAAATGATGAATATTTTGTGAATGTAGCAGCTAGCGGACTACTTACCAATGTTGGCTATCAAGTTCAGCCAGAAGTAAAAGCTATATTGGGAAGAATGGCTTATTATTTAGAAGGTTTAAAAGAGATACCAAAACAAAAATTTGAACCTATAAGGGTTAAGTTTGAAAGTGAAGAATACACTAAAGAAGAAGATATATTACTATTCTTATTATCGAATAGTTCTTCCATAGGAGGCTTTAAAAAGCTTGCACCAAAGGCTAATGTATCAGACGGGTACTTAGATAGTATTATAATCAAAAAATCAGAAGTTCAAGATTTAATGTCCATATTTATAAATATTTTTACAGGAGAGCATATAAATCATCCAAATGTAGAGTATTTTAAAACGAAAAAAATAACTATACATACAGATGAAGATGTACCTATAGACATAGATGGAGAATTTGGAGGAAAACTTCCTTCAACCTTTGAGGTAGTTCCTAGTAGCTTTAGAATATTTGTAAAGTAACAAAAAGCAGATTAATCTGCTTTTTTCTATAATATCAAATACTATTTCTTATAAATACTTATATAATAAAAAATATGTTTGGCTAAAGCTCAAATAGTTTATAATATGATAAATACAAAAAACAATGGAGGAGATTTTTTTGAGCAATGAAAAAGCATGTGAAAATGTAGTTGAAATTGAAAAACATTTAAGAAAAGTAGACTATATTATTAGAAAAAAAGGTAGAGAGATTTTAAATGATTTTAATATTACAATTCCTCAATTTACAGCATTACAAATATTAATAAGCCAAGGAGATTTAACAGTTGGAGAGTTAAGCCAAGAAATGGCTTTAGCTTGTAGTACTATAACAGATTTAATAAATAGGATGGAAAAAGCTGGACTAGTTGTAAGAAAGAAAGATAAGGAAGATAAAAGGGTAGTTAGAGTTGAAGTACAACCTATAGGATATGATTTAGTAGAAAAAGTTTTAGATAAAAGAATAGATTATTTAAATGGAAAACTAAAGGGGTTTAAAGAAGAAGAAAAAAAATTCTTAAAAAAAGCATTGGATTCCCTTTATACTGCTATGAAAGATGATTAGAGTAGATATATATTTATTAAAATAATCTCTAATTGATATAAATTTAATAAAAATAAAAGTTTTATTGAAAACTTAAATGAAGTCTTTAAACTTATAGTAGTTTTATTGCATATATCGTAGATAATATGATATAATATACAAGATATTTATAATTATATTTTGTTCATGATTCATGATTAATAAATGAGGTGGATAATGATGCCAGCAACTATTAAGGATGTTGCAAAGTTAGCAGGAGTATCTATATCAACGGTTTCTAGAGTAATAAATGATTCAAAACCTGTAAGTCAAGAAGTTAAGAAAAAGGTTCTAGATGCTATCGAAGAATTAGGATATAGACCAAATGAAATAGCAAGAACATTAGTAACTAAAAAATCTTTTTTAATAGGTATAATAGTAACAGATATTGGTAACTCTTATGTTGCACAAATGGTTAGAGGGATAGAAGAAGTAGGAAAAATGTATAATTATGATATATTACTTTGTAGTAGTTATGGTGATAAAGAAACTGAGTTAAGATTTATACAATTGTTAAATAGAAAGCAAGTAGAAGGTATTATATTACTATCAGAAATAGTAAATAAAGAAGTAAAAGAGCAAATAGAACTATTGAAAATTCCATTTGTATATTTAAATAGATACTTTTTTATTGAACACTTTCCTACTGTATCAATAAATGATTATGATGCAAGCTATGAAATGACTAGATATCTAATAAGTTTAGGGCACAAAAATATAGCTTATGTAACTACTAATGAGGAAGTAGAATATTCTTTAGAGAAATTAAAGATAGCTGGCTATAGAAAAGCCATTGAAGAACTTGGAGAAAGTGATGAAATACTTTGTTTCACAAAAGGATATAATATTGAAGATGGTTATGAAATAGGAAAAGATGTTTTGAATCTTAAGAAAGACCTTAATATAACAGCGGTGTTCTGTAGCCATGATGAATTGGCTATTGGACTTATGAATTATTTCTATGATAATAGTATAAGGGTTCCAGAAGATATTTCTGTTTCTGGATATGGAGATATAAAAATAGCTTCAATATATAGACCTAGACTTACAACTATTAAAGAACCTTATTATGATATTGGTGCTGTAGCTATAAGGAGAATAATCAAAGAAATAAAAGGAGAAGAGATGGATAAGTCTCATATTAAATTACCATTTCAAATATTAACGAGAGAGAGTTGTACTAAAATTGAAAAATAAAGAAATAAAGTCTTACTTAACTTTATTTATAATAAGTATTTTAGTAGTTTTAATTTTATCGATAATATTAGGCCATAAATACAGTTTTATCCATAGATTGAGTAATAATTTATTTATTGTTGGAGTAGTTTTTCTAAGTGTAGGTGTGGCATTTCGATTATTTGCTTGGTCTACTCACAAAAAAATGCTAAACAAACAACCTATGGATATAGAAGAATTACAACGGTTAGGAAATAGCCATAAAGATGCTGTTACCATATCAAATATTAAAAAATCAGATGAGCTTAAAAAAAAGAAAGAAGTATTAGGACTATTGTGGAAAAGATTTATGTTTGTAGGCACTATTGATTTTTTATTATCCATAGTAGCGTTAGCATTTTTATAGTTGATGGTGATGGAAAATGAGAAGCTTTATTGCATTGGAATTTGATGAAAAATTAAAAGATAAATTATCAAATATACAGTCTAATATTAAAGAAGAAGCAATAAAAGGTTCTTGGGTACCTTATGATAATTTCCATTTAACTTTAAAGTTTTTAGGAAATATAAAATTGGAAGGTATGCCCAAAATAGATAAATCAATAAAAAATATTTGTACAAAATTTAATCCTATACATTTAACATTAGATAGACTTGGTTTTTTTGAAGGTAATGAAAACATAAGGGTGCTATGGTTAGGAACTAGAGGAGATACTAAAGCTTTAAGTACTTTACATAGAAGATTAGAAGATGAAATGGTCAAAATAGGGTTTAAAAGAGAGAATAGAAGATTTAAACCTCATATTACCTTAGCTAGAAGGGTAGTACTTAAAAAAGATTTCTATGAGCTTAAAGATCAATTAAATAAAGAAATGGATTATGACTTCACTTTAAGTAAAATAAAATTAATGAAGAGTGAGGAAATTATGGGAAAGAGAGTATATACTCCATTAAAATCATATAAATTTAAAAAAATAACCACAGAATAAATCTGTGGTATTTTTTATACACTTTATTAAGATAATGTAACACATAATTAAAAGAAAAGATGACTTAAAACCTGTCAACTAAAAGGTTATATAAAATAAATTAATTAAGGAGTGATAATATGAATAAAGTAATTATCGACGGAAATAGTCTTACGATTGAAGAATTTGCTAATGTTGCAAGAAATGGATACAAGGTGGAATTGTCTAAAGAAGCTATTAAAAATGTAGAAGAGTCAAGAAAGATAGTAGATAAATTTGTAGAAGAGGAAAAAGTAGTCTATGGGATTACAACAGGATTTGGAATGTTTAGTGATGTAGTTATATCTAAAGATGAAACTAAAAAGTTACAAAAGAATCTCATAGTAAGTCATTCTTGTGGAGTAGGTAATCCATTAGATGAAGAGATAGTAAGGGGTATAATGCTTCTAAGAGCAAATGCTCTAGCTAAAGGTTTTTCTGGTATAAGACTTTCAACTTTAAATACTTTATTAGAAATGTTAAATAGAGGGGTCCATCCTGTAATACCGGAAAAAGGCTCATTGGGAGCTAGTGGGGACTTGGCGCCATTAGCACATATGGTATTGGTCATGTTAGGTGAAGGAGAAGCTTATTATAAAGGGGAAAGAATGGAAGGTAAAAAAGCTATGGAATTAGCTGAAATTTCTACAGTACAGTTAACCTCAAAGGAAGGTCTTGCTTTAATCAATGGAACCCAAGTTATGACTTCTATTGGTGCATTAGCAGTATATGATAGTATAAATTTAAGTAAAATAGCAGATATAGCTTCATCTTTAACAATTGAAGCTTTAAATGGAATAGTAACTGCATATGATGAAAAAGTTCATAATGTCAGACCTCATAATGGTCAGATAAATACAGCTAAAAACCTATTAAGACTTCTTAAAGGAAGTAACATGACTACAACTCAAGGCGAAATTAGGGTTCAAGATGCTTATTCTTTAAGATGTCTGCCACAAATTCATGGTGCTTCTAAAGATGCTATAGAATATGTAAAGAAAAAAGTGGAGATAGAGATAAACTCTGCTACAGATAATCCACTAATATTTAGTGAAGTAGGAGAAGTTATTTCAGGTGGAAATTTTCATGGTCAACCTATGGCATTAAGTTTTGATTTTTTAGGTATTGCTTTAGCTGAAATTGCAAATAGTTCTGAAAGAAGAATAGAAAGAATGGTAAATCCAGCATTAAGTGGGCTACCAGCATTTTTAGTAGAGGAAGGTGGATTGAACTCTGGATTTATGATAGTTCAATATTCAGCTGCATCTCTTGTTTCAGAAAATAAGGTATTAGCCCATCCAGCTAGTGTAGATTCTATACCTTCTTCTGCTAACCAAGAAGATCATGTATCTATGGGAACTATAGCTGCCAGGAAGGCCAGAACTATTTTAGATAATGCAAGAAAAGTTCTTGCTATGGAACTTCTAACTGCATGTCAGGCTATAGATTTAAGAGGAAATAGTGGACTAGGTCATGGAAGTAATATAGCCTATGATATAGTAAGAGAAAATACATGTAAGGTAGAAGATGATATAATTATGTACAAAGAGATAAATAAATGTGAAGAATTAATAAAATCAAATATTATTTTAAATAGAGTAGAAGAAAAACTAGGTAGATTAAATTAAAAAAAGGGGGAGTTTAAGTGGTTAACAATTTTGATATTTCAAAAGCTATGACAATTAAATTGGATAATGAATTACCTCCAATGCCTAAATTTGTTGAAGGAATTAGGAGAGCACCAAAGAGAGAATTTAATCTAACAAAAAAAGAAACAGAAATTGCTCTTAAAAATGCATTAAGATATGTACCTGAAGAACTTCATGAAGAACTAGCTCCTGAATTTTTAGAAGAATTATTTACTCGTGGAAGAATATATGGATATCGTTTTAGACCAGAAGGTAATATTAAAGGTAAACCAATTGATGAATATAAAGGAAAGTGTATTGAAGGTAAGGCTTTTCAAGTGATGATTGATAACAATTTAGATTTTGATGTGGCTTTGTATCCTTATGAACTTGTTACTTATGGAGAAACAGGGCAGGTTTGTCAGAACTGGATGCAGTATAGGCTTCTTAAAAAATATCTTGAAGAGCTAACAGATGAGCAAACATTAGTAGTTGCCTCAGGACATCCTGTAGGATTATTTAAATCTTTTCCACATAGTCCTAGAGTTATTATAACCAATGCACTAATGGTAGGTATGTTTGATGATCAGGAACATTGGATTAAAGCTCAAGCTATGGGAGTAGCTAACTATGGACAAATGACTGCAGGAGGTTGGATGTATATTGGACCTCAAGGGATAGTTCATGGTACTTATAATACTATATTAAATGCAGGTAGACTTAAATTAGGCATACCAGAAGATGGAGATTTAAGAGGTCATATATTTGTAACTTCTGGCCTTGGTGGCATGAGTGGTGCCCAAGGCAAAGCAATAGAAATTGCAAATGGGGTAGGAATTATTGCAGAAGTTGATTACTCAAGAATAGAAACTAGATTAAATCAAGGGTGGATAGATAAAGTTTCAGATGATTTAGATGAAGTATTTAAAATAGCGGATAAATATTTAAACAAAAATGAATCTATAGCTATTGCTTATCATGGAAATATAGTTGATTTACTTGAATATATAGTAGAAAAAGGAATCAAAATAGATTTGCTATCAGATCAAACGTCTTGTCATGTACCTTATGATGGTGGGTATTGTCCACAAGGTCTTACTTTTGAAGAGAGAACAGAATTACTCCGTGCAGATAAAAAGAAATTTGTTAAATTAGTAGATAGATCTTTAGTGCGTCACTATGAACTCATAAAGGAGCTAGTAGATAAAGGAACTTACTTCTTCGATTATGGAAACAGTTTTATGAAAGCAGTATATGATGCAGGGGTAAAAGAAATTACTAAAAATGGAGTAGATGAAAGTGAAGGATTCATATTTCCATCCTATGTAGAAGATATTATGGGGCCTATGCTATTTGATTATGGCTATGGACCTTTTAGATGGGTATGCTTGAGTGGAAAACATGAAGATCTTATAAAGACAGATAAGGCTGCTATGGAATGTATTGATCCAAACAGACGTGGACAAGACAGAGATAATTATATTTGGATAAGGGATGCGGAAGAACATGATTTAGTAGTAGGAACCCAAGCAAGAATACTGTATCAAGATGCATTAGGAAGAAGAGATATTGCTCTTAAATTCAATGAAATGGTAAGGAATGGAGAAATAGGACCTGTAATGTTAGGAAGGGATCACCATGATACAGGGGGAACAGATTCACCATTTAGAGAAACAGCAAATATTAAAGATGGTAGCAATATAATGGCAGATATGGCAACCCATTGTTATGCAGGGAACTCTGCAAGGGGCATGAGTTTAATTGCTCTTCATAATGGTGGAGGAGTAGGAATTGGAAAATCCATAAATGGCGGCTTTGGATTAGTATTAGATGGAAGTGAAAGAGTAGATGAAATAATAAAATCAGCTATACCTTGGGATGTTATGGGAGGAGTAGCTAGAAGGTCTTGGGCAAGGAATGAAAACTCTATAAAAACCTGTATGGAATATAATGATAAACATACAGATACTGATCATATAACTATTCCTTATATAGCCGATGAAGATTTAGTTAATAAACTTGTTGAAAATAATTATGATAAATATAATAAATAAAAAATATAGGAGGCGATAAAATGGCTAGAATTTTACAATGTGTACCAAATTTCAGTGAAGGAAGAAATAAGGAGGTAATTGAGGCTATAGTAGACGAAGTAAGAAAAGTAGATGAAGTGAAATTACTCGATTATTCTTCAGATAAAGACCATAATCGTACAGTTGTAACATTTATAGGAGAACCAGAAAAAGTATTAGAAGCAGCATTTAACGCATGTAAAAAGGCTTCAGAACTTATTGATATGACTAAACATGTTGGAGAACATCCAAGAATGGGAGCAACAGATGTTATACCTCTAATACCAATATCAGATATTAATGAAGAAGATACTATTAAAATGTCTAAAAAATTGGGTAAAAGAATAGGAGAAGAGTTAAATATTCCAGTATATCTATATGAAAAGTCTGCTTCTGCACCTCATAGGGAGAATCTAGCAAAAGTTAGAAAAGGTCAATATGAAGGAATGGCAGAAAAATTAAAAGAAGAAGAATGGGCTCCAGATTTTGGACCTAATGAATTAAACATTAAAGCTGGTGTTACGGCAGTTGGTGCAAGGATGCCTTTAGTTGCATTTAATGTTAATTTAGATACTGATGATCTATCAATTGCAAAGAAGATAGGTAAGGCAGTTAGAGGAAGCAGTGGAGGTTTTGCTTATTGTAAAGCTTTAGGTATAGAAATAAAGGAAAGAAATATAGTTCAAGTTAGTATGAATATGGTTGACTATACAAAGACTCCATTATATAGAGTTTTTGATATGATTGAAAGAGAAGCTAATAGATATGGAGTAAATGTAATAGGAAGCGAAATAATCGGATTGGTTCCAATGAATGCATTAATAGATTGTGCTAATTATTATTTAAAAGTCGAAGATTTTGATGAAAGTCAAATACTTGAAAAAAGAATTTTTGAATAGGGTGATAAAATGAAAGCAACTTTAGTTATAGAAAATATTTCTAAACTAATAACCTTAAAAGGTGAAAATAGGCCGAGAGTCGGACAAGAAATGAGAGAGATAGGTTTAATTGAGAACGGAATTGTTGCAATTGATGGAAATGAGATTATCTATGTAGGGGAAGGGAATCTTCCTTCTCACATAGAAGTAGATAATGATACTGTATTTATAGATGGGACAGGAAAAACTGTAACTCCAGGACTTATAGACTCTCATACTCATTTAGTTCATGGAGGTTCAAGAGAGAATGAACTGGCTATGAAACTAAAGGGTGTGGAGTATTTAGATATATTGGAAAAAGGCGGAGGAATACACAGCACAGTTAAAGCTACAAAAGAAGCAACTTTTCAAGAGTTATATGAAAAAGCTAAAAAGAGTTTAGATACAATGCTTTCCTATGGTGTTACAACTGTTGAAGCTAAAAGTGGATATGGAATTGAAGATTTTGACGTAGAATTAAAACAAATGGAAGTAGCAAAAAAATTAGATGAAGATCATCCAATAGATATTGTATCTACTTTCATGGGGGCACATGCTATACCAGAAAAGTATGAAAACAATCCTGAAAAATTTGTAGATATTATAATAGAAGAAATGATTCCAGAAGTAAGTAAAAAAGGTCTTGCAAAGTTTTGTGATGTGTTCTGTGAGAAAGGTGTATTTAGTATAGAACAATCTAGAAAAATACTAGAAGCAGGAAAAAGCTATGGACTAATACCTAAAATACACGCAGATGAAATCAAACCATTAGGTGGAGCAGAACTAGCAGCTGATATAGGATGTATCACAGCAGATCATTTAGTTGCAGCTAGTGAAGAAGGAATGAAGAGGATGTCTGAGGAAAAAGTTATAGCTAATTTATTACCTGGAACCTCTTTCAATCTTCAATCTGGCAATTTTGCTAAGGCTAGAAAATTAATAGAAATTGGTGTACCAGTATCTTTATCAACAGATTATAACCCAGGAAGTTGTCCTACGGAAAATTTACAATTAATAATGAGCTTTGCTTCACTAATTATGAAAATGACTCCAGAAGAAGTTATTACAGCAGTAACTATAAACGGGGCATGTTCTCTAGGACTGGAATCAAAAAAAGGAAGCATAGAAGAGGGTAAAAAAGCAGATCTAGTTATATTTGATGCACCAAATTTAAACTATATTATATATCATTTTGGAATCAATCATGTTGAAAAGGTTATAAAAGATGGTATAGTTATAAAATAAGAAGGGGCTGTTTCAAAATAAACAACCCATAAAATAAAAACAGGTCAAAGAGCACTGGCTCTAAGACCTGTTTTTTAGTATAATTTATCTGTCATGAAAAACCATACTAAATTTAATCATAAAGCAAAAATCAAAAAAATGCAACTATCTTTTAGTTTTGATTTGACTAATAATTTTGATATGGATGACGAGGTTTTCCTGGTGCACAATATTATTGAGGAGATGAATTTAAGTTTTTTAACTAGTGCCTACTTTCATAAAGGTAGAAAGCCGGCTGTAGAACCACGTACTATGTTAAAAGTATTAGTTTTTGCATATCTAAATAGAAAAGATTTCGGAGTATTTTAATATTAATGATGAATTATCAAAAGGCGATCTTAAAAAGCTTGTTTTAAAGGAATTTAATAATGTAAGAAATATTTGTAAATCAAAAGATATAGTATTTGTTTATGGTCAAGGGAAAAGAAAAACAGAAGAACAAAAAAGATATGAATTGTTTGAAGAGTGGCTTAATAAGCTTGATACAATTAAAACGAATATATGTGGCAGAACGATTTGAAAATTTAAGAAAAGAATCAGAACAAAATATAACTACAAAAGAAGGAATTACAGAAAGACTTAATCGTTCAATTCAAGCTGAAGGAATATTTTCATATATAAAATCGGGAATGAGATATTTAAGATTTAGACATAGGAGCATGGAAAAAATTGTTGCAGAAATGAAAATGTTACTTTATGAAAAAAATAGAGGACTTATGACAAATATGTAGAAATATATGTTAAAATATCTTATATGGGGGGAAGTTAAGATGGCTGAAAAGCAATATGTTGTTTTTAAACTAGGAAAAGAAGATTATGGCATAGATATTATGAATGTTAAAGAAATAGGACCTTATCAAGAATCTGTTAAACTACCTAATGCACCTAGTTTTATTGAAGGTATAATTAATTTTAGAGACAGAGTAATTCCTATAATAAATCTTAAAAAAAGATTTAATCTTATAGATGAAGGGGTTACAAATGATACTAGGATAATTATTATTAATTTAGGAGAAAGACAGGTAGGATTTGTAGTTGATGAAGCTTCACAGACAGTTAGATTAGATGACAAAAACATAGATCCAACCCCAGATATTATATCAAAAATAGAGAGAAGATATATTACGGGAGTCGGGAAACTAGATGAAAAAAGGCTCTTAATACTAATAGATCTTGAAAAAGTATTGAGTGATGAAGAGAAGGAAGAGATAGGGAATATGGAATTAAAATAGTAGGAGTGTACTATAATGGGTGATTCTTTCATAGGATTTAAGAAAATAAATGATATACTAACTGAAACTATATCTGCTGTTGAAAGCAGTAGAGAGCAGCTGTTTGATATTGTAGAGCATACTCAAAATGAGTGTAAAAATATTGAGTATGAACTAAAAAAAATTAGGGAAAAGGTCGATATTATTATCTGTGAGGTGGACAAATTAGAAATAGCAGAGAAGAGAAGTAGGATCGAACTGGCTAATGTAAGCAAAAATTTCCATGTTTATAATGAAAATGATATAAAAAATGCTTATGAAAAGGCAAACGATCTAAGAGTCCGACTTACTCTAAAACGGGAAGAAGAAAGAACGCTCATAGAAAAAAGAGGAGAACTTGAAATAAGACTTAAGGAAACTATAAAAGTTTTAGAAAAAGCAGAAAAAGTGAGCAAACAAATAGGTGTCGCTACTCAATATTTAAAGGGTAATGCTGAGGATATCTTGTCTACAGTAGGTGATTTAAGTAAAAGACAATTTCTGGGAATTAAAATTATTGAAGCTCAAGAAGAGGAAAGGCAAAGGCTTGCAAGAGATATACATGATGGTCCAGCTCAATCTATGGCTAATATTTTAGTAAAAGCACAACTATGTGAAAAACTTTTAGAACACGATGTTGAGAGAACTAAAAAAGAACTAGGCAGTTTAAAGAATATAGCTAAAACCAATTTAAATGATATAAGAAAGATTATATATGACTTAAGACCAATGACTTTAGATGATCTAGGTTTAATTCCTACTTTAGAAAGATATATTTATAATTTTATGGAAGAAAGTAATATTTTAGTAGAACTAAAAGTATTAGGTGATATAGTTGGATTTGAATCGGCTATAGAGATTGCTGTATTTAGAATAGTTCAAGAAGCTTTAAATAATGTTCAAAAACATTCACATGCCAGAAAAGTAAATATTTTAGTAGAAAAAACTTTCACTAGGCTTAATATATCAATATCTGATGATGGGATTGGATTTATTATTGAAGATGAGATTATAGATAAAGATATACGTTCTGGGGGGTTCGGACTTATGAGTATGAAAGAAAGGGCTGAACTATTAAATGGTAAATTAAAAGTCAAATCATCTCCAGGTATGGGAACCAAGATATCTCTTTCTATACCATTAAATGAGGAGGAAGATATTTGTGAAAAATAAAAATATAACAGTAATGATAGTAGATGACCACGTACTTCTAAGGGAAGGCTTAAAGCAAATTTTAGATCTTGAGGAAGACATAGATGTTGTTGCTCAAGCTGGAGATGGGGAAGAAGCAGTTGCTAAAGCATTAAAACATAGAGTTGATGTAATATTGTTGGATATAAATATGCCTAAAATGAATGGGATAGAAACATTAAGAAGATTTAAAGATCTAGGTATTACGTCAAAAACTATAATGCTTACAATTCATGATGATAGGGAATATTTATGTGAGACTATAAAAATTGGAGCAAATGGTTATATATTAAAAGATTCAGATGCCGATAGTTTGATAAAAGCTATTAGAGATGTGAAAGATGGGAAGACTTACATACAACCTAGTGTAGCTTCTATGCTTATAGAAGAACTAAATTCTAAAGAAAAAGAAACTAATGGAGATTTATTAAAAATTGAAGCTTTGACTAAAAGAGAGTATGAAGTCTTAACTTTAGTAGCAGAAGGTCTTAATAATAGGGAAATTGCTGAAAGATTGTTTATTAGTGAAAAAACTGTAAAAAATCATGTTTCTAATATATTTAAAAAAATAGATGTAAATGATAGAATTCAGGCGGCAATATTTGCATATAAAAATAATATAAAAAAAATATAGAAATTTATAATATGGGATTAAAATAATATGGAGGGATTAGCGTGGATGGAAAGAAATTAAAAGAAAAGCTGACTTTTAAATTTAGGAATGTATGGGACAGCATAAATGATGAAGAAAAAGAAGAGTTATTTGAGTTAAACGAAGACTATAAAAAGTTTTTAAACATAAGTAAAACTGAAAGAGAAGCAGCTAGCGAAATCATAAAAAAAGCTGAGGAAAATGGATTTAAGCCAATAGAAGATGTGATAAATGCTAAAGAAAAACTTACACCTGGAATGAAAATTTATGCAAATAATAAAAACAAAGCTGTGGCTTTATTTGTGATAGGAACTGAAAATATTACAGAAGGCATGAATATAATAGGTTCCCATATTGATTCTCCAAGATTAGATATAAAATCTTATCCACTATATGAAGATTCTGATATGGCACTATTTAAAACTCATTATTATGGGGGAATAAAGAAGTATCAATGGGTGTCTTTACCTTTATCATTACATGGCGTAGTAATAAAAAATAATGGTGAAAAGGTGAATATTGTAATAGGTGAAAAGGAAGGAGAGCCAGTATTTTTTGTATCCGACCTTTTACCTCATCTTGCAAAAGATCAAGAAAAGAAAAGTCTTGGTGAAGGAATTGAAGGAGAAGGTTTAAATATAACAGTTGGAACCATACCTTGTGGTGAAAAAGATTTGGACGAGAGAGTTAAGTTAAATGTTTTAAAAATACTAAATGAAAAGTATGGAATAACTGAAGAAGATTTTACAACTGCTGAGATTGTAGCAGTACCAGAAGGTAAGGCAAGAGATTTAGGAATAGATAGAAGTTTAGTGCTTTCTTATGGTCATGATGATAGGGTTTGTGCATACACATCCTTAAATGCTATATTAGAAGTTGAAAAACCTGTGAGGACTTCAGTAGCATTATTTGTAGATAAAGAAGAAATTGGAAGCGTAGGAAATACAGGTATGCATTCTAAATTCTTTGAAAATATTGTTGCAGAATTAGTAGCGCTAGGAGAAGGAGATTGTAATGCAGTAAATATCAGAAGAGCTATGTCAAATTCAAGAGTTTTATCTGCAGATGTAGCAGCTGCTTTTGATCCTAATTATCCTCAAGTATTCGATAAGTTAAATACTGCTTATATAGGAAGAGGTATTACTTTAGTGAAGTACACTGGCTCTAGAGGAAAGGGAGGTAGTAGTGATGCTAACTCCGAATATATAAATTATATTAGAAGGGTATTTAATGAAAATAATATTATATGGCAAACAGGTGAATTGGGAAAAGTAGACCAAGGTGGAGGAGGTACCATAGCTTATATATTAGCTAATTATGGTATGGACGTAGTAGATTGTGGAGTACCAGTTTTAAGTATGCATGGACCTTATGAAGCTGTAAGTAAAGCAGATGTTTACATGACATATAAAGGATATAAAGCATTTTATTTGGCTTAATATTAATATAAATAAATCAGGCAATATTGCCTGATTTATTTATATGTTCTAACATAAAATTTTTAAAAGTTTCACTTAGTGGAGAGAGTTGTCTATTTTTATGATAGACAAAATAAAATTTTCTATTAAGATCAAACCCTTTAATATTAAATACTTTAAATTTATTTAAATTTAATTCTTCAAGTATAGTTTTTTCAGATAAAAAACTAACTCCGATTCCAAGGGATATTAGTTTTTTTATGGTTTCGGTATCCTCTATATATCCTATTATATTTAAAAGATTTGAACTAATATTATTTTTTTCTAACTCCCTTTCTAAAAGATTTCTAGTTCCAGAACCCTTTTCTCTAAATATTATTTTTTCTTTTAATAATATTTCCTTATCCAAATAAGAATAGTTATCTTGAAAGAACTTAGGGATATTAGCTGTAACTAGAAGAAGCTCGTCTTCAATCAATTCAATATAATCTAAATTTTTAGATGGATATTTTGCTCCAACTATTCCAAAGTCATTTTCACCATCTAGAATATTTCTTATAACTTCTTTTGAATCTCTATCAGTTAGTGAAAAAGTTACATCTGGATATTTTAGAACAAATTCTTTAAGAATATTCGGGAGGACATATTTTCTAGGAACGGAACTAGAGCATATTTCTAGATGTCCCTGAATCTTTCCTTTATAAGAAGCAAGTTGAAACTTGGCCATTTCACAAGTATTAATAATATTTATAGCATATTTATAAAGAATATCTCCTGCTTCTGTAAGTGACATGTTTTTTCCAGAACGATTTATAAGTATTGTTCCGAGTTCTTTTTCTAGGTTTTGAATATGGCTTGTGACAGTAGGTTGTGTAATATATAATTTTTTTGCAGCTTTAGAAAAACTCTTTAGATTTGTAACTTCAACAAAAGTTTCTAATTGACGAAGATCCAATTTAATCACCACTTTCAAAAAAAGTTCATACTATATTTATATATTATCAAATTCTATAGCAATTGTAATATTTAAGACGTAAAATATAAATTTTAAATATTTTTGCAAAAAACTATTGACAAAATCTAAAAAAACTGATATATTTTTAAGAGCTGTCACCGATATAGCGAATTAGATAAAAAACATAAAAAAAGAACAAAAAATAAATCAAAAAAAGACTTGACAAAATAAAAAAAATACGCTATACTGAATAAGTCAGCAAAAAAGCAACAAAAGAACCTAGAAAATTAAACAGTGTAAAAAAGTCCTTAAGTTAATAACTTTGATTTAAATATAATTCATAACTTAAGTCTGTATGTTTAACATACAGAAGTAATTAGTTCTGAAGGATAAAACTTTTATTATGAGAGTTTGATCCTGGCTCAGGATGAACGCTGGCGGCGTGCCTAACACATGCAAGTCGAGCGAAGGATATATAGTGAAATCTTCGGACTGA